>NZ_BOPA01000010.1 GCF_016863515.1 Micromonospora gifhornensis
GGGGCTGGGGCTGGGGCTGGGGCTGGGGCTGGGGCTGGGGCTGGGGCTGGGGCTGGGGCGGTCAGGCGGCGGAGAGGCGGACGCCGTCGCGGCCCTGGCGTTTGACGGCGTAGAGGGCCTGGTCGGCGCGACGGAGCGTCAGTTCGGGCGACTCGCCGGGGCGAGGGAGAGCGACGCCAACGCTGATCGTGCGGCCGATCCGGCGGGCGGCCTCGGTCAGCCGCTCGGCCACCCGGACCGCCTCCTCGGGGCGGCTCACCTCGATCACCGCGACGAACTCGTCGCCTCCGATGCGGTACAGCTCGTCGCCCTGCCGCAGCGCACCCTCCAGGGCTCGGGCCAGCCCGACAAGCACCCGGTCACCGGCCTGGTGGCCGTACGTGTCGTTGACGGTCTTGAAGCCGTCCACGTCGATCGCCAGCAGGGCGGTACGCCCCGGGGTGGCGGTGGCGATCCGCTGCCCGAACGGGCCGGTGTGCCGCAGCCCGGTGAGCGGGTCGGAGCTGGCCTGCTCCCGTAACCGGTCGAGGGTGCGCAGCCGGTCCAGGCAGGTCCACGCCTGGCCGGCCAGCAACTCCAGAAGGTTGACCGTCCGAGGGTCCGGGCGCAGCAACCGCTCGCCGGCGACCAGCAGCACCCCACCACCGTCGGGCGAGCCGAGGGGTACCGCCACCAGGGTGCGTACTCCGGCCCGTACCAGCGGATCGTGTTCCTCGGTCGGTGGGTGGCCGGCCTCGCCGAGGGTGTGGCCGGTGCCGTACCGATGGGCTCGGGCGACGATGGCGCGTAGCGCCTGAGGGCCGGCCTCCGCCAGTTCGGCGCGGATCCGGGTCTCCAGCTCGCCGGGGGTGGCTGTCGGCTCGCTGAGTTGCGGACCGCTGCGGCCCGACAGCACTAGCATCGCCGTGTCGAGGGCGGACACGTCTCGGGCGGCCCGGGTCGCGGTGGCCAGCAGGTCCCACTCGGTGGTGGCGGCGGTCATCGCGGCGGCGTGGCGGAGCAGCTTCTCGCTGCGGCTCTCCGCAGGTCCACCGAGCGCCATGATCCGGGCGCCCAGCCGGCCGGCGACCCGCTCGGCGGTCGCCCGCCACGCGGCGAGCTCGGCCGGGCCGGTCCACTGCACGTCGAGTACGCCGATGAGGCGACCCGCCGGATCGCAGATGGGCACGCACACCTCGGCGGTGACGTCGGGGCGTACCGGGATGTGGTCGGGATCGGTGCTGATGTCCGGGACGACGGCCGGCAGACCACCTGTGAAGACCCGCCCGACGATGCCGGCGTCGGGGGCGACGGTGGCGAAGACCTGCCAGGAGCCGGTGGCGGCGACGCAGCGGAGCCGACCGTTGACGTGCAGCAGGACGGCGATCGTCGCGGGGGTGTAGCGGGCCAGAGCGTCCACGGTCGCCTGGCAGACCTCGGCGACGGTCGACGCCATGGGTAGGCGGACCGTGACGTCGCGGATGACTTGCTGGTGATCCACTTGTGCGTCGTCCCAGGTCGGCTCGGGTCCCGGCCAGTTCCGGGACGCTGATCAAGCGTACTCATGGTGGCGGGGAGCGGATTTTGTTCGTACACACGTGCTATCCACAGGCTGTGGATGCAGCCTGTGGGCCCACGCGGGGGCCGGCGCAGCGATAGCGTGAGGGTCCTGGTCGAGTGGAGGCTCCATGCTCATCGCCCACCTCAGCGATCCGCACCTCACCGCCGGCGTGCTCGGCGCCGAGCCGGCGGCCGGGCTGCATCACGCGCTCGGGCGGGTGCTGGCGCTCAATCCCCGGCCCGACTGCGTGGTGATCACCGGTGACCTGGCCGACCATGGCCGGCCCGACGAGTACGCCGCGCTGCGCGAGGTGATCGGTCGGTTCCCGCTGCCGCTGTATCTGACCACCGGCAACCACGACGATCGGGAGTCGCTGCTGGATGCCTTCGGCGGTACGCCCTGGCTGGGGGGCAGCTTCTCGGCGTACTACCAGGTGGAGCAGCCCGACCTGACCCTGGTGGTGCTCGACTCGTTGGTGCCGGGCTCGAACGGCGGTCGTCTCGGTGCCGAGCAGCTCGGTTGGCTCGACGGGGTGCTCACCGCGCGACCCGACGTGCCGGCCGTCGTCTGCCTGCACCACCCGCCGGTCGAGGTCGGCATCCCGGCCGCCGACGAGATCCGCCTCGCCGATGGTGACGCCCTCGCCGAGGTGCTGCTGCGACACCCCCAGGTGGTACGCGTCGCCGCCGGGCACCTGCACCGGCCGGTGACCACCATGTTCGCCGGCACGGTGCTGACCGTCGCGCCGAGCACCTGGCGGCAGGCCACCTTGACCATGAGCGACGACGAGCAGATCGGCTGGGTCACCGAGCCGACCGCCCTGCTGCTGCATCAGGTGAGCGACCGCGGCTGTGTCACGCACACCGTTCAGGTCAGCCACACCGCCGGCATGACCTGCGGCTACTGAGCTTCCTGTACGGGTGGGGCTGGCCAACGGGGGCCCTTCCTGGGCCGCGCCGATCCGCAGAGCCGTCGAGGCGCCGTCCACAGCGGCCGACGAAGCACCCTTCGGTCGATGTGCATCTGGACCGGGGTCGATCCTGATCATCCAGAACGGCTGATCAATTCGACCCGGCCGGATGTCCGATCAACCCGCGCGGATCGTATTCGACGGCACGGCGTGTGCGGGTATTCACGTTGCCGGTTCCCGTCGCTACCCTCGCTGCCGTCACGCGCGTCGGCGTGACACGACCGCGCCGAACTCGGCGCTCTCAGTGGGGGAAAGACGCATGACGAGAAGGCTTCTCGGACTCATCGCCGCGGTTGCCATGACGGTCGGTGGCTCGCTGGCCGCCGCCGCTCCGGCGCACGCCGCCACTCCGGCCATCGAGATCACGAAGGTGTACTACGACTCGCCGGGCACGGACAACCGCTCGAACTCCAGCCTCAACGCCGAGTACGTGAAGCTGACCAACCGGCGGTCCAGCACCATCAACCTGAAGAACTGGACGCTGCGCGACAAGGCCAACCACGTCTACAAGTTCAGCGGCAACTTCAAGCTCGGCAAGGGCAAGAGCGTCATCATCCGTACCGGCAAGGGCAAGAACACCGCCAGCACCCGCTACTGGGGCTCGGGCAACTACATCTGGAACAACACCGGCGACACCGCGTACCTGCGTAACGCCAGTGGCAAGCAGATCGACAAGTGCTCGTGGAGCAAGAAGGGCAAGGGCTACACCAACTGCTGAGCCGCTCGGAGCGGGCGCCGTACGGGAACACCGGTTCTACACTGGCCGGCGTGCGGCGCCCACGTCCTCGACAACCCCAAATGGTGGTGATCCCCCCTGCGGCAGCGGGCACAGCCGGTAGCTGGGGGAGGGAATCCGTCCCAGGTGAGATCTAATGATCCGGTGCCCAAGCTCTTCGACAGCTCACTCAGCCACCACCTGCGCTATCCGCTCTGGGTGTACGCGGTGCCCGTGGTCGTCTTCGCCGCTCTGCCCGCCTGGATCCTGATCGACGGCGGCAACCTGCTCGCCGCCGTCCTGGTCGTGCTCGGCAATGTACAGGCGATCATCCTGGGCCGGATTCTCCTCGCCCGAAACCTGGTCGCGAAGGGAAAGCTCAGAGCCGAGGACGTGGGCTGAGCCGCTGGCACGGCGGCTCAGCCCGCAGCCGGTCGTCAGCCGCCGAAGAGCGGCTGACGGTGCACCTTGTGCTGGGCAGCCTGGGCGACCGGACGCACGACGAGACGGTCCACGTTGACGTGACTGGGCAGTCCCACCGTCAGCGCGATGCACTCGGCGATGTCCTCGGCGACCAGCGGCCGGTCCACTCCCGCGTAGACGGCGGCGGCCTTGTCCGCGTCACCCTTGAACCGGTTCACCGCGAACTCGTCCGTACGGACCATCCCCGGCGCGATCTCCACGACCCGGATCGGTTCGCCGCACAACTCCAGCCGGAGCGTTTCGACAAGCGCGTGTTCCGCGTGCTTGGCGGCCGTGTAGGTGCCGCCGAACTCGTAGTTCACGTGGGCCGCCGTCGAGGTCACCGTCACGATGGTCGGCGCGTCGGAGGACCGCAGCAGCGGCAGCAGCGCCTGGGTCACGTGCAGCATGCCCAGCACGTTGACCTCGAAGCTCTGCATCAGATCCGCTGGGGACGCGCTGGCCAACGGGTCAGCGCCGACCGCTCCACCCGCGTTGTTGACCAGGACGTCGCAGCGTTCCAGCCCGGCGGCCAGAGCCTGGGCGGACGCCTGGTCGGTGACGTCGAGCGCGACCGCCTGACCACCGATCTCCGCCGCCAGAGCCTGGAGCCGGTCGATTCGGCGGGCGGCCACCACGACGAAGAACCCGTCCTTGGCCAGCCGGCGCGCCGTCGCCGCTCCGATTCCGCTGCTGGCGCCCGTCACGACCGCGGTGCGCTTCATGGCGTTTCGTCTCCCGTTCCCACTGTTATGGCAGGCGCATCCCGTCCCGGAGAGCGGGAGTTCGCCCGATCGCAGCCGCGTGGCTGCATCAACCGATGGCGAATTCTATCTGTGCGTTGATGGCCTCGGCCTTGGCGATCGCGTCGAGCGCGTCGGTGCCGGAGGCCAGGATGTAGCCGTTGCTGCAGTCGGCGACCGTCAACAGCGGCGCGACCTCGTCCCCCGGGTTCTTGGTGATGACGACGGCGGTGTCCTCGGCGCCCAACTCGAACAGGTACGGCATGAACACCGGGGCCTGCTCGCCCGGCGGGATCCGCAGCACCTTCGCCGGGATGTCCTCGTGAACGGTGATCGACTTGATCGGTCCCGGATCCGGGGTCAGGAACAGGGCGACCGCGCCGCCGATCGGCGCCGGAGACTCCAGCGGAAGCTCGTCGATGCCCAGCGGGACCGTGAGGAACATCCGGTTGAGGTCCAGACCGAAGGCCCGACGGACCAGTTCCGGGGCACCGCTGCCGGCGAGCCGGGCGTGCGATTCGAGGACCCGGGGACCGTCCGGGGTGAGGACGAACTCGCTGTGCGACGGCCCTTCGGTGACACCGACGGCGTCCAGCAGCTTGGCGGTGAGCTCCCGCAGTTCGGCGAGGTACGGAACGGCGACCCGGCTCGGAGTGCTGACCTCCCACTCCACGAACCGGTCGTTCATCCGGTACTCGGAGTAGCCGATCGTGAGGTGCCGGCCCTCGAAGGAGAACGAGTCGACGCTTACCACCGGGCCGGACAGGAACTCCTCCGCCATCGGGGAGGTGATCCCCGCGGCGGCCAGCTCCGCCATGGCCTCGGCCACCTGCGCGGGGGTCTCGACCTCCTTGATGTGCAGGCTCGCCGCGCCGTCGAGCGGCTTGAGGACGATCTTGCCGCCGACCTGCTCCAGGAAGGCGACCGCCTCGTCCACCGAGCTGACCACCTCGTAGCGGACGTTCTCCACCCCGGCCTTGGCCAGGCACTCCCGGGTGAGCGCCTTGTCCTTGAGCGCACGGGCGGTGAACTCGGTGACGCCGGGCAGACCGAACTGGTCCACGACGTATCCGGACGAGATCGCGGCGACCTCGGTCGTGGTCATCACCCGATCGAACGGGCGCTCGGCATGCAGCGGGCTCAGCGCGGCATGGATCGCCGGGCCGTCGGCCAGCGGAGCGTGTACGACCCGCTCGGTGTGCTGCAGGATGGACTGCTCGTACTTGCCCTCCTCGTGCACCAGCACGACGTCGATGCCGAGTTCCTTGGCGCCGTGGATCGGCGCGGGCATACCACCGATGACGGCGACACGATATTTGCCCATGGTCTTCCTCCGTGTACCCAGGTCAGCTTGCATAGCAACGACGCAACCAGCGGGCGGTCTCCGTCGGGCCGGGCTGGAAGGCCCGTCGGCGGTGCAGCACCCGGTAGTTGTCGAAGATCAGAAAATCTCCGGGGGTCAGCACGAACTCCTCGGCTCGCGCCTGCTCCAGGGCCTGCACCCAGCGGTCCAGGGCAGCGGCCGCCGCAGGGGTGGTCCCGGTGACCGTGCCCCGGTCGTACCGTGCCCGGGTGCCCTCGTAGCTCTGCTCCAACAGGGCGGCGTCGGGTAGCGGCGCGGTCTCGTCGTTGGACGCGGGCGGGCCGACGAGGAACTGGGCCGACTGGAGGGCCTGGACGGTGGCGTCGTCGAGGGCTGCTACGGCGTCCTCGATGGCGAGCACCTCGGTGGGCACCTGCTCGTCGTTGCGGACCGCGTAGAAGCTGAGGTAGCGCGGGACGTACCGGCGCGGGTCGACGCCCTTGCCGCCGAACGGCAGGTGCGGGTTGTCGGTGTGCCAGAAGAACTCCGAATCGGCACCCCAGGAACTGGTGGTGCCGGCCGCCGCCGGATTCGGCGCGACATTGCGGATGTAGCGGCCGTTGTTCTCGTAGTCGACCGCGAACGGCGTCAGCGAGAGCAACTGCAGCAGACCGAAGTGCAGCGCGTTGGTCACGGCCATCGCGGTCTCGTCGGTGAAGCCGTTGCGCGGTGTGGCCGGGAACTCCTGCTGCGGCAGGTTGCCGATGGTCAGGACGTGCGAGCCGGTCGCCGGGTAGAACGTCAACGCCTGGAGGATCTCGCCGGGGAGATGGGTCTGCAGGGCGTGTGCGCCGATTCGGGCGAGGATCGCCTCGTGCGCGTCCGAATCCAGCGTGATGTCGCAGAGGGCGGCCGTGAGCTCCTTGTCGAGCAGGTCACGGGTCCTGTCGTCCAAGTGGTGACGGGCCACCCGAAGTGCACGGGACATGTCTGGCTCCGATCATGGGAGTCGCCGCGAATCCCCCACTCGCGGTCGTGTCGGGTGGAACGCCCAGTCGTTCGGACACCCGAGACCCCAAGATGCCGCACGGACACGATGGGTAACAACGCCGTCGCGGAGGCCAGAAGTGGCCAGGCACCTTGCTGCCTTCCCCGGCGGTGGCGCGCCCTTCTCCGGCGGCGACGCGCGCTTCTCCGGCGGCGACGCGCGCTTCCCCGGCGGTGGCGCGGGAGCGGTCGCCTACCGCACCGGTGCTTGCGGGGCCTGTCGCTCGCCGCCTGAGGCGGCCGGGGAGTGCACGGCACCCCACCGCACCGACAGTCGGGTCGCGGCCCGCTCGGCACGGATCTCCATGGCGTTACCGACGATCACCGCCCGGTCGACCACCACGGCGGTACCGTCGAGGGCCACTGTCGTCCGTTCGCTGACGAAGACGGGGCTGCCGACCGGCTGGCGCAGGTGCCCGGCCACCGGCGCGGAGAGCACGCCCGGGACGATCCGCTCCGAGGCGCTCAGGATGGCGACTCCGCAGTCGGCGAGCGCGGCGTACAGCGACGTGGTGACGAAGTCGCGCTCCCGGATCGCCGTCCCGTGCGGCGACCGCACCCAGGAGACCTGGTGGATGGCGGGACGGCCGTTGAGCAGGCGCAGTCGTTCCAGGCGCAGGGTGCGTTCGCCGTCAGCGCCGCCGAGCCGATCGGCCACCCAGGCCGGTGGGCGTCGCATCCCGCTCGACAGGACCTGGGTGACCACGTCGTGGCCCTGCTCGCGCAGGTCCTCGGTGAAGCTGCGCAGCGTGTCCACCCGGTACGCCGCCTGAACCGGCGTGACGTACGTGCCGCGGCCGGCCTGCTGGACGATGAGTCCCTCGTCGGACAGCTGTTGCAGGGCCTGACGCAACGTCATAAGCGTGACGCCGTAGTGGGCGCTCAGCTCCCGCTGGGCGGGCAGCGCTTCGCCAGGCGCGTACTCGCCCTGGTGGATGCGGGACGCCAGGTCGGCCGCGATCTGGCGGTACCGCGCGGGTGGCCGGCCACCGGATGCCGGCGCACCCGCTCCGGGCGTCGTCGTCGCATCACCCATGGGAGTCTCCCGTCCACCGCACCGCCGTACCGGTGCCCCAGTCTGGCGCACCGTCGGCGGCAGCGGCACAGGGCACCTGCCCAGGCTCGCGGTTACCCGGGGACTCCCACGACCACGCCGTCCAGCGCCGCCCGGAACTCCGCGATCGTGGCACCAATCTCCTCGGGGCCGGCACCGTCGAGCACCATCCGCATCAGCGCCGACGCCACCACGACACCGTCGGCGGCATCGGCGGCCGCCACCGCGTGCGCGGGCTGCGAGATGCCGAAGCCGAGCAGCACCGGCAGGTCGGTCATGGCCCGCAGATCACGGGCGAGCCGGAGGGCGTCCTCGCCGAGCCGGTCACGCTCACCTGTGGTGCCCATGACGGACACGGCGTAGACGAAGCATCGGCTGCGTTGCGCGATGGTGGCCAGCCGGGAGGGGGTGGTGGTGGGCGCGGCGAGCAGGACGAGGTCGACCCCGGCCGCCGTGGCCGTCGCCTCCAGCTCGTCCACCTCGTCGATCGGTACGTCGGGCACGATCAGCCCGCTGACGCCGGCCGCGGCGAGATCCGCGCAGAACGACGGGTTGTGGATCACCAGGTTGTAGTACGTCATCGCGATGAGCGGTACGTCGACGTTCAAGCCGGTGAGGTCGTCGAGGATGGAACGCACCGTGACGCCCTGCTGGAGGGCGTGGTGCGAGGCCTGCTGGATCGTCGGCCCGTCGAGGATCGGGTCGGAGAACGGGAGCCCGATCTCGATCATGTCGGCGCCGTGGCGCGCGTACTCCTCGACGTACCGGGTCCAGTCCGGTCGGATGCCGCCGGTCACGTACGGAACCAGGAGTTTGCCGCTCATGCCGCTTCCCGAATGGTGTGGATGTCCTTGTCGCCGCGCCCGGAGAGGGTGACCAGCACGGTGCAGAAGGGTGGCAGTTCGCCGCTCTCGGCGGCCCGGATCACCCAGGCGATGGCGTGGGCCGATTCCAGGGCCGGCAGGATCCCCTCGGTGCGGGCCAGTCGCCGTACCGCCGGTATCACCTCCTCGTCGCTGACCGTGACGTAGCGGGCCCGCCCCGAGTCGTTGAGGAAGGCGTGCTCCGGGCCGATGCCCGGGTAGTCGAGCCCGGCCGCGATCGAATGCGCCTCGCTGACCTGGCCGTCCTCGTCCTGCAGGACGTACGAGCGGAAGCCGTGCAGCACACCGACCCGGCCGAAGGCGACAGCCGCCCCACCCTCGGCCTCCACGCCGATGAGCTGCGCCGGGGTGTCGACGAAGCCGGCGAAGGTGCCGGCGGCGTTCGAGCCGCCGCCGATGCAGGCCACGACGTAGTCGGGCACGCCCGTCCGCAGCTCGGCGGCGCACTGTGCGCGGGCCTCCTCACCCACGACCCGCTGCAACTCCCGCACGATCCAGGGGTACGGGTGTGGGCCCATCACGGAGCCGATGCAGTAGTGGGTGTCGTCGACCCGGGTGACCCAGTGCCGCAGCGCCTCGCTCGTGGCGTCCTTGAGAGTGCGGCTGCCGCCGGTGACCGGAATGACCTCGGCACCGAGCAGCTCCATCCGGAACACGTTGAGTGCCTGCCGCTCGACGTCCTTGGCCCCCATGTACACGGTTGCTTCGAGGCCGAGCAGCGCGGCGGCGGTGGCCGTCGCGACGCCGTGCTGGCCGGCACCGGTCTCGGCGATCAACCGCGTCTTGCCCATCCGGCGTGCCAGCAGGGCCTGGCCGAGCACGTTGTTGATTTTGTGCGAGCCGGTGTGGGCGAGGTCCTCCCGCTTGAGCAGCACGTTGATGCCGAGCTCGGCGGAGAGCCGCCAGGCCGGGGTGAGCGCGGTCGGGCGTCCGGCGTACACGGCGAGCAGTCGGTCGAGGTCGCGGCGGAAGCGCTGATCCGCCCACGCCTCCCGGAACGCCTCCTCCAGCTCGGCGCAGGCGGGGATCAGCGACTCGGGCACGAAGCGACCACCGTGCCCACCGAACCTGCCGCGCTCGCCGGGATCGGCCATGAGGCTGCCGTTGGGCAGCACGGTCAGGTCCGTCACGTCGGCTCCATCTGTTCTAGAACTGTTGCCTGTCAGCATGGCACACCGACAGGTCGGGCGGAAGCCCGACCCTTCTAGAACTCTCACCGTGGGAGTGACGGAGAACCGCTCAACCGTCCTTCTCCGGAGCAGCCTTCTGATCGTCGGCATCCGGCTGGCCCCGCATGGTCCGCAGCGGCGAGAAGTAGACCGGCAGGACGGCGACCAGGCTCAGCACGGCACCCACCCACAGTGTCTCGCGCAGCCCGATCTGCTCGCCGAGGAACCCGCCGAGGAACGAGCCGATCGGCATGGCCCCGAAGACGAGGAAGCGGATGGTGGCGTTCATCCGGCCCTGCAACTCCTGCGGACACAGCTGCTGGCGGATCGCCATGCTGTTCACGTTGTTGATCACCAGGCCGGTGGAGACCAGCGCGTTGCCCGCCCCCGCGAGCCAGAGTCGCCAGTCGGCGTCGGCGAGCGGCACGACCAGACCGGCGACACCGGCCACGGCCATGCCGACCCAGACCGTCGGCCCCGGCCCGAGCCGTACGCTGATCCGCTGGACGACGAAGGCACCGACCAACCCGCCCAGCCCGCCGATGGCGAACCACAGTCCCACCGTTCCGGGGGAGATGCGCAGCTGCTGGGCGAGCAGCACCACGACCACCGTCCCGGTGACGTACACCCCGAGGTTGAACAGCGCGCCCGAGACGGCGAGCGCCCGTAGGACGCGATGCCGGAAGACGTACGACAGCCCTTGTCGGATCTCCCCGACGAGGTGGCTTCTGGCACCCCGGACGGGGAGGTCCTCGCGCATGCGGATCCGGCTCACCGCCAGCGCCGAGGCCAGGTAGCCGACCGCGACGGTGAGCACCGCGAGCGGTGGCCCGAACCACTGGACGAGGTAACCGCCGAGCGTCGGTCCGCCGACCTGGGCGACCGACCGGGTGCTCTCCAGCTTCGCGTTGCCCTCGACCAGTTGCCCGCGTTCGAGCATCAGCGGCAGATAGCTCACGTAGGCCGTCTCGAACAGCAGGGTGCCGACGCTCACCCCCAGCGCGACGATGTAGAGCTGGGTCAGCGTCAACACGCCCAGGTAGGCCCCCACCGGAACCCACCCCAACAGCAGGCCACGACCCAGGTTCGCGGCGATCATGATGGGACGTTTGCGACGCCGGTCCACCCACGCTCCGGCCGGGAGACCGACCAGGAGAAACGCCACGGTCTGGAACGTCGCCAGCAGACCGGCCTCGAAGGCGGTCGCGTCCAGGGCCAGGATCGCCACCAGGGGCAGTCCGACACGGCTGAAATGCGTGCCGAACTGGCCCAGGGTCTGTGCGGTCCACAGCAGCCGGAAGTCGTGATGCCCCAGGAGTGTCACGTGTGGAAACGGATCTTCTCGTCGACCAGCACGCAGGTGTCGACCGCCGCGTCCGCGTCCGTTCCGGTGGCCAGCACGTAACCGGAACTGCAGTCGGCCAGCGTGTGGATCGGGTTGATCACGTCGCCGGGGTTCTTGTGCACAACCGCGCCGACCGGGATGTCGACCAACTCGCCGAGCAGGGGAAGGTACACGTCGGCCAACTCACCGGGCGGTACCCGCTTCACCACCGCCGGGATGTCCTCGGCCACCGTGATGTCGCGGATCTTCCCGGGCTCGGGCCGCAGGAACCGGATCGCCGCTCCGGCAGCGGGCTGCGGGGCTTCGGCGGGCAGCTCGTCGATGCCCAGTGGCACGGTCAGCCACATCCGCGCCAGATCCAGGCCGTACGCCCGGCGTACCAACTCGGGGATGGCGTGACCACCGAGCCGGGCGTGCGACTCCAGCACCCGGGGACCCCGGTCGGTCAGGACGAACTCGCTGTGCGACGGGCCCTCGGTCAACTCGACCGCGTCCAGCAGGCGCACGGTGAGATCACGAAGCTCCGTCAGGTGTGCCGCGGCGAGCCGGCTCGGCACGCTGACCTGCCACTCGACGTGGTGCGAGTTCACCAGGTACTCGGAGTATCCGACGGGCAGGTGCCGTCCGGCGAAGGAGAACGACTCCACGCTTACCACCGGGCCGGCGAGGAACTCCTCGGCGAGCACCGAGGTGTTGCCGGCCTCGGTGTGCCGGTGCCAGGCGTCCCGCAGCCCGGCGGCGTCGTCCACCCGCAGGATGTGCCGGCTGGCGGCACCGTCGATCGGCTTGAGGACGACCGGGCCGCCGATCTCCGTGAGGAAGTCGAGCGCCTCCTGCTCCGACCCCACCACCCGGTACCGGACGGGGCTCAGGTCGTACTTGGCGAGCCGCTCGCGCATCAGCGCCTTGTTCTTCAGCAGTCGCGCGGTCCGCTCCGAGGTCCCGGGCAGACCGAGGCCGTCCACCACGTGCCCGGTGGGTACGCCCCACGGCTCCGAGACGGTAAGCACCCGGTCGAAGGGCCGCTCCTCGTGCAGTGGTCGCAGCACCTCGAGCATCGCCGGACCATCGGCCAGCGGCGCGTGCACGATCCGCTCGCAGTGCTCACGGATCGACTCCTCGTACTGGCCGGGCTGGTGGACCAGCACGACGTCGACGCCCAATTCCCTGGCTCCCTTGATCGGGGCGGGTCGCCCCCCGATCACGGCTACTCTGAACATCAGTTGAGCACCTTTTCGTGGTGGTTCGATAGCTTCCTGGTCATCGGCCGGGTCTCAGGACAGGCCGAGTTGCTCGGCGAGCAGCGCGGCGACGATGTCGTTGCCCTCGTCGGTCAGGTGGGCCCGGTCGACGTACAGCCAGGTCTGGTCGGTCACGGCCGCGCGCAGCACCGGGTTGAGGTTGACGAACCGTACGCCCCGCTTCTCACAGGCCGGTGCGAGCGCGTCGGCGTACCGCTGCCCGGCCTCCACCGAGGCGACGTCGCCGTACAGCGCCTCCCAGGTGCCCAGCTTGGAGATCCGGTCCAGCTCGTCGAAGATCAGCTTTTCCTGGGGTGCGGTCTCCTCGCGCAGCCAGGTGGCCAGCGGCTGCAGCACGAAGGTGACCCGGGCGCCGGTGGCCGCGGCGAGCACCTGCCAGCTGTCCAGGTGCCGGCCGACCAGGTCGACCGCGCTGGCGATCGCGTCGTCGAGCTCCGGCCGCACCTCGTCGGGCGAGGGCCAGGCCGGCACCGCCGGCTTGTTACGGCGACCGAAGCCACGGGACGACTTGCGGTGCCGGGACTTGACCTCCTCCATCTGCTCGAAGAACTCGCCGCAGAAGTAGAACGGGCCCTGGTCCGCGCGGTGCATCTCGACGAGTCGGGACATCACCAGGGTGTTGAAGCCGCTGAAGATGACGATCTCCTCGACCGGCGGCAGCAGATGCCGGTAGAGCAGGAACAACAGCAGCTCCTGGGTGGAGTTGTAGCAGTGCCCGGCGTACGTGAGCCACGGTCGCGACGGGGCGTGCTGGGTCCACAGTCGCGAGGCCATGGTGGCCGCGTCGCTCGTGGAGCCGTAGCCGAGCGGGACGGAGCCGCCGACAAGCAGACGGACCGGACCCTCGGGCATGCTGCTGCCGACCGACGCCTGCTCCGTGGCGCCGTGCGAGATGCGGAAACCCAGCCGGTCGGTGTTGATCGCGTCCGACCGGTAGTTCGGCCGGTTGAAATACATCAGGTACGGCACGTACTCGGTCTCGCCGCGCGACGAGAAGCTGTCGTACTGCAGCATCTGGGGCGTCAGGATCTCACGCTGGAGCTTCATCTCTGCTCGGCTCTCCTTGTCGGTACGGGGGAAGGGCGACCTGCACGGGTCACCACAGCGGGCTGATGTCGGTCCGGCCGGACTGCTCGGAATCGATCACCTCGTCGGTGAGGATGCCGAGCTGGGCGATCTTGATGCCGGCCTGGAACCGGCTGGACACATTGAGGCCCTTCAGGATCGAGGAGATGTGCCGTCGGCAGGTACGCAGGGCCATGCCCAGCCGATTGGCGATCGCCTCGTCCTTCAGCCCGGCGGACATCAGCCGGAGGATCGCCATCCTGGTGTCCAGGGAGACCTCGTCCATCTGGTCCTCGGGCAGTTCGAGCGGGACCGCGTTGGCCCAGAGGTGCACGAACGTGCGGTACAGGTACTCCACCACCAGCTCGTCGGAGATGACCGCGGCACCCCGATCCGCCGCTCCCGGCCCGTCGACCGGGATGAACGCCAGCTTGCGATCGAAGATGACCAGGCGCTCAAAGCTCGCCGCGGTGGTACGGATGCCACCGCCGTGCTCCGCGACCGCCTTGGCCCGGGCGACCAGGCCCAGGTTGGAGCGGGCCGTGTGGTGGTAGAGGAACTGGCACCGCAACCCACGTTCGAAGATCGAACTCGCCGACGTCGCGGAGGCGCTGAAGTGATCCTGCGAACGCCTGCCGCCCGGACGCAGTGAGTGGATCTCCGTGGTGCAGCGCAGGATCGCCGCGTCGATCTCGTCGCGGAGAGCCTGCTCGCCACGGACCACCCGGACGCCGTCGCGCTGCCTGCCGTTCTCGGCCAGCTGAGCCAGCCGCCTGCTTATCGACTGGATCACCCGGCCGTTGGTGGCCATCGCCTCCTCGCGCTGCCGGATCTCGTCGCTGAGCGGCGCGTTGAGAATGCTCAACGCGATCTCGGGGTGCACCGCGGTCAGGTCACCGTCGTCGGCACGGGAGAGCAACCGGCGTCGCAGCAGGCTCTCGCAGGCGTGGGCCCAGTCGCTCCTGCTGATGCCGACCTCCGGCGGCGGGCAGTCGGCGTCGATCCGGTTTCCCAGCACCGCGAACTCGTACACCCTGGACTCGACGCTGCTCAACGGGCCGCGCGGATGGCTGAGAAAGGACAACGAGGCAGTCATCACGGGTCAGCCCGCGACCGGTAGGTCCGACTGGCTGGGCACGCATTCCAACCAGAGCTGGCCGGCCGTACGGCGGATGGCCTTCTCTACGTCGTCGGTCGCCGCCCCGGAGAACCGGAACCGGGCCCCGACGTGCTCGTAGCCGCCGGCCTTGGGAATCACGGTGCCCACGTCCGGGATCACCCGGGCGTAGGGCCACTCGGCCGGTGGCAGGTCGAGTTCCGCCACGGTGATCCGGCACGGCGCGGGCACCGGGGTCGGCACCAGAAGCCAACCGCCGACCCGCTGACCGGCGATCGACCGTACGATCGGGCGGCGGCCGAGTTGGATGTGCACCGCGGCCTCCACCAGGTCCACGCCGTGCACCTCGCGCCAGACGAACGGGATCTCCGCGCCACCGACCCGGGAACCGGCTTCCAGGAAGTTGATCCGGATGCTGCCGTCGGCCCGGTGGCCGACGAACGCTTCCATGTGGAACACCCACGGCTCGTCGCCGAAGGCGGCGCAGGCCCTGGCGAGGAACTCGCCAAGCGGGCCGAGCAGCTCGGGGTCGTCCACCTCCACCGAGCCGAGCACGTCCCCGGCGGCGAACTCCATGCAGGTGTTCACGTAGCGCGAAGCCCGCCAGGGACCCAGTTCGGAGCCGGTCCAGAGGCCGTCGATGTGGAAGACCTGATCCGGGCAGAAGGTCTGCACCATCCGTGGTTCGGGCGCGAGCCGGTCGAGTTGGACCAGATCGTCGACCGAGTTCAGGCGCAGCACGTCCCGGCTCGCCGTGCCCCGTCGTGGTTTGACGATCACCGGCCAGCCGTGCAGGTCCGCGAAGCGCACGACGGCCTCGATGTCGGGTGCGTCGGCGAACTCCGGGATGGCGACGCCGCCCGCCACCACGGTCTGCGCCATCACCAGCTTGTCACGGAACGGAGCGAGCTGATCGGGATGATCGCCGGCCACCGCCAGCTGGGCGCGTAGCTCGGCCGCCGTGTCGAGATCGCCCTCGTTCAGAGCGATGATCCGTTCGGGCCGGCCGAATCGCTCGATCAATCCGTTGGCAGCGGCGCTCACCAGGTCCAGGCGATCGGTGGCCGCGACGATCGACACGGCGGACGCTGCGGCAGGAACCGAGGCGGTGGCCAGTTCGGTGCATATGTAGGTGACGTGGTGGAGGTCGTGGTCGAGGTAGTCCGCGTACCCGGCGTGGTGGTCACGCCAGCGGTGGATGATCAGAATGTGCGGCTTCATCAGGACGGCCTCCTCGCGTCTGCGTCGATGTCCCGATTCGAACGGGTGAATCACTGTCGGGGTGCTGCTGCTTCCGTTCGGTCGAAGGCCATGCTCACCGCGAGACCGATGAGCACCGTCCCCATGGCGTAGCGCTGTGCCCGCAACCAGGTCGGCTTCCGGGCGAGGAAGGAGGAGACCGAGCCTGCGGTGAGCACGATCAGACAGTTGACGGTGAGCGCCACCGTGATCTGGATCAGTCCCAGGGAGAGGCTCTGCATCGCGATGTCGCCCTTGGCCGGGTCGACGAACTGCGGGAGCAACGACACGTACAGAACGGCGATCTTGGGATTCAGCAGGTTGGTCATCAGGCCCATCGAGAACAGCTTCCGGGGCCGGTCGATGGGCAGATCCTTCGGCGAGAACGCCGACTGGCCGCCGGGTTTGATGGCGTTCCAGGCGAGCCACAGCAGATAGCACGCGCCGGCGATCTTGATTGCCGTGTACATGGTCGGTACCAGCGCGAACACCGCGGAAACGCCGGTCACCGCGGCGAGCAGGTAGACGAAGAACCCGACCGCCACGCCGAGCAGGGAGATCAGGCCGGCGGCCCGACCCTGGGTGATCGACCGGGAGACCAGGTAGATCATGTTTGGGCCGGGGGTGAGCACCATCGCCAGCGCCACCGCGGCGATGCCCAACCCTGCGTCGATACCGATCACGTGCTGCTCTCCTGGTTCTGCCGACCGGTGGCCGGTGTCAACGCGGTCTCTCGTCGAAAATCCAGTACGTGCTCAGTTCCGGCTGCCACTTCCGACGGAGCGGATCGCGGAAGAGCCGAAAGAAGATGCCGACCGGCACGAATACCAGAAAGTAGATCAACGACCATAAGATTTTCATGATCAATCCTTGTGGGCGAAGTGGTGGTCGATCAGTCCAGGGCGATCTCCTTGCGCCAGTCGCCCTGCTCTCGCCACGCGGGTTGGTCGGCCTTGTTCAGCAGGAAGTTGCCAAGCGCAAGCAGGTCGATGTTGGTGCGCATGAAGCACTGGTACGCGTCGTACGGCGTGGCCACGATCGGCTCGCCACGGACGTTGAACGAGGTGTTCACCAGGACCGGGCAGCCCGTCACCTGCTTGAACGCGGTAAGCAGGCGGTGATAGGTCGGGTTCGACGACGCGGTCACGGTCTGCACCCGCGCCGAATGGTCGACGTGGGTGACCGCCGGGATGGTCGAACGGTGGACCTTCAGCCGGTCCAGCCCGGTGGCCTGCGCCGACTCCTCGGCGTCCAGTCGCCGCTGCTTCGCGACCGGCGCCACGACCAGCATGTACGGGCTCTCCTGGTGCAGGTCGAAGTACTCCTCGACCTCCTCGGCCAGCACTGACGGGGCGAACGGCCGGAACGACTCCCGGAACTTGATCTTCAGGTTCATCGTCGACTGCATGTCGACATCGCGGGGGTCACCGATGATCGACCTCGCCCCGAGCGCACGCGGACCGAACTCCATCCGACCCTGGAACCAGCCGACGATCTTGCCGGTGGCCAGCTCCTCCGCCACGTGCTTGGCGATGGACTCCTCGTCCAACCGGGTGTACGGCACACCCAGGTCGTCCAGGAAACGCGCGATCTCCTCGTCGCTGAACCCGGGACCGAGCAGCGAGGAGGACATCCCGTCGCCGCCCTCGGCGAGATGTGCGCGCGGCGCACCGAGTTCCGTGGCCACCATCAGCGCGGCACCCAGGGCCCCACCGGCGTCACCGGCGGCGGGCTGCACCCACACCGAATCGAAGATCGTCTCCTGGATGACCTTGCCATTGGCCACGCAGTTCAGCGCCACGCCACCGGCCAGGCAGAGGTTGGCCTCACCGGTCATCTCGCGGGCGGTCCGGGCCAGCTTGAGCACCACTTCCTCGGTGACAAGCTGCACCGACGCGGCCAGATCGAACTCCCGCTCGGTCAGCGGGCTCTCCGGCTCGCGGCGCGGCCCACCGAACAACTGCTCGAACCCGCGACCGGTCATGACCTGACCGCGCAGGAACTCGAAGTTGCTCATGTTGAGCCGGAACGAGCCGTCGTCCTTGACGTCGATCAGATGCTGCCGGATCACGTCCGCGTAGCGCGGCACGCCGTACGGGGCCAGGCCCATGAGCTTGTACTCGCCGGAGTCGACCTTGAATCCGCAGAAGTAGGTGAACGCCGAGTAGAGCATGCCCAGTGAATGCGGGTACCTGATCTCCGCCAGGTGGCGGATCCGACTGCCCTGGCCGTGCCAGAGCGTGGTGGTGGCCCACTCACCGACGCCGTCGATGCACAACACCGCTGCCGACTCGTACGGGCTCGGCAGGAACGCGGAGGCCGCGTGGGATTCGTGATGCCGCCGGACGTTGATCTCCGGGACCGCGCCCAGTCCCAGGTCGGCAAGCGACCGGCGCACCCGCCCGACCGTGTCGCGCTTCCAGGACGTCCATTCCGGTAGGACCCGGGTGAAGGCCTCCAGGGAGAAGGGCGACGAGGCGGCGAAGCTCGTCAGCACCCGGCCGAACTTCAGCTTCGGATCCTCGTAGTAGGCGACCGCATCCACATCGTCGAGCCCGACACCGCCTTCAGCCAGGCAGTACTTCACCGCCTCCGCCGGAAAGGCCGGGTCGTGGCGCTTACGGGTGAAGCGCTCCTCCTGGGCGGCGGCGATGGGCTTTCCGTCCCGCACCAGCACGGCCGCGCTGTCGTGGTAGTAAGCGGACAAGCCCAGAACCAGCTTTCCCACGATCGATCTCCTCAGTGTGGGTGTGGTGCGTCGGTCGATCAGATGGTGGCGAGCGATCTGCTGGCCCTGCGGGCGCGACGAAACGCCCGCCTGGCCAGCAGGCCGGACGGTGGGTTGAGCGATCGGAATCCGGTGCGTACCCGCTCCCAGACCTCGGCGACCGCTCCGGCGCCATGGGACACGGGCAGCGAGGCGAGGTAGGTGTCGACCGCGTCGGCGGCCCAGGCGGAGTGTCCGGTGGCGACGTTGTCGATGGTGTTGTGGATGTCGACGAACTTCGTGGAGAAGCCGTACTTCTTCAGCGCCTGGCGCGCCCGCCGGTAGGTGCCACCCACCCCGGACAGCTCCATGGCCAGGTTCAGCCCGAGGATCTCCGGCATGAACGTCCGCGGAAAACGCCCGATGCTCAGCCAGTACACCGGCAGTTCGAAGGACTCGTCCCGGAACCCTTCCCACATGGCGAATTCGCGCGATGCGGTCGGCGGCACCTTGATGTCCATCTCGGCGAGCACCTGCCGGTAGATGAGCGGATGGTTCAGCCGCGGCACCCCGTTGCCGAGCTCGTCCCAGTAGGTCTCGAACAGGAAGTAGCCCTGCTCGGAGGCGGCGTGTTCGTAGTCGGTGAACCCCTGCAGCCAGGCACCGTCGATAAGCGTCAACGGTGCCAGCTGCACGGTGGAGTCGATCAGCTCTTCCCGGGTCGGCATCGGGGTGGTGGCCGACGCCTCGAAGTCACGTCCCTGCCGGTCATGTTGCTCGACCAGCCAGGGGCGCAGACCTTCGCGTCCCCAGACATCGGGTAGGCGCTGCGGATCCGACGCCATCCTGTGCCGGGACCGAGCCAGCCAGCCCCGCACGTAGTCCAGGGCGAACCGGCGGATCGCCGGGGTGTCCGTCCGCTGCTGCAGCAGGTGGTACGCCTCCCGGATGTCACCCGGTTCCCGGCCGTCGTCGACCGGGCCGGCCATGACGGTCGCCAGCAGCTTCGCCGACACAGCATCTGCCTCAGGGGCCCTCTTCGGCGGCTCGGGCTCGGGCTGCCGGGTGGGCAGCGAGTCGATCCATCGGCGGATGACGAGCAGGTCGGCCGGAGAGAAGACCCGGAACATCGGGCCACGCTCACTGACGAGGCCGTTGACCAGCGGACTGTCCGCGGACCGCCCCGGCTTGACCAGGCGGCTCTTCGCCAGCTCGGCCAGCAGCTCGCTGGGGTCGGTCCGGGCGTCCTGGAGCCAGTCGGAGAGCGACCGACCGGCGATGGCGAAGACCTGGTGGTACACCGCGCCCTCGCGGGCCCGGTGGCGCAACAACTCGGCCATCTCGTACGCCGGGTCACGGGCCTCGTCGAGCTCGGCGAACAGGCTTGCGCTCCACCGCTTCAGCACCGTGAACGCCCACTGGAAACCGGTACGCACCCGAGCCAGCTCACCGTCGTCGAATCCGTTCTCGACGATCGCCAGGCAGAGCTGGAGCCCCGAGAGCTCGTCGCCGGCGCGGGCGGCGGACGGGTCGATCGCGGTCCAGTCCACGAGCTGCGGATGCACCTGGCGCACAAGTCTCAACGCCGGCAGCAATCCGACCGTACGCAGACACAGGTCCGCGCCGACGAGTTCGGGTCGGAAGTCCTCCGGTCGCCTGCTCATCGCCAGCAGAGTCGCGGGCAGATGGAAGTGGTGGTCCGCCACCCGAGGGTCGTGCACCAGCCGGGCCACCGGAGCGGCGTGCTCGGAGAGGTGCAGTTGACGCAGCAGGGACAGGTAGACGCTGCCTCGGGAATCCTGCGGCCGACCGACACCGACATCCGAGGCATAAAGGGTCAGAATCCGCAGTACGGTCGCGTCGTCGGCATTGCCCGGCGCGCTCTGCCACTGAAGCCAGGCACCCGACCGCAGCGCGAGTGGTGCCGCCGCGAGCGCGGCGCGGCGTACGAGGGAATCCGTGGTCAGTGGATCCGCAGACGCGCTGACCAGCCCCTCGAAGCGATCGGCCTCGGCGGCACACCACCGCACCACTTCGGCCCGCAGTTCATCGAGCGTGGCCGGCATGGGCTCACGACCGGCGATGTCACCGATCTCCGCCCGGATCCGTTCGATAAATGGAGTTCCGGGAAATGAGGTCTCGGGATCAACCGCGATGACATAGAGCCGGCGAGAGTGATCCTGTTGACCAAGCTGTCGGGCGGCATTCTGGCCCGACTCGTGGACCGCATTCGTTGACACTGTCATCCCTCGACTAGTCCGCACACACGCCCGTAACCGGGCGTTTTCACCTTGCGTCGTCGCGAGGAGCTCGGAGCGGAGGTATCGTCCGTTCACTGCAGAAAGGTTCGTCCTGTGACGCTTCGGCCCTACCGGCGTTCGACCACGGCTGAACCGATTCGGTCAGGCACGGAAAGCGCGACGCAGCCCGCTCTCCAGCACTGGTGCGAAAAGGTGGTGGCGCCGCTGTTGCGGAGCCGGCTAGAACATCGGGTAGATCGAGGCGTCGTTCTTCGGCTTCTTCTTGCGACCGAAGATCTTCCCGAAGATCCTGCGCAGCAGGTTCATGTTCCTGTCCTCACTTGTGATGGTGAACCGATGATCTAGCGCGACAGATCCAGCTCGCTGGCCAGTAACTGCGCCACCAGGTCGAGTCCGTAATCGGTCATGTGCGCTCGATTGACATAGAGCCAGCTGTCGTCCGCGGCGCTGTTCGCGAGGAGCGGATTGATGTCCAGGAAGTTGACATCGATTTTCTCGCAACCCAACTGCAGCAGTTCCGCGTACCTGCGGGCCGTCTCCCTGGTGGCGATGTCACCGAACAACTCCCAGAAGTTCGAGATCTTGTCCAGTTCGTCGAAGAGTCGTCTCTCCTGGGGTGCGGCCGTCTCGCGTACCCAGGTGGCCAGGGGTTGCAGCACGAAGGTGATCCTCGTGTCGGTGCCGGCACAGAGCTGCTTCCAGGACTCCAGGTGCCGGATCGTCAGCGCTGCGGCGTCCTCGATCCGCACCTGGAGCGGGCGGACGGGTTCGTCGCCGCCGGTCTGCTGACCGCCTGACCCGAAGTGGTGCGTCCGGAACTGGGACTTGAGCTTGTCCATCTGGCCGAAGTAGTCGCCACAGTTGAAGAAGGCGCCGTCATCACCGCGTTGGCTGGCGGGAAGCCGCGCCAGGGCCAGGTTGTTCAGCCCGGAGAGGATGACGATTTCCTCCACCGGTGGCAACAGGTGCCGATAGAAGAGGAAGAGCAGCAGTTCCTGAGCGGAGGAATGACTGCGCCCGGCAAAGTTCAACCACGGTCGCGACGGCGCATGGGTGGTCCACAGTCGCGAGGCGAGCGTCGCCTGATCACAGGTCGCTCCGATGCCCATTGCCATCGAACTGCCCGCCAGTAATCGGACCGGGCCGTTTGTCGGCTCACCACCCGCCGAGGTCTGACTGTCGGCGCCATGCGAAATGCGAAAGCCCAAACGATCGGTGTTGATTACGGGAGATCGGTAGTTGACCCGGTGGAAATACATCACATAGGACATCCAGCGAGCCTGGCTGCGATGGTCGAAATCATCGTATACGAGCATCTGCGGCGTCAACTCGGACCGCGCCGAGCTAGGACAACGCACTGTTCCCCCCATTGAAATTCCCAGCCAGGGCTCACAACCCGTACGATCGCTGTTTCGGTCAGTACGGTAACACGATGAGTGGTGAGGAGACAGTGGTGTGTGTCAAAGAACTGACACCTGTCTGGTTTATCCTGAGTTGAGTGGAGGATTCCTGAACAAGCAAATATTGCGCGTGTCTCAGTACGTTTGCGGTAGCAATTTGCTTTAGCAAGGAACTGCCCTGGTTGAGCGGGCGGCGGTGTCGCCAGGAAACGGGCGACCTGCGGGAGTGTGATCGGACTCTGGTGCGCCGTCTCGCACTCAGGAGGGCAGGTCCTGCGTCCCGAGCCGTAGATAGAACACGAGGCCCTGACCAGCGTGTTGCTGATCAGGGCCTCGCATCTGTCGGGGTGGCCGGATTCGAACCGACGACCTCTTCGTCCCGAACGAAGCGCGCTACCAAGCTGCGCCACACCCCGAGGCGTGCCGACAAATAGTAGCCCACTCGTCCCGAGGGTCAAACTCGGTACCCCCGTGGGCGGGACGGTCAGCGGGGGATCAGGGTGAGCAGGCTGGCCTCGGGGCGGCAGGCGAACCGGACCGGCGCGGTCGGGTGGGTGCCGAGACCGGCGGAGACGTGCAACCAGGCGTCCGAACCGGGCCAACGGTGCAGGCCCTTCGCCATCGACCGGGGCAGCCCGCAGTTGGTCACCAGCGCCCCCACGCCCGGTACGCAGACCTGGCCGCCGTGCGTGTGACCGGCGAGCAGCAACGCGAAGCCGTCGGCGGCCATCTCGTCGAGCAGCGCCGGCTCGGGGGAGTGGGTGAGTGCGATGGAGAGATCCGCCGAGGCGGAGACCGGGCCGGCCACCGCTGTGTAGTCGTCCCGCTCGACGTGCGGGTCGTCGACGCCGGCCATGTCGATCGCCCGACCACCGGCCTTGACGGTGCTCCGCCGGTTGTTCAGATCGGCCCAACCGGCCCCGATGAGGACGTCTCGCAGCTCCTCGGAGGGCAGCTCGACCCCCTCGGTGTACTCCCGGTCCGGCAGGAAGTAGCTGAACGGGTTCTTCCAGACCGGCCCGGTGTAGTCGTTGGAGCCGAAGACGAAGGCACCGGGGTAGTCGAGCAGCGGTTGCAGCGCCCGGAGCACCCCCGGCACCGCCTCCGGATGGGCCATGTTGTCGCCGGTCACCACGACCAGATCGGGATCGAGGGCGGCGAGCGAGGCCACCCAGTGCTGTTTGCGTACCTGGTTGGGGGTCATGTGCAGATCGGACAGGTGCAGGACGCGCAGCGGCTCGGTGCCGGCAGGCAGCACCGGGACGTCGAAGCGCCGCAGCGTGAACATGTTGCGCTCGACCAGGGAGGCGTACGCCAGGGCGGCGGCGCCCGTCGCGACGGTGGCGGTCGCGAGCCGGAATAGTGTGCGCTTTCGCATGCCGATCAGGGTAGTTTGGGCGTCCATGAGCACGCTGAAGGACCGTCTCACCGCCGACATGCGCGCCGCCCTCAAGGCCCGCGACGAATTGACCACCTCCACCCTGCGGATGGCCCTGGCCGCCGTCGGCACGGCCGAGGTCGCCGGCAAGGCCAAGCGCGAGCTCAGCGACGACGAGGTGCTGGCCGTGCTGACCAAGGAGGCCAAGAAGCGTCGGGAGGCCGCGACGGCGTTCTCCGACGCGGGGCGTACCGAGCAGGCCGCCAAGGAGACCGCTGAGGGCGAGGTGCTGGAGCGTTACCTGCCGCAGCAGCTCTCCGACGCCGAACTGACCGATCTGGTCGCGGGGGCGCTCGCCGCGGGCGGCTTCACCGGCAAGGCCCAGATGGGCCCGGCGATGAAGGCGGCCCAGGCGGCCGTGGCCGGCCGGGCCGAGGGAGGCCGGGTGGCCGCCGAGGTACGCCGCCAGCTCGGTCTCTGAGCCGCCGAAGAAAACGGGCGGGCACTCCGTGAGGAGTGCCCGCCCGTTCGGCGTTACAGGTCGCGGTCAGCCGCCAGGCCGGTCTGTCCCCGGCCGGGTGGGTGGCCCGTTGCCCGGTCGACCATTGCCGGGTCGACCATTGTCGTCGTCGTCATCGTCGTTGCTTCCGCCGCCGCCGGCGCTGACCGTGATGGTCACGATGCCGCCCTTGATGGTGCGGCCCTCCGGGCTGGTGCCGGCGGCGCTGCCGGCCGGGCAGTCCGAGGTGACCCGAGCGCTCGACACGATGGGCGTGAAGCCGGCACCGGAGAGGCGGGACTTCGCCTGGTCGATGCTGAGGCACCGGACCCCGGGGATGCTCCGCTGGTCGCCCAACGCGATCTTCTGTCCCGGTGGGTCGAAGTTGATCGCCTTTTTGCCCGCCATGGCGGCCTTGAGCGTCTGGAAGACCGGCGGGTTGATGCCGTCGGGAGCGTTGTGCTTCATCTTGACGTTGGTCTGCGGCCAGTCCGGGTCGGCCAGGATGCCGGCCACCGCGTACTGCTTGGTCATCGCGACCAGGGAGGCGGACTTCTCCGCGTCGGTGGTGCCGGACTTGCCGGCGATCGGCTTGCCGACGACCCAGCGGCCGTTGGCGGCCGTACGGCTGCCGCCGCACTTGCTGGTGGAGGAGTTGTCACCGACCGGGCAGCGCGCCGCGTCGACGGCCGCGCGGGCCACCTCCGTGCTGATCCGCTTCTCGCAGCGCGGGTTGGCCACGTCCAGCTTGTTGCCGTTCAGGTCGCGGATCTCCTGCACCGGGGTCGGCTCGCAGTACTTGCCGTCCGCAGCCAGCGTGGCGTACGCGTTCGCCAACTCCAGCGGCGTGGTGTCCGTGACACCCAGGGTGAACGCGCCCCACTGGTTGGCGGCCGTCTTGTCGTTGGCCCAGTCGTTCTCCTTGGTGACCCGGAACTGGATGCCCAGCCGCTTGGCCGCGTCGACCACGTTCGCCGCGCCGATCTGCTGTTGCAGCGGCACGAAGTAGGTGTTGGTCGAGGCCGAGAAGGCGCTCCACATGTCCTTCACGCCGCCCGGCTGTTTGTTCGAGTTGGTCGGGCAGTAGAAGTGCGTGCCCGGGCAGGTGGCCGGGGCACCCTGGCGGAGGATGTACTCCGACTTGAACTGCTGCGGCGCGTTGATGGTGTAGCTGAGGGGGATTCCCTTCTCCAGCGCGGCCACGATGGTGAAGATCTTGAACACCGAGCCGGCCTGGTAGCCGGTGATGCCGTCGCCACCGGTCAGCAACGGGTTCACCGTGTTCGGGTAGTTGCCGAGCTTGCCCTTGGCGCGCTGGACCGGGTCGCTGTGCGGGCGGTTCTTCGGGTTCTTCGGGTTGTCGAGCTTGAAGTTCCGGTTGACCGACAGGGCGCGTACCCGACCGGTGCCGGGCTCGATCACGGCGATCATCACAGCTTCCTTGGCGGTCACCGGCTTGGCGGCGCGGACCGCCTTGTCGGCGCCGTCCTGGGCCTGCTTGTCCAGCGTGGTGACGATGGTGTAGCCGCCGCTCTTGAGCCGCCGCTCCCGGTCGTACGAGGTGGCGCCGAACGTCTCCTGCGACATCCACCAGCGGTAGAAGTAGTCGCAGAAAAAGCCCCAGGCGTTCTTGTTGGTGGCGACGCAGCCGTTCGGCGCGCGCTTGCCCTTCACCACCAGCTTGACGGCCTTGGCCTTCTCGGCCTGCTCCTTGGTGATCGCCCCGGTGGTGACCATGTGGTCGATCACGTAGTCGCGCCGGGCGACCGCCTGCGGGTAGCCGCTCTTGGTGGTCGGGTCGAACGAGGTGGGGGCCTTGACCAGGCCGGCCAGCATGGCGGCCTCGTCGATCGTCAGGTCCTTGGGCTTCTTGTTGAAGTAGACCTGGCTGGCGGCGAAGATGCCGTACGCGCCGTTGCCGAAGGCGGCGAGGTTCAGGTAGCGCTCCAGGATCTCGTCCTTCGACATCTCCTTGTCGAGCTGGAGGGCGTAGCGCATCTCGCGCAGCTTCCGCGCGCTGGTGTCCTCGGTCGCGGCGAGCACGTCGGCGGGGTGCGTCGCCGTGTAGGCGATGCTCATCCGGACGAACTGCATGGTCAGCGTCGAGGCGCCCTGCCGGTCGTTGGTGGCGGAGCTGTTGTTGACGAAGGCGCGGGCCACGCCGTTGAGGTCGACTCCGTTGTGCTTGTAGAAGTCGTGGTCCTCCGCGGCGATGATCGCTGCGCGCATGTACGGCGAGATGTCCTCGAACTTGACGTCGCGTCGGTTCTCGTCGTACATCGTGGCCAGCGGCGTCTTGCCGTCAGAAGCGAGCAGATAACTGATTTGTGGGGCGCGGGCCATGGTCAGTTCCCCCGGCAGCGCGCCGAAGGTGTCTGCGCCCGCCTTCGCGGCCAAACCCGACATCGCCACCGCGGGAAAGGCCGCAGCGGCGACGACCACGCCGGCCAGCAGCCCACAGATGAGCAGCGATGCGGCATTGGTCAGGACGTTATGGTCACGTTTCCGCATCCAGGTCACCTCGACAGGGTACGCGAACAGGTAACGAGCGGCGCTGGGGCGTCTTTTCCCCATTTCCTGCGTGCGCCGGTCTCGTTGTGCTAGACGCGTGGCACCGGGTGTCCGGTTGCGTGATTCCGTGCTGAGTTTCCTCCACGCGGGGGCGGCTCGCAGCGTTTTCGCGGACTCCGGTGGGGTAAGCGGCGGTCCCTGGCCCGAGAAGCCGGGGTTGTCCGGAATGATGGATTTGGCCGACAACGTTGCGTAATCGGGCAACTACAGAGCATGATGGGGGCGGCGAGAGCGCCACATGAGTCGTCCGTGCCGCCTTGGGGTGAGGCGTGCCGGTCGATCGGGGGGAATTGCCGGCTGGCCCGCGACGGCGTCGGTAGTACTGCAAGGGGGGACGAGTACAGATGGGCATGATCACTGACTGGCCGTCGCTGGCGGCGTGTCAGAACGGGGACCCGGACGCGTTGTTCGTACAGGGCGCCGAACAGAACGTGGCGAAGCGGATCTGCCGTAGCTGCCCAGTCCGGTACGAGTGCCTGGCCGACGCGCTGGACAATCGAATCGAGTTCGGCGTGTGGGGCGGCATGACCGAACGCGAACGCCGGGCGCTGCTGCGCCGCCATCCGCAGGTCGCCAGTTGGCGCAAGATGTTCGAAGCGGCGATGAAGAAGAACGCCAAGGACAAGAGTGGCAAGGACAAGATCCTCGTCACCACCGGCGCGGTCGGCAACGACTGATTGCCGTACCGACCGCCGTTCAGGAGCGGCTGATCGCCGCTGCGATCGTGCGTAGCCCGTCGACGTCGTGCACGTCGGCGGGCTGCGCTGTCACCGACACGGTCGGCACCTGCGGGAACTCCTCGGTGAACCGCGTGGCCACCTGCCGTTCGCGGACCGCCTGCTCGGCCAGGGTGGCGTGCGCGAGCAGCACCTCGACCGTGCCCTCGTGGCCACCGACCGACCGCAGCCGGTCAGCGGCGGCCCGGCTGGTCTCAGCGTCCAACTCGGGCACCGCCGGACGGTGCACCCGGTTGAGCACCAGACCGACGAGCGGCATCTTCTCCTCGCGTAGCCGCCCGGCGAAGTAGGCGGCTTCCCGGACCGCGTCCGGCTCGGGGGCCGCGACCAGCAGAAACGCCGTCTCGCGGGCCTGCAGGATGCGATACGTCTGTTCCGCGCGCTGCCGGAAGCCGCCGAACATCGAGTCGAGCGCGGCGACGAAGCCGGACAGGTCGGTAAGCAGTTGCGTGCCGAGCACCTTCTGCACGACCCGGGAGAACATCCCGAAGGACGCGGTGACCAGGTTGAACATGCTGCGACCGCCGGTACGCGCCGGGGCGAGCAGCAGCCGCAGCATCCGTCCGTCGAGAAACCGGGACAGCCGGGCCGGTGCGTCGAGGAAGTCCAGTGCCGAGCGGGACGGCGGGGTGTCCACCACGATCAGATCCCACTCGCCCCGGGCGTGCAGCTGACCCAGCTTCTCCATGGCCATGTATTCCTGAGTGCCGGAGAAGGTGGAACTCATCGCCTGGTAGAAGGGGTTCGCGAAGATCTCCGCTGCCTTCGCCGGGTCGGTGTGCGCGAGCACCACGTCGTCGAAGGTGCGCTTCATGTCCAGCATCATGGCGTGCAACTCGCCGCCGCTGGCCTCGACGTCGATCCCCTTGACCTGCCGGGGCGTGTTGTCCAGCTCGGTCAGGCCGAGCGACTGGGCCAGCCGCCGGGCCGGGTCGATGGTGAGCACCACCGTACGCCGGCCGTGCTGTTCGGCCGCACGGAGCGCGAGCGCTGCGGCCGTGGTCGTCTTGCCCACTCCGCCGGCCCCGCAGCAGACCACGATCCGTACGCCGGGGTCGGCCAGGATCTGGTCGACGTCCAGCGGCGGCGCGGCGTTGTCGGAAGGCACCAATTGAGCGTATCGGGCCGACCCCGCTGACGTGCCAGCCCGACGTCAAGGTGTGAGTCAATCGCCCCTCAACAGGGCTGCGGCGAGGACGTCGAGGCCGGCGCGGTCCATCCCACCGGGCAACAGCGGCAACTCCACAAGCGGTACGCCCAACTCCACCAGGTCGGCGCGGAGTGAATCCTCCAGCTCCCGGCGGATCACCTGGTCACGTGCCTCGTCGTGCAGGCCGGCGACGAGCCGCTGCTCGACCGGCAGCCCGGCGGCGCGCAGCCCGTGCTCCAACTCCGCCTCGGTGACCAGCTGTCCCGTCGGCAGCGGTGGCCGGGCCGCGTTGATGATCACCTTGCCCACCCCGAAGCCGAGCGAGGTCAACTCGCCGATCGCGTCGATCGTCTCCTGCACCGGCATCTCTTCGAGCAGGGTCACCACGTGCACGGCGGTCATCGGCGAGCGCAGCAACGCCGCGACCCCCTCGCTCTGGGTCTTGATCGGGCCGACCTTGGCCAGCCGGGCGGTTTCGGCTGTCACGTTCAGGAATCGGCCGATCCGACCGGTGGGCGGGGCGTCCAGCACCACGGCGTCGTACACCCGTCGCTGGTCGGCGGTGCGGGTGGTGGCCTCCTTGACCTTGCCGGTGAGCAGCACGTCGCGCAGCCCGGGAGCGATGGTGGTGGCGAAGTCGATCGCACCCAGCTTGCGCAGCGCCCGACCGGCCGCGCCGAGCTTGTAGAACATGTCCAGGTATTCCAGCAGCGCCTCTTCGGCGTCCACCGCCAGCGCGTACACCTCGCCGCCGTCGCGCGCGTCGACCAGGTGTCGCTCGGCGTACGGCAGCGGCTGCGTGCCGAAGAGCTGCGCGATGCCCTGACGCCCCTCCACCTCGACCAGCAGGGTGCGACGCCCACCGGCGGCCAGGCCCAGAGCCAGCGCGGCAGCCACGCTGGTCTTGCCCGTGCCGCCCTTGCCGGTCACCACGTGCAGGCGGGCGGGCCAATCGGTGCCGGCCCGATCGGCCGGTCGCTGCGTAGCTCCCACCTGTCGAGCCTATCCATCCGGCGGGCTCAGGCGACCTCGCAGACCCACCAGCCCGTCTTGCGGATCACGGTGAAGCGCAGATCCTGGCCGGCGATCTTCTCATCGGACGTGGTCACCGTCACCGTGGTGGTGACCGTGGCACGGTCACCTGTCTCGTTGTCCACCTTCGGGGTGTCCCAGCGGAACCGGGGGCTCTGGTGAGCCGAGAGGTATTCCTCGACCTCGGCGACCTTGGCGCGGATCTTCTGCTGGTCCCGGGCGGCGCTGCACACCAGGCGGGCCGCCTTCGCCGCATCCCGCTCCTGGTAGATCGCGGTGAGGAACTCGTCCACCGCCACGGAGGGCTCGGACGCGCCCTCGCCGGACTCGGCGTTCCGCACGGTCAGGAACGCGGCCACGCCGCCGCCGGCGCAGAGCACCAACACCACTGCGAGCGCGAGCGCGGCCAGCAGGGCACCGCGCTTGCGGGGCGGTCGGCCGGCCGGTGCCGCGTGCGGCGGGTAACCGGTCGGCGGGTAACCGGGCGGGGGATAGCCGGTCTGGGGATAACCGGGCGGGGGTGGCGAGGTGGGCGCAGGCGGCGAGGTGGGCGGCAGTTCCGTGGGGCCGGTCGGGCCGCTGGTGGGTGGCTGGGTCATCGCGTCCCCCCGGTATGGGCGCATCGCCGCGGGGCGTCGGCGAGCGATGGGATCGGGCGGCCGGGCAGGGTGCCCGTCCAGACGGGAAGGGTAGCGGTCCGGGTGGGGACTGCGGGGGCGTGGTGTCCGTGCGGCGGGGGCGCGATCACCGTACTGCTGGACAGGTGTCACAAATGCGACCGAACGCCCTTGGCGCGCGCGTCTTGGTTGATGGGACCTGCGGGCCGTCCTACGGTCGCTCCGGCACGTCCGGGCCGGGGGCGGGGGCAGCGGCTCCGGATCATCGGGGGATGCCGTGACCAGGTACGACGCCCGGAGGAAGCGCATGCGCGACACGGAAAACACCCCCCGAGCCCACTTCCCGTCAGGGGCACTCGGGGGCGGCAGGCCGCTCGGGGTCGCCGCCCTGGGCCGGCTGCCGGTCAACGAGCGGTCCTACCGGCGTCCCGTCGACCCGCCGGGCCTGGAGCCGGCCGGTGGGCGGGACGAGGAGAGCCCCGGGTACGTCATCCACCTGCCGATCAAGGTGACCGACCTGGCCGCCGCGACCACCCTGGCCAGCCGGGTGGCCACCTCGCTGAACTTCCTGCCCGAGCTGGACGCGGGGGAGACCGAGGTGTCGACCGCCGACGACCAGAACAACCGCCACCGGGTCTTCTGCGATCTGCTGCTGGCCGACCGCACGCGTTGCCCCCAGCCGTACGACCATCGGGGCCCCTGCGGGGACCTGCCGACCACACCCGAGCCGCGTCCCGCCTCCGAGCCGAGCGGTGGACCGTAGGCTGTGGCCCGAAGTGTCCATGCCACCGAGGGAGCTCTCCGACGATGCAGAAGTGGGAATACGCCACGGTCCCGCTGCTGGTCCACGCGACCAAGCAGATCCTCGACAACTGGGGTGAGGACGGATGGGAACTCGTCTCCGTCGTACCCGGACCGAATCCTGAGCAGCTCGTCGCGTACCTGAAGCGGCCGAAGGCATGAGCGGGCCGCACGCCAAGCTGGCGGAGCTCGGGTTGGCGGTGCCGGAGGTGGTGCCGCCGGTGGCGAGCTATCTGCCGGCGGTGCAGTCCGGCCAGCACGTCTACGTCTCCGGGCAGCTGCCGGTCTCGGCCGGCAAGTTGCTGGCCACCGGCAAGGTCGGTGCCGGCGTCTCCGCAGATCAGGCCAAGCAGCTCGCCCAGCAGTGTGCGCTCAACGCGCTCGGTGCGATCGACGCGCTGGTCGGCCTGGAGAACGTCGTCAAGGTGGTCAAGCTGACCGGCTTCGTCGCGAGCGCGTCCGGCTTCACCGGCCAGCCCGCCGTCATCAACGGCGCGTCCGACCTCTTCGGCGCCGTCTTCGGCGAAGCCGGCCGCCACGCCCGCAGCGCCGTCGGCGTCGCCGAACTCCCCCTGGACGCCCCCGTCGAGGTAGAAGTAATCGTCGAAGTCACCTGACCCCCTCCCCCTCCCCGCCCTCCCGCCCTCGCCCCCGCGATCTTGCACTTTCGGTCGGGATGAAACGCCCTAATCAGGGGCGAATCGGGGACTGAAACTGCAAGATCGCGAGGGCGGGTTGGTGGGGTCGTACGATCGCAGCCATGGGAGGGCATGTGACGGGGGCGGTGACCGCCCTCGCCAGCGAACTGCCGGAGTGGGTGACGTTGCTGCGCGCGCCCAATCCGGGCGTGATGACGCTGGATGGCACCAACACCTGGCTGCTGCGGGCTCCCGGTGCGGCGTACGGGGTCCTGGTCGATCCGGGGCCGGCTGACGAGGGGCATCTGACCGCGATCACCGCGCTCGGGCCGATCGGGCTGGTCCTGATCACCCACGGGCATCCCGACCACACCGAGGGCGCCCCGCGGCTGCACGAACTGCTCGACGGGGTGCCGGTCCGGGCCGTCGATCCCGCGTACAGCATCGCCGCCCCGCCCCTGACCGGCACCGGACCGGACGGCAACGGACCGGACGGCGTCGGACCGGACAGCGACGGACCGGACAGCGACGGACCGGACGGTGTCGAACTGGGCGGCGACGGGTGCGGGCTGTCCATCCGGCTGGTGCCGACCCCCGGGCACACCGCCGACTCGATCTGCCTGCTGGTCGAGCGGGAAGGCCGGCAGGTGGTGCTGACCGGCGACACCATCCTGGGCCGAGGCACCACCGTGGTCGCCCACCCGGACGGCCACCTCGGCGACTACCTGGCCAGCCTGGAACTGCTCTCGACGTACCGGGGGATCCCGGCGTTGCCGGGACACGGCCCGGCGCTTGCCGACTGCGGTGCCGCCGCCGAGTTCTACCTCGCCCACCGGCGGGCCCGGCTCGACCAGGTCCGGGTGGCCCTCGACGAGGGTGCGCACACCGCGGCGGAGGTGGTCGCAAAGGTCTACGCCGACGTGGACCGGTCGCTGTGGTGGGCGGCGGAGTGGTCGGTCCGCGCCCAACTGGAGTATCTGGGCCGGGACACCGGCGCTGACGGCGCGGGGTTGGACACACCGTGACCTGCCCGGTCTGTGGAACCGTCGCCGTACCCGGTGGCCGGTTCTGCCACAACTGTGGTGCCGCACTGCCGGCCGCCGCGACCCTGCCGGCCGCCGAACGCCGGGTGGTGACCGTGCTCTTCGGTGACCTGTCCGACTTCACCTCCTGGTCGGAGGATCTCGACCCGGAGCGGGTCGGCGCGGTCACCGACCGGGTGCTGGCTTCCCTCGCCGGGGCGGTGAAGACCTTCGGCGGGCACGTCGACAAGCTGACCGGTGACGGGATCATGGCGGTCTTCGGTGCCCCCGTGGCTCACGAGGACGACGCCGAGCGGGCCGTACGCGCCGCGCTGTCCATGCAGCGGGCGGTGCGCCGGGTGCTGGACGACGAGCGCGGTGGCGGCGCGCCGTTGGGCCTGCGGGTCGGCCTGAACACCGGCGACGTGATAGCCGGCATCCAGGCCGCCATCGAGTACACGGTCATCGGCGACACCGTGAACACCGCCGCCCGGCTGGCCGACGCCGCCGCCGTCGGCGCGGTCTACGCCGGGGCGCGCACCGCCGCGGCCACCCGGCACGTGGCCAGTTGGCGGGCGCTGCGGCCGTTGCGGCTCAAGGGCAAGCGCGAGCCGGTCGAGGCGTACGAACTGCTCGGCCTGCTGGACGCCCCGGGCACCCGGTCAGGGCTCGGTGACGAGGCACCCTACGTAGGGCGGGAGACCGAGATCGGCCGGGTCGCCGGGCGACTGGCCGAGGTGATCGACCGGGGTGAGCCCCGAGTGTTGCTGATGACCGCCGAGGCGGGCATCGGCAAGTCCCGGTTCGCCGCCGAGGTGGAACGTCTCGCCGCCGGCTACGACGTGGGGGCCGGACGGTACGCCGCCCACACCGGTGCCCGAGTGCTGTCGGTACGGTGTGCCGCGTTCGGCGAGCGTCGCCGGCTCGCTCCCCTCGCCGACCTGGTACGCGCCGCCGCCGGCCTGCCCAACGACACGGCCACCGCGGTCACCCGGGCGGCGGTGGAGGAGCGGCTGCGGCGGCTCGGCCAGCGACTCAGCCGGTTCCGCCCCGATCCCGCCCCGGTCGCCGTCGACCAACTGCTGGCCCTGCTCGGGTACGCCGAACTGCCCACCGGCACCGACCAGGTCGACTGGAGCAACTCTCCGCCACCCGACGCCGAGGCGGTACCCAACGCGGTGGCGGACCTGCTCAGCGCGCTCGCCGCCGAGGCGCCGTTGATGGTGGTGGTGGACGACCTGCACGACGCCACCGGTGAGACGATCCGGGCGCTGGAGGTCACCCTCTCCCGGCTCGACGGTTCGATCCTGGTGCTGCTGCTCGGCCGGCCCGAACTGGTGCGTACCGCCGGGACCCTGACCCGGGTCGCGGACGCCGAGGTGCACGCGCTGCCGCCGCTGCGCGGTGCCGACGCGGCCCGCCTGCTCACCAGCTATCTCAACGGCGGGCGACTGCCCCAGGCCGACGCCGACCGACTGCTCGCCACCGCCCAGGGAAACCCCTTCTACCTGGCGGAACTTGTCACCCTGCTGATGGAACGCGGCGCGTTGACCGCCGGAGCGGGCAACAGTTGGCGGCTGGTGCCCGGCTCACTCGGCAGCCGGCTGCTCTCCCGCGACCTGGCGGCCGTGCTCGCGGCTCGAATCGACGCCCTGCCACCGGAGGCCCGCGCGGTGCTGCGGGACGCTGCGGTGGTCGGTGACACGGTGCCCGACGGTGCGCTGGAGGCGCTGTGGGAACAACGCGCCGGTCGGGCCGGCCGGCCGGCCGCGGTGGTCGCGGTCGAGCAGGAACGGGCGGTGGAGGAGCTGCTGCAACGCCGCATGCTGCACCGCACCCGGACCGGCTACGCGTTCGCCACACCACTGATGCGAGAGGCGGCGTACTCCGGGATAAGCAAGGCTGAGCTGGCCGAACGGCACGCCGCGTTGGCCCGCTGGGCGGCGCCGCCGGAGAGCGGCTCGGGCGGCCCGGGCGGCTTCGCCGATGCCGCCCGGGACGACTTCGTGGCCGGTCACGTCGAACGGGCGACCGCGCTTGCCGACGCGGTCACCCTGCGCCCGGACGCGCCGGCCCGGGCGGTCGCCCCGCTGGGTGTCGCCGCGCTCGGCCGCGCCGCGCGCCGGTCGTTGCAGGAGGGCGAGCCGGCGCTGGCCGTCGAGTACGCCGAGCGTGCCGCCGCGCTGGCCCGCGGCGAGGTGCCGGGTGCCGACCGTGTGGTCCACGCCCGGGCGCTGCTCCAGGTCGGGCAGGCCGCCGACGCGCTGGCCTACGCCGAGAAGATCGCGGCGAACGCCGGGGACCAGGCGGCGACCCGGGTCAGCGCGCTGCTGCTCGCCGGGCAGGCCCAGCAGGTGATGGGTGACCTGCGGCGGGCGGAGACCTACTGGCGGGAGGCGTTGCAGGTGGCCACCGACGCCGAGCTGCCCGCACTGCGGGCTTCGGCGATGCGGCGACTGGGCATGGCGGACTTCCTCGCCGGCCGGTTGGGTCAGGCGAGCAGTCGGCTGGCCGCCGCGTACCAGGTCAGCCTGGCGGCACAGGACCGCCGGGGGCAGGCCTGGTCGTTGCAGAACCTGGCCTGGGTGACCACCACCCGAGGGGACTTCGCCGGTACGGACGCCGTCCTCGGGCGGGCGGCTCGACTCTTCGCCGAACTCAAGGACCCGTACGGCCGCGCCTGGCTGCGCGGCACCACCGCCTTCGCGCGGCTGCTCGCCGGCCGGCTACGGGAGGCGCACCGGCTGGCCCGGATCTTCCTGCCGTTCGGTGAGCGGGTCGGCGAGGCGTGGGCGGTGGGCACCCTGCGGGCCGTCGACGCGTACGCGAAGGCCGAACTCGGTGACCTTGCCGACGCCGATCGGGAGGCCCGGCGGGCGTACCGCGAGTTCGCCGCCGCCTCCGACGAGTGGGGGCAGGGCTTCGCCCTGGTCGTACGCGGGGTGGTCGCCCGCGGGCTGGGCGAGCCGGAGCACGCCGCCGACCTGCTCACCGACGCGATGTCCTACGCCCACCGTACGGGTCACCCGTTGCTCACCGGGATGGCCGGCACCCTGCGTGGCTTCGTGGCGCTGGACATGGGCGACGTCAGCGCTGCCGAACGCGACGCCCGGGCCGTGCTCACCAGCGTCGAGCCGCACAACCCGCAGGCACCCGCACAGGTGGCGCCCCGGGTGCTGCTGGCGACCGCCCGGCTGGCGGCCGGCGACTCCGGTACCGCGGTCGGGCTGCTCGCGCCGGTCGCCACCGCCGCGGCCGGTACGCCCTCGTTGCTGTTCGCCCGCCGGCAGTCGATGGCGCGGTACGCCTCGGCGCTGCTCGCGCACGAACAGCGGGAGCAGGCGTTGGACTGGGCCCGGCGGGCGGTGCAGGTGCCCGCGGAGGACGTACGCAGTCAGGTGATCGCGGTGAGCGTGCTCGCCGAGGCGTTGGCCGCGTGTGGTCGCCCGGCCGAGGCGACGGCCTGTGCCGAGGAGGCGGTTCGTCTGGCGTACGCGACCGAGCAGCGCAGCGAGCGCGCCGCCGCCGAGTCCCTGCTGGCCCGGCTACGCGCCGCCGGCTGACCCGTCCCTGCCGGGGCGGGTTGGTACGGCAGCTGCAGGTGTGTCGGTTTCGGTGATGTGATTCGTAACGCCGACGGTTACCGTGCAGTTGCCCGCGTTTGTCGACGTGGTCGCTGGGCCGTCAAGGGGGAGGGCTGAAGATGAGGCTGCCGCGCTCGGTTGCCGGCTGGACGATCGCCGTGTTCGGCGTGTTGGCACTGCTGATGGGCGCGGTCGGGCTGCTCTGGCCGGAAACGCTGCTGGGGATGCTCGGCTTCGAGATTCCGGAGACCCGTACGGCCGGCGACTACACGGGTGTCTTCGTGACCGCCTCGTCGATGGCCTCGTTCAACATGGGCGTCTACTACCTGCTCGCCACCGCCACCGAGTGGCGGGCGTTCTACCGCTTCACGGTGGTCTTCCGGCTTGTCACGTTCACGGTGTTCACGCTCGCGGTGCTGGCCGACGTGGCGCCCGGCGCGTTCTTCGGCGTGGCCGCCTGGGAGGGCGTGGGCGCGTTGGCCACCGCGGCGGGCCTCTGGTGGGATGCCCGGCGAGCCGGTGACGCTGCGGATTCGGGCGGGCGTGGCGGGGCGGGAACGTCGAACGTGGAGCCGTCTGCCGATGCGGTTCGATGAGCGGACGGTGCGGTTGGGTATTTTCGATACCGTGACCGACACGCCGCCCGGCTCGTTGCCGATGCCCATTGTGCCTGGTCTGACTGATTTGCAGGTGTTCGCCCGGGGTGGTTATGCGACGGTCTACCGGGCCACTCAGATCTCCGTAGGTCGTGAGGTCGCGGTCAAGGTGGAGAATCGCACCCTGGCCAGCGAACGGGACCAGGCGCGTTTCCTGCGCGAGGCTCGGGCGGCCGGCCGGATGTCGTCACACCCGCACGTGGTGGACCTGTTCGACGTCGGCGTCACCATCGACCAGCACCCCTATCTGATCATGGAACTCTGCGACGGGTCGTACGCCGAGCGGATGCGTACCTCGCCGCTGGATGCCGTCGAGGCCCGTGACCTCGGTGTCAAGATCGCCGACGCGATCGCCCATTCGCACGGCGCGGGCGTGCTGCATCGCGACGTCAAGCCCGCAAACATCCTCTACTCGCACTTCAACAGCGCGGTGCTTGCCGACTTCGGGCTGGCGGTGGTCGCCGAGATGCGGGACGCCTCGGTCGCCCTGGAGGTGCTCACCCCGGCGTACGCGCCACCGGAGATGTTCAATCACAGCCCGCCGTCGCCGGCCGTCGACGTGTATGCGCTCTGCGCCACGCTCTACGCGGTCATGCATGGTCGGCCGCCCCGCTGGCAGGCCGAGCGGAACCCGAGCCTGGTGACCGTGCTGGAGATGTTCCACCAGCCGATCCCCAGCCTGCCCGGGGTGCCGGAGGATCTGATGGACGTGCTCCGGGTGGGCATGGCAAACGATCCGGGGGAGCGGCCGTCCGCCGCGGAGTTGCGCGACCTGCTTGCCAATCTCTCCCTGGGCGCTCCCGGCAGATACGCCCAGGACAACTCGTTCGGATTTGGTGGCGGTCGGTACGACGCCGGTCCGCCCCACCCGCCGCCCACCACTGCGGCCCCCGGCGACTCGGCCCGGCAGCGTCGGCGACGCTGGTTCTTCGGCATGGCGGGCGTCGTCGCGTTGGCCGCGTCGGCCGGGGTCGGCGCCTGGGCCGCCGGTGGTCTGCCGCCGGCCCAGCCGACCCTGCCCGTTCGCCCCTCGGCGACCGGCGTGCTGCGGCCGGGTTGTGCCGCCGTGCCGCAGGCGCTGCCCAGCGGTGCCCGGTGCGCGGAGGAGTTGGAGTGCTTCGGGCCGGTGCAGGTGCGGGGTCAACGGGCCGAGGCGAGCCGGGTGCCGTGCGACAGTCGGCACACCTGGGAGAGCTACGCCCAGGGCGAGTTGCCCGCCGCGCTGGCTGACGCCGGCCACGACGAGATCGTGGCCGATCCGGCCGTCCAGCGGGTCTGCAACGAGGAGACGTTCCGACTGATCATCGGCGGGCGTACGACGACCGGCTGGAACCTGGAGGTGCTGCCTCCGACCGACGCGGAGGTCGACCCCACGTATCGCTGCCTCGCCGGACGAGGGCTGAACGGACTGGCCTCGCCCACGCTCACCGGCAACTGACCGGGCGGCGCGACAGGTGTGCGGGCGGCGGCTGCCCGGTCACTTGTCGCCGTCGGTCCGGTAGCGGGCCCGCATCGCGCGGACCGCGTCGCGGTCGCCCAACGTCTCCAGCGTGTCGGCGTCCACGCCCTGCGGCCCGGTGTTGGCAGGCCCGAGTGGGGGCGCGGGATCGGACGCAACGGCGGCATCCTGCTGACGGGCTGCGGCCACTGCCACTCCGGCGACGGTGGCGAGCAGGACGCAGAGCAGGGCCATCGCCACGCCGATCAGGTCTTGTCGACGTCCGGCGACCAGCGACGCCAGTAGCCAGCAGGCCGCGATGGCGGCGACCACCGCGACGGTTCGGGCGTCGGAGAAGCGTTTCACTGGTCCAGAATGTCGGGGATCGCCGGTCTGTCAACTACGGACTTCCCATGATTGGGAAAACGTCAGGCATCGCACCGCTGAATACGGCGCATCTGATGAACAGGTTGTTACATTCGCCCGAGTGAATGCCAGGATAAGCCATCTTTGTCCGGTAAAGCGATGAGTTCTGAGTATCTAAAGTGGTCGTGGTCGAGCCTCGACTCGACGTGTCCCTCACTCCACCGGAAGGCGTCCCTATGCCACGACCAGCCCGGACACTGGCCGCAGCGGCTATCACCGGCGTACTGCTCGCCGGGATGGCGGTCGTACCCGCCGCTGCCGCCCCGATCGTCATCGGTGGTGCGAGCGTCTCGCACCGCACAAGCATCAAGGAGAGCCTGCGCGTCGACCGGGTACCCACCCCCAGGATGAACTGGGCGGAGTGCGACGAGGGGGCCGAGTGCGCCACGGTCGACCTGCCACTTGACTACGACGACCCGAAGGGCCCCACCACCCAGGTGGCAGTCGTGCGGGTCAAGGCACGCGACCAGAAGCGCAAGATCGGCAGCCTCTTCATCAACCCGGGTGGTCCCGGAGTCCCGGCCATCGCCACCGTCCTGGCCTCGCCGTACTTCCTCAGTGATGTCCTGCTGGACCGGTTCGACATCGTCGGGATGGACCCGCGCGGGGTGGGTGCCAGCAACCCGATCAGGTGCTTCAGAACGGTCGAGGAACAGACCCGGGCGTACGAGGGGTTGAACGTCGCCTTCCCGTACACCAAGGCGGAGGAGAAGAAGTACGTGGCCTCCTCGGTCGCCGTCGGCAAGGCCTGCTCCACCACGGGCAAGCCGATCAGTGGCGCGATGTCCACCGCCCAGGTGGCCCGGGACATGGACGTGCTGCGTCGGGCCGTGGGCGACAAGAAGCTGACCTACCTGGGGTGGAGCTACGGCAGCATCCTCGGGCAGCACTACGCGAACATGTTCCCCGACCGGGTTCGCGCTGTGGCGATCGACGGGGTGCTGGACGCGACCGCCTGGGTCGGTGGCGGGAACTACGGCGACGTCGACCAGGAGTCGCGGATGCGCAGCGCGCAGGGCGCGTACAAGGCGCTCAGCGAGATTCTCAAGCGGTGCAGGACCGTCGGTGCAGACCTCTGCCCGCTGGCCCCCGGCGACCCGGCGGCCAAGTTCGAGCTGGCGATGCAACGGCTCAAGGCCGGGTCGGTGGTGATCGAAGTCCCGTACCTCGGCCCGCGAACCTTCACCTACACCAGCTTCATCAGCACCGTCCTCAGGTTGCTGTACTACCCCTGGAACGACGGCGACATCGTGTGGTTGACCGCCGAGGTGCTGCGGCTCACCGACCCGACGGCATCCGCGGCGGACCGCGAGCAGGCGCGGGCCGCGCTGGGCCGGTGGCTGGCTCAGGCCCGCTTCGACGACATCCCGTACGACAACATGATGGAGGCATTCCTCGGGGTGAACTGCGTCGACGCCAACCACCCCACGGCCGTCGCTTCCTGGCCGGCCCGGGCAGCCAGGGCCGACAAGCGGGATCCGTACTTCGGTCGGCTCTGGACCTGGGCCAGCGCGCCCTGCGCCCGGGGCAGTTGGACCGTACGCGACGAGGACCGGTTCACCGGCCCCTTCAACCGGCGGACCGCCAATCCGGTGCTGGTGGTCGGCAACTACTGGGACCCCTCCACCAACTACAACGGGGCGGTGTCCGCCTCGAAGCTGCTGCCGAACAGCCGACTGCTGTCCAGCGACAGTTGGGGGCACACGGCGTACGGGACCTCGGCCTGCGTGACCGATGCCATGGACGCGTACCTGCTGCGGGTGACGCTGCCCAGGAAGGGCACGGTCTGCAAGGGTGACATTCAGCCCTTCCAGGAGGTGCCGGAGTTCGCGGCGACCACCCGGGCCGAGATGCCCAGCAGCGACATGGCCGCGCAGGGCGCGCCGCGTCGCGGTGCACCGAAGCAGCTACCGCCAGTGGTGGCGCCGCTGCCGGTAGGGACACCGGCCGGTCGCTGAGTTACGTTCGACTCACCGGGGTACGGCAGGCGTTCGGGTCGCCCGCCGTACCCCGGCCCGTCTTCCCCGGCTCAGTACGACTTGTCCTGGCCGAGGATGTGTTGGGCGACGAAGTTGAGGATCATCTCGCGGCTGACCGGGGCGATCCGGCTGGCGCGTACCGCACCGAGCAGGGTGGCCACGCCGTACTCGGTGGTCATGCCGGCACCGCCGAGAGCCTGGACGGCGGTGTCGACGGCCAGCGCCGCGGCCTCGCTGGAGGCGTACTTGGCCATGTTGCCGGCCACGCCCGCCTCCAGATCCCGCCCGGCGTCGTAGAGGGCCGCCGCCTTCTGGATCATCAGTCGGGCCAGCTCCACCTGCACGGCGGCGTGTGCCAGCGGGTGCGACACACCCTGGTGGGTGCCGATGGTCCGGCCGCCCCAGACCGCCCGGGTGGCGGTGTACTCGGTGGCCCGCTCGATGGCGTACCGACCGGTGCCGGCACCCATCGCGGCAACCGTGATCCGTTCCGGATTCAGCCCGGCGAACAGCGCCGGCAGACCGGCGTCGAGAGACTCACCGACCAGCGCGTCGGCGGGCAGTCGAACGTCGTCCAGGTAGAGCAGGAACTGGTTCTCCGGGGACACGATCTCCATGTCGAGCTTGGAGCGGGTCATTCCGGGCGCGTCGGTGGGCACCAGGAACAGCGCCGGCTTGAGCTTGCCGGTCGCCGCGTCCTCGGTACGGGCCACCACCAGCACGTGCTGTGCCTCGTCGACGCCGGAGATGTAGCACTTGCGCCCGGACAGCAGCCAGTCGTCGCCGTCACGGCGGGCCACCGTGGCGAGGCGGTGGAAGTTCGAGCCCGCCTCCGGTTCGGTGATCGCGAAGACGATCTTCTGGGAGCCGTCGGCCAACCCGGGCAGGTGGCGTTTGCGCTGCTCCTCGGTGCCGTGCCGGTGGATGACGGTGGCGGCGATCGCGGGGGAGACCACGAGCAGCAGCAGGGGGCAGCCGGCGGCGGCCAACTCCTCGCAGACGATGGCCAGTTCGGTGATCCCGCCGCCACCACCGCCGTACTCGGTGGGGATGTTGACGCCGAGGTAGCCGAGCCGGCCCGCCTCGTGCCACAGCTCGGTGGTGTGCTCGCCGGCCTTGGCCTTCTCCACGAAGTAGCGGTGACCGTACCGGCGACCCAGCGCGCGCACCGCCTCGCGTAACTGGTCCTGCTCCGGGCTGAGGTCGAAGTTCGTCACGATGTCTCCTCAAGCGGGTTGACCACGGCGAGCACGGCACCCGTGTCGACCTGCCCGCCGGGCGGGACCGGCAGTTCGGTGACCACGCCGTCGGTCGGGGCGAAAACGGGGTGTTCCAGCTTCATCGCTTCCAGGGTCAGCAGCAGGTCACCGGCGGCGACCCGCTGGCCGACCTCGACGTGCACCCGGGTCACCGCGCCGGGCAGCGGGGCCAGCAGCGACCCGGCGGCCAGCGCCGCGCCGGGCAACGGGAAACGCGGCGACTCGACAAGCCGCGCTGCGGAGTCCGGGCCGTCCACGAAAACTTCGGACCCGATGCGGTGTACGCGGTACGCCCGCCGCACCCCGGCCACGTCCAGCACGACCCGCTCCGGGCCCGCCTCGACCAGGGTGACCGCCTCGTGCGGCTCCGCACCGGCCTCGCCGGACTCGTTCGGCGTAGCTGGGGTCGGACCGGCGTGGTGGGGTGAAGCGGCGGTCGAGTCGGCAGAGGTCGACAAGTGCGCGAGCCGGCCGGCCCGATCCAGCCGGTAGCGGACCTCGATCTCGCCGCCGTCGCCGCTGGTGAACCGGGTGACCTGCGGGACGGCGGGCACGTTGCGCCAGCCCGACGGCAGCCCGGCCAGCACAGGTGCGGCGGCGCGACGGGCGGCGGCCGAGGCGAGCGCGGCGGCCAGCGCGACGAGCGGAAGCTCGGCGGGCGGCAGCAGTGGCGCGAGGACCTCCGGGTGCCGGTCCAGGAAACCGGTGTCGACCTGCGTCGCACCGAACTCCGGGCTGCGCAGCACCCGGACCAGCAGGTCCCGGTTGGTGGTGACGCCGTGCAACTCGGCGCGGGCGAGCGCACCGGCCAGGGCGCGGGCCGCCTCGGCGCGGGTGGGTGCCCAGGCGATCAGCTTGGCGAGCATCGAGTCGTAGTGCACGCTCACCACCGAGCCGTCGACCACCCCGGAGTCCAGCCGCAACCCCTGGTGCGGGGTGAACTCGGCGGCCACCCCGGGCACGCTGAACCGGTGCAGGGTGCCGGCAGCCGGGCGGTACCCCTGGGCGGGGTCCTCGGCGCAGAGGCGTACCTCGATGGCGTGGCCCCGTACCGGCGGGGTCGCCGGCACGGGCAGGGGCTGCCCCTCGGCGACCAACAGTTGCAGCCGGACCAGGTCCAGCCCGGTGACCGCCTCGGTGACCGGGTGTTCCACCTGGAGTCGGGTGTTCATCTCCAGGAAGAAGAAATCACCCTCCTCGGTCAGCAGGAACTCCACAGTGCCCGCCCCGACATAGTCGACGGCCTGGCCGGCGGCCACCGCCGCCTGGTGCAGTCGGGCCCGCACCTCGGTGGCGAGCAGCGCCGGTGCCTCCTCGACGATCTTCTGGTGTCGGCGCTGGATCGAGCAGTCCCGCTCGCCGAGGGCGAGCACCGTACCGTGCCGGTCGCCGACGATCTGCACCTCGACGTGCCGGCCCCGTTCGACGTACCGCTCGATGAAGACCGTGCCGTCGCCGAACGCCGACGCCGCCTCGCGGCGCGCACCGGCGACGGCCTCGGCCAGCCCGGCCCGGTCGCGGACGATGCGCATGCCGCGACCGCCGCCCCCGGCGGACGCCTTGACCAGCACCGGGAAGTCGGTGACCTGGTCCGCCTCGGTCCAGCTGGGCAGCATCGGTACGCCGGCCTCGGCGAGCAGCGTCTTGGCGGCCAGCTTGTCGCCCATCGCGGCGATCGCCTTGGCGGGCGGGCCGACCCAGGTCAGGCCGGCGTCGGCCACCGCCGTGGCGAAGTCGGCGTTCTCGGCGAGGAAGCCGTAGCCGGGGTGGACGGCGTCCGCGCCGCAGCGCCGGGCCGCGTCCAGGATCAGGTCGATCCGCAGGTACGTCTCGGCGGAGGTGTTGCCGGGCAGGCGGACAGCCTGGTCGGCCTCGCCGACGAAGGGGGCGTCGGCGTCCGCGTCGGAGTGCACCGCGACCGTCTCGATGCCCAGCGCCCGGCAGGTGGCGAAGATCCGGCGGGCGATCTCCCCGCGGTTGGCGACCAACAACCTGTCAATCATGATTCGCCCGCTCACATTCGGAAGACGCCGAAGCCGTCGGCGCCCTTCACCGGTCCGTTGTGGATGGCCGACAGGCAGAACCCGAGGACGGTACGGGTGTCCCGAGGATCGATCACCCCGTCGTCGTAGAGCCGACCGGAGAGGAACAGCGCCCCGGACTGCGACTCGATCTGCTGCTCGACCATCATTCGCATCGCCGCGTCGGAGTCGGCGTCGAACTCCTGGCCACGGGCGGCGGCGGCCTGCCGGGCCACGATGGACAGCACCCCGGCCAACTGCGCCGGGCCCATCACCGCCGACTTCGCGTTCGGCCAGGTGAACAGGAACCTCGGCTCGTACGCCCGACCGCACATGCCGTAGTTGCCGGCCCCGTACGAGGCACCCAGGTTGACCGTCAGGTGCGGCACCTTCGAGTTCGACACCGCGTTGATCATCAGGGCGCCGTGCTTGATGATGCCGCCCTGCTCGTAGGAGGTGCCGACCATGTAGCCGGTGGTGTTCTGCAAGAAGATCAACGGGGTGTCGGTGGCGTTGGCGAGCTGGATGAACTGGGCCGCCTTCTGCGCCTCGGCGCTGAACAGCACGCCTCGGGCGTTGGCGAGCACACCGACCGGGTACCCGTGCAGCTCGCCCCAACCGGTGACCAGGGCGGTGCCGTAGGCCGGTTTGAACTCGTCGAACTCGCTGCCGTCGAGCACCCGGGCGAGCACCTCGCGGGGATCGAAGGGCACCCGGAGGTCGGCGCTGACGATGCCGAGCAACTCCTCCGGGTCGTACTTCGGCGGCTGGGGGTGCGGGTTGCGGGGCGAGGGGCCCAGCTTGCGCCAGTTCAACCGGCGTACGCACTGCCGGGCCAGCCGGATGCCGTCCCGCTCGTCGGCGGCGAGGAAATCGGCCAGGCCGCTCGTCGTGGCGTGCATGGCCGCCCCACCCAGGGACTCGTCGTCGGCGTCCTCACCGGTGGCCATCTTCACCAGCGGCGGCCCGGCCAGGTAGACCTGCGACCGGTCCCGGATCATGATTGTGTAGTCCGACATGCCGGGCACGTAGGCTCCGCCCGCGGTGGCGTTGCCGAAGACCACGCTGACCGTGGGGATCTTCTCGGCCGAGAGCCGGGTCAGGTCACGGAACACCCGGCCACCCGGAATGAAGATCTCCGCCTGGGTGGGCAGATCCGCCCCGGCCGACTCGACCAGGTTCACCATGGGCAGCCGGTTGGCCAGGGCGATCTCACCGGCCCGCCGGGTCTTCGCCAGCGACCAGGGGTTCACCGCCCCGCCGCGTACCGTCGGGTCGTTGGCGACCACCAGGCACTCGACGCCCTCGACCACCCCGATGCCGGTCACCACGCTGGCCCCGACCGGGAAATCCGTGCCGTACCCGGCCACCGACGACAGTTCCAGGAACGGGCTGTCCTGATCCAGCAGCAGCTCGATGCGTTCCCGGGGGAGCAGCTTGCCGCGCCCATGGTGCCGGGTCACGTACTTCTCGCCGCCACCGGCCCGCGCCTGCTGCACGGTGTCGTCCAGCTCGGCGATGCGTTCCAGCAACGCCTCCCGGTTGGCGCGGAACGCCGCCGAGGTGGGATCGACGGCGGTGTCCAGTGTGCTCACTGCGCTCCCTCCGATGCCGGTCCGGCGGTCAGCTCCGTCGGCAGGTCCACCACCCGGGCGCGGAGCAGTTCGCCGAGCGCCTTGGCCTGCGGGTCGAACCGGGTGGAGGCGGCCACCCCGGCACCCAGCAGCCCCTCGATGACGAAGTTGACCGCGCGCAGGTTGGGCAGCTCGTACCGCTGCACGCGCAGCGCCGCCGTCTCCGGCAGCAACTCGGCCAACCGCTCAACGCTCAGCCAGCCCCGCAACCAGACCCAGGTCGCGTCCGTACGCGCCCACACCCCGAGGTTCGCGTCGCCGCCCTTGTCGCCCGAGCGCGCCCCCACCACCTCCCCCAGCACCCCCCGCCGGGTCGAGTGAAAGGAAGGGCCCCTTATTAACGCCTGGTGTTGTATAGGGGGCCCTTCCAAACAGGTCACCGGGGGCGGCGGGATCGGCACGCGGATGCCGTCGGGCAGCACGGCGACGTGTGCGACGTCGCCCTGCGGCACGGCGTCCGTGGTGAAGACTCCGTACGGGGTGGCGTCGCCGGGCAACGTGGTCAAGGTGCAACCCGGATAGGAGGCCAGCGCCAGCTCCACCGCCGCGGCCGAGAAGGCCCGCCCGGCCCGCGACTTGTCACCGTCGCGCAGGTGTACGTGCAGCAGCGCGCTGGCCGTCTCGGTGTTCACGGCATCCGGATGGTCGGTACGCGCCAGCGTGAACTCCAGCCCATCCGGGCCGACCGACTCGGTCAACTGCGCCTCGACCAGGGCGGCCTTGGCCGGAATGTCCAACCCGCAGAGCACGAACGTCATCGAGTTGCGGAAGCCGCCCAGGTTGTTGATGCCGACCTTGAGCGTCTCCGGTGGGGGCGTACCCCGGACCCCGCAGACCCGGACCCGGTCCGGCCCTTCCTGATCCAGGGTCACCGTGTCCAGCCGGGTCACCACGTCCGGCCCCAGATACGCAGGCCCGCCCACCTCGTACAACAGTTGGGCGGTGACCGTCTCGACGGTGACCGCGCCGCCGGTGCCCGGATGCTTGGTGAGCACGGCCGAGCCGTCCGGATGCAGCTCGGCGATCGGAAAGCCCGGCCGGTGCCCACCGTCGGGCAACTCGGTGAAGAAGCTGAAGTTGCCCCCGGCCACCTGGGCACCGCACTCGATCAGGTGCCCGGCGACGGTCGCCCCGGCCAGCGCGTCCAGGTCGTCGCGTCCCCAGCCGAAGTGCGCGATGGCCGGGCCGACGGCCAGCGAGGCGTCGGTGACCCGGCCGGTCACCACCACGTCGGTCCCACCGTCGAGGCAGGCGGCGATGCCGAACGCCCCGAGGTACGCGTTGGCGGTCAGTGCGTCCGGCCTGGCGAGGGCGTCGCCCTCCACGTACCCGACCCGCACAGTGAGCCCGAGCCGGTCGGCGAGAGACCGCACAGCGGCGGCCAGCCCCGCCGGGTTGAGCCCACCGGCGTTGGTGACGATCCGTACGCCCCGGTCCAGCGCGGTGCCGAGGGTGCCCTCCAGTTGCCGGAGGAAGGTCTTCGCGTAGCCGAGGTCGGGGTCGCGCATCCGGTCCCGGCCCAGGATGAGCATGGTCAACTCGGCCAGGTAGTCCCCGGTCAACACGTCCAACTCGCCGCCGTCGAGCATCTCCCGCCAGGCGGAGAAACGGTCGCCGTAGAAGCCGGAGGCGTTACCGACCCGCAGCACCGCACCCGGGCCGGTGGCCCGACTCATGCGAGCCGCCCGGTGGCAGCCGGTGCGAGCCGTCCGGTGGCAGTCGGTGCGGTGGGCGGTGCGGGCAGGTCGAGCATGATGCCTCCGGGCGGGATCGTCAGTGCCGCGCGCTCCCCGGCGGGTCGGCAGCGGGGGTGAGCAGGGCGGCGAGCTGGTGTTTCCAGGCCTGCAGCAGGGCGGTCCGCCGGGCCGAGTCATCGCTGAGCAGATTGGCCACGCCCAGCCCACGCAGCAGGTCGAGGGTCGCCTGCACCGCCTCCCGTACGCCGGGCCGGCGTTCGTCCACCCCGAGCAGCTCGACGGTCAGCCGGTACATCTCCCGGCCCACCCGGGCCTCCAGCGGCAGCAGCGCGGCACGTAGTTCGGCGTCGGTACGGGCGGCCACCCAGAGTTCGAGGGCGGCGACGAACAGCGGCCCGGTGAAGGCGGCGGCGAGCAGGTCGACGACCCGGTCCAGCCGACCTGGGCCGGCCGGCAGGGTCTCCGCTTCGCTGCGCAACTCTGCCGCCCGCCGCTCGGTGAGGTGCACGACGGCGGCGGTGACCAGGGCCGCCCTGGTCGGGTAGTGGTGCAGCTGGGCACCCCGCGAAACGCCCGCGCGCTGAGCCACGACGGTCGTGGTGGTGCCGGACCAACCGTGTTCCACCAGGCAGTCGAGGGTCGCCTCCAGCAGCCGGGCCTGAGTGGCGCGACTGCGTTCCTGTTGAGGGACCCGGGTCGATGCGGTGGACACGCGCACAGCCTGCCGCGCCAGAAACAAACAGTCAAGACTGACTTTTTTATCGCTCCTGCGGCTGCCTCGGCCCGCCCCGCTGATCTCCACGCCACACCGTGCCGACCGGCGGAGACTGCGGCGCGTACGTGCCCGCGAACCCCTCCCGCGTCGCCCCCTCCGGCACCTCACTGTGCCCCTTTGCTCTGCTTCAACCCACGCATCGTTGTTGGCGGCGAACCATTGCGTGGGTTGAAGCAGAGCAAAGGGGGGCGTGGACACAGGGCGGAAGGGGAGGCGCCCCCTGCTCGCACGGACCAACCTCCCGGCCCTCGGTCCGAGCCGAGGGCGCACCGAGGGCTGTCAAGGGGCGATGGCCAAGGGGTCGGGGCACCGAGGGCCGAGGGCCGGGCTGGACGTGGAAAAGCGCCACCCGCCCGGTCCGCGGTGGCGGGCCGAGCGGGTGGGTGAGCAGACGGGGTCAGACGCGGGCGCGGCGGGCCAGGCGCTCCGGGTCGAGGATGATGATGCTCTTGCCGTCCAGGCGCAGCCAGCCGCGCGAGGCGAAGTCGGCAAGGGCCTTGTTGACCGTCTCCCGGGAGGCGCCGACGAGCTGGGCGATCTCCTCCTGCGTGAGGTCGTGGGTCACGCGCAGCACGCCGCCGTCGCGGGTGCCGAAGCGGCCGGCCATCTGGAGCAGGTTCTTGGCGACCCGGCCGGGCACGTCGGTGAAGATCAGGTCGGCCAGGGCGTCGTTGGTCCGGCGCAGGCGGCGGGCGAGCACCCGCAGCAGCTGCTCGGCGATCTCCGGCCGGTTGTTCAGCCAGGGGCGCAGGGCCTGCTTGCGCAGTCGGGCCAGGCGGCTGTCGGTGACCGCGGTGGCGGTCGCCGTACGTGGGCCCGGGTCGAACAGGGACAGCTCGCCCACCATGTCCGACGGTCCCATGACCGCGATCAGGTTCTGTCGGCCGTCCGCCGCGCGGCGACCAACCTTGATCTTGCCGGACAGCAGGATGTAGAGACTGTCGCCGGGCTCGCCCTCGTTGAAGACGACCTCGCCCTTGCGGACCTCGATCGTCTCCATCTCCTTGGCGAGCGCCTCGGCAGCCTCCGGGTCAACGCCCTGGAAGATCCCGCTGCGGGCCAGTACCTCGTCCATCGCGCACACCTCCGGTTGCGCGTGCCGTCTGCTCGGCCGGGACTGCCGTCCGCTGATCCCCTCGCGCGCCGCCCAGTCTAGGCGCACGTGAGCAGTAATCAGAGGTCCACCCCTGGAATCTTGATCGTTGGTGTAACCCGCCCGTCGCCGACACCCACTACGATCGCCGGCCCACCCGATCTGGCGGAGCCGCTGGTCGTAAGGTCACGGCGTGCTGAGCGACCCCCTGCTGACCACTCGTCGTGAGGACGGGTGGGACATTCCGCTACTCGTGTGGCGGGCGAGGCGACCGCTGCGGGCGGTCAGCAGCGCTCCGCTCGGCGGTGGCATCGGCGTACGACGGTGGGTGCTGAACGCGACAGTGCCGATGTCGTACGACCGGGAGGACCCGGCCGCCCACCTGGGCGAGATGGCCCGCCGGCTCGGCCTCGACGGACCCGGGGTGGGCCTGCTGACCGGTGTCGACGTGAGCGAGGTGCTGACCCGGACCGACACCGGGGTGCGGGTGTGGGCCACCGTCGGCCTGGGCACCCCGATCCCCGCGGCGGCGCCGGCGACCCCGACCGTCGCCCAGCGGGTCGGCACGGTCAACATCGTGGCGTGGGTGCCGGCCCGGCTCGGCGACGCCGCGCTGGTGAACGCGGTGGCCACGGCCACCGAGGCCAAGGCGCAGGCGATCGCCGAACTCGGCCTGCCGGGCACCGGGACCCCGACCGACGCGGTCACCGTGCTGTGCCCACCGACCGGTCCGGTCAGCGCGTACGGTGGCCCGCGGTCGGAGTGGGGCGCGCCGCTGGCCCGGGCGGTCCATGCCGCCGTGCTCGCTGTCGGGACCGGCACAGTCGTGCCATGGTCGGATCGGCTCCGGGTCTGAACTCCTCGACCGATCGGCCGTCGTGATCCGGTTTTCGGCCCGGTAGGGTCGCCCACGATGTATGCTCCCGCCCCCCTTGCGTCCCGACGTCGCCGCCCTGCCCTGGCCGTGCTCGGCGCGCTGTTCGCTGCGCTCCTGCTCGCCGGTTGTGCCGAAGTCACCGAAGGGCCGATCTGGCAACCCGGTGCGGGCGGTGGCGGCACCGGAGCCCCCGTCGAGTCGCCGACGCCGAAGGTCAAGAAGATCTCGCTCTCGGCCACCGGCGACATCGTGATGGCGATGGCACCCAACCGGCTGCCGCCGAACAACGGCAAGGGCTTCTTCGACTCGGTGAAGAAGGCGCTCGCCGCCGACCTGGTGATGGGCAACCTGGAAGAGCCGTTGACCGTGGACACGGGGGCCGGCAAGTGCGGGGCGGATTCGACCCGCTGCTTCCAGTTCCGGGCCCCGCCGGAGTACGCCGCACACCTCGCCGACGCCGGGTTCGACCTGCTCAACCAGGCCAACAACCACGGCTACGACTTCGGTGAGAAGGGGTACGAGAACACCCAGAAGGCGCTGGAGGAGCACGGGCTGGAGCACACCGGCGCCCCCGACCAGATCACCGTGGTGGAGGTCAAGGGCGTCAAGGTCGCGGTGGCCGGGTTCTCGTCGTACCGCTGGTCGAACAGCCTGACCGACATCCCGGCCGCGAAGAAGGTGATCGCGAAGGCCGCCACCATGGCCGACATCGTGGTGGTGCAGGTGCACATGGGTGCCGAGGGTGCGGAGATGACCCGGGTACGACCGGGCACCGAGATGTTCCTCGGCGAGAACCGGGGTGACCCGATCAAGTTCTCCCGAGCCATGATCGATTCCGGGGCGGACCTGGTGGTCGGGCACGGTCCGCACGTGCTGCGGGGCATGGAGTTCTACAAGGGCCGGCTGATCGCGTACAGCCTGGGCAACTTCGCCGGTGGCGGCAACTCGCTGAGCAACAACGGGCGACTCGGCTGGGGTGGGGTGCTCAAGGTGTCGTTGGAGGAGGACGGCACCTGGGCGGGCGGCTCGTTCGTGTCGACGTACATGGACGGGGTCCGCAAGCCGGTGGTGGATCCCGACGATCGCGGCCTCGGGCTGCTGAAGGAAGTCACCAAGCTCGACTTCCCGGAGACCGGCGCCAGGTTCACCGACTCCGGCAAGATCAGCCCGCCCGCCGCGGGCTGAGTCACCCGGCACCCGACGAGGGCTGAGCCACCCTGCGTACGCGTGCCCGTCGCCGTGTCGGCGGGGCGACGTAGGCTGGCCGTCGTGACCAGAAGTGCCACCGAGACCGACCTCGGGCGTACCCGGCGGGCGCGGCGGATCGGCCGCGTGCTGACCGAGACGCACCCCGACGCGCACTGTGAGCTCAACCACACCAGCCCGCTGGAGTTGGCCGTCGCCACCATCCTGTCGGCCCAGTGCACGGACAAGAAGGTCAACGAGGTCACTCCGAAGCTCTTCGCCCGCTATCCGAGCGCCGCCGACTACGCCGGGGCGGACCGGGCCGAGATGGAGGAGTTGATCCGGCCCACCGGGTTCTACCGCAACAAGACCAACTCACTGATCCAGCTCGGTCAGGCGTTGGTGCAACGCTACGACGGCCGGGTGCCCGGCCGGTTGGCCGACCTGGTGACGCTGCCCGGGATCGGCCGCAAGACCGCGAACGTCATCCTCGGCAACGCCTTCGACGTGCCCGGCATCACCGTCGACACCCACTTCCAGCGGCTGGTGCACCGCTGGGGGCTCACCTCGGAGACCGACCCGGTCAAGATCGAGCACGCGATCGGGGCGATGTTCCCCAAGCGCGACTGGACCATGCTGTCGCACAGGATCATCTTCCACGGCCGGCGGGTCTGCCACGCGCGCAAGCCGGCCTGCGGAGCGTGCACGTTGTCGAAGCTCTGCCCGTCGTACGGCACCGGGCCCACCGAGCCGGCCGCCGCGGCGAAGCTGCTCAAGGGCCCCCGCGCCCGTGACCTCGCGGTCGCCGCCGGGGTCGATCCGGAGTTGGTGCCGGTGCAGGCGGTCCGGGCGGAGGCGCCATGATCCGCCGGCTCGCTCTGCTCGCCATGCCGCTGCTGCTGGTCGCCACCGCCGCCTGCACCGCCGAGGCCGAGAAGCCCCCACCCACCCGGCAGGACCCGGCCGCCAGCCGCCCGTCGCCGTTCGCCGACTGCGCCGCGCTGACCAGCGCCCCGGGCAGCTCAGGCGACGACGGTGCGCCGGGCAGTTCGGCCGACGACCGCCCGGCCGGCGACACCGGCAGCGGCGGCAGTCAACTGCCCGAGCTGTCGCTGACCTGCTTCACCGGCGGCGCACCGGTCGCCCTGCGGGAGGTACGCGGCCCAGCAGTGATCAACATCTGGGCCTCCTGGTGCCCGCCCTGCCGCAAGGAACTGCCCGCCTTCCAACGGCTCAGCGAACGCGCCGAAGGGCAGCTCCGGGTCATCGGGGTGAACACCCAGGACAGCCGCAGCGCCGCCCAGTCCATCGGCGAGGACTTCGGCGTACGGTTCCCGATGCTTGTCGACCAGGGGCAGGCGATGCAGCGGGCACTGCGCCGCAATGCATTCCCGATGACCCTGTTCCTGGCCGCCGACGGGCAGATCCGGCACATCGACACCTCGGGCGCGCTGGACGACGCCCAGCTCACCGAGCTCGTTGAGCAGCATCTCGACATCACGGTCGGAGCGTGAGCGAGGTGGCGCGATGAGTCAGCCACCGGAGACGGCCCGCCGCGCGCCGGCCTGGCTGCAACCACTGCTGGCCCGCCTCGACACCGCCCGCATCGAGGACTTCACCCAGCTGCGTACGCCGGAGCACGGCGGCCGGGAAAGCGCCGTGCTGGTGCTGCTCGGCGAGGGTGAGACCGGCCCGGACGTGCTGATCCTCCAACGGGCCGCGACGCTGCGCAACCACGCCGGCCAGCCCGCTTTTCCCGGCGGTGCCGCCGACCCGGAGGACGCCGACGCCGCCGCGACCGCACTGCGGGAGGCCAACGAGGAGGTCGGGCTGGACGTCGGCAGCGTGACCCTGCTGACCGAGCTGCCCCGACTCTGGATCCCGGTCAGCGACTTCGTGGTCACGCCGGTGCTTGCCTGGTGGCACGCCCCGCACCCGGTGCACGCGCGGGAGCCGGCCGAGGTGGCCCACGTCGCCCGGCTGCCCATCGTCGAACTGGTCGACCCGGAGAACCGGATGCAGGTACGCCACCCGAGCGGCTGGATCGGCCCGGCGTTCTCCGTACGCGGGATGCTGGTCTGGGGATTCACCGCGGGGGTGTTGTCGGGTCTGCTGGACATGGGCGGGTGGAGCCGGCCGTGGTCCCACAACCGGGTGATCGACCTGCCGCCGACCGAGGCGACGCCCGCTCCCTCGGCCGGCACCGACGACGTCGACGAGAGCGCGATGCGCTGATCGGACGGTCACCTTCCGCTAGCGATCGTCATTCCGCGAGCTGTCGGCCCGTACGCTTGAGCCGTGTCGGCCGTGGATCTCGTCCTGCTGTTGCTCATGCTCGTGTTCGCGATCAGCGGATACCGACAGGGGTTCGTCATCGGGGTGCTGTCGTTCTCCGGGTTCTTCCTGGGTGCCCTGATCGGGCTCCAGATCGGGCCCATGTTCGCCCAGCAGTTCGTCGACAGCGGCACCCGGGTGCTGATCTCGCTGGCCGCCATCTTCGGACTGGCCGTGATCGGTCAGGCACTCGCCGGATGGCTCGGTTCGCACCTGCGTCGAACCATCAACAATGACGTGGCCCGCCGGGTAGACGACGTCGGCGGCGCGTTCGTCTCACTCTTCGCGGTGCTGCTGGTGGCCTGGCTCGTCGCGGTGCCGCTCGGCTCCTCGTCGCTGCCCTGGCTGGCCGCCTCGGTACGCAGCAGCGCCCTGCTCAACGTGGTCGACCGGGTGCTGCCCGACCAGGCGCAGCAGCTCTCCACCGCGCTGCGCGACACCGTCGACACGAACGGGTTCCCGGACGTCTTCGACGGCCTGCGGCGTACCCAGGCCCGGCAGGTCGAGCCGCCCGACCCGGCGCTGGCCGGCTCCGAGGTGGTGGCCAGCGGTCAGCGCTCCGTGGTCAAGGTGCTCGGTTCCGCACCGAGTTGCTCCCGCCGCATCGAGGGCTCCGGCTTCGTGTACGCCGACGACCGGGTGATGACGAACGCGCACGTGGTCGCCGGCACCCGTTCGGTGGCGGTGGAACTGCGCGGCGAGCGGTACGAGGGCGAGGTCGTCGTCTACGACCCGAACCGCGACCTGGCCGTGCTGTACGTGCCCGGGCTGCCCGGCCCCTCCATGCGGTTCGCCGCCGGCAACGCGTCCACCGGCGCGGACGCCATCGTGCTCGGGTTCCCGCTGGACGGGCCGTACAACGCCCAGTCGGCGCGGGTCCGCGACGTCGACCGGATCACCGGGCCGGACATCTACTCCTCCGGCAACGTGACCCGGGAGATCATCACGATCCGGGCGCTGGTGCGCAGCGGCAACTCCGGCGGGCCGCTTGTCTCCTCGAACGGGCTGGTCCTCGGGGTGATCTTCGCGGCGGCGGCGGACGACCCGAACACCGGCTTCGCGGTGACCGCCGCCGAAGCCCGCCCGGTGGCCCTGGAGGGCGCGCAGCGTACCCGGGGCGTCGACACCGGTGAGTGCACCTGACGCTCAACGGTGCGGTGCCGGACTTCGCCGCGGCGACGCTGCCCGAGGCCACACGCCCAGGGCGGCGGTGCTGGCGATGACCACCGTCAACCCGAGCAGCCAGCCGGCCAGCACATCACTGCTCCAGTGCACGCCGAGGGCGACCCGGCTGAAGCCGGTGACCAGGGCGATCAACAGCGCGCCGAGCCAGACCGCCGCCTGGGCACCCGGCCCGGCCCCGGTCGCGGGCTGACCTGCTCGGGCCGGCGTGGACGGCCGAGGTAGGAACACCACCACGAGGACCCCGGCGGCGAGCACCGCGTTCAGCGCGTGCCCGGACGGGAAGGCCAGACCGGGCGCCTCCGCCACGGGATCGGGCAGATCCGGTCGTGCCCGGCCGACCAGCAGCTTCAGCAGCGGCCCGAGCAGACCGCCGACCACCATTGTGGTGACGACCCAGACCGCGAGCCGTCGAGCGCCGCGGCGCACCAACCAGAGCACCAGGAACAGCGCCGCGACGCGCAGCGGCATCGGTGCGAAGGCGTCGGTCCAGACGCTCATCACCCGGACCCAGAGCGGATGGGCGACGGCGTACCCGTGCAGGTGCTCGGTCACCGTCACGTCCAGCCGGTGCAGCGGTGCCCAACCACCCAGCACCAACCCGGTGAGCAGGGCGAACGGCAGGAACGTCAGCAGGCTGACGGCCGGCGTACGGCCCGACGGCGTCGCGCCGACCACAGGCAGCCGTCGCTGTCGCCATGAGGTAGGCGGGAGACTACGCCGATCGCTGCCCACGGCGATCGTTGTACCCGCACCACCGGGTCCGCTACCGGGGATCGGACGAATTCGTCGACGGTCAGCGGGGCGACTGCCGGAACCGACGCACCATGAGCAGGGCGCCGGTGACCAGGGCGACGAGGATCGCCGAGCCGATCCAGAGCCGATCCGTGCCGCTGCTGTCCTGCGCGCCCGCCGCCCGAGCCCGCCAGCGGGTTTCCTGCTGCGGCGCGGTGAAGCCGAGCTGTTCGGCGTCCGGGTCCGGCGTGGGGATCGAGCCCGGTGCCGGGCCGAACCCGCTGATTCCCGGTGTCTCGTTGTCGTCCAACGGGTTGTGCTGCACCAGCGGCACATCCGCGGTCAGCGCCGCGATCGGGTCCACCAGGCCGTAGCCGAACCGGTCGTCGCGGCCGGTGGGACCGATGTCCTTGGCGGTGACCAGCAGACGGTTCACCACGTCGCCGGCGGACATCTGCGGATAGCGGGCCCGGACCAGGGCGGCGGTGGCGGCGACCAGTGGCGCGGCGAAGCTGGTGCCCTGCACCCGCCAGTAGCCGGCGGGGGACCGGGCGCCGACGAGACCGCTGGCCGGCGCGGTCAGCACGGTGGCCCGGCCGGTGATCGCGCCGCTCCACAGGTTGTTGCTGGACCGTTCCAGCCCGGAAACCGCGATCACGCCCGGCTCCCGGGCCGGGTACCACACCTTCGCGTCGGGTGAGGTGGCCAGGTTGCCGGTGCAGGCGACGACCACCACGTCCCGGGCGAAGGCGTAGTCGATGGCGGCGGCCAACGCCGGGCTGTCCCCGCTGCCACCGAGCGACAGGTTGATGACCTGAGCGCCGTTGTCGACCGCCCACCGCACACCCTGGGCGACGATCAGGGCGTCGTCGTAGCGGTTCTCCTCGTCGAGCACCCGTACCGGCAGGATCCGGGCGTCCGGGGCCAGCCCCACCACGCCCTGACGGTCGTCGTTGCGCCCGGCGATCAGGCCCGCCACGGTGGTGCCGTGCCCGACCGGATCCGGTTCGGCCGCCCCGTCCGGCGAGACCAGGTCGATGCCGGGCAGCACCCGCCCGGCCAGATCCGGGTGCGAACCGTCCACCCCGGAATCGATCACGGCCACTGTCACGCCCCGGCCGGTCGACGTGCGCCAGGCGGTCCGGGCACCGAGCTTGTCGAGCTGCCACTGCTCGTCGCGGATCTGGTCGGCACGGTCGGTCACGTCGCCGGGCGCGTACGCCACCGGCACGGTGACGCTCGGGTTCGCCGGTACGGCGGCAGCCGGCACCGCCGCAGCGACAGCCGACACGGCGGTGGCCGCCGCAGCGAGCAGCGCCCGGCCGGCCAGCCGTCGAGGCCCCGGCGGGCGACTGTGCCGCACCCTTGTCACATTCTCAGCCGTTCGGTCGCAGCAGACATGACGATCGGAGATTACCGGTTCCGTCCCGTTTCCAGGGACGTTCGCGATACTCGACGTCACTGTGGCGGCAAGTACGCGAGTTGGACCAGCCGTACGCCCTCCCGTCGGGTGAACAGTCGGCCACGCCCGGCGGGCAACGGACCGGGCCGTACCGGGCCGACCAGGGCGCCTTCGTCCGGGCTGCCCGACATCACCAGGCCCGAGGTGGACAGTTCGCGTAGCCGTTGGACGATCGGCTCGTACTGCGCCCGGCCGGCGCCACCGCAGCGACGGACCAGCACCAGGTGCAACCCGACGTCGCGGGCGTGCGGCAGATGCTCCTCAAGTGACCGCAGCGGGTTCGCCGGCCCGCTGGCCACCAGGTCGTAGTCGTCGACCAGGACGAACAACTCCGGGCCGGACCACCACGACCGGTCCCGCAACTGGGCCGGGCCGACATCGGGACCGGGAATCCGGCCCTGCATGTAACCGGCGGCGGACTCGACCAGGTCGGTGGTGTGTGCGGCGGTGGTGCCGTACCCGATCAGATGGGGTTCCTCGATGACGCCGAGCAAGCTGCGCCGGTAGTCGACCAGGATCACCCGAGCCTGCTCCGGCGTGAACCTGCTGACGATCGTGCTGGCCAGGGCACGCAGGAACGAAGACTTGCCGCATTCGGCGTCGCCGTAGACCACGAAGTGCGGTTCGGTGGTGAAGTCGAGCACGACCGGGCGCAGGTCCGCCTCGGCGATCCCGATCGGGATGCGCAACCCGGTGGCGGCGTCGCGATCCAGATCGGCGTACGGCAGCACCGCCGGTAGCAGCCGCACCGGGGGAGCGGACGGCCCGGACCAGGCCCCGCCGATCTGCTTCACCAGGGCAGCGGTATCGGAGCCGGTGGACTGGGGCAACGCGACGAGGAAGTGCAGACTCGCGGCGGTGATGCCGCGCCCCGGCGTCTGCTCCGGCACGTCGGCCGCCGCACGCCGGGCGACGAGCGAGTCGGACGGGTCACCGAGCCGCAACTCCAGGCGGGATCCGAACAGGTCCCGGATGGCGGGGCGGAAGTCCAGCCAGCGCACCGCGGTCGCCACCACGTGCAGCCCGTACGACAGGCCCCGGGTGGCGAGATCGGTGATCAGTGGTTCCAGGTCGTCGTACTCGCCGCGCAGGGTCGCCCAGCCGTCGACGACGAGGAAGACGTCACCGAACCGGTCACCCTCGGCCGACCCGCCGGCGAGTCGGGCGGCTCGGCGCTGCCGCCAGGCGGCCACCGACTCGACCCCGGATTCGGCGAAGGCGCGTTCCCGCTCCGCCAGCAGGGTGGCCATCTCACCCACGGTGCGGCGTACGCCTGTCGGATCGGCCCGCCCGACCACCCCACCGACGTGCGGCAGGTCGCGTACCGCCGCCAACCCGCCACCGCCGAAGTCGAGGCAGTAGACCTGCACCTCGGCCGGGGTGTGGGTGAGCGCCAGCGCGCAGATCAGCGTACGGAGTGCGGTGGACTTGCCGCTCTGCGTACCGCCGACCACCGCGACGTGGCCGGCTGCGCCGTCCAGCGCCAACCAGAGCAGGTCACGACGCTGCTCGTACGGCTTGTCGACCACCGCCACCGGCACCTGAAGGGCACCGTGCAGCTCCGGATTGCCGAAGGTCAGGCCCCGGCCGGGATCGATCGTGAGGGGCCCGACCAGCTCGTCAAGCGCGGGGGCGCCGTCCAGCGGCGGCAACCACACCTGATGGGCCGGTGGACCCTGCCCGGTGAGCCGGCCGATCAGCAGGTCTAGCAGGGTCTGACCGGTCTCCTCGTCCGGCTCGGCGGTGACGGCCGGGACGGGCGGCTGCGCAGCCGGCGTGAAGTGGGTGGAGAAGGTGAGCAGCCGGGGCCGGTCCGGACCTGCCGCCGAGGCCGACGTCCCCCGCCGCCGCACCGGCCCGGAGACGTACGCGGCCTTGAACCGCAGCAACGGCTCGGTGCCGAAGCGCAGATAACCGTGCCCCGGCGTACGGGGCAGTTCGTAGGCGTCCGGCACCCCGAGCACGGTGCGCGATTCCAGCGAGGAGAAGGTCCGCAGACCGATCCGGTACGACAGGTGGGTGTCCAGGCCGCGCAGCCGGCCCTCCTCCAACCGCTGGCTGGCGAGCAGCAGGTGCACGCCGAGGGAGCGGCCCAACCGGCCGATCTGGACGAAGAGGTCGATGAAGTCGGGCTTGGCGGAGAGCAGTTCGGAGAACTCGTCGCAGATCAACAGCAGCGACGGCAGCGGGGCCAGCGGACTGCCCGCCGCCCGGGCCCGTTCGTAGTCGCGCAGGCTCGCGAAGTTGCCGGCCCGGCGCAGCAGCTCCTGCCGCCGGACCAGTTCGCCGTTGATCGCGTCGACCATGCGGTCCACCAGCGGCAGGGCGTCCGCCAGGTTGGTGATCACCGCTGCGGTGTGTGGCAGCCGGTCGAAGGAGGCGAACGTCGCGCCGCCCTTGAAGTCGACGAGCACGAAGTTGAGCTGTTCCGACGAGTGGGTGGCGGCGAGCCCGAGCACCAACGTACGCAGCAACTCGGACTTGCCCGAGCCGGTGGCACCGATGAGCAGGCCGTGCGGGCCCATCCCGTCCTGCGCCGACTCCTTGAGGTCCAGCTCGACCGCACCGCCGTCGACGCCGACCCCGAGCGGCACCCGCAGACGCTCGCGGGCCGACCGGGGGGCCCAACCCTGCTCGGCGGTGAAGCCCGCCGGGTCGCCGAGGCCGAGCAGCTCCGGCAGACCCGGCTCGACACCGGGCGCCGCATCCTTGCCGCCGGTGGCGGCGGCCAGCCGCAACGGTGCCAGCCGGCGGGCCACCGCCTCGGCCTCGACGATGCTCAGAGCGTCGGCGGTGCCGACCTCGGCGGCCTCGTCCGCCGAATGCGAGTGCAGCCGGCCCTCGCGCAGCTCCAGCAGCAGCGCGAACCGGTCGAGCAGCCGAGGCGGCGGAGTGTCCAGATCGATCAGTGTGACCCCGTCGATGCCACCGTCGCCCGCCAGTTCGGTGGCACCGGTGAGGTCACCGCCGTCCAGCACGACCACCAGGTGCGGGCCGTCCGTGGCGGGCCCGGCCGGGCTGAACCGGGGCCGACTGGCCAGCACCTCGTCGAGCAGACGCTCCAGTTCCATCGCCGAACTGGTCACCAGGCGTACCGGACCGAGGGCGTCGCTGCGCGTCGGGTGCTGGGCGTGCGGCAGCCACTTGGTCCACTCCCAGCGGTCGCGGCGTTCCGGCCCGGCGCAGACGGCGACGAGGAGTTCGTCCGGCGCGTGGAAGACGGCGAGTTGGGTGAGCATCGCCCGGACCAGTGCCTGCGCGGCCGGCGAGCCGGTGTTCCCGGCCGGCGTGCCCCGGACGAACACGCGGGCGAAACTGCGCAGCGACAGCGCCACCGGCAGGTCGGGCACCACCGAGTACGCGTCGAGGAACCGGCGCAGCGCGCCCGCCGTCATCGGCTCCAACTCCTCCAACGGGCGGGTGACAGGTGGAATCAGCGGCGTGGCCAGGGTCTGCGGCCCGACCGCGACCCGGACGACGGCGAAGTCCGCGTCGGTGGGCCGGCGTTCCCACACCCGGTGGCTGTCCACCGTCGACCAGAGCAGCCCCGGGTCCGGGTGCCGGTAACAGAGCCCGGTGCGCTGTTGCGCCGCAGCCTGTCGCACCTGCCGCCGCAACGTCGCCAGGTGTCGCAGGTACTCCCGGCGAGCCGCCATCATCTCGGACTTGCGGGGGCTGCCCGAGGCGCTGCCCCAACTGGTGACGAGCATGGCCAGCGAGGAGAGCCCGAACATGGCCCCCACCACGTACGAGTAGGCGCCGCCGCCCCGGCCGAACATCATGGCCATGGCGATGGTGCCGCCGAGCATCGGCAGCACCATCAACATCTGGTGCCAACGTCCACCGGTGACGGCGGGTATCTCCGGTGGTGCCTCGACTGGCAGCTCACCGACCGGGATCTGCGGTGCCGGACGCCGGGGCGGCCGCCGGATGACGACAGTGGACACGCGACCTCCTGACCGCGCTCGGTGACCCGAAGCTGGCTCATCGTAGGTAAAGTGCTCCCGTTCGCGCAGCCGTCGCCCCACTCAGCATGGAGGCCGGTCGATGACAGTCGGGCTGACCCGGATCACCGTCAGCACGCCTCAGCGGCGGGTCGACGTGGCCCTGCCGGAGCATGTGCCGCTCGCCGAACTGCTGCCGGAGGTGCTCCGGCACGCGGGCGAAGGGCTGGCGGACGACGGGGAGCGCCACGGCGGCTGGCTGCTGCGACGGGCCGACGGCACCGCGCTGACGGCCGGGCAGGCGCTGCTCGCCCAGGGCGTCCGCGACGGGGAGATGCTGCACCTGGTGCCGGCCAGCGTGCAGTGGCCCGAACTTGACTACGACGACGTGGTCGAGGCGATCGCCGACGGTGCCCGTCGTCGTGGTGGTGCCTGGTCGCCCCGAGCCACCCGGGCCGCCGCACTGGGCGGGGCGGCGGTCCCGCTCGCCGTCGGCCTGCTCGCCCTTCTGGCCGGCGGTCCGGAGCATCCGATCGGCTGGTTCGCGGCGGCCCTGATGGCGACACTGCTCGTGTTGGCGGGCACGGTGCTGTCCCGGGCGCAGGGAGACGGCCCGGCCGGGGCCACCCTCGGTGGGTACGCGCTGCCGTACGCCGCAGCCGCCGGTGCGCTCGCCGTCGGCTCCGGTGACCCGGTCGGCCCCTTCGGTCCGCTGCGCTGGATCGGCGCTGCGGAACTGCTGGCCGCCTCGGTGGCGTTGCTGCTGGCCTCGGTGCTCGGGTTGCTCGGGGTGGCCACCCGGTTACGGATCTTCGTGGCCGGCGTGGTGGTCGGCGCGGTCGGTGCCGCTGCCGCCGTCGGTGGCCTGTGGCTTCACCCGGCCGGCACCGCGGCCGTGCTGCTCTGCGTGCTGGCCTTCGGGATCGGGGCCGTCCCGCTGCTGGCCATCCGGTTGGGCAAGGTCCCGTTGCCGCCGATCACCCTGCCCACCGGCTCGCCGGACGACGCGGACCGGGTCCGGGACCTCCCCGACCGCAGCCGGGTGTACGCGGCGGTGGCCCGCACCGAGGAGATGCTGACCGGGATGCTGATCGGGCACGGCCTGCTGGCGGTGGCCGCCGCGCTGGTGCTCAGCGGCTCGGACACCGCGAGCCGGTTGCTCGTCGCGGTGACCTCGGCGGTGCTGCTGCTGCGGGCCCGGCTGTTCGTGGCGGTACGCCACCGGATGCCACCCGTGCTCGCCGGGCTGGCCGGGTACCTGCTCCTCGGCGCGAACCTGGCCGGTGCGGCGGGGGAGCGGGGTCACCTGCTCCTGGCAGCCGGTGGACTGCTGGTCGCCCTGCTGATCGTGGCCGGCGGCACCACGTACGCCCGGCGGCCGGTCTCGCCGTACCTCGGTCGCCTCGCCGACCTCACCGACACCGCGCTGGTGGTCTCCGTGGTGCCGATCGCCTGCGCCGTGCTCGGCCTCTACGAACGAGCCCGGGGCCTGCTCGGCTGAGCAGGCCCCGGGCTGTCGAAACGTCCGTCAGTGCGTGGATTCGCCGCGCTCGGCGGCCTCCCGGGCCCGCCGGTACGACGCCTGGATCTCGGCCTCGGCCTCGGTACGCCCCACCCAGGTCGCGCCCTCGACCGACTTGCCCGGCTCCAGGTCCTTGTACACCTCGAAGAAGTGCTGGATCTCCAGCCGGTCGAACTCGCCGAGGTGGTGGATGTCGCGCAGGTGCTCCTGCCGCGGGTCCTCGTACGGCACGCAGAGGACCTTGTCGTCGCCACCCTTTTCGTCGGTCATCCGGAACATGCCGATGGTGCGGCAGCGGATCAGGCAGCCCGGGAAGGTCGGTTCGGGGACCAGCACGAGCGCGTCCAGCGGGTCGCCGTCCTCGCCCAGGGTGCCCTCGATGAAGCCGTAGTCGGCCGGGTACTGCGTGGAGGTGAAGAGGGTGCGGTCCAGCCTGATCCGGCCGGTCACGTGGTCCACCTCGTACTTGTTGCGGTGACCTTTCGGGATCTCAACCGTGACGTCGAAATCCATCTGCACGCTCCTCATTCGCCCACGCTGGCTTGACGGAACCGGCGGCCGCACCCCCGGACAGGCGAATACCCACCCGCATACTCCGGCCGCCGCATAGTCTTCGGACCGAAGTAGTGTCACCCAGGCCGGTTCCGGGCGGGGAGGAGGGGGTCGTGGGGAGGGAAGATTCACACTATCGACCCGACGACGCAGGTGACGGCGTTTCCCGCCAACCACCCCCGAAACCGGCAGCCGGGCGGGTACCGGTGCCCGAGGCCCAGGTCCTCCGGCCGCAACCGGCCGCGCCGACCGGTCCCCCCACCGGCGAACCGCTGCGGGATGCGGAACGGACCGAGCCGCTGACGGTCGGCGCAGGGGCGGGCCCGACCAGGGCTTCCAGCCCACCGCCGCCCGGTGTCGGCGGCGGACCGGGCGTGCCGTCCGGCGTACCTCCCGAGCAGCCCCGACCGACGTCGCGCCGCCGGTTGCCGGTGCTGCTCGCCGCGGTGCTGGTCCTGGTGCTGGCCGTGGTGGGCCTCGTGGTGGTGCGTCCCGGTCCGGTCGAACGCTGGCTGGCCGACGACCCCGCCGCGCCGAGCGCCGAGCCGCCGGAACCGTCGCCGGTAGCGGTGCTGGCCGGCACCGACGTCGGCGCGCCGACGCCCGCCACCGACGGGCTGCGCGCCGTGCTCGACCCGCTGATCGCCGACACCGCGCTTGGCGGTCGGGTCCACGTGTCGGTGACCGACGCGCTGACCGGCCAGCAGTTGTTCGAGCGGGGCGGCGGTACGGGCACCGTGCCGGCGTCGGTGACGAAGCTGCTGACCGCGGTGACCGTGCTCACCGCTCGCGGCCCGGGATACCGGATCCCGACCACAGCCGTGGCCGGCGCGCGACCGGGCGAGGTGGTGCTCGTCGGCGGCGGGGATCCCACCCTGGCGGCGGGCGCCAAGGGTTTCTACCCCGGCGCCGCAAGCCTGAAGGACCTCGCCGAGCAGGTGCGTACCGCGCTGGGTGGGATGGCGCCGACCCGGGTCGTCGTCGACTCCTCGCTCTACTCCGGGCCGCGGTTGGAGCCGGGCTGGGACGACGACATCCCCACCGGTGGATACGGCGCGCAGATGACCGCGTTGATGCTCGACGGTGCCCGCAAGGATCCGAAGGCCGGCCAGGGCTGGGCCGAGCGGGTCAGCCAGCCGGACCTCACCGCCGGGCGGACGTTCGCCCGGCTGCTCGGCGTTCCGGAGAACGAGGTACGCAGCGCCACCGCGCCGGCACCCCCGGCCGGCTCGACGGAAGCGACTGATGCGCCCGAAGCGAGCGGTGCGCCGGTCGGCGCCACCGGCCCGGGTGCGCAACTCGGCGTGGTGCAGTCGCCGCCACTGATCCGGCTGGTCGACATCATGATCAGCGACAGCGACAACATCATCGGCGAGGCGCTGGCCCGCCAGGTCGCCCTGGCGCGTGGCCGCCCGGCCTCGTTCGCCGGTGCCGCCTCGGCGATGACCGAGGTGCTGTCCGAGCTGGGCCTGCCGACCGAGGGCCTGGCCCTCGCCGACGGCAGCGGCCTGTCCCGGCGGAACCTGATCAGTCCCACGTTGCTGACCGAGACGTTGGCCCTCGCGGCCAGCCCGGACCACCCCGAGCTGGGCGGCATCTTCGGTGGGCTGCCGGTCGGCGGCTGGTCGGGCACGCTGCGCGACCGGTACGGCTCGGTGCCCGGCACCGCCGCCGGGGCCGGGACGGTCCGCGCCAAGACCGGCACGTTGACCGGTGTGCACGCCATCGCGGGAGTGGTGACGACGGCCGAAGGTCGACCACTGACCTTCGCCGTGCTCACCGATCGGGTCCCGGCCGACGGGATGGAACCGGCCCGTGGGGCACTCGACCGGATCGCCGCCGCCCTGGCCACCTGCGGCTGCCGCTGACCCGTACCGCCGTCGAGGGCGTGGACGGGCGTGCCGGCGCGGGTACGGTGGGTGGCATGGCGCAGTTCGTGGACTGGGATCTGGCCGTTGCGACCGCGGGGGCCCTGGGCAAGACCGGCCCTCGGGTGTCGTACGACGAGGCCACCGAGGTGGTCGCCGAGCTGCGCCGGTTGACCGACGAGGCGGCCGGGCACGTGGCCGACTACACCGGGCTCACCTCGCAGGTGGCCCATCCGCCGGTGCGGGTGGTCGACCGGCGGGACTGGGCCGCCACAAACGTCGCCGGCCTGCGCGAGGTGATCACACCGCTGGTCGGTCGGTTGGCCTCGGACAAGCAGCCCGGCGCGTTGACCGAGGCGGTCGGCTCCCGGGTGACCGGGGTGCAGGCGGGCACCGTGCTGGCGTACCTCTCCGGCCGGGTGCTCGGCCAGTACGAGGTCTTCTCGGCCGATCCGGGCCAGTTGCTGCTGGTCGCGCCGAACATCGTCGAGGTGGAGCGCAAGCTTCAGGCGGACCCCCGCGACTTCCGGCTCTGGGTCTGCCTGCACGAGGTGACCCACCGTACGCAGTTCACCGCGGTGCCGTGGATGCGGGGATATTTCCTCGGCGAGGTGCAGGCGTTCGTGGATGCCGCGCAGGGCAGCGAGCATCTGCTCGACCGGCTGCGTCGCGGCATGGGCACCCTGGCTGACGTGGTGCGCAACCCGCAGGGCCGCTCCAGCGTGCTGGACATCGTGCAGACGCCCGGGCAACGGGCGGTGCTGGACCGGCTGACCGCGCTGATGACCCTGCTGGAGGGGCACGCCGAGTTCGTGATGGACGGTGTCGGCCCGCAGGTGATCCCGAGCGTCGAGCGCATCCGGGCCGGCTTCAACCGGCGCCGGGAGGCCGGCAACCCGGTGGAGAAGACCGTCCGCCGGTTGATCGGCATGGACGTCAAGATGCGGCAGTACGCCGAGGGCCGCAAGTTCGTGCACGCGGTGGTCGAGCGGGTCGGCATGGCCGGTTTCAACCGGATCTTCGAATCGCCACTGACCCTGCCCCGGCTGAGCGAGTTGAGCGAACCCGACGCCTGGGTGGCTCGGGTACACGGCCCGGTCGGGCCGAAGCCGCCCGCCGACTGAGCCGGCGACGATGGCCGCGATCTCCCCGTCCGTCGCCGCGATCCGGGTCGCGGTTCGTCGGGCGCTTGCCGAACTGCCGGCGGACGGTCCGGTGCTGGTCGCCTGCTCCGGCGGCGCCGACTCGCTCGCACTGGCCGCCGCCGCCGCGTTCGTCGCGCCCCGATCGGGTCGGGTGGCCGGTCTGGTGACCGTCGATCACGGGTTGCAGACCGGGTCGGCCGAGCGGGCCGAGGCGGTGGCTCGCTGGGCGGAACAGGCCGGTCTGTCGCCGGTGGAGGTGGTCCGGGTCGAGGTGGCCGGCCGACCCGGAGGGCCCGAGGCGGCGGCTCGTGAGGCCCGCTACCAGGCGTTGGTCGAGGCGGCCGGGCGGCATGGCGCTGCGGCCCTGCTCACCGGGCACACCCGCGACGACCAGGCCGAGACGGTGTTGCTCGCGCTGGCCCGGGGGGCCGGCCCGCGTGGGCTGGCCGGGATGCCGGTAACCCGAGATCTGGGCGGGGTGCCCCTGGTACGGCCACTGCTGGAGATCAGCCGCGAGCAGACCCGGGCGGCGTGTGCGGCGCTGCGCCTGACGCCGTGGCAGGACCCGCACAACCTCGACCCCGCGTACGCCCGATCCCGGGTTCGGGCGCAGCTGTTGCCGGCGCTGGTCCGGACGCTCGGCCCCGGTGTCGTCGACAACCTCGCCCGGACCGCCCGGCTGGTGGCGGCCGACAACGCGGTGCTTGACGAACTGGCCGAGGATGCGCTGCTCGCGGCGCGGCACCCCGACGGCGGGCTGGCGACCAAGTCCCTGGCCGACCTGGCCGGTGCGGTACGCGGCCGGGTGCTGCGCGTCTGGGCTCACGAGCTGGGCTCACCGCCGGCCGCGCTGTCCCACCGGCACATCGCCGCGCTCGACGCGCTGGTCACCGCCTGGCGGGGCCAGGGGGCGGCGTACCTGCCGGGCGGACTACGGGTGGTGCGCCAGGCCGACCGTCTGCTACCCGCGCCCGACTGAGGTCAGCCGGCGGGGACGCGGTCGCGGAAGGTGACCCGGTAGGCGTTCGGGGTGGCACCGACCCGGCGGGTGAAGTGGTGGCGTAGCGCGGCGGCGTTACCGAAACCGGTCCGGTCGGCCACCTCGTCCACGGTCAGCCCGGTCTCCTCCAGCAGGCGGCGGGCCAGCAGGATCCGCTGGTTGGTCACCCAGTCGTGCGGGGTGGTGCCGGTCTCGGAGCGGAACCGGCGAGCGAAGGTGCGCGGTGCCATGCCGACCCGGGCCGCCAGCTCGTCGACTGTCAACTGCCGGTCCAGCCGCTGAATCAGCCACTCCAGCAGCGGCTCCAGGGTGGGGGCCTGCGGCACCTTCGCGATCGGCGCCTCGACGTACTGGGACTGCCCGCCGTCGCGGTGTGGGGGTACCACCATCCGCCGGGCCAGCCGGGTGGCGGCGGCCGAGCCGTGTTCCTGGCGTACCAGATGCAGGCAGGCGTCGATGCCCGCGGCCGTGCCCGCGCTGGTGAGCAGCCGGCCGTCCTGGACGTAGAGCGAGTTGCAGCGGACCCGCGCCTCGGGCTGTCGGCGTTGCAACTCGTCGACGTGCCGCCAGTGGGTCGTGCACTCCCGGCCGTCCAGCAGCCCCGCCTCGCCCAGCAGGTACGCCCCGGTGCAGACGCTGAACAGGTACGCCCCACGGTCGGCGGCTCGGCGCAGCGCCGCACGCACCTCGGGGTGCGCGGCGGTGTCGCCGTGGTGTGCGGGAACCGCCACCAGGTCCGCCTGCTCGATCGGGCCGAGGTCGGCGTTGGGCACCAACTGAAAACCGGCCGAGGTACGCACTGTCGCGCCCTGCGGGCTGCACACGTCGAAGCGGTAGCCGGGCAGGCCGTCGGCGGTGCGGTCGGTGCCGAACACCTCGGCCAGTACGCCGAGCTCGAACGGCGCGACGCCATCAAGCACCAGTACGGCCACCGAGTGAAGCATGTGACGAGGGTAACCGCAGCAGTGGCGGGAAATCGAGGGTCAGTGGCATTCCTGCCACTGTTCGTGCGGGGGCGCGAAGCGCAGACTCGTATCAGTCGGTGCGCACCGGCGGCGACAAAACACCAGAAACACTGTGAAAGCGAGCGCCGCCATGGAGTTCCTTTTCGTGCTGTTCCTCCTCGTCGTCCTCACCTCCGCCTCGGCCGCCGGCCTGACCGCCGACAGCAGGGACTCGGCCGACTGGAAGCCCTCCGACGCTGGTCGCCGGTGGTGATCCGGTCCCCACTGAGGTGATTGGTCAGCTTCGTCGCAAAAATCGCCCGGGGTCGTCCCACGAAAGGGGCGGCCCCGCCGACGACCCACCCAGGGCGTACGGCAGGCTAGTGGCATGGCTGACGGCTCCTGGTACGACGCCGACATCGACCACGTGATCATTTCCGAGGCGCAGATTCGCGAGAAGACCGCGGAACTGGCCAAGCAGGTCTCCGCGGACTACGCCCACGTCACCGACGGGCTGCTGCTCGTCTGTGTGCTCAAGGGGGCGGTCATGTTCATGGCCGACTTCGCCCGGGCCCTGGGCCGCCAGGGTCCGCCCGCGGAGTTGGACTTCATGGCCATCTCCTCGTACGGGCAGGGCACCACCTCCTCCGGCGTGGTGCGCATCCTCAAGGACCTGGACCGGGACATCGCCGGCCGGCACGTCGTCGTGGTGGAGGACATCGTCGACTCCGGGCTGACCCTCTCCTGGCTGCTGCGCTACCTGGAGTCCCGGTCGGCGGCCAGCGTCGAGGTGGTCGCCCTGTTCCGCAAGCCGGACGCGGTAAAGGTGACGGTGCCGGTCAAGTACGTCGGCTTCGACATCCCGACCGAGTTCGTCGTCGGGTACGGTCTCGACTTCGGTGAGCGGTACCGCGAGTTGCCGTACGTCGGCGTCCTCAAGCCCGAGGTGTACGCCCGCAGCTGACCCCGCACCGGCCGAATCGCCCCGTCTGACATACAGCGGGCTTTCAGGTGATTTGGCTACCGTGGAGCACGGTGGTGGGGACTCCGCTCCCCACCATGCCGGTCGACTCCCGGTTCGCCGTGCGCGTAAGTGCTGGGCTCGCCAGCTCACATCCGTCTCGCACGGTGTACCGTCGAATGACCGTGGCGCGGCAATTTCGCGCCCCGGGGTCGAGGCCGGCCCGCACGGCGGCTACGGCAGCCGCCCCGGCGGCGACACCCAACAGTCGGTCAGGACGTCGATCAGGAGGATGCGGGCGTCTCGGCGCTCGACAAAAGCATGGAACGTACGCGTTTCTTCCGCCGACCGGTGTTCTGGGTCATCCTGGTCATCCTCGGCGCCGTTGTGCTCAGTCAGTTGTTCACCTCTGGTCCCAGCTACCACCGGGTGGACACCTCAGTCGCGCTCGACCAGCTCAACAAGGGTGGCATCGAGAAGGTCGTGTTCCAGGACAAGGAACAGACGATCCAACTCGAGCTGGCCCAGGAGGCCGAGTTCGGCAAGACCAAAACCAAGCTGATCGAGGCCCAGTTCCCGTACGAGGTCGGCAACGAGGTCTGGAACCAGGTCCTCGACGCCAAGGCCAACAACCGGGTCACCGGGCCGGCCGACACCGAGGTGTCGTCCGACAGCATCTGGGTCAGCCTGCTTGTCAACCTGCTGCCCATCGTGCTGCTCGTGCTGCTGCTGCTGTTCTTCATGTCGCAGATGCAGGGCGGCGGCTCCCGGGTGCTCAACTTCGGCAAGTCCAAGGCGAAGATGATCACCAAGGACACGCCGAAGACCACCTTCGCCGACGTGGCCGGGGCCGAGGAAGCCGTCGAGGAACTGCACGAGATCAAGGACTTCCTCCAGAACCCGGGCAAGTACCAGGCGCTCGGCGCGAAGATCCCGAAGGGCGTACTGCTGTTCGGCCCGCCCGGTACCGGTAAGACGCTGCTCGCCCGGGCGGTCGCCGGTGAGGCCGGGGTGCCGTTCTACTCGATCTCCGGTTCCGACTTCGTGGAGATGTTCGTCGGTGTCGGTGCCAGCCGGGTCCGCGACCTGTTCGAGCAGGCCAAGGCGAACGCCCCGGCGATCGTCTTCGTCGACGAGATCGACGCCGTCGGTCGGCACCGTGGCGCCGGCATGGGCGGTGGCCACGACGAGCGCGAGCAGACCCTCAACCAGCTGCTCGTCGAGATGGACGGCTTCGACGTCAAGGGCGGCGTCATCCTGATCGCCGCGACCAACCGGCCGGACATCCTCGACCCGGCGCTGCTGCGCCCGGGCCGGTTCGACCGGCAGATCCCGGTCGACGCCCCCGACATGGAGGGTCGCAAGGCCATCCTGCGGGTGCACGCCAAGGGCAAGCCGTTCACGCCGGACGTCGACCTCGACTCGGTGGCCAAGCGGACGCCGGGCTTCAGCGGCGCCGACCTGGCCAACGTGATCAACGAGGCGGCCCTGCTGACCGCGCGGAAGGACCAGCGGGCGATCAGCAACGAGTCGCTCGAGGAGTCGATCGACCGGGTCATCGCCGGCCCGCAGCGTCGTACCCGGGTGATGAGCGACCAGGAAAAGAAGATCACCGCGTACCACGAGGGTGGGCACGCGCTTGTCGCCTGGGCGCTGCCGCACGCCGCGCCGGTGCACAAGGTGACGATCCTGTCGCGTGGTCGCTCCCTGGGCCACACCCTGGTGCTGCCCACGGAGGACAAGTACACCCAGACCCGCGCCGAGATGATCGACACCCTGGCGTACGCGCTGGGCGGGCGGGCCGCCGAGGAACTCGTCTTCCACGAGCCCACCACGGGTGCCGGCAACGACATCGAGAAGGCCACCGCGTTGGCCCGCGCGATGATCACCCAGTACGGCATGAGCTCCAAGCTCGGTGCGATCAAGTACGGCACCAGCGGCGACGAGCCGTTCCTCGGCCGCAACATGGGCCACGAGCGGGACTACTCCGACGCCGTCGCCGCCGAGATCGACGGCGAGATGCGGGCACTCATCGAACTGGCCCACGACGAGGCCTGGGAGATCCTGGTCGAGTACCGGGACGTGCTGGACAACATCGTCCTCGAGCTGATGGAGAAGGAAACCCTCTCCACCGCCGACATGGCCCGGATCTGCGCCCGCGTGGTCAAGCGGCCGCCGATGGCGCCGTACAACGGCTTCGGCAAGCGTCAGCCCTCCACGGAGCCGCCGGTACTCACCCCGGCCGAGAAGGAGGCGCTCAAGGTGCAGGCCGAGGCCGACGGGGCGCAGGCCACCGTCGGTAGCCCGAACTCCAACAACTCGGACGGCACGCACTGAGCACCAACGACCCAGCGGCCAGCCCCCCGCAGCGGGGGCTGGCCGCCTCCTCAACCGAACCCGACGACACCCTCGACTACATCGCCGCACGGCTGGTCAACGGCCGGCTGACCGGCCGACCGGTCGAGGAGATCATCGACCTCGCCCGCATCGAAAAGGCGGTCCGCGAGATCCTCATCGCGGTCGGCGAGAACCCCGACCGGGACGGGCTCCAGCAGACCCCGGCCCGGGTGGCCCGCGCCTACGCCGAACTCTTCGCCGGCCTGCGGGTCGACCCGGCCACGGTGCTCACCACCACCTTCGAGGCCAACCACGAGGAACTCGTGCTGGTCCGGGACATCGACGTGATGAGCCTCTGCGAGCACCACCTCCTGCCGTTCCGGGGCAGCGCCCACATCGGCTACATCCCCGGCCCGGACGGGCGGATCACCGGCCTGTCCAAGCTGGCCCGGCTGGTCGAGGTGTACGCCCGTCGCCCGCAGGTGCAGGAACGGCTCACCTCGCAGATCGCGGACCTGCTGATGGACCGACTCGCGCCGCGCGGGGTGGTGGTCGTCCTGGAATGCGAGCACATGTGCATGGCCATGCGCGGCATCCAGAAGTCCGGCGCCAAGACGATCACCTCGGCGGTGCGTGGCACCCTGCAACGGGACGCCAAGTCCCGTGCCGAGGCGATGGCGCTCATCCACCCCCGCTGACCGGTCTCCTTCGCTGACTGGCCTTCTACGCTGACTGGCCTTCGCCGATGATGGGCCGACGCTGCTCTGTGGGCGGTGGCGGCCGGTCAGGTGGCCAGCATGGCCAGGACGATTCCGGCGGTGGCGACCACCGCCGGAATCAGGCAGGCCAGGGCACCGAACCGGGGAGTCCGGTCGACCCGCTCCCCGGGCCGCGACGGGAACAGCCGCCCCACCGCCAGCCACCCCGCCCCGAAGGCGACCGCCGGGCCGGGCAGCCCCACCACCAGAGCCAGGATGGTCACCGGACCGGTGCCGGCGGCCAGGTAGATCGCGATCAGCAGCAACGGAACCAGCAGCCCCAGCGGGCCGTACACCAGCAGGTTGCGCGGGCGAGGCGACAAGTGCGCCACCCGCGACAGGCCACGCGCGGCGAGGATGTCGTCGACCCCGTACGCCCACCGCCGGGCCTCCCGCAACGAGGCGAGCACCGCCGCCGGGCCACCGGACATCGACCGGGTCGCCTCCGACAGTTCCGGCGGAGTCGGTGCCAGCGAGATCGGCGGTACGCCCAGCTCACACAGCCGGGCCTCCTGGGCAGCCAAGCGGGTGCGTACCGTGACCAGCTCGTCCCGGGCCGCCTGGACCGTGCGCGCCTGCTCGCTCGCGGCGGTCGCCGCGTCGCGGCGTACCCCGTCGAGTTGGCGGGCGGCGGCCAGATAGTCCGCCCACGCCGTCGGCAGCGACTCCTCGGACGTCGGTGCGGCGGCCGTCCGCTGTCGACCGGGACGCACGGGCGTGGTCCCCGCCTGGCTGATCGTCATGCCTGCTTCCCGCCCTCCGGCACGTCGTACGGCACCAGCACGACCCCCTGCTCATCCGGGCCGTCCCAGAGCACCACCCGATCGGGGCGCGGCCGCCACTCCACCGGCCGGCCGAAGACCGGCGTGAGCTGAGCACCCGGCACACCCGCCACCGCCACGGCGGTCAGCTTGTCGACCGTCTCCTCGGCAGCGATCAGCGCCGCGAACGACGGCACCGTACGCCACCAGCCCAGCAGATGCTGCCCGGCCGGCGGCCCCTCGCGCAGCACCATCCGCAGTCGAGCCGGCGGCAGGTCCTCCGCCGGCGCCACGTCCAGCCCGAACACCACCAGGTAGGCCGGCGCCCCGGCGTCCAGCACGGCCACCAACCCGGCCAGGTCGACCGTCTCGACCGGATGCCTCGCGGCCAACTCAGTGGCCAGCGCGTCGGCCAAAGGCCGAGCCTCGACATCCGGTACGGCGATCACGAAGCGCGCCGTTCCCGGCGGATGGTGAGCTGCGGTGCTGCGGGCGGCCACGGAGAGCAGCCGGCTGCCGTCGGGTCGAGGACCAAGCACCGCGAGGTTCCGACCGGCGGCCGGCCCGAACGGCACCGCCGCCGTGGTCCGCGCGACATCCACCGCCCGCCCCAACAGCGCCGCCGGCGCCAACGACCGTCCGGCAAGGGCCGACCGGTAGCGAGGATCATTGCCCAACTGCGGACGGGCGTAGCCGGCGAAGACCACCGGCGGGACGGCACCCTCCGTACGGGCCGACCAGAGCCGGTGCCGTAGCCCCTCCACTACCTCCGGTTCGTCCTGCGGATCAGGGAACCGGATCATCCGCTCGTGTCCGCGGATCGCACCCCGTGGCCCACCCAGACCACCGGCGGTGTTGACGACCGCGCTGCCCGCCGGGAGCCCGGCCGCCGAATCGTTCGTCGGCTCCAGCACCGCTCCGCCCCCGGGCAACGCCACCCGGACCGGGAACTGGCCGAGCAGCGAATCACGCTGCCCGCCCTCGGTGCGTACGCCCAGGCCCAGATCGGCCTCACCGGCGAGGACCAGGTGCACGCCGTGCAACCGACCGGTCCTGGTCAAGGTGTCCAGCCGGGCGGCGGCGTCGACGGTCAGCCGATCCCGTTCGGCGAACAGCAGGGGCAGATTGTCCACCACGCACACGATGCGGGGCAGCCGCTGATGCTGGCGCAACTCCGCGAACCGCTGCCCGCCCGCGCGGGCGGAAGCCTCGGCCCGTCGCTGGACCTCGGCAGTCAGCTGGTCGAACAGGTCGAGCAGGTACTCCCGATCGGCAGCCATCGCCGCCGCCCGCACCTGCGGAACCCAGGACCTGTCGCGCTCGGTCTGGAGGAACTCCGCGAACGACTCGCCCTCGCCGAGATCGGCCAGGTACAACGACAACTCGTCCGGGCCGTACCGGGCGGTGAGACCGAGCAGCGCGGTGGTCAGAAACGTCGACCGGCAGGCCCGTGACCGGCCACTGACCAGCCAGTGTGGCGTCAACTCGGTGAAGCCGAGCGACACCGCCCGGCCACCGGCGTCACCGACCGTGGTGCTCATCCCCTCGGTCGCGTCCGCCTGCCACACCTCGTCCTCACCCGAGGGCAGCAGGCTCGCCAGGGACAGCCGGGTGCCGGCCTCGACCTGCGCGGCGAGCCGCCGACACACCTCCTCCACCAGCCCGGCCGGTGGGTCCGGCTCGACGAACACCGGCGAGTTCAACCCGCCGTCGGAGCCGGCTGCGGCGAAGGCGGCGCCGGGCGCGTCGCCCAGCAACGCGTACCCGGTGCGCATCGCCAGTGCCGTGGCCCGGGGCAGCGGAGCCTGGTCCACAGTCGGCCACCCCGCCACCACCAGGTGCAACCCGGCGGCCGGCCCCTGCTCGGCCAGGGACTCGATCCGGGCCAACTCGTCGTTTCCGGTGGGCTCGGGTAGCCCGGCGAGCACCAGCAGCAGCAACCGGTCATGTCGGCGTGGCCCGGTAGAGCCCGGCGTCACCCACCGCTCCGCCTCGTCGAGCAGGGCACGCAGCCCTGCGACATCCCGGGCCGGCGGCGACAGCAGCCCGGCGTCACCGAGCGCCCCGAACGGCGCCAGCACGTCACCGGTCGGATCCACCGCCCGTACCAGCAGCGTCCCGGCCGGTGTCGCGGCCACCAGCCGCAGCATCAACCCCCGCAACATGCAGGCCACCCGTGGGTCCTGCGCGTCGGTGTCCACCGTCAGGTGGCCGGTGCCGAGCAGCGGAACCAGGGCGGGGAAGCGGGCATCGTCCAACGGCGCGGCAGTGCCGACCCGGACGAAGGGCGGCGGAGCTTCCCCGGCACGGGTCGTCGACTCGATGCCGTCCAGTGGGTTGCCCGCCCAGCCCGGTGCGAGTACGGCGGCAGCGGTACGCAACCGTTCGGCCAGGGCGTACTGGCGGCGCTGGTCCGCTGGGGCTGGGCGTGTGTCGTCAAGACTGGTGGCCGCGGCCGCGACCGTCGCGGCGGCCCGACGGTGCAACGCGGCGGCACGTAGGGCCCGTACCTTCGGACCGCCCACCGCGTTCACCTCCTCCCGCCCGAGGTCGGCACCCACCCGGCCGAGCAGAGACGACGGTATCCCAGCCACCGCCGGACCTCTGGGACGCGTGCCGGTGCTGCGCCGGTGTTGTCGTGAATCTCACCGGTCGGCAGGGGTCCGTCACGATCTGCTGAATCTGGGGCATTGGGTCCACAGCCTCCAGCCGATAGCCTCAGGGAGTGGAATCAGTGCCGCCCCCCGCCGGTTCCCAGGTCTCCCGCGTACCGGCGCAACGGACCCCGCCAGAGGAGCTGGCACCGCCTACCATCGCGCCAGCACCACAGCGACCGCGTCGGCGGGTCCGTACGGTGCTGGCGGTGGTCGCCGGGGTGCTCGCGGCGATGTGTCTGGGCGGCGGCGTCGTCGGCTACCTCGTCTACGACCGCGCCACCACCCCCGACCGCAGCGCGCCCGACGTCGCGGTGGACAACTATTTGCGCGCGTTCTTGGTCGACCGAAATGATGTCCGGGCCGACCTCTTCACATGCGAAGGTGCGTCCGATCTCTCGGCCATCCATCAACTGCGAGATGAAATTCTTCAGCGAGAGGCGAACTTTGGTGTTGTCGTGAGAGTCAGCTGGGGAACCCTGTTTCAGTCGGACACAGCGGGGCAGCAGTTGGTGACGACCACTCTGACGATCTCAAGCTCTTCCGACGGCATCTCGCGAAGCAGTAGACGGGAAGAGTGGGCATTCGCGGTCAGCGACACGGCCGCTGGATGGCGTGTCTGCAGCGGGCGCTTGGTCTGAGAACTCACTCCACCCACAACAGGTGCACGGGAACCTCCAACGTGGTTGGTGGCTGGCCGCGCCAGGCCCAGCGGTACCACTCCATCTCCGGCGCGACCCGTACGCAGATGTCGCCCTCGGCACCCGAGTAGGTCTCGGTGACCGCGCGCAGGTCGCGCTGCTCAACGCCGCCGACCATGTGCACCACCCGACGACCGACCACCGAGTCCGCCTCGAAGACCGGTGTCGGCGGCCGGTGTGCCGGTGCATCCAGCGAGACGAGCCGCAGGCCCCCGCCATCCACTGTCGGCGTACTGGCCGCTGAGCCGAGCGTCTCGACCCAGACCCGTTCGATGGGCACCAGCGGAGCGAAGACCTCCACCTGGTCGGACTCGGCGCGATACCACTCGTGTTCGGGTATGACGGGCACGTAGGTGCGGCTGTTCTGCACCACCTTCTCGTCGGCCCGCAGGTCACCTCGCCAACCGAGGCCGGGCAGCCCGACCAGCACCCGTTGTCCGCGTAGGTCCACTCGGCCGGCAGCCGGAACGATCTCCACGGGCCGGGGCGGTTGCGGTGCCCAGTCCGGCTGATCGGCGAACGGGTCCGGTAGTGGCTCGGTCATGACGGAGAAAGGCTACTCCGCGCCCTTGAGCGGAGCACCCTTCGACCGCATGAACGGCACCGGGTCGATGGCGCTGCGGCTGCTGCGGTCGCCATCCGTGTGCACCTCGAAGTGCAGGTGCGGACCGGACGAGTTGCCGCTGCTGCCCACCTCGCCGATCACCTGACCAGCCTCCACGGTCTCCCCTGCGGCGACCCGGGGACGACTCACCATGTGGCAGTAGCGGGTGACGATGCCCTGGGCGTGCAGGACGTCGACGAACCAACCGCAGCCACCCTTGTTCGGCCAACCGTCCACGTCGCAGCTGAGCCTGCCTCGCCAGTCCGGATCGCAGCGGGAGACCAGGACCCGACCGGTGGCCGCGACCCGGATGAGGGTGCCCTTCGGTGCGGCGATGTCCACCCCGTTGTGACCGGGCCGGCTCGCCGTGCGGAAACCGGAGCCGACGCCACCCGGAATCGGTGCGGTCCAGCCGGAGGCGGCGATTTCACCCGACGCGGCCGCGTCACACACCTCCTGCCCGGCGATCAGGGCGGTCCGGGCCGCGCCACCGGCCAATGCGTCCACGATCCGGGCGGCGAGCTCCTCGTGCTTGGCGTACGCGTCGGGAAAGGCGCTGATCTGCACGCGTTGGGCGGCCACGGTGAGCGGGAGCTTCTGCCAGTCGGGCAGGTCCACCAGCTTCTCGTAGAACTTCCGAGAGGCGTACTCGGGATTCATCCGCTGCGCGACGGTGCCCCACGACGCGCGTTGCTGGAACAGCCCCACCGAGTCGTGGTCGGCGCCGATACCCTCGTGCGGGATGTCCTGGGACTCGGCGACCGTGCGGTTGGCCAGGTTGAGCAGCCGGGACTCCTGCATGGCGGTCGCCACCGCGATCACCCAGCCACGGGCCGGCACCTTCATGTCCTGGCCGACCTTGATGATCACTGCGGCGTTGCGGAGTTGGCGTTCCCCGTACTGCGGGATCCGGGGCATCTTGCCGGTCACTTCGACCGTGAAGTCTCCGGTGCATTCCAGGCTCGCCGGCGTGATCTGTTCGGCCGCGTCGCCGCCCAACTCGGTCAGGAAGAAGGCACCGGCACCCCCGGTGCAGCACAGGAACGCCAGCGTCGCGGTGAGTGCGGCGGCCAACGCGCCGATCCGCACCGGTCGGCGGCGGGAAGGATTCGCATCGGTCATGACCGCTCCCAGTCCACGGCGTCCACCAGCCACCGCCCCTGCGGCGCTACCAGTTCGAGTCGGAGGCGTCCGCTGTCGAGCGCGATCAGCGCCTCCACGAAGGTCTCGCTCCGCGGCCGGATGGTCACTTCCTCAGTCACCTCACCAGCCGGAACGCCGGCCGGATCGGCACCAGCGAGCTTGTCCATCAGGGTGGCGGTGGAGAGCGGACGGAGGCCCTCGTGCCAGTCCTCGGCGGTCAGGCCCGATCCGCCGAGCCAGGCCGCCACGAAACGTTTCGCGACCTGTTCCGGTTTCGCCTCGCCAGGGCTGGTCACCGGGGTCGGAGTGGTGGTGGTCGAGATCGCACCGTCGTCACCGGCGGTCGGATGCACCGTGGTGATCGGCTCGGACGGCCGGTTGCTCAAACCGGTCGTCGGGTCGGCAGGGCCGGCGACCAGCCGGGCCGCACCGACCACGCCGAGCACCAGTACGGCAATGCCGAGGGCGACCCCGAGTCGGGAGCGCAGCAGCCGAGTGACCAGGAATTCGATGACCCGCCGCACTGCGGTCACCGAGCCTCGGAGCGGATTCGGGGTGCTGGCTTCTCGGGTGTCCGTTCAGCCGAGCCCGGACGGTAGATGGCGAAGGACGGGTTCTCCTCGGGTACGTCCGGCTCGGTCCATGCGGCGGGCTGCCGACGCCTGGGCCGGGGTGCGACCGGCTGCTTCTCGGGACGCGGCTGTTCCTCGTTCCTGCCTCGGTCGTCGCTGGCTCCGCGGCTTTCCGAACGTTCAGCGGCGGAAGGTGCACCGCTCGGAACCGGGTCCGGGCGCGCTTCCGGCCGCACCTTCGGCTGTTCCACCACCACGGTGCGGCGCCGCCCCACGGCGGGCTCGGTGGTGCCGCCCGGCTCGGCGACATCAAGTCGGGCCGCCGTACGCATGTCGCGGAAGAACCGCCGATGCCAGGAGCCGGCCGAGCTGACCGCCTCGCTGCTGTCCTTGCCGCCGAGCTGGGTGATCCGCCGATACGGGCGCAACAGCAGCCAACCCACCACACCGCACAGCCAGACCAGCACCACCTGGAGCCAGCCGGGCAGGGTGGGCGTGCTCATGATGAGGTCCACCGCGAAAAGGTAGATCGCCGCACCGGTTCCGAAGATCGCGATGTTGAAGAGAGCGGCCACCACCGCGTTGCCCAGCCGGCGCAGACCGGCGCTGGCCGGTCGGAGCAGGCCGATGGTGCCCAGGATCGGTGCGGCGATCACCGCCCACCGGAAGATCAGGAAGCCGAGCAGGACGAGCAGCGAGGCGGTCAGGTCGAACATCGCGAAGAGCAGCGCGGCCAGCACCGCGATGAAGCCCGCGCCGACCCGGTCCATGTCTCGAACACCTTGCAGGTACTCGTACGCCTCCGGGTCCTCTCGCTCGATCTGCGCTGCCACCGTCATCCACTGCTGCTTCTTCGCGTTGATGGTGGCTTCGCGGGTCCGGGGGTTGGCCCGAATTTTCTCCGCCTCGTCCCACGACAGCGACTTCGCATCGTAAAGCGCCGCGCCGTACTTGCGGGCGGTCTCGCTGTCGGCCGAGCCGAGCACGCCGCGCAGCCAGTTCCGGTAGAGCATGCCCTCCGTGGCGGTGTCGCTCGCCCGCACCGCAGGGGGGCGGTTGTCCTTGCAGGCCGCCGGATCCGGGTCATCACATTTGTCCGGAGGTGTGTCCTTGGATGCCGGTCCGACGGCGTCGTGTACGACGCCGAGGGTGGAGATGAGCGCACCGTCGGCCAGGTTCGCGGACTTGACCGGCCAGGCAGCCAGCGCCGTGACCGCCACCATCACCACGAGCGCCCATCCCGCGGTAGTCATCGCGCTGCTCATGTCCGACTGGCGGGAGCGCCAGAGCAGGTAGAGGCCGACCACGCAGAGCGTGATGATGCCGAAGACGCTGAACACCTTCTGGTAGATCGCCTTCGTGGCCTGGTCCACAAGCGGATCCGCCCAGCCCCACATCGTCCCCGGGTCCCAGGCGCGTTCCCGTAACGCGTTCGAGGCGCCGATGATCGCGGTGGCGATCATGAATTCCCCGTTGGCGATGGTGTTTGTGAACTTGTAGTCCGGGTGCAGCAGCGTGGTCGCGCAGCCAGTCTCGATCTTGTAGGTGGTGTAGCTGTAGCCGGCGTATCCGTAGTCGCTGTAGTAGCCCTTGGGGCCGGCGAGCTTGGAGGCCTCGGGCCGGGACGCGAACCAGCCGGCAATGCCGGAGTCCGGGGCCGTCGGTGTCGGTGGGTTCAGACAGGTCGCTTCGCTCTCCGCGACCTGCTGGAGCTTGGCGACGCAGGCGCGGAAGTCGGCTTGCCATTCCTCGGTGGTGCACAGGTTGGCAGGGGCCTGGTAGGCGACCGGGCCGGCGTACGCGGGTGTGGCGGTGAGCCCTGGCCAGCTGATCGTGGCACCGGCGAGTACGCCGATCGCCAGGAGGAGCGCCGTGATCCGTGCCCGGGCCCTCGCCATTGTCATGCCTCCAGGTCAGGCAGCACGGTCGGCAGCACCCCGGCGGCGGCAGCGATGGCGGCGGGGGTGGTGTCGAGGTGCTCCAGAAGTCCATCCACGTAGGAGACGTCGACTCGGACCTTCTGCACCCGGCCGTCGACGTCACGCATCACGAATTCGCGGAAGCCGAGCCGGTGCGAGGAGGTCGCGTCGGCGGTGGAGAGCGAGGCGAGGGTCGCCTCGTAACCGTCGTCGACCGGGACCCGCAGCAGGCGCAGCGCCTCCGACGCGATCTCGGCGTCCTCGGCGATCCGGCCGACGAAGACGGTGGAGACCAGGTTCTGGACGTCGAGGCCGAGGATGTCGCGAGGGTTCTGGGAGGCGACGAGCGCTGCGAGGTTCCACTTGCGGGAGTCGCGGGCGAGTCGGACGAGGAAGGAGCGGCCGGACCGCCAACCCTCCATGAAGTGGGCCTCGTCCAGGCCGACCAGCTTGCGGGACGCCATCGAACCGCCATAGCAGCGGCGAACTGCCAACCGGTGCGCGGTGTGCAGCATCGGCAGGGCCAACGCCTCCTCGGCCGACCAGTACTCCCGCTCGATCTTGAGATCGGGCAGCCGCAGGCCGGCCATGGTGATCACGGTGAGCGCCGCGTCCGCGCCCAGCAGTCCGTCCGGGGGGCGGCCGAAGAAGAGCATGGCCAGCGGCATCTCGGCGGTGTCCAGCAGCAGGTTGGCCAGTTCCCGCCCGGCGTCGTCGTCGAGCTGCGCGAGGCAGGTGACCACGTCGTCCAGGGTGGAGGTCTCCTCGGCCGGCACCTGGCGTACGGCGTGCCGGAACAGGGTCGCGGTGGACGCCTCGCGGGCCACCTGCGGCGGCACCAGCATCATGCAGATGTCCTGCACCAGCATCCGGCGTTCGGCCCGAGCGTTGGAGACCGAGATCTCGAACTCCCGGTCCCCGGCGGCACCGGCACCGAACTCGCTGCGCAGCGGCGTCGGGATCAACGAGTACGGCGCCAGGGTGCCGTGCTCGGAGCCGGTCAGGTTGAGCACCCGCGAGTACGGCCGCAGCTCCGGCATCGCGCAGAGGCGGGCCAGCGGGCCGGACGGGTCGAGCAGGGTCACCTGCACGCCGCGCCGGGCTGCCAGGTAGCCCAGCGCGCCGAGCAGTGTCGACTTGCCACCACCCGGCTCGGCCACGAAGACCGCGAGGCCGGAGCGTTCCCGTACCTCCATGGGGAAGTGCAGGTCGAGGAAGACCGGCCGGCGGCAGGTGCCGGCGGTTCGTCCGATCAGGTCGCCGCGGCGGTCGCCGACCGTCGACGCGGCCTGCGGCAGCGCCGCCGCCAGCAGGTGCACCGGCATCCGCCGGACATAGCCGGTGTTGGCGATGGGCTCGCCGGGGATGAACTCCCGGGCCAGCCAGTCCTGGTTCTTCGGGTGCTGCAGGGAGATGCGCAGCTCCCGGGAGTAGAGCTGGATCAACCGGCGGGCCCGCTCCAGGCACTCCTCCCGGGTACGCCCACCCACCGCGATCCGGTGCCAGCCGTGCGCCCGAGCGGAGTCCACCGGCAGGCCGGTGGTCATCTCGTCGCCGATCACCAGTGCCCGCTTGGCCAGCCGCTCCAACTCCGGTGGTGCGTCGATGCCGTGCTCGGCGTAGTCGAGCTGTTGCGACCGGATCATCCGGAGCCGGTGTTCGAGGTTACGGAAGGAGTCACCGGAGCCGAGGATGTCGACCCGGGTGGAGAGCTCCATCGGCCACGGCAGCCGCTCGTGGAAGTGCAGCCACGGCTCGTGCCGCTCGGGGATCTCCAGCGGCTCCATTCGACCCACCGCGAGCACGGCCACGTGCCGCTCCTCGCCGGTCATCCGGTTGACCAGCTTCACGGTCGAGCCGTACGGGGTGCGGTAACGCTCCACCTGCTCGGTCAGCGCGAGCAGGTCACCGCGCTCCCAGCGCCCGTCGGTGATCGGCGAGAGCGCACCCGGAGGGGCCATGCAGAGCGCCACCGAGCGGTAGAGCAGCCATTCCAGTTCCTGTGCGGTGACCCGCCGGCCCCGCATGCCGAACGCGCCGAGCACCTCGTCGAACTGCTCGACGGTACGGCCCAGCTTGCGTCGTTCGCCTTCGGCGACGCCACGCCCGAAGGTGCGCAGCAACCGTTCGGTGAGCGAGTCGCCGAGCGAGCGACGGGCGAAGGTGACGCCGAGGTAGGTCTGGCCCTCGGCATGGTTGACCGAGAGCAGGTGCCGTTGGGCGGCCACCAGGTGGTCGGCCCAGCCCGGCGTGCCGGGCACGTCGGGCAGCGGGGAGTGGGTGTGGGCGTCGATGGTGCGGGCCCACTCGTCGGCCGGGAAGGGGCGGGTGGTGCGGCGCAGGTGCAGTCGGAACCCGGCCAGGCCGGCGTACTGCTCGGAGATCGCCGAGAGCAGCGCCTCGCGTTCCGCGTCCGGGCGGAAGGCCCAGCGCACCTCGGGCAGCCAGTACCAGGCGGTGACGGTGTTCGGGGTGAAGGTCAGGTGACCGGCGATCTCGGTGATCGCCAGTTCCACCGCCGGATCACGGTCGCCGAACTTGATCTTCGGGGCGCGGACCCGGACCGGCTTGGTCGGTCGGTCCCGACGGTCGGCCGAGCGCTGCCGGGGTGGGCTGGCGACCCGGGTGGCCGGTGCGCCGGCTCGGCGGCTGGCCGCGGCGTCCACCGGTGGCCCGTCGTGCGGACGGTCGTCGGCGGGGGGACGGGCGCTCGGCAACCTGTCGCTGGTCGACGTGGCGGTGGTGACGGGCGGCGGCGGAGGCGGCGCGGGGGGCGCGATCGCCGGGCCGGCCACCGGGCGAGGGCTGTCGGCGGGGCGCTCCGGGGCGGCGATAGGCGTCGGCGGGACGGGTGGCGCGGGTAGCGGGGTGGGTGCCGGCCGGCGGGTCACCGGAGCCTGCGGGGCGGGGGTCGCCTGCTGCGGCAGGGCCCGGGGCGGCTGGCCGTTGCCGCGCAGTGCGGACCCGGGCCGGGCGTAGGTGCCACCGAAGAGGTCGAGGAACGGGGAGTCGATGTCGGCGCTGTCGCGGGTGGCGGGTAGGGCCGGCGAGGGCTCGGCCGGTGCCGACCGGCGCTGCGGCGGGCGGGGTGCCTGGAAGACTCCCACGCTGCCGTGCCCCGGGGTGGTGGCCAGCGCCGGATTGAGCGAGGCCTCCTCGGGATCCGCGGATTGTGGGTAGTCGAGCGATCGCGCACGGTTACCGTGCGGTGCGGCCGAACGCCCGGCCGGGGACCCCGGCGTGGAGGAGCGGCTCATGCGATCGCCCTGCCCGTGCTCGCAGTGGTCACCCGATGGCGGCGAGGCGGCTGCGGATCCGCCTCGCTTGTCGCCGGCAAACCCTCCGAAGGCCGGTACGGCGTGCAGCCGGTCATGCCAGTTCCTCCCGGATCCTGATCCCGCTTCCGACCAGGCGCGGGTCGCGCTGCTCGGCGGCCGGCTCCCGGGTGCGTCGCCAGTCGGTCAGCGCGGTGCGGATCACCATGCGCGCTGGCCGGTCCGGATCGACGTACCGGAAGACGAACGAGGTGGTCACGATGGCGAGGGCGATCTCCCACGCGGGGAAGAGCTCGACCTGCAACGTGAACAGCCAGTGGATGAACATGTAGAGGGGAACGAGCAGCATGAAGAGCCCATACTGGGCGTAGGGCAGGTGGACCGGAAGGGTGTAGCCGGGCGGCCCGAGATAGACCAGGCGGGCCCGGTAGATGTCGTCGTCGGTGCGCAGCCGCATCTCGTGCCCGCGCCTATTCGAAGATCAGGTTGATCAGGAAGTCGCCGATGAAGAAGAGAGTGGCGGCTCCGGCGATGAATGCCAGTCCGACGATCGCGATGGCGGAGCTGGTCAACACCTTCGAAATCTCGCCTCGGCTGGCTCGGCCGATGAAGATGACGCCAAGCACGGCGAGCAGGATCGGCGCGATCTTGCTGGCGAAGAAGGTGACGACGCCCTCGGTGTTGATTCCCTTCGGCTCCTCTGCCGCGAGTGGAATCGACGATGCCAGGGCGGTGAGCAGGTGGGCGGCGTTGCTCGACGCCGATTCCATCAGCTCGATGGCGATCACTGGAACCTCCCCAAGTCGCGGCCGGCGGCGCCGCGGTGGTGCAGTAGGCAAGCCTTGCGGGATCGGTGCTTACTCTGCGCAGCGGCCGAGACCCTGCGTGCGTAGCTCGCCACGGTAGGTGGCGATTTTTGGGCGGATTACCCCGCTTTGGCCCTCCCTCCAAGCGTCGCCATCTCGATGCTGGGCAATTCCACAGCGTACGGGCCGCCCCCCTTTGCGACAAGCCGCGAAGAGTCTGCCCGATACCGCCCGGACGACCGATCGTACACATGTTTCAATTCGCATGTCAGTGCCCTGACCCGGGTCGATCACGGCGGTCTCGGCGACCGGTACCGTCTAGTCGTGACCGATCTGGTGCGGGCCCCGGCCCCGGTGGTGATGGGCGTCCTGAACGTCACGCCCGATTCGTTCTCCGACGGCGGACGCTACGCCGACGTCGGGGCCGCTGTCGCACACGGCGTCCGGCTGCGTGACGAGGGTGCGGGGTTGGTTGATGTCGGTGGCGAGTCGACCCGGCCCGGTGCCGAGCGCGTCGACGCCGAGACCGAGGTGGCCCGCGTGGTCCCGGTCATCCGGGAGTTGGCCGGCGCCGGCGTGCCGGTCAGCATCGACACCACCCGTGCCCGGGTCGCCGCGGCGGCCCTCGCGGCCGGTGCGGTGGTGGTCAACGACGTCTCCGGTGGGCTCGCCGATCCCGACATGGCCCGGGTCGTCGCCGACGCCGGCTGCCCGTGGGTGCTGATGCACTGGCGAGGTCACTCCCGGCGGATGACCGAACTGGCCGCCTACGACGACGTGGTCGCCGACGTACGCGCCGAACTCGGCCAGCGGGTGGAGGCCGCGCTCGCCGCCGGGGTGGCCGCCGATCGCATCGTGATCGATCCGGGGCTCGGATTCGCCAAGACCGCCGCCCACAACTGGCAGCTCAGCGCTCGGCTGCCCGAGTTGCTGGAACTCGGCTATCCGTTGCTGTTCGGCGCGAGCCGCAAGTCGTACCTCGGTCTGCTGCTGGCCGGACCCGACGGCGTACCCCGACCCACCGGCGGTCGCGAGTCGGCCACCGTCGCCACCAGCCTGCTGGCGGTCGCCGCCGGCGCCTGGGGTGTACGCGTGCACGACGTGCGCGCCACTGTGGACGCCCTGGCCGTCTGGCAGGCGACCGGTCGTCCACGACTGGCTCCGGCAGCCGGCACCGCGCTGGCGGGCGCGGGTTCCGCCGGCGATCAGCAGGGGGTATGGCGATGACGGACCGGATCGAGCTGACCGGGCTGCGGGCCCACGGGCGGCACGGGGTGTACGACTTCGAACGCGTCGCCGGCCAGGAGTTCGTGGTCGACGCGGTCCTGGAACTGGATCTCGCGCCGGCGGCCCGCTCCGACGAGGTGAGCGACACCGTGCACTACGGCGAACTCGCCGAGCGGCTGGTCGCGGTGATCACCGGGGAGCCGGTCAACCTGATCGAGACCCTCGCCGACCGGTTGATCACGGTGTGCCTGGCCGACCCACGGGTCGACGCCGCGACGATCACCGTGCGCAAACCCGAGGCGCCGATCCCGCACACCTTCACCGACGTGGCCGTCACGATGCGTCGGGCCCGATGAGCCGGGCCGTCCTCTCCCTGGGCAGCAACCTCGGGGACCGCATGGCGCATCTGCGTACCGCCGTGACGGTGCTCGGCGAGCACGTGCTGATGGCGTCCGGGGTGTACGAGACCCCGCCGTGGGGCGACACCGACCAGCCGGCGTACCTGAATGCCGTGCTGCTGGTGGCTGACCCGCAGGCCGGACCGTACGACTGGTTGACCCGGGCGCGGGCCGCCGAACAGGCGGCCGAGCGGGTACGCGACCCGAACCGTCGGTTCGGCCCCCGCACGCTCGACGTCGACGTGATCGCGGTCTGGACCGACGACGGCGAGCCGGTGCTCAGTGCCGACCCGGAGCTGACCCTGCCGCACCCCCGGGCGCACCTGCGCGCCTTCGTGCTGCGCCCGTGGATCGACATCCAGCCGTACGGTGAGCTGCCCGGACACGGCTGGTTGACCGATCTGCTGACCTCCGGACCGGCGGCGGCCGAGGTCGCGGAACTGCGTCCCCGACCGGATCTGGCGTTAGAGTCGACCACATGAGCGAGCGGCAGCGAGCGAGTGATCAACGCGGTGCCGTGGCACGTCGTGACGGCACGCCGCGCAGGCGGCGGACATGACACAGACCCCACCGCCCGACGAGTCGCGGATGCGCCCCACGCGGATCTCCACCCTGGTGGTCGCCGCCCTGGCCGCTGCGGCGGTCGCCTGGCTGCTGATCAGCAGCATCTACTACGACCGGCTGCCGCCGCTGCCGTGGTTGCCGGTGGTCACCCTGGCCGGGCTGGCCGTGCTTGAGGCGTACGCCGCGATCAACACCCGGGGGCGGATCGAGCGGCGACCGGGCCGCGAACCGGTCAACCCGCTGATGGTCGCCCGGTTCGTCGTCCTCGCCAAGGCCTCCGCCCTGGTGGGGGCGATCTTCGCCGGCTTCTACGCCGGGCTGGCCGGCTGGCTGCTGGTCCAGTCCACGCGGGCCGCCGAGCAGGATCGGCCGGCCGGCATCGCCGGGCTGGTGGCCTCGGCCGCTCTGGTGGCGGCGGCGCTCTGGCTGGAGCGGTCCTGCCGGGTTCCGGAACGGCCGGACGACGACCATGAGCCCGACGATTGGGAGTCGCAGCCGGGTCGACGCTAGACCCACCTGCCGCACAGGGGTTACGTCCGGCTGCGCTCGCGGGTACGGTGCCTGCGACCGCAGGGCAAGCGGTCACCACCAATATGCCCTTTCGTCGAAGCAGTCCGGGCGGCCGCTGGAAGGCAGGCATGATGGCGTACGACGAACCAGGCCGCAGTGGGCAGTCAGAGTCGGCTCCGGTCGGATCCACCGTCGACACGGACACCGTCGTCGACGACCGTCAGAACGGTGAGCCGGGCGGGGACCGCTTCGGGGTCTACGTGCTCTGGGAGACGCTCCTGCTGCTCGGCTTCGCCGCCCTGGTCTATCTGCTCTGGCTGGAGAACCCGACGGCACTGCGCGGCAGCGGGCTGCGTGCCCTCATCGTCGACGTGGTCGCCCTCGGTCTGCTGGCGTTGGCTGCCGGGCTGACCCTGCGCACCGCGGCGGTGAACCTCGCGATCGGGCCGGTGGCGGTCGCCGCCGGGTTGAACTTCGCCGAGCAGAGCGACCGGGGCCTGCTCATCGCCGTGGGCACCCCCGCCGCGGTGGCCGCGGTCGGTGGCCTGGTGCTGGGGCTGGTGGTCGTGCTGCTGCACGTCCCCGGCTGGGCCGCGAGCCTGGGTGCGGCGGCCGGCGTGGTCGTCTACATCGAGCAGCGTGCCGCTCCGGTGCTGGTCCAGGGGGACTACGACCCGCGCGACATCGCCGGGCAGCTCTTCGTGGGCTTCGCCGCGCTCACCGTGATCGGCGGGCTGTTCGGCGCGATCGGACCGATCCGCCGGCTGGTGGGCCGGTTTCGCCCGGTCGCGGACCCGGCCCGACGGCGAGGGGTGGCGGCCGCCGTCGTCACCACCGGAGGGTACGTCTGCTCCACCGTGCTGGCGATGCTCGCGGGCGCTCTGCTCGCGTCGAGCGACGACGCGGTCACGCCGGGGGACGGGCTGGACTGGACCGTGCTGGCCGTCGGTGCCGTGCTGCTCGCCGGCACCAGCGCCTTCGGTCTGCGGGGTGGCGTGTTCGGCACGCTGCTGACGGTCGGCGCAGTCGGCCTGTTCCTCGCCTACGCGCAGGCCCGCGGCTGGACGGTGAGCCGGTGGGTCGTCGGCGGGGCGGCGCTGGCGGTCGGACTGGCGGTGACCCGGCTGGTCGAGCGGTACGGTCGGCCGGTCGTCGGACCGCCCCGCCCGGTGTCTCCGCCGGCGGCCGGGGACCCGGCGGGCGGTGCCGGCGGCTGGGCGATGTCCCAGCCGGAGCCGGTCGGCGACTGGCCGCCCGTCCTGCCGGCGCAGTCGACGGGCGACCCCACCGATCCGTGGGGCCCGCGCCGCTGGGAGACCAACTCGCCGATCTGGCAGGCCGACGACAGGTGAACGATGGTCTGGCGCGTCGTCGGCGAGCCGGATGTGATCTCGGCAGTTAGGCTCGGCGCATGACCGACACATCATCGAGCTCCGGCGGCCGGTCGTTCGAGGAGTTGGACGCGCTCAGCACCGAGGAGCTGCGGGAGCAGGCGTTCACGGTGGCTCGGGAGCGCCGGGACGTGAAGTTCTTCTGGTCGGTGCTCCGGCATCTGCCGAACGCCGACGAGGCTGCCGCGCTCGACGGTGCCCCGAACTCGGTGGGGCCGACGGTCGACGAGGCGGTGGCGCTGTGGCGGGAGATGACCGGTCACGGCTACGAGGAGTCCGCGCCGTTGCTGCGCGCCGCCTTCATCGACTATCTGATGAAGCACTGACCGAGGGCTGCTGACCGCGACATCCGCTCGTCCCGGCATACCGTCACAAAACGCGCCCTCGCGTTTGTTCATGTCGATCCGCTGGGAACTAGCGGGCCATGGCTCTCACCAACCGATACAAGTCCGCACCAGGGGCCGGCACCCTCGCCGCGCTCCTGCTGGTCCTGGTCTTCGGCAGCCCCTGGTACGCCGACTGGGCCAGAGACAACACCGATCCCGACAGCGCCGGCGGGTGGTTCCTCAGACTGCTCGCCTGGCCCGCCTGGCGGTTCGACTCGTCCGACTCCATTCAGGAGATCATCGCGGCGGACCTGAAGGCGATCCTCCTGGTCGTCCTGACCTTCGTCTTCCTCTACCTGCTTCCGGGTTCCCAGCTGGCCCGCGCCCGGGGCACGCTCAGCCAGTTCTTCGCCGGCTGGGCCGCGTACGTCTTCGCAGCGGCCCTGGCGGCCCTGCTCACCGCACTGATCCGGAGCAACCCCTCGCTGCTCGGCGCGCTGCAGGCCGCCGGCGACGGTGCGGAGTACGGCCTGTTCACCGGCTGGATCATCGGCATCGCCACGCTGGGCGGTTGGCGGGGACGTCGCTGACGCCGTGGCCGGCCCCGTGACCTGGTTCAGGTGGCCGGCCCGGTGCCAGTCACATCAGCCGGTCGGCTCCGCGAGCGCCAGGACACGTTCCCGGCTGAGCAGACCGACCGGCTGGCCCTGCTCGGTCACCACGGCCTGTCCACCGGCCGAGGTGAGCAGCACGGCCAGCGCGTCGTACGCCGAGCCGCCCAGGACCACCGCCGGCAGGCCCGCCACACCGTCGCTGGGCAGCGGTGCGAGCACCTCCCGGGTGACCGGGGTGACCACCAACCGGCGGATGCCCCGATCGGCGCCGACGAACTCGCGGACGAACGGGGTGGCGGGCGCACCGAGCAGCGTCGCCGGGGTGTCGTACTGCTCCAGCCGACCCCCCTCGGAGAGCACCGCGATCCGGTCACCGAGCCGGACGGCCTCGTCCAGGTCGTGGGTCACCAGGACGATGGTCTTACGCACCTCGGCCTGCAGGCGCAGGAACTCCTCCTGGAGCCGGGTACGCACGATCGGGTCCACGGCGGAGAACGGCTCGTCCATCAGCAGGACCACCGGGTCGGCGGCGAGCGCCCGAGCCACGCCCACCCGCTGTCGCTGACCACCGGAGAGTTCGTGCGGGTAGCGCCGGCCGAACTGCGTCGGGTCCAGCCCGACCAACTCCAGCAACTCGTCGACCCGCCGCCGGGCGCGGTCCCTGGACCAGCCGAGCAACCGGGGCACGGTGGCCACGTTCGCCGCCACCGTCTGGTGGGGGAAGAGCCCGACGTTCTGGATCACGTAACCGATCTGTCGGCGCAGCCGCACCGGATCGGTCCGGGTGACGTCGGCGTCGCCGAGCATGATCCGCCCGCTGGTCGGCTCGATCAGCCGGTTGATCATCCGCAGCACTGTCGACTTGCCGCAACCCGACGGCCCGATCAGGACCACCAGTTCACCCGCGTCGACGTGCAGGCTGAGGTCGCGGACCGCCTCGGTGCCGTCCGGATAACGCTTACCGATGCCGTCGAGAGTGATCGACGCCGCGCGCTGGCCGTCGTCGGCGACCGGGGTACCGTCCACGTATGTCCTTCCGCCTGAGCTACCGGGCCGACCCGGGTAACCCGTGGTTCTCCTGGCAGTACGTGCGGGACAACTCTGACACGGTGCTGGCCGCCCTACGGGACCACACCACCCTCACCCTGCGCGCGGTGCTGATCGCCACGCTCATCGCCGTCCCGCTGGCCGTGGTGGCGTACTGGTTCCGACCGCTCACCGGGCCGATTGTCGCACTCACCGGGGTGCTCTACACCGTCCCGTCGTTGGCCCTGTTCGCGTTCGTCGCGCCCTATCTGGGCATCGGCGTCGCTACCGTGCTCAGCGTGGTGGTGCTGTACGCGCTGCTGGTGATCGTCCGCAACACCGTGGCCGGGCTCAACCAGGTGCCGGCGGAAGTGCGGGAGGCCGCCGAGGGCATGGGGTACGGCCGTTGGGGTCGCCTGCTGCGGGTCGAACTGCCGCTGGCCCTGCCCGGCATCCTCACCGGCCTGCGGCTGGCCACGGTCTCCACGGTCGCCCTGATCACCGTGGGCGTGGTGATCGGGCGGGGTGGGCTCGGGCAGATCATCTTCGCCGGGTTCAACAACAACTTCTACAAGGCCCAGATCATGACCGGGACGCTGCTCTGCGTACTGCTGGCCCTGGTGCTCGACCTGCTCCTCATGGGCGTCGGCCGGCTGCTCACCCCGTGGCTGCGCGGGCGGGTCGGATGAGGGTCGCGAGCCCGGCGGGCGTGATGCGGAGGTGCCGATGAATCCCGTACAGCAGGCGGTGGTCTGGCTCAACGACCCGCTGAACTGGACGAACCCGGGTGGCATCCTGGATCGGCTCGGCGAGCACGTCACCATCTCGGCCGCCGCGGTGCTGCTGGGCTGCCTGGTGGCCTGGCCGCTGGGGCTGTGGCTGGGCCATGTCGGCCGGGGCGGCGGGCTGGTCGTGCTCGTCTCCAACGTGACGCTGGCGGTGCCCACCCTGGCCCTGCTCACCATCCTCCCGTTGACCTTCCTCGGCTTCGGTCGACCGGCCGTGGTCGTCGCCCTGGCGGTGTTCGCGGTGCCACCGCTGCTGGCCAACGCCTACACCGGCGTACGGCAGGTCGATCCGCAGACCCGGGAGGCGGCCCGGGGCATGGGGATGACCGGGCCGCAGGTGCTGCGTCAGGTGGAGTTGCCGCTGGCGATTCCGTACCTGGCGGCCGGGTTCCGGACCGCCGCGGTCCAGGTGGTCGCCACGGCGGCCCTGGCGACCTTCGTCAACGGCGGGGGCCTTGGCGAGATCATCCGGCTCGGGTTCGGCCTGAGCATCGCGGTGGGCGGTGGTCAGATCCTCGCCGGTGGCCTGCTGGTCGCCGGGCTCGCGGTCAGCGCGGAGCTGATCTTCGGGCTTGTCGAGCGGCTGGTCACCCCACGTCCGCTGCGCCGCGCCCGGCGCCGCGCCGCACGTCGCGCCGCGGACGCGGTCACCGGCGGCTGACCGGATCGCCTCGGTTGGTGACGCCGCCGCCTGGATGGTGACGCCGCCGCCTGGATGGTGACGCCCGCCACGGTGGTGACGTCGCGCCCCTGTGGTGGCGCCGCGCCTGGATGGTGACGCCCGCCACGGTCGATGAAGGGCTGGCGGCGCGGGGTCACGTCCGCTGTCGCGCCGACGGATGGTGACGTTCCGGTGACGAACGTGGCGCAGAAGTTGTCGGTGGCGCTCGGCAGGATGTTGGGTGGATCAGCGGGCGGCCGGAAGGCGGGACGGCGGGATGATCCGCCGCAAGATCGCCGCCCGTCGGACACGCGGCCGGCCCGAACGGGCCGCGCCGGGACACGGAAGGCGGGTCCATGCGCGCAGGTAGAAGACTGTCCATCGCCGTTGTCGGCGCCGTTGCGGCGGCAGGCGTGCTGGCGGGCTGCGGCGAGGCAGGTTCGTCCGGCACCGAGGCGCCACAGCAGTCCGCCTCGGGCGAAGGCTGCGCCCCGGTCGCCGGGGAGCAGTTGATCGCGCTGACGGACGACAAAGCCCTGCAGAATGCCGACAACATCATTCCGGCGATCAACACCAAGGTCGCCACCCCGCAGCTCGTCGCAGCGCTCGACAAGGTCTCGGCGGTGCTCGACACTCCGAAGCTGGTGCAGCTCAACAAGGCGGTCGACGTGGACCGCAAGAGCGCACAGGCGGCGGCGCAGGAGTTCAGCGACGCCAACGGGCTCGCCGACGGGGTGGAGAAGGGCCCAGGCGGAAAGATCACGGTCGGCGCGGGCAACTTCACCGAAAGCGAGATCATCGCCGAGCTTTACAAGATCCAGCTGACTGCGGCCGGCTACCAGGTGACCGTCCAGCAGATCGGCAACCGGGAGCTGTACGAGCCGGCGCTGGAGAAGGGTGAGATCCAGGTCGTCCCGGAGTACGCGGCGACGATGGCCGAGTTCCTCAAGGGCAAGACCGGCGGCGGCAGTGACCCCGTCTCCTCGCCCGACGTGGAGAAGACCGTCACCGCCCTGCGCGGTCTCGGTGAGCAGGTGGGCCTCAGCTTCGGCCAGCCGGCACCGGCGCAGAACCAGAACGCCTTCGCGGTGACCAAGGAGTTCGCCGAGAAGTACGGCGTACGGACGCTGTCCGAGCTGGCCACGAAGTGCTCGGGTACCGCCACGGTGCTGGGTGGCCCGCCGGAGTGCCAGGAGCGCCCGTTCTGCAAGCCGGGGCTGGAGCAGACCTACGGCCTCTCGGTCGGCTCGTTCTCCTCGCTGGACCAGGGTGGTCCGCTGACCAAGACCGGGTTGCGTAACGGCACGATCAGCGTCGGCCTGGTCTTCTCCACCGACGCGGCGTACGCCACGAGCTGAACCGACACCGCCCCCGGCCGGACTGGTGGTCGGGGGCGGCCCGTCGTTGCTGCTCACGGGTAGATCAGCGGCCGGCGTCGAACTTCGGCAGCGATCGCTGCCACTGGCCCCGTTCCCAGCCAACGCAACTCTCGGTAGGCTCCGGACCCATGCCCGCAACGGTGCCCACCGATCCGCGCAGCAAGCAGTTACTCACCGCTCTCTTCTGGGGCGGGGTGGCGCTGGCCCCGGTCGCGGCGCTGATTCTGCTGGTCGCCGACGGGAACGGTCCACTGCGGTTCGCCGCGCTGCTGGCCATCCTGGCGGTGGTGTTGATCGGGCTCTCCATCACGCTGCGCAGCGAGAACGGTCACGAGCAACACGCCGAGGAACTGCGCGCGGAACTCGACGAACTGCGGCGGGAACTGCGTAGTGAGATCGTGGCGGCCGCGCAGCGGGGCAATCAGGCGCTGGACGAGCTCCAACGGGTCCAGCAGACGATTGCCGGGTTGCGCCGGACTGCGGACGCCGCCGGTTCCTCAGCCGTCGATGCTGTGCCCGCCGGTGCGGAACCGGTCGGCGGAGGCCGCGCCCGGGTCGCGGCACCGGAACCTCCACCGTCCGCCCCCTTCACGGACCGGCCCCCGTCAGCCCCTTTCGGAGACCGGCCTGCGTCGTCACCTCCCTTCGGAGACCGGCCTGCTTCCCCTCCCTTCGGGGAGCGGCCCGCGCCGGCTGTGGCGGGGGAGCGGCAGACCCGCCCCGGCGGGGTCTACGGCTCGGCCCAGCCGACAGGCCAGGGCGTCGTCCGCCACACCGAAACCGTGCATGTCACCACCCGGCACACCATCGTGGACGGTGGCGGGATGGGCGAGGCACCCCGCTATGGCGGCTACGCCACCCCATGGTCGGCAGGGGAGCGGTCACGTGGCGGACCTGCGGACCCTGCCGAACGACACTGGCCTGACAGCGACGAGCGCCCTCGCCGCGACGACGAGCGAGCCTGGTCGGGACCGGCCCGGGACGAGCACGCCGCCTGGTCGGAGCCCCGCGACGACCGTCCCTGGTCCGGGTCTCGTGACGACCGGTTCGCACCACCCGACGAGCGGTCCGCCTACCGTGACGACCGCTCCGCACACCAGGACAGCTCCGCTTACCAGGACGGCTCTGCGTATCAGGGCCGTTTCGCGTATCAGGACGGCTCTGCACCCCACGACCGCTCGGCACACCAGGGCGGCTCCGCGTACCGGGGCGAACAGGGCTGGGATGACGGTGGGCAGCAGTGGGCGGCCGCCGCCGAGGTGGAACCTGGTCCGTCGCGTCCGGACGACACCGGCGAGTACTGGGCGCAGTTACGTGCCGGGGACCGCTGGGCCGCCGTACGCGACGACGATCGGGGGCGTGAACTGCGGGTCGGTGAACGCCACGCCGAGGTGAACGCGGACCACACCGGCACCGAGTACCGGATGGCGGACCGCTGGGCCAGCGTGCGCCACGCCGAACCACGTCGTGCCGCCGACGGTGACGAGCGATGGCGCGACGGCCGGGGCGAACCGGAGCGGCGGCCCGGCCTGCCCGCCGGGGGTGTGCCGGTCCCGGACGAGTGGCGTCTTCCACGACAGCGCGGACACCAGCCCGAGCCGCCCCGGGCGTACCAGCCCGAACCGGAGCCGTACGGTCGGCGTCACCGGGCCGAGGACACCGGCTACGGGCAGCCGGTCCAGGATCCGAACAACCGCTGGCGCTGATCGGATCGCCGCGCCACCGGCCGCCGGATCACTTGTCGATGTCGCCGACCACGAAGAACATCGAGCCGAGGATGGCGATCAGGTCCGGCACCAGGCAGCCGGGCAGCAGCGTGGCAAGTGCCTGCACGTTCGCGTACGACGCGGTGCGCAGCTTGAGCCGCCACGGCGTCTTCTCGCCCCGGGACACCAGGTAGTAACCGTTGATGCCGAGCGGGTTCTCCGTCCAGGCGTAGGTGTGCCCCTCAGGGGCCTTCAGCACCTTCGGCAGTCGGGTGTTGATCGGCCCGGTGAGCCGATCGACCCGGTCCAGACACTGCTCGGCGAGGTCCAGTGAGGCGTACACCTGGTCGAGCAGCACCTCGAACCGGGCGTGGCAGTCTCCGGTGGTGCGGGTGACCACCGGCACGTCGAGCTGGTCGTAGGCCAGGTACGGCTCGTCGCGGCGCAGGTCCAGGTCCAGCCCGGAGGCGCGGGCGACCGGGCCGGAGGCACCGAAGGCGGCGGCGTCGGCCGCGGAGAGCACCCCGACGCCTACCGTACGGGCCAGGAAGATCTCGTTACGCCGGATCAGGTTGTCCAGGTCGGGCATCCGGCGGCGTACCTCACCGATGGCGGCACGGGCCCGACCGGTCCACCCGGACGGGACCTCCTCCTTCAACCCACCGACCCGGTTGAACATGTAGTGGATGCGCCCGCCGGAGACCTCCTCCATCACCGCCTGGAGCGTCTCCCGTTCCCGGAAGGCGTAGAACATCGGCGTGATCGCGCCGATCTCCAGCGGGTACGAGCCGAGGAACATCAGGTGGTTGAGCACCCGGTTCAGCTCGGCGAGCGCCATCCGCAGCCAGGTCGCCCGCTCCGGCACCTCCATGCCCATCAGCCGTTCCACGGCCAGCACCACGCCCAGCTCGTTGGCGAACGCCGAGAGCCAGTCGTGCCGGTTGGCCAGCACGATGATCTGCCGGTAGTCGCGGACCTCGAACAGCTTCTCCGCGCCGCGGTGCATGTACCCGACGATCGGCTCGGCGGCGACCACCCGTTCGCCGTCCAGGACCAGCTTCAGCCGCAGCACACCGTGTGTGGACGGGTGCTGCGGTCCGATGTTGAGCACCATGTCCGTGCCGAGTTGCTCCCCGCCGGTGCCCGCCACCAGCCCGGCGCCGGTGCCGACGGTCAGCTCACGCAGGTCGCCCGTGGTCATGCCCGCCATCGTGCCATGACCGGCCGGTCACGACGGCGCAGCGGTGTCGATCGGTCCGGCACACCCCGCCGGTAGCAGGTCCGTGGACAGGCCGACGGGCTGCCACAACCACAAGTGCCCACCGAGCCCGGCCGGATCGGTCAGCTCGGCCGCCGCCGATGCCGCGGCCAACGCCCGCACGTACCCGGCCGGGTCACCGGCGGCCAGGCTCAGCGGCGGTCGCCCTCCGTCGGCCCCGAGCGCCCGCAGCCCGTCCCGCTGCGCCCCCAGGAGGTACGCACACCGGGCGACCCGCTCACCGGCGGAGGCGACCGAGTCCATGGCCACGTGCGCGGTGACGTCACACGACCCGTCCGGCACCGGCGGCACCTGCCGCCCAGCCCGGTACCCGGTCAACGTCCCGTCGACCGGCCGCTCCGCGCGCAGATGCCCGTAGTCCACCGCCAACGCCAGCCCACGTTCGACGTGGCCGACCGCGTCAGCCCAGGCTTCGTCCCTGGTCCTGCCGATCTCCACTCGTTCGAGCGGGACTGGGGTGCGGTCCGTGGGGGTTGCCCGGAAACCCGACCCGGTCGAGCTGTCACTGTCAGGTACGAGAGGGCTGGGCCACCAGGTGGAGAGCCAGTCGAGGTCTGCTCGGCTGAGCGGGTCTCCGATCGTCTCCTCGCCCGAGGTGGGGTCGACGAGGAGGTAGTGCCAGCCGTGCTGGGAGTGCACGGCGAGGTCCAGGGGGACGTTGTCGAGCCACTCGGTGGCCAGCAGCAGACCCGTGACACCGGCGGGAATCCGGTCGGTCCAGCGGATCTCTTCGGGCAGGTCATCGGGGCGCGGAGCCAGCTCGACGGCGGTGAACCGTACCCGCTCGACCAACGGCACCGACCCGCCCACGGTGAGATCCGACGCGCAGCTGTCGTCGTACCCCGTCGTGATCGTCAATGGGTTGACGGGTGAGGGCCGGACGGTGGCCGTGGTGGTCGGGGTTTCCGGGGAGCCCGCCCGCGCAGGGATCAAGCCTGACCGCCCGGAGCGGGCGGACTCCCCGGAAACCCCAACGGACAGCGACCGAAGCAACTCCCCCCGCCCCGCACCCACATCCACCACGTCGAAGACGGAAGGAAACCCGAGCACCCCGTCAAGGTGATGGATCAACCGGAGCAGCGCACCCGCGAAGACCGGAGAGGCGTGCACGCTGGTGCGGAAGTGCGCCGCCGGCCCCGCACCGGAGACGAAGAACCCGTCGGTGCCGTAGAGCGCCCGCTCCATCGCCTGATGCCAGCGCATTGCCATCAGCTCGGTCCTCGCTTTCGGCGCTTCCACCACGCCGATTCAACGGCGGTGAACGATTTCACACATCCTTGTTTCGGATCCCCGTCGGCGACGCATACTTGCCTCGACCGGTACCCATCTCGAGGACTGGATCGTGACATGAGCGCACCGCTGCGCACGCGCCCGGCCGCCCGTCGGCGGCCCGCGACCGTGCCATTCGCCACCATTCCCGCCGTGCTCACCGTCGGCGTCGTCGGCGCTGGACGCGTCGGTGCCACCCTGGGGGCCGCGCTCGCGGCCGTGGGTCACCGGGTGGTCGCCACCACCGGCAGTTCGGGGGCATCGCAGGCGCGGGTGGCGCTGCTGCTGCCCACCGTCTCCCGTGGCCCGGCCGTCGAGGTCGCCCGGGCGGCCACCGATCTGCTGCTGATCGCCGTACCCGACGACGCCCTGGCCGGGGTGGTCGCCGGGCTCGCCGCCGAGGGGGCGTTGCGACCCGGCCAGGTGGTCGCGCACACGTCGGGGGCGCACGGCCTCGCGGTGCTGGCCCCGGCCGTCGCGGTCGGCGCCCGCCCGCTGGCGCTGCACCCGGCGATGACGTTCACCGGTACGCCCGACGACCTCAGCCGGCTGCCCGGCATCTCGTACGGGGTGACCGCGCCGGCCGAACTGCGCCCGTTGGCCGCCCGACTGGTGGCGGATCTCGGCGGGGTGCCCGAGTGGATCGGGGAGGCCGACCGGCCGCTCTACCACGCGGCGCTGGCGCACGGCGCGAACCACCTGGTGACGCTTGTCAACGAGGCGGCCGACCGGCTGCGCGACGCCGGTGTGGCGCAGCCCGAGAAGGTGCTCGCTCCGCTGCTGCGGGCCGCGCTGGAGAACGCGCTGCGCCTCGGCGACGACGCGTTGACCGGCCCGGTGGCCCGGGGTGACGCTGGTACGGTCGCCCGGCACCTGACGCAGTTGGCCTCCACCGCGCCCGAATCGCTCCCCGCCTACCTGGCGTTGGCCCGGCGTACCGCCGATCGGGCGATGGCCGCCGGCCGACTGCGGCCGGTGGATGCCGAGCCGCTGTTCGGGGTACTCGACCGGGATCAGAGCGGGGTGGCGGCATGAGTGGGGCGGCGATGGATCACGTGACGAGGCTCGTGCACACCCGTGCCGAGTTGGCCGAGGCCCGCGCCGCCCTCACCGGGACGGTGGGGGTGGTGATGACCATGGGGGCCCTGCACGAGGGGCACGAGTCGTTGCTGCGGGCGGCCCGGGAGCGCGCCGATCACGTGATCGTGACGATCTTCGTGAACCCGCTCCAGTTCGGCCCGACCGAGGACTTCGACCGCTATCCCCGGACCCTCGACGCTGATCTCGAGGTGTGCCGGCGGGCCGGTGCCGACCTGGTCTTCGCCCCGGCGGTGCCGGACATGTATCCCGGCGGCGCACCGCAGGTACGGCTCAACCCGGGCCCGCTCGGCGAGGACCTGGAAGGGCTGAGCCGCCCCGGCTTCTTCCACGGTGTGCTCACCGTGGTGCTGAAGCTGCTCCAGCTCACCCGCCCCGACCTGACGTTCTTCGGGGAGAAGGACTACCAGCAGCTGACCCTGGTCCGGCGGATGTGTCGGGACCTGGACGTGCCGGTCGAGGTGGTCGGCGTACCCACCGTCCGGGAGCCCGACGGGTTGGCGCTGTCCAGCCGCAACCGTTACCTCTCCAGCGAGGAGCGGCAGGTGGCGCTCGGCCTGTCGCGGGCGCTGCGGGCCGGTGCCGAGGCCGCCGAGGCGGGCCGCGACGCCGGGGCGGTGCTGAGCGCCGCGCACGCCGCCTTCGGAGCCGGCGAGCCCGGTGCCCGCCTCGACTACCTGGTCCTCACCGACCCCGACCTGGAACCGGGGCCGGTCGAAGGGCCGGCCCGGCTGCTCGTCGCCGCCTGGGTGGGCCAGACCCGGCTGATCGACAACGCGCCCGTCCTGCTGCACCCGGCCTCCTGACCAGACACATCAGCGCGAAAGGCGTCCCGATGTACCGCACCATGCTCAAATCCAAGATCCACCGGGCCACGGTGACCCAGGCTGATCTGCACTACGTCGGGTCGGTGACCGTCGACGAGGACCTGCTCGACGCCGCCGACCTGCTGCCCGGCGAACAGGTCGCGATCGTGGACATCACAAACGGCGCCCGGCTGGAGACGTACGTGATCCCGGGCCGGCGGGGCAGCGGCGTGATCGGCATCAACGGTGCGGCAGCGCACCTGGTGCACCCGGGTGACCTGGTCATCCTGATCTCGTACGGGCAGATGGACGACGCCGAGGCCCGCACGTACCGCCCCCGGGTGGTGCACGTCGACGCCGACAACAAGGTCGTCGACCTGGGTGCCGACCCGTCGACCGCCGCCCCCGGCACCGCCGGCAGCCCCCTCCCCAACCCGCTCTCGGTGTAAGGAAGGGCACCTTATTAACGCCTCATGAGGTGAAAGGGCCCCTTGTTAACGCCTGCCTCCCGCAGTGCCCCGGAATCCGGTCTGTCACCGGAAGGTCATTTCTGGTTACGCTGTGACCGCCGTCGGGGGACGGCCGCTGGCTGGGGGAGGCGGCGTCATGCAGCGTGCGACGAGAACCCTGACCGCGGCCCTGGCCGTCGCGGCGGTGCTGGCGGGCTGCGGTGCGCCGGACGGACTCGACGGTGACCTGACCGACGACTGGCCGGCCATGGCTGCGCCCGGCGCGTTCACCCCGGCGGCCGAGGTCTGCCACGAGACGGACTTCGCCGACGCGGTGCCGGTGGCGGCGTACGCGCCGGTGGACTGCGCCACGCCGCACCGGGTGGAGACGGTGCACGTCGGGGTCTTCACCGCCGAACGCAACGAACCGCCGCCGATCGCCTCACCCGAACTGCGTACCGCCTTCGCCGACTGTGACCAGCGGACCAACGGTTACGTGGGGGACAACTGGCGGGCCGGCCGGCTGCGACTGGCGGTCGCGGTGCCCACCGGGGCCGGCTGGGCCGCCGGGTCGCGCTGGTACCGCTGCGACCTGATGGAGGTGACCACCGCCGAGGCGGGAGCCAAGGTGGTGACCCGCAGCGGCTCGCTGCGCAACGCCCTGCGGCCACCGTCACCGCTCTGGTTGGGGTGCCAGCAGGCCCGTACCAACCGCTCCGGGGTGGTGCAGGCCCTGGCGCAGGTGGACTGCGCCGAGCGCCACAATGCCGAGTTCGCCGGAGTGTGGCAGGCGCCTGACCGCCCGTACCCGGCGAACGGTGCAGAGTGGGCGCCGTTCTACGCCGGCTGTCGTACCGTCCTCGCCCGCTACGCCGGTCTGCCGGACAGCACCGACCTGCTCTACCGCACCGACCTGGTGGTCCGCCCGCCCAGCGCCGGGCGGTGGCGGGCCGGTGACCGGGGGGTGCGTTGCTACCTCTGGCTCAGCGACCGGCAGGTGACCGGCTCGCTCAAGGGGGCCGGTCCGGCCGGCCTGCCGGTCCGGACGAAGTAGCCGGAACCACTCGTCCCGCCCCCGCCGCCCGAGCCGAGTGACGTTCGGGTTGACTGAGGGGATGGAGCTACCGACCGTCGGCCTGCCGGCGCTGCCCCGCCTGCTGTCCGCTCCGGCACCGGGTTGGGTGGAGACGACCGATGTGATCGTGGTCGGCTCCGGAGTGGCCGGGCTGACCGCCGCGCTGCACCTGCGCGAGGCCGGCCTGCACGTCACAGTGGTCACCAAGGTGAACATCGACGAGGGCTCGACCCGCTGGGCCCAGGGCGGCATCGCCGCGGTGCTCGACCCGGCGGACACCCCGGCGATGCACGCCTCCGACACCGAGATCGCCGGCGTCGGGCTCTGCGACCCGGCGGCGGTCGGTGTGCTGGTGGAGGAGGGGCCGACCCGGCTGCGGGAACTCATGCGCATCGGCGCCGCCTTCGACCGCAACCCCGACGGCTCGTTGATGCTGACGCGGGAGGGCGGGCACCGGGCGGACCGGATCGTCCACGCCGGCGGCGACGCGACCGGCGCCGAGGTCCAGCGGGCCCTGCACGAGGCGGTCCGCCGTGACCCGTGGATCCGGTTGGTCGAGCACGCGCTGGTGTTGGACCTGCTCCGCGCCCCCGGCGACGGCCCCGACGGGCTCGGCAGGGCGTGCGGCATCACCCTGCACGTGCTCGGCGAGGGCAGCGAGGACGGCGTGGGCGCCATCCTGAGCCGGGCCGTGGTGCTGGCCACCGGCGGGATGGGTCAGGTCTTCGCGGCGACCACCAACCCCGCGGTCTCCACCGGTGACGGGGTGGCCCTGGCCATGCGAGCCGGTGCCGCGGTCACCGACGTGGAGTTCGTGCAGTTCCACCCGACCGCGCTGATCGTGCCCGAGCAGGCCCGTACGCCCGGCGACGGCCACGCCCAGCAGCCGCTGGTCTCCGAGGCGCTGCGGGGCGAGGGCGCGTACCTGGTGGACGCCGACGGCAAACGGTTCATGCTCGGCCAGCACGAGCTGGCGGAGCTGGCCCCCCGGGACGTGGTGGCCAAGGGCATCCACCGGGTGCTGCTGGCCACCGGTGCCGACCACGTCCACCTCGACGCCCGCCATCTCGGCGGCGACTTCCTGGCCCGCCGGTTCCCCACCATCGTCGCCTCCTGCCAGGCCATCGGCGTGGACCCGGGCGTGGACCTGATCCCGGTGGCGCCCGCCGCCCACTACGCCTCGGGCGGCGTCCGTACCGATCTGCACGGTCGCACCTCCATCCCCGGCCTGTACGCCTGCGGTGAGGTTGCCTGCACCGGCGTGCACGGCGCGAACCGGCTGGCCAGCAACTCGCTGCTGGAAGGACTGGTCTTCTCCCGGCGGATCGCCGATCACATCGCCGCCGGGCTGCCCGAGCAGGCCCGCCCGGCGGAGACCGGGGCCTGGCGGGGCGGCGACGGCTGGGTGCTGCCGGCTGCGGCCACACCCGTCCTGCAACGGGCGATGACCCGGGGCGCGGGCGTGCTCCGCTCGTCGGCGACGCTCGGCGGGACCGCCGCCGAACTGGTCGAGCTGGGCGCGGAGCGCGGTACGCCCCGTACCGCCGACTGGGAGGCGACGAACCTGCTGACGGTGGCGACGATGCTTGTCGCCGCGGCGTACGCCCGGCAGGAGACCCGGGGCTGTCACTGGCGGGAGGACCACCCGTCGGCCGATGCGCGGTGGCACGGCCACCTGGTCGGCGCGATCGGGGCGCAGAACCGGCTGGCCATGCGGTGGGAGGAGACACGATGAGCGACAACGGTGCCGCAGGGGTGGGCATGAGCAAGGCGACCGAAGGGCTGCTGCGCGCGGCCGGACTTGCGCCCGAGCAGGTGCGCCGGATCATCGAGACCGCGCTTGTCGAGGATCTCGGCCCGGACCTGCTCGACGTCACAAGCGTGGCGACCATCCCGGCGACGCAGACCGACACCGTCGACGTGGTGGCTCGGGCCGACGGGGTGGTGGCCGGGCTGGCCGTGGCCGCCGCCGTTTTCGAGGTGGCCGACGAACTGACCGGCGGTGGTCGTACCGTCGAGGTGTCCGTGGTGGCCCACGACGGCGATCGGGTGGCCCGCGGCGACGTGCTGGCCACGGTGACCGGCCCCACCCGGGTGCTGCTCACCGGCGAACGCACCGCCCTCAACCTGCTCAGCCGGATGTCCGGGGTGGCCACCCACACCCGGGCCTGGGCGGACGCGTTGGCCGGCAGCAAGGCGATGGTCCTCGACACCCGCAAGACCACGCCGGGCCTGCGAATGCTGGAGAAGTACGCGGTCCGCGCGGGCGGCGGCACGAACAAGCGGATGGGCCTGTACGACGTCGCCATGATCAAGGACAACCACAAGTACGCCGCCGGCGGGATCACCGCGGCCTACCGGCGGGTCCGCGAGGCCTTCCCCGACGTACCGGTGCAGGTGGAGGTGGACACCCTCGCCGAGGCGGTGGAGGCGGTCGAGGCCGGCGCGAGGTTCCTGCTGTTGGACAACATGTCCCCGCAGCTGCTCACCGAGGTGGTGGCGGCTGTTGGTGACCGCGCCGAGCTGGAGGCGACCGGCGGGCTGACCCTCGCCGACGCCGCCGAGGTCGGGGCGACCGGCGTGGACTTCCTCTCCGTCGGCGCGCTCACCCACTCCTCGCCGATCCTGGACATCGCGCTGGACCTGCGTACGGAGTGAGCCCCGCAGGACCGGCCGTCTAGGCTGCGTGGCGTGCTGCTCTGCATCGACATCGGGAACACCAACACCGTGCTGGCGACCTTCGACGGCGACCAGCTTGTGCACTCCTGGCGGATCAAGACCGACGCCCGCTCGACCGCCGACGAGCTGGGGCTGATGTTCCGGGGGTTGCTCGCCGGGGACGCCGTCGAGATCACCGGGGTGGCGGCCTGCTCGACCGTGCCGGCCGCGCTGCGGTCGCTGCGGACCATGCTGACCCGCTACTACGGGGAACTGCCGAGCGTGATCGTGGAGCCGGGGGTACGCACCGGCGTGCAACTGGCCATCGACAACCCGAAGGAGGTCGGCGCCGACCGGGTGGTGAACACCCTGGCCGCGTACGCCCTCTACGGCGGCCCGTCGATCGTGGTCGACTTCGGCACCACCACCAACTTCGACGTGATCAGCGGTCGTGGCGAGTTCCTCGGCGGCGCGTTCGCGCCGGGCATCGAGATCTCCTTCGACGCGCTGGCGGCCCGCGCCGCCCAGCTCCGCAAGGTCGAGGCGACCAAGCCGCGTTCGGTGATCGGCAAGAACACCGTGGAGTGCCTGCAGGCGGGCCTCTACTTCGGCTTTGCCGGCCAGGTGGACCGGATCGTCGAGCGGATGGCCGAGGAGATGGGCGAGCTGAAGGCGGTGATCGCCACCGGTGGGCTGGCGCCGTTGGTGCTCAACGAGTGCCGGACGATCACGCACCACGAGCCGATGATCACGTTGATGGGGTTGCGCATGGTCTATGAGCGGAACGTCTGAGTCGGGCTGCACCGGCTTGCTGGGTGGGGTGGGTCATGGGGGGCGGGTTATCCGGTAACGGGAGTTCGGGGGCTTGAGTACGCTCTGGGCTTGACCCCGTCCGAATTCTCCCTCTGAGGAAGCGTGCCGTGACCCAGCAGAGCCCCGTGCCAGTCGACCCCGCCGACGACCTTCCCGAGCAGATGAAGGTCCGCCGGGAGAAGCGGGAGCGGATGCTCGCCGACGGCGTCGAGCCGTACCCGGTCAGCTTCCCGCGTACCAGCAGCCTCGCCGAGGTGCGGGAGCGCTACGCCGACCTGCCCACGGACACCGCGACCGGCGACCAGGTCTCGGTCACCGGCCGGGTGATCTTCGTACGGAACACCGGCAAGCTCTGCTTCGCCACGCTGCGGGACGGCGACGGCACGGAACTGCAGGCCATGCTGTCGCTGGACCGGGTCGGCGCGGAGCGACTGGACGACTGGAAGCGCCTGATCGACCTGGGTGACCTGGTCGGCATCACCGGCGAGGTGATCACCAGCCGGCGGGGTGAGCTGTCGGTGCTGGCCGAGCAGTGGGCGGTCACCGCCAAGGCCCTGCGCCCGCTGCCGGTGGCACACAAGCCGCTCAGTGAGGAAGCCCGGGTACGGCAGCGTTACGTCGACCTGATCGTCCGCCCTCAGGCGCGCCAGATGGTGCGTACCCGGGCGGCTGCGGTACGCAGTCTGCGCGATTTGCTGCACGACAAGGGATTCATCGAGGTCGAGACCCCGATGCTCCAGTTGCTGCACGGTGGTGCGGCGGCCCGACCTTTCGTGACCCACAGCAATGCACTCGACACCGACCTGTATCTACGAATCGCGCCGGAACTGTTTCTCAAGCGCGCCGTGGTGGGTGGCGTCGAGCGGGTGTTCGAGATCAACCGTAACTTCCGTAATGAGGGCATCGACTCTTCGCACTCACCGGAGTTCGCGATGCTCGAGGCGTACCAGGCGTACGGCGACTACAACACGATGGCCGAGTTGACCCGGAATCTCGTACAGCAGGCGGCGATCGCGGCAACCGGGTCGACCGTGGTGACGCACGCCGACGGTCAAGAGTTCGACCTGGGCGGCGAGTGGCGTTCGGTGAGCCTCTTCGGTGTGCTTTCCGAGGCGCTCGGCGAAGAGGTCACGGTCCGCACCGAACGGGCCCGCCTCGTCGAGTACGCGGACAAGGTCGGCGTGAGCGTCGACCCCAAGTGGGGGCCGGGCAAGTTGGCCGAGGAGTTGTTCGAGGAGTTGGTCGTGCCAGGGCTTCAGGCGCCCACTTTCGTGCGCGACTATCCGGAGGAGACCAGCCCACTGACCCGTGGACATCGCAGTGAGCCGGGCGTGGCCGAGAAGTGGGACCTGTATGTGTTCGGGTTCGAGTTGGCCACCGCGTACTCGGAGTTGGTCGATCCGGTGGTGCAGCGGGAACGGCTGCTCGCCCAGGCGCAACTGGCCGCTCGTGGCGACGATGAGGCGATGCGGCTGGACGAGGACTTTCTCCGGGCGATGGAGTATGGAATGCCGCCGGCCGGTGGCATGGGAATGGGAATCGATCGACTCCTGATGGCGCTGACCGGCCTGGGAATTCGGGAAACCATCCTGTTCCCGTTGGTTCGCCCGGAGTAGTCGTACGGAACTCGTCGGCTCGTTACCGCGTCCTATTGACGTGACAAGCATCTGACAGGTTATTGTTGCTGTCGCAGATGGCAGTATCAGCCCTGCTCGAAAGGAATGTGGGACGTGGCCAAGCAGATCATTCACAAGCTGGTCGATGACCTGGACGGCGGGGACGCGGACGAGACCGTCAAGTTCGCCCTCGACGGCGTTCAGTACGAGATCGACCTGTCGAGTTCCAACGCCGACAAATTGCGTGATGCATTCGCGCAGTACATCGCGCACGGCACCAAGGTCGGCCGTGGCGGTGTGGTCGTCGGTGGGCGCGCCGCCCGTGGTCGCGGTGGAGCCACCGCCGACCGCGAGCAGAACAAGGCCATCCGGGCCTGGGCGCGCAAGGCCGGCAAGGACATCTCCGACCGGGGTCGCATCCCGCAGGAGATCGTCGACGAGTACCACGCCAAGGCGGGTCACTGAGACGACTCCCGCGAAGGTCGTCGGCCGACGCCGGCCCGGAGGAACATTCCGGGCCGGCGTCGGCGTCGTTTCAGGCCCGTCCGCGGGGACTAAAGCCGGCGGGTCGGGCGTTGTCCACAGCCGGTGGATGTGTTGTCCACACCCTGTGGATGGCGTCGGAAGGGATGCCGTCCGGTCTCCGGGGCCCCTCCGTGCGCGGTCCCGATGGCTTACGGCTGTCCGTCGAATTTCGCTCTGCGCGTACAGACCCCCCGCCCGGAACACCCGCTGAGCGCGGAGGGTTGTGCAAAACGACGCGTACCGGGCCCACCGCGCAGACACACGAGGTCAGCCGAGCCGGTTCGCGGCGATAGAGTAATGAGGCGCGGACGCCCGTCCCGGGCGCTCGCGCACCGGCCCCGCCGAGAGTCTTGACCACCAAGATCGAGTGCGCACGGCACGTGAGGAGCACGAGGGCATGTTCGAGCGGTTCACCGACCGAGCGCGACGGGTTGTCGTCCTGGCCCAAGAAGAGGCCCGGATGCTCAACCACAACTACATCGGTACGGAACACATCCTGTTGGGCCTGATCCACGAGGGTGAGGGCGTCGCGGCCAAGGCCCTGGAGAGCCTCGGGATCTCCCTGGAGGGCGTCCGCCAGCAGGTGGAGGAGATCATCGGCCAGGGCCAGCAGGCGCCGAGCGGGCACATCCCGTTCACGCCGCGGGCCAAGAAGGTGCTGGAGCTGTCGCTGCGCGAGGCGCTGCAGCTCGGCCACAACTACATCGGCACCGAGCACATCCTGCTCGGCCTGATCCGCGAGGGCGAGGGCGTCGCCGCCCAGGTGCTGGTCAAGCTCGGCGCCGACCTGAACCGGGTCCGCCAGCAGGTGATCCAGCTGCTCTCCGGCTACCAGGGCAAGGAGCCGGCCGCGGCGGGCACCGCGCCGGGTGAGGCCGCGCCGTCGACCAGCCTGGTGCTGGACCAGTTCGGCCGGAACCTGACCCAGGCGGCCCGCGAGGGCAAGCTCGACCCGGTGATCGGGCGCGAGAAGGAAATCGAGCGGGTCATGCAGGTGCTCTCCCGCCGTACCAAGAACAACCCGGTCCTGATCGGTGAGCCCGGCGTCGGCAAGACCGCCGTGGTCGAGGGGCTGTCCCAGAAGATCATCAAGGGCGAGGTGCCCGAGACGCTCAAGGACAAGCAGCTCTACACGCTCGACCTGGGCGCGCTGGTGGCCGGCTCCCGTTACCGCGGTGACTTCGAGGAGCGCCTCAAGAAGGTGCTCAAGGAGATCCGCACCCGCGGCGACATCATCCTGTTCATCGACGAGATTCACACCCTGGTGGGTGCGGGTGCCGCCGAGGGCGCGATCGACGCGGCGAGCATCCTCAAGCCGATGCTGGCCCGTGGCGAGCTGCAGACCATCGGCGCGACCACCCTCGACGAGTACCGCAAGCACCTGGAGAAGGACGCGGCGCTGGAGCGCCGGTTCCAGCCGATCCAGGTGGGTGAGCCGTCGCTGGCGCACACCATCGAGATCCTCAAGGGCCTGCGCGACCGCTACGAGGCGCACCACCGGGTGAGCATCACCGACGCCGCGCTGGTGGCTGCCGCGACGCTTGCCGACCGCTACATCTCCGACCGGTTCCTGCCGGACAAGGCGATCGACCTCATCGACGAGGCGGGCGCCCGGATGCGGATCCGCCGGATGACCGCGCCGCCAGACCTGCGTGACTTCGACGAGCGCATCGCCCAGGTGCGTCGCGACAAGGAGTCCGCGATCGACGCGCAGGACTTCGAGCGCGCCGCTCAGCTGCGCGACAAGGAGAAGCAGCTGCTGGGCCAGAAGGCGCAGCGGGAGAAGGAGTGGAAGGCCGGTGACCTGGACGTCGTCAGCGAGGTCGACGACGAGCAGATCGCCGAGGTGCTGGGCAACTGGACGGGCATCCCGGTCTACAAGCTGACCGAGGAGGAGACCTCGCGCCTGCTGCGCATGGAGGACGAGCTGCACAAGCGCGTCATCGGCCAGGAGGACGCGGTCAAGGCGGTCTCGAAGGCCATCCGGCGTACCCGCGCCGGCCTGAAGGACCCGAAGCGCCCCTCGGGCTCGTTCATCTTCGCCGGCCCGTCCGGTGTGGGTAAGACCGAGCTGTCCAAGGCGCTCGCCGAGTTCCTGTTCGGCAGCGAGGACGCCCTCATCCAGCTGGACATGTCCGAGTTCCACGACCGCTACACGGTCTCCCGGCTCGTCGGTGCCCCGCCCGGGTACGTCGGCTACGACGAGGGTGGCCAGCTGACCGAGAAGGTGCGGCGTCGGCCGTTCTCGGTGGTGCTCTTCGACGAGATCGAAAAGGCCCACCCGGACGTGTTCAACACGCTGCTCCAGATCCTGGAGGACGGTCGGCTCACCGACGGTCAGGGTCGGATCGTGGACTTCAAGAACACGGTCATCATCCTGACCACCAACCTGGGCACCCGGGACGTGGCCAAGGCGGTCTCTCTGGGCTTCCAGGCCTCGGAGGACTCCGAGTCGAACTACGACCGGATGAAGCAGAAGGTCAACGACGAGCTCAAGCAGCACTTCCGGCCCGAGTTCCTCAACCGGATCGACGACACCATCGTCTTCCACCAGCTGCGTCAGACGGAGATCCTGTCGATCGTCGACATCATGATCGCCCGTATCGAGACCCAGCTGCGGAACAAGGACATGGGTCTTGAGCTGACCGACAACGCCAAGAAGTACCTGGCTGCCAAGGGCTTCGACCCGGTGCTGGGCGCGCGGCCGCTGCGCCGCACGATCCAGCGCGACATCGAGGACAACCTCTCCGAGCGGATCCTGTTCAACGAGCTGACCCCGGGTCAGATCGTGGTGGTGGACTGCGAGGGCGACCCGAACGACATCGACAAGTCCAAGCTCGTCTTCCAGGGCTCCGAGCGCCCGGTCGACGTGCCGGACGCCGTCCCGGCTGATCTCGGTGGCACCGCTACCACCGGTGCGGACGAGTCTGCGGCCTGAGTTCTACCAGCTCACATCGACGGCGGCCCGGTGGCATCTGCCACCGGGCCGCCGCCTTTTCGCGCCACGGCAGCGACCGGATCCCGTCGGGCAGCCATGGCTATACCGGACAAAACGTCAGACCGGCCCCACCGTGGGCAGACGATCCGAGCCATCGGTCAGAGTCGTCAACCTTGTGGCGACGGTCACGGTTTGCCGGGGCATGTGCGCCCACCAGGAGCGGTTGTACGAGGGGTACGCGGCGGCACCCACCCGGTGAGACCGTTGCCGTCCGACAGCGGCCTTGCCGAATGACGCCGAGGCATGCTGCTACTTCCCTCCGACGCGATTCGCACCCCTCCCCTTTTCCGGGGTGTCGTGTCGATCCCCGAGATGGAAGGCGATGACCATGACGACTCTGATCTACAAGGCCGCCCTGACCGTCGCCGGTGCCGTTGTCGCTGGTGGAGTGGTCGCCGGTCCGACCGGCGCAGTCGCCGCTTCCCCGAACTCCAGCCAGCCGGTCGCCGACCGCGGCCACGCCAAGGGTGAGCGGCAGCTCAACGTGCGCTATCAGGCGCAGCCCAACTACTACTACTGTGGCCCGGCCGCGGTGCGCAACGCGCTGACGGCCATGGACAAGGACGTCCCGCAGGACGAGTTGGCCCGAGAGATGGGTACCACCGAGCGTGGCACCGACTCCGCGTACGACATCACCAAGGCGCTCAACGAGCGGGTCGGTAAGGACGTCTACCGCACGGTGGAGATCCCCGGCCGGGCCGCTGACGGTGCCGAGACCGATCGGTTGCGCGCCGACATCGTCCGCGCGGTGGACGAGGGTCGCAGTGTGGTGGCAAACGTCGCCGGCACGGCGTTCGACCTCGACGGCGGGACGCACTCCTTCGAGGGCGGGCACTACGTCTCGGTGACCGGTTACCGGGACGGTGGTGCCCAGGCGAAGATCGCTGACTCCGCCGACCCGGCGAAGGCCGAGTACTGGATCGACATCGAGGCATTGGCCGACTGGGTCGCCACCCGCGGCTACTCCGCCTGACCCGCCAGCCACCCGACCTGTCGACCGCCTGATCGGCTGGCAGCCTGATCGGCCAGACACTCTCAGAGACTGTCGGGTAACCGGTCCGACTCGATGGGTTATGGCGAGACGCGTCGATGTGGGGTGCTCGACAAATAGATCATCCCCGCCATGATCTTGATGTGTGTGCAACAAAGATCGCGGCGGGGATGACGCCCGCTCATGCTATCCGTCGAGTCTGACCGATGCGATGTGGGCGGTCCTCGCGCCGCTGCTACCGGTGCGTGACCTGCGTAAAGGTGGGCGGCCTCGGGTGTACGACGATCGGTTGGTCCTGGACTCGATCTTCTACGTGCTGCGGTCGGGTTGCCCGTGGCGGATGATGCCGCGTGATCTGGCGCCTGCGGATGCGGCGCATCGCTGGTTCACGACGTGGCGTAAGAACGGGACGTGGGACCGGGTTCATGACGAGCTTCGTCGGCGGGTGCGGGTGGCGGCCGGTCGGGAGCCGGAGCCGACCGCCGCGGTGCTGGACGCCCAGTCGATCAAGTCGAGTGAGGGTGGCGAGTCTCGCGGTTTCGACATGGGTAAGAAGACCACCGGCCGCAAGCGGCACCTGGTCGTGGACACGATGGGGCTGATCCTGGTCGTGGTGGTCACCTCCGCCTCCGTCAACGACCGTCCCGGCGGCCGGCGGATCCTGGCGCGGCTGGCCGAGGCGTTCACCACCATCGGCCTCGTGTGGGCCGACGGCGGCTACGCCAACAGCATCGACTCCACGCTGCTGACCTGGGCGAAGACCCAGCTCGGCGTCCTGGTGGAGATCGTCAAACGCACCGACGACATCAAAGGCTTCAAGGTCCTACCCCGCCGCTGGGTGGTGGAGAGGACGCTCGGATGGCTGGTCCGCAACCGGCGCCTGGCCCGCGACTACGAACGACTGACCGTCAACTCGGAGGCCATGATCAAGATCGCGATGATTCGACTCATGGCGATACGTCTGGCCGGTCAAGCGATCAGGTGGAGCAACGCAACCGACCGCGAAGCCGCCCGACGCATCAACGCCGAGCGACTTATCACGACGTAGTCATCCAGTTACCCGACAGTCTCTCAGGGCCGGCCTCCGGATGGAGGCCGGCCCTGACGCGTCGGAGCCGGGCTCAGCCGGGCACGGGTGCCGGTGGGCCGTCGCCGATCAGGCGGAAGGACGCCTCGCCGACCGGCTCGACCAGGCCGTCGGTGACCAGGCCGGCCAGCGCCCGAGCCCGTTGCACGTCGTCGTCCCAGACCTGGTCCAGGCGTTGGTGCGGCACCGGGCCGGTCGCCTCCCGCAGCACCCCGAGCAGCAGGCCGCGTACCTGGCGGTCGGTGCCCGCGTACCGCTGCGGTCGTCGGGTCGGCCCGGCCGGGGCGACCTGGCCCGAGGCGCGCCAGGCGCAGATCGACTCCACCGGGCAGGCCGGGCAGCGGGGTGACCGGGCGGTGCAGATCACCGCCCCCAGCTCCATGATCGCGGCGCTGGCCAGGGCGGCGGCAGCCGGCTCGACGGGCAGCAGTTCCTCGGTGGCGACCAGGTCGGCGGGGCGGGTCGCCGGGCCGGCGTCCGGCTCGCCGGCCACCGCGCGGCAGACCACCCGGCGTACGTTGGTGTCGACCACCGGGTGTCGCTGACCGTACGCGAAGGCAGCCACTGCCCGGGCCGTGTACGTGCCGACGCCGGGCAGGGCGAGCAACTGCTCCAACCGGTCCGGCACCGCGCCGCCGTGCCGCTCCACGATCGCCACCGCGCAGTCGCGCAGCCGGACCGCGCGACGCGGATAGCCGAGCCGTCCCCACATGCGGATCGCCTCGGCCGGACTGTCCTGTGCCAGGGCGGCCGGTGTGGGCCAGCGGTCCAGCCACGCCTGCCAGGCGGGCAGCACCCGCACCACCGGGGTCTGCTGGAGCATCACCTCGCTGACCAGGATCGCCCACGGGCTGACGTCGGGTTTGCGCCAGGGCAGGTCCCGGGCGTTGTGCTCGTACCACCGGCTCACCAGTCCGGCGAATGTCGGTTCCGTCATCGCGTCGCTGATGATGTCACGCGCTCCGGTTCCGCCGATTGGACACCTCCGGGCGGGCCGTGGCCAGTGGCGACCGACGATCGGGGAGAATGCCCGGATGAACGAGCTCGCGATCACCGTCATCGGCCGGGACCGGCCCGGCATCGTGGCCGACGTCGCCGAGGTGCTCGCTCGGCTCGGGGCCAACCTCACCGACAGCACGATGACCCGGCTACGGGGGCACTTCGCGATGACCCTCATCTGCGTCGGTCCGTCGGCCGCGGAGGTCGAGGACGCCCTGGGCCCGCTGACCGCCGACGGCCAGCTGCTGGCGACCGTACGACAGGTGCGGCCGGACGGGGAGACCACGCCCACCGGTGAGCGCTATGTCATGTCGGTGCACGGCGCGGACCGGATGGGCATCGTGGCCGCGATGACCCGCGCCGTGACCGTGGCCGGCGGCAACGTCACCGACCTGAGCACCCGGCTGGTGGGATCGCTCTACGTGGTCGTCGCCGAGGTCGATCTGCCGGCCGATGTCACCGACACGCTTCCGGGTCAGCTGGCGGAGGTCGCCGCCGGCCTGGGCGTGGAAGTCACTCTCCGTCCCGCCGACCCGGATCTGCTGTGAGCGGGCAGGTGGGCGGGCCGGATCTGGACCCACAGTCACCGACGGGCCTCGGTGACTGGACACCGGAGCTGCTCGGCCCGGGTCAGGTGTTGCCTGTGGTCTCCGCGCCGCACCCGGTGCTCAGCCGGGCCGGTGCGCCGGTCGACCCGACCGCGGAGGAGACCGTACGGCTGGCTGCCGATCTGGTCGCCACGATGCGGGTGTCGCCGGGCTGCGTGGGTCTGGCCGCGCCGCAGGTGGGTGTGGGAGCGCAGGTGTTCGCGGTGGACGTGACGGGGCACGCCAAGGCGGTCACCGTGCACGGCACGTTCGTGCTCTGCAACGCCCGAGTGGTCGAGGCGACCCGATGGAAGGCGGGCCGGGAGGGGTGCATGTCGGTTCCCGATCTCACCGGGGACGTCAAGCGCGCCAGCCGGCTCGTTGTCGAGGGGGCGTTGCCCGGCAGCGGTGAGCAGGTCCGCCTGGTGACGGACGGTTTCGAGGCGCGCGCCCTGCAACACGAGATCGACCACTGCGCCGGGCTGCTCTTCCTGGACCGGGTGGCCGGCGCGCACGCGATCTATCAGCGCAAGGTCTATCTCTGAACCGGCCGCGCCGGTACGAAGAGTGACGACCCTGGTCGGGTCTGTCGACAGTGGAGGATGGGTTCCGATGGCTCCGTTCTGCCTCGGCGCGTCGTTACCGTCCGTTCTGCACGACGCCGCTACGGTGGGGGCATCATGCGTCTGACGGTCGGCCCCCTGCCTCCCGCCGTGTACTGGCGGCGTCGCGCCGTCGTGCTCGGCGCGGTCCTGCTTTTCCTGATTGTGCTGCTCTACTCGTGCAACGGCCCGCGTGGCGGCAACGATGCGACCGGGGGCGACCAGCCCGATCCGGGCGTCTCCGGCACGCCGGAGCCCACTACCTCGGTGCTGACGCCCCAGACCGGTTCGCCGCCGCCGTCGTCGTCGGGTGACGCCGGTGCCGGTCCGGCCACACCGACCGAGACCCCCGAGCCCGGGTCGAGCCTGACAAACAATCCGCCGGCCGTCGCACCCGTGGCCGACGAGGGCACCTGCACGGACGCGGAACTCTCGGTGACCGCTGTGGCGCTGCCTGCGAAGGTGGTCCGGGGTGCCTCGGTGGACCTGCACCTGAAGGTCCGCAACCGGGCCGACCGAACGTGCAATCGGGATGTCGGTGCGACCGCCCAGGAGATCTACATCAAGTCCGGTGCCGAGGTGGTCTGGTCGTCGGACACCTGCGGCACCGCCGCCGGGTCGGACGTGCAGTCCTTCACCTCGGGCTTTGAGCGCTCGTACCAGGTGGGCTGGAACGGCAAGGACAGCAGCCGGTGCGCCAACGGGCTGGCGAGCGGCGAAACCCCGCCCGCCGGGACGTACGAGGTCTTCGCTCGGGTGGGTACCAAGCTGAGCCAGCCGGTCAAGCTCGTCCTCACCGACTGAGCGAGCGTCAGACGTACCGCTCCAGGATGGACGCCTCGGCGAGCCGGGACAGGCCCTCGCGTACGCCTCGGGCCCGGGCGTCGCCGACGCCCTCGACGGCCTGCAGATCCTCCACGGTGGCACCGAGCAGCCGCTGGAGACTGCCGAAGTGCAGCACCAGCCGGTCCACCACGGCCACCGGCAGCCGGGGCACCTTGGCCAGCAGCCGGAAACCGCGAGGGCTGACCGCCGCGTCCAGCGCGTCGGAGGCGGCCGGGTAGCCGATGGCCTTGGCGACCGAGACCAGGTCGATCAGCTCGGTGGCGGTGAGCAGGTCCAGCTCGACCAGGGCCTCGTCGAGCGTGCGGGGCTTCCGACCGGTCGGCAGGTAGTCCCGGATGACAAGCGTGCGGTCGGCGTCCACCCCGGCCATCAACTCGTCGAGCTGGAGGGCGAGCAACCGGCCGTCGGTGCCCAGCTCCACCACGTAGCCGGCGATCTCGTCGGCGATCCGGCGGACCATCTCCAGCCGCTGCACCACGGCCACCGCGTCACGCACGGTGACCAGGTCCTCGATCTCCAGCGCCGAGAGCGTGCCGGAGACCTCGTCCAGCCGGAGCTTGTAACGCTCCAGGGTGGCCAGCGCCTGGTTGGCCCGGGACAGGATCGCCGCCGAGTCGTCGAGCACGTGCCGTTGCCCGTTGACGTAGAGGCTGATGATCCGCATCGACTGGCTGACCGAGATCACCGGGTAGCCGGTCTGCCGGGCGACCCGCTCGGCGGTGCGGTGCCGGGTGCCGGACTCCTCAGTCGGGATGGTCGGATCGGGCATCAGGTGCACCGCGGCGCGGACGATCCGGGTGCCGTCACTGGACAGCACCACCGCGCCATCCATCTTGCACAGCTCGCGGACCCGGGTGGCGGAGAACTCGACGTCGAGCGGGAAACCGCCGGTGCACAGCCCTTCGACCACCTTGTCGTAGCCGAGCACGATCAGGGCGCCCGTCCGCCCGCGCAGGATGCGTTCCAGACCGTCGCGCAGTGCGGTGCCGGGTGCCATCAGGGCCAGATTGGCGCGCAGCGGATCGCCGGCGCTGCCACCCCCGGTCACGCTGATGCTGATCGGACGGGCGGGCGAGCCCACGGCGCCGGTGCGGGCGTGGGGCGTCGCGCCGGCAGGCTTGGTGGTATCGCGGTCGACTGGCACGGGCACAGTCTACGGACTGCCGTGCGGTGGGTGCTCCTGTGGTTACTGTGATGTGTCACGATCCGTCCCTCCGTCCGGGCCGGGCGGAATCACCCGGGACGTGGCTTTCATTCCGCCGATGCCCGGGCTGCCGCCTGAAGCGCCGAACGGACGTTGTCGACCTCGATCACCCGCATCTGGTCGGGACCGGCACCGGTGCTGGTCGGCCCGCAGCCCGGTGGCACCAGGGCCAGCCGGAAGCCGAGTCGGGCCGCCTCGGTCAGCCGGCGGGGCACCGCGCCGACGCGGCGTACCTCACCGGTCAGACCGACCTCGCCGATCGCCACGAGGTGGGGTGCGATGGCCAGGTTGAGGCCGCCGGAGGCGACGGCGAGCGCGACCGCCAGGTCTGCCGCCGGCTCCACCACCCGGATGCCCCCGACGGTGGCCGCGAAGACCTCCCGGTCGTGCAGGGTGAGTCGCTCGGTGCGGCGCTGCAGCACCGCGAGCACCATCGCCAGACGGGCCGAGTCCAGACCCGAGACGGTACGCCGGGGGGAGCCGGCCACCGTGGCACCGATCAGCGCCTGCACCTCGGTGACCAGGGCCCGCCGTCCCTCCATCGCCACCGTCACGCAGGTGCCCGGCACCGGCTCGGCGTAGCGGGTGAGGAACAGCCCGGACGGGTCGGCGAGGCTGCTGATGCCGCCCTCGTGCATCTCGAAGCAGCCCACCTCGTCGGCCGCGCCGAAACGGTTCTTGACCCCGCGCACCATCCGCAGCGACGAGTGCTTGTCGCCCTCGAAGTGCAGCACCACGTCGACCAGGTGCTCCAGCACCCGAGGGCCGGCCACCTGGCCGTCCTTGGTGACGTGGCCGACCAGCACGGTGGCGATCCCGCGTTCCTTGGCGACCGAGACCAGCGCGGCGGTGACCGCCCGCACCTGGGTGACCCCGCCGGGCACCCCCTCGGTGCCGGTGGTGGAGATGGTCTGCACCGAGTCGAGCACCAGCAGGCCGGGCTTGACGGCGTCGAGGTGACCGAGCACCGCCGCCAGGTCACTCTCGGCGGCCAGGTAGAGCTGGTCGTGCAGGGTGCCCATCCGCTCGGCCCGTAGCCGCACCTGGCTGACCGACTCCTCGCCGCTGACCACCAGCGACGGGCTGCCCGCGCCGGCCGCCCACTGCTGGGCCACGTCGAGCAGCAGGGTCGACTTGCCGACACCGGGCTCACCGGCGAGCAGCACCACCGCCCCCGGCACCAGCCCGCCGCCGAGCACCCGGTCGAGCTCGCTGACGCCGGTGGGCCGGGCCCGGGCCGGTGCCGCGCTGATGGTGGCGATCGGCCGGGCCGGCTCGGCGGGCATCCGGGAGCTGACCACCCGTCCCGAGACGGTGGGACCGGTGATCGTGCACTCGACCACCGAACCCCATTCGCCGCATTCGGGGCAGCGTCCCACCCACTTCGGTGGCTGGTGACCGCAGGCGTCGCACTCGTACGCGGGCCGGGGCTCGCGGGCGGAGGCCCTGCCGCGCCCACCGGTGGTGCCGCGCCCACCGGCGGCGCCTCGGGCCGGAGTCGATCGGGAGATGCTCACCCCAGCGACGCTAACCCCCGGGTACGACGACGGCGCCGCCGGCATGGGGTCACCACGCCGGCGGCGCCGGAATTCGGTCGGGCGGGACCTGCCGCCCGGTGGGTCAGTGGCCGCCTTCGCCCTCGAACTCGGTGTGCCGCTCGATGATGGGCGAGGGCGGCGGCGGCGGGGTGAGCGGCACGGCCACCGGGGCCGGGCTGGTGATCTGGTCGCCGCCACCGAAGTCGAATTCGACTGTGATGTTCTGGCCCGCCAGCACGGCCCCGTTCAGCCCGATGAGCTGCAGCACCCGGTCACCCTCGGTGTTCAGCTGCACGTAGCTCAGCGGCGGGATCTCGATCCGGGCCGGCTGGCTGTCCGGCGACGAGGTCGGATCCGGCGACGGCGAGTCGTCGGGCGAGGGGGAGTCGTCGGGCGAGGGGGAGTCGTCGGGCGAGGGCGAGCCGGTCGGTGAGGGGGAGCCGGTCGGCGACGGGCTCGCGGTGGGCGACGGGCTGGTCGCCGCACGGACCGTGGTGAGCACGACCTCGCGGGCGTCCGGCGAGGTGACCGTCACGGTGATCGGGTTGTGCGTGTCGTTGTAGAAGACCGCGTTCAGCACAGCGTTGTCGCCGGCCTGGTAGCCCTCGACGCCCGGGTACGCGACCAGGACGCCTTGCACGCCGTACTTGCCCTCGGCGCCCTGGAGGTTGACGCCCTGGACCGACGGCACCTTGTTGGCCGTCTCGGAGATCTGGCCGGCGCCGCACCCGGACAGCAGCAGCGCCGCTGCCGCCGCGATTCCGGGCAGCAGTACGGCAGCTCGCCGGGATCCCCTGATCGAGCGCGTCACGTCGGTCCTCCTCGTCACGATCACTACCCGGCTAACCCGCCGGACCCGCTGGCCATGCCCGCGCAGACCGCGCTCCAGGGTAGTTGGAGCTGATCGTGGGCCGCACGCCGACCCGGTGCTGCCACCTGCCCGGGTGAGGCTCAGACCAGCCGACCACTCGTGACCAGCAGCACGACATCGATCAGAGCTACCAACATCATCGCCCGGAAGGCGGCCACCGGGCGGACGCCGGCTCGTTCGGCGCTGCGACCGGCGTACCAGGCGCTTGCGGTGATCATCAGGGCGGCGGCGACTGTTGCGAGGCCCACGCCCGACGGCGGGCCGGGCGGGCCGAGCACAAGCGTGCCGGTCGCCGCGACCAGCAGCCCGACGGCCGCCAACCGGCTACCCGCCGGGCCCAGCCGGTGTGGCAGCCCGCGTACCCCCGTCCGGGCGTCGTCGGCGAAGTCGGGCAGCACGTTGGCGAAGTGTGCGCCCGCGCCGAGCAGGGCGGCGGCGGCGACCAGCCAGAAGGGCGGGGCGGGTGCGCCGGGCAGGGCCAGGACCACGAAGGCGGGCAACGCGCCGAAGGAGATCGCGTACGGCAGTACCGAGATCGCCGTCGACTTCAGCGGCCAGTCGTAGAGCAGGGCCGAGACCAGCCCGATGGTGGCCCAGAGCGCGGCCACCGGGTCCGTGGTCAGCGCCACCGCCACGGTGGTGATGGCGGCCAGCGTCGCGGCCACCGCCACCAGCCGGCGGCTGACCAGCCCGGCGGCGACCGGCTTGTCGGCCCGGCCGACCAACGCGTCCCGGTCGGCGTCGACCAGGTCGTTGGTCCAGCCGACGGCGAACTGACTGGCCGCCACGGTGATCGCCACCGTGGCGATGCCGTGGGGCTGGTGACCGGTGCCGGCGGCGAGCAGGGCGGCCACTGTGGTGACTGCCGCCGTCGGCTCCGGATGGCTCGCCCTGACCAGCCCTAACACCGTCGACGACATAACGGAAGTCTGGTCGTTACCCGTCAGTCGTGCCACGCTCGATGTCATGCGTGATGCCGGCCTGAGCCTGCCCCGCAACGATCCGCGCCAGTACGACGACCTGGCCGGCGAATGGTGGCGGCCGGACGGCGCCTTCGCCATGCTGCACTGGCTCGCCCGGGCCCGGGCGGCCCTGGTGCCCCCGGCGGCACGTCCGGGTGCACTCCTGGTCGACCTCGGTTGCGGTGCCGGCCTGCTCGCCCCGCACCTGGTCGGCAAGGGTTACCGGCACGTCGGGGTGGACCTGACCCGCTCGGCGCTGATCCAGGCGGCCGACCACGGTGTCACCGTGGTCAACGGTGACGCCACGGCGGTGCCGCTCGCCGACGGCTGTGCCGACGTGGTCGCCGCCGGCGAACTGCTCGAACACGTCCCGGACTGGCGCGCCGCGGTCGCGCAGGCGTGCCGGTTGCTGCGACCGGGCGGCCTGCTCGTGCTCGACACGCTCAACGACACGGCCCTGAGCCGGCTGGTCGCGGTCCGGATCGCCGAACGGCTGCCCACCGTGCCGCGTGGCATCCACGACCCACGGTTGTTCGTGGACGATCGTGAGTTGGTCGCCGAGTGCGCCCGACACGGGGTGGACCTGCGGGTGCGTGGCGTCCGCCCGGCCGTGCCCGGCCTGCTGCGCTGGTTGCTCCGCCGGGCTCGTGGCATCGGGACGCCGCCGGACCAGGTGCCGCGCATCGTGCCGACGGCCTCGGCCGCCGTGCTCTACCAGGGCCACGGGGTACGCGACGGATAGCGGAACTCGACGGGGGGTATGGGGATGGGCGAGGAGGGTTCCATGAACGAGCGTCATCGGGTGGGTGGTCGGCGGGGCGCGGTGGCCCGCGTCGATGCGGAGCGCCGGCATGGGTGAAGCGGCCGCGGCCGCGGCTCGCCGGTTGGCGCCCCGGTTGGCGGCGCGGGCCGCCGAGCATGACCAGGCCGGTTCGTTCCCGGCCGCCGACTTCGCCGATCTGCGCGCGGCCGGACTGTTCGGGTTGATGGTCCCCGCCGAGCTCGGTGGTGCGGGCGCCACCTTCGCCGAGTACGCAGCCGTCGCCACCGAGCTGGCCCGCGGCAACGGCGCGACGGCACTGGTGTTCAACATGCACGCCTCGGTCACCGGCGCGCTGGGGGCGGTCACCGAGGAACTGGCCGAGGCGCTCGGCGTACCGCAGGAGGCGCTTGCCGCCCGGGACCGGTTGCTGCGGGCGGCGGCCGACGGGGCGTGGTACGCCGTCGCGATGAGCGAACGCGGCGCCGGCGCTCGACTGTCCCAGCTCAGCACGGTGTACGAGCCGGTCGACGGCGGCTGGCGGATCAAGGGCAGCAAGACGTTCTGTTCCGGTGCCGGTCACGCCGACGGCTACCTGGTGGCCGCCCGCAGCGCGACCGACCCGTCGATCGTCTCGCAGTTCCTGGTTCCGGCGGGGGAGGGTCTGACCGTCGAACCGACCTGGGATTCCCTCGGCATGCGGGCCACCGCCTCGCACGACCTGCACCTGGACGTCACGGTGCCGACCGACCGGCTGCTCGGCGGGGTGGAGGGTCTGGCCCTGGTGGTCGCCCAGCTCATGCCGCACTGGCTGGTTGCCAGCTACGCCGCCGTCTACGTCGGGGTGGCCCGGGCGGCGATCGACGCGGCGGCGGAGCACCTCAACGCTCGCAACCTCGCCGGCCTGCCGGCGGTACGCGCCCGCCTCGGTCGGGCCGACGCCGCAGTGGCGGCGGCACAGCTGACGGTGGCCGAGGCGGCCCGCCGGGTCGACGAGGCACCCGGTGACGCGGAGACCAACCGGTGGGTGTGGCGGGCCAAGCTGCTGGCCGGTACGACCGCCGCCGACGTGGCGGCATCCGTGCTGGAGGCGGCGGGCACCTCCGCCACCCGACGTGGCCACCCGTTGGAGCGCCTCTACCGGGACGCCCGGTGCGGGTCGCTGCATCCGGCCACCTCTGACGTCTGCGCCGACTGGCTCGGTGTCGCCGCCCTCGGTGGTGACCCGGACCGTGAGGGCTCGGCCCCTCGTTGGTGAGGGTGGTAGGTCCGACCAGAAGGAGGGTGAAGCCGTGTCGGTACCGGTGATCGCGGGCCTGGGCACGGCTTCGCCGCCGTCGGCGGACCAGGACGAGTTGTGGGAGCGGTTCTTCTCCCGGCACTACTCCGGCAGCACCCGTGCGCTCGCCGAGCGGATCTTCGCGAACTCGGGGGTCGACCGGCGACAGGCCGCGGTCAACCCGTTGATCGAGGACGTCTCCGACTGGCCGACCGAGCGGCGGATGCGCCGATACCAGGTCGAGGCACTGCCGCTGGGTAAGGAGGCGGTGGGCCGGGCGTTGACCGCCGCCGGGCTGGCGGCCGGTGACATCGGGCTGTTCGTCGTCTGTTCCTGCACCGGGTACGCCACGCCGGGGCTGGACATCCTGCTCGCCCGGGACCTGGGCATGGCCCCGTCGACCCAGCGGATGTTCGTGGGTCACATGGGTTGCTACGCGGCGTTGCCCGGGCTGGGCGCGGCGAGTGACTTCGTGACCGCGCGGGGACGGCCGGCGCTGCTGCTCTGTGCCGAGCTGACCAGCCTGCATCTGCAACCGTCGTCGGCGAGGGTGGACACCCAGCAGATCATCTCGCACGCGCTCTTCTCGGATGCCGCCGTCGCCGCCGTGGTGGTTCCCGGCGGCCGCGGGTACGCCGTACGCGCGGTCACCTCGGTCACCGACTCGTCCACCGCCGATCACATGACCTGGGACGTGACCGACACCGGCTTCCGGATGGGGCTGTCCCCCAAGGTGCCGCAGGTGCTCTCGGCCCACGTCCGGGGTCTGGTCGACGAGCTGTTGACCGGTCACGGCAGCAGCCTGTCCGCCGTCGACGGTTGGGCCGTACACCCGGGGGGACCGCGCATCCTCAACGTGGTCGAGCAGGAGTTGGCCCTGGCCCCTGCCGCGCTGACCGCCTCTCGGCAGACCCTTGCCGAGCACGGCAACTGCTCGTCTCCCACCGTGCTGCTGATTCTCGACCGGCTGTTGCGGTACGCGCCGTCGCCACGTCGAGTGGTGATGCTCGCCTTTGGACCCGGGTTGACCCTTTACGCAGCGTTGCTGGAACGTCAGGCCTGAGCGGCTCGGCGGCGGCTACCCTTCAGGGGTGGACGTCGATGCCATTTCCCGCTTGCGTGGGGCCTTGCTGGTCGGGATCGGCGTCGCCGCGTTGGCCCTGGGCGGCTGGTGGTGGCGGGCGGAAGCCCCGGCGTCGCCGCCGGCGGGGGAGCGCACCGAGGTCGCGTCGGAGGATGCCGTCTGGCAGGCGGATCGGAGCAGGTTCCGACAGGAGCCGGGCACATCCTCGTCGATCGTGATCGAGTCCACCACCGGCACGGTGCTTGTCGATCCGCACACCGGGCAGGTGATCGGGTCCGTTGCCGAGAGCGACGCCGGCCGTGGCGCGGGACGGGGTACCGCCCGACACGCGGCGGTGTGGACCGAGCGGGCCTCGCTGAACGCGGGCACGGCGCTGGCCCGGGAGTCCCGGCTCGATCGCGACGAGCGGAATGTGCTGGTCTTCAGTTGCACCGGTCCCGGCGAGCTGCTGGTCACCGTCGTGGGCGCCAGAGCCGGCGATCCGCTGACGGCGGCCTGCGACGGCACAGTGATCACGACGGAGATGGTCGGCACCGGCGCGAACGTGACAGTGCTGTTCTCCACCGCCGGTGCGGCGCCGCTACAACTGGTGGCCCGCCTGGTCGACCCGTCCTGAGCAGGCGGGCTTCAGCCGGCCAGGACGGCCAGTTCCCCCTGGTAGTCGGCGACCGAACCGACTGCGGGGACCACCAGCACGATTCGACCGGTGCGGTCGGCGAGCAGGGCGGTCACCGCGTCCGGGCGGGCCGGCAGGTGCAGGAAGGCGCGCAGCCCGCCGGCCGGATCGCCGAGGGCGCGTGCATTGCTGCCCGCAGGAGCTGTTCGAGGGCGTTGCGCCCCGACGGTGACGACGTTGACGCCGACGGGTGCCACCGCGGCCGCCTCGGTGACCCGATGCGGGCAGGCGCACCCGTCCACCAGCAGCACCACCGCCGGCAGCAGCCCGCGCAGCGGCACCGGCGACTGTTCGGCGTCGACGAGGTCCAGTGCCGGTAACGCCCGCCCGTTGAACTGGGTGGGTGTGGGTTCGGGCCCCGCCGTGGCCGGTTCGGGAGTTCCCCTGCCGGCGCGGGGCCAGGTGACGGTGACCAGGCCGGCGACGGTGGCGATGACCGCGACGAGCAGCACCAGCACGGGCGCCGTCGGGAGACGCCACCGCCGGGGTGGGCCCACCATCTGCGTACGCAGCTCACGGCGGACCTGTTCGGCCTCTGCGGCCAGCGCGGAGGCGTCGTCCGGCACGACCACCCGACCCCACTCGGGAGGCAGGTCGGGCAGCCCGGGACCGTCGGCGTCAGCCTTGCCCATCACGACCCCCTGGTGCTTCCTGGGTACGCGGACAGTGGCCTCTCCAGCGTCCCGTACTGCGCGCGGTCCCGCTACCGCTGCCCACACTTGGGTACGGCGAGATATCATGGGGTGGGTGCGTAGCCTTTGATCTCTGGTTACTTGATCTTTGAGTGCCTGATCATCGGGTGTCTGAGCAATGAGGTACTTGATCTCTGGCGTGGGCGGAAATCGCTGACGTAGAGGTATTGGTCTGCAGACGTATTGATCATTGGTGGGTTGATCATTGACGGGCACGCCGAGGATCACGGCCTTTTCGTCGGCCATGCCCGATGGGTCATCTTCGGATTACAGAGCGTGCTCGAATCATCGGATCGGTCATATGTCAAGCCGAAGAAAGACCTCTCACAGGGCCCCTGAGCTGCGCCAACGGTCAGGACAGCGGTGAGACATCGGTGCCTGAGCGTGTTACCCTAGACACAGCGAAAGGGGTTTCGAACCTATGGTTTTCAGTGTCGGCGAGACCGTTGTTTACCCCCACCACGGGGCCGCACTCATCGAGGCAATCGAGACTCGGGTCATCAAGGGCGAGCCCAAGCAGTACCTCGTCCTGAGGGTCGCGCAGGGTGACCTGACGGTCCGGGTGCCTGCCGAGAACGCCGAGATCGTGGGTGTGCGCGAGGTGGTGGGCGAAGAGGGCCTGGGCAAGGTCTTCGACGTTCTCCGGGCTCCGCACACCGAGGAGCCGACCAACTGGTCGCGACGTTACAAGGCGAATCTGGAGAAGTTGGCCTCCGGCAATCCGCTGAAGGTGGCCGAGGTCGTCCGCGACCTGTGGCGCCGGGAGCGGGAGCGGGGCCTTTCCGCAGGTGAGAAGCGCATGCTCGCCAAGGCCCGGGACATTCTCGTCGGCGAGGTCGCGTTGGCCGAAAAGAGCACCAAGGACGAGGCGGAGACGTTGCTCGACAAGGTGCTGACCGAGGCCTAGTCCGCACAGCATCGTCGTACCCACTTCGTAGCGAAGAAACCATCGAGGACCGCGACGTGACCGCGCAGCTGAATCCGCGCGGTGACGTCGCGGTCCTCGTGCCTGCGGCCGGTGCCGGCGTACGCCTCGGCCCCGGCCGACCCAAGGCGCTGCGGCTGTTGGCCGGGGAGCCGCTGCTGGTGCACGCGGTCCGTCGGCTGGCTGCCGCCGCGTCGGTGCACACCATCGTGGTGGCTGCCCCGATCGCCGAGGTCGCGGCCGTACGTGACCTGCTCGCCCCGATCGCACCGGTCACCGTGGTACCCGGTGGGGCCGAACGGCAGGAGTCCGTGGCCGCCGCCCTTGCCGCCGTGCCCGTCGGGCCCGACATCGTCCTGGTGCACGACGCGGCCCGCGCCCTGACCCCGCCCGCCCTGGTGGAGTCGGTGGCAGCCGCGGTGCGCTCGGGCCACGACGCGGTCATCCCGGTACTCCCGGTGGTCGACACGATCAAGGAAGTCGACGCGGATGAGCTGGTGCTCGGCACCGTCGACCGCCGAGCGCTGCGGGCGGTGCAGACCCCGCAGGGGTTCCGCCGGTCGGTACTGGCCGCCGCGCACGCCGCCGCCGGTGACGCGTTGACCGACGACGCCGGGCTGGTGGAGAAACAGGGCGTACCGGTGTTCTGTGTTCCCGGCTCGGATCACGCCCTGAAGATCACTCGCCCCTTCGATCTCGCGTTGGCTGAGCACCTGCTGGCGACCGATCTCCGGACGCGTACCCTCGATTCATGATCGTTCCTCGGGTGGCCATCGGCACGGACGTGCACGCCTTCGAGGCCGGCCGACCCTGCTGGGTGGCCGGCCTGCACTGGCCGGACCAGGACGGGTTGGCCGGGCACTCCGACGCCGACGTGGCCGCGCACGCGGCCTGCAACGCGCTGCTCTCCGCCGCCGGGCTGGGTGACCTCGGCGCCAACTTCGGGGTGGGGCAGCCGGAGTGGGCCGGGGCGAGTGGGGTACGCCTGCTGGTCGAGACCGCGCGCCGGGTCCGCGCCGCAGGCTTCGCCATCGGCAACGTGTCCGTGCAGGTCGTGGGGGTACGACCCAAGATCGGTCCACGCCGGGAGGAGGCCGAGCAGGTGCTGTCGGAGGCGGTCGGCGCCCCGGTCACGTTGTCCGCCGCGACCACCGACGGGCTGGGTTTCACCGGGCGCGGAGAGGGACTCGCCGGGATCGCGGTGGCCTTGGTGTACGCCCAGCCGAGCGCCTAGGCTCGCGCGATGTCCGCCGACGTACCCGCCGACCCGCCCGCCGCCGACGGCTACCTGCAGCGCGCCACCCTCCTCGCCGAGCTGGGCCGCTACGACGAAGCGGTCGGTGAACTCGGTTTCGCGCTCGCCCTCGACCCCGCCCACGTGGAAACGCTCGTCATGCTCGCCCGGGTGCAGCTGGCCGCCGACCGGCCCGTCGAGGCGTTGGCCGCCGCCGAATCCGCCGTTGCCGCCGCGCCGGGGCAGGTTCCCCCGCTCGTCCTGCGTGGCCTGGCTCTCGGCGACCTGGAACGGTACGGCGAGGCCGCGGGTACCGCCGACGAGATCCTGGCCCTGGGCCCGCAGGACGCGTACGCCCAACGCAGCGCGGCGGCGATCCTGGCTGGTTCCCGCAACGGCCAGCCGGCCCTGAACGCCGCCTGGCACGCGGTGGAGTTGGCACCCGAGGAACCCCAGGGGCACCTGGTGCTCGGCCTGGTGGCGGCGAACATGCGGATGTTCGATCTCGCCGAGCGGGCCTACCGGGAGGCGTTGCGACTGGACCCGCGACTGGCCGAGGTCAGTGAGGACGTCGGCGTGCTGCGGTTGGAACAGCGACGCTGGAGCGCCACCCTGGAGCAACTCGCCGAGGCCGCCGTGCCGACGCTGCCGCCTACCGATCCCCGCCGGACCGAGGTGAACCGTCCGGAACAGGCTCCCGACGATCTGCCCCGGCAGGGCCCGTACCCGCCCAGCGGTCCGGGCACCAACCAGCAGCCCGGCTGGCCGACCGAGGGTCGTACCGAGTCGGGCGGGCCGGCTGAGGGTCGGACCGGGCCGGGCGGGCCGGCTGACGGGGGTACCTGGCCGAGCGGTCCGCCGGCCGACGGGGGTACCTGGCCGAGCGGACCGCCGGCGGGGTGGGACACGCCTGCTGGCGAGCGCCGCCCGGGGCCTGTTCCCAGCGCGGGTGGGGAGCAGCCGGGCCACGGTGCAGCCGAGTTCCCTGAGCCGGGCCGGCTCGGCGAGCCGGTGGATGCGGGTCGGGCCGGCACCGGTCCGTTCGTCGCGCGTCGTCCGGTGCCGGCGGCGCTGCGGCAGTTCGTGCTCTGGGGGGCCGGCTGGTCGATGGTGGCCGCCATCGTGATCGCCTGTTCGGCGACCACCGGTTCCGGGTTCTCCCGGTTCATGGCGGTGCTGGCGGCCGCCGGCGGGGGCATCGTGCTCTGGCGGCACGCGTCCCGACTGCCAGGCCTGACCCGGACCGTGCTGCCCGTACTGCGGCGAACCGACCGTCCGCTGGTCCTGGCCGTGTACGCGGCAGCCGCCGCGCCCGCGCTGATCCTGCTCTACGCCCTGGTCGGCACGCCCTGGCCGCTGGTGCTCTCCATCGGCATCGCCACCGTCGCCCAGTTGACGATCGTCTCGCGCCCGGTGGCCTGAGTCCCGCCGCCGCCGTGCGGCAGGCAACGGGCCTGGCGTTGGTGCGACGTGCGCAGCTCTGACGCCGACGACCCTGGCGCGTTAAGAAGGGGCCCCTTCACCTCGCGAGGCGTTAACAAGGGGCCCTTCCTTCGTCAGCGGCGGGACCAGGTCCAGGCGTAGGCGTCGTCCTCGCAGTCGGCTGCCGCGTCGCACAGGTCGAGCGGGCGGAAGGTGTCGACCATGACGGCCAACTCGTCGAAGAAGTCGACACCGATCGAGCGTTCCGCGGCACCGGGCTGGGGGCCGTGGGTGAAGCCGGACGGGTGCAGCGAGATGGAACCCTGCTCGATGCCGGAACCGCGTCGCGCCTCGTAGTTGCCGCCGGTGTAGAAGAGCATCTCGTCGGAGTCGACATTGTGGTGGTGGTACGGCACCGGGATGGCGTCCGGGTGGTAGTCGACCTTGCGGGGGACGAACGAGCAGATCACGAAGTTCGGGCCCTGGAAGGTCTGGTGCACCGGTGGCGGCTGGTGGATCCGGCCGGTGATCGGCTCGAAGTCGTGGATGGAGAAGGCCCACGGGTACATGTGACCGTCCCAGCCGACCACGTCGAACGGGTGGTTGGCGTAGACGTGGCGGGTCCAACCGCGCCGGTGGCGTACCAGCACCTCGACGTCGGTGCCGTCGACCAGCAGCGGCGCGTCCGGTCCCCGGACGTCCCGCTCGCAGTACGGCGAGTGTTCCAGGAACTGGCCGCGCACCGAGAGGTAGCGCTTGGGTGGGCCGATGTGGCCGGTCGCCTCGACGGCCAGCAGCCGGGTCGGCGTGTCCCCGGTGGGCACCAACCGGTGCACCGTCGAGGTCGGAATGATCACGTAGTCGCCGGCCACCGCGTCCAGTACGCCGAAGGTCGACTCGACCCGCAGGGTGCCCGCCTCGACGTACAGGCAGTGGTCGCCGGTGGCGTCGCGGAACAGCGGGGACGGCCGGTCGGCGAGCACGTAGGCGATGCGTACGTCGTCGTTGGCGAGCAGGTAACGCCGACCCAGGATGGGGTCGGCCCCGGTGCCGTCGAGCTTGTGGGTGCGCAGGTGCCGGGGCTTGAGCGGCAGGTTGGGCACCCGGGTCACGGCCGGCGGGGTGAACTCCTCGGCGGCGACGATCGCGGTCGGGGCGTACCGGTGGTAGAGCAGGGACGAGTCGGAGGAGAAGCCCTCCTGGCCCATCAACTCCTCGGTGTAGAGGCTGCCGTCGGGCTGCCGGAACTGGGTGTGGCGCTTGCGCGGCAGTTCGCCGACGCTGCGGTAGTACGGCATGTCGCCTCCCGGTCACCAGCTCGATGCGTCCGATTATCGGACGCTGTTGTCCGCTCCTTGTAGCGTCCCGTACATTCTTGTCTCGTGTCAACGCAGCTGCCCGCACTCGTCGCCGGCCTGGTCGACGACGCCGCCGTCTTCCCGCCGGGCAGCGCGTCGCTGCCCGACGCCGTCGCCGCCCACCGGCGACACCGCGCCGACTGGTACGCCGACCTCGTCGGCCCGCTGCTGCTGCCCGCCTCCAAGGTCGCGGCGGGCGAACTGAGCGGGCTGGTCGACCCGGCCGAGGGCTTCGTGATCGGGCTGATCGGCGACATCGGCCTCGACCGGCTGCCCTTCGCCCTGTCGTTCCTGCCGCCGCTCGGAGTGGCCGTCCGGCAGCTGGAGGCCCCGGTCGCCAAGCGGGGTGAGGACCCGCAGCCCGGCCTGGCCGAGCTGATCAACCTCACCGAGCGGCTGGACACCGTCGCCGTCTTCGCGGAGATCCCGTTGACGTTCGGCCTGACCGCCGCCCTGGACACGCTGGCCGAGGCGCGCTCCCGTGGGCTGTCGGTCGCCGCCAAGTTCCGTACCGGTGGGTTGGCCGCCGAGCTGTTCCCCACGCCCGCCGAGCTGGCCGCGGTCATCTGCGCCTGCCGGGACCGGCAGCTGCCGTTCAAGCTGACCGCCGGGTTGCACCACGCGGTGCGCCACCTCGACCCGGAAACCGGCATCACCCATCACGGCTTCGCCAACGTGCTGGCCGCGACGCTGGCCGCCGCCGAGGGCGCTGCGGTGGGGACGGTGACCGAGCTGCTCACCGTCCGCGACGAGCGACCCCTGGTGCAGCAGATCGAGGGCCGGCACGACCTGGCGCGTCCGCTGTGGATGGGCTTCGGCTCGTGCAGCATCGTGGAACCACTTACCGATCTGATCCGGCTGGGGCTGGTGAACGGGAGAAATCAGGCATGAGCGAGCGAGTGAGCTGGGTGGCGGGCGCGGAAGGGTCCGGTTTCGGCATCCAGCACCTGCCGTACGGGGTGTTCCGGGTCGGCGACGGGGAACCGCGCATCGGCGTACGCATCGCCGACGTGGTCCTGGACCTGGCCGCCGCGGAGGACGCCGGTCTGGTGCTGGCCGGCGGGGCGCTGCGCCGGCCGACGCTCAACACGTTCCTGGCGCTGGGTCGTCCGCAGTGGACCGCGGTGCGGCAGCGGATCACCGAACTGCTCACCGACCCGGCCCACCGGGTCGCCGTGGAGCCGCTGCTGGTGCCGCTGGAGCAGGTACGGATGGAACTGCCCATCGAGGTCGCCGACTACGTGGACTTCTACTCCTCGGAGCAGCATGCCTCGAACGTCGGCCAGATCTTCCGACCCGGCCAGCCGGCGCTGCTGCCCAACTGGAAGCACCTGCCGATCGGCTACCACGGGAGGGCCGGCACCGTGGTGGTCTCCGGCACCCCGGTGGTACGCCCGCAGGGCCAGCGGCCGAGCAAGGACGGGCCGGTCTTCGGCCCGTCGGTACGCCTCGACATCGAGGCCGAGGTCGGGTTCGTGGTCGGCGTACCCAGTCCGCTCGGCGCCCGGGTGGCCGCCGCCGACTTCGACGAGCACGTCTTCGGTGTGGTGCTGGTCAACGACTGGTCGGCCCGGGACATCCAGGCGTGGGAGTACCAGCCGCTGGGCCCGTTCCTGGGCAAGTCGTTCGCCACCTCGATCGCCGCCTGGGTGACCCCGCTGGACGCGCTGCGGAGCGCGTACGTGGCCGCGCCGGAGCAGGATCCGTCGGTCCTGGAATACCTGCGCGACGAGCCGCACGTCGGGCTGGACCTGCGGTTGACCGTGCAGTGGAACGGCGAGACGGTAAGCGAGCCGCCGTTCGCCGGGATGTACTGGACGCCGGCCCAGCAGTTGGCCCACCTGACCGTCAACGGCGCCTCACTGCGTACCGGTGACCTCTACGCTTCCGGCACCGTCTCCGGTGACCGGCGTGACCAGGTCGGCTCCTTCCTGGAACTCACCTGGGGCGGCGCCGAGCCGGTGACCGTGGGCGGGGCGGAACGCACGTTCCTGCTCGACGGCGACACCGTCACCATCACGGCCACCGCACCCGGACCGGACGGCTCCACCATCACGTTGGCCGAGGTTACGGGGATGATCGCGCCAGCCCGCTGACCCCTATCCGACAGGCCCACGCTGTCGCACCGGCTGTGCGATCAAGGGCCGTCACCGTCTTCGTTGATCGTCTCGGAATTCCGTCGCCACACCGCGCCGGGCTGACCGGTGCCCCCCGTTCCGGTCGGCCCGGTCGCGGCGGGCGGCATGTCGAACCCGAGGGAGATGACGACGATGCACGATCTCGTGGGCGCGGTCTGGCGTACCAGCAGCCGCTCCAATGACCAGGGTCTCTGCGTGGAGGTGGCCGACAACCTGGCCCGCCGCCACGGCGTGGTGGGTATACGTGACTCCAAGGACCAGGCCGGGCCGGTGCTGACGGTCAGCCCTCGGGGCTGGAGCGCGTTCGTCGGTGCGATCCGCGACGGCGACTTCGCCCGCTGACCGCCCAGGGTCTCCGGGGCGGACGATCTGCCCCGGGGCCCCGCATCATGATCTCGCCGCGTCGGCCGCCGACCTCCGCCGCAGCGCAGCCTGACCGCAGCCTCCGGGCCGTTCCGACTGGTGGGTAGGGTGCCGGGCGGGGAGGTGCGGCATGGGGTGGACGACGGGGCAGCGGCGGATCGTGGCAGCGGTGGCGGCGACCGGGGTCGCGGCGGCACTGGCGCTCGTCGCGTACCGCGTCCTGGCGCCGGCCGAGGTCAGCACCACCGCCCGAGGCGACTATCCCGCACGCAGCCAGCGGGCACCCGGGGTGGTGGGCCGGCTGCCGGTCGCCCCGTTGATCGTGGACGGCCGGCTGCGGGTGTACGCGGCACAGCGCCAGGTCTACGCCGACCAACCGGCCGACGGCCGGCACCGGAGTACGCCGTACTGGTCGTACCGCCGGTGGCCGGCGACCGTGGACGCGGTGGTGGCGAGCGGTACGACTGTGGTGAGCCGGTGGTCCGACGGCATGCTGGTGGCCCTCGACGCGCGTACCGGGCAGGTCGCCTGGCGCGCGGACGGCCCTGAGCCGGACCGGGAACGGGTCACCCGACGGACCGGGTCGGCGATCGTCTGGCAGCCTCGTGGCGTCTCCGTGGTCCGGACGGCCGACGGCCGGGATGCGGTGGTGACCTCCGGTGCCGGCGAGGTGCGGGCTGTGGACCTGGCTGGCGGCGCGCTGCTGTGGCAGGCCGAGGTGGGGCGTGGTTGCCGGGAGCCGGTCGGCGGCAGCGCCGACGGTCAGTTGCTCACCCTGGACCGCTGCGACGGTCCGACGGTAATCGAGTTCCGGGACGCGGCGACCGGGAAGGTGGGCGACCGGTGGCGTCCTCCGGAGGCCGGTGACGAGCTGACGGCGACCCTGATCGGCTGCGCTCCGACGGGCTGCGCGGCGTTGCGTACCGCCGGTCCGGACGACATGTCGGCCCGGGGTTGGTTGATCGGCTCCGGTGAGCCGGTTGCGGCTCGGGTGCTCGACGCAGCGGACGCCGAACTGCTCGACGGGACGGCCGTGACCCTGACGGACGGGCTGCTCGTCGGCCGCGCGGTGCGTAACGGCACCGAGCGCTGGCGGGCGTCGGTCGGGCCGGGCCGGTTGATCGCCGTTCAGTCGGGCCGGGCGCATGTGTTGACAGTGGAGAACGAGCTGGTCACGGTGGACGCGGCAAGCGGCCGTGAGCTGTCCCGGTTCGTCCTCAACGTGGGCTCCGACGGCACCGGGTGGGTGCCCGGGTCGGTGTACGCCGCTGACGGATACGTCGCGGTGGAACGGCTGCGGCGTCCAGTCGACCTCGATGGGGACGACCACGCTTACTACTTCACCGCAGAACCGTTGATCGTCGCCGCAACCTGATCAGCCCGAATATCCGCAAAGCGGACAAAGAAGACATATGCTGCTGGTTGTAGGTTGCGGGCCGGTCCGCTGGGGGATGGCGGACCGGCCCGGTACTGCGTGGGGAGCCGGGCTCAGCTCAGCGCGGCCTCGGCGGCGGCCAGGAAGGCGTCGTTCTCGGCCGGGGTGCCGATGGTGACCCGGACCCCGTCACCCGGGAACGGCCGGACGATCACGCCCCGAGCCTCACACGCCTTGCCGAACTCCAGCGCCCTGTCGCCCAGCGGCAGCCAGACGAAGTTCGCCTGGCTGGCGGGCACGTCCGGGATCAGCTTGCTCAGCGCCTCGGTGACCCGCTCCCGCTCGGCGATCACCAGCGCGCACCGCCGCTGCATCTCGTCGGCCTGGGCCAGCGCGGCCAGCGCCCCGGCCTGCGCCGCCATGCTGCTGGAGAACGGCGTGACGACCTTGCGTACCGCTGCCGCCACCTGCGGCTGCGCGACCAGGAACCCGATCCGTAGACCGGCCAGACCCCACGCCTTGGACAGGGTGCGCAGCACCGCCACGTTGGGCCGGTCGGCGTAGGTCAGGCCGTCGGGCACCTCCGGGTCGGTGACGAACTCCCGGTACGCCTCGTCGATCACCACCAGCACGTCGTCCGGCACGTCGTCCAGGAAACGGTCCAGTTCGGCGCGGCGGATGGCGGTGCCGGTCGGGTTGTTGGGGTTGCAGACCAGGATCATCCGCGTCCGGTCGGTCACCGCCGCGGCCATCGCCGCCAGGTCGTGCCCGTGCCCGGCGTCGTTGGGCACCTTCACGCTCGTCGCGCCGCTGGTCGCCGCGATGATCGGGTACGCCTCGAACGACCGCCACGCGTAGACCAGCTCGTCACCCGGCAGGCAGGTGGCGCGTACCAGGTGCTCGGCCAGCGCGACCGAGCCGCAGCCGGTGGCGATCCGGTCGGCGTCCACCCCGTACCGGTCGGCGAGCGCCTGGCGCAGCGCCACCACGCCCATGTCCGGGTAGCGGTGCACCCCGGCGGCGGCCTCGGCGACCGCCTCCACCACACCGGGCAGCGGGCCGTACGGCACCTCGTTGCTGGCCAGCTTGATGGCCTCCGGCAGACCCAGTTCGCGAGCCAGGTCGGCCGGGCTGCGGCCGGGCACGTAGTTGGGCAGCGCGTCGAGGTCGGCACGGGTCAGCCGCACTGTCGGCTGGCGTCCGGTGTCGGTCATGGGGCATCTCCGGGTGGGTTGGCGCCGTCGGCGGGGGTACGGGGAACCTTGACCACCACGGTCTGCGCCCGCTTGTCGTGCAGCGCCTGTCGCAGCGGGTGGTCGAAGAGCGGGGAGAGTGCGTCGATCAACTGGAGCAGCAGACCGAGGCCGCAGCAGTACCAGAGCAGGGTGGGCAGACCGAGGGTGTTCCATCGACGCAGCGCGCGGCCGAACCCGAGCGGGGCGTCGGCCTCGACCGGTACCGCCCGGATGCCCATCAGCCGCTTGCCGAAGCTCTGCCCGCTGGCCGCCATCGACGGCACCTCGTACGCCAGCCAGAGCATCGTGGCGATCAGCAGAATCACCACGATCAACGACCCGGTCTGGTCGCCGGCCTGCGGCAGCGGTTCGGTGTTGCGTTCCGGGTTCTGCAGGCGGCGGCCGAACTCGTTGAGCGGCACCGAGACCTCGTCCAGCAGGCGCGCGACGAACCAGCCGTTGACCAGCACGTTGAGCAGGAACACGATGCCGAAGTCGATGAGTCTGGCACCGAGCCGAGCGCCGAAGCCGGCCAGCGGCATACCGTGCGGCCGGGGCTCCGGTGGCCGTCCGGGCCAGGTCGGGTACGGCCAGCCGGGCGGTGGCCCGTGCCGCGGATCGCCGGCCGGCGGCCACTGCTGCCAGCCGGCGGGCGGGGGATGCCCCGGGGGTGGGCCCCCGACCGGTGTGCCCGGCGGGGTGATCTGTGTGCCGGGCGGGGTGGTTGGTGTGCCGGGCGGGGTGGCCGATGTCACCGGCTCGGGTTCCGGTGTCGGTTCGGGCTCGGGCGGGGGCGGGCCTTCGGGTGGGGTGGCGTCGACCGGGATGGGCGCGCCGATCCAGCCCTCGCCGTCCCAGTATCTGCGGGTTTGCGGGTCGGCGGGGTCGACGTACCAGCCGGGTGCCACGCTCACGGCGCGGCCTTGCTGTGCTCGGTCACCTGGCCACCTTAACGACGACGGTCCCGGCGAACTTGTCGTGGAGGCACTGCTGCCAGGGCTTGTCCCACAGCTGCCAGAGGCCGTCGACGTAGCTTCCGCCCGGCACCAGCGACCCGCCCACGAACTGCACGAGGTACCGCTTCCCGGCCATCCGCCGATCAAGGGTCTGGGTCGGGTCGAGCGGAACCACCCGCAGTTTCATCACCCTCTTGCCGAAGGTCTGCCCGGTCCGCTTCATGTACTCGACGTGATACAGCCAGTAGAACCCGAACATCACCACGAACAGCGCGCCCTGGAGGAGCAGCATCGGCAGCATGATCTCCGTGATGAGGTCGCTGGGGTCCGCCAGGCTGCCGTCCGGGTTGGTCTCCGGAGTCACGGAGAGGATCCGGAAAGCGAATGTCAGGAAGAACGGCATGAACAACAGCAGCAGGGCGGCGGAAGACATCGCGACGTCGATCAGGTACGCCAGCAGCCGGTCACCGAAGCTGGCCAGCGGCTGCCCACCCGGCCCCAGCACCGGCGGTGGCGGTCCGCCCGCCCACTTCGGTGGCGGCTGACCAGGCGGCCAGCCCGGTGGCGGCTGACCCGGATGCCAGCCGGGCGGCGGGCCACCGGGGACGCCAGGTGGGGGTGGTGAGCCGGCCCAACCCGCGGGGGGTGGGGCGTACTGGGGCGGGGGGCCGGTGGGCGGCAGGGCGTCACCGGCGACGGGCGGCGGCCCACCGATCGGTGGGCCGCCGCCGGCCGGCGACGTGGGGTGGGGTGAGGGCTGGGTCACGCTCGACAGTGTTACAGGTTGCCGCGCTTCTCCTGCTCGCGCTCGATCGCCTCGAAGAGGGCCTTGAAGTTGCCCTTGCCGAAGCCGAGGGAGCCGTGCCGCTCGATGAGCTCGAAGAAGACGGTCGGGCGGTCCTGCACCGGCTTGGTGAAGATCTGGAGCAGGTAGCCGTCCTCGTCCCGGTCCACCAGGATCTTGCGGGCCTTGAGCTCCTCGATCGGTACGCGTACCTCGCCGATGCGGGCCCGCAGCTCCGGGTCGTCGTAGTACGAGTCCGGGGTGTCCAGGAAGTCGACGCCCGCCGCCCGCATCGCGTCGACGCTGGCCAGGATGTCGTTGGTGGCCACGGCGATGTGCTGCGCGCCCGGGCCCTGGTAGAACTCCAGGTACTCGTCGATCTGCGACTTCTTGCGGGCGATGGCCGGCTCGTTGAGCGGGAACTTCACCTTGCGGGTGCCGTTCGCGACCACCTTGCTCATCAGCGCCGAATAGTCGGTGGCGATGTCGTCACCGACGAACTCGGCCATGTTGGTGAAGCCCATGACCCGCTTGTAGAACTCGACCCACTCGTCCATCCGGCCGAGTTCCACGTTGCCGACCACGTGGTCGACGGCCTGGAAGAAGCGCTTCGGCTGGATGCCGGCGTCGATCATCGGCTGTCGGTCCACGATCGGGCCGCGGGCGACGAAGCCGGGCAGGAACGGCCCGGTGTAGCGGGACCGGTCGATCAGGGTGTGCCGGGTGTCGCCGTACGCGGCGATGGCGGCCATCCGGACGGTGCCGTGCTCGTCGCTGACGTCGTGCGGCTCCAGCAGGCCGGTCGCGCCCTGCGCGGTGGCGTGCGCGTACGCGGCGTCCACGTCCGGCACCTCCAGCGCGATGTCGCTGACACCGTCGCTGTGCTTGGCCACGTGCTCGGCGCCGTCGGCGTCGGGGCGTACCGCGCCGGTGAGCACGAACCGGGCCGAGCCGCTGGTCAGCACGTACTGGGCGTGGTCGCGGTGGCCCTGCTCCGGACCCCGGTACGCCACGCAGGTCATGCCGAAGGCGGTGGAATAGTAGTGCGCGGCCTGCTTGGCGTTGCCGACCAGGAAGTGCACGTGGTCGAGGCCCTTGACCGGGAACGGGTCACGGGCGATGTCGTGGTCGACGGCGCCGACGAGGGCATCGACGTCGACGTCGTCGGTCGACTGGGGTCGGTCGATCGCCTGGGTCATGGTGGCCTCCCTTGCGTACCGGCCGGCCTGCTCGGCCGACTCTGTGCTCGTTCCCCGGACTATCACCGTGACCCCGCTCACTGAGCAACTGTCGGCTCAATCGCTGGTCAGGTTGCACAACAAGTAGGGTGATCAGTCGTGAACCCTGGACAGGATGTACAGCTCGACGCGCTGGATGTCAGCCTGATCGAACTGCTCGCCGCGGAACCGCGGATCGGTGTACTGGAGTGCTCCCGTCGCCTGGGGGTGGCTCGCGGCACCGTCCAGGCGCGGCTCGACAAGCTTGTCGACCGGAAGGTGATCGGCGGATTCGGGCCGGAGGTGTCGCCCGCCGCGATCGGGTTCACGGTGACCAGCTTCGTCACCCTGGAAATCAGTCAACGGCACGGGCACGACCCGGTGGCCAGCCACCTGGCCGGGATTCCCGAGGTGCTGGAGGCACACACCATCACCGGCTCCAGCGACCTGCTCTGCCGGATCGTGGCCCGCTCCAACGCCGACCTGCAACGGGTGATCGACCAGATCGTCGCGTACGAGGGCATCCGCCGCGCCTCCACCATCATCGCCCTGGACGAGCAGATCCCGTACCGCGTCCTGCCCCTCGTCCGCTCCGCCGTCCGGGGCGAAGGAAGGGCACCTTCTTAACGTCTCCGGTAGAGCAGGGGTCCCCTTTTAACACGGATCAGTCGGCGACCAGCGCGTCACCGAGCGGAGTGCGCCGGTAGCGCACGGCCCGACCGGTGCGGATCCGGCTGACCAGCCCGGCCTCCCGCAGGACCGTGAGGTGGTCGCCGACACCGCCGAGGCTGAGCCCGAGTTGAGCGACGAGTTGGCTGGTGGTGGCGGGCAGGGCGAGCGCCCGCAGCACCGCCGCCCGCGAGCGGCCGACCAGCCGATCCAGGGCGTCGTCGGGCCGGGCCGGGTCGGGCGGCCCGAGCAACTCGGCCACCCCGGAGGCCCGGTAGACGATCGCGTACGGCCAGGGCTGCTCGACGTACGCGATCAGGGTGCCGAAGACGGTGGGCACGAAGAGCAGGCCCCGACCGGCCAGCGAGTGGGTGTCGGGGTCGTTGCTGTCGATCTCGATGACGCCGACGTCACCGGGGATCCAGCGCAGCCGGGGATCCAGGTCGGCGACGGCCGCACCCCAGCCGTAGGCGAGCAGGCGACCCGCCCGACGGACCAGGTCGCGCTCCAGGATCGCGCGCAGACGCGGCCAGTCCGGCTCGACAAGCGCCTGCCAGGCCGCCTCGATGGCGTCCGCGATCAGGTCGACCACGTTCGGCGCAGCGTAGATCCGGCGGGCGTACGCCGGTGGGGTGGCCCGGGGCCCGGCGAGGTTGCGGGCCAGCTCGTCGCGGGCCTGCGCCAACGGGGTGGCCCGGACCACGGCCAGTTCGCCGTGGAAGTCCCGGGCCGTGCCGTCCGGCGGAGGCTGGATGAAGTCGGCGTTGTAGCCGCCGCGACGCAGCAGCGCCAGTAGCGCCCCGACCGCCGGCACCTCCCGGCGCAGCCGCTCGTACGCGGGCCGGGTCCGGGCCACCCACGGCCCCAGCCCGTCGGAGGCCCGTTGACCGGCGTGCAGCCGCAACGCGGACACCGTCTCGCCCAGCGGAGAGACGGCGTACCGACTGGCGGCCACGTCGGCCGGGGTGACCTCGATCCGCATGCCGCACCTTTCGCTTGACAGCGAAAGGATAGAGCGGACCGGAGCCTTCGACCAGGCTGATCACCGTGACCGACACGCGTACGCCCACCGCCGAGCGGCCGGCGACCTTCGGCGACGTCTTCGCCGTCGCCGAGTTCCGGGTGATCTTCGGCAGCTTCGGCATCTTCATGATCGGCGAGACGGTGAAGATGCTCGCCCTCTCCGTCCTGGTCTACGAGCGCACCGGCTCCGGCTTGCTGGCCGCGCTGGCGTACGTGACCGGGTTCCTGCCGCACGCGCTCGGCGGGGTGTTCCTGCTGGCCCTGGCGGACCGGATGCCGGCCCGCGCGCTGATCGTCGGGTACGACCTGTTGCGGCTGGCGGTGGTCGTGGTGCTCGCCACCGGCGTGCTGTCGCCGCCGCTGATGCTCGGCCTGGTCGCCGTCGTGGCGCTGTTCGGCCCGGTCAGCAGTGCCGCGCGGACCGCGCTGCTGCCCGAGGTGCTGCACGGCGACGCGTACGTGTTGGGACGGTCGCTGCTCTCGGTGGCCGCCGGGGGCACCCAGGTGGCCGGCTTCGCCGTCGGTGGTCTGCTGCTCGGGCTGGTCGGGCCCTACGGCGCGCTCTGGCTGACCGCGCTGACCTGCGGCCTGTCCGCGCTGCTGGTACGCGTCGGCCTGACCCGCCGGCCCGCCCGGATCCGCACCGCCCCTGCCACCGATGCCGTAAGCACTGGTGCCGTGGGCCCGGCCAGCGGTGCCGGGGGCACAGCCGTGGGGCGCGGCAGGGGTGGCGCCGTTCGGGAGACGCTGCGGGTCAACCGGCAACTGCTCGCCGATCGCCGGATCCGGGGACTGCTGCTCGCCCAGTGGCTGCCCGGCTCGCTGCTCGTCGGTGCCGAAGGCGTGGCGGTGCCGTACGCGGCGCAGTTGGGGCCGGGCGCCAGTGCCGGCGTACTGCTGATGGCCGGTGCGGGCGGGATGCTGGTCGGTGACCTGGTGGTGGGTCGGTTCGTGGCGCCGGCGCGCCGGGAGCGGTGGACGCCCTGGCTCGCGCTGCTGCTCGGCGTACCGATGCTGGCGTTCCTGGCCGGTCCGGGGCTGCTGCCGGCGGCGGCGCTCTTCGCGGTGGCCACCGCGGGCTTCGCCTACCAGCTCGGGCTGGCCCGGCGCTTCCTCGACGCGGTGCCCGAGTTGCGCCGGGGGCAGGCGTTCGGGCTGGTCAACACGGGGATGATGGCGATGCAGGGGCTGGCGGCGGCGAGCGCGGGCGGGCTGAGCGAGTGGCTCGCGCCGGGCGTGGTGATGGCGGTGGCCGGTGCCGCGTCGATCGCCGCGACGCTGACACTGTGGCCGGTGCTGAAGCCTGCCGCTCACCCGCGTTAACAAGGGGCCCTTCTACTACCGGAGGCGTTAATAAGGTGCCCTTCCTTTCACGACACGCGGTGGGGTGCGCGCAGTGGGAGGTGCGGGTGGCTACCGTGTTCCGGTGGCGAAGGGCAGCGGCCTCGGCGTGCGTGGCTGGCTGCTGCTTGGCCTGACCACGGTCGTCGCGCTGGCCGCCACCGGAGTCTGGAATCCGTTTCCTGGCATGTGGGACTGGGTGAACAGGCGGTCGCCCATCTCCGAGCCGGACCTCGTCTGGCAGCAGCGCATCGGTGGCACCCCGCGCAGCGTCACCATCGCCGGGGAGACGGTGGTGGTCGAACAACGCACCCGGGTCGAGGCCCGCAGCCTGGCCACCGGCAGCCAGCTCTGGGAGCGCAAGGCCGACTGGAGCGCGGTGGCCGGCGGCGGTGCCGAAGCCGTGGTCGCCGTCGGTCGCCTGCTGGTCAAAGGGTACGAGGTCCTCGACCCGACCACCGGCGTGACCCGTCGGCGCGACAACGACGCGGTGGCCGTGTGGACCTACCGCAACCTGCTGCTCGACGCGCGTTGCGTGGAGGCGACCGACTGCACCCTGAGCGCCTGGGAGCCGCGCGGGGTCGCCCCGCTGTGGACCGCCTTCCTCCCCGGGGTCAGCAGCGGCCTGCTCGCCGACAACCCGAATCTGCTCGACAGTCGTCGGCTGTCCAGCCCTCGGATCCACGGTGAGGTGGCGGGCCCGGAGACCGTACCGGCGCTGCTCGGCTTCCCGGTCGACGGGCGGGTGCACGTGGTGGACACCGCCACCGGTCGGGTGTTGCAGAACGTGGAACCGGAACGTGACGAGCGGCTCGCGGTGATCGGGGGCCGGCTGCTGCGCATCGTCGCCCGCTCCCAGGACGGCAACTGCTACTTCACCATCTCCGGCCGGGACGCGGCCACCGGCCAGGAGACCTGGCAGCGTTCCGGGCTCAACCTGCGTACCGCCGACAGCGCCGGGTGCGTGCAGCGGGAGGACCCGTACGGCGCCCGCAACGTGCTGGTCGGGGTCGCCCCGGACGGGCGGGAGGCGATCCTCGACGGGTACGACGGGCGGCTGCTGCTGGCCACCGAGAACTCCGAACGGGTGCTCGCCGTGGACGACCGGTACGCGGTGGTGCGCACCGCCGGCCGGGACGGGATCTCCGGCCGGGAACTCAGCTCAGGTCAGGTGCGGTGGAACCGGCCGAGCGGCGAGAAGGCGGGTGCGGCACTGACCCCGTACGCGGCCGTCGTCGCCGACGAGAAGCCGAACCGGCTGGTGGCCCTGGACCCGCGTACCGGCCGGGAACTGGTCGCGCTGCGCACCTCCGCCAACGCGCTGGCGGTCGGCCCGGCCGGCATGGTGATCGGTGAGGGCCGTGAGATCGGGTACATCCGCTTCGGTGCGGCGAGCGGCGACCCGGCCCGTAATGGTGATCCGGGTCGCAACGGCGACGGGAGTGTGCCGGGGCCGGCGGGCAGTCCCGGCGCGCCGGGGCCGCAGGGCAGCTGCGGGCCGAAGAACGAGCTGTGCAGCGACCCTGATTCCGGCAAGTGACGCCGTCCGCCGGGCCGGACGAGGGTGAGCGGCACCACCCCACCCGGTGGGTAGGAGTGATCGAACCTTCTGCCCTAGGCTTTGCCGTCATGGGCGAGCGTCAGCGAGCGAATCACGGGTGTAGTGCGGTGGTGCCCCACGGCGGCACGGAGCGCAGTGGAGTGGCGGCATGAGCACGGAATTCTCGTACGCCCCGCTGTTGCCGACCGGGCCGGACCAGACGGAGTACCGCCTGGTCACCGACGAGGGCGTCGACGTGGTGAACGGCCCGGGTGGTCGCCGATTCCTCACCGTCGACCCGGCCGCGTTGACCGCGTTGACCGCCGAGGCGATGCATGACATCGCCCACTTCCTGCGGCCGGCGCACCTGGCCCAGCTGCGGTCGATCATCGACGACCCGGCGGCCTCGCCGAACGACCGGTTCGTCGCGCTGGACCTGCTGCGCAACGCCAACATCGCCGCCGGCGGAGTGCTGCCGATGTGCCAGGACACCGGCACCGCGATCGTGATGGGCAAGCGTGGCCGGCACGTGCTCACCGACGGCAGCGACGCCGAGGCGATCTCCCGCGGCGTCTGGCAGGCGTACACCCGACTGAACCTGCGCTACTCCCAGCTCGCCCCGCTGACCATGTGGGAGGAGCGCAACACCGGCAGCAACCTGCCCGCGCAGGTGGAGCTGTACGCCGAGGACCCGGACGGGCACCCCGACGCGTACAAGTTCCTGTTCATGGCCAAGGGAGGCGGCTCGGCCAACAAGTCGTACCTCTACCAGGAGACCAAGGCACTGCTGAACCCGACGCGGATGATGCAGTTCCTGGAGGAGAAGCTGCGGCTGATCGGCACCTCGGCCTGCCCGCCGTACCACCTGGCCGTGGTGATCGGCGGCACCAGCGCCGAGTACGCACTGAAGACCGCCAAGTACGCCTCCGCCAAGTACCTCGACGCGCTGCCGACCTCCGGCTCGATGACCGCGCACGGCTTCCGTGACCTGGAGCTGGAGGCGGAGGTGCTGGAGCTGACCCGCAACTTCGGCATCGGCGCGCAGTTCGGTGGACGGTACTTCTGCCACGACGTACGGGTGGTGCGGCTGCCCCGACACGGCGCGTCCTGCCCGGTGGCGATCGCGGTCTCCTGCTCGGCCGACCGGCAGGCGGTTGCCAAGATCACCCCGTCGGGGGTGTGGCTGGAGCGCCTCGAAACCGACCCGGCCCGCTACCTGCCCGAGGTCACCGACACGCAGCTGGACACCACCGAGGTGGTACGCGTCGACCTGAACCGGCCGATGGACGAGATCCGCGCCGAGCTGTCGAAGTACCCGGTCAAGACCCGCCTGTCCCTGACCGGCCCGCTGGTGGTCGCCCGGGACATCGCCCACGCCAAGATCGCCGAGCGGTTGGACGCGGGCGAGCCGATGCCGCAGTACCTGCGCGATCACGCCGTCTACTACGCCGGCCCGGCGAAGACCCCGGAGGGCTACGCCTCCGGCTCCTTCGGCCCGACCACCGCCGGCCGGATGGACGCGTACGTGGAGAAGTTCCAGGCTGCCGGCGGCTCGATGGTGATGCTCGCCAAGGGCAACCGCTCCGCTCAGGTGACCCGCTCCTGCGAGCAGCACGGCGGCTTCTACCTCGGCTCGATCGGCGGCCCGGCGGCCCGGCTCGCCCAGGACTGCATCAAGCACGTCGAGGTCCTGGAGTACGCGGAGCTGGGCATGGAGGCGGTCTGGAAGATCGAGGTGGAGGACTTCCCGGCCTTCATCGTCGTCGACGACAAGGGCAACGACTTCTTCGCCGAGGTCACCAAGCCCGTTCTCACCATCGGCCGCCACTGATCCTGCTGGCCACTTGATCGATTGCAGCGCGACGACGGAGCCCCGACGCAGGTCGGGGCTCCGTGCGCTGGGTTTCAGTAGCGTGTTTCGTACGCTGGCCAGTGGGGGGCTACTGCCGGCGGCGGATGGAAATCACCTCTGATCGAGGAGAGCAACGTACCTCTCCAAACCCTTCGGCACCGCTAAGGTCGGCGTCGGCGCACATCTTCGTAGATGAGGTCCAAGAACGAGGCTTGGCCGCAGCCGAGGTAAGTCCATGATCAGCTCGCTGCTTGGTGCGTCAGACCATCACCCGCAAAAAAACGGCCCCCGAAGGGGCCGTTCCTGCCGTATCTCTCGGCGTCGTATAGAGCCACCATACACGGTCCAGGGAACCAAGAGGGGTGAACGTGGGCACAGTCGCCGCCTACATCGACGGCTTCAACCTGTACTACGGCATGAAGAGCAAGTACGGCCGCAAGCACATGTGGCTCGACGTCGTCGAACTCGTCCGCCAGCTCAGGCCCAAAGACACCGTCGCTTCGGTGCGCTACTTCACGGCCATTGTCAAGAACGAGCCCGCCGCTGCTCAGAACCAGACCAGCTACATCGAAGCCCTGAAGATCAGGAACGGGACAGTGCTCACGGTGCACCTCGGTCGCTTCAAGGAACGCACCATCCGGGACTGTCGGCGTTGCGGCCAGGGCTACATCTGCGGCTGCGGCCGACCTTACAAGAGCTACGAGGAGAAGGGCACCGATGTGGCGCTTGGCGCCATGATGGTTGCTGACGCGGCCCTCCGCGTCGCTGACACCACCCTGTTGATCAGCGCTGACACTGATCTCGCTCCTGCCTTGGCCACCGTCAAGCAGGTCAACCCTGCGCAACTGATCTACCTTGCGATGCCACCCGGGAACACCAGGGCGTCCAGCCACCTCACCAGCATCGGCAACCTGGGACAGTTCTTCATCAGGGAACGAGCCCTCCGCAGCGCTCAACTACCCGGCATCGTGGCCGACCCCGCGACCGGGCGAAGCTACAACCGCCCCAGCAAGTGGATCTAGCTGCCTCCGCTTTCTGCCGCGGCCTGCTGCGAGAGACTCCGGTGCGCGGCAGGATGGTAGGCGTGACGACTGCAGAGACGACGGGTTACCGGATCGAACGCGACTCGATGGGTGAGGTGGAGGTGCCCGCCGATGCGCTGTGGCGGGCCCAGACACAGCGGGCGGTGCAGAACTTCCCGATCTCGGGTCGGGGCATCGAGCCCGCCCAGATCCGGGCGCTGGCCCAGATCAAGGGGGCGGCGGCCGAGGTCAACGGCGATCTGGGGGTGATCGACGCGAACGTGGCCGCGTCGATCGCCGCCGCCGCCGCGCACGTGGCCGACGGCGGGTACGACGACCAGTTCCCGATCGACGTGTTCCAGACCGGCTCCGGCACCTCGTCGAACATGAACACCAACGAGGTGATCGCCACGCTGGCCAGCCGGGAGCTGGGCCGCGACGTGCACCCCAACGACGACGTCAACGCCTCCCAGTCGAGCAACGACGTCTTCCCGTCCTCGATCCACTTGGCCGCCACCGAGGCCGTCGTCCGTGACCTGCTGCCGGCGCTGGACCACCTGGCCGGCGCGCTGGAAGCCAAGGCCACGGAGTTCGAGACGGTGGTCAAGGCGGGGCGTACCCACCTGATGGACGCCACGCCGGTGACCCTGGGGCAGGAGTTCGGCGGGTACGCCGCACAGATCCGCTACGGCATCGAGCGGCTGGACGGGGTGCTGCCCCGGCTGGCCGAGCTGCCGTTGGGCGGTACGGCGGTGGGCACCGGCATCAACACTCCGCTCGGCTTCGCCGCCGCCGTGATCGAGAAGCTGCGCGACTCCACCGGGCTGCCGTTGACCGAGGCGCGCAACCACTTCGAGGCGCAGGGCGCGCGGGACGCGCTGGTGGAGGCGTCGGGTCAGCTGCGTACCGTCGCGGTTGGTCTTTACAAGATCGCCAACGACATCCGGTGGATGGGCTCGGGCCCCCGCGCCGGCCTGCGTGAGCTGCGCATCCCCGACCTGCAGCCCGGCTCGTCGATCATGCCCGGCAAGGTCAACCCGGTGGTCTGCGAGGCGGTCCGGCAGGTCTGCGCGCAGGTGATCGGCAACGACGCCACGGTGGCGTTCGCCGGCTCGCAGGGCGACTTCGAACTCAACGTGATGCTCCCGGTGATGGGCCGCAACCTGCTCGAATCGATCCGGCTGCTGGCCGCGTCGAGCCGCTTGCTCGCCGACCGCTGCGTGGTCGGCCTGGTCGCGGACGCCGAGGTCTGCCTGTCGTACGCCGAAGGCTCGCCGTCGATCGTCACCCCCCTCAACCGCTACCTGGGGTACGACGAGGCCGCCTCGATCGCCAAGGAGGCACTGGCCAAGCAGACCTCGATCCGGGAGGTGGTGATCTCCCGTGGCCATGTCGACTCCGGCAAGCTCACCGAGGTCCAGTTGGACGAGGCCCTGGACCTGCTCCGGATGACCCACCCCTGACCGACGTCACGGCTGCGCCTCGGGGCGCGGTACCCAGGCCAGGAAGCGGGCGAAGAGGGCGGCCGGGGCAGGACCCTCGTCCGGGTCCAGGCGGTAGAGGTCGGCTGCCGCCTCGTGCAGTACGGCGCAGAGGTAGACGCTGAGGGCGATCCGGTCGTGGGCGTACTCGGCGATCAGCGTCAGTCGTGCCGTCGCGCAGGGCCAGGGTGCCGCGCAGGCCCGACACAGCCACAGTGGGCGCAAGGGCAGGTGAGGACGCGTCACCGGTCCCTCGGCGGATGAGGTCGGCATGGCGCAGCCTTCCGGTAGAGCGGACTCGTCACGGCCCCCGGCGATGGGACCGCCCGGCCGGGGGAGCGGGGCGGTCCCATCTCGACGCCGCCCCTTGGGGGAATGAGCGGCGAGCGTCGCTGCGCACAGTCTGCTGAGCACACCGTTACGGTCGGAAGGGTTTGGCCGTGCTGTCCGAGGCCCACTGTGGCCGGGCCGGGTTGCCGGTGGCGGTGCGCTGTAGTCGATCGACCGGTTCCTGGAGGGCGGCTGGAAATGGCGAGTGGACAGCTGACAGCGGCGGCCTTCCTGGTCGCGGAGTTACGTTGGGCGCGGGCTCGGCAGGGCTGGAGTCAGGAGGATCTGGCCAAGGCCGTGAACTACTCGCCGTCGATGGTCAGCGCGGTGGAGTTGGGTCAACAGCCGCCCACCCCGAAGTACCTGGAACAGTTCGACAAGGCCCTGGACACCGGCGGCCTCTACGGCCGAATGCTCACCCACCTGGTAGCCCTCGACAAAGCCCAGGTCTGGCTTCGAGGATGGCGTGCCATCCTCGAAGGTGCCGACGAATTGCGGTGGTTTGAACCACTGCACGTGCCAGGTCTACTTCAGACCGAGCCCTATGCTCGCGCGGTCTTCGAGGCCGACGACTCGCTGGCCCGCGCGGAGCGCGAGGAACGCCTCGCTGACCGCCTGGCGAGCCAGGGTGTTGTCTGCCAGGAGGAGCCGCCCCGCATGGTGGTGGTGATAGACGAGGCCGCTCTGCGACGTCGAGTCGGTGGCCGCAAGATCATGTTGGAGCAGACGCAGCACCTGGCTCGGCTGGCCAGTGATCATCCGTCGCTCCGGCTGCTTGTGGTGCCGCAGTCCGCCGATGAGTATCCGGGGCTCAACGGACCGTTCATGCTCGCCACCCTGAAAGACCGGACGGTCGTGGCCTACCTGGGTGGCCAGATCGGTGGCCGTGAACTTGATCGGCCGTCGGATCTGTCGATGCTGCAACGGGTTTGGGAAGCTACCCTGGGCGCGGCCCTACCAGCACAGGAGTCGATCGAATTGCTGAAGGAGATTGCCGAGTCATGGAGCTGAGCGGTGCGCGGTGGCGCAAGAGCAGCCGCAGCGGCTCCAGCGACCAGTGTGTCGAGGTGGCTACGAACCTGCCCGGGGTGGTGGGGGTGCGGGACAGCAAGGATGCGGCGGGGGCGGTGCTGACCTTTGACGCGTACGCCTGGCGGGTTTTCGTTGCCGCGCCGCCGCGCCTGACGTGATCAGCGCTCCCGGCGCGGAGGTGTTGGAGCGGCTGGATCGGGAGCGCGTGGTCTGGCTCTGCACGTTGCGGCCGGACGGGTCGCCGCACCTGACACCGGTCTGGTTCCTGTATCTCGACGGTGAGTGGTGGATCGGCACCGCCGAGCGCAACCGGAAGGTCCCGCAACATCGCCGCCGATCCCCGGGTCTCGCTGGCGCTGCCGGACGGGGATGCGCCGGTCGTCGCCGAGGGCGTGGCGAGCATCGTGCGCCAGCCGTTCCCGGCCGCCGTCGTGGACGGCCTGCGGCACCGGTACGACGGGTGGGACGTCACAGTGGACGGCCCGGACGGACGGTACGTGCTGCTGCGGATCGTGATGACCCGCTGGCTGATGGCCGGACGCGCCCACTGATCGCCCAATGCGGGGTCTCTGGGTGCGTTTCCTGTTGCTCTGGCGACAACAAACGCACCCAAAGAGCGTGGGCTCAGCTGCGAGCGGCGGCCTTGCGGGCGCGGTAGGCGTTGACGGCGGCCCGGTTGCCGCAGCCGGCCTCGCAGAATCGGCGGGAGCGGTTCTTCGACAGGTCGACAAGCACGTTGTCGCAGTCGGGGTACTCGCAGGTGCGTAGCCTGCGCAGCTCGCCGCCGCGCACCACGTCGGCGATCGCCATCGCCGCCTCGACCGCCATCCTGGTGGCCAGCGGGGCATCCCGAGGCACGGCGTGCAGGTGGTACGGCTCGTCGTCGTGGGTGATGAGCTGGGGCAGGGCGCGGTGTTCGCGGAGCAGTCCGTTGACGATCGAGACGATCTCGTCGACGTCGGCGTACCAGATCCGGCGCAGCCGGGGGCGCAGGGCGCGTACGGCCCGCAGTTCGGTTTCGGTGTGTTCGTGTCTTCCGGTGTAGGCATGGGCGGTGAAGAAGGCGCTCAGGGCCTCCACGTCGGGTAGCCCTTCGTCGCCTTGGCCGGCGGTGTTGACCAGCGCGGCGACGGCGATCAGGGAACACTCGGTGTCATGAGCGAAGAGCAACTTGACTCCTGTCGTGGCCCGACTCTAGCGTCATCGGTGTAACCCTAGTTTGCCGATGTCGCGGTGCCGTGCCAAGGAGAGCCATGCGTCAATCACCCGTCGCCGGTGCCGGCCTCGCGCTGGCCCTGCTCTCCGCGGTCACCTTCGCCACCTCGGGCACCTTCGCCCGATCCCTGATCAACGCCGGTTGGTCCGCCGAGTCGGTGGTCATCGCCCGCGTCGGCCTCGCCGCCCTGGTGCTGGCGGCACCCGCCTTGCTCGTCATGCGGGGCCAGTGGCCGGTGCTGCGCCGCAACCTTGCCTCGATCGGTGTCTTCGGGCTGCTGGGAGTGGCGGTCGCCCAGGTCTGCTTCTTCAACGCGGTGCGCTACCTGCCCGTCGGCGTCGCGTTGCTGCTGGAGTACCTCGGCATCATCCTCGTCGTCGGGTGGACCTGGCTGGTGCAGGGGCAGCGCCCGCGTCGGCTGACCGTGGCCGGGTCGGTGGCAGCCCTGGCCGGCCTGTTCTTCGTGCTCGACATGGCCGGTGCGGGTCGACTCGACCCGATCGGGGTGCTCTGGGGGCTGGGCGCGGCGGTCGGGCTCGCCGGCTACTTCGTACTAGCCGGGCGGGTCGACTCCGCGCTGCCGTCGGTGGTCATGGCCAGTGGCGGCATGGCGGTCGGTGCCGCGGTGCTGCTGGCGCTCGGCCTGGTCGGCGCGCTGCCGCTGCGGGCCAGCTTCGGCGCGGTGGAGTTCGGCGGGCAGGAGACGAGCTGGTTGGTGCCGATCGCCGGTCTGGTGCTGGTGGCTGCGGTGATCGCCTACCTGGCCGGGATCGCCGCTACCCGTGTGCTCGGCGCGCGGATGGCCTCCTTCGTGGGGCTGACCGAGGTGATGTTCGCGGTGCTGATCGCCTGGCTGGTGCTGGGCGAACTGCCCACGGTGGTGCAACTGTTCGGCGGGGCGTTGATCGTCGCCGGAGTGGCACTGGTCCGCATCGACGAACTACGCGCACCCGCCCTCCCCGAGCAGCCGAAGGCGGCGGAGCCGGCCCTCACGTGACACTCTGGTCGGCATGCTGAGCGCGGTGGTGTTCGACGCCGACGAGACGCTGCTCGATCTGCGCCCGGCCGTCACCGGTGGGTTGGCGACCGTACTCGACGAGATGCGGCGGCTGACCCCGGCGGCGGCCGAGGTGTCGCTCGCCGACCTCGAATCGGACTGGGGTGCCGTCTTCGGTGACATGGCCGCGGCGCCGGTGATGGAGATCCGTCGGGCGGCACTGGCCCGTTCGCTGGCCCGGGCGGGCCTCGGCGACCACCTGGACGAGTTGGCAGAGGTCTTCTTCGCCCGCCGGTTCGCGCTCACCCGGCCTTTCCCTGACGTGCTGCCCGCGCTCGCCGACCTGCGGCCTCGGTGGAAGCTCGGCTTCGCGACCAACGGCAACAGCCGCGCGGAACGCTGCGGGTTGGCCGGCGAGTTCGCCTTCGAGGTGTACGCACACGAGAACGGCCTGCCGAAGAAGCCCGCACCGGAGTTCTACGCCGCGGTGTGCGAGGCGGCCGGGGTGGCACCTTCGCAGGTGGTGTACGTCGGGGACAACCTGGCGCTCGACGTGGTCGCCGCACAGCGGGCCGGGTTGCGGGCGGTCTGGCTGAACCGGCGGGGCGAGTCGCTTCCCCCTGATGTGCTGCCGGATGCGGCAGTTTGCTCTCTTGCCGAGCTGCCCGCTGTCCTGGTCGGCCTTTCCGGCGAAGCAGACTTTTTGCTTCCTAGTGGACGCCGGTCTGGCGAAACGTCATGCGTTGATGTCTGATGACGCCACGTCCCTCAACGAGAGGATTCGATGTGGTGAGCAAGCGCTTCACCGTCGGTGTCGTCGCGACCGCGGCGGCACTGGCACTCACGGTGACCGGCCTGGGCGTGCCCGCTGGTGCCGAGCCGTCCGGCGTCGCCCGGACCTTCACCGTGGTGGCGGAGGACGGGGTCTCCGCCGATGCCGCCATCGCCGCGATCCGGTCGGCCGGCGGGACCGTGGTGTCCCGTACCGACGAGGTCGGTGTGTTCCAGGTGACCAGCGACCGGGCCGACTTCGCGACGAAGGCGACCGCTGCCGCCGCCCTGATCGGCGCCGCCGAGGAGAAGGCCATCGGCCGTAAGCCCAAGCTGGACCGGGTCGAGCAGGAGCACCTGCTGGCAGCCGCCGCCAAGGGGGCCGGCAAGCAGCGGGGCAAGAAGATGGACCCGCTGGACGACAAGCTCTGGGGCCTGGAGATGATCCGGGCCGACAAGGCGCGCAAGATCGAGCCGGGCGACCGCCGGGTCACCGTCGGCGTCCTGGACACCGGCGTCGACGCCAGCCACCCGGACATCGCGCCGAACTTCAACTGGGCGCTGTCGCGCAACTTCGCGCCCGACATCCCCGAGATCGACGGGCCGTGCGAGGTGCCGAGCTGCCTCGACCCGGCCGGCACCGACGACGGCGGACACGGTACGCACGTCGCCGGCACCATCGGTGCTGCCGCCAACGGCTTCGGCCTCTCCGGCGTCGCCCCGAAGGTCTCGCTGGTCAACCTCAAGGGCGGCCAGGACTCCGGCTACTTCTTCCTGAACCCGGTGGTCAACGCACTGCTGCACGCCGGCAGGTCGGGCCTGGACGTGGTCAACATGTCCTTCTACGTGGACCCGTGGCTCTACAACTGCACGGCCAACCCGGCTGACTCGCCGGAGGCGCAGGCCGCGCAGCGGGCCACCATCCGGGCCATGAAGCGGGCGCTGACCTACGCCCACGACCGGGGCGTCACCCTGGTCGGTGCGCTCGGCAACAACCACGAAGACCTGGGCGACCCGCGTACGGACTTCTCCAGCCCGAACTACGGGGATGTCGCGCCGTACCCCCGCGAGATCGACAACAACAGCTGCTGGGACCTGCCCACCGAGGGGCCGCACGTCATCAGCGTCTCGTCGGTCGGGCCGTCGGGTAAGAAGGCGGACTACTCCAACTACGGCACCGAGCAGACCGCCATCGCCGCGCCGGGCGGTTGGTTCCGGGACGGCTTCGGCACCGACACGTTCCGTACCGACGCCAACATGATCCTGTCCACGTACCCGCTGAAGGTCCTCCAGGAGGAGGGCTCGGTGGACGAGGACGGCAACATCGTGCCGGGCGCGGAGACCTTCGTGTTCAAGGAGTGCAAGGCCAACCGGCAGTGCGCCTACTACACGTACCTCCAGGGCACCTCGATGGCCGCTCCGCACGCCTCGGGCGTCGCCGCGCTCATCGTGAGCCGGTACGGCAAGCCGCAGGGCCGGGGTGGCTTCGGCCTGGACCCGGACGTGGTCGAGCGGCACCTGCTCCGCACGGCCGCCGAGCGGGCCTGCCCGGAGCCCAGGTTGCAGACCTACACCAACGAGGGCCGCTCACCCGAGTTCGACGCCTACTGCGCCGGCTCGCGCGACTTCAACGGTTTCTACGGCCACGGCATCATCGACGCCTACGCCGCAGTGACCACCCCGCTGCGCCGCTAGCCTCGCGGGCCCGCGCGTCCGCCGCGCGGGTTCGTGCGGCCTGTCTGCGCGGCCCCGTCCGCAGTTACGCCGAAGTGGCGGTTACCCGAGTACTGGGTGACCGCCACTTCGGCGTAACGGAGTGGATCAGCCCCTCCGCGCGGCGCGGGCGGCGGGTGGTCAGCGGTGCCAGCCGGCGGCGGCGAGGGCGGTACGGACCTCCCGCACGAGTCCCGGGAAGTCGCGGTGCAGGCGTCGACTGGTCACGTGCAGCACTCGCCAGCCGGCCGCCATCAACTGGTTGAGCCGCTGCCGGTCGAGGTGAAGCTGGTCGGGATCGCTGTGCCAGAGCCCGTCGTACTCGACGGCCACCCGGTATTCGGGCCACGACAGGTCAGGGTGCAGGATCTGACCGTTGGCCAGCCGCACCGGATGTTGGGTGACCGGTCGGGGCAGCCCGGCCAGTATCAGCCGGACCCGTAGCTGCGACTCGGGCGGCGACTGCGCACCCCCATCGGCCAGGCCGAACACCCACTCGGCCCGCCGACCCCCGGGCCGGCCCACGTTTGCCCTGGCCATGGCGTCCAGCCGGGTGTGGTCGACCAACTTCTGCCGGAGCATGGCGTCGATGATGCCGACCGCCTGTACCGGCTCCAGCCACACCGCGCACTCCCAGGCCGAGCAGATGACATCCGATCGGGGCAAGGGCTGCGAGCCCACCGGCCCCGCGATGGCGGCTGGCCGGCAGGTGTGCTCGGCGGACTCGGGCCACTGCTGGGCTTCCGAGGTGGGCTGCGGCGGCTGGCGTGGACCGAGGGTGTGCACTCGGATGCCGCGCTGGGAGCCGAGCCGGAACTGCATCGGTGCCAGGACGTGAACCTCGTCGGTGAAGGTTGCAGCGTGCTCGATGCCGTGCAGGTAGGCCGCTGACGGTCCGGCCATCAGCACGCCGGATGGTAATCGCAGCGAGGCCGCTCGGCAGAGCAACTCGTGATCGCGGTCGAGGCGGGCGTCGGCGTACACGTCGTGCATCAGGCGGACCCAGGACGCACCGCGAAGCTGGTGCCGGGTGATCAGGCGGTCGCGGATCGCCTCGGAACCGCGGAACACCTGCCACGCAAGAGCGGCCGGCCGGTACGGGGAAGGAGGCATGCCTCCACCGTGCGGCCTACCGTGAGCCCTGCGGCACCCCTGTGGACAACGGTCGGCCTCATGATCGACCACCCCTGTGGACAACACACACGCCACAGCCCGGAAGTGGTATGGGCCCGCGCCACCCCGTCATGGACGTCCGCGCGCCACGCTGAGGTAGGGAGGCTTCGCCATTACGCCGGAATTGCGGTTTCCGTCGCTCCCGGTTACCGCCATTCCGCCGTAACGGTGCCTGCCTGCCAGCCCGGCCGGGGCAGGTGGCGGCGGGGATGAGGTGGTGTCAGCGGAGGGCGGCGGCGATCGCGGTGGCGGCGGCGAGGACCTGGGCGCCGACCGCGTCGGCGTCGAGTGGGGCGAGTGCGACCACGCCGACGCTCGCCTCCAGGCCGGGCACACCGAGGACCGGGGCTGCCACCCCGTACGCACCGGGTTGCAACTCGCCGACGGTGCTCACCGGGCCGGCGGCGCCGGAGCGCCCGGCGAGGATGGCCTGCCCGGCCGCGCCTCGTTCCAGCGGGTGCCGGGCTCCGGTGCGGTACGCCACGTGGAACGAGGTCCAGCTTGGCTCGACCACCGCCAGCGCGACCCCCTCGCCGCCCTCGACCACGGTCAGGTGCGCGGTCGCGCCGGCCTGCTCGGCGAGGCGTCGCAGGGCCGGCAGCGCGCCCTCGGCGAGCAGTGGTTGCGCGCGCCGGGCCAGGTGCAGCACCCCGGCGCCCAGGCGCAGCCGACCGTCGGCGTCCCGGCGAAGCATGCCGTGCCCGGCCAATGGTGTGACCAGGCGGTAGACCGCTGCCCGGCCGATGCCCAGCCGGTTCGCCGCCTCGGTGACGGTGAGCCCGCCGGGCGCGTCGGCGACGAGGTGCAGCAGCCGTAGCCCCCGGTCCAGCGTCTGCGAGGTCTCCCCGCCCGGCACGCCCACCCCGCTCCCGCCCGGACCGCCGGTAGCGCCCGTGCCACCGGTAGCGCCCGGACCGCGGGTAGCGCCCGGACCGCCTGCCGTGCCGCGGTCGGGCGTGGCAGGGGTGGGCGGGTCGGTGCCGGGGGCCGCGGGGGAAGTCACGATCAGCAGCGTACGACCCGGCTCCGGCGGACCGGGAAAACGACGGACGGCTACCCTTGTACGGTGACGCTTCGCCTGTATGACACCGCCACCCGATCGGTGCGGGACTTCGTCCCGCGGGAAGCCGGCAAGGTGGGGGTCTACCTGTGTGGGCTCACCCTTCAGGCACCGCCGCACATCGGCCATCTTCGTTCCGGTGTGAACTATGACGTGCTGCGTCGGTGGCTGCTGGCCGCCGGTTTCGAGGTCACGTTCATCCGGAACGTCACCGACATCGACGACAAGATCCTGGTCAAGGCGCAGGAGCAGGAGCGGCCGTTCTGGTCGATCGCGTACGCCAACGAATTGAAGCTCGCCGAGGCGTACCGGGCGTTGAACGTGTTGCCACCGACCTATGAGCCGCGGGCCACCGGGCACATTCCGGAGATGCACCAGCTGATCGCGCAGTTGATCGAGCGGGGGCACGCCTACCCGGCCACCGACGACTCCGGCGACGTGTACTTCGACGTGCGTTCGTGGCCGGCGTACGGTGCGCTGTCCAACCAGTCGCCGGACGAGATGCAGTCCGCCGCCGACGCCCCCGAGCGTGGTAAGCGCGACCCGCGTGACTTCGCGCTCTGGAAGGGCGTCAAGCCCGGCGAGCCGGCCGATGCCTACTGGCCGTCGCCGTGGGGGCGGGGCCGGCCCGGTTGGCACATCGAGTGCTCGGCGATGTGCCGGCGGTACCTGGGTGCCGAGTTCGACATCCACGGTGGCGGGCTCGACCTCATTTTTCCACACCATGAGAACGAACTGGCCCAGTCGCAGGCCGCCGACCTGCCCTTCGCCCGCTACTGGGTGCATCACGGTCTGCTCGGCATCGGCGGCACCAAGATGGGCAAGTCCCTGGGCAACGCCCTCGACCTGGCGTACGTCGCCGGGCTCGGGGTACGCCCGGTCGAACTGCGTTACTACTACGTCGCCGCGCACTACCGCTCCCGGATCGACTACTCCGAGGAGGCACTGCGCGAGGCGGCCGTGGCGTACCGGCGGATCGAGGGTTTCGTGCAGCGCTCCGTCGAGCGGGTGGGCGTCGGGCAGCTCGGCGAGGTGCCGGCCGCGTTCGCCGCGGCGATGGACGACGACCTGAACACCTCGGCCGCGTTGGCGGTGCTGCACGACGTACTGCGGGACGGCAACAACGCGTTGGCCGGCGGTGACGATGTGACCGTACGCACGGCGCTCGCCAGTGTCCGCGCGATGCTGGATATCCTCGGCGTCGACCCCCTCGACCCGGCCTGGACCGGCGGTGCCCGGGCGAGTGACCTCCGCGGTGTGGTCGACTCCCTGGTCGCCCTCGCTCTGGAACAGCGTGCGCAGGCCCGTGTCCGCAAGGACTGGGCCGCCGCCGACGCGCTGCGGGACCAGCTCAAGCGGGCCGGAGTGGTGGTCGAGGACACCCCACAGGGCCCGCGTTGGACAATTGGAGAGCATGACTGATGGCCGGCAATTCGCAGCGCCGTGGCCGGCGGGTGGCGTCGAAGGCGAGCGCACCCAAGGGCTCCGGCGGCAAGAACAAGGATTCCCTCGCCGGTCGGGGCCGTACCCTGCCCGCCGACGAGCGGCCGTGGCACAAGGGGTACTCCGGCACGGAGAAGGTGCCCCAGCGCACCGCCTGGAAGCAGGAGAAGGAACGCCGCGCGGCGGCCGAGGAGGGGCGCGCCCCGAAGATCGGCAAGCCGGGCACCAAGGACACCACCTGGGGTCGGGGCGGTGGCCGGGGTACGCCCACCCCGAAGCCCGCTCGCGGCAAGCAGCCCGCCGGACGTGGTGGTCCCCGGGTCGCGCCCGGGCGTAAGTCGAACCCGGCCAAGGACACGCCGGAGCTGCTGGTCGGTCGTAACCCGGTGCTGGAGGCGTTGCGCGCTCAGGTGCCGGCCACGGCGCTCTACACCGCCCAGGGCATCGACATGGATGACCGGGTCAACGAGATCATCCGCACCGCCGCCGACCGGGGCATCGCCATCCTCGAGATCAGCCGCGCCGAACTGGACCGGATGACCGGGGGCGTGCTGCACCAGGGCGTCGGCCTTCAGGTGCCGCCGTTCGCGTACGAGCCGTTCGAGGATCTGGTCGCCGCCGCGTTGGAACAGTCGGCACCGCTGCTGGTGGCGTTGGACGGGGTCACCGACCCGCGCAACCTCGGCGCGGTGATCCGGTCGGCTGCCGCGTTCGGCGCGCAGGGGGTCTTCGTACCGGAGCGGCGGGCGGCCGGGATCACCGCGACCGCCTGGCGGACCAGTGCCGGTGCGGCCGCGCGGGTGCCGGTGGCCCAGGTCACCAACCTGACCCGGTCGTTGAAGGCGTGTCGGGACGCCGGCTTCATGGTGGTCGGCCTGGACGCCGACGGCGAGACCGACCTGTACGACCTGGAGGCCGCGGTCGGCCCGCTGGTCGTGGTGGTCGGCTCGGAGGGACGCGGGCTGTCCCGGCTGGTCGGGCAGACCTGTGACCTGACCGTCAGCATCCCGATGATCTCCGAGGTGGAGTCGCTGAACGCGAGCGTGGCCGCCGCGGTCACCCTCGCCGAGGTGGCGCGTCGCCGGGCCGTCGAGAGCTGACAGCGGGCTGCCGCAGGGAGACGAACGACGAAAGGGGCGGCCCGACGGGCCGCCCCTTTGTCAGTTGCTACTTCAGATGCGCTTGCCGGTGGTGGCGTGGAAGGCGTGGTTCTGGCCGGCACGCGGCTTGACGAAGATCGTCTCGCCCATGTTCGGCATGGTCCGCCGGTCGGTCCGCACCACGAACCGCTCGGAGGCGCCGTCCAGTGCGGCGTGACCGTAGACGTTGGCGTCCGAGCCGAGGTCCTCGACCAGCTCGACCACGACCGGCATGCCGCCCTCGGTCGGGCTGACGATGTCGCAGTCCTCCGGCCGGAAACCGACGGTGACCTTGCCGGCGCCGCCCTCGGCGTTGGCGGCCTCGACCTGCTCGCGGGTCAGCGGGATGAACATCTCGGCGAAGGCGGCACCCTGCTCGGTAAGCGGGACCGTCTTGATGTTCATCGCCGGGGAGCCGATGAAGCCGGCGACGAAGACGTTGGCCGGGGTGTCGTAGAGCGCACGCGGCGTGTCGACCTGCTGGAGCACACCGTCGAGCATGACCGCCACCCGGTGACCCATGGTCATGGCCTCGACCTGGTCGTGGGTCACGTAGACGGTGGTGATGCCGAGCTTGGCCTGCAGCGACGCGATCTGCGTACGGGTCTGCACCCGCAGCTTGGCGTCGAGGTTCGACAGCGGCTCGTCCATGAGGAAGACCTGGGGCTCCCGGACGATGGCCCGGCCCATCGCGACCCGCTGACGCTGACCGCCGGAGAGCGCCTTGGGCTTGCGGTTGAGGTACTCCTCCAGCTGGAGCAGCGCCGCCGCCTCCTTGACCCGCCGGTCGATCTCCGGCTTCGAGGTCTTGCGCAGCTTGAGGGCGAACGCCATGTTCTCGTACACCGTCATGTGCGGGTAGAGCGCGTAGTTCTGGAAGACCATCGCGATGTCGCGGGCCTTCGGCGGCAGGTGGGTGACGTCCCGGTCGTCGATGTAGATCGCGCCGTCGTCGACGTCCTCCAGGCCGGCCAGCATCCGCAGGCTGGTGGACTTACCGCAGCCCGAGGGGCCGACCAGGACGAGGAACTCCCCGTCGCCGATTTGGAGGTCGAGCTGGTTGACCGCGGGGCGTTCGGTGCCCGGGTAGACCCGGGACGCCTTCGCGTAGGTGACCGTAGCCATGAGGGGGTGCATCCTTTCACCGGCAGGAACGTGCCGGACGATCCGAGTGAAGGAGCGACCGGTGCTTGGCGCACCGGCGCCACGGCCGTCAGGGGACGAGCCCATGTCGGCCGTGTCACTGCACGGTAAACGGCTTTTGCCACGCTGCCAAGATGCGGAACAGTGGATGGGACGGACGGCATACGCATACCGGTCACTCGGGCACGGTCGGACACGAATCGACGTTCGCAGGTCGGGATGTCGACGTTTCCCGTGCTGGGGACCCCTGCCGGGCGGGAAAAGCGGACGCCGGTCGCTATGCTGGCCTCGGACACTGCCCCTGTAGCTCAGCTGGCCAGAGCACCCGCCTTGTAAGCGGGATGTCGCCGGTTCGATCCCGGCCGGGGGCTCCATCCGCACCACGTACGCGGCCCACCGAGCTGACACCTCGGTGGCCCGGCCGCGAACGCTCCCCGCCCGGCGGCGACGCTCCCTGCCCGGCGGGGCGGTCGGGCGGCACCGCTATCGTCGCCGTACCCGGGCAGACGCCCTTTTGGCAGGACCGAGCCCGGCCAGAGGGGCGGTGGACAGTGGTGGACGCAGAGCTGACCGTGGCGGTTTCGGGTCAGGTGGCCACGGTGGTCATCCGTAATCCGGGCAGGCGCAACGCCATGACCCTGGCCATGTGGCGGCAACTGCCCGTACTGCTGGATCACCTGGAGGCGGAACCGGCGGTACGCGCGCTGGTGCTCACCGGGGCGGACGGCACGTTCTGCGCCGGTGCCGACCTCGGTGACCTGGATGAGCAGTTGTCCACCGGCGACGCCGGCATAGCAGTGGCCGCCGAGGAACGCCTGGCCGCCTTCGCCAAGCCCACCGTGGCGGCCGTCCAGGGTGCCTGCGTCGGTGGTGGCTGTCAGCTCGCGGTCGCCTGTGACCTGCGCATCGCCGCCGACGACGCCAGATTCGGGGTGCCCCCGGCCCGACTCGGCCTGGTCTACCCGGCACCCACCACCCGCCGGCTGGCCCGGTTGGTGGGTCCGGCGGCGGCCAAGCACCTGCTGTTCACAAGCGAACTGATCGACGCCGAGCGGGCGCAGCGGATCGGCCTGGTCGACGAGGTGCTGCCCGGCGACCGCCTGGCCGCCCGCATCGACCAGCTCACCGCCACGATCGTGGAACGCTCGCAGCTCAGCGTGGTGGCCGCGAAGGAGATCATCGACGGGCGGGCCGACGACGCCCGGGTGGACTGGTGGTACGGGCAGGTGCGGGCCAGCGGTGAGGCCCGCGAGGGCATCACCGCCTTCCACGAACGCCGCCCGCCCCGGTTCACCTGGAGCCCCCCGCCCACAGGCTGACCGGACCGGGGGCCGGCGGGTGCCGCGCCGGATTCCGACGCCGCCCCCCGTTCCCGCCGGCCCGGCCCGTCACCGCCCGGCCAGCGCCGCCCAGCTCGGCGCGACCGGTACGCGCCGCAGCGGCATGCCCGCCTCGGCCGGCGTACGGTCGCCCTTGCGCTGGTTGCAGGCGTAGCAGGCGGCTGTCGTGTTCTTCCAGGTGTTCCGGCCACCGCGCGAGCGGGGCAGGATGTGGTCGATGGTGCTCGCCGGGCCGTCGCAGTACGCGCAGCACCGCCCGTTGCGGGCCAGCACTCCGGCGCGGGACCAGGCCGGGCCGGACGTGAAGCGCCAGCGGGTCACCACGTACCGGACGAGCCGGACCACCCGGGGCACCGGGAAGACCCCGATGACCTGGTCGGGTACGGCCTCGTGGATCTCGGCGACCCGACGGCAGAGCATCCGGATCGCGTGTTGGACGGTGACCCGGTGCAGCGGGCCGAGGTCGGCGTTGACAACGAGGACGGCGTACACCGGTGTCTCCCTCCAGGACGGTGACGGGCGTAGCGGGCCGGACAGCGACGAGCCGCCCGGCCCCAGGGCGGGTGGGCGGCTCGACGGGTACGGGTACGCGCGTCAGCCGGGCCGGCCACCTCGGGGGTGTTCCGTCAGACAACCGCCGCCGAGCAGCCACGACGGCACAGCCGAGTAGTGCTGCTTCGACATGGCTTGCTCCCGGAACGGTGGTTGACCTTGCGCGATCACGGTAGGTGTCGCCCGAGTGCGGCGGCAACGCATTTCGATGCGCCCAGCCGGGGTCGTGGTCAGTGCGCCCAGCCCGGGTTGCGGTCAGCGCACTGCCGGGGTGTGGTCAGCGTCGGCTGTCTCGTGGGTCAGCGTCGGGCGAGCAGGCCACGGGGGCGGACCGACCAGAGCGGTTCGGTGGCCGCACCCGCCGAGCGCAGGATGTGGTTGGCCGCGAGGATGCCGGTCGCCGAGGCCCGTTCCATCAGGGCGCTGGGAAAGTCGGTGTGGATGCCGTCGCCGGCCAGGTAGAGCCCGTCGACGTCGGTGCGTACCCCGGGCCTGCGGGCATGGCTGCCCGGCGCGAAGGCGGGCGCCTTCGCCTCCACCCGGGCGTGCAGCTCGCGCACCCGCAGCCGGCCCACCTCCGGCCACAGCGTGGTCAGCTCGGCCCACATCCGCGCCGCCAGCTCCGTCGCGGGCACGTCCGGTTCGCAGGCGTACGCGTGCAGTTCGAGCACGCAACCGCCGGTCTGCTCGGCCCACCGTCGACTGCCGTGCTCCAGCCGGTGGTACAACGTCACCGAGTCCAGGGTGGACTGCCGGGTCACTCCGCTGAAGACCGCTCGCTGTGCGGCGACGTCCCCGTCGCACCAGTACCGTGCCACCGCGTACGGCGGACCGGGCCTGCCGTACGCGGGCATCGCCGCCACCAGTTCCGGCGCGGCGTCGGCCAGGCCGGGGGAGGCCGTGACCAGCGCGGCGAGCGCGGGCGGGTCGAGGGCGAGCACGACGTGCCCGGCCCGGTACGCCCCGTCGGCGGTCGTCACCCGCCAGCCGGCCTCCTCCCGGCGCAGCCCGGTCGCCGCGACGCCGGTCACCACCCGGCCGCCGTGCCGCTGCACGTGTCGGGTCAGCGGCCCCCAGATGGTGGTGGCGTAGTCGTCCTCCGGGCAGTCGAAGGCCAGCCCTTCCGGGTTGCCGAGCAGATAGAAGTGGAACTGGGCGATCATTTCGGCGGCCGACATCTGCGCCTCGTGGTTGAAGAACGAGTGCGAGAAGACCTCGAACAGCATCGCGCGGGCCCGGTCCGGCAGCCGCAGCGAGGTGAGCAGGTCGTCGGCGGTGCGCTCGTCGAACTCGGCGTAGGTGCGGACCGGGTCGTAGGTCAGCAGCGGCAGGGCGGCGTCCCGGTCCATCCCGCGCAGGTCCCGCAGTCGTACGCTGGGACTGCGGGCCAACAGGGTGAGCAGGTTCGCCGGTGGGGCGGGTGGCAGCCGGCCGAACTCCTCGGTCGGCCATTCGGCGCTGAGCACCGGATAGCTCGGCACGGGCCGCAGGAACCGCAGCTTCGGGTCGATCCGGCGCAGGATGTTGCGCCAGTTGTAGTACTGCCGGAAGAACGCGTGGAAGCCGTGTTCGTTGACCTGCCGGCTGCCGTCGTCGAGCGGCTGCGGCCAGGCGCCCAGTCGGCCGCCGAGGGTGGGCGCGGCCTCCAGCACGGTCACCTCGACGCCCCGCTCGGCGAGCACCACCGCGGCGGACATGCCGGCGATCCCGCCACCGACGACCAGCGCACTCACCGGCTGCGGTACGCGGGGCAGACCACCGCCGCCCGACGCCACTTCGTGCCGGCGTACGCCGAGGAGCCGACCCACCATCTGCGACAGCGCCACCCGCCACCCCCTGACCCCCTCAGTCTGCCCGAGATGCCGGGAACAGTCGCGTGTTAACAAGGGGCCCTTTCACCTCGCCAGGCGTTAACAGGGTGCCCTTCCTTGCACCTCAAAGGCAGCGGCGGGGGCGGTCGGAGGGTGGCCAGACGTATTCGAGGTCGGGGGGAACGTCGTCGCCGAAGATCGGGCGGTAGTGGGCGGGGTCCTTGCGGATCAGCGACGAGCGGTGGCTCAGGTGCAGATCGGTGCGGCCCAGCCAGGGTGGCAGTTCCCCGGCCACCGCCAACTCCTGCTGGGATCGGATCTGCTCGATGCCGCAGGCGGTGGCCAGGTCGGCGGCGAGTGTGCCGGCGCAGGTGTCGGCCCGGCCGGCGGCACACCAGACCTCGCAGACGTCCAGCCCGTAGCGGGTCAGGGCCTCCTCGTACCCGGCCCACATCTTCACCGCCGGGTGGTTGCGCCAGCCGTAGTCGGGCCGGGTCAGCCCGCGCAGCACCTGGATCGCCTCGACCCGCTGCTTGCCCAGCCGGCGTTGGTCCAGGGCCCGGGCGCTGGCCAGGAAGTCCGGATACGGCAGGAACGTCTGCATTCGGATGGCCTACCCGCCACGGGCCGAGCCATGCCGACGCCGGCAATCATGATCATTGCGGGGCTGCGCGGGTTTCGACCGGCTGACTACCATGCCGGACATGGCGGAGCCGCTGCTCGATCGGGCCCTGCGGGCCAGCCGCCGGTTGCGGGTCAACGGGGAGCCCCGGGCCCACTATGTGATCTGCGGTCAGGATCCCCTCGCCTACTGGGTGGTGCGGGCGTTGCGGGGCAGCGAACCGCAGGCCGGTCGGCTGCGCATCACCCTGATCGTGCCGGGGCGGCAGCGTTCCCCCGCACCGGACGGCCGGGACCTGCCCGGCGTCGAGGTGATCCGGGCCGACCGGCTCGACGAGCACACCTTCCGCCGGGCCAACCTGGCCGGGGCGGCCGGGCTGGCCCTGCTGCACCAGGACGACGTGGGCAACATGCACGCCGCGCTCTGCGCCCAGGAGGTCGAGCCCGGGTTGCGTCTGGTGGTGCGGATGTTCAACACCGGCCTGGCCAACGGGGTACGGCAGATCTTCCCCGACTCGGCGGTGCTGTCGGACGCCTCGATCGCCGCCCCGGCCTTCGTGGCCGCCGCGCTCGGCGAGGTCGCGCCGACCCACTTCCGGCACGGCGGTCGCACCCTCTACCTGGCCCGCCGGGAGGACGTACGCCCCAACGAGGTCGTCTGCGGGGTGGCCGACACCCGTGATCCGCAGCAGGACCTGGTGTTGCCGACCGACGACCGGGCCGCCGACGTGGTGCTCGCCGAGGCCGCCGGCCGGCCCGTCGGCACCGAGTTGGCCGCCCGCAAGCTGGCGCGGGCGCGGCGACGACGCCGACCGGTGGCCATGGTGCTCCGGGCGATCCGCAGCTTCGCCACCCGCAAGATCGGCATCACGGTCATCCTGCTGCTCGCGGTGGTGGGGCTGCTCGGCGGGTTGTACGCCAACGCGGCACACGTCAGCCTGGCCGACGCGTTCTACCTGACCCTGGTCACCACCCTCACCGGGCAGGACCCGGACACCGCCAAAGGCGCTGCCGAGCAGGTCGTGCAGGTGATCCTCAACCTCGCCGGACTGGCCCTGATCCCGTTGATCACGGCGGTGGTCGTCGACGGCGTGGTCAACGCCCGGCTGGCCCTGCACACCGGGCGGATCCTGCCCGAGCGGTCCGGGCACGTCGTGGTGGTGGGCCTGGGCAACATCGGCACCCGGGTGATGGCCCAGCTCAACGACTTCGGCGTCGAGGTGGTGGCGATCGACAAGAACCGGGACGCGCGCGGCGCCGGGCTGGCCCGCCGGCTCGGCGTACCGCTGGTGGTGGGGGACGCCGCCGAGGAGGAGACACTGCGGGCCGCCTCGGTGGCCACCTGCCAGGCGCTGGTGGTGGTCTCCACCGACGACGGGGCCAACCTGCGGGCCGCCCTCAACGGCCGGGCCATCAACGACGAGCTTCGCGTGGTGCTGCGGCTGTTCGACGGCCACTTCGCCGAGCGGGTCCAGCGCGCCTTCGGCATCGGCACCTCCCGCAGCGTCTCCTACCTGGCCGCCCCGTCGTTCGCCGCCGCCCTGCTCGACCGGGCGGTGATCGCCACCATCCCGGTCGGCCGGCACGCCCTGCTGGTCACCGAGGTCGCGGTGGCGGCCGGTTCGGCCCTCGACGGCCGCCCACTCGCCGCGGTCGGCAGGACCGGCAGCGTACGGCTGCTCGCGCACGCCCGCCCCGGCCAGCGCTACGACTGGTCACCCGATCACCGCATGGTGATCGTGGCCGGGGACCGGCTGACCGTGGTGGCCCGGCGCGCCGGCCTGAACGCACTGCTCCGCGAGGCCGCCCCGCCCGAGGAGGAGATCACGCCCCCGGTCGGGACACCGCCGCTGCCGAGAGAGACCGAGGAGTGAGGTCCCACCTGTCCCGGCGGGCGCGTGAGCCGGTGCGCTCGCGGCTGCCGGGCGCGGAGTAAGGTGCGGCCGTGCTTGGTGGTGGGGTCGGACGGCGAGCCCGGGTGCGGCAGGTGCCCCGCCGGGGCGGGCCGCCATGGGGGGGCGTGCCGCGTCCGGTGTTGCGGTGGGCCCTGGTGGCGGCCGGTCTCGTGGTGGTGCTGACGGCCGGTTGGCTGCTCTGGCCGGACGACGAACCGCCGCCGCGTCAGCGGGAGTACCGAGCTGAGACCGCCTGCCTGCTCACCGGCGCTCAGGGAGTTGCCTCCCCGGAGGCCGGTCCGGTGTGGAGCGGGATGCAGGAGGCGTCCCTCGCCACGCAGGTGAAGGTGCAGTATCTGGAAGTGGATGGTCCGCAGACCGGGGCGCAGGCGGAGACCTTTCTGGCCGGTCTGGTGCAGAACCGCTGCGATGTGATCTTCGCGGTCGGCGCGGCCCCGGTCGCCGGAGTGCCGAAGATCGCTGCCCGCTATCCCCAGGCGCGTTTTGTTGCGTTCGGTGCCATCGAGCCGGGTCGGAATGTGTCGGTTGTGGACGATAGCGACCCGGAAGTGGTGCGGCAGCAAGCACATGACCTGGTTGTGGCGCTGACCCGAACGCCCTCCTGAGCTCTCAGGTTTTTTTCAGGATCTGTTCGTTCGGACAGCTTGTCGCGTGATCAGCTAGCCACAAAAATCCCCCGAGGATCATCAATATTCACGGGGGAGTGAGCGGCCATGGGCCGATCCTTGGGCAAGGCCGGTCGCCGCTCGGCGCTGGTCGTCGCTGTGGTCTTCGGGCTGACCGTCGCGGTGCCGCCTGATGTGGTGCGGCCCGGTGGGGAGTTTCCGCTCACCTGGCTGAGTTGGTTCAGGCAGTATCCGGCATGGTCCGCCTCCGCGGCCTTCCTCGGGCTGCCGGTGCAGCAGGCGGGTCGGCCGGTGCAGGTGGATCCCCAGGCGCCGGCTGCGGCGACCGATGCGCGACGTGGCGCCGGGCGAGCACCGAAGCCGGCCGCCGGCACGCTCGACTCGTACCAGCCGCATCAGATCGAGTCCACCCCGGACGAGACCGGAGTCGCCGAGCCCGGGTTCGACGCCCGCACCAGCAAGCGGGACGCGCGTCGGTCCAGCGCCCGCTCCGACGTCTACGTCAACGCGGACGGGTCGCTCACCAAGCGCACCCACAACCGTCCGGTCAACTATCAGGCCGCCGACGGCACCTGGCAGAAGATCGACTCCGACCTGACCCGCCGCTCCGACGGACGCCTGCACGTCAAGGCGAACCGGCTGAAGCTCTCCGTGGCCGGGGAGCCATCCGTTGATGCCAACCGCAGCGCCGCCTCCGGCACCGGGAGCGGTGCTACCGCTCAGGAAGCGGAACTGGCCCGGCTCACCCTGCCGACCGGTGAGTCCGTCGCCTACCGGCTGGAGGGCAGCGCCATCGGTGCTCCCGAGGTGACCGGAGCCACCGCCTTCTACCGCGACGTCCTGCCGCACACCGACCTGGAGCTGACGACCTTCGACGCCGGGATCAAGGAAACCCTGATCCTGCGGTCGCCGGAGGCGGCCTCGACCTGGGTGTTCCCCCTGGAATTGGACGGGCTGACGCCACGCCCGACGTCTGAGGGATCGGTGGAGCTGCTCAACGGCGAAGGCAAGGCCGTCGCCTGGTTCCCGCACGGATCCATGCAGGACTCCAAGGTCGACCCGCAGTCCGGGGCACCGGCGGAGTCCTCGGCCGTCAGCTTCGAACTGGTGACCGTCGACGGCCAGCTGGCTCTGAAGGTCGTCGCCGACCCGGCCTGGCTCAACGACCCGGCGCGGGAGTACCCGGTCCGGGTGGACCCGACCACCACCACCGGTACGACCGGCGATGTCTACGTCGACAACGACTCCAGCACGACCAACCACAACGGTGACAACCTGCCGGTCGGCACCTACAACGGCGGCACTGTCAAGGCTCGCTCATTCATCCACTTCGACGAGTTCGACGACGACGGCTTGATGGGCAAGCGGATCACCGCCGCGAAGCTGAAGCTCTTCCACACCTGGTCGTACGACTGCACGTCACACAAGCCGTTCAACGTCCACCGGGTCAACGAGGCGTGGACGGTGGCGAACCTGACCACGGGAAGCTACCCCGGTCCGGCGATCTCATCGTCGATCGGTTCGCTGACGATCGCCGACAACTACCCGGCCTGCACGAACACCAACGCGGTCCGCAGCACCGGCAAGTGGGTCACCGTGCCGCTCGCCGTCGACACCTTCAACGACTGGTCGACGGGCGGGATGAACGAGGGCCTGGCGTTGACCGCGTCGGTGAGCGACTCGACCGCCTGGAAGCGCTTCACCGCCGCCAACTACTCGGCCGGAGCGTACAAGCCGTACCTGGAGTTGACGTACTCCAACAACGTCGCGCCCCAGATCAACCTGCGCTACCCGGGCAACAACGCGGTGGTCAACACGCTCACGCCGCAACTGCTGTCGCGGGCGGTCGACTCGGACAACTGGCCCAACAAGGGCTTCACCTACAACTACGTGATCACTGACGCCGCGACCAACGCCGCCGTGGTGAACTCCGGCTGGGTGAGCTCTCCCACCTGGACCGTTCCGGCTGGCAAGCTGGCCTGGAACAAGACCTACCTGTACACCGTCCGGGTGTACGACAAGGTCAGCTACAGCGCGGTCTATCCCGCGTACGCGTTCACCACCTCCGTACCGCAGCCGTTGCTCACCACGAACCTCGCGCAGAACGCCGGTAAGGGCTTCGACCCGAGCGTCGGCAACTACACGACCTCGGCAACCGACGCGAGCGTCAGCACCGTCGGGCCCTCGCTGTCGGTGACCCGCAGCTACAACAGCCTGGACACCCGCCGCGACAACGCCTTTGGCGCCGGCTGGTCGAGCCTGGTCGACGTGCGGGCGACCCAGGTCAAGGACGTCGCCGGCAGCGTGCAGTCGGTGCTTGTCACCTATCCCACCGGCCAGGACGTCGCCTTCGGTCGCAACGCCAACGGCACCTTCAGTCCGCCGTCCGGCCGGTTCGCCACCTTCATCGAGACCAAGGATTCCGGCGGCACGGTCACCGGCTACACGCTTACCGACAAGGACGCCACGGTCTACACCTTCGGTCGGGCGACCGGCACCGGGGTATTCAAGGTCACCCGGATCGCCGACGCCAACGGCCGGGCGATGACCTTCTCGTACGACACGTCCGCGAAGCTGACGACAGCGACGTCGGCCTCCGGCCGCTCGTTGCACTTCACCTGGTCCACCCCGGCCGGGTCGACCAAGCCGCACGTCGCCACGGTCTACACCGATCCGGCCGTGCCCGGCGCCCCGAACACGGTCGCCACCTGGACGTACAGCTACGGCGCCAACGATCAGCTGACCAAGGTGTGCCCGCCGACCGATCACACCAAGTGCACCACTTATCAGCAGGACACCACCTCGCAGTACGCCAACGCGGTGCTCAACGCCGGCCCGTACTCGTACTGGCGACTGGACGAGGGTGCCGGGGCGACCACCGCGGTCAGCGAGGTGCTGAGCAACGCGGGGGTCGACAACGCCCGGTACAACAACGTGACCCTCGGGCAGCCGGCCGCGCTGCCCGGCTCGACCGCGACCACGGCGACCTTCAACGGCACCAGCTCACACGTCCAGTTGCCGGGGAAGCTGGTCGCCGACGGCCAGTACCAGTCGATCAGCATGTGGTTCAAGACGAGCACCCCGAACGGTGTGCTCTTCAGCTACCAGGCCGACGCGATCAGCAAGGGCACCACCGCCGGCAACTACACCCCGTCGCTCTACATCGGCAGTGACGGCAAGCTGCGCGGCGGATTCTGGACCGGCAGCGTCGCGACGATCACCACGGACGTCGCGGTCACCGACGGCGCCTGGCATCACGTGGTGCTGGCCGGTGCCGGTAACGTGCAGCGGCTCTATCTCGACGGCGTGCTCAAGGGCACCCTGAACGGGACGATCGCCCAGATCGCCGGCGGGTCGGCGAACGTGCTTGTCGGCGCGGGCTTCGTCGGCGGCTCGTGGCCGACGCACGTCAACTCCGGTGCCAACCCGGCCAAGGCGACCTACTTCAACGGCTCCATCGCCGAGGTCGCGTTCTTCAACCAGGCCCTGACCGCCACCACCGCCGCCGAGCTCAACAGCGTCGGTCGGACCAGTCATCCGGTCCTCAAGAAGGTGGTCCGCCCGTCGGGCGGGGTCACGGCCGAGATCGGCTACGACAAGGTCAGCGGCCGGGTCGCCACGGTCACCGACGAGAACGGCGGGGTGTGGCAGCTGGGCAGCCCGACCGTCTCCGGCAGCAGCGACGTCTACGCGGCCTCGGTGCTCGGCGCCAAGCCGGCGGACTACTGGCGCCTCGGCGAGATCGAGGTGACCGACGCCGTCAACGAGGTGCAGGGCGGTACGGCCACCTACAACCAGGTCACCCTCGGGGTGGCCGGTCCGTTCAGCGACAGCAAGGCCGGATCGTTCAACGGCACCTCCTCGCATCTGGTCCTGCCGCCCGAGGACATGCCCACCACCGGGCCCAACTCGGTCGAGATGTGGTTCAAGATGCCGTCCGGCAACAACAAGGGCGGCGTCCTCTACAGCTACCAGGCCAGCCCGATCAACGACCCCGCAGTGACCGGCAACTGGACCCCCGCGCTCTATGTCGGTACCGACGGGAAGCTGCGAGGTAGTTTCTGGACCGGCAGTTCCACCCGGGTGATCACCAGCCCGATAGCCGTCAACGACAACAAGTGGCACCACGTGGTGCTCTCCGCCGCCAGTAACACCCAGTCGCTCTACCTGGACGGCATCTCCGTCGGCAAGCTCGACCACGCGCTCGTCACCACCGACGCCGTCAACGCGTACGTCGGGGCGGGCAAGTGGGCCGGCAACTGGCCCATGCACGGCACCGGAGACGTCGGCTACTTCCCCGGCTCGATCGCCGAGGTGGCGTTCTACCGTTCGCAGCTCTCCGCCGAGCAGGTGGCCACGCACTTCCTGGCGTCGAAGCAGACCGCCCCGGTCGCGGTGACCATGATCTCCGGCGTCGCCACCGCCTTCCCGATGCCGGTCTCCACCATCACCGTGACCGGGCCGACCGGTGAGACCACGTCCTACACGTACGACCTGGTCAACGGAAACCGGCTGGTGGCGCAGACCGACGGGTTGGGCAACACCACGAAGTTCGGCTACGACGTCGGCGGGTACGGAAACCTCACCTACGACCCGCGCGGTGTCTGGACCCAGGAACTCCAGGATGCCCGGGGCAACACCAAACAGGTCATCACCTGCCAGGACCAGTCCGCCGGCAGATGCTCGTCGGTCTACTACACCTATTTCCCGGACGCGACGACCACCACCCTCACACCGGACGCCCGCAACGACCTGATGTTGACCCTGCGCGACGGTCGGTCGGCGTCGGAGACCGACAACACCTACCTGACCAGCTACGGCTACGACACCAAGGGCAACCAGACCACCATCACCGATCCGCTCGGCCGGGTCACCCGCATGACGTACACCGACGGCACCACGGTCGCGGCCAAGGACGGCGGGTTCGCGCCGCCCGGCCTGCCGGACACGGTGACCACGCCGGGTGGGCAGATCCAGCGGATCATCTACTACGCCAGCGGTGACATCGCCGAGGTCGTCGAGCCGGGCGGCAAGATCACCCGCTACGCGTACGACGGGCTCGGTCGGCTGCTCACCGAGACCGAGGTGACCGACACTCACCCCACCGGGCTCGTCACCAGCCGTACCTACGACCTGCTCGGGCGGGAGATCACCGAAACCGAGCCGGCCGTGACCAACCGGGTCACCGGCGCGGTGCACACCGCCCACACCAGCACCACCTACGACGTGGACGGCAACATCACCGAGGTCACGGTCAGCGACCTGACCGGCGGCGACGCGCCGCGTACGACCCGGCACACCTTCAACGCGTACGGGCAGGAGGTGTCGGTCACCAACGCGGCGAACCAGACCACCCAGTTCGCGTACGACCTGTACGGCCGGATCGTCACCGAGACCGAACCCGACGGCGGGGTCACCACCAGCACCTACGACGTCGAGGGCAACCTGCTCACCTCGACGGTGGTCGGCTTCACCGGCGACCCGAACAATCCGTCCGCGCCCCGCGATCTGGTCACCACCCAGCGGTCGTACGACCCGGCGGGCCGACTGGCCCGCGAGGTCGACTCGATGAACTGGGAGACCCGCTACACCTACACCGACAACGGTCTTGAAGCGCGGGTGGTACGCGCCGACAACGCGGGCAACGAGTTCCTGATCGAGGAGAACTTCTACGACGCGGCCGGCAACGTGGTGCGGGAGGTGACGAACAACGGTCACACCACCACCACGACCACCTACGACGCGGCCGGCCGGACGATCTCCACGACGGTGGACCCGGACGGGCTGAAGCGAACCACCACCCTGACCTACGACGCCGACGACAACGTGGTCTCCACCGCCTCCTCGGGCGCGGACGGCACGCCCACCAGCATCTCCGAGGCGATGTACGACAACGCCGGACGGGCGATCGCCGAAACCGAGTACACCTCCACGGCGCTGACGCCGGTGGCCCGGTGGAAGCTCGCCGAGACCGGGGGTACGAAGGCGGCCGACTCCGTCGGCAACAGCCCCGCTACCGCGCTCGGTGGCGTCACCTGGTCCACCGAGCGTGGTGGCTCCGCCGTGCTCGACGGCACCACCGGGTACCTCAAGTCGGGCCCGGTCGTGGACACCACCCGGGCGTACTCGGTCTCCGCCTGGGTGAAGCTCGCCACGAAGAACGCCGCCCTGGGGGACGAACAACTCGTCTTCTCCGCGCCGGGTGCGATCGGCAACTCCGCACTCAAGGTCTTCTACTCGCCGGTCAGTGACCGGTGGTATGCCGCCATGTCGGTTCGCAAGGCCGACGGCACCATCACCTGGTTCGGCGGCGGCGGTCCACACGGATCCGCGGTGACGGGTACCTGGACGCACCTGACCCTCGCGGTGGATTCCGTCGGCAAGACGATGCGGCTCTACGCCGACGGTGTGCTGCAAACCACGGTGAACGTCACCGAGAGCCTCAACAACGTGTCGACCGGCTTCACCATCGGTGGCGCCGACGGCTTCGGTTGGTTCCCCGGCTCGATCAGCGATGTGCAGGCGTACCAGAAGGCGCTCTCCGCCGCCGAGATCGGGCAGGTCAGGACCGGTGCCGTGCCCGCGGCGGACGCGCAGGTCATCCGGACCTCGCAGACCCTGGACTTCGACGGCCTGCCCACCTCCGTCACCGACCCGAACGGCAACACCACCTACTACGGGTACGACGAGGAAGGCCGGGCGGTGAAGACCACCTCCCCGGCGGCCCTGGTCGAGCAGGCCGGGCAGGTCTCGGCGATGGCCAACGCGGTCAGCTGGGTCGGCTACAACACTTTCGACGAGCCGACCGACACCCGCGACGCCAACGGCAACTGGTCGGTGGTGGAGTACGACGCGGTCGGCCGGGTCGTGGCCGAGCAGGCCCCGGCGTACACGCCGCCGGGCTCGTCGACCCCGATCGTCCCGCGCAGCACCCAGGCGTACGACACGGCCGGGCAGCTCGTCTCCGTGACGGACCCGGCGGGCCGGGTGACCCGCTACGAGTACGACCAACTTGGCCGGGTCTCCAAGACGATCGCGCCGAACGACGGTGCGAGCACCTACACCTACGACGACCTGGGCAACATGCTGTCGTCCACCGACCCGACCGGAGCGGTCACCACCGCGACGTACGACTACCTGGGTCGGACGGTCACCACGACGGAGGTCGTGCGGCAGCAGGGCACGAACCACACCACCCTGTACGCCTACAACGCGCAGGGCTGGCCCTCGGTGGTCACCAGCGCGACCGGCGTGACCAGCAGCACCGAGTACAACGTGCTCGGTGAGCCGACCTCGGTGCTCGACGGCGCCAACAACCGGACCCGCTACGAATACGACGCGGAGGGCCGGACGACCAGGAGCATCCGGCCGGACGGCTCGTACTCCACAGTCGATTACGACCTGGCCGGGCGGGCGATCCGCACGACCGAGCGCGCCCCGGGCGGTGCCCTGCTCTCCGAGCAGGTGGCCCGCTACGACCGGGCCGGCAACATGGTGTCCAGCACGGATGCGCGCGGTACCACCACCACCTTCGAGTACGACGCGACGGGCGTGCTGACGAAGCAGATCCAGCCGATCTCCGCATCGGATTCGATCGTCACCACATTCGGCTACGACCTGGAAGGCAACCGCACCCGGTTCACCGACGGGCGGGGCAACGCCTTCTACACGACGTACAACTCGTGGGGGCTGCCCGAGTCGCAGATCGAACCGGCCACCAGCGCCCACCCGAACCCGGCCGACCGCACCTTCACCATCGAGTACGACGACAGCGGTCTGCCGGTGCGGCAGATCCTGCCCGGCGGGGTCACGGTGACCAACTCGTACGACGAGTCGGGCCAGCTGATCCGGCAGGCAGGTGCCGGTGCCGAGGTGCAGACCGAGGAGCGGGAGTTCGGCTACGACCTGGCCGGTCGGATGACCTCGCTGTCCGGTCCCGGTGGCACCAACACGATCAGCTACGACGACCGTGATCTACCGGTGTCGGTGACCGGCCCCTCCGGGAACTCGGCGTTCGGTTACGACGCCGACGGGCGCCTCGCCTCCCGGCAGGACGCGGCCGGCACCACCTCCTACGGGTACGACGTGGCGGGACGGCTGTCGACGCTGGCCAACCCGACGGCCGGCGTGCAGATGGCCTACACCTACAACACGCTGTCCCAGGTCACGAAGATCACGTACGGCTCGAACGGCAACACCCGCAACTTCACCTTCGACCCGCTGCGCCGGCTCAACGGCGACGAACTCAAGTCGCCGTCCGGGGCCTCGCTGGCGAAGATCTCGTACGACTGGGATCTCAACGGCAACATCATCGCCAAGACCACGACCGGCTTCGCCGGTTCGGCGGCGAACACCTACACCTACGACCTCGCTGACCGGCTGACCTCGTGGAACAACGGCAGCACGATCACCGCGTACGCGTACGACAAGTCCGGTAACCGGGTGCAGAACGGCAGCAAGCTGTTCAACTACGACCAGCGCAACCGGCTGATCAACGCCGACGGCGTCGGGTACACCTACACCGCACGCGGCACCCTGGCCCAGGCCGGCGCCAACATCACCCGCACCGATGCGTTCGGGCAGGTGATCGAGCAGCAGTCCACCAACGGCACGCAGACCTACACGTACGACGGTCTCGGTCGGGCGATGCGGCCCGGGCACTCGTACACCGGGCTCGGCAACGACCTGGCCGCCGACGCCTCCGCGAGTTACGTGCGTGGGCCGTCCGGTGAGGTGGTCGGTGCCGCCTCCGGCGGTGACAAGCGGTTGGTCTGGACCGACCTGCACAGCGACGTGGTCGGCCAGTTCAGCCCGACCGGTACGGCGCTGACCGGCTCGGTCACCTACGACCCGCTCGGCAAGGTGCTGAACACGGTCGGCCTGCTGGGGCAGCTCGGCTACCAGTCGGAGTGGACGGACGCGCTGACCAACCGGGTGAACATGCACGCCCGCTGGTACAACACCGACACCGGGCAGTTCGACACCCGGGACACGGCCAACAACAGTCCCGTCCCGGATTCGATCAACGCCAACCGCTACCAGTACGGTGACGCGAACCCGCTGATCGTCACCGACCCCACCGGGCACTGGGGCTGGGGCAGCGTCAAGAAGTCCTTCTCTCGGGCGGTCAGTTCGGTCTCCTCGACGGTCCGCTCGGCGTACTCGTACACCTCGTCGTACGCCTCCAGCGCCTACTCGTACGCCTCGTCCTACGCCTCGTCGGCGTACCGGTCGGCCAAGTCGACGGTGACCAAGACGGTGACGAAGGCCAAGACCACCGTCAAGAAGAAGGTCCAACAGGCGAAACGCAAATACACCCAGGTCAAACAGCAGGTCAAGAAGAAGTACAACCAGGTCAAACGCACCGTCAAGAAGAAGTACGAGGCGGCCAAGAAACACGTCACCAAGAAGGTCGCCCAGGTCAAGAAGAAGGCCAAGCAAGCGGTCGCCAAGGCGAAACAGGCCGGCAAGAAGGTCGCGGCCAAGGCGCAGCGGACCGTCAAGAAGGCCGTCAGTCAGGTACGTGATGCCACGAACGCGGCCAAGAAATGGGTCAAGGACCACAAGGACGTCCTGTTGGAGGTCGCCGCGATCAGTGGCGCGATCCTCGCCGGCATCGCCTGCACCGCGGTGACCGCCGGAGCCGGCGCGGTGGCCTGCATGGTCGGTGCCGGGGCGTTGATCAACCTGGCCAAGGACGCGGCGCAGGGCGACATCCACAGCATCGGTGACGCGTTGGGTTCGTTGGGCACGGGCGCGGTCACCGGCCTGGTCGGTGGTGCTGGTGGTGCGATCGCGGCCAGGGTCGGTGCGGCGGTGGCGAAGAAGGCCGGTACGGGCCTGTTGGGCCGGTTGGCGACCGAGTCGGCCGAGGCCGGTGCCGAGGACGCGATGTCGCAGCTGGCGATGACGGGCAGCTACAACCCGCGTACGGCGGCGGAGAACATGGTGCCGGGCCTGGGCGCGTTGAACCGCAAGAGCGGTGGTGGCGCGCGCAGTGGTGGTGCAGTCGCCGGCGGCTCCGGCGGTGGCGGGTTCGGTATTTCGGTCGGTGGGGCTGGTGCGTCGTGTTCGACGTCGGGGCGTCGGCACAGTTTCGATCCGAAGACGCCGGTGTTGATGGCTGATGGCAGTAGTCGGCCGATCGAGGATGTCAACGTCGGTGACCGGGTCATGGCCACCGATCCGGTGGCGGGTGGGTCGGTGCCCAAGCAGGTCACCCAGTTGCACCGCAACCTCGACGAGGACCTGACCGACCTGACCGTGAAGGACCAGGACGGGAAGGTGACGAAGGTCGAGACGACCTGGCATCACCCGTTCTGGAACGCCTCGGAGCGCAAGTGGACCGACGCGAAGGACCTGAAGCCGGGTACGAAGCTGCTGGTCAAGGGCCAGGGCGCGGTCACGGTCGTGGCGGTGCTCAACAAGCTCGGCCTCGAAGAGATGCGCGACCTCACCGTCGCCGACATCCACACCTACTACATTGTCATCGACGACGAACCAGTTTTGGTGCACAACTGTGGCGGGGGTGTCGCGCCGAATGGAAATGCATGCGCCTGTAACGGGTCTACCAACCCCTCCAATGCAGACCTAATCCAGGAGATCGCAAGACGGGCTGAGCGTAAGATTGGCGGAAGCGGTTCTGTCGCAGGAACGGCAAAGCACGCCTACGCGGACAAGTTGCTTCAGCGATACCAGGATATCTATGGAAGCCGCGGTCTGGTCACTGAACAAAGCTACCTGAGCGGCGCTCTGGTGCCTCGGGGGACGGCAGGCAGTGCCCGCCCAGATGTCTACGATCCTGCCAGTGGTATTATCTATGATTACAAGTTCGTGTCTAAGCCGGGACGAGGGATCGGGAAAGCGCAGGCGGACAAGAATGCAAATAATGTTCCGGGCGCGTGGCTCACAATTGAGGTAAACCCATGAGCAAGGTTGATGCGGTCTCCACCAAGCGTGTAACGTCGGATTGGGGGAGAGCGTTTCCCGGGTTCAGTCAGTGGCGACCACTGCGCCTCGTGCGTCGTGTCGGCCCTGTGGTCCAGGGAATAACCTTGGATGTGTCCACTGCAGGAGACTCGTACTTTCCAACCGCACATGTGCACGCCTTGACGCGGGAGTTTCCGGTCGTCACGATGACGATGTCTCATCGACTTCAGGGGAGTTCCGGGGTTCAGGAGTCGATAAGATTTGCGCAGCATGACGAGGTGTGCCAAGACGCTTTCCGGCGGATTTCTGTGCAGAGTCCGCTGTCTCTTGGTGATCCTCCGTCAATTGAAGAAATTGTCGGAGAATACCACCGTTTCGCGCGGGCGCAGGCTGAAGATGGTTTGCCGCCTGCCGTAATAGAAGTCGAGGACAGCATCCTCATTCCGGCTGTGGTCGGCAGGCTCGATCTGACCGAAAGAGGTTTCAGTCTAGCTGAAGAGCTGTCGGCGATATGGCCGACGTCGCGCCTGCCCTTGAGCTGGGCTGGGCGGGATGGGTGGTTACAGGGGTTGCGGCGCGTCGCAGGCGATGCCAAGACCCTCCAGTTGATCGTCGATGGTCAAATCGGCAAGCACAAGCTGGCGAAGGTGAAGAGTTGCCCGTTGTGACAGACCTGCGTAACAGACCTAGTGTCTCGCAATGCAGTCCTTGAAGGGGTAATCAAGGTGGCTGGATCCGCGTTGCAGGTCCGGGCAGACTTTATTACGTCACGACCAAGGGGATGCGTGGAGCAATACGAAGTTTCCGCCAGATGTGACACGCCCAGAAGTTATTGACCGGTACCACCAGAATGGTGGGGCAGAGTGCATACCCTGCAACTGCGGTGCTGGCGCAGACTGGTTGGTTGGCAATGTCCTTGCTTATCGCGCACCTAGAGAGTCGACTCGGCAAGATCCAGTCGGGTTGGACGCGTGATCCAGAAGGTGTTGAGCTGCCATTCCAGGTGGCAGAGTTCGGGGAGGTGGGCAACTCGTTGGATCCACGTCGTACGCGACTGTGAGACTTAGCCGGCACTACCTGCCCTCTCCTTCTGGTGGCAGGGAGATGTCGATGGAACTTATTATGTCGACGCATTCTGCACTGATGAAGACTTTGATTCTGTCGATCTCGAGGACCGTGGCGTCGCCATTGTTTGGATGGTGCCGATCAGCGATCTAGAAAAAGACTACGTGCTTGATCGCGGATGGGAAGCGTTCGAACGCGAGTTGGTTGAAAAGGACCCAGATCTCTTGGATCCCCGTCGACCGTCTATCTGCTGAATTGGTTTCGAATCCTGCACCCCGGGCGTAGTGCTACTCCGTTCTGCACCTACGGTGGTGGATGTTTGGGCGGCTGCTGGTCTGGGCCCGCACCGTCCTGCACCTGAGCGTCCAGATCGTCAAACGCAGCGAGCCGGGTTTCGTCGTCCTGCCCCGCCGGTGGGTGGTGGAGAGGACGTTCGCCTGGATCAGCAAGCATCGCCGCTGCGTACGCGATTACGAGACCCGACCTGCACACCACGAAGCCATGATCCACATCGCCATGATCATGGTCATGTCACGCCGCCTCGCCCGCACCGGCAACTGATGACCGGAGTTTCCGGACGCACACTTAGGTAGATCTCGTAGCGTTGCTCGGCCAGGGGGATCGCTTCGGTGACCACTGCTGCCAGCGTCCGGCCTTGTCTCCATCGACGAGCAGGATGCTGGAGCGCCAGGGGTCGAAGGCGAACAGGGCCAGAAGGCCACGGAAACCGTGTGGCTTAGGTGTAGACGTCCTTGCGGTGCCCGACGGCGTGGATGGTCAACTCGTCACCGTCGAGACAGTAGAGGATCCGGTAGTCACCGACGCGCAGCCGACGCCCGGATCCGTCGCGCATCTCGGTCGAGTTCTGTGGCGCAGAGTCGGAGACCAAGCCGAGGATTGCGCTCAGGACGGTCAGGAACACGTTGCGTGGCTGCTTGTGCGGCCAGACCAGCACGTCCCGATCGATCTGAACCTTCACGCCGCCTCACCGTTGGCCCGGTCAGCCAGCAGCGCCTCCGCCTCACGAGGATCGACTCCGAGCGACTCCAGGGCCGCCGACAGGGGCACGAACTGTCCCTCGGCACGGGAACGAGCGATCACCGCAGCGTCCCTACGGTCCCGGAACGCCTCAATCTCCTCCCACTCGTCGATGCCGACCAGCACGGCGACAGGCCGTTCGTACTTCGTGATGATGACCGGCTCACCGGTGCGCTCGACCCCGTCCAGTACCCGACCCGCGCCATCACGGAACTCCCGCAGGGTAATCCTCATCATGTACCTCACTGTACCACGCGGTACCATGTCGCCTCCGTCACGGAAGAAGCAGCACAGTTCCCCAGGCGTAACCCAGCAGCCCGCCACGGGCCTGTCTCCAGGCCCACAGATCCGTACGCAGTGGCGGGGTGTTGCTCCGGATAGGACGAAGCATTTGTGGTCAGCCGATGGCTGACGACCATGGCGAGCATGTGGATAGAAGTGGGGTTGGAGGGAGGGTCGAGTATGTCGTGGTTGGTAAACGTGGCGGGATCGCGGAATTCCGTGAGGTGGGCGACTCCAGAATCCGGAAGACAGACGCTGAAGTTCTGGCGTATCAATTGGGGGTAGAGCAGTCGAGCCTGCTCGGACGCCGCTTCAGTTGCTGGGTGGAACCTGCGGAATATGGCGTCATTCGGAGTGATTTTCAGTTGGTTGAAGATGCCTGAGGCGAATAGGTAGCGGGACCTGGGAACAGCAGTACGAGGTGGCTGGCGGTGGTCGGATCTGGTACCTCGTCGACGACGAGCGCCGTACGGTCTGGCTCACGTATGTCGGCACCGGCCATCCGCGTCAGACGGAGTGACCGGGCTGGTTCAGCGGCGTGCTGCGCGTAGGGCGTACCAGGCTGAGCCGAGGGCGAGCACGCCGAAGCCGGCGAGCACGCTACCCAGCGGCAGGTTGACCGCGAGCAGGATGCAGCCGACCAGCCCGGCCCCGGCGAGCGCCTGCACCGGCAGTTTCCGGTCCCGGTCCCGGCCCAGGGTCAGTGCCGCCGCGTTGGTGATCGCGTAGTAGACCAGCACGGTGACGCTGGAGAAGCCGATCGCGCCGCGTACGTCGGCCAGCGTGACGACCAGGATCACCACGGCTGCCACGGCCAACTCGGCGCGGTGCGGCACCTGGTGTACGGGGTGCACAGCGGCCAGGGCGGCGGGCAGGTCGCGGCGGCGGGCCATCGCCAGGGTGGTGCGGCCGACCCCGGCCACCAGGGAGAGCAGCACGCCGGTCACCGCGACGGTGGCTCCGGCACGGACCACCCAGGCCAGGCCGGGCAGCCCGGCGGCGGTCACCACCTCGGCCAGCGGTGCGGTCGAGGCGGCGAGCCGATCCGGGCCGAGTACCCCGAGGGCGATCACGGCCACCACCAGGTAGATGACCAGCACCAGGCCGAGGGCCAGCGGCACCGCGCGGGGGATGGTGCGTTCGGGATCGCGTACCTCCTCGCCGAGGGTGGCGATGCGGGCGTACCCGGCGAAGGCGAAGAAGAGCAGGCCGGCGGCGGTGAGGATGCCCCGGGCGGAGCCGCCGGGCGCGTCGATCCGGGCGATCGAGACGTCGGTCGCGCCGGCCACCGCGACCAGGGCCAGCACCGCCAGCACGACCAGCACCAGGATGCGGGTCGCGGTGGCGGTCTTGGCGATGCCGCGCAGGTTCACGGCGGTCACCGCGACGACGGCGGCGACGGCGACGAGCCGGGCCTGCCCGGGCCAGAGGTACGCCCCGATGGTCAGCGCCATCGCTGCGCAACTGGCCGTCTTGCCGACCACGAACCCCCAGCCGGCGACGAAACCGGCGAACGGGCCGAGCCGCTCCCGGCCGTACACGTAGGTGCCGCCGGATTCGGGGTAGCGGGCCGCGAGCCGCGCCGAACTTGTCGCGTTGCAGTAGGCGATGAAGCCGGCCAGTGCCAACGCGGCCAGCAGGCCGACCCCACCGGCCGCCGCCGCGGCCGGGGCGAAGACCACGAAGACGCCCGCACCCAGCATCGACCCCAGACCGATGACCACGGCATCGGGTACGCCCAACCGGCGTGCCAGCTGATTCACGGCGGCAGCCTAGACAGGCTCGGTGAACGGCCGGTCCCAACTTCGTAACCGGGCGGGCAGCGGCAGTTCGTCCCAGGGCACCCGGTGCAGGATCCGGTCCAGCAGCAGTCCCAGCATCAGCCCGGCCACCGAGTCGCTGAGCCAGTGCCAGCCCAGGTAGGTGGTGGTGCACAGCACCACGGCCGGCGGGACGATCCGGATCTCCAGCACCACCCGGCGCGGCAGCCTCCGGCCGAGGGTCGCCAGCAGGGGTGCGAGCAGCAGCGCGATGACGCCGTACCAGACGATCGCATTGGCCACGTGCCCGGACGGGTACGACTGGGCGAAGCGGACCGGCAGGTCCTCCTGGAACAGCGGAAGGGTCTGCTCGGGCGGCAGGAACGGTTCCTTGATGCTGGCGCTCGGTGCCGGCCGGGCGGTCCACACCTTCAGCGGGCCGATGGTGAACAGCGTGAGTACGAAGGCGGCGACCGGGACGAACAGCGGGCGCACCGAGCGTAGTCGGATCGCCAACAGCACCGACAGGCCGGCGGCGATCAGGGTCAGCGGGGTGCCCTGACCGAGGTAGTTGAGGATGATCGCGACCCACCGGGCGGCGGTGGGCCGGTGCGCGTCGGCCCAGTCGGCGACCGACCTGTCGATGCCGAAGAACCAGCCGGCGGCGAGTGCCACGGTCAGTCCGACGAGGGCGGCCAGCAGCAGTGCGTCGAACCACCAGCCGGCCGGTCGGACCGGTGCCAGGCGTACGCGTCCGCGTACCGTCGTGGTTTCTCGCACCCGATCACGCTACCGGCCGCGCGCGGCGGCCGGGTTCGGGCGGTGATCGTGGTGACTGTGTGCCGAGCCACGCGGGGAGGCGTTCCGGCGGGGAAAGCGTCAGACTTGACTGCGTGCGGATCACTTCGGCCCTCGTGGACCCGGCGCTGCTCGACCTGCCCTGGTCGACACCGCTGGAGCAGTGGCCGGCCGAGCATCTGGTCGCCCTGCCGCAGGGCATCTCCCGGCACGTGGTGCGCTTCGTGCGCCTCGGCGGGTACGTCTACGCGGTCAAGGAGACCGGGGAGCGGGTCGCCGAGCGGGAGTACGACCTGCTGCGCGCCCTGGAGCGGATCGACTTCCCGTCGGTGCAGGCGGTGGCGATCGTCGCCGACCGGGAGTCCGACTCGGGTGAGCCGCTCGACCCGGTGCTGATCACCCGGCATCTCCAGTTCTCCCTGCCGTACCGGGCGTTGTTCTCGCACACGCTGCGACCGGAGACCATGGGCCGGCTGCTGGACGCGCTGGCCGCGCTGCTGGTCCGGATGCACCTCACCGGCTTCTTCTGGGGCGACTGCTCGCTGTCGAACACGCTGTTCCGGCGTGACGCGGGTGCCTTCGCCGCCTACCTGGTCGATGCCGAGACCGGGGCGCTGCGCAACGGTCTCTCCAACGGTCAACGTGGTGAAGACCTGGAGATCGCCCGGGTCAACATCTTCGGCGAGGCACTCGACCTGCAGGCCGCCGGTCTGCTGCACGACTCGATCGACCCGGAGGTGGTCTGCGAGGAGGTCGTGCAGCGCTATGAGCGGCTGTGGCACGAGATCACCTACGAGCAGCAGGTCGAACGGGACGCCCGACACGACATCGAGGGCCGCATCCGCCGGCTCAACGAGATGGGCTTCGACGTGGCCGAGGTGGCCATGTCGACGATCGGCAACGGGCGTTACCTGATCCGGCCGAAGGTGGTCGACGCCGGCTACCACCACCGGCGACTGCTCCGGCTGACCGGTCTGGACGCCGAGGAGAATCAGGCCCGCAAGCTGCTCAACGACCTCGACGCGTACCGGGCGGAGAGCGACCTGACCGACGAGCAGCAGGCCGCCCACCGCTGGCTGACCGAGGTGTTCGAGCCGGTGGTCCGGGCCGTCCCCGCGCACCTGCGCCGCAAGTTGGAGCCGCAGGAGTTGTTCGCCCAGATCATCGAGCACAAGTGGCTGCTCTCCGAGCGGGCCGCCCGGGACGTCGGGATGCGTCACGCCGTGCAGTCGTTCCTCACCGAGGAGCTGGTGCACCGCCCCGACGAGCAGGCGGTGCTCGGCGTGGAGATCCCCTCACCCCGCTGATGCGGGGTCACTCCACCCAGGTGCCGCCGCGCATCACCCGGACGACGTTCAGGTCGTTGTCGAGCACCACCAGGTCGGCGCGCAGACCGGGCTGGAGGGCGCCGACCTGGTCGCCGAGGCCGATGGCGAGCGCCGGGGTGGTGGAGACCATGCGTACCGCGTCGGGCACCGGGATGCCGGCGGCCACCGCGTGCCGCAGGGCCGCGTCCATGGTGAGGGTGCTGCCGGCGATCGCACCGTCGCCGGCCAGTCGGGCCACCCCGTCGGCGACGGTCACGGCCTGGCCGCCGAGTTCGTACTCGCCGTCGGGCATGCCGGCAGCGGCCATCGCGTCGGTGATCAGCGCGCAGCGTTCCGGCCCGGCGGTGGAGGTGGCGAAGGTGAGCGTCCCGTCGTGCAGGTGCACCCCGTCGGCGACCAGTTCGCAGATCACGTTCGGGGTGCTCAGCAGCGCCACGACCGGCCCCGGCTCGCGGTGGTGCACCGGACGCATGCCGTTGAACACGTGCGTGCCGACGCTCGCGCCCGCCGCGATGGCGGCGCGGGTCTGCTCGTACGTGGCGTCGGTGTGACCGACCGCGGCCACCACGCCGTGGCCGGTGAGCAGTTCGATGGCGGCCAGTGCCCCGGCCCGCTCCGGCGCAAGGGTGACCATCCGCACCGCCCCGTCACCCAGCTTGATCAACTCGGTCAGCTCGTCGGTGGACGGGTCGCGGAGGAACTGCGGGTTCTGCGCGCCGCAGCGGGCGGCGGACAGGTACGGCCCTTCGAAGTGGAGGCCGGCCAGCACCCCCTCGTGGACCAGCGGCGCGAAGGCCGAGGTGGCCGAGCGCATCAGCTCGAAGGGAGCGCTGACCAGGCTGGCCAGCAGGCTGGTCGTACCGTGGCCCAGGTGGAACGCGGCGGCGGCCCGGGCGGAGTCGGCGTCGCCGGTGGTGAAGGTGTGTCCACCGCCGCCGTGGGTGTGGATGTCCACGAAGCCCGGCACGACCCAGTGCCCGTCGCGCACCGACGGGTACTCGGCGACCGCGGTGATCCGGTCGCCTCTGACCTCGACGCAGCCCTGCCGGACGACCCCGGTCGGGGTCACCACCTTGCCGTTCACCCGTACGGTCATGAATCCTCCAACTGGTCGAGGGCGAGCAGGGCGGCGCCGAGGCAACCGGCCTCGTCACCGAGGGCGGCCGGGACGAGTCGTGGCTCCCGGTGAAAGGTCAGGCGCTCGCGCAGGGCGGTGCGCAGCGGGTCGAACAACCCGGGACCGGCCTGGGCGAGGCCGCCGCCCAGCACGATCGTCTGCACGTCGTACAACGCCTGTCCGGTCGCGAGGCCGTCGGCCAGCGCCTCGACGGCCTCCCGCCAGACCCGGGTGGCCAGTTCCTCACCGGCTGCCGCCCGGTCGGCGACCTCGGCGGCGGTGACCACTGTCGGTCCCGGCGTCGACCCGGCAGCGGACCCGCCGTCCGACGTGGTGTCGGCGTCGCCGGTCGTGCCGGCGGCGAGTGCGGTGTAGCGGCGGGCCACGGCGGAGGCGGAGGCGATCGCCTCCAGGCAGCCGGAGCGTCCGCAGCCACAGCGCGGACCGCCCGGGCGGACCAGGATGTGGCCGAGTTCTCCGGCGGCACCGTGTGCGCCGGTGGCCGCCGCTCCGGCGACCACGTGCGCGGCGGCGATGCCGGTACCGATCGCCACGAACAGCACGTGCCCGGCGTCGCGGCCGGCACCGAGGCGCGCCTCGGCGAGGCCGCCGGCGCGTACGTCGTGGCCGAGCGCCGTGGGCAGGCCGAGCCGGTCGGTGGCCAGGTCCCGCAGCGGTACGTTCCGGAAGCCGATGTTCGCCGACCAGACGGCGACGCCACGGGTCTGGTCCACGATGCCCGGCACCACGATGCCGAGCGCGGTCGGGGTGAGCCCTGCCGTCCGCGCCGTGCCGACCAGCCCGTCAGCCACCGCGAGGATCGTGTCGACCACGGCCTCGGCCCCACGGTCGGCACCGGTGCGGTGCCGTTCGGCGTGCACCACGGCACCGTCCGGACGGATCAGCGCGCACTTCATCCCGGTGCCGCCCACGTCCAGCGCGACGACGACCCTGCCGTCGCGCTCGCTCACGCGAGCACCACGGACCGGCTCAGGTGCCGGGGCGCGTCGGGGTCGAGCCCGCGACTTGTCGCCAGTGCGACGGCGAAGCGCTGCGCCAGGATCAGGTCCGCCATCGGGTCGACCGGGGTGCGTCCGGCGGCCCAACGACCCAGCACGGTACGGACCCCGTGGGTGCGGCTGTGCACGAAGGCCGCGCCGGTGGCGGCGACGTCCTCGGGCAGCCCGTCGGGCAACTCACCGAAGGCCCAGACCAGCCGCCCGGGAGCGGCCACCGAGATGGGGCCGTGCCGGTAGTCCATCGCCGGGTACGCCTCGGCCCAGAAGGTGGCCGCCTCCCGGCACTTCAGTGCCGCCTCCAGAGCCAGGCCGATCGTCCAACCGCGGCCCAGGAAGGTGACCTGCTCGATCAGAGTCGGGTCGATCGGCAGCGGGGCGCGGACGGCGACCTCCGCGTCGGCGACCAGCGCGCCGATGTTGTCGCCGAGTTGCGCGCGCAGCAGCGCCAGCGCGGTGGTGGCGAAGCGGGTCTGCACCACCGACCGTTCGTCGGCGAACGGCAGGGGCACCGCGGCGTCGGCGAGGCTCACAGCCGGGGAGGTGGGGTCACCGACCAGCACCGTGGTCGGGATTCGCCCGCGCAGCGCGGCGAGCAGGTCGAGCACCTCGGTGGTGGTGCCGGAGCGGGTGATCACCAGCAACCGGTCGTAGCGGCGGCCGATCGGGAACTCGCTGGCCTGGAAGGCGTCCGTCTCGCCGTGGCCGGTGGCCTCGCGGCGGGCCGCGTACGCCATCGCCATGAACCACGACGTGCCGCAGCCGACGACGGCGACCCGTTCACCGTCGCGTGGTAGCCGGTCGAGGACCGTCGGAGCGAGGTCTGCTGCCTGGTGCCAACAGTCCGGCTGACTAGCGATCTCCGCGTGGACGTGCGCCATGAGAACTCCTCGCAGCGGCTGCGCAATACGGCTCGTTTGACCCGTCTTTCGCGCGTTATTCTGCGCGAAACTCGATGGAAATAGCAACCGCCTGGTTGATCGAGCAGCATCAGGTTTTGCTGTTTCCTAGTTTTGAGCACTAGTGTGCACGCAACCAATCACATTCGTGCAGACACGGAGGTCCCGGGGTGGACCGTTACGCGAGATGGAACGCCCTGCTCGAGATGCTGACCGAGTCCGGTCGGGTCACCGTCGAGGAGGCCGCCGGCCGGCTGGACGTTTCCCAGGCCACCATCCGCCGGGACTTCGACCAGCTCGCCCAGCAGCAGATGATCACCCGTACCCGGGGTGGCGCGGTCGCGAACGGGGTCTCCTACGACCTGCCCCTGCGCTACAAGACGGCCAAGAACTCCGCGGAGAAGCAGCGCATCGGCGCCGCCGCCGCAGCGCTTGTCACGCCGGGCACGGTGGTCGGCCTCAACGGCGGCACCACAAGCACCGAGGTGGCCCGGGCGCTGGCCGTCCGGCCGGATCTCAACACCAACGCCGAGGGCGCCCAGCTGACCGTGGTCACCAACGCCCTCAACATCGCCAACGAGCTGCTGGTCCGCTCCCGGATGAAGGTCGTGGTCGCCGGCGGGGTGGTGCGACCCAAGTCGTTCGAGCTGGTGGGGCCCCTGGGTGGGGCGCTGCTGCGCGAGGTGACCCTGGACGTCGCGCTGCTCGGCGTGGACGCCATCGACCCGCAGCTCGGTGCCGCCGCCCACCACGAGGGCGAGGCCGCGATGAACAACCTCATGGTGGCTCGGGCCAAGCGAGTGGTGATAATCGCTGATTCGTCCAAGCTGGGCGGTCACGCCTTCGCCCGGATCTGCCCGGTCGACCGGGTCGAGACGCTTGTCACCGACTCGGGCGCCACGCCCGACGTGGTCGATGCCTTCCGCGCCGCCGGCGTGCACGTCATCTGCGCCTGAGGTGTAAGGAAGGGCCCCCTCTTAACGCCTCCGGTAGAGCAGGGGGCCCCTTTTAACAGGGTCTCGGCGTGGCGCTGCATACCGGGTATTGCCTTCGGGTGCATACCAAGTATGGTGTCGTGGTCGCCCCCGCAACGGAGGCGCCCCACACCCAACGGGGGAGGTGCAGCTTGCCAGCTGTCCTGGAAATCGAAGGTCTACGAAAGACGTACCGCAGTCGACGACGCGGCACCCGCAATGCCCTGGACGGCTTCGACATGCGGGTCGAGGCGGGGGAGGTGCACGGCTTCCTCGGCCCCAACGGGTCGGGCAAGACCACCACTCTGCGTACGCTGCTCGGGCTCATCCGCTCCGACGGCGGCCGAATGTCCATTCTCGGCCAGGAAGTGCCGGCGGCGTTGCCCCAGATTGCCCGTCAGGTCGGCGCGATCGTGGAGAGCCCGCAGTTCTTCCCGCACTTCAGCGCCCGCGACACGCTCTCCCTGCTGGCCGGCGCCGGTGAGGTGCCTCAGCAGCGGGTCGACGAGGTGCTGGAACTGGTCGGCCTGCGCGACCGGGCCGGCGAGCGGGTCAAGACGTACTCGCTGGGCATGAAGCAGCGGCTCGCTGTCGCCTCGGCCCTGCTCAAGAACCCCAAGCTGCTGATCCTGGACGAGCCGGCCAACGGCCTCGACCCGGGCGGCATCCGGGAGATGCGTACGTTGGTGCGCAACCTCGCCGAGTCGGGGATGACTGTGGTGCTCTCCAGCCACATCCTCGGCGAGATCCAGCTGATCTGTGACTCGGTCACCATCATCTCGCTGGGGCGTCGGGTCGCCTACGGCCCGGTCGACGAGGTGCTGGCGCAGCACTCCGGCGGCGGGGTACGGGTCCGGCTGGAAGCCGTCATGGACCTGCCGCTCGCCGCGAACGCGCTGCACGGCAACGGTTACCGGGTGACCGCGAACCAGGACCACCTGATGGTCGCCGGGGTGGACAAGCCGGCCACGATCACCCGGCTCCTGGCCGAACAGGGCCTCTACGTCAGCGAACTCGCCCCGGTCACGGTCGACCTGGAGAGCGTCTTCCTCGAGTTGACCAACACCGCGCCGGTTCCCGGCCAGCACCGGCAGGTCGACCAGTCCGTACGAGTCGATGGGGCGGCACCGTCCGCGCCCACCGGGGGAGGTTGGGGCGCGTGAGTCTCTTCCGTACCGAACTGCGCCGGCTGGCCAAGCGGCGCTTCACCCGCTGGATGACCGCCGGTGGCCTGCTGATCCTGGCCCTCGTCGTGGTGGGCCTGTTCGCCACCAACGAGAAGATCGGCCCCGAACAGTGGGCCGAGGCCACGCGGGCCGCCGACCGAAGCCATGCCGAGCAGGTGCGGTGGGCCGAGCAGGAGCGTGCCAGCTGCGAGCGCGCGAAGGCGGCAGGCGAGGACGTCGAGTACTACCCGGCCGACTGTGCGGAGATCGCCCCACCGGCACGGGAGGACATCCAGGCGGAGTGGTACCTCCCGTCGACCTTCATCTTCAAGGCCAACGCCCCGGACATGCTCGTCACACTCGCGGGCATCCTGGCCATGGTCGGCTTCGTGGTGGGTGCCTCCTTCATCGGTGCCGAGTGGAACACCGGCGGGATGATGAACCTGCTGTTGTGGCGACCGAAGCGGCTGAACGTCCTGCTGACGAAGCTGGGAGCGTTGCTCACCGGGATGCTCGCCCTGGCGCTGTCCGCCTCCGTGGCGTGGTTCGGCATTCTCTGGCTGATTGGCAGCTGGCGCGGGACCACCGAGGGGATGACCTCCGGTGTCTGGCAGTCGTTCCTGCTCACCGGGCTGCGCGGGGTCGTGTTGGTGCTGGTCGCGGCGACCGTGGGCTTCGCCCTGGCTTCGCTCGGCCGGCACACCGCGATGGCACTGGGCGGGGCGATCGCGGTCATGGTGGTCGGCCAGGCCGGGCTCGCCATCCTGCTGGACCTGGCCCAGGTCCGGTTCGGCGAGGCATGGCTGCTGCCCACGTACGTGTACGCCTGGATGACCAAGACGCTGACGCTTGAGGACTGGCGGTCCTGCAACGCCTCCTACACCGGTGAGTGCAACCCGGCCACCCTGGACATCACCTGGCAGCACTCGTCGATCCTGTTCACGGTCGCGGTGGTGATCTTCCTCGGCGGGGCGCTCTGGACGCTCCGTCGGCGGGACATCGCCTGACGGGCATCACCTGAAGGGGGGCCCGTGGGCGCGATCTCTCCCCGGATCGCGCCCACGGGCGGTGTCGCCTCCGACGCCGCGGCGCGGCGGCGGCGCAGGGCTGGCCGAGGGGCACGGCGCTCCTGGTGCGTCGGGTGTGACCTGTGGTTAGGCTGGGAAACCCCGGTTGGCGTCGCCCGTGCCGGCCGCCCCCGTGAGGAGCCCCATGCCGCCCGCCGACGCCACCCCGACAGCGCAGAGCCCCGAGGCCCGGATGCCGACCAGCGCCGGCCCGGAGCCCGTGGCGGTGCCGCCGCCGCGATCAGCGCCCGAGGACGAGTCCACGCCGACCGCTCCCGACGCCGTGGCCGCTCCCGACGCCGTGGCCGCTCCCGACTCCGTGGCCGCGCCGGCCGGTGCCCTCGGCGAGCGGGAGCAGGAGATCCTCGCCTTCGAACGGCAGTGGTGGCGGCATGCCGGCGCCAAGGAGCAGGCCATCCGGGATCGCTTCGGGCTCTCCGCCACCCGCTACTACCAGTTGCTCAACGCGCTGCTGGACAATCCGGCGGCGCTGGCCGCCGACCCGGTGCTGGTAGGCCGGCTACGGCGACTCCGCGCTTCCCGAGCCCGTAACCGCCGCCGCTGAACTCACCGCCCGCAGAGCCGGAGCGACATCGGGGGCATGTCGGGACGCCGGGCGGGTAGCCGGGGCGCGGAGGTGGCGGCGATGACCCGAGGTGACCCCGCCGGATCGAGGCGGACCGGGGTGCAGGTGACGCACCCGGGCAGCGGCACCGGGCCGCCCGAGGCGACGGCCGACGAGCGTCGGCGGGGCATGGCCGTCGGATCCGCGCCAACCATGCGGGTACGCTCCGCGTCCGCTCCGCCACCCGGCAGCACGGTCAACGAGGACGTGGTGTTCCAGTTCGGCCCCCTGGTCGGGGTGTTGGACGGGGCGACCGTGCCGGAGGGCTTCGACACCGGGTGTGTACACGGGCCGCAGTGGTACGTCCGGCATCTGGCCGCCCGGCTCGGGCTGGCCGAGGCGGCTCGGCCGGCGGCGACGCTGGTGAGCAACCTGGCGGCGGCGATCCTGGCGGTTCGCGCCGACCACGGCGACCAGTGCGATCTTGAGCATCCGGGGACCCCGGCCAGCACCGTCTGCCTGCTGCGCGACGGCGGTGATCAGGTGGACTACCTGGTGCTCTGCGACAGCCCACTGGTGCTCGACACCGGCGACCGGGTCGACGTGATCGTCGACGACCGGCTGGCATCTGCGGCGGCCGGCCTGCGGGGCACCGTAGCCGCGCTGCCCGACTCGATCGACCGGGCCACCCGGTTGCGGCACGCCGTGTCGGTGCAACGGGAGCGGATGAACCGTACGCACGGTTACTGGGTCGCGGCCGCCGACCCGGACGCGGCGTACCACGCGGTGGTCGGCAGCCTGCCGTTGCGCGGCCCGTCGGCGCTGCGCCGCGCGGTGCTGCTCAGCGACGGAGCGTCCGTCGCCGTGGAGGAGTTCGGGCTGTTCGACTGGGGTGGCCTGCTCGACGTGGTGGCAGCCGAGGGGCCGGGTGGGCTGATCGCCCGGGTGCGGGCTGCCGAGCGGGACCATTCCGACCGGTTGCGCCGGCACAAACGGGCCGACGACGCCTCCGCCGTCTACTGCGAATTTGATCGGCCGGACGACACCGGAATGTGAGGCGGTAACCGATTTCGGCCGACCGGCCGATCCGATTGCACCAGAGGTGCACCTCCTCGCCAACCCGGTGGACTTCCGCTGCCGGGCGCGGAAGACTCCGGCACGTGACGGGTGCGGTCCGGTTGGAGCCGGTGGACGAGCAGAACCTCGAACCGTTGCTCTCCGTAGCGGTCGCCGAGGCGGAACCGGCCGACGTGATGCCGCCGGTGGCGGCACCGGCCGGCTGGTCGCACGCGCGGCGGGAGGCGTTCCGGGAGTTCCACCGGGCCAGCTTCGGCGGGCTCGACGCAGCCACCCGCACCGCCATGTACGCGATCATGGCCGGCGGCGAGGTGGTCGGGATGATCCGGATGGCCCGACGCGACGAGCCCGACGTCGCCGAGGTGGGCATGTGGCTCGGCCGCTCCGCCCGGGGCCAGGGCATCGGCGCGGCGGCGTTGCGCGAGTTGTTGAACCTGGCCGCCGCGGCCGGCATGCGGGTCGTGGTCGCCGACACCACACCGGAGAATCGCGGGGCCATGTCGGTGCTGGAGAAGTGCGGCGCGAAGCTGCGCGAGGACGGCGACCGGGTGCACGCCGAGATCCACCTCGACGCGACGCCACCGGCACTCTAGGGCTCAGCCACGCTGCTCGGCGTACGCTGCCAGCCACGCCACCTGGGCCGGGTCCAGGGACGGACGTACCCGCGCCCGGGCGGTCTCCACGTGTGCGGCGGTGACCGTGGCGGCGGTCAGCGACTCGCGCATCGCGGCCAGTGCCGCCTCCCGGACCAGCGCCGCGCAGTCGGCGGCCGAGAAGCCGTCCAACTCGGTGCCGAGCGCACCGAGGTCGACGTCTTCGGCGAGCGGCACGTTACGCGCGGCGGCGCGCAGGATCGCCGCGCGTGCCTCGGCGTCCGGTGGCGGCACGTAGACCAGCCGTTCCAGCCGCCCCGGGCGCAGCAGCGCCGGGTCGATCAGGTCGGGCCGGTTGGTCGCGCCGACCACGACGACGTTGCGCAGCGCCTCCACCCCGTCCAACTCGGTGAGCAGGGCGGCGACCACCCGGTCGGTGGTGCCGCCGTCGGTGGCCTGGCCGCGTACCGGGGCGAGGGCGTCCAGCTCGTCGAGGAAGACAAGCGTCGGTGCGGCCTCCCGGGCCCGGCGGAACAGTTCGCGTACCGCCCGTTCGCTCTCGCCGACCCACTTCGACAGCAGCTCCGCGCCCTTGACCGAGAGCACGTTCGCCCGGCCCGACCCGGCCAGCGCGGTCACCAGGTAGGTCTTGCCGCAGCCGGGCGGCCCGTAGAGCAGCACCCCGCGCGGCGGCTGCACGCCGAGCCGGGCGAAGGTGTCCGGGTAGGTAAGCGGCCAGAGCACCGACTCGGTCAACTGCTGTTTGACCTCGACCAGGTCACCGACGTCGTCGAGGGTGACCCGGGCCAGTTCCAGGGTGGAGGCGGCCATGCTTGTCGGCCGGACCACCTCCAGGGCGGCGGTGAAGTCGGCCATCCGTACCGTCGGGTTCTCGTCCGACTTCTGGCGCAGCGCCGCGCGGATGCCGGCCTCGCGGACCAGCGCGGCCAGGTCGGCGGCGACGAAACCGGGCGTACGCCCCGCCACCTCGTCCAGCCGTACGTCGTCGGCGAGCGGGACCGGGCGGGTCAGCACGGTCAGCTGTTCCCGGCGCAGGGCGGCATCGGGCAGGGGTACGTCGATCCGCAACGAGAGCAGGTCCGGGGCGCGCATCGCCGGGTCGAGGGCCTCCGGCCGGCTGGTGGTGCAGACCACCGCTGCGCCGGCCTGCACGATCTGGGCGAGGCACTGACGGAACACGGTCGCCACCGGCCCCGGGGTGTCCGCCGGGGCGAGCGCCTCCACGTCGGTGACCAACAGCACGGCCGGCCCGTCGGCGATCACCTCCGCGGTGGTCGCCCGCAGCCGGGTGGCGGCCGAGGAGTTGCTCAGGGCGGCGACCTCTGGCGCCCAGAGGGCATGCACCCGGGCGCCGACCTGGGCGGCGACCGCCCGGACCAACGCCGACTTGCCGGAACCGGCCGGACCGCTGACCAGCACCCCGAGCGCCACCGTGGTGCCCAGCCGGCCTAGCACCTCGCGGTGGTGAAAGCCCAGGTCGAGCAGTTCGGTCAGCTCCTCGGCCTGGGAACGCAGGCCGGGCAGTTCGTCCACCGACGCCACGTGCTCGGCCGACTCGGCGGTCGACTCGCCGCCCGACCAGCCTGCGGATGCCGCGTCGGCATCGACGTCACCGGCCTGGCCGGCATCGAACCCGCGCAACCGAGCGGCGGTGTCGAACCGGGACGTGTCGGTGGGCGACGGCGTGCCCGTGCCCCCGGCACCGGCCAGGGACGCGGCGCGCCCGGCCAGCGAGCCGGCGACACCGTGGGTGCGGGCGCCGTGCTCCCAGCCGACCGTGGTGTCCATGGTGACCAGGGCGCCGACCTCGGGTTCGGCGGCGACGACCCGCAGCAGGGTGCTGGTCCAGGCATAGCCGACCCGGGTCGACAGGCTGCGCCGGGCCACCTCGACCAGGCTGCGCGTCGCGGCGTCGGGCAGCACGTCCTGGGGCAGCAGCGACACGTCGTCCCCGGTGGTGACGACCTTGCCCAGCAACGCCAACCGGAGCATCTCCGGGGAGACCACCGCGACGACCTCCGCCGGCCCGGCGAGCAGCACCCGGGCCGCCGCGACGGTGGGAGCGGCGCAGACCCGCACCTGGCCGCCGTCGCGTACGCCGAGGTTGCCCAGCATCAGGTCGTCGGCGTGCAGCAGGGCGCTGCTCGCGGTCGGTTCGGCCGGGGCGACGATCCCGGCGGTCACCCGCCGGCCGGTCAACCGGACCGGATCGCCCGGCCGCAGGCCCAGCGCGGTGAGCACCTCGGGGTGCAGCCGGACGATGCCGCGCCGGGCGTCCAGTGCGGCCGCCCGCAGGCTCGCGGTCAAGGTCAACTCGGGTTCGCCCATCGCCCGACCCTAAACGGCCCGATCATCCCGTGTGCGGTCAGCCCGGCGGACCCTCGCTGGTGAGCAGGGACGGGTCGCGGCGGATCAACTCGGCCAGCCGGGCCGCCGGGTCGCCGGTCAGCGACTCCTGGCGGGCGGGCCAGCCGGCGACGGTGTTCGCCGACAACGGCCAGGACGGCGGTGTCGCCACCGGTTGCCCGGTGACCGTCACCTCCTGGCCGGTCCAGGCCACCCGCAGGTCGTACGCCTGCCCGTCGTGGTCGATCCGGGCGGTGACCGCCGTGCCCGGATGGACCGCGACGGCGGCCCGCAGCGCCTCGGCGACATCGTCGAGCACGTGCCCGCCCGCCTCCCGGGGCGGAGCCCAGCCGGTCCCGTCGTTCCGTCCGCCGGCACCGGACGGGGGTGTCCCGTCCGCCGACCCGGATTCGCCGTCGGCCGGTTCGGTGGACCGGAGACGCAGTGCCTCCTCGCGCCGCCGCATCCGGGCCAGGGTTTCGTCCAGCCCGCCTCGCATCCGCCTCACCCCTTCCCACGAGGGGCTCCGAGCCGGTCGGCTCAGGCCCGCTTGTCCCGGGTGGCCCGGGCCAGCGCCCGGTCCAGGACGACCAGAAGGGCGTCCCGTACCGAGAGCCGATCCCGGGCGTCGAACTGCACCAGAGGTACATGGTCGCCGATCGCCAGGGCCCAACGGATGGCGCCGAGGTCGTGCGCCAGCCGCCCGTCGAAGGCGTTCACCCCGACCACGAAGGGCAGCCCGGCCCGTTCGAAGAAGTCGATCGCCGGGTAGCAGTCGTCCATCCGGGCGCTGTCGACCACCACGAGCGCGCCGAGTGCGCCGCGCGCCAGGTCGTCCCACATGAAGCCGAAGCGGGCCTGACCGGGCGTGCCGAACAGGTACAGCTTGAGACTGCGGTCGATGGTGACGCAGCCGAAGTCCATCGCCACGGTGGTGGTGGTCTTGTCGAAACGCTGTCCCGGATCGTCGACCCCGATTCCGGCGATGGTCATCTCCGCCTCGGTGGTCAGCGGATCGATCTCCGAGATCGACGCCACAGTGGTCGTCTTGCCGACCCCGAACCCACCCGCGATCAGGATCTTGACCGGGATCGGTGGCGCGGGGCGCGGTGGGGTGCCGGTCGCGGCCGGCGCGGCGACCGGCGGATGGTACGGCTGGGCTGCCGGCTGGGGCGGCGGCAGACTGGCTCGCCCCACCACCGGCGGCGGAGTCGGTGTCGGACCGCCGTAACGGGCGGTGGCGCTGTTGGCGGAGAGCGCGCCCTGCGGGGCGACCGGCCAGTCAGGAGATTGCACGGAGTCCATCAATCACTCGCAGGATGACGTCGGGGTCGAGGGCGTCGTCGGTGTCGGTGACGTGCACGTCGAGATGGCCGGCGGCGCGCAGATCCCCCACCAGCACCCGGGTCACGCCGAAGTGCAGCCGGGTCTTCGCGGAGATCTCGGCGACCGAGATCGGCTCACGGCAGAGCGCCACGATCGCCTGAAGTTCCGGAGTGAGCCGGGCGGCTGCCAGGTGCCACGCCTCGGCGTCCGCCCGGGCTGTCACCTGGGTCTCCAGGCCGATCGTCGGGTCCGCTCCGGCCACCCGGCCGGCGGTGAGCACGAACGGGCGCAGGCCGATCGGCTCGGCCGTCTCCGGCTCCGCCCCGAACGCCGCCGGTGCCCCCTCGGCGTCACCGACCGGGGAGGACGCGCGCAGGTAGGGTCGGATCCGGGGCTCCGGCCCTGTCTGCTCACCGGCGGCGTCGTGAGTCACTGCTGGACGGAATTCTTGAGTTCGGCGATCAGGCGCGGGGTGAGTGCACTGCCGGCCCGACCGGCGAAGAGCGTCATCTCGTAGGCCACGGTGCCGAGGTTGGCGGACCGGTCGGCCACCACGCCGAGCACCGAGCCGCTGCTGATCGCGCTGATCAGCAGATACCCCTCGGCCATGTCCACCACGACCCGGTTCAGCCCGCCGAGGGCGTACCAACTGGCGGCACCGCCGGCCAGACTGGTCATGCCGGAGACCACGGCGGCGAGCCGTTCCGCGTTGGAGCGGTCCTTGATCGCGGACATGGCCATCAGCAGCCCGTCCGACGAGACGGCGATCGCCTCCAGCACGCCTGCCGTGCTGGACGTGAAGGTGTCCAGCAGCCAGTTGAAGGTGCGGGCCTCGGGGCTGAGGTCACCGACCGGGTGGCCCGAGTGGTCGAGGTTCTCGTGTACGTGCGGACTGGTCAATGTGGCGTTCCTTCGTCGTTGCTGCGGTCTGGACGGACATCGCGCAGAGCCCGGGCGACGCCGTGCTCGAACGCGTTGATGAGATCGCGCACCTCGGCCGGGTCGCCGGGGTGGTCGGTGAGCTGCTGCCGGTTGGGCGTCGTGACCAGATTCGCGCCGGGAACCCGCCGGGTCAGGTGGGCCGGAGCGCCGGACGGTGCGGGAGCCACCGGCTCGGGCTGCGCGTGCTCCCGCTGCTGTTCGGCTCGGCGTACCCCGGACTCGAACTGTTCGACAAGGGTGCGTGCGGCGACCGGGTCGGCGGTGGTGGCGTCCGCCGGGCCGACCTGGGGGGTGATTCTCGGCAGGCTGGCTCCGGGAACCCGCTGCCGGATCCCGGGCGGCGGGGTGGTGGCACCGGGCGGTGCCGGCGGAACCGGTGTCTGCTGCGTCGCAGCCGGGTCGGCTTCGGCGCGGGCAGCGGTGGCGAAGGCGTCCCACGACTCGGCCAACTCGATGCTCGCGGTGGCCCGGGTCAGCAGCCGCTGGTCGAACCCGCCCGGCCCGCCGGTACCGGCCACCGCCAGCCCGTCCCCGGGCCGGGCAGGGCTGGCGGGTACCGGTTGCGATGGCGTCGGCAGGGCGGGCCGGGCGGTGATCGGGGCGGTCCGGAGATCCGGCTCGGGCGTGCCGAGCACCAGGTCCGGCCGAGCGATCGACAGGGTGGCGGAAACCCCGCCGCCCGGAGTGGCGGAGAGTACGACCCGCCAGCCGTGTCGACGGGCCAGCCGACCCACCACGAAGAGCCCGAGCACCTCGGTCGGGACCAGGTCCAGCCGCTCGCGCCGGGTGAGCCGGGCGTTCTCGTCGGCCAGCCGCGCCTCGGTCATGCCGATGCCGTGGTCGACCACGGTCAGCCGGGCACCGTCCTCGGTCAGCTCGCCGTTGACCACCACCCGGGTGTGCGGCGGGGAGAAGACGGTGGCGTTCTCCATCAACTCGGCAAGCGCCAGCACCAGGTCACCGACGATCGCCGGTGCTGCCGAGACCTCGCCGGGAACCTGCACGTCCACCCGGGTGTAGTCCTCGATCTCGCCGAGGGCCAGGCGGACCACGTCGGCGAGCGGAACCGGCGCGGCGTGCACCACGTCGCCGGCCGCGCCCGAGAGCACCACCAGGTTGCCCGCGTTGCGCCGCAGCCGGCTGGAGATGTGGTCGAGCCGGTACAGGTTCTCCAGCCGCCCCGGCTCGGTCTCCTGCTGCTCCAACCGGTCGATCAGGGCGATCTGGCGGCCGACGAGGTTCTGGGTACGCCGACCGACGTGACCGAACATCTGGGCAACGTTGCGTCGGCTCGCCACCTGTCGTTCCACCAACTGGGCGGCCGTGGTCTGGACCCGTTCGAAGGCCCGGGCCAGATCGCCGATCTCGTCGCGGCCCCGGATCTCGACCCGGTCGAGACGGATCGACTGAGCCTGGTCCGCCTCGTCGTCGGCGACCCGCAGCAGCTCGGATTCGGCGACCCGGGCGACCCGGTCGGCGGAGCGGGTGAGTCGGGTCAGCGGGCGTGCGACCGCCCGGCCGATCACCAGGGCGAGCAGTACGACGACGACCAGGATCACCAGGACCAGGGCGGTCACCCAGTACGCGGCGAACAGCGCGGCCTGCCGCTCGGCGCGCACCTCGGCGGTGACGTCGGTGACCAGCTTCTTCTCCACGAACTGACCCAGGGTGATCAGCGAGGAGGTGGTCGGGTAGAGCGCCTCGATGGGAATCCGGGACGCCGCGGTGACCGGGTCCAGGGCGCTCTGTTCGAGGAAGTCCTCACCGGCACGGGCGTCCACCGCGGCCTGCTCGATGTCCATCAGCACCAGCTGTTCGGGGGTGAGCAGACCGAGCATCTGGTTGCTGTCCGCCCGGAGGGTGGCCATGTTTGCCACGTAGGCGGTGGCGAGCCCCGGATTGGGGTCGGCGGCGATCAGCACGATCAGGGCGGCGCCCGCGCTGATCCCCTCGCTCTTGCGCAGGATGCGGTCCAGGGCCAGCACCTGCCGGCCGACCGAGGTGCGGGTGTCCACGTCGTACGGCAGCCGCAGCGAGTCGATCAGGGCGAGGTGCACCGGCGCGTACGTGCCCAGGATCTGCTCGACTGTGGCGCGGTCGGCGAGCAGGGCCGTGCGTACGGGTGCCAGTTGCCGGACCCCGTCGAGCGCGGCGCTCACCGCGGGGGTCAGGCCGTCGCCCAGTTCCGCCCGCAGGTCGGCGACCAGGTCGTCCACCTCCGCGATCTCCTGGATCAGGTCGCTGCGGTCGGCCTGCCGCAGCAGCAGACCGACGGCGAGCATCCGCTCCCGTTGCAGGTGTTGCAGGAGGGTGCCGACCCGGTTGGCGACCTGCACGGTGCCGGCGATGTCGTCGGCACGCTGTGCCACCCCGACCCGCTCCCAGACCACCGGCATGGTCAGCCCGAGCATGCAGAGCACCGGGATGAGCACCAACAGGGCGAGTTTGCCCCGGATCCGAAGCCTATCGAGCAGCATCGAAGGGCCTCCAGCGATCCGGGTCGTGTCCCTGTCCCACCGGCACCGGGGGTCGTTGCGCCGCCATCTGCTCCCAGTGACTGCCGGACGGCCGGTCCGAACCGGCACGCTCCGGCTCGTTGCCGGGCGCGTCGACAATGCCTGGGTTGTCCCTCGGATGAGACATCCAGATGGTCACCGCGAGCGCGATCAGCAGCAGCCCGGCGAGCCCACCCGCGCCGAGGACCAGCAGGTTGTCCCGGTTGAGTTCGTCGAGCCGCTCGGCAAGCAGTCGGTCGATCTCGTCGAGCAGGACCGGCTGGAGCTGCTTGGCGGCTTCCTGCGCCTCCAGCCGGGCACCGGTGAGCCGGACCACGTCGAGCTTGCCGGTCTGGTCGGGTTGGGAGGTCAGCGCCATCGCCTCGACCCCCCGCTGGTAGGCGTCGAACGAACTGAGCACGTTCGCGCCCAGGTCGGCGCTCTCCGAGCTGTCCATCACCGCCCGAAGGTTGTTGACCAGGTCGTTGGCGGGCTGGAGGGCGGCGACCCGGTGGGCGGCCAGTTCACCGAAGGAGCGCAGCTGTTCGGTGGCGGCTCGCCGTTCGATGAGCATGGCCAGGTCGGTGAGCCGCCCGGCGGCGACCAGGGCCTCCGGCATCTCCTCCCCGACGCCGTCCTGGAGGAAGTGCGAGTCGGCGCCGGCGTCCCGGATCAGACCGCTGCTCTCCCGCACCTTCGTGTGCAGGGCCAGCAGCAGGTCGGTGACCTCGCGGTAGGCGGCGAAGGCGGCCTCCGGGTCGGTCAGCGAGCGTTCCGGCAGCGCCTCCAGCTTCGCCCGGACGCCGGCCCACCGTTCCCCGGTGCGCAACTCGCCGCCGATCCGGGCGTCGACCGCCGCGACCTGCTCGATCGCCTGTTCCAGGACCTGTCGGGGCAGCGGCCGGCGGGCGACGGCGGCGCTCTGCGCGTTCACCAGCGCCTCGGTGACCGGCGCGAGGGCCCGCAGGTACTCCACGCCCAGCCGTTCCCGCTCGACGACCTCGCGGTCGGCGTCGACGAGCCGGTGGGCCTGCACGGTGAGCAGCGCCACCGGGAGCAGCAGCGCGATGCTGAGCAGCAGCGGCAACAGCCGACCCCGGGTCCGGGGTCGGCGACGGACCCGCGGAGCGGGAACGGTCATGATGATCTCCTTGAGCGGTCGGCGCAGGTGCGGCAGCGGCGTCGACGAGCCGGTCCCGTGCGCCGGACCGGAAACTAATCGAACACAGTTGGCCCGGTACCGGCCTCACGGGTCGGCTTTGCGTCACTTCGCGCGAGGTGACGCAGGCTCATCGAATCGATCACCGTGGGTGCTGTTTTTGGGAGGGATAAGACGTACTTCCATATGGATTCCGATGGAAGGTAGGAATTTCCACAATGGGAAGTCGTCCCAAAGGTTGGCCCGATGGACGTTGTGCGGTTGACCCCTCCCGGGTGACGTTCGGCCGAACAGAACGGACGTACGGCGGAACTCAGCTAGTACACAGGTTTCGCGCCGTACCGTGTGGCGAATGAAATCGCCGATCTCGGCCGCGCGGCTGCGCCGTGCCCTGCCCACCGGTCGCCGGGCCGTCGCGGTGTCGGTGGCCGTCGTCCTGCTGGCCGCCGTCGTGGTCTGGGCCGCGTGGCCGGATCGCCCGGGTTTCCGCACCGAGTCCGCGATGCTCACCGTCGCATCCGGACCGACCGGCAACGAGCCGGTCGACCTGGACACCACGTTGTACCTGCCGAACGACGCCGCCGCGGACCGGAAGGTGCCGGCGGTGCTGCTCGCCCATGGCTTCGGCGGCACCAAGAACTCGGTCCGCACCGACGCCGAGGAGTTGGCCGACCGGGGCTACGCGGTGCTGACCTGGACCGCGCGCGGGTTCGGCCGCAGCGGGGGCCAGATCCATCTGGACAACCCCGACTACGAGGTACGCGACGCTCAGCGCCTGCTGGACTGGCTGGCCGCGCGACCGGAGATCCGTATCGACGGCGACGGTGACCCGCGGGTGGGTGTCGTCGGCGGTTCCTACGGCGGCGGCCTGGCGCTGCTGCTGGCCGCCCAGGACCAGCGGGTGGACGCGATCGTCCCGATGATCACCTGGAACGATCTGTCCCGGTCCTTCCTGCCGGAGAGCACCGGCGGGGAACCGACCCGGGGGGTGTTCAAGTCCGGCTGGGCCGGCATCTTCTTCGGCGGCGGGGGGAATGTGGGCTCCGGTCCGGCGGGAATCTCCGGCAACACCGCGGAGGCCCCCGAGGGGGCACCGTCGCCCGGTCCGCCCAGCCCGGCACCCGGGCAGGGGCCGGGCACCGCGCCGGGCGCACCGACCACCGGCACCATCCCCGACCCGGCCTGTGGCCGCTTCGCCCCCGACGTGTGTGCCGCGTACCTGAGCATCGCCGTCACCGGGCAGGCCGACCAGGCCGCCGTCGACCTGCTGCGGCGGTCCAGTCCGGCCGGTGTGCTGGACCGGATCAAGGCGCCCACCCTGCTGGTGCAGGGGGCGGCGGACACCCTCTTCCCGCTCGGCGAGGCGGACGCCAACGCCCGGGGAATCGCCGCCAACGGCACCCCGGTCCGGGTCGCCTGGTTCACCGGCGGCCACGACGGCGGGGCGGGTCCGCGTACCGACTCCGACCGGGTGAAGTTCCTGACCGCCCAGTGGCTCGACCATTACGTCGCGGGAACGGCCGCCACGCCGGCGGACAGCTTCACCTTCTCCCGGATCGCCGGCTTCGACGCGCTGGACCGGGGACTGGTGGCGACCGGCTACCGCACCGCCGACTATCCGGGCCTGAACGGGCAGTCCCGGCAGGAGGTGGCCCTGGCCGGGCCGCCCCAACCGATCGCCAACCCGCCCGCCGGAAACCCGGCGGCGATCTCCTCGGTGCCCTTCGCCGGCTCGTTGAGCTCGTTGCTCAGCGGGGTGGCCGCCGACATACCGGGCCAGCACGCCCGGTTCGACTCCGAGCCGTTGACCGAGGCCGTCGACGTGGTCGGGTCGCCCACCGTGCAGATCCGCGCCGCGTCGCCCACCGGCGAGGCGGTCCTCTTCGCCAAGCTCTACGACGTCAACCCGGAAGGGGCGGCCACCCTGCCCAGCGGGCTCATCGCCCCGATCCGGTTGACCGGCCTGCCGACCCAGGTCGCCGAGGCCGCCCCGGTGACGGTCACGCTGCCGGCGATCGTCCACCGGGTCGAGGCCGGGCATCGCCTCCGCCTGGTCCTGGCCACCTCGGACCAGGCGTACACCACCCCGGTCGAGCCGACGGTCTACCAGGTCGCGGCCACCGGCCCGGTGAGCCTGCCCACCGTCGACGCCGAACCGATCCCCACCGAGGCGGTGCTCTGGCGCTGGATCCTGGTCGGGCTGCTCGCCGCGATCGTGCTCGGGCTCGTCGTGCTCGTGCTCCTGCTGCGCCTGCGACACCGCCGCCAGGACACCTCCGTGCACCCGGAGTACGCGGACACGCCGCTGGCCGTGCGCCATCTGCGCAAGGAGTACGCCGACGGCTTCGTCGCCGTCTCCGAGGTGGACTTCGAGGTGCACCCCGGTCAGGTGGTCGGGCTGCTCGGGCCGAACGGTGCCGGCAAGACCACCACCCTGCGGGTGCTGATGGGGCTGACCCAGCCGACCGCCGGAGAGATCTACGTCTTCGGGCACCGACTGGTCCCCGGCTCGCCGGTGCTCTCGCGGATCGGCGCACTGGTCGAGGGACCCGGCTTCCTGCCGCACCTGTCCGGGCTGGAGAACCTGAAGGCGTACTGGCGGGCGACCGGGCGACCGGAGGCTGACGCGCACTTCGACCAGGCGTTGGAGATCGCCGGGCTCGGCTCGTCGGTGCACCGCAAGGTACGCAAGTACAGCCACGGCATGCGCCAGCGGCTGGCCATCGCCCAGGCCATGCTGGGCCTGCCCGAGTTGCTGGTGCTCGACGAGCCCACCGACGGGTTGGACCCGCCCCAGATCGCCGAGATGCGTCGGGTGCTCCAGCGCTACGCCACCGACGGTCGGGCGGTGCTGGTCTCCAGCCACCTGCTCGCCGAGGTGGAGCAGACCTGCACCCACGCTGTGGTGGTCAACAAGGGCCGGATCGTCGCCTCCGGACCGGTCGAGGAGATCGTCGGTGACTCGCCGAGCGTGCTGTTCGAGGTGAGTGACCCGGCGGCGGCCCGGGAGGTGCTTGCCGATCTCGGCGGGGTACGGGTGCTCGACGACACCGACGGGCAGCTGGTGGTCGACACGAACGGCACCACCCGCAGCGAGGTGGTGGCCGAGTTGGTCCGGGCCGGGATCGGAGTGGACCGGGTGGTGCCTCGGCGCCGCCTGGAGGACGCCTTCCTCGCCCTGGTGGGGGAGAACTCTCGGGGAAGCGGGGACCGGTGATGGCGGGATCGACTGTCGAACCCACGCGCGGCGGAGGCGAGCCCACGTCGGCCGCCGGCCGCGGGGTGGCCGCCTCGGGTGCCGGGGCCGGTTACCGGCCCTCGCGGACCCTGCCGTTCGCGGCGGAGTTCCGGCGGCAGGCGTCGCGGCGGCGTACCCAACTGGCGCTCGGCTTCATGGTGCTGCTGCCGTTGATCATTCTGATCGCCTTCCAGTTCGACACCGGCGACGACGACAACGGCCGGGGTGAGTTCGGCAGCCTGGTCTCGTTCGCCACCTCCGGCGGGCTGAACTTCACCCTGTTCACCATCTTCGTGTCAGCGTCGTTCCTGCTGGTCGTGGTGGTGGCGCTGTTCTGCGGCGACACGGTGGCCAGCGAGGCGAGCTGGGGCAGCCTGCGTTACCTGCTGGCGATTCCGGTGCCACGGGCCCGGCTGCTGACGATCAAGCTGTTGGTCGCCCTGACCTACTCGGGGTTGGCGCTGGTGCTGCTCGCTGGCACGGCTCTGCTCATCGGCACCCTCCGGTACGGCTGGTCGCCGCTGCGCAGCACGGTCGCCGCCCAGTTGGAGCCGGGCGAGGGCCTGCTGCGGTTGCTCGCCGTCCTCGGCTACCTCGCGGTGGTCCTGCTTGTCGTCGCCGGCCTGGCGTTCCTGCTCTCGGTGATCACGGACGCCGCGCTCGGTGCGGTGGGCGGTGCGGTGCTGCTGTGGATCCTGTCCAGCATCCTGGACCAGATCACCGCGCTCGGCGCGATCCGGTCCTTCCTGCCCACCCACTACAGCACCGCCTGGCTGGGGCTGCTCTCCACCCCGATACAGACCGACGACATCGTCCGTGGCGCCGTCTCCGCGATCTGCTACGCCACCGCCTTCTGGGGACTGGCCTTCTGGCGCTTCACCCGCAAGGACGTCGTCTCGTAGCCCGGCTGCCGCGAGATCCTGGTCGGTGCCGCCGGCAACGGGTGTCGTCGCACCAGGACCTCGCGGCGGGTCAGTGCTGCGGTGGGACCGTGCTCGGGGCGAGGGGTGTGGCGGGCGGCAGCGCCGAGGTGGGGGGCTGCTTCTTCCAGGCGCTCACGCCGACCCGGTTGGTGTTGCCGAGGTCGATCGGCCCCTCGACGGCGACCTCCTGCGTCGGCTCTCCCTCCGCCGGGGCGACCTCCAGCCGCTGCGCATTGGTGGCGACCACGCTCGGGTCGTCGACCAGGTTGCGCCAGAGCACTGCCGCGCCCGCGGCTTCTCCGGGCGCCAGCGTCAGGGGCCGGGGCGGGTCGTCGAAGCCCGAAGTGATCTCTGCGGCTCCGGCGATGACCCGGACTCTGATCAGGTTGTCGTCGCTGTCCAGCAGCCGTAGCTGCGGGTAGCCGTGCAGGCGGTACGGGTGGCTGCCGCAGTTGACCAGTTCCAGGCTCATCGCCCGCAGGCCCATGGCCGCGCTCACCCCGAGGGAGCTGATCCGTACGCCCTCGGCCGGACAGGGGCCTGGTGCGGCGGTGTCGGCGGTCGGCGGCGTACCCGTCGACGGGGTGGCGACCGGTGGTGGGGTGTCGGTCGCGCCGGCGGTGCTGTCGTCGGCGTCGGGGGTCGGGGCGCACCCGACGAGCAGGGCCAGCGTCGCGAGCGCCCCGACCGGGCGGCGATACGGCCGGGTCCGGCGCCGGGCGGTCGTTGCTGGAGATGTCATACGTGTCCCGCGCATCGGGACATCGTCACATCGCCCGATACCACGCGTGGTCCTGACGTCCCGGATTCGTGATCGAGGAGCACACCTGCCCCGGTAAGGGGATTCCCGTGGCGCGAGCCTTCCGCGAACCGGTTGGACGCTGAGTGATGGGACAGCGCCCGGAAGTTTCAGCCGCTAGCATGGTCTGGGAGCGTTCCCACAGTCAGAGATTGCATCGACAACTATCTATACATCTCGCATTCTGGATCCCCTCATCGGATCTACTACGGAGGTATCCGAATGCGTATCGACCGGTTCGGCGGGCCGGCACTGTCCCTGTTCCGCATGGTTGTCGGCCTGCTGTTTCTCTGTCACGGCCTGGCCTCGTTGTTCGGCATTTTCGGTGGTAACCGGGGCAGCGGTGAACCTGTGCCGCTCGGCCAGTGGCCGGGCTGGTGGGCCGCACTGATCCAGGCGCTCTGTGGTGCGCTGGTGCTTGTCGGCCTCCTCACCCGTCCCGCCGCGCTGCTGGCTTCGGGCTCGATGGCGTACGCGTACTTCATGGTCCACCAGCCCGAGGCGCTGCTGCCGATGCGCAACCAGGGCGAGTTGTCCGTGTTGTTCTGCTGGTCGTTCCTGCTTGTCGCGATCCTCGGCCCGGGAAGCTGGGCGCTGGACAACCTGTTCGGGCAGCGCGGCGGGCGGCAACTCGCTCTCGACGCCGACGCGCGCAGCTCCGTGCCGGCCTGACCCTCCCTCGCGAGAGTCGCGATCATGCTCGGACCTGGATCGGGTGGTGCTTCGGCGGCACTGATGCCACTCGATCCAGGAATGAGCGTGACCTGCGGACCAATCGGCGATTTCGCTCACAAGCTGGGACAGCCAGGCGACGGCGGCGGCGCTACTGCCTAGAATCGGCAGCACAACTGCATACCTCATCCAGAGGGGCTGAGGGATACGGCCCGACGACGCCCCGGCAACCACCTCGCGCGCTCATCGTTGAGCGTCCGGCGGGGCAGGTGCCAATTCCGTCCCCGCCGCAGAGTGCGATGCGGGGAAAGATGAGAGGACTTCGACATGACGTCGACGCTCGCCCCCTCCGGCATCAACACCGCCACCAGCCCGGCCCGCGCTCTGGTCTGTCGCGCCTGTTCGGCCCGCTACCCCCTCGCCGCCCAGCACGCCTGTTACGAGTGTTTCGGCCCGCTGGAGGTCGACTACGACCCGGCTGCCCTCGCCGCCGTCACCCGGGAGCAGATCGAGGCCGGGCCGCGCAACATCTGGCGGTACGCCGCCCTGCTGCCCGCCGGTCAGGACCCGACCACCCGGGTCACCCTGGAACCGGGGTTCACCCCACTTGTCGCCGCCGACCGGCTCGCCGCCGAGTTGGGCATCACCGCCCCGCTGTGGGTCAAGGACGACAGCGCCAACCCCACCCACTCGTTCAAGGACCGCGTGGTGTCGGTGGCGCTGACCGCCGCCCGGGCGCTCGGCTTCTCCCGGTTCGCCTGCGCCTCCACCGGCAACCTGGCCAACTCGGTCGCCGCGCACGCGGCCCGGGTCGGCGTCCCCTCGGTGGTCTTCATCCCCAGCGACCTGGAACAGGGCAAGGTGGTGACCACCGCCGTCTACGGCGGCGAACTGGTCGCCATCGACGGCTCCTACGACGACGTGAACCGGCTCTGCGGTGAACTGGTGGAGACCGACGAGTTCGAGGACACCGCCTTCGTCAACGTCAATGTCCGGCCGTACTACGCGGAGGGTTCCAAGACGCTCGGCTACGAGGTGGCCGAACAACTCGGTTGGCGGATTCCCGCCCAGGTGGTCGTCCCGATGGCCTCCGGTGAACTGCTCACCAAGATTGACAAGGCATTCACCGAACTGGTCGAGATCGGGCTGGTCGAGGCGCCCGCGGGCGGTTGGAAGGTGTTCGGCGCGCAGTCGGCCGGCTGCAACCCGATCGCCACCGCCCTGCACGCCGACAGCGACGTCATCACTCCGGTCAAGCCGACCGGCATCGCCAAGTCGCTCAACATCGGCGACCCGGCCGCCGGTCTGTACGCGCTGGAGGCGGTACGTCGCACCGGCGGCTGGATGGAGTACGCCGACGACGACGAGATCCGCGCCGGAGTGCGGCTGTTGGCGCGTACCACAGGGGTTTTCGCCGAGACGGCCGGTGGCGTGACCGTGGCGGTGCTGCGCAAGCTGGTCGAGTCCGGCCGGTTGGATCCGACCGCCGAGACGGTGGTGTTCAACACCGGCGAAGGGCTCAAGACCCTCGACGCGGTGGCCGGCGAGGTGGGGCCGACCCATCGGATCAAGCCGTCGTTGCGGGCCGCCCGCGATGCCGGCCTGCTCGGCTGAGTTGACCATCGGGCACATGATCAGCGGAAATGCTGTGACCAGCGGTAAATGATCGAGCGGGATCGCCGGTGATCGAAGTGGATTCACGTTTCTTCAGAAATGCGGAAAACACGCCGACGAGGACTTGACGGCAAGAACCGCACAGCGGAAGATGCTCCGTGCGGGAGGGCGTATCGCCGTAGACTTTCAGTCTGTACGACCCAACGCCGGAGGCGTTGTGCGATCGACCCTCCCGACCAACGTCCGAACGGGCCAGCGAGAAATTCGCTGGCCCGTTCGTCTTTCCCTCACGCAGGCTGCCGACATGACCCTCACCATCGCGCCCTTCGGTGCCGGCGACGACACCGCCATCGAGCAGGCGTACGAGATCGACACCGCCGCCTGGGCGGTGGACGTGCCCGACCTGCCCAGCTGCCGGCAACGGTTCTTCGGCATGATCCGGCACCCGATGCCCGGCGACGTGGCGGTGCACCTGCTGGCCCACCTAGACGGTGCGCCCGTCGGCTATCTGCTGCTCGACCTGCCGCAGTTGGACAACACCGAGAACGCCTCCGCCGATCTGGTCGTGCATCCGGCGTACCGTCGCCGGGGGGTGGGGCGCGCGCTGCTCGACCGGGGCCTCGACGTGCTGCGCGAGCGGGGACGCGTGCGGGTGAGCACGATGAGCGCCGCGCACCTGCCCGGCCAGCCGGACCGCCCCTCGCCGGCAACCGCCTTCGCGACCACCGTCGGCGCGACGGACGCCCTGGTCGACGTGCGGCGGCGACTCGACACCCGCCACCTCGACCAGGCGCGGCTCGACGCGCTGCTGGCCGAGGCGCGGGCCCGGACGGCCGGGTACGAGCTGCTGTTCTGGCAGGGCGGTACGCCGCAGGAGTACCTCGCCGACGTGGCGTACCTGGACGGTCGGTTGCTTGCTGACGCGCCGATGGGTGATCTCGCCTGGGAGCCGGAGCAGATCGACGCCGAGCGGGTGCGCGGCACCGACCGGGCGCTGGCGGCCCGCGGCCGGCGGCGCTACCACGCGGGCGTACGCCATCAGGCGACCGGGCGGCTTGTCGCGTGGACGTTGCTGGACGTCGGCGCATCCACCGGCTGGCACGCCTTCCAGCAGATCACCATCGTGGACCCCGAGCACCGTGGGCATCGACTCGGCCTGCTCGCCAAGATCGAAAACCTGCGGCACCTGCTCGCCCACGAGCCGGCCGTCCAGGCCATCGACACCTTCAACGCGGACAGCAACGAGCACATGATCGCGATCAATGAGCAACTCGGCTTCCAGGTGCGGGACAGGTGGAGCAACTGGCAGCTGACGGTGTGACGGAAAACCGGTGGCGGGGCCGGGCGGCGGCGGGCAGGCTCGCGGCCATGGATATCGCGGTAGCCCCGTTCGACCCCTCCGACGAGGCGGCGCTGGACGACGCGTACCGGATCCGCGTGGCGGCCCAGGTGGTCGACACGCCTGACGTGCCGGCCGGTGACCGCGCAGAGTTCGGCCTGGTGGCGGCCCATCCGCCGTACGGCAATCTGATCCATCGCGCGTTGGCCCGACGGGGCGGCGAGGCCGTCGGATATCTGTGGCTACGCCTGCCGCAGTTGGACAACACCAGCACCGTCCTCGTCGAACTCTTCGTCGACCCGGCTCACCGGCGGCGCGGGGTGGGCCGTGCCCTGCTCGCCCACGCCCGGGAGGTGGCCCTCGGGCACGGCCGCAAACACCTGATCGCAGAGGTCGACGGGGTGCCGCCGGGAGAGGACCGGCAGCCGCCCGGTGCGGCGTTCGCGGCGGCGGTCGGCGCGCAGGCCGCCCTGCCGATGGTGCGCCGCCGGCTGGTCACCACAGGGCTGGACGAGGCCGCGCTCACCGCGCTGCACGAGCAGGCCCGGTCCCGGGCGGCCGGCTACCGCACGGTGGCGTGGCGGGGTGCGGCCCCGGAGGAGTACGTGGCCGACGTGGCCCGGCTGGAGGCCCGGCTGCTCGTCGACGCCCCTACCGGCGATCTCGCCATGGAGGCGGAGCGGGTGGACGCCGCGCGGATCCGCGAGATCGAGCGGTTCCAGGCGCTGCGCGGTCGGCGGCGCTACCACCTGGGGGCGGTGCACGAGCAGACCGGGCGGCTGGTCGCCTGGACGATGATCCAGACCGGCCCGTTCACGAACTGGTACGCCTCGCAGGAGATCACAATCGTCGACCCGGCACACCGTGGGCACCGCCTCGGCCTGCTGGTGAAGATCGAGAACCTGCGTCAGGTGCTGGCGCAGGAACCGGAGCTGCGAGTGATCGACACCTGGAACGCGGCGGTCAACGACCACATGGTCAACATCAACGAACAGCTCGGCTACCGGGTGGCCGAAAGCGCCGCGGACTGGCAGTTGACCCTCTGAGTTTGTGACAGCCCTCTACTGATCGCGGGGCTTCCTGTTGCATGATGGCGGGCATGACGGACACCCCGCACCCCCACTACGACAGGCACGCCGAAACTCTCAACCGCGCGCTGACCGCGATCACGGAGCGCGGGTACTGGTCCGCCTACCCGGAATCACCGAGCCCCCGGGTGTACGGCGAGACCGCGGCGGCCGACGGCAAGGCCGCCTTCGAGGCGTACCTGGGCGGGAACTTCCCGCTCGACCAGCCCACCGACGGCAAGTGGATCGCCACCGAGACCAGCCCGTTCGGCGTCGAGCTGAACGTGACCTACCCGCACGCCACCGCCGACCAGCTGGTCGCCGCCGCGTCCGCCGCGCTGCCCGCCTGGCGCGACGCCGGTCCGCAGACCCGGGCGGGCGTCTGCCTGGAGATCCTGGCCCGGCTGCACAAGCACGTCTTCGAGCTGGCCAACGCGGTGCAGTTCACCAGCGGTCAGGCGTTCGTGATGGCCTTCCAGGCCGGTGGCGCGCACGCCCTCGACCGGGCCCTGGAGGCGATCGCCTACTCCTACGCCGAGATGACCCGGCACCCGGGCACCGCCGGCTGGGAGAAGGCCGCCGGCAAGGGCGACCCGCTGCGGATGACCAAGACCTTCCACGTCGTGCCCCGCGGCGTCGGCCTGGTCATCGGCTGCAACACCTTCCCGACCTGGAACTCGTACCCGGGCCTGTTCGCCTCCCTGGTCACCGGCAACCCGGTGGTCGTCAAGCCGCACCCGCGGGCCGTGCTGCCGCTGGCCATCACCGTGCGGTACGCCCGCGAGGTGCTCGCCGAGGCCGGCTTCGACCCGAACCTGGTGCTGCTCGCCCCGGAGGCCGCCGACGAGAAGCTGGCCACCACGCTGGCCCTGCACCCGGCCGTCAAGATCGTCGACTTCACCGGTTCCACCGAGTACGGCGACTGGCTCGAAGCCAACGCCCGGCAGGCCGCCGTCTACACGGAGAAGGCCGGCCTCAACACGGTCGTCATCGACTCCACCGACGACTTCGTCGGCATGTGCCGCAATCTCGGCTTCACCCTCGTGCTCTACAGCGGCCAGATGTGCACCACCTCGCAGAACATCCTCATCCCCCGGGACGGGATCGACACCGACCAGGGGCACAAGAGCTTCGACGAGGTGGCCGCCGGCATCGCCGCCGCCGTCGGCAAGCTGACCGCCGACCCCGCCCGGGGTGTCGAGCTGACCGGCGCGATCGTCAACGACGGCGTACTGGAGCGGCTGGACGAGGTCACCAAGGTCGGCGAGCCGGTGCTGGAGTCCCGTACCGTCGAGCACCCGGCCTACCCCGGCGCCGTCGTGCGTACGCCGGCGATCGTCAAGCTGGACGCGGGCGACACCGCGACCTACTCGCGGGAGTGGTTCGGGCCGATCTCCTTCGCCATCGCAACCGACTCCACCGCACACAGCCTGGAGATCCTGCGCTCGACGGTGGGGGAGAAGGGCGCCCTCACCGCGGCGGTCTACTCCACCGACGAGTCGGTGCTCGCCGCCACCGAGAACGCCGCGATCGAGGTCGGGGTGCACCTGTCGGCCAACCTCACCGGCGGGGTCTTCGTGAACCAGTCGGCGGCGTTCTCCGACTTCCATGGCAGCGGGGCGAACGCGGCGGCCAATGCGGCGTTGACCGACGGGGCCTACGTGGCGAACCGGTTCCGGATCGTGCAGAGTCGCCGGCATTCGTCGTAGTGGTTGCGGTGGGGGGTTCCGGGGCAGCCCGACCCGCTCCGGGCGGTCAGGCTTGATCCCTGCGCGGGTCGGGCTGCCCCGGAACCCCTGCCGGGTTGGGCTGCGTCCGGCGATGCCGGGTGGGGTGGGGTGCGGTGGGTGTGGTGGTCAGGCGGGGCGGCGCATCTGTAGTTCGCGGAGGGTGGGGATGACGGGGTGCGGGACGCGTAGGCCGGTGTCGACGAAGCCCAGTCGCTGGTACGCCCGGTAGGCGCGGTCGTTGCCGACCACCACTTCGAGCATCAGGTCGTCGCGCCGTTGCGCTCGGGACCAGGCTGCCACCGCCGCAATCAGGTCCGCGAGCAGGCCGGTGCCGCGCCACGTCGGGGTCACGTAGACCGCGTAGATCAGGGTGACCCCACGCTCGGTGGGGTGGGCGACACCGCCGATGTGGCCGACCAGGCGGCCGCCCGGATCGGCGACGAACTGGGCATTCGTGGCGCCGGTCGAGGTCTGACGGATCCGGGCCGCGTACTCCGCGTGCGGGCGGGCGGCGGCCTCGGCGAGCGTCTCCAGGAAGGCCAACGGCGCGTCGGCGAGCATCTCCAGACGCAGCGCGCGCATCCGGGCGGCGTCCGTCGGTCGGACCCGCCGTACCTCGGCCCGCAGCGGGGCCTCATCGCCCGGGGCGCTGATCATGTCGCATACCTATCACAATGACGAGCGACGATGTCGCTGGTCAGAATATGTCCGATTTGTGGTCGTGCGCCGCCGTCACGCCTCGTGTACCGTGCGATTTCGGTCACCCTATTCCGTGGTCGTCGATGACTGCCGAAGACGGTGAGTTTCGGGCCGTCCGGCGTGCCGCCGGCCCGGCCCGGAGGTAGGGGAACGCCGCGCAGAGTGAGGACAACACCGTGGCACAGGGCACCGTGAAGTGGTTCAACGCCGAGAAGGGCTACGGCTTCATCGCCGTCGACGGCGGGCAGGACGTGTTCGTCCACTTCTCCGCGATCGAGATGGACGGCTACAAGGCGCTGGACGACGGCCAGCGGGTGGAGTTCGAGATCGCCCAGGGCCAGAAGGGCCCCCAGGCCGAGCGGGTACGCCTCATCGCCTGAGTGCGTTCCACCCACGCCGGCAGACCGTCGGTACGGGTGGCGTGGTCGCGGCCGGAGGGGGGCTGCGGTGCGGATACCTCACAAGGGAAGATCGTGAGCCGGAACCAGCTGTCGCTGAGGAGGGTTCATGTCCGACCAGCCACCCCCGGCAGGTCCACCGAATTCGTCACCAGACGAATCGGCCCCGTCCGTCGGTGCTTCCAGTTGGCAGCCCACCGACCCGACGGCACCTGCCTCGCCGCAACGAGATCCGGCCACCGCGGGTCCGCCGTCACCTCCGCCGCAGGGGTACGGCCCGGCCTCCGCGACGCCGCCTGGTGAATACGGCCCGCCCGCTGCCGCACCGCCAGCCGGGTACGGCCCGCCACCCGGCGACTACGGCCCGCCGGTAGCCCCGCCGCCGGGCGGGTACGGCTCGCCACCTGGCGGGTACGGTCCGCCTGTAGCCCCGCCGCCGGGCGGGTACGGTCCGCCGCCGGGCGGTTCGCCGGGTAACCCGCCGCTCTGGGGCGGATATCCCGCCTATCCCGGCCAGCCGGCTCCGCTGGTCGGCAATCCTCAACAGCCGGTGCCGGTCTATCCCGGCCAGCCCTTCCACGGCTGGTACGACCCGGCGGCGTACGGGCTCGATCCCGCCGACGCCCTGGTCACTCCGCCCGGTGCGGGTATCAATGGTTGGTTCAGCCGCTGCTGGGGTGCGGTGCGCCGGGGCTGGAGCCTGCTGCTGCCGATCGTCGTGCTGACCCAGGTGCTGCCGGCGGCGGCGCTGTCGGTGCTCGGGCTGATCTTCGACCCGTCGGCCCGGTGGGAGGCAGAGATCGCCGCCGACTCTGCGGCCCTGCCCGCCAACTTCGGTGTCGACCTGGCGAAGTGGATGGGTGTGCTGGTCGCCGGGGGTCTGATCTTCGGTCTGGTGCAGTGTGTCGGGTGGGCCGCCGGCACGTGGGTGATCGCCCGCCAGGCAGCCGGTGCACAGGTCAGCCTCGGGGGCGCATTCGGCTACGGCGTGCGCCGGGCGTTCGGCCTCTGGGGCTGGACGCTGCTCATCGGCCTGATCGTGACCCTCGGCTTCTGCCTCTGCTTCCTGCCCGGTGTCTACGCGGGCTTCGCGCTGGCCATGGCCGGACCGGTCTACCTCTTCGAGCGCCACGATCCGTTCGGCCGCTCGCACCGGATGCTGCGCGACCGGCTGGGGCTGCTGCTCGGCCGGGTGGCGTTGACGGCCGGCGTGGTGATCGCCATCGGGTTCGTCGCCGGCGTGGTGGAGGGGGTCGTGCTCATGCCGTTCGGCACCGCGCCGCTCGAAGCCGTGGACACCGCCGTCGGCGCGGTCCTGGTGATCGTCGGGGCGGCGCTGGTGGGACTGCCGGCACATCTGGCCCAGCTGGTCGGGCTGGTGGTCACGTACGCCGAACAGCGGGCCCACGAGGGTCCGGTGAACAGTGGGCGACTGGCTGCCGAACTCGGCTGAACCGGGCCATCGTGCTTGCACTCGGCAGGGGAGAGTGCTAAACAAGTCATTGGCACTCGCGTAGTGTGAGTGCCAACTGGTCGGGACGGTGGGGCTACGGCCGCGCTCGTGGCATAACCGCGGGTGAGGCATGTGGCCGGTCGTCGCGGGCTATCCGGCCCGGCCGAGGAGACGTCGTCGTCGCCAGGTGGCGACGTCCCAAGGTGCGTACACCAGACGGTTCATCCGGGGCACACACTCGGGTGGCCCGTGAGTGTCCAGGAGGACAACGCCGTATGGCCAAGATGATCGCGTTCGACGAAGAGGCGCGCCGCGGCCTCGAGCGGGGCATGAACCAGCTCGCCGACGCCGTGAAGGTGACCCTCGGCCCCAAGGGCCGCAACGTGGTGCTCGAGAAGAAGTGGGGTGCCCCCACCATCACCAACGATGGTGTGAGCATCGCCAAGGAGATCGAACTCGAGGACCCGTACGAGAAGATCGGCGCTGAGCTGGTCAAGGAGGTCGCCAAGAAGACCGACGACGTGGCCGGTGACGGCACGACGACGGCGACCGTCCTGGCCCAGGCTCTCGTGCGCGAGGGTCTGCGCAACGTGGCCGCCGGCGCCAACCCGATGGCCCTGAAGCGGGGCATCGAGGCCGCCGTGGCCAGCGTCTCGGAGGAGCTGCTGAAGCTCGCCAAGGACGTTGAGACCAAGGAGCAGATCGCCTCCACCGCCTCCATCTCCGCCGGTGACAACACCGTCGGCGAGATCATCGCCGAGGCGATGGACAAGGTCGGCAAGGAAGGCGTCATCACCGTCGAGGAGAGCAACACCTTCGGGCTGGAGCTGGAGCTCACCGAGGGTATGCGCTTCGACAAGGGCTACATCTCGGCCTACTTCATGACCGACCCGGAGCGTATGGAGGCCGTCTTCGACGACCCGTACATCCTGATCGCCAACAGCAAGATCTCGTCGGTCAAGGACCTGCTCCCGATCCTGGAGAAGGTCATGCAGGGCGGCAAGCCGCTGCTGATCATCGCCGAGGACCTGGAGGGCGAGGCCCTGGCCACCCTGGTGGTCAACAAGGTCCGGGGCACCTTCAAGTCGGTCGCCGTCAAGGCGCCGGGCTTCGGTGACCGCCGCAAGGCCATGCTGACCGACATCGCCATCCTCACCGGTGGTCAGGTCATCAGCGAGGAGGTCGGCCTCAAGCTGGACGCCGCCGGTCTCGACATGCTGGGCCGCGCCCGCAAGGTCGTGGTGACCAAGGACGAGACCACCATCGTCGACGGTGCCGGTGACGCCGAGCAGATCCAGGGCCGGGTGAACCAGATCCGGGCCGAGATCGACAAGAGCGACTCCGACTACGACCGGGAGAAGCTGCAGGAGCGTCTGGCCAAGCTGGCCGGCGGTGTTGCGGTGATCAAGGTCGGCGCGGCCACCGAGGTCGAGCTCAAGGAGCGCAAGCACCGCATCGAGGACGCGGTGCGCAACGCCAAGGCCGCTGTCGAGGAGGGCATCGTCCCGGGTGGTGGCGTCGCGCTGGTGCAGGCCGGCAAGACCGCCTTCGACAAGCTGGACCTGACCGGCGACGAGGCGACCGGCGCGCAGATCGTCAAGATCGCGCTGGACGCCCCGCTGCGGCAGATCGCCGTCAACGCCGGCCTCGAGGGCGGCGTCGTGGTGGAGCGGGTTCGCAACCTCGACGCGGGTCACGGCCTCAACGCCGCGAGCGGCGAGTACGTCGACCTGCTGGCCGCGGGCATCATCGACCCGGCCAAGGTGACCCGTTCAGCGCTGCAGAACGCCGCGTCGATCGCCGCGCTGTTCCTCACCACCGAGGCCGTGGTGGCGGACAAGCCGGAGAAGACCCCGGCCGCCCCGGCTGGCCCGGGTGGCGGGGAGATGGACTTCTGAGTCCAGCTTCAACCTGAAAGGGCGGGCCGCGTCAGCGGTCCGCCCTTTTCCTGTCGGGGCGACTTCCCTATCGGGGCACGGGGCGCTGGTTGCGCCGCTTCTGCGCCCGGTCGTACGGCGGACGGTGTGGCACCGGCTCGTCCACCAGGATGAGTGGTTCCTCGGGTGCTTCGGTCGTTCCGGTCATCTCCGCCAGCTGCTCGGCGTCGCCGTAATCCAGCCGGTTGATCGGCAGTGTGCCCGGCAGGTCGTGGACCGGGGCCCAGCCGGCAGGCAACGCCTCCGAGGCCTGATCGTCGTCCGTGGTCATGGCTGCCTCCTCTATACCGAACGGTAAGGGGCGTCGATGACCCGGGCGGGCGAACGGCGCTATCGGAGGCTATGCACCCTTCGCCCGGTTACGCCGAGTCGAGGCTCCGGCGATACAGGAAGAAGACCCGCTCGATCCGGGCTCCCGCACTGCGTGAATAGAACGGCACCGGACCGACCCAGCCGATCTGTGCGGTCTCGATCCCGGCGGCCCGCTGGTCGGCCAGGCAGCGCCGCAGCAGGACGCCGCCGATGCCGGATCCCTCGGCTGCGGGTGCCGTACCCATCGGCCCGAACCAACTCGGCCGCGCCGACCCGTAGGCGGCGAAGCCGAGTAGCTCGCCGTCGCGTTCGGCCAGGTGGCAGCCGGCGTCCGGGCGTCCGAGCGAGCCGGCCAGTTCGGCGTCCCAGGAGCCGCCGAAGGTGGCCCGGGAGAAGGCGGCGAGCGCCGGCAGGTCGGCAGGCTCGGCACGGCGTACGGTCACCCCCTGCCCGGCGAGGCGGGTCTCGGCGGCCTCCGTGGAGCGCAGCGCCGGTGACCCGTCGTACGACAGGTCGACGGTCATGTTCCAGGCCGTGCGGTCCTGCGTGTAGCCGAGTGCGAGGGCCAGGCAGACCGCCGGGGTGTACCTGACGTCCACCCCGGGCCAGGCGTAGTGCGGCGGGTTGCCGGCGAGAAGCACCTCGACCGCGCCCAGTTCGGCAAGCGCCTGCTCGGCGTGCCCGAGCAGTGCCCGGCCGACGCCCTGACGCCGCTGGCGTGGCTCCACGGCCACCAGGTCCACGTGCCCCGCGCGGCCGTCGCCGTCGGCCAACGAACAGATCAGTACGCCGATCAACTCACCGGCCCGGTACGCCCCGAACACTCGCACCGTCCGGTCGGCCTCGGCGCGTACCCAGAGCGTCGTCACGAGTGGCTCGGCCTCGGTCGCGTCCTCCGGCAGGTCGAGCGCCCGTCGACACAGTCGCACCACCTCGGGAGCCCGTTCGAGGGTCAACTCGGTGACGGTCGTCTCGGCATCCATGGCTGCCGACCCTAGATCATCGCCGATCCGGTGTCAGACCCGCTCATGGTGAGGTGCTGATGCCGCCTCGGACACTCAACGGATCGTCGACGCTGGACTTGGTGACCACCTGGATCGCTCCACAGCACAGGGCCACGACGAGGGCGGGCACGCCCAGCAGGACCAGCAGCGCCATGCCGCGCCACCGGGCAACCGACGGCGCCAGGGGAGCGCCGGGTGAATGACCGTGCATGAGCCTGCAAGATAGCAGTTCACGGACCGTTTGTGACCCCTTGACGAGATCTGCTCACATTGCGTGAGGTCAGCCGCGGGCGGCGCGTACGGCCGCGTACGCGTCGACCAGGCCGGCGCCGATCACGTTGCGCGTACCACCGCAGGCGTCGGTCCGCTCCGCCGAATCGGTACCGGTCGGGACGGCGGTGGCCGTGGCGCGCAGCAGTTGCCGGGTCCGATCGAGGTCCCCGACCAGGTCGGGATCGGCCGACCACATCAGCGCAACCACGCCCGCCACCTGGGGGGTGGCCATGGAGGTGCCGTCGAGGGTGGCGTACCCGCCGCCGGGCATCGCGGAGAGCACGTCCGCTCCCGGAGCCATCAGGTCCGGTTTGGCCACCCCGCCGGGCGCCGGGCCCCGGGAGGAGAAGGCGGCGACCTGACGCCGCTGGTCCACCGCGCCGACGGTGAGCACGTCCGGGTACGGTGCGGGCGGGTCCTGTACCGAATCGCAGAGCGGTCCGCTGTTGCCGGCCGCCGCGACGACCAGGATTCCCGCCGCCTCCAGCGCGTCCGTGGCCGGTCGTAGCGCTTGCGGATCACAGCCCTCGATCGGCGGGCAGCCCCACGAGTTGGTCAGGATCTCCGGTGCGCGGGCCGGTCGGCCGTCGGTGAACGGGTCACCGCCGGGCGGGAAGGGCGCCAGCATGAACTGAAGGCAGTCGAGGTAGGAGGCCGGATTGCCGAGATTGCGGTCGAGGTTGACGCAGCCCACCCAGTTCGCCCCCGGCGCGACGCCTATGCCGCCCCGGCCGACCGCGCTGCCCACCGTGTGGGTGCCGTGCCCGCTGCGGTCGGTCGGCGTACGGGTGCCGTTCCACGGATCGAACCAGGAATCGTCGCCGCCCCGGAAGTTCTCGACAAGCGTCGGATGCCGCCCGTCCACCCCGGAGTCGGAACTGCCCACGGTCACCCCGGCCCCGGTGACGCCAAGCTCGGACCAGACCCGGTCCGCGCCGATCATGGTGATGTTCCAGGGCGGGCCGTCCGGCGCCGGTGCGTGACCGACCGCCGGCGCGGCGGGTGAGGGCAACGGGCGCAGCCGCTGGCTGACCAGCACCCGAGCCACCTCGGGCCGGCGGGACAGCCAGGCCCGTACCGCCGGTCCACCGTCCACCTCGATCGCGTTGACCAGGTAGTACGGCCGGTGTTCCAGTCGCAGCCGGCGCAGGTCGCGACGCAACTCGGCCTGGGTGCGTTCGGCGGTGGCGACCAGTCGCCGGTAGACCTGCTCGGCGCGGGCGTCGCGGCCCGCCTTACCCGTCCCGGTCGGCAGGTCGGCGAGATCCGCCTGCTCGCGCAGCAGCACGAAGAGCCGCTCGCCGTGCAGGCCGGGCTGACCGACCCCGACACCGATCGCACCGACCGCGACCAGCAGGACCAGCGTGGTCAGCCCGGCCAGTGCGGGGCGGGGCGGGCGTGCCGCCGGACGGGCCAGCAGCAGGCCGTACGCGATGGCCAGCACCAGCGCGACGAGGAGCCCGACACCTGTCGCGACCGCCACCCAGAACGGCACGTCCCGGGTGGTGGCGAGCAGCAGGCTGATCTCCTCCGGGTCGGTGAACGCCAGCGGACCGAACACGGTGAGCCCGACCAGCCAGACGGTGGAGGTGCGGCCCGCGGTCCGGGGGTGTCGACGGGTCAGCGCGTGCAGCGCGGCCAGCGCGAAGCCCACCGGTGGCAGCGCCACCAGCAGCGGCAACTGGGCACCGGACTGGCCGGTGCCGGCACCGACCAGCAGCAGCACCACCCCCGCGACCAGCCCACCCAGCAGGACCAGTCGAGCTGGCCGGGGCGGCTGGCCACCGGTGAAGTGGTCCCAGAACCGGGCATCGAGCAACGCCGCCGCCAGCGCCCCGACGGCCGCTGCGGCCAGCCCGGCGACCACGGTTTCCAGCAGACCACCGAGCGCGCCCAGCCAGACCCACGGCACCAGCAGGGCCAGCCCGGCGGCCAGAGCCAGCCAGGTCGCCACCGATGGCCGCAGGCTGCGGGGCCGCGCCGGTGCCGGCCACCGGTCGGCCCCGGTCAGCCGGCTCGACACCCACCTGGCGACCAGCGCCAGCAGGGTGGCCGTGACGGCCAGCGCGGCAAGGTACGCCTCGTGGTGCACCGGGGGGATCGCCCGCAACAGCCCGAGTACGCCAAGCGTCAGCGCCCCGGCCAGCCACACCCGACCAGCGCTCCGGATCGTCGCCGAGCGGGGCACCATCGCCAGCGGCAGGGCGGCCGTGCCGATCGCGACGACGGTGAACAGGCTCACCAACGGCCAGAGCAGCGCCAACCGATCCAGCGCGGTGATCAACAGCACCTGGTCGACGGCCCACCCGCCGGTCTGCGACACGACGGTGACCCCGACCGCCCAGCAGCCGATCAGGACCGTGACGACGACCGCCCAGGGGCTGCTGGCAGTGCCAGATGAGTAGTCCGCCCGCATCCGCACACAGTACGACGCAGGCCGCACCCGGCCGGTGGGCTCGGCACGAAGGGTGGACGAGGAGGGAGCGGGCCGGCCCTGGCGGCGAAGGTCGCGGGTACGGCGGGACGGTTACGGTGGAGCGATGCGCGATCCACACGTACTGCGATCCGTCGCCGGGCAACTCTCGTCCTCCCGCCGGGCCAGCGACCTGCGTCGGCTGCGGGCCGAGCGCTTCGACGTGCTGATCATCGGTGGAGGCGTGACCGGTGCGGGCGCGGCCGTCGATGCCGCGTCGCGGGGGCTGAAGGTGGCCCTGGTGGAGGCGCGGGACTTCGCGGCCGGCACCTCCAGCCGATCCAGCAAGCTGATCCACGGCGGCCTGCGCTACCTGGAACAGTTGGAGTTCAACCTGGTGCACGAGGCGCTGACCGAGCGGGGGCTGCTGGCCACCCGGTTGGCACCGCACCTGGTACGCCCGGTGCCGTTCCTGGTGCCGCTGCCCGCCGGTGACGGCGTACGGGGCCTGCCCGCCCGGATCGTCCGGCGGGCCTACTACGGCGCCGGGGTGGCCGCGTACGACGCCTTCGCGGGTCTGTTCGGCGGAGGCCGGGGCATGCCGCTGCACCGGCACCTGAGCCGGGAGGGCGCCCGCCGGATCTTTCCGAGCCTGCGCACCGACGGGCTGGCCGGAGCGATCCGCTACTACGACGGGCAGGTGGACGATGCCCGGCTGGTCGTCACCCTGGCCCGCACCGCCGCGAGCCTGGGGGCGACAGTGGTCAGCAGCGCCCAGGCGGTCGGCCTGATCCGGCAGGCCCGGGAGGTCACCGGGGTGCGGATACGTGACCTGGAGGCACCGGCCGGCTCCCCGGACGCCGAGTTCGAGGTGCAGGCGCGATCGGTGATCGCGGCAACCGGGGTGTGGACCGACGACATGTCCCGCATGCTCAACGACGTCGGGCTGCGCCCCGGCATCCGGGTACGGGCCTCCAAGGGCGTGCACCTGGTGGTGCCCCGCTCGGCGATCACCGGGGACACCGGGCTGATCCTGCGGACGGCGACGAGCGTGCTGTTCGTCATCCCGTGGGGCGGGCACTGGATCATCGGTACCACGGACACCGACTGGCGGTTGGACCGTTCCCACCCGGCGGCCTCCGCCAGCGACATCGACTACCTGCTGCGGCAGGTCAACACCGTGCTCGACCGGCCGCTGACCACCGCCGACATCGAAGGTGTCTACGCCGGGCTGCGCCCGCTGCTGGCCGGCGAGGCGGACTCCACCTCCAAGCTGTCCCGGGAACACGCGGTCATCGAGCCGATGCTCGGCCTGCTGCTTGTCGCCGGGGGCAAGTACACGACGTACCGGGTGATGGCCGCCGACGTGGTCGACCGGGCCGCGCGTCGGCTCGGCTGGCCACGGCCGTCGCGTACCGCCGACCTGCCGTTGCTCGGCGCCGACGGGTACGCGGCCATGTGGCGGGACCGGGCCGTCCTGGCCCGCCGGCACGGGTTGCCGGTCGGCGTGGTGGAGCACCTGCTCGAACGCTACGGCAGCCTGACCCTGGATCTGCTCGCCCTGATCGACGCCGATCCGCTGCTGGCCTCTCCGCTGGCGGGGGCACCGGAGTACCTCGCGGCCGAGGTGACCTACGCGGCTCGGGCCGAGGGAGCGTTGCACCTGGAGGACGTGCTGACTCGGCGTACCCGGATCTCGTTCGAGACCACCCACCGGGGCCTGGAGTCGGCCGAACACACGGCCGAGTTGATGGGCGCGGTGCTCGGGTGGGACGCCGACCGGCGGGCCCGGGAGGTGGCGCACTACCGGGCCCGGGTGATGGCCGAACGGCAGTCGCAGTTGATGCCGGACGATGCGACGGCCGACGCGGCCCGGCTCGGTGCGCCGGACGTGCGCGGCTACGCCGCCGACCGGGGCGCCGACGATGCCGGGCTTCCACGCTGAGCAGTCCACTTCGGGCATTGTCTGCGGCAGATGTCCGCATGACGGGTTCCGCTCGCTACCTACGGTGAGGTAAGTTCCGCGCGTGATGGCGCTTTCCTGGTCGCGGCTGGCTCACCTTTGCGCATCCGCCCTACTGGCGGTTGCTGTCACAGGGTGCGCCCCGTTCGGCGACCAGCGCGACCCGTCGACCCAACCGGCGGCGGCCGGCAACGCCGCCGGCACCAGCGGCAAGTACCGGGTCAGCCTGCTGCAGAACGAGGGTACGGACGGCCCGCTGCGCACCCTGAACGTGGAGCCGGACGGGCGCTGGGAGTGCGTCGACTGCGCGGGCGACGGGGTGACCTCCACGGGCGCGTTGGGCCAGGAGCACTCGGAGCGGTTGCAGCTCCTGCTGGCCGACCCAACGTTGGTGATGGAGACCGACGAGGCGCGCGGCTACAAGGTCACCTGCGTCGGCGCGCTGACCTCCAGCCTGCTGACCACCGCCGGGCTGATCACCTCGCAGGACTGCCCGGGTGAGGAGCGCCCGCCGGTGGCGGAGGAGATCCTGCTGCTGCTCACCCAGAACACCCCCGCGCAGCTCACCTCGTCCTAGGCGGGGCGGGCCGACAGGGCGGGCCGACGGGGCGGCCGACCGTTTCAGAGCACCTTGCCGGGGTTGAGCAGCCCGGCCGGATCCAGGGCGGACTTGATCGCCTGGTGCACCCGTACGCCGACCGGCCCGATCTCCCGGGCCAGCCACTCCCGTTTGAGCAGGCCGACGCCGTGCTCCCCGGTGCAGGTGCCGCCGAGTTCCAGACCGAGGCGCATGATCTCGTCGAAGGCCCGCCGGCCGCGTTCCAGGCTGGCCGGGTCGTTGCGGTCCACCACGATGTTGGGGTGCATGTTGCCGTCGCCGGCATGACCGACGACACCGATCGGCACCGCACACTCCGCAGCGATCCGGGCCACCCCGTCGAGGAGGGCGGCCAACGCGCCCCGGGGCACGGCCAGGTCGTCGATGATCAAGCCGCCGTTGCCGCCCGGGTACGTGTCGGCGGCGTACTTCTCCATCGCCGGATGGGCCAGCCGGCGGGCCTGCAACAGGGCGGCGGCCTCCGCCGCGTCGGTGGCCGCGTACACCTCCTCGGCGCCGGCCGCCGTGCAGACCGCGGCCAGTTCGGCCAGGTCCTCGGCGGCCCGTGGGCCGGTGTCGGCGGCGGCCAGCAGCAGCGCCTCGGCGTCGGTCCGCAACCCCATCGGCCGGTACGCCTCGATCGCCACCAGATGGGTGCGGTCGAGCAGTTCGAGCAGGCTGGGGGAGAGGCCCTGGGCGGCGATCCGGGCCACCGCCTCGCCGGCCGCGCCGGTCGAGCCGAAGACGGCGACCAGGGTCAGCGATGCCGCCGGGGCGGGTCGCAGCGCCACCGTCACCTCGGTGATCACCCCGAGGGTGCCCTCCGAGCCCACGAAGAGCCGGGTCAGGTCGTATCCGGCGACCCCCTTGGCGGTACGTCGTCCGGTGCGCAGCACCTCGCCGGAGGCGAGCACCACCTCCAGCCCGAGCACGTACTCGGTGGTCACGCCGTACTTGACGCAGCACATCCCGCCCGCGTTGGTGGCGACGTTGCCGCCGATGGTGGACGACTCCCACGAGCCCGGATCCGGCGGATACCAGAGCCCGTGCTCGGCCACCGCGGCGGTGAGCGCCGCGTTGACCACGCCGGGCTGCACCACGGCGATCCGGCTCACCGGGTCGATCTCCAGGATGGCGTCCATCGCCGTGGTGCTGAGCACCACCGCGCCGTCGACCGCGTTCGCCGCCCCAGCCAGCCCGGTCCGCGCCCCCTGCGGCACCACGGGTACGCCGTAACGCCCGGCCGCGCGGACCACGGCGGCCACCTCCTCGGTGCTGCGCGGCCGGGTTACCACCACTGGCGTGCCGGAAGCGCACAGGTCGGCCTCGTCGCGCTCGTACCCGCGCAGCAGGTCCGGATCGGTGAGCACCGCGTCCGGCCCGAGGGCGGCGCGCAGGTCGTCGAGGAGGAGGGAGGCGGCCATGTCGCCGAGGCTACGGCCGGCCGCCGGTGATCATCAAACGGATGCCCGGTCCCGGGTACCGTGGCTGCCGTGATCTACCTGGACCGGCCGGCCTGGCCGGCGCGTGGTCGTCTCTGGTCACACCTGATCAGCGACGTCTCCCTCGCCGAACTGCACGTCTTCGCCGAGGCGTTGGGCGCACCCCGGCGCGGCTTCGACCGCGACCACTACGACATCCCCGCCGACCGGTTCGACATGGCGGTCTGGCTCGGTGCCGAGGTACGGCCCAGCCGCGACCTGGTCCGCCTGCTGTACGCGGCGAACCTCCGCCGCCCCAAACACCTGCACCGGGTGCCGAGCCAGCCGGTCAGTCGACCGTGACGTCCTGATCCGCCGCCTGCAGGGTGCCCAGTTCGCGGGCGAGGTTGGCCCGGGCCCGAGGCTCCCAGTGGGTGGCCGGCCTCGGCAGGCGGAAGATGCTGGGCAGGGCGAGCAGGTGGGTGAGGACCTGGGCGCGGCCGATCCGGTAGGCGGCCGGCGGCACGTGGGCGTACTCCCGGCGGATCGCGCTCGCGTACCTGTCGTACTCCGGCTCGGCTGCGGCCAGCACGGCCAGGTCGGCGTCGCAGAGCAGCACCCCGTCGGCGTCCGCCGGATCCACCTGGTGCCCGGCGGTGAGCAGGACCAGCCGGCGCACCTCGGCGACCTCGGGACCGGGCAGCCCGGCGCCGGTGAGCAGGGTGTCGGCGAGCGCGGCGCTGTCGCGTTCGTTGCGGTCGCCCGCCGCCCGTGGGTCGTACACCGCGTCATGGCACCAGGCGGCGAGCCGGACCAGGTCCGGGCGTCGCCCCGCCGAGGCGTACCCGTCGACGACGTCGAGCACGGCGGTCAGGTGGTCGACCGTGTGGTAGTGCCGGTGCGGCTCCCGCCACCGTTCGAGCAGTTCGCTCCCGGTCGCCTCGATCGCCGCAGGGTCACTCGCCCCGGCGGCCCGGACCGTAGTACGCCACCGCTCGATCAGTCCCGCCATCCGGCCAGTCTGCCGTATCGGGGGACATCGTCGGCCCGACGGTGCGATCGGTACCGCTGCGCGAGGATTGTCCCGGCGCGCGGCGGGTAGTAGCGGCCATGGCGGAGGCCCGGAAGCGACGTTTTCGAGTGCTGCGCCGTGACCGGATACGCCAGAGCCTGTCCGACATGGGCACGGCACGGATCACCGAAACCGCAGCGCAGGTGCGCCAACGGGGCAAAGCGACCCTGCACGACCGCCTGCACCGGGTCCGGATGTCGCTCGCCCTGGCCGTACAGGCGGGTCTTGCGGCCGGACTGAGCTGGGTGGCCGCGCACGAACTGCTGGGCAACCCGCAGCCGGTCTTCGCCCCGATCTCCGCCGTGGGCACCCTCGCCGTCTCGGTGGGGCAGCGATTCCGGCGGACCGTGGAGCTGATCATCGGAGTGGCGGTCGGGGTGGCGGTCGGCGACATCCTCGTCCACTTTCTCGGCACCGGTCCGTGGCAGCTCGCGCTGGTCGTCACCGTCGCCATCCTGCTGACCATCTTCGCCGGAGGAAGCGTCGCCATCGTCATCCAGGCCGCGGCCACGGCGGTGCTGATCGTGACCCTCAGCCCGACGGTCGAAGCCCTGGAGATCCCCCGGTTCGTCGACGCGTTCGTCGGCGGTGGCATCGCGCTGCTGGTCACCGCGATCCTGCTGCCGCTCAACCCGTTGCGGGTGCTCAACCGGGCCGCCCGGCCCGCCCTGGACCTGCTCGCCGACCAGCTCGACGCCGCCGCCGACGGGCTGCGCGCCCGGGACCGGGACAAGGTCCAGACGGCGCTGGACCGGCTGCGCGACAACAAGGCGGAACTGGCCACCCTCACCGAGGCGATCGAGGGCGCCAAGGAGACCGCCCTGCTCTCCCCGGCGCGCTGGCACCGGCGCAGCGAACTCACCCACTATGCCGAGGCGGCCGACCCGATCGATCGGACGATGCGTAACAGCGGCACCCTGATCCGGCGTGCGGTCACCCTGATCGAGGACGCCGAACCGGTGCCGGAGCCGATGCCGGACGCGGTCGCCCATCTCGCCGAGGCGGTCCGCCTGCTCAAGCGCGAGTTCGCCCAGGGTGAGGAGCCCGAGCGGGCCCGGGAGCGCTCGCTGCGCGCGGTCAGCGATGCCGGCCGGGCGTACGCCGAGGGGGTCGGCTTCTCCGGCAGTGTGGTGGTGGCCCAGGTGCGTACCACCGCCAGCGACCTGATTGTGGCCTCGGGGATCAGCCAGGAGGAGGCGAACCGGATGGTCCGGCAGTCCTTCGGCGAGACCGACAGGCCCGGTTCCCCGGCCGGCCCGGAACCGGAAGTGAAGCAGCCCACCGCGCCGCCGGTCGGCTGAGCACGTCCGCCCGGCTCTGGAGCACCCCCGCCCGGTGTGAAGCGCGCCCGCCCGAGCCCGGAGCACGCAGGTGGCCGGCGTTGCCGCCGATGTCTGCGGCCCGGCGAGCCGGACATGACTACGCTGACCGCATGGCCGACACCCCGTCCGGCGGTCCCCTGCCGCCGTCGCCGCCCGTGCCCGCCGCGCCGCCCGGTGGGAACGGGGCACCTGGAGTGCCCCGTCGTCGGCTGGGTTGGCGCCGCGCCCTGGTGCTGAGCGGGGCGATCCTGCTGATCGCGGCCTGTGCGATCTTCATGCTCTTCACGCTCGGCACCAACCTCGGTACGGAGGCGCTGCTGATCGGTGCCGCCGCCGCGATCCTGCCGGTTCCGGTGCTGGTGGCCTGCTTCCTCTGGCTGGACCGGTACGAACCGGAGCCGCTCAAATACCTGATCTTCTGCTTCGGCTGGGGTGCCTTCGTCTCCACCGCGGCATCCCTGCTGGTCAACGAGACCGCCGCCGGGTGGTTCGAGGATCAGGGCCTGCCCGTCGCGCTCACTGCCGTGCTGGTCGCCCCCTTCATCGAGGAGCTGACCAAGGCGATCGCCCCGATCCTGCTGCTGGTGTTCCGGCGTCGGGAGTGGTCCGGCATCACCGACGGCCTGGTCTACTGCGGGTTGTCCGCGATCGGCTTCGCGATGGTGGAGAACATCCTCTACCTCGGTGGGCACGGGTACGCCTCGGGCGCGGAGCAGTACGGCCCGGCCACCGGGGCGCAGCAGGTGATCGCCATCTTCATCGTCCGGATCCTGCTGTTCGGGTTCGCCCATCCCCTGTTCACCGCGATGACCGGTATCGGGCTCGGCATCGCCGCGCGGACGGCGGACCGTCGGGTCCGGGTGTTCGCACCGATCGCCGGTCTGCTGCTGGCGATGATGCTGCACGGGGCGTGGAACCTGATCCCGACGCTCACCCAGGCCACCGGCCAGGTGCTGATCTCGCTCTTCGGCTTCGTCGGCGTGATGGTGCCGATCTTCTTCGGCATGGTCGGCCTGGCGGTCTGGCTACGGGCCTGGGAAGGTCGCCTCACCGAGCGGATCCTGCCGGACTACGTGCGCGCCGGTTGGCTCACGCCACCGGAGGTGGCGGCGCTGAGCAGTCTCGGCCGCAGGCACGCGGCCCGGGCCTGGGCCCGACGGGTGGCCGGCGACGCCGGTCTGCGCGCCATGCGCGGCTACCAGTTCGCGGCGACCCGGTTGGCGCTGCTGCGCGACGGCTCCCTGCGCGGACTGGACCGTCGGCCCGTCGACCGGGAGCGGACGGCGCGGGAGGAACGGGAGCTGCTGGACTCGATAAGCGTCTACCGGTCGTTCTTCGTGGGGCGGGACCCGCAGACACCTGTCGGCGTCTGGGACGGTCACCGCTACCATCTGCGCTTTCCGGACGGATCGCAGCGTGCGGTGGACGCGCCGGAGGACCCGGTGGTCCCGATCCCGGTGGTGCTCGCCGCGCCCCCGCCGCCTGCGCCGTACCCGGGTCACCACCCTCCGCCGGGCTGGTACGGACCGCGCCCGGTGACACCCTGGCCACCGCACCGCTGACCGGTCCGTCGAGGCTGCCGGTCGAACTCGGGCGTGGTCAGGTCATCAGGCTGGTGAGGAAGTCCCCGAACCCCTGGGCCATCATCACCAGGGCGCCGCCGATCGCCTTGAACATCTGCGCCGCGCCCTCCGGGCGGAACGCCATGAAGTAGATCAGGAACGCGAGGCTTCCCCAGGCCAACACCTTCTTCACGAATACCGGCATCGTCCCTCCCCAGGGCCGGTGGTGCGGCTGGCTTCCCGCCGGGGAGCGTGGCAAACGACGCGGACCGTGTCGGTGCGGTGCCGGGAAGGCTCAGAGGTAGAGCCCGGTGGCGTCTTCCTCGACTCGTTCGGCGGCCACCGCGTGCACGTCGCGCTCGCGCAACAACACGTAGCCGCGCCCGTGCAACTCGACCTCGGAACGGTCGTCGGGGTCGAAGAGCACCCGGTCGCCGGAGACGATGGAGCGGACGTTGGGCCCCACGCCCACGGCGGTGGCCCAGGCCAGGCGCTTGCCCACGGCTGCGGTGGCCGGGATCACGATGCCGGCGGTGGAGCGGCGCTCCCCCTCGCTGCCCTCCATGCGCACCAGGACCCGGTCGTGCAGCAGCCGGATGGGGAGGCCGGAGTCGAGGTCGTGGTCGGCTGTCACGTCGCAGACGCTACCGTGTCGTTTCCGGCAAGCCGCCGGTGGTCTGCGATTCACCGGACCGTCGGCGGGGCAATGTGTGGTGCAAACCTGACCTACTGTCGAGTCGCCGGGCGTATCCTGTCCGCCCTGGCGCCGTGCACGGGCCGAATCCTGCCGGGAGGTGCGCTTGAGCCGATTCGAGCGGTTACGTGGACGGTTGCGCCGCGCGTACGAGTCGGGCCGGGACACGGTCCGCGCCGCCCGCAGCACGCCGCCCGATGTGCCCACGCCCGCCCGGGCGGCCTCGCCGTCGGAACCGGGGCCGGTGGCACCGCCGGCCGCCACCGTGGTCGGCGCGGAGCCACCGTCCCCGGCCCTGCACCACTCCACCTCCAGCCGCGACGACGCGGACGTGCCGCACGCGCTGCGCATCGCCGCCGCCTGGTCGTGGCGGCTGATCGTCGTCGGCGTGGTGTTCTGGGCGCTGGTGAAGCTGGTCAGCACCATCAGCATCGTGATCATTCCGCTCGCGGTGGCGATGCTGCTCTCGGCGTTGCTGGCACCGGCGGTGGGTTGGCTGCTGCGGGCCCGGCTGCCGAAGTCGCTGGCGACCGCGGTGGTGCTGGTCGCCGGGCTCGCCGCGGTGGTCGGCACGCTGACCCTGGTGGTCAACGAGTTCATCAAGGGTGTGCCGGAGCTGGCCGCGAAGTCGAGCCAGGGCCTGCAACAGATCCAGGACTGGCTCAAGACCGGGCCGCTGCACCTGTCGGACAACGACCTCGACCGCTATCTCGAAGAGGCCCAACAGTGGGTCAACAACAACACCGAGCAGTTCACCAGCGGCGCGCTCTCCACTGCGACGACGCTGGCAGAGGTGCTGACCGGCACGATCCTGGTGCTGTTCGCGGCGTTCTTCTTCCTGCGTGACGGCAACATGATCTGGCGCTTCGTGGTCCGGCTGCTGCCGGTCGCCGCCCGTTGGAAGGTCGACGACGCGGGGCGCGCCTCCTGGGCCACCCTGGTCGCCTACGTCCGGGCGACGGTGCTGGTCGCCTTCATCGACGCCGTGGGCATCGGCATCTTCCTGGTCATCTTCGACATCCCGTTCGCCTTCCCGCTGGCCGCCCTGGTGTTCCTCGGTGCGTTCATCCCGATCATCGGCGCGACGCTCTCCGGCGGCGTGGCGGTGCTCGTCGCCCTCGTCGACAGCGGGCCGGTCACCGCGCTGATCATCCTCGGTGTGGTGATCGGGGTGCAGCAGGTCGAGGGGCACATCCTCCAGCCGTTGATCATGGGCCGGGCGGTGGCCATCCACCCGCTCGCGGTGATCATCGGGCTGGCCGCCGGTGTGGTCCTCGCCGGGATCACCGGAGCGCTGGTCGCGGTCCCGTTGATCGCGGTACTCAACACCGCGGTACGTCGGCTCGCCGCCCGTACCGTTCCCGACACCCCGCCCGACGCGGTCGTCGTCGCCTCCCGCGCACCCTGACCGCGCTGGTCGGTCAGCTGTCGGCCAGCCGGGTCAGCGCACCCCGGACCACTTCCCGGCGGGTGGTGTACCAGAACGGCGGCAGCGACCGGCGCAGGAACGGGCCGTAGCCCCGGGCGGTCTCCAGCCGCGAGTCGAGCACGGCCACCACGCCACGGTCGCCGGAGGCGCGGATCAGCCGCCCGACGCCCTGCGCCAGCCGGACCGCGGCGATGGGCACGCTGACCGCGGCGAAGCCGGACCCACCCTGCGCGTCCACCGCCGCCGCCCGGGCGGCGGCCAGTGGCTCGTCGGGCCGCGGAAACGGCAGCCGGTCGATCACGACGAGCTGGCACGAGTCACCTGGCACGTCCACGCCCTGCCACAGGGACATCACCCCGAACAGGCAGCTCGACCGTTCCTCCCGGAACCGGCGGACCAGCAGCGGCAGGGCTTCCTCACCCTGCAACAGCACGGGCAGGTCGGTGCGGGCCCGCAGCAGCTCCGCGGCCTGGGTGGCGGCCCGCCGGGAGGAGAACAACCCGAGCGTACGACCACCGAGCGCGGTGACCAGCTCGATCAACTCCTCCCCGGCGGCGTCGGGCAGCCCGGAGACGCTGGGGCGGGGCAGGTGCGCGGCCACGTAGAGGATCCCCTGGCGGGGGTAGTCGAACGGGGAGCCGACGTCCAGCGAACGCCAGCCCGGCCCCGAGTCGGCGTACTGGCTGGGGGAGTCCTTGGCGCTGCCGCCGGCGGTCGGTGCGGTGCCGCCCGGTCGTACGGTCGAGGCGGCGAGCGCCTCGGCGGCCGGCGACGGCGGGCCGGGCGGTGGCGCTTCGAGGCCCAGCGCCCGGGCCACCGTGTCGAAGCGCCCGCCCAGTGCGAGTGTCGCCGAGGTGGCCACCACCGTCCGCTCGTCGTACAGGTGGGTGGCGAGCGTACCGGCGACCGACAGCGGCGCCACCACCAGCGCCCGCCGGCCGGTGTTGTCGTTGCGTTCCACCCAGGCGACGTCGTGCTCCGCCTCCTCCAGCAGCCGCTGGGCGGTGGTGGACATCTCGTCGAGGACGGCCTTGGCCTGCTGTTTGCGGACCGGGTCCGGGTCGTCGGCCTTGATGTCGCCGATGGCGTCCAGGGCGGCCCGGGTCGCCGCGTCCAGCAACGTGCACGCCTCCCGCAACGGACCGGGCAGGCCGCTGGTGATCCGTCCGGCCGGGGCCTCGGCCAGCCCGATCGCGAGAGCGTCACCGGCCTCGGTCAGCAACTCGGCCGTCTCCGGACGCAGCAACGGGCGGGCCCGCCGGGCGGACCGGTCGATGAGATCCGGGGTCAGTTCCGCCTGCGCCGCCGAGGAGACCCGATCGGCCAGCTCGTGCGCCTCGTCGACGACAAGCAGCCGGTGCGGCGGGACGATGTGTCGTCCGGCGAGCATGTCGACCGCGAGCAGGCTGTGGTTGGTCACCACGATGTCGGCTTCCCGAGCCCGGGCGCGGGAAGCCTCCGCGAAGCACTCCGCACCGTACGGGCAGCGGGCCGCGCCGACGCACTCACGGGCCGGCATCGAGGCCAGCCGCCAGGCCTGGTCGTCGACGCCCGGGTCGAGTTCGTCCCGGTCGCCGGTGTCGGTCTCCAACGCCCAGTCCCGCAGGCGTTGGATCTGCTTGCCGAGGCGGCCCGCCTCACCGAGCCAGCGGGCGCCGCCACCGGGCCGCTCGGCCGGAGCGTCGAAGAGGGTGTCCGCCGGCTCGTCCTCGGTCGAGTTGTCCAGCCGGGCCAGGCAGAGGTAGTGGTGCCGGCCCTTGAGTACGGCGTACGTAGGGCGTCGTCCCAGCAGCGGCTCGACCGCGTCGGCGAGCCGGGGCAGATCGTGCTCGACCAGCTGGGACTGCAACGCCAGGGTGGCGGTGGAGATCACCACCGGGCCGTCGACGGTGAGCGCGGGAGCGAGATAGGCAAGCGACTTGCCGGTGCCGGTGCCGGCCTGCACCAGCAGGTGCTCACCGGAGGCCACGCACTCCTCGATCGCCGTGGCCATCTGCTGCTGACCCGGACGAGCGGTGCCACCGGGCACCGCACCGACCGCGGCGGCCAGCAACTCGGCCCCACCCGGGCGATCACCGGACCGACGGGCCCTGCTGCGGGTCGAGGCGGAGCCGGTGGCGGTGCGGGGCGGGGTCACCGTGGCACGGTACCCGCCGGGACCGACGCGGGCGGTACCGATCGGACCGTGTTGCGGTTCACGCAGCGGATACCGCCCTTGCGTCCGGTAACTTCCCGACGGCGCGGCGTGGGCGTAATCGGTTAGGGTGCGACTCATGCCGAGCGACGTGGTCCGAGTGATCTACCGCAAGTACGACGGCAGCGCCCACCGGGACTATCCGGCTCGCCGGTTGGCAGAGGACGACCTCGGCATCTGGCTCGGTGTACCGGCCGGCACCAGCTCGGTCTATCACGGTCGCCCCTCGGTGGAGCAGATCCCCTTCGTCCTGCTGGTGCCGCATCAGGCCTGGTGGACGGGCATGTTCAACCCGCCGCCGCGGACCAGCGAGGTCTACTGCGACATCGCCACCCCGGCACGCTGGGAGGGCGAGGAGACCGTACACCTGGTCGACCTGGACCTGGACGTGGTCCGCCGCCGGGAAACCGGCCTGGTCGAGTTGCGCGACGAGGACGAGTTCGCCGAGCACCGGGCCCGGTTCGGCTACCCGGACGATCTGGTGGTCGAGGCCGAGGCGGCGTCCCGCTGGCTGCTCACCGCGCTGGGCGATGGCACGGAGCCGTTCGCCACCTCGTACCGTAAGTGGCTCGCCCTGGTGGTCTGACCTGGCGAAGGTCCTGGTCAGGCCGGGGTCGACCCGGCGCACATCTGCCCGGACGCCGAGCGAACGCGTCGGCGACGGGTGATGATGCAGCGATGGAGCACGACGGCGTGAGACGTTCGACACCCTGCTCTCGGGGGGGTATCCACCGCCCGGCTTCGACGTCACGTGGGCGTGCGAAGGCGCGCTGTCGGGTGCGGTGGAAGCGGTGAAGGTGAACGGAAGTTGAACGACCGGTGAATGGCACCTGGCCAGGGGTGGGCCGCCGAATCGCCGGTCGAACCGTTCCCTAGCATTCCCTCAGCAGAGCGCCGGACAGCGCGCTGACACCCCTTCCGCCGACACGACGAGGTCCGTGCTGTGAAGTTTTCCTTCCGCCCCAACGAGGGCGCCTTCTACGAGCTCTTCACCAGGGCCGCGCAGAACCTGGTCCGGGGTACCGAGCTGCTCAACGAACTTGCCCTGCCCGATGTCGAGGTGCAGTCGGTCAGCGAACGGCTCACCGAGGTCGAGCACGACAGCGACAAGATCACACACGAGCTGTACAAGAAGATCAACTCGACCTTCGTCACCCCGTTCGACCGGGAGGACATATACCGACTCGGCTCGCTGCTCGACGACGTGATGGACCACCTGGAGGCGGTGGGCAACCTGCTCTACCTCTACGGGCTGACCAAGCTGCCGTCGCTGCCGCGGGAGATGCACGAGTTGGTGCACGTGCTGGACCAGCAGGCGAAGCTGACCGCCGAGGCGATGCCCCGACTCAAGTCGATGAAGGATCTCGAGGACTACTGGATCGAGATCAACCGGCTGGAGAACGACGGCGACCAGGCGTACCGGATGCTGCTGGTGCGTCTCTTCTCCGGCGAGTACGACGCGTTGACCGTGCTGAAGATGAAGGAGGTCGCCGACGAGTTGGAGGCCGCCTGCGACTCCTTCGAGCACGTGGCCAACACCGTCGAGACCATCGCGGTCAAGGAGTCCTGAGCCTGTGAGTCCCGAGCTCATCGCGGTGTTGGCGGTGATCGGGGTGGCCTTGGTGTTCGACTACACCAACGGCTTCCACGACGCTGCCAACGCGATCGCGACAAGCATCTCCACCCGGGCGCTCACCCCCCGGGTCGCCCTGGGCATGGCGGCGGTCGGCAACTTCATCGGCGCGCACTTCGGCGCCGAGGTGGCCAAGACCGTCGGCAGCGGCCTGGTCGAGCTGCCGACCGGCGTGTCCAGCCTCGGCATCGTCTTCGCCGGCGTGATCGGCGCGATCGTCTGGAATCTCATCACCTGGTACTTCGGGCTGCCCTCGTCGTCCTCGCACGCCCTGATCGGTGGTCTGGTCGGCTCGACCGTCGCGGCCAGTGGCACGGTGCTCTGGAAGGGCATCGGCGAGAGCGTGATCATCCCGATGATCCTGTCGCCGATGGTCGGCTTCGTCCTCGGCTACATCGTGATGATCGGTGTGCAGTGGGCCTTCCGTAACGGGCACCCGGGCAAGCTGAACCGGGGCTTCCGGTGGGCCCAGACCGCCTCCGCGGCGGCCATGTCGGTCGGTCACGGCATGCAGGACGCCGCCAAGACCATCGGCATCGTGGTGCTCGCCCTCTTCGTCGGCGGCTACCAGAGCGACCCGACCCACATCCCGGAGTGGGCGTTCTGGACCTCGGCCGCCGTACTCGCCGCCGGCACGTACGCCGGTGGTTGGCGGATCATCCGCACCCTCGGTCGCAAGATCATCGACCTGCGTCCGCCGGAGGGCTTCGCCGCCGAGACGGTGGCCAGCGGTGTGCTCTACTTCAACGCCCTGGTCCTCGGCGCCCCCATCTCCACCACCCACACGATCACCTCGGCGATCATGGGTGTGGGTGCCACCAAGCGGCTCTCCGCCGTCCGGTGGGGCGTGGCCGGCAACATCGTCGGTGCCTGGATCCTGACCTTCCCGGCCGCCGGCTCGATCGGCGCCCTGATGTACTTCCTGGTCCGCCCCCTGTTCAGCTGAGCGGTAAGGAAGGGCCCCCTGTTAACGCCTCGCGTAGTACAGGGGGCCCCTTTTAACACGCAGCACCTCAGAGGTACGAGACACCGATCTGCGCGCGTACCTCGTCGAGCAGGCCCATGATCTCCAGCGTGGCGGAGTGCGGCACCAGCGGACTCTCGGTCAGCCCCTCGGCCAGGCAACGTTGCACCTCGATGGCCTCGTACTGGTAACCCGAGCCGACCAGTTCGGCGGTGAACGTTTCCGTCTCGGCGCTATCGCGGTGCAGGTGGAAGGCCTCCGGCCGGAAGAACGGCTCGGGCAGGTCGATCCGCCCGGCGGTGCCGGTGATCGACGCGGTGACGCCGGTGGCCCCCACCAGGCCGCAGCTCAGCGTGGCGATCGCGCCCGAGTCGTACCCGAGGACCAGGCCGGTGTTCTCGTCGGTGCCTTCCGGACCCAGCTTCGCCCACGACCGCACGTGCTGCGGCACGCCCAACAGCAGGTGGGCCAGGCTCACCGGATAGATGCCGAGATCCAGCAGGGCGCCGCCGCCCAGCGCCCGGGCCCGCAGCCGATGCTCCGGCGGGAACGGACCGGCCAGGCCGAAGTCGGCCCGGACGCTTGTCACCGTGCCGATCGCGCCGTCCGCGATCAGCTCGCAGACCCGCAGGATGAGCGGGTTGCAGCGCATCCACATCGCTTCCATCAGGAAGACCCCGGCCGCGCGGGCGGTGTCGACCAGTTCGGTGCTGGTGGGCAGGTCGAGGGTGAACGGCTTCTCCAGCAGCACCGCCCGGCCGGCGGCCAGGCAGGTGCGGGCCGCCTCGTGGTGCGCGACGTGCGGGGTGGCCACGTAGACGACGTCCAGGTCGGTGTCGGCGGCCAGTTCCGCCCAGGAGGCGTACGCCCGGGCAGCGCCGTGCCGGTCGGCGAAGCGCTGCGCGCTCTCGGCGGTTCGTGAGCCGACCGCGACCAGTTCGGCCCCCGGCACCAGCCGGAGGTCCTCGGCGAAGCGGGCGGCGATGTGGCCGGTGGCCAGGATGCCCCAACGAGTCATGGCGTGACGCTACCGAAGATCACCACTGCCTCGTACGGCCGATCCACCCGTCGAGACCGCGACGAGCGCCCGGCTAGGCTGCTGGGCGATGACGACCGACCGTGGATATCCCGCCCCACCTGCGCTGGTGGAGCACGCCCGCCGGTTCTGGACCAGTGGCGACCAGCCGCCGGTACCCCGGGTGGCGGCCACCGTACTGCTGCTGCGTCCGGCCCGGGAGGGCTTCGAGGCGTACCTGATCCGCCGGGTCGCCGCGATGGCCTTCGGCGGCATGTACGCCTTCCCCGGCGGCGGGGTCGACGCCTCGGACTCCACTACCGGAGTCGACTGGGCGGGCCCGCAGCCGGCGAGCTGGGGGGAGACCCTCGCCCTGGCCCCGGCCGCCGCACAGGCGGTCGTCTGCGCGGCGGCCCGCGAGGTCTTCGAGGAGGCCGGGGTGCTGCTCGCCGGGCCGGATGCGAGCCGGGTCGTCGGTGACGTCAGCGACGACAGTTGGGAACGCGCCCGCGCCGACCTGGAGCAACGCCGTACCGGCTTCGCCGAGCTGCTCGCCCGGCGCGGCCTCACCCTCCGGTCCGACCTGCTGTTGCCGTGGAGCCGGTGGGTGACGCCGGAGTTCGAGCCGCGTCGGTTCGACACGTACTTCTTCGTGGCGCTGCTGCCCGATGGGCAGCGGACCCGGGACGTCTCCGGGGAGGCCGACCACACGCTCTGGATCCGACCCGCCGACGCCTGCGCGCGGGCCGGGGCCGGTGAGCTGAACATGCTCCCGCCCACCCTTGTCACGCTCGGCGAGGTGGCCGCCTGCCCGGACCTCGACGCGGTGGCGCGCGCCGCCTCGGCCCGGGACGCGGCCACGCCGATCACTCCCCGGCTGGACCTGTCCGACCCGGACGACCCCCGGTTCCACCTGACCTGAGCCGGTGCGCCCTCAGCCGAGTTGGTAGTTGACGTGGGCGGACCAGCGGGCGAAGCCGATCCGCTCGTAGAGCGCCACCGCCGCGGTGTTCGACTCGTCGACGTAGAGCATCACCCGGTCCAGGCCGCGCTGCTCCTGCAGGTACGTCAGCCCGGCCGTGGTCAGGGCCCGGCCGAGCCCGCCGCCGTGCGCGGACGGATCCACGCCCAGCACGTACACCTCACCGATGCGGGCCGAGCCGGGACGCTCGTGCACCTTCGTCCAGTGGAAGCCGAGCAGCCGGTCGGTCGCCGACTCGACCGCGAGCAGGAAGCCGGCCGGGTCGAACCACGGCTCGGCGAGGCGTACCCGCAGATCGTCGGCGCTCCACCGGCCCTGCTCGGGGTGATCGGCGAAGGCCCGGGCGTTGAGGGCCAGCCATGCCTCGTCGTCGGCACCGGGACGGAACGCGCGCAGGGTCACCCCGTCGGGCAGGCGGGGTTCGGGCTGCGGGGAGGAGAGCGGCCGACGCAGTTGCCAGAGCACGCGGGCGCGACGGAAGTCGAGGTCGACGGCGAGTGCCGCGGCGGAGGGGTGGTCGCCGTGGGCCCACGCCCGCAGTGGCCCGGTGGCATTCGCCAGCACCTGCTGCGCCAGCGCCCGCCCAATGCCCCGCCGCCGGTGCGCCGGATGCACCACGAGTCCTACCCCGACACCCGTGCCCGGGTCGGTGGTGTCGAGGTGCGCGTACCCGGTCAGCGTCTCGTCGTCGGCGCCACGGGCGACCAGGTGGATCGCCGGGGCCCGCTCGTCGCGGAGTCGAAGCAGGACCTGCTCGTCCAGCGGGTCCGCGCCGTCGGTGTCGCCGGCTGCCCGGGCGAGGTCGACGACCTCGGCGATCTGTGCGGGATCGAGCCGGTCCAGCCGGCTCACCTGCGTACCTGTCAAACCCGCGCTCTGCGTTCGCTCGCTCATCCCCGAAACGGTATCCGCACCCGGCAGGGTCCCTCACGTACCGTGCTTCGGCAGCGCGTGGAGGTCGAAGCGGGCGGTCAGGTCGGGCAGGATGCGGTAGAGCGCGTCGACGGTGCCCTGCCGGTCACCGCCCGCGTCGTGCAGCAGGACGATCGATCCGGCTCGGGCCTCGGACAGCACCACGGAGGCGATCCGGGCAGCGCCGGGGGCCCGCCAGTCCGACGGGTCGAGTGTCCAGTGCAGAGGCGTCATGCCCAGGTCGCGGGAGACGGAGATGACCGGGTAGGTCCAGGCGCCGCCGGGCTGCCGGTACCAGGTGACGGGCGCGTCCGGCGCGGCGGCGTGGATCGCGGCGTTGGTACGCAGCAGGTCGTCGCGGATCCGATCCGGCGACCGCCCGCCCAGGCTCACGTCATGGCTCCAGCTGTGGTTGCAGAGGGTGTGGCCTTCGTCGACGATCTGCTGGACGAGCCACGGGTAGGCCTGGGCGTTCTGCCCGACCACGCAGAAGGTCGCCGTGACGTGGTACTCCCGCAGGATGGCGAGGACCTGCGGCGTGTAGTCCGGGTTCGGGCCGTCGTCGAAGGTGAGCGCCACCTCGTTGGTGCCGGTGCTCAGCCGGGTGCCCATCGGGCCGAAGTTCGGGTCCGTCCCGTCCGGCCGGCTCGCCGGGTTCGACGGGCTGCCGGACGGGTGATCGGGGCTGGGGTCGGCCTCGGCGGACTGGTCGGCGTACTCGGGGTGGTCAGCGCCGGTGGCGGTGACCGCCGAGTCGTGGCGCGGTGGATCGGGGACCAGGCTCCGGCCGAGCACGTACGCCGATCCGAGCACCGCCGTCACGACGAGCGTGATGATCCCGAGCACTCGGCCCGTGCCCCCGTGGTAACCGCGCACCGCTGCCCCTCCCGCTGGCCAACTCGGCAGTCACCATAAAACTGCCAAGCCGCCCAAAAGGGGCATATGCGAGATTTAGCCCTCGACAGTGAGGGGGCGTGCGGCGAGGGACGCCGACTCGACGGCCTCGGAGAGCGAGTTGCGCGAGGACGGCACGACGAACTTGTAGCCGACCTGCCGCACCGTGCCGATCATCGACTCGTACTCCGAGCCGAGCTTGGCGCGCAGGCGCCGAACGTGCACGTCGACGGTCCGGGTGCCACCGAAGTAGTCGTACCCCCAGACCTCGCGCAGCAGCTGGTCGCGGGTGAAGACCCGGCCCGGGTGCTGGGCGAGGAACTTGAGCAGCTCGAACTCCTTGTAGGTCAGGTCGAGCGGGCGACCCTTGAGCTTCGCGGCATAGGTGTCCGGGTCGATCATCAGCTCGCCGGCCCGGATGGAACCACCGACCCCGGCCGTCGCGTTGCTGAGTCGACCGACCGCGAGCCGCAGCCGGGCCTCGACCTCGGCCGGGCCGGCGGAGGCGAGGATGACGTCGTCGACTCCCCAGTCGGCGTTCAGGGCGATCAGACCGGCCTCGGTCACCACCGCGACAAGCGGTACGCCGAGCCCCGTGGCGTGCAGCATCCGGCAGGTGGCCCGCGCCTCGCTCAACTCGGAGCGGGCGTCGACCAGGACGGCGTCCGGGCTGGGCCCGGCGACCAGGGTGCGAACGTCGCGAGGTGCGGTGCGTACCGAGTGCGGTAGCAGGTCCAGTGCCGGCAGCACTGCAGATGGTTCGCCGGCTCGTGCGGTCACCAGCAGCAGGATCTCCACGATCACCTCCGTCCCGGCGGCCCCGTGCGGCCGCGCGCGACCAGCGGCACTCCTTGGCGGATATGGCGCTGGGAACATCCGTGGGTCCCGGCGTCGCTGACGGGCGGGTTTCGGCATGAGCGTAACCGATCGACTGCGCCGAGCCCGGGCGTGATTTCCCGTTTGCCCCATCTGCCCTCGATCGCGCCTCAGGTTTTAACCTGGCGGAAACGCTGGCACCCGCGATTTGCGGTCGGTCTGGCACCATCGGTTGGGTGTTTCCCTCCAGCTCACCTGAGACCGGCCGCGAGCCGTGGGCGGACGACCCGCCCCCGGCCGGTGGTGCGGCACCGTCGACCGGCCCGACCATGGAGAACGACGAGGCGCGTCGCTCCGGCGGCCCGCGACGCCTGCGCCGTGGCGGCTCGTCACGCCGCTCCGACGAGGCGCTCGACGGTGACGACGAGGAGGAGACGGAGCCGCCGGTCGAGGTCAGCCGGCAACTCTCGCTCGCCGTCGCCGGGTTCGCCGCGCTCCTCGGCCTCGGCCTGGTTCTCGGTGCACACACGTCGGGGCCCGACCATCGGCTGCCCTTCACGATCGTGGTGCTCACCGTGCAGATGCTGTTCCTGCTGGGCTGGACGATGGTCACCCGACCACCCGCCCTGCCGGTGGTGCTCGGCGTCGGCGCACTGTCCGCGTTGGCGGCCGACGCGGTGGCCGTACGCAGCTCCGAGGCGCGACTCGGGCCGCTGCTCTACATCGCGATCGGCGCGGTGCTCGCCACGGTGCTCGGTCAACTGGTGCGCCGGGTGGACCGGGTCCGGGTCACCGACTCGCTGCGGACCACCGCCACCATCATGTTCGGCACGGTCGCCTTCGCCACGCTGATCGTGCTGAGTCGGATCCCTGCCGGCACCCAGGCCATCGTCGTCTGCCTGACCGCAGGCGCGGTCACGGTGGCGGTCGCCCGCGCGACCGACGCCTTCGCCGCCTGGCCCCGCCTCGCACCCCAGGTGCCCCGGGGCGCAGCGGGCGTGGTCGGCGGGGCGATGGTCGGTACGTTGGTCGGCGCGGTCCTCGGCAGTTACCTGGTCACCCCGTTCACTCCGACCAGGGCCGCGATCCTCGGTCTGGTCGCCGCGGTGGTCGCCGTGCTGGCCGACCTCGCGGTCAGCTACGCCGAGGCCGGTCGGCTGATGGCGGGCGAACAGCCCACCGTGTGGGCGGCCCGGCACGTGCAGGGGCCGCTGGGCGCGCTGGCGATGGTGGCGCCGGCCGCGTACCTGATGTGTCGGCTCCTGCTGTGACCGACCGCTGCGGCACCGGCGGTGATTGAGTAATTCGGGCTCCGGGTAACACTCGTGCGCCGGGATCGGCGTACGTCAAGGACAGTCGGCGTACGCAGGCAGGCCGGCGTACGTGAAGACAGGAGGCGGCGTGGACCACGAGCAGACGTACGACCGGCGACCGCGGCGACGGGGCCGCAAGCTACTGATCGGGTTCGTCGTCCTGCTGCTGGTCCTCGTCGGGCTGGTCGTCATCGCCGACCGGGTGGCGGCAAGCGTGGCCGAGCGCAGAATCGCCGACGAGGTTCGCCAACAGGTGGCTCGCCAGCAGGCGCAGTCCTCGCCGCCGGAGGTCGAGGTGGGTGGGTTCCCGTTCCTCACCCAGGTCGTCGACGGGCGGTACGAGCGCATCACCATCCGGATGCGTGACGTGCAGGGCGCGGTGCAGGGCGACGCGATCTCGCTGCCCAGCCTCGACGTGGACGCCCGCAACGTGCGGGCCTCGCTGGACACCCTGCGTACCGGTCAGGGCGACGTGGTGGCCGAGACGGTCAACGGCACCGCCACCATCAGCTATCAGAGCCTGGCGGCCCTGCTCGACCGGGAGGGGCTGACCCTCGGTGAGCGCAACGGGCAACTCGCCGTCACCGCCCCCCTGGAGGTCCTCGGTCAGCGGCTCACCGTCACCGGCGTCGCCGACATCGTGGTCAGCGACGAGGGGCAGATCGCCCTGCGGTTCGCCGACCTCGACGCCGAAGGGCTGCCAAGCGCCCCGCTGGCCCGTACGTTGCTGAACAACTTCGCCCGCAGCATCTCGGTCGACGTGCCGCTGCCGGAGTTGCCGTTCCAGCTCACCGTCCGGGAGGTGCTCCCGCAGCCCCAGGGCCTGACGGTGACCGCCGATGCGCGGGACGTACCGATCAACTCGGTTGGCTGACCTCGGGCTCAGCGTCCCGGATGCTGGTCGGGCCCCTGGAGAAAATTGGGATCACTGGTAGGCTCCCTGGTCATGGGGACGCTCCTCACCAAACGGCGCGCGGTCGACCTGTGCCGCGTGGCCACCTGCCTGTGTCGCCCCGTCATCTGACGGCGGGGCTGCTTCCGGCCGCATAGCGGCCATCGGCACTCGGGGTTTGCGTACTCCATCCCGGTGCACCCACCGGACGCCCGGCAGCGGCGCCGTCGCACAAACCCGTGATCCGTTCCTAGCTATGGGTCCCGCGCGTGGTGCGACATTCAACATCCCACGACCTCCGCGCGCTGGCTCACCATCCATCCTCACCAGGGAGTGATTCGATGAGTCGCGACACCGCACTCGTCTCGGCCGACTGGGCCGAGAAGAACCTCGACGCCCCGGGCGTCGTCTTCGTCGAGGTCGACGAGGACACCTCGGCCTACGACACCGGCCACCTGGCCGGCGCCATCAAGCTCGACTGGAAGACCGACCTTCAGGACCCGATCCGGCGGGACTTCGTCAACAAGGCCCAGTTCGAGGCGCTGCTCTCCGAGAAGGGGATCAGCAACGACGACACCGTCATCCTCTACGGCGGCAACAACAACTGGTTCGCCGCGTACGCGTACTGGTACTTCAAGCTCTACGGCCACGGCGACGTCAAGCTGCTCGACGGCGGTCGCAAGAAGTGGGAGCTGGACGCCCGGCCGCTGGTCAAGGACACCGTGACCCGCCCGGCCACCCAGTACGTCGCCAGCGAGCCGGACAACAGCATCCGGGCCTTCCGCGACGAGGTCGTGGCCGCGATCGGCACCAAGAACCTGGTCGACGTGCGCAGCCCCGACGAGTACGCCGGCCGCCTGCTCGCCCCCGCCCACCTGCCGCAGGAGCAGGCGCAGCGCGGTGGCCACATCCCGACCGCGATCAGCGTGCCGTGGTCCAAGGCGGCAAACGAGGACGGCACCTTCAAGTCCGACGACGAGCTGCGCAAGCTCTACGGCGAGGCGGGGCTGGACGACGGCAAGGAGACCATCGCGTACTGCCGGATCGGCGAGCGCTCCTCGCACAGCTGGTTCGTCCTCCAGGAGCTGCTCGGCCACCCCAACGTGAAGAACTACGACGGCTCGTGGACCGAGTACGGCTCGCTGATCGGCGTGCCGATCGCGCTCGGCGATGAGCCCGGGGAGGCCTGAGATGACCGCACCCACCGCCGCTGGTTGCGCCGCACCCGACCAGGCCGCGCCGCTGCCCGCCAGCATCGACCTGGAGAAGGAAACCGTCATCACCGGTGTCGTCCACTCCGCGCAGGGCGAGGCGGTGCCGGGTGCGTACGTCCGGTTGCTCGACTCCACCGGTGAGTTCACCGCCGAGGTGGTGACCTCGCCGGCCGGTCAGTTCCGCTTCTTCGCCGCTCCGGGCAACTGGACTCTGCGGGCACTGTCCCGCCACGGCAACGGCGACATCGCCGTCACCGCCGGTCGGGGCGTCACCGAGGTGACCGTCACCGTCGGCGACTGACCTCCGTACCGCTGGCCGCGTGGCCCGTGTCCCTCCCATCCGTCGGGGGACCCGGGCCACGCGCCGTTTCCACCCTCCGACGAGGGAGGGCAGGCGGTTCTGCAACAACGCCGAAGTTGCTGGGTGCGGGACCGGTCGATACCGCACCATCGCCGTACCTGCTGGGCGTGGTCCGGGCCTGGGAAACGCGTACGGCCGCCGGGTTGCCCCGACGGCCGTACCGCGTGTGGTTGTTGCTCTTTCGAGCTGGCGCTCGCGCGATCAGCTGATCTTGCGGCGGGCCTTGGCGCCCAGGTTGGCGACGGTCACCAGCAGGGCGCCGAGCCCCAGCAGGATGCTGCCGACCAGGCCGACGGCGGCCGTGGAGGCGCCGGTCAGCGGAAGGTCCTGGTTTGCGGACATGTTCTCACCTCCCTCACCCCTTCGCACCGACGGCGATGCGGGCCGGGGAGTCCCAGACGCATCGGTCGACGGTGGGTTGACGGATCGCCTTCACCAGGGCGTGCACGAGGATCACCCGGTACAGCAGGTCAGCGACGATGATCACGGGTAGGAAGAGCGGAAGCTGCGGGTGGCGGAGCCGCCACGCGGCGATTCCCACCCAGATGCCGTGGCCGGCAAGCAGGAACAGCAGCCCGGGGAGCAGTCCGGGGCCGGCGGTGGCGATCAGCCAGAGGGTCAGCGGGCCGCCGGCCACATAGAGCAGCCAGTGCAGAATCAACAGGACGTACGCGTAGTCGAACCGAGTGGCGTACCGGCCGACGCGGTGACCGATGACGCCCTGGAAGGTGCCCCACATCCAGCGCAGGTTCTGCCGGTACCAGTCGCGCAGGTTGGTCGGGTCCTGCAGGTGGGCCAGGGCGCGGGGTGCGTATACGACCCGGCCGAGGTTGCGCCGGTGGGTCTCCAACACCCAGTAGGTGTCGTCGACGATGTACGGCGGCTGCGTGGGCAGCACCACGTCGAGCAGCTCGGTCCGGTAGATGGAGTTCGAGCCGGAGATGCAGTTCATGACGTTGAAGTGGCTCTGGATCCGGCGGATCACCGCCTGGTACATCCAGTAGCTGTACGCCCGCTTGGCCAGCCACGGGTTCCACCGTCGCTCGGGCGGCCACCAGGTGGCGTTGTGTCCCACCACGATGCTGACCTCGTCGGTCATCTTGGCCAGCGCGGCGGTGACGAAGTCCGGCGCGACCACCACGTCGTCGTCGAGGATGGCCACCGCCCGGTAGCGACGGCCGAGCTCGAACGCCTCATAGGCGGTGTGCAGGGCGGCCGGCTTTCCGACGTTGTGGGTCAACGGCAGCACCCAGGCGCCGGCCCCGGCGGCGAGTTCGGCCGTGTCGTCGGTGGAGGCGTCGGAGACGAGGTAGACGTCGCTGCCGGTGGCCCGCGCCGCGCGTACCGTCGCGGCGATCGTGGCGGCGCCGTTGCGGCAGGCGATCAGGATGGCGACCTGGTCCGCGCGTACCGGCCCGTAGAGCGGGGGGCGGGCGGCGTGGCGCGCCTGGTAGCCCACGGCCGGACGGAGGAAGCCGTACCCGAAGGAGCCGATGATGAGGAGCAGTACGAGACTACTCACAGTAATCGATAAAGTCAGCAAAACTTCGGGCATGGGGGTCAATTCGCAGGTAGAGGGGGAGGTGAGCGCTACTCGCGTTGGGGGTTCGCCGATAACGCTAAGTGATATTTGATGGATCGCCAAGTCTGGTGATCAAATTCGGCCGATCGGGCCATCCGTGAATGTCCTCGCGGCGCGGCAGATCCGCGAACCAGCAGGCCAGGCTGGCTGGCCGGGCCGCCCGAAGTGCTACCGAGGCACCCCGTTTGACCAGGTTCAGGACCGTCTACAGCCCGACGCTCCCCGCCGAAGTGGTCTTCGCCACCCCCGCCGTTCCGCGCGGCTTCCTCGACAACAAAAGCGGTGGCCGCCGGTCGATGGAACGACCGGCGGCCACCTTGGGGTTGTCGGATCAGATACCGGTGGCTCTGGTGCAGGTGGAAGCCGGGTCGAGGGCGAAGTTCAGGGTGCCCACGATGCCCGCCTCGATCTGGTGACGTTGCACCTGCGGAACCCAACCGTCCTTGGCGACGATCACCTCGTACCGGCCTCGCGGCAGCCACCAGGCGTACTTACCGCTGGCGTCGGCGGTCAGCGTGGTGCCGGTGCCGGCCGAGATCAGGTTCACCCGCACGATCGCCGGGATGCCGACGGTGACGCCGCCGCAGGTGGTACCCGTGACCGTGCCCTGGATCTTGCCCCAGTTGTTCGGCGGAGACACGTTCATCTCCACCGATACCGGGGTCACCGGATAGGGGGTGTTCGAGGCGATCGCCAGCTCACCGGCGTACCGGCCCGGCTGGAGGACGCCCGCCTCGGTGGTGGCGTCGAGCGTCACGGTCACCGTCCGGGACGCACCCGCAGCGAGCGTGAAGGTGCTCGGCGAGGTGCTCAGCCAGGGCAGGTCCGCCTCGGCCGCGCAGAGGTCCAGGCCGCCGAGCCGCTCACTGTCCGGACTGCCCACGAACGAACTGGGCGAACCACCGATCTTGTACGCGCCACACGCGGCGGCACCCCGGTACCTGCCGAACTTGGCGTTGGGCAGGTCACGCCACGCCCCGGTGGCCGGGTCGAAGGCGACGGAGCGGTTGGTGACCGCCGTCGACCCGTCGGTCACCCCGCCGGCCAGCACCAGCAGCCCGCCTGCTGCCGCGTACTGCGAGCCCCAGAGCTCCAGCGGCATGCTCGGCAGTGGGCTCCAGTTGTCTGCCGCCGGGTCGTACCGGTAGGCGTCGGTGTACTCGGTGCTGCCCGTGCCACCGGCGCAGTAGACCGACGATCCGATCCCGCCGCAGGACAGCCAGGACACCGGATGCGGGTAGTTGGCTCCGGTACGGAAGGAACCCGTGGCCGGGTCGAAGATCACCACCCGGTTGCTGTCGGTGCAGGTGGCATCGGCGCAGCCACCGACCAGGTAGACCTTCCCGCCGAGCACCGCCGCGCCGGCCGCCGCGACCGGGGCCGGGTTGGTGGCACCGCCGACGGTGCTCCAGCTGCCGGCGGCCGGGTCGAAGACGTCGACCGTGGCAACCGTGTCACCACTGCCACCCCATCCACCGATCACGTAGAGCTTGCCGTTGACCGCCGCCGCCGCCGGCTTCGAGCGGGCCACCGGCAGGTCGGGCAGGGCGGTCCAGGCGTTGGCGCTCGGGTCGTACACCCAGGCCTTGCGTTCGGTGCCGGTGCTGCTGCCACCGCCGACCGAGTAGACCTTGCCGTCCAACCACGCACCCGCGTTGTCGTAGATCGACGCGGGCAGCTTGGCGATCTCACTCCACGCGTCGTCGGCGGCGGTCGAAGCGGACTCCGGTGCGGCACCGCCGTACGCGACACCGGACCGCTCCTTGCTGATGCCCTTCATCTTCTGCACCTGCAGCGGTGCGCCAGCACCCTGCGTGAGCAGCTCGAACTGGCCGGACCGCTCCAGCAGATCCACCTCGGCCGGCGCGCTGCCGGTGTTGCTCACCGTCACCTTGGTGGTCCGTACGACGCCGTGCCGCTGGTGCGACTCGATGCTTGTCGGGCTGACCGTCACCCGCCCGGCGCGGAGCGCGAAGTTCGTCCGCTTCACCCCGTCCTCGACCACCGCGACATCCTTGGTGAGCGACTGGTACGGCGTCCGGCTGGCGGTGAACGGCCGGGTACCGGTCAGCGTGGAGAAGATCCAGTAGAAGCCGTCGGGCTGGGCGGCGTCCTCCGGGGTGGCCGCCGACACCGCGCGGTCCTGCGGCTGGTCGTCGCTGACCACCGTCACCCCGTTGACCGCCTCACCGGTGTTGCGGTCGGTGGTGGTGCCCACCACCAGGCCGCCCGGAACCGGCGTGCACTCCCGGTTGACCACCTCCACGTCGTCCACCTGCCACCACCAGGCGAAGGTGCCGTTGAACCGGAATCGGACCAGCGCCGACCCGGCGTTGGCGGCCGGGGTCAGCGGCACCTCCTCGACCCGGGGCCCACGCCGGCTCGACGTCTGGTGCCAGACGTTGGTCCAGGTCGCTCCGGCGTCGGTCGAGACGTCGATGTCGGCCGTGTCGGTGATGCCGACCGCCCGCCAGTCGCTGCGGAAGCGCAGCACCGGTGCAGTCGCGCCGGACAGGTTCACCGGCGGGGCGACCAGGTCGGTGTCCTGGGTGTTGCCGCTGCCCAGGGCGTCACTGTCGATGATGGCGAACCCGCCCGAGCCGCCGGTCAGGTTGCCGCGCGAGCGCGGGTCGTTGAAGACCCAGCCACCGGAGGCGGTGCGGTTGGTCACCGTCCAGCCCGACGGCGCACTCGTGCCGTCGAAGCTCTGGGTCAGCAGCGGAGCACCGAACTGGCCCGAGTAACCGGCGGCGACGCAGCTCGCCTCGACCGGTACGGCGATATCGGCCGTCACGTCCCGAGCGGCCACCGCCACGTCACGGGTGACGCTCTGATAGCCGGGGTACCGGGCGGTGACGGTCAGCCGGTACGAGGTGCCACCCGGCGCGGTGAACGAGTAGCGCCCGGTCACCGGGTCGGTGAAGATCGGACCGCCGGGCCGGCCGGCCACCTCGATCCTGGCGTACAACGGCCAGCCGTGGCCGGAAGCGTCGGTGACCCTGCCCTTCACGGTGACCGTCGGGTTGGCGGTCAACGCGAAGTCGCGGGTGACGGCACCGCCCTCGGCGACGGTGACGGTCGCCGACTGGCCGGCGTACCCGTAGGCGCTGACCGTCACCGTGCTCTCGCCGGCCGGCACGCTCAGCGTGTACCGACCGTCGGGGCCGGTGCTGGTGGTGCGGGTGCCGTCGGTCACGGTCGCGCCGTTGACCGGGTCGCCGTCGGCCGCGTCGGTCACCCGGCCGGTGACCCGGCCGATCGCGCCTCGGGGCGCGTCCCGGACCGCCGCGTACGCGTCCAGCCGGCCCTCGCCGAAGACGTTGTTGTCGGCCGGGGTGCCGCCGCAGGTGGTCGCGTCGACGTCGCGGGCGGTGCGGTCCAGCAGTTCCTCGGTGGCGGCGATGTCCCCACGCAGGCTCGGCGCGGCGGACCAGACCAGCGCCACGGTGCCGGACACGTGCGGGGCGGCCATCGAGGTGCCGCTGGCCGAGGCGTACCCGCCGTTGCGGACGCTGGAGCGCACGTTGCTGCCGGGTGCCGCGATGTTCGGCTTGATCAGGTCGGTGCCGGAGCCGCGACCGGAGAAGCTGGCGATGGCGTTGTTCACGTCGTAGGCCCCGACCGCGTACGCGTTGGCGTTGTCACCGGGGGAGCCGGCGCTGCCGCAGCTCGGGCCGTCGTTGCCGGAGGAGAAGACGGGGAACATCCCGGCGGCCCGCCAGGCGGCGATGGTCTGCTGGTACCAGGGGTCACCGCCGTCGCCGCCCCAGGAGTTGTTGACGATGTCGGGACGCAGATCCGGCCGGGGGTTCTGACCGTTGGCGTCGGTGGGCGCGAGCACCCACTGGCCGGAGGCGAGCAGGGAGGCGTCGGAGCAGCTGCGCGACTCGCAGCCCTTGGCGGCGATCCACTTCGCGCCCGGTGCCACCCCGATCTGGTTGCCGGCCCCGTCGTCGCCGACCATCGTGCCCATCGTGTGGGTGCCGTGGTCGTTGTTGTCGCAGGGCGCGGTGCCGGTGCAGATCCCGGCCGGGTCGAACCAGTTGTACGCGTGGTCGAAGCTGCCGCCGAGGTTGCCCCGGTAGGAGGCGACAAGCGCCGGGTGATCGTACTGCACACCGCTGTCGATGTTGGCCACCACGATGCCCTCACCGCGGTCGCCGAACTCGTCCCAGACGCGGGGTGCCCCGATGTTGGTCAGCCCCCACTCGACCGCGGCGGTACGCGCCCGGGTCGCCTCGCTGGAGGTCGGCAGCAGCAGGGGGTAGCTGCGACTCGGCGCGATCCGGGACACCTCGGGCCGGCCGGCGATCTCGTCGACCAACGCCTTGTCGCCCTCGACCCGGATCGCATTGGCGATCCAGTACGCGGTGTGCGGTACCTTCCGCTCGTCGAGCAGCTCGCGCAGGTCGGCCTGGCTGCGGGCGGCGGTGCTGGTGAGCAGCCGGTGCACGGTGCGGGCCCGCTCGTCGGCATCGCGCGTCTTCGCGGCCTCGGCCAGCGGTGCGGTCTCCCGCAGGTAGACCAGGAACGCGGTGGTGTCGCTGCTGGCGAGCCGGTCCACCAACGCCTGGTCGACGGTGGCCCGCTGTGGTGCCGGCTGCGGTGCCGGCGCGGCGACCGCGGGCTGGGCGGTGACGGCCAGCAGCGCAGCGGTCGCGACCGCCACCGCCCGCCATCGTGGTGACCGTGCGGATGGTCGTGTGAACAAAGGTTCCTCCCCCACGTCGTCGTCCCGATCGACTCGGGCCGGGCATCCGCGGGCCGGATCGTGACACCGCGGAGCGGTCGGACGATGTGGGTGGCTGGTGGTGGTGCCCGCCCGCTGAGAGTCATGCTTCTGCGCCGACGATCAGTGATCAATGGAAGATGTCGGTCAGTACTCGGTCAGTGACGAGGCGCGATCCTGACCGTTAGGCTCATTGCCGGGAGTCATCGGTGGCCGTCGTTGTCGATTGATGGGAAGTCGCAGGTCAGCGCGGGCTCGTGGGGAGGCAACGTGTCCGGTGTGGAGATCCCGATCCTGGTCTGCGTCAGCTCCGACGCCGTTGTGCGGCAGCGCGTGGTCCAACGACTCGACGGCGTGGGTCCGGTGGTGATCTGCGCCGACCTGGCTCAGTTGCGAGCGATGTTTCCCGAGCCACCGGGCGAGCCCGATCTGACGGATGCCCGACCTCCTGAACGTCGGGCCGGCGCTGCGGGCGGCTGGGCCGATCTCGTCATCGACCGGGCCGGGCACCTGGTCAGCTGGCGGGGCGTACCGCTGGGGCTGACCCGTACCGAGCGGGAGCTGCTCGCCCGGTTGGCCAGCTCGCCGGTCAGCCTGTGGAGCTACGAGCGGCTGTTCGCCTCGGTCTGGGGTGGCGCCTACCTCGGCGACACGGCGATCCTGCACTCGGCGGTCAAGCGACTGCGGCGCAAGCTGCGCGCCCTGCCCGGTGGGCCCCAGGTGCAGACCGTCCGCGGGGTCGGCTACCGCCTGACCGCACCCCCCGACGCCATCGAGGACCAGAACTGACACCGCACCGCTGACCCGGCCCGGGCAGAGTCGCCGCGCGTGACACCATGGCCGGGTGAGCAGTACAGCCCCGACGGGGTACGCCCCTTCCGCCGGCCCGCCGCCACCCGAGTCCGGCCCTGGCTGGCCGCGGTGGCTGGTCGCGCTGACCGTGGTCTGGGGGGTGCTGCTCGCCGGCCTGACCTGGCACTCGGCCCGCAACGATCCGCCGACGGTACGCGAGCAGCGCACCATGGCCCAGGCCATGCCGCGCGTGCATGCCGCGATCGGCGAGCTGGTCGCGGCGGCCTCCGGCACGGTGTACGCGCTGGCACCGGCCGAGTTCGAGCAGGGCTGCCGGGTCACCCCGTTCGCCGACGGCGCGATCCTGCGCCGCCACGTCGAGCTGGCCGTGCCGGCCGGTGAGGAGCGGGCCGTGCTGGAGCGGGTCGCCGAGGGACTGCCCTCGCCCTGGCGGGCCGGCGTCCGGCTCACCTCCGACGGCCCCCGGCTGCGCGCCGACGCGGGGGAGTTCGTCACCGTTTCGGGTCGTACCGTCGCCGACGGCCGGGTGCGCCTGAGCGTCGAAACGGGCTGCCGCCCCGCCGACGCTGTTCTCGCTTCGTTACTGCCGGAGTACCCACGAGGCCCCGAGTCGGCGGCCCTGAGCGCCGCGCTTTCCGCCCTCGGCGTGCCGGCCGGAGGACCGGACGAGTTGATGCAGGTGGCCTGCCCGAGCGGCGGGGTGGCGCGTACCCGCCGGGCCGACGTCGCGGCCGCGGCGCAGTCACCCCAGGCCGCGCTCGCGCCCCTGGCCGGTGGGACGCCCGTGGTGGCCACCGACCAGCTGTACGCCTACCGACACGACGGCGTGGCGGTGCTTGTCGAGCTGTACGAGGACCGAACGGTCCTGGCAGCCACCACCGGATGCGCAGACTGAACCGCCCTCACTCGTCGTCACGGTCGCGGCTGCGGCCCAGCGCGTCCACCCGACCCCACCGGCCGGGGATGTCCAGCAGCTCCACCCGACCCATCCCCTCCGGCACGTACGGGTCGATGATCAGGTGTTCGTCCTCGGGTTCGAGCCCGAGCAGGACCCGGACCAGCAGCAGCGGGGTGCCCGCCGACCATGCCTGCGGGCTGCACGCGGTCGGGTACTGCACCGGAAACTCGGTGAGGTCGCGTTCGTAGCCGGCGAACGCCTCCGGCAACCGGCCGTCGAAGTAGCGCGAGGCACCGAGCATCGACTCGCAGATCTGCCCGGCCTCCTGCCGGAAGCCGTACTTCCACAGACCCCAGGCGATGAGCGAGTTGTCGAACGGCCAGACCGTTCCCACGTGGTACCCGATCGGGTTGTAACGTCCCTGGTCGTCGCCGAGGGTGCGAACCCCCCATCCGGAGAACAGGCGTGGTCCCAGCAGGTGCTCGGCGACCCGGGCGGCCCGCGACTCGTCGACGATGCCGCTCCACAGCAGGTGCCCCATGTTGGAGCTGAGCGCGTCCACCGGAGTGCCGTCGCTGTCCAGACCCAGTGCGTAGTACTCCTTGTCCGGCAGCCAGAAGTCCCGGTTGAACCGTTCCTTCAGCGCGGCGGCCTGGAGTTCCAGCTGGTCGGCGTACTGCGGGTCGTTCCAGAACAGTCGGGCCATCCGGGCGGCGCGCAGCTTGGCGTCGTAGGCGTAGCCCTGCATCTCACAGGTGGCGCGGGGAAAGCCCGGCAGCCGCCCGTCGGAGTAGGAGATCCCGTCCCAGGAGTCCTTCCAGCACTGGTTCTCCAGCCCGTTGCGGGTGTTGCGGGTCTGATACCAGAGGTAGCCGGTGCCGAGCAGATCGCCGTACGTGTCCATCCAGTTCAGCGCCGCCCGGGCGGGGTACTCCAGCTGTTTGATGAGCGTGCTGTCGCCGGTCCACCGCTCGTACTCGTCGAGCAGGATCACGAACAGCGGGGTGGAGTCGGCCGCGCCGTAGTACGGCGAGTGCGGCTGCTCCTCGAACCCGGCGGTCTCGCCGTAGCGCAGCTCGTGCAGGATCTTGCCGGGCTCCTCGTCGCGGAAGTCGTCGATCCGGTGGCCCTGCAGCCCGGCCAACATCATCAACGTGGGCGGGATGATGTCCGGCAGGAACGGCAGCACCTGCAATGAGGTGATGATGCTGTCCCGACCGAACAGCGTCATGAACCAGGGCAGCCCGGCGGCCATCAGCCGGACGCCGAGGGCGATGGACTCGTACCGCAGCGCGGCCAGGTCCTCCAGGCTGCGCCGGTACGCGGTGGCCAGGGGTTCGCAGTCGCAGACGAGTTTGGGCGCGTTCGCGACGAGTTCCGCGTGTTCAGCCTGAATCGCCGCCGTGCTGCGGCTGCCCGCCATCGGCAGCCCGGTGCGGACGTCCTCACCCCGCGCGCCGTAGATCACCGTGGAGATCCTCAGGTGGGTGGTCCATTCGCCGTGCGGACCGATCTGGATCGAGAAGGTCATTCCCCGCTTGTCGACCGCCGCGGGTGCGCTGCTGTGGATCACCGTCTCGCGGTGGAACGCCTCCCGCCGGTACGTCAGGCGCAGCGCGTGATCCTCGACCGCGACGGTGAGGTCGCCCTGCTTGTGCTGCACGTCCTTGATCTCGAACAGGTCGGCGAAGTCGGCGCCGATCTCGAGTCGGACGGTGAACGTCATCTCCTTCCCGGAGTGGTTGAGCACGGTCAGGTCTTCGTCGAAGCTGTCGCCGATGGCCCGGTTCCGGATGATCGAGACCTTGGTGTCCAGGAAGTGGGTGGGCTCGCCGGGCACCAGGAAGTAGCGAGTCCGGTAGGACTCCGCGTCGTCGACGGAGAGCGGTTGCAGCCGTTCTCCGTCGAGCAGCAGCAGCCAGGTGGAGAGGAACCTGGTGTCGAAGGCGAACAGGCCGGTCGGAAAGTCGAGGGAGGGTTCGATGTCCCCACAGCGATCACTGACCAGGAAGGTGTTGCCGTCCAGGATGCTGACAAGCTCCTTCACCGGGCCCGCCTGACCTTCTCCCGGGCCACCTCGCGCGGGTCCCTGGTGCCCGGTGCGGGCGGGAAGAACAGCCGGAACGCCAGGAACAGCGTCACCCGTCCGCTGAACGTGCTCTCGTTGCGAAACAGCGCGGCTATCGCCTGAGAACGGCCGGTCACCAGCCGGTCGAACAGATCTACGCTGCTGTACCAGATGGCGTCGGCCTCGGCCAACCCTCGGTCGATATCGAGGGCGCCCGGTCGTATGCGGAGCACCCAGTGCTCGGTGCGGCCGTCGTCGGTGAGGTCGATCCGAAGCGTGCCGGTGAGCGAGCTGCGCAGCAGCTGCGGGGCGCGGGCGGGCAAGGTCGCAAAGAACTGCTCGATCGCCTCGGTCACACCCGAATCGTAGGCATTAGTCCGAGTTGCCGGGCAGGTTCCGTCGCCTTGCCGAAGCCGGCTCCGGCTACTGACGATCGAGCAGCCAGGGCTCAGTAGACGAGCGCCTGCGCTCCCTCGGCCATCGTCTCCTCCACGAACACCGCCGCGCCGGCGATCCGCACTCCCGGAATGACGTCGTCGGTGCCGATGTCCCGGCGGGCCGCGCACTGGGTGCAGGCCGTCACCGTGCCGGTGGTGAGGATCACGTGCAGCAGCTCGGCCAGCGGCGCCGAATGCGGCAACTCGAAGTTCTGAGCCCTCCCGGGCAGCGCGAACCAGGTCGATTCGCCGGTCAACCAGAGCGAGACGTGCACACCAGCGGCAGCGGCGGTGGCCGCCACAGTGAACGCCTGGGCACAGCGCTCGGGTGCATCGGCACCGGCGGTGGCCTTGACGACGAGAGAGCGGGCCATGGCGACCAGCATAGGATGAGTCGGATGGTCACCGAGATCGGGTTCGTCAGCCTGCTGGTCGCCGGCCTGGGCGCGCTCGCCGGTGGCCTGATCTATCTGGCCGTCCGCATCTCAAGAGGCAAGTGATGAGTGACGACAATCCGTTGGCACCGCCGCCGTGGCTGAACGCGCCGCCGGTCGAACCGTACCCCTACGAGGAGAGCCACGACCTGCGGGTGGGGCCGAAGCTGCACCCGACCCTGGACGGCCTGCTGCCGTACATCGGGGTGTGGCGGGGTCGGGGTCGGGGTGGCTTCCCCACCATCGAGGACTTCGACTTCGCCCAGGAGATCCGGATCAGCCACGACGGGCGGCCGTTCCTGTCGTACGAGTCGCGGGCATGGATCCTCGACGAGCAGTCCCGCCCGGTGCGCCCGGCGGGACGGGAGGTCGGCTGGTGGCGGCCGGTACTCGACGGTGACCGGGTCACCGACGAACTGGAGGCGCTGCTGACCGTCCCGACCGGGGTGATGGAGCTGCACATCGGTCGGCGCAAGGGCACCCAGATCGAGTTCGTGACCGATGCGGTGGTGCGTACCGCCACCGCCAAGGAGGTCACCGCCGGGCACCGGCTGTTCGGCATCGTCGAGGGTGCCCTGCTGTACGCGCAGGACATGGCGGCCGTGGGTCAGCCGCTGACGCCGCACCTGTCCGCCCGGCTCATCCGGGTCGCCGGCTGACCCGACGGTCAGGGCAGCGGAAAGCCGAGCAGGTCCCGCAGCGCGTGGGTACGCGGGCTGCGGGGCAGCGGCTCGCCGTCGAGGGCGAGCACCTCCACCAGACCGCGAACGGACGAGGTGAGCCAGACGGCGTCGGCGTCGCGTAGCTCGGCCGGGGTGACCATGCGTTCGGCGGCGTGGCAGCCGACCTCGGCGGCGTTGGCGAGCAGCCAGGCGACGGTGGTGCCGGGCAGGATGCCGGTGCGCGCGGCCGGCACCGTGCAGAGCGTGTCGCCGGTCGACCAGACCACGTTGGCGGTCGGCCCTTCCAGGACGTAGCCGTCGGAGGAGACCCAGAGCACGTCGTCCACCCCGGCTCGGGCGGCCCATCGGCGGGCCGCCGTGCTCGCCCCGTACGACGTCGATTTGATCCCGGCCGGCAACCAGTCCAACTCGGGGCGGGCGTCGGCGGGTACCCCCAGGCTCAGCGTCGCCACCCGTACCCCGTCGTGTCGGGCCTGCCGGACCGCGGCCGGGACGGCGGCGAGGGTGGCGTACACCGTCGGTGGGCCGCCGCCCTCGGGCCCGCGGGTGCAGACCAGCCGCAAGGCGCCCTCGACCTCGGTCGGCCACCCGGCGGCGACGGTATCCAGGAGTTCGACGAGCGCCGCGTCGTCGGGCAGGGTCAGCTCCACCGCCGCGGCGCCGGCCCGCAGCCGGGCCAGGTGCGCCTCGCGCAGCCAGGGCCGCCCGTCCCGCAGGTGCATGGTCTCGAACAGCCCGTCGCCGCGCAGCACACCGAGGTCGTCGCCGCGCAGTACCGGCTCGGTGACCGATAGCAACCCTCGACCGAGTACGCCGATCCGTGTGACCTCCACAACTGGGCAGGATAGACGGACAGCGGTCTCCGTCGAACGATTCGGAGACGGCCGAACTATGATCGGAGGGTGTCCGAATCCTCCCTCGCGGAACTGCTCCGCTCCCGTGGCCTGCGGCTGACGGCGCAGCGGCAGCTGATCCTGCAAGCGGTGCTGGACCTGGGGCACGCCACGCCGGAGCAGGTGCACACGGCGGTGCGCGAAGTCGCCGCCGGGGTCAACATCACCACCATCTACCGCACGCTCGAACTGCTGGAACGACTCGGCCTGGTCACCCACACCCACCTGTCCCACGGGTCGCCGACCTACCACGCCGCCGGTGAGGACCAGCACGTCCACCTGGTCTGCCGCGAGTGTGGCGCGATCGACGAGATGGACCCCGAGTTGATGCGTCCGCTGGCCGAGCAGTTGACGCGGGAACGTGGCTTCCGGATGGACATCGGCCACGTCTCCTTCTTCGGCAACTGCGCACGCTGCGGGGACGGGAGTCCAGCATGATCGACATCGCGGGTGCGGTGGCCGTGGAGAGCCTCGACGAGTCCAGCCGCGACCAGCCGGAGCCGGCGCACGCGGCGGCCGGGGTGCGCCCGGTGGCGGCCCACTACGGCGACCCGATGCGCGAGCAGCGCCTGCTCGACACCGAGGTCGGCCTGGTGGACCGATCCCACCGGGGCGTGATCGCGGTGCCGGGTGCGGACCGCATCTCCTGGCTGCACACCCTCACCACACAACATCTGGCCGAGCTGGGCCCCTGGCAGGGCACCGAGTTGCTGGTGCTCTCGCCGAACGGGCACATCGAACAGCACGCCATGGTCGCCGAGGACGGCGACACCACCTGGCTGGACACCGAGCCGGGTGCGACCGAGGGCCTGCTGACATACCTGGAGAAGATGCGGTTCTTCAGCCGGGTCGAGCCGCGTGACGTCACCGCCGATCAAGCGTTGCTGTCGCTGGTCGGGCCCCGGGTGGCCGAAGCGCTGGCGCTGCTCGACGTGCCCACGTTGAACGCGCCGGACGTCACCGGCGTACCGGGGCCCAAGTTCCGCTCCGGCGAGGTGCCGCCCCGGCCCACCGCCCGCTACGACGTCAAGCCCCTGCCGTCGGGCGGGTGGGCGCGACTCGGGCCGCTGGGCGTGGACCTGCTGGTGCCCCGGACCGCGATGGACCAGGTGGTCGCCCGGTTGCGCGACGGCGGGGTCGGGGTCGCCGGGCTGTGGGCGTACGAGGCGGTGCGGGTGGCCGCCCGACGCGCCCGGGTCGGCGTCGACACCGACCATCGCACCATTGCGGCCGAGGTCGACCTGATCGCCCCGGCCGTACACCTGGACAAGGGCTGTTACCGGGGGCAGGAGACGGTCGCCCGGGTGCACAACATGGGCCGTCCGCCGCGTCGGCTGGTCCTGCTGCACCTGGACGGGGTGACCACCGACCAACTGCCGGTTGCCGGCACCCCTGTCGAACTCGCCGGTCGTACGGTCGGCTTCGTCGGCACCGCCGTGCACCACCACGAGCTGGGTCAGGTCGCGCTCGCCGTGGTCAAGCGTTCGGTGCCCGACGACGCCGTGCTGCGCGTCGGCGAGAGCGCCGCCGCCATCGACCGGGAGTAAGGAAGGGCACCTTATTAACGCCTCCGGTAGAGGCGGGGCCCCCTGTTAACACAAGTACCTTCAGCGGGCGTTCTAGGATCGCCGGCATGACAACAGGGACGTTGATCACGGTTGCCCCCACCGGCGCGGAGTCGGCCAAGACGGAGGTGCCGGCGCTGCCGGTGACCCTGGACGAACTGCTGCTGACCGCCACGGAGTGCGAGGCGCTGGGCGCCTCGATCATCCACGTCCACATCCGTGACGACGAGGCCCGGCCCACCCTGGACCTGGGACGACTGCGGGCCACCGTGTCGGCACTGCGGGAGAGCACCGACCTGATCGTGCAGCTCTCCACCGGCGGCGCGGTCACCGACCCGGAGGCCGACCGGCTCGCCGTGCTGGACGCCGCACCGGACATGGCCTCCTGCACCATGGGCACCGTCAACTTCGGTGACGACGTCTTCCTCAACCGCTGGGAGTTCATCGTCGACCTGCACACCCGGATGCAGGAACGCGGCATCGTGCCGGAGTACGAGATCTTCGACCTCGGTCACCTGACCGCGCTGCGCCGCCTGCTGGACAGGTACGGCCTGCCGCACGGCGGCCACGTGCACGTGGACTTCGTGATGGGCGTACCCGGCGGTATGCCCGGCACCACAGCGACCCTGGTCGCGGCTCAGCAGATGCTGCGCGACCTGCCGGAGGGCACCACCTTCTCGGCGACCGGCGTCGGGCGCAGCACCATCCCGGTGATGCTGGCCTCACTGTCGACCGGCGGCCACCTGCGGGTCGGTATGGAAGACACCGTCACGTACGCCAAGGGACGCCCGGTGGAGTCGAACATGCAGCTGGTCGCCCGGGCGGTCGGCTTCGCCCAGCTCGCCCAGCGTCCACCGCTGAACACCACCCAGGCCCGCGAACTGCTCGGCCGGTAAGGGCTGCCCCGCCGGGCGTCGCTGTACACCCGGAGGGGGAGTCCCTGCTCACCCCGACGTCGGCACCCCATCAACCGTCGGTACCGTCCACACCGTGGGAAAGACGTACGCGGGCGGCGTGCCGCTCGCCGAGGTGGTCCGGTCCGACTTCGTGGAGGGCGTGCACCGCGGCTCGGTGGTGGTGCTCGACGCCACGGGTGCCGTGCTCGACGCGGCCGGTGACGTGAGCGGGCCGATCTTCCCGCGTTCTGCGAACAAGCCGATGCAGGCGGTCGGCATGCTCCGGGCCGGGCTGCCGTTGACCGACCCCGCCGACCTGGCGTTGGTGGCGGCCAGCCACGCGGGGGAGGAGTTCCACCTGGCCCGGGTCGCCCGGCTGCTCGCCGATGCCGGGCTCGACGAGGAGGCGCTGCACTGCCCGCCGGATCTGCCCGTCGGCGAGCAGGCGCGGGAGGCGGTGCTGCGAGCCGGCGGCGGCCCCACCCGGATCCAGATGAACTGCTCCGGCAAGCACGCCGGGATGCTGCTGACCTGCCGATCCGCCGGTTGGCCGGTGGATGGTTACTGGCGGCCGGAGCACCCGTTGCAGCAGCGGTTGCGCGACGCGATCGAGGACCTGACCGGTGAGCAGGCGGCGGCGGTCGGAGTGGACGGGTGCGGCGCACCGGTATTGGCGGTGTCGTTGACCGGGCTCGCCCGGGCGTACCTGCGGTTGGTGTCGGCCGAGACCGGAACCCTGGAGCGGACGGTGGCCGACGCGATGCGGGCGTACCCGGAGATCGTCGGCGGCACCGAGGCGGACGACACCCGGCTGATGCGCGGCGTACCCGGACTGCTGGCCAAGGTGGGCGCGGAGGGCGTGATCGCCGCGGCCGTGCCCGGCGTCGGCGCCCTCGCGCTGAAGATCGACGACGGTGCGGGGCGGGCCCGGATGCCCGTGGTGACCTCTGCGCTCCGCCGGCTCGCGATCGACGCCCCGGTGCTTGCCGAGTTCGCCGAGATACCCCTCTTCGGCGGCGGACTCCCCGTAGGCACCACCCACCCCCTCTGGTAACCCCACCCCCTCCCTTCCCCCCTCCCTTCGCCGCCCCGCCCGTGGCGCTGTCCGCCCGCGCCATGTGGTCCGTGCGCCCCTGTTGCCCGCGATCTTGCACTTTTGGTCGCTGGCTCGCGCTTTTTATGGCGTTTTGTCCCGACGGAAAGTGCAAGATCGCGGGTGCGGGTGCGGGTGCGGGTGCGGGTGCGGGTGGGGGTGGGGGTGGGGGTGGGGGTGGGGGTGCGGAGTGTGAGTGTGGGTTTTGGGGGTGAGGGGGGCGGTTTGGGTGGGGAGTGAGGCTGCTAACTGTGGCTAGCGGATTGCTTGCAGGTGCTAGCGGGGCGAGCTAGCGTTGAGTCATGGCCACTTCCAAAGACCTTCCCGACGTCGGCGGGTTCATTCGTGACCTGCGGCGGAACGCGAAGATCTCGTTGCGGCAGCTTGCCGAGCAGGCCGGGGTCAGCAATCCCTACCTGAGCCAGATCGAGCGAGGGCTGCGTCGACCAAGTGCCGAGGTGCTCCAGCAACTCGCCAGCGCGCTGCGGGTCTCCACGCCGGCGATGTATCTGCGGGCCGGCCTGCTCGATGACAAGGAGGGCCAGGGCGTGCTGGCCGCCATCGCGGTCGATCAGGACCTGACGATGGCGCAGAAGCAGTCCCTCACCCAGATCTACGAGACCTTCCGCCGGGAGAACGCCCGGCTCGCGGAGGCCACCGCTGCCGCGACCGATGCTGCGCCGGGTGGACCGGCCACCGCCACCCTGGACGGCACCGCCAACCCAGACGGAACTGCCGCCACTGCCGGGTCCGCTCCGGTCGGCCCTGTCGACGGTACGGACACCGCCACCGGCGGCGAGGAGATTGCGCCGATCACCGCGCCCGACGTGGCCAACCTGGCCGCGACCGGCCCCACCACCCCTGAGGGCACACCGACCGAGGCCGTCCTTGAATCGGTCGCCGTGACCGAGGCGGGTCCCGCTCCGGCACCGGCCCGCCCCCCTGCCAAGAAGGCCGCCCGCAAGGTGGTCCGCAAGGCCGCCGTCGCGGCCGAAGAGGAGAAGTCGTGACCCAGCCGAAGACGAACCGTATCCCCGCTCCGATCTACGCTGCCGCCGGTGCCGGTGACCTCGCCCTGGAGCAGCTGCGCAAACTGCCCGCGGTGGTCGCCGAGCTGGGCGAACGGGTCGCCAGTGACGGCAGCCGAGTCGCCAACGACCTGGGCGGCAAGGCCGTCGTGGCCGGGTTCGAGCTGCGCCAGAAGGCCAACGAGAAGCTGCGCGACGCCAACCTGACCGCCGAGTCGCTGCGGCGCAACGCCGACCTCAACCGCCTGCGCGAGGCTGCCGACCTCAACCGCCTGCGCGAGGCCGCCGATCTCAAGCGCCTGCGTGAGGCTGCCGACCTCAACCGGCTGCGCGAGGCCGCCGATCTGGACCGGCTGCGCGAGGTCGCGGACTTCAACCGTCTTCGGGAGGCGGCCGACCTGGATCGGCTGCGGGAGAGCGCCGACTTCAACAGGTTGCGTGAGGCGGCCGATCTGGACCGGCTGCGTGGCCTGGCGGCCCGTAACGCCGCCGTGGTCGTCGCCGGCGCCCAGGCCGCGCAGGAGCGCGCGATGGCCGTCTACAGCAAGCTCGTGACCCGAGGCGAGCGGGCGGTCGGCACCGGCGTGCTGGAGGCCGCCGACACGGTCAACGCCGACATCGAGGCCACCCAGGCCAGCGTGCAGGCCGCGCCCGCCCTGACCGAGGCCGCCGAGACGACCGAGGCCGCCGAGACGACCGAGACCGCCGCCAAGACCAAGGCCGCCGCCCCGACCGGGGCCGCCGCTGCGGCCGGGACCGCCGTGACGACTGAGGCCGCCGCTACGACCAAGCCGGCCGCGACGAAGAAGACGACCCCGGATACGACGAAGAAGCCGGCTGCGACGAAGAAGCCGACCGCGACGAAGAAGCCGGCCGCCGGTGTCGAGTCGGCCGAGGTGCCGAGCCCGGCCGAGGTTGCCGAGATCGCACAGGCCAAGCCGGCCGCTGCCAAGAAGGCCACCCGCGCCAAGGCGACGACCCGGCAGCCGGCCGCCAAGCGGACGGCAACCCCGTCGGCGAAGCTGCCCGGAGCCACCAAGCGGACCCGTCCGGCCGCCGAGTGACCACCTGCCGGCGACCCCGGTGACCGTCCTGTCGGACGGATCCGGGGTCGTCGGCATAAGCTTGCCGTCATGGCCTACGCCGCGCCGATCTTCGCCTTCGATGTTCGCCTCGTGATCGACCTGATCCTGTTCGTGTTCGCACTGATCGTGCAGGGGGTCGCGCTCGTGCACGCCATCACGCAGCGCTCCGACGCCTTCCCCGCCATCGGCACTCTGCCCAAGGGTGGCTGGATCGCGATTCTCGCGGTCACTCTCCTGCTGACTCTGCTCACCCAGACCACGCTCAGCATCTTCGGGCTGATCGGCATCGCGGCGGCCCTGATCTATCTGCTCGACGTCCGGGTCGGCCTACGCGAACTGGGTGACAACAGAGGGTCGTGGTGAGGGCTTTCCGCTGGCCACCACCACCTGACGGTGGGCCTCGCACCTGGGGGCCCGGCCCGGGTGGGCCACGCAGCGGACGGCCGGCGTTACCCGAGCCGGACACCGAGCTGATCGCCACGCCGCACGGCGTACGGCTGGAGCGGCTGGTCACCGGCACCGGTGATCCGGTCACCGTGTTCGCTCACGGGCTGGGCAACGGCATCGCCGTCACCCGTCCCTTCGGCAGCGGCGTCACCGGCCGCAAGGTTTTCTTCCAGTTCCGTGGACACGGTCGCTCGGACGCGCCGGAAGGTCTGTGGAGCTATCTCGACCTGTCCCGGGATCTGCGGGCGGTCGCCGATCTGTCCGGTGCGACCCGGGCGTTCGGCGCCAGTCTCGGCGCGGGTGCCCTGTGCCGGCTGCTCGTCGAGAGCCCGGAACGCTTCGAGCGGCTCATCTTCTTCCTGCCTGCGGCGCTCGACCAGCCGCGTGCCCCGGTCGCCCGGACCCGGCTGCTCGAACTGCTGTCCGCAGTGGAGAGTGGGGACGCCTCGGCGGTGGCCGAGGTGGTCGCGGCGGAGATGCCACCGGCGGTACGCAACACGCCGGCCGGTTGGGCGTACCTGCGGCAGCGGCTCGATCACCTGCTGCGCGACGGTCTCGCCGCAGGCCTGGCCGATCTGCCCGGTCAGGCACCCGTCACCGATGCCGGGGCGCTCGGTGCGGTCACCGCTCCGGCGCTGATCATCGCCTGCGAGGGCGACGACCTGCATCCCGTGGAGGTCGCCGAGCAGCTTGCGGCCGCGCTGCCCCGGGCGACCCTGCACCGGTACGCCCGCCCCGGGGTGCTCTGGACGGAACGCGCCGACGTGCGGGCCCGGATCTCCGAGTTCCTCAACGGGTAGCCTGCCCTGTCATGGGCGTCACACACCATGGCCGTACGCACCGGCTCGATCTTGCTGATCCCAGCCTGCGCGAGTGGCAGTGCACGGTGCTGCACAGCGACCCCGAGCAGGGCATCGTGCTCGACCGCTCGGCGTTCTACCCGGGTGGCGGCGGGCAGCCGCCGGATCACGGCGTACTGCTCTGGCAGGGGGTGCAGACCCGGGTCGTGGGCACCCGCAAGGCCGACGACCTGTGGCTGATCCCCGCCGAGGGTGACCCGTTGCCGCCGACGGGCACCACCGTCACCGGTGCGGTGGAGGACGATCGGCGGACCCGGCTGATGCGTACCCATTCGGGGTTGCATGTGCTCTGTGGGGTGGTGTTCCGCGACTTCGGTGCCCTGGTCACCGGCGGCAACATGGAACCCGGCGAGGCCAGGATGGACTTCAACCTGCCCGAGGTGCCGTCGGACTTCAAGAGTCGGATCGAGGAACTGGTGAACGCGGAGGTGACCGCCGACCGCGCGGTCGCCACCCGGGTGCTGCCGCGCGCGGAGGCGCTGGCCCTGCCGGACATCATCCGTACCCAGTCGAATCTGATCCCGCCCGACGAGGCGGAGGTCCGCATCGTCGACATCGTCGGGTTGGACGTGCAGGCCGACGGGGGTACGCACGTCGCCTCCACCGCCCAGATCGGCAAGGTGCGGGTGGTCAAGGTGGAGAGCAAGGGCCGGGCCAACCGTCGGGTCCGCATCCGCCTGGCCGACTGACCCGGGTCGGACCGACCCGGCAGGTGTGCCCGGTCAGCGGGGCAGGTGGGCGGCGCGGACGTCGAGCAGCCAGCGCTCCACCGGTTCCTCGTCCGGCCGGTCGGGCAGTGGCGTCCGGATCCGGTCGAAGTCGAGTTCGGCCTCGGCGAGCAGGGTGCGTGCCTCGTCCAGCGCGCCCTCGGCGACCCGGTCCCCGAAGCTGCGGAACCACTCCGGGTCGGCGAGCCGGATCTCCAGTATCCCGGTGGCGTAGAGCAGTCGGCCCTGGTGGACCAACCGGGCCAGGTGCCGGGCGTGCTTCGCGGTGCGCCGCCGGGTCTCCGACGAGAAGGTCCCGTCACCCCGGGACTCCAGCTTGCGGAACTGCTGGGCGGCGTAGCCGAGGTAGGCCTCGCGGACCCGGGGTGCACTGAGGAACGCCGACCGGATGCCGATCAGTCGCTCACCGAACTCGGTACGGGTCTCGTAGCAGTCGTCGGGGAGCCAGGCCAGCTCGCTGGCGGTCGGATTGCCGCTCAACGCCAGCCGGCACCACTTGCGGGCCTCGTGCAGGGTGGTGTCCGGGTCGGTGCTGACCACCGACTCGCGCGGCGGGTGCAGACCGTGGAAGGCGACAGTGGGCGCGGCGAAGACGCCGATCCGGTCGACGTCCGAGCCCGGCCCCGCTAGCCCGTACGCCACCGAGCCGACGATGCCGGAGAGCAGCAGGTGCATGCGGGGAGCATGACGGATCACCTGTCGTCCGCGAAACCTGACGTCGGTTGTCAGGTCTCGCTGGCGGAGTCAGCAGCGGGGGTCAGCGGTCGCCGGGGGCGGTGTAGAGGGCGGCGGCGCGGGCCGCCGCCTCGGCCAGCCGGGCGCGCAGGTCGGGCGGGTCGAGCACCTCCACCTCCGGGCCCAGCCCGAGCAGTTGGGTGTACGCCACGTCGACGGACTCGACGGGCAGCCGGGTCGTGACCCAGCCCTGCTCGTCGGGCTCGCCGGCGGCGGCGACCGCCTCGGCGTACCCGAACGGGATGTCGCTGCGGTGCTTGAGCTGGCGCAGGCCGGCGGGGCTCAGCCGGATCCGCACCTCGGCCCGCAGCATGCCCCGCAGGAACGCCTCCGCCTGTGCGTGCCAGTACGCCGGCAGGTCGAAGTCCGGTTCCCGGTCGAAGGTCTCCTCGTGCGGCTCGACAGCGACGATCCGGTCCACCCGGTAGGTGCGCAGGTCCGCGTCGACCTGGCCGACGAGGTACCAGATGCCGCTCTTGAGGACCAGACCGTACGGGTGGACCCGCCGGGTCACCTCCTGATCGCCACGCCGGTAGTGCAGGGTCACCACCCGGTCCCGCCAGACCGCGCCGGCCAGGTCGGCCAGCCACGGCGGTGGGGCGTGCTGCGCGTACCAGCCGGGCACGTCCAGGTGGAACCGTTGCCCGGTGCGCGTCGGTGCGTCGCGCAGGCTCGGCGGCAGCGCGGCGAGGACCTTCAACTCGGCTGCGGCTACCGCGTCGGCCAACCCCATGTCCCCGGCCGGTCCGGGCAGCCCGGCGAGGAAGAGCGCCTCGGCCTCGTCCCGGGTCATCCCGGTCAGCCGGGTCCGGTAACCGCCGAGCAGCCGGTAACCGCCGGCCCGCCCCCGGTCGGCGTAGACCGGCACCCCGGCGGCGGAGAGCGCCACGATGTCCCGGTACACCGTCCGCTCGGATACCTCCAACTCCCGGGCCAGTTCCGCTGCCGTCATCGCCTCCCGCGCCTGCAACAGCAGCAGCAACGAGATCAGCCGCGCGGCCCGCACGGTCAGCGTCCGCCGGGGGTCAGCAGACCCCTGTCGTACGCGACGGCCACGGCGGCGGCCCGGTCGTTGACCCCGAGCTTGGCGTACACGTGCAGCAGATGGGTCTTGACGGTGGCCTCGCTGATGAACAGTTGGGCGGCGGCCTCCCGGTTCGTCGAGCCGCGCGCCACCAGGGTGAGCACCTCCAGTTCCCGGTGGCTCAGCGGCTCCTCGGCCGGGGCGCGCAGCCGGCCCATCAGCCGACCCGCCACGGCGGGGGAGAGCACCGACTCGCCCCGGGCGGCGGCGCGTACCGCCCGAACCAGTTCGTCGCGGGGGGCGTCCTTGAGCAGGTAGCCGGTGGCACCGGCCTCGATCGCCGGCAGCACATCCGCGTCCGTGTCGTACGTGGTCAGCACCAGTACCTTCGCCGTGCTGTCCGAGCGGACCAGCCGACCGATCGCGGTCACCCCGTCCATGCCGGGCATCCGCAGGTCCATCAGCACCACGTCGGGACGGTGCCGGGCGGCCAAAGCCAGCGCCTCGGCGCCGTCGGCCGCCTCGCCCACCACCTCGAACCCGGGATCACCTGTGAACATGCCGCGTAGCCCGTCCCGCACCACCGGATGGTCGTCGACGATCAGCAGGCGTACCGGATCGGTCACCCCACACCCCCCGGCAGGGCCGGCACGGACGCGGAGATCGCGGTGCCGCCGCCCGGCTCGGACTCCACATCGAGGCGGCCCCCGACCTCGGTGACCCGTTGCCGCATGGCAGTCAGCCCGTAGCCGCCGTCCGGCTTCGGTGCGGCAGCCTCGGCGTCGAAGCCGGTGCCGTCGTCCCGGACGTCCAGGGTCACCACATCCGACATGTAGGACAGGGTCAGCCCCACCCGGGTGGCGGCGGCGTGCCGGGCCACGTTGGCCAACGCCTCCTGGGCGGCCCGCAGCAGGGTCACCTCGACCTCCGGATGCAGCGGCCGAGGGGTGCCTGTGGTGTTGACCTCGGCCCGTACCCCGTGCCGCGCGGACCAGCGTCCACCCAGCTCGGTCAGGGCGTCGGGCAGCCGAGCGGCCTCCAGCGGCTCCGGACGGATCGCGCGGACCGAGCGACGGGCCTCGGTGAGGCTCTCCCGGGCCAGCGCCAGCGCATTGTCCACATGCCGCCGCCAGTCACCGGAACGGTCGCGGGTCTGCTCGGCCGCCTCCAACTGGGTGATGATGCCGGTGAGCCCCTGCGCCAGGGTGTCGTGGATCTCCCGGGCCATCCGCTGCCGTTCGTCGAGCACCCCGGCCTCCCGGGCCTGGGTGACGAGTTGGGCGTGCAGACCCTCGTTCTCCCGTACCGTCTCGGTGAGCTGGCGGTTCGCGGCGGCCAACTCGGCCACCAGCCGCTTGCGTTTCTCGCCCTGGTGCTCGGAAACGTAGGTGAACCAGCTGACCGCCCCGGCGATCGTCACGTTGAAGATCACCATCACCAGCCAGATCGCCCAGTGCGACGACACAACCGGTAGGCCGCCGCTCTGCGAGGTGGCGAGCAGCACGGCGGTGACGACCACCCCGGCGATCCGCCACCTGCCGGGCAGGAAGAAGGCGTGCACATATCCGATCCAGGCGAAGAAGCCGTACCACGGACTGGCGACCACCAGCACGGCGGCGAATGCGAGCAGCCCGAGGTAGTAGACCGTCATCAGCGCACGCCGGCTCTGCCAGCGCGGGTGCAGGGTGATGAACCAGGCGATCCAGCAGGCAGCGGCCACGGCGACGGTCAGGGTGGCCGCCAACGGGATACTGCGCGGCGTCGGCGCGAAGACGGCCAGCACAGTGCCGACGATCAGCCCTCCGAAGGGCAGCACCCGCCAGACATTCGCTTCCCGGACCTGCCAGGCATCCATTCGGTCGTCGGGTCGGTCGCCGCTGCTGGTCATCGGATCCCCGCCTACTGCCAGCGGAACAGTTTCGTCGCGAGAGCACCGGCGGCCACCGCGACCACCGCCATTATCACCAGATGCAGCGGGTGCGGTGCGGTGCCCGTCCAGGCATCCAGCAGGGCCTGTACTCCGGGCGGGGCGTAGGCGCCGATCTCGGCGATGAAGTCGGGCAGCAGGAACCTCGGCAGGTACACGCCGCCGAAGAACATCACCACCATGAACACCGGTACGGTCAGCGCCTGGGCCGACCTGGCGGTGGGCGCGGCCGCCGCCACAAGCAGTCCCAGCGCGAGCAGCGCCGCGGTGCCGAGGACCAGGGCGGCGGCGAAGCCGAGCGGATGCTGCGGCAGCGGTACGCCGAACGCCAGCCGGGCCACCATGGCGAGCAGCACCGCGCTGATCAGAATGCCGATCAGCGCCAGCACCAGTTGGGCCAGCAGCAGGGCCAGCGGGCTGGCCGGGGTGGTGGCCAGCCGGCGCAGGATGCCGCGCTCCCGATAGGTGGCCAGCACGGTGGGCAGGACGTTCACGCCGACCATCGCCAGGGTGACCACCAGCAGGGACGGAGTGAAGTAGGTGATGAAGGACTGCCCGCCGAGATCCGCAGTGGGCTGGCGGAGGGTGGGGATGAGTCCGAGGACCACCAGGATCAGGGTGGGCAGTGCGATGGTGAGCACCATCGTCGAGGTGTCCCGCAGGTAGAGCCGTGCCTCGGTCTTGAGGATCTGGCTGAAGGCGTGCATGGCGTTCCCCTCAGTCGGTGAGCCGGCGCCCGGTCAGCTCGACGAACGCGTCGTCCAACGTGGCCTGCTCCAGCCGCAGGTCGGCGGCGATGATCTGGTTACGGGCGAGGACGGAGGTGACCGCGTGCAGCACGTCACCGGTGCCGGTCACCACCACCTGGGTGCCGCTGCGGGTCACCGAGGTCACCTGCGGCAACCCGGTGAGGAGGTGATCGTCGAGCGGAGTGGACGGGCGGAACCGGATCCGTTGGTCGGGTACCACGGCCGAGACCAGCCCGGCCGGGCTGTCCAACGCCATCACCCGCCCCTTGTCGATCACGGCGAGCCGGTCGCAGAGCCGCTCGGCCTCCTCCATGAAGTGGGTGACCAGCACGATCGTCACGCCGCGATCCCGGACCCGCTCGATCAGACTCCAGGTGTCCCGGCGGGCCTGCGGATCCAACCCGGTGGTCAACTCGTCCAGGATGGCGATCTTCGGGTTGCCGACCAGCGCCAGCGCGATGGAGAGCCGTTGCTTCTGGCCGCCGGAGAGCTTGTCGTACGGGGTGTTGCGCTTCTCGCCGAGCCCCAACTCGTCGATGAGTTGGGCCGGGTCCGCCGGGTCGCGGTAGAACGAGGCGTACATTTCCAGCGCCTCCGCCACCCGGAGCCGGTCCGGCAACCGGCTCTCCTGTAGCTGCACCCCCACCAGATGGCGCAGCCGGGTGGCGTCCCGGCGAGGGTCCAGCCCGAGGACGGACACCTCGCCCCCGTCGGGGACGCGCAACCCGGCGACACACTCCACGGTGGTGGTCTTGCCCGCACCGTTCGGGCCGAGGACGCCGAAGATCTCGCCCGCCGCGACGTCGAACGACACATCCTGCACCGCCACCGTCTCGCCGTACCGCTTGTGCAGGTGGGACACCTCGATCACCGGCATCGCATCGCCCTTCGCTCGGTTACCCGTACAGCGTCGCCGCGGCGGGCCGGTACGGGATCGACCAGCTGTAGACGATCTCGTTCGGCTCCGGTTGACCCGAACGATCCGTCGATCGGTTGATGTGCTGGCCGGTGACTAGGCTCAGCGGCGTGAACGTTTCCGAGATGTCCGGCACCGCCACGAGCACCGCGCGGCGGTTCGCCGATGGTGCCGGGTTCCTGCTGCGTGGCATCGGGCTGTACGTACGCAATCCCGGTCTGATGCTGCTCGGCGTGGTGCCGGCGCTGATCTCCGGCGTGCTGTTCCTGGCCGCGTACGCCATCCTGGTCGCCTTCGTCGGCGACCTGGCCACGGCGGTGACCCCCTTCGCCGACGACTGGTCGACGGCGGCCCGCAGGGTGGTCCGGGTGATCGCCGGCCTGGCCGTCCTCGGCCTCGGTGGCCTGCTCGCTGTGCTCACCTTCACCGCCGTCACCCTGGTCATCGGCGACCCGTTCTACGAGAAGATCTCCGAGCGGGTGGAGCAGCGGTACGGCGGCGCGCCCGACGCGGTCGAGGTGCCGTTCTGGGCGTCCCTGCGGCGCAGCGCCGCCGACTCGATCCGGCTGGTCGCCCTGGCAGCGCTGTTCGGCATTCCGCTGTTCGCGGCCGGGTTCATTCCGCTGCTCGGCCAGACGGTGGTACCGGTGATCGGTGCCGCCGTCGGTGGTTGGCTGCTCGCCGTGGAACTTGTCGGCGCGCCCTTCTACCGGCGCGGCAAGGGGTTGCGGGAGCGTCGGGCAGCGCTGAAGGTCGACCGTCCCACCGCGCTCGGCTTCGGGATGGCGGTCTTCGTCTGCTTCCTGATCCCGCTCGGCGCGGTGCTGCTCATGCCGGCCGCGATCGCCGGTGCCACCCTGCTCGCCCGCCGTGCCCTCGGCCAACCCGTCACGGAGGACTGACCCGTGGACATCACCCTGGTCGAGGGAGACATCACCGCCGAACGGGTGGACGCGGTGGTCAACGCCGCCAATTCGTCACTGCTCGGCGGCGGTGGAGTGGACGGTGCCATCCACCGCCGGGGCGGCCCGGCGATCCTCGCCGAATGCCGGGCGCTGCGCGCCTCCCGCTACGGCCGGGGCCTGCCGACCGGCCAGGCCGTCGCGACCACCGCCGGTGACCTGCCGGCCCGCTGGGTGGTGCACACCGTCGGCCCGGTCTGGTCGGCCACCGAGGACCGCTCGGCGCTGCTGCGCGACTGCTACACCAACAGCCTCGCCGTCGCCGACGACCTGGGCGCGGTCACCATCGCCTTCCCGCTGATCTCCGCCGGCGTCTACGGCTGGCCGGTCGCCGACGCGGTCCGCCAGGCCCTGACGGTGCTGCGTGCGGCCACCCCGACCAACCTCACCGAGGCCCGGCTGGTCCTCTTCGGCCCCGACACCCACGCCACCGCCAAGCAGGTCCACGCGACCCCCTGACCCGCCGCGGCTCGCTCTCTCGGCCCGCGCCAGCCTGACCCGCCCGCTCCCGCCCGCTCCCGCCCGGCACCACGCGACTGGGTGCGTTTGTTGTTGCCAGGGCGACAAGAAGTGCACCCAAAGCGAGTGGCATTGGTGATCATCCTGGCCAACCGGCTGAGGTGAGGGCGGCGCGGAGTTGCGCCGCGACCTCGTCTGGGCGGTGCCGGATGTCGAAGGCGGTGAACCGCAGGATGCGGTCGCCCTCGATCCAGATCCGGTTCTGTCGACGCAGATCGGCGGCCCAGTGTCGGGCGTCCATGTGATGTCCACCGTCGACCTCGACGTGTAGCCGCCACTGCGGCCAGTACGCGTCCAGGTAGCGCAGCCGCCCGTCGGTGTCCCGGCGTTGCTGCTGCGCCTGTGGTGCAGGCAGCCCGTACCGCCGACACAGCCGGACCAGATCGATCTCGGACAGCGCCTCCGCACCGCCGGCGATGTCGTTGATCGTCTCCCTGATCAGCCTGCGCCGCCCGGCCCGAGGCATCCGATCCAGGACCGCTGCAAGTTCCGCCGGTGTCACCCGCCGTTGCTGACATCCCGCCGCCAGGAGCTGCTGCGCTTCGTCGTCGGTACGCACCCATTGCGCTGCGTCCACGAGGGCCCGTGCCATCGCCGTACGGTCGGGCCGGCCACGCTGCCGATCCTCGGCCAACAGGTGCCGTGCACGTCGTACCCGTACCGCAGGTAGGCCGAGCGGCAGACGGCGCAGTAGATCTGCCTGCCGTCGCTGGTGGGGGACCAACACGTCAACGGTCTCGTAGCGCCACTTGCCCTGCAGGCCGCCAGCCGTCGCCGCCGCGAGCCCGGCGAGCACTGCGCCCGGCCCGGCGGCCAGCACCGCAGCCCACCACTGCTGCTCCCGGCGGTACGGCTCGCCGGGCGGTGCGGCACGGAGAATGCCGCGGCACACCCTGCCCCACCGGCCGGTCGCCAGCAGGTGCCGCACCTTCGCCGGAGTCAGTTCGGCGGTCGCCTGCGCCCAGCTCAACATCCCCGATTGCTCGAACAGCAACCACTCCATCGCATCCGCATCGTCGCTCGGCATCCGCATCGATCGATTGCAGCGCAATGTGGGTGCATTTGTTGTCCCTGGGACGACAACAAATGCACCCAGAGGGCGGGTTCAGGAGGCGGGGATGGCGGCGATCGCCTCGACCTCGACGAGTTGGTCGCGGTAGCCGAGCACGGTCACCCCGAGCAGGGTGCTGGGGGCGTCGTGGTCGCCGAAGGCCGCCCGTACCACCTCCCAGACCGTGACCAGGTCCTCCTGGCGGGTGGAGGCCACGTACACGGTGCTCTTGACGACGTCGGCGAGCGTGGCGCCGGCGGCGGCCAGGGCGGTCTCCAGGTTGGCCATCACCTGCCGGGCCTGGGCCGCGTGGTCGCCGGGAGCGACCGTCCGGCCCTCGGCGTCGAGCGGGCAGGCGCCCGCGGTGAAGACCAGGCGGGCACCGGGTTCCACGGTGGCCAGATAGGCGTACGGGGCGACGTCGGCGAGCGCGGGAACGGGCAGCAGGCGAACCGGGTGGGACATGCGGGGCAGGCTAGCCGCCCACCGAGCCGGGTGCCAGGCGATAAGTGTTTGTTAATAAGGGGCCCTTGCTCTACCGGAGGCGTTAACAAGGTGCCCTTCCTTACACCTCAGGCGGAGTCGCGGAGGATGAGTTCGGTGGGGAGGATGAGGGCGGGTTCGACCTCCTCGCCGGCCGCGAGGCGCAGCAGCAGACGGGTGCCCTGCCGGCCGAGTTCCACGATCGGCTGCCGCACGGTGGTCAGCGGCGGCTCGGTGTACGCGGCGGTCTCGATGTCGTCGAAACCGATCACCGCGACGTCCTGCGGCACCCGCCGTCCCGCCTCGCGCAGGGTACGCAGGGCGGCGTGCGCCATCAGGTCAGATGCGGCGAAGACGGCGTCCAGGTCGGGGTGGGCGGTGAGCAGTTCCCGCATCGCCGCCGCACCGGACTCCCGGGTGAAGTCGCCGACCGCCACCATCTGCGGCAGCCCGGCGGCGGCCACCGTGTCCCGGTAGCCGGCCAGCCGTTCGATGCCGGCGACCATGTCCTGCGGCCCGGCGATGGTGGCGATGCGTCGCCGACCGGTGTCGATCAGGTGGCGTACCGCCTTGGTCACCCCGGCGACCTGGTCGACGTCGACGTACGGCACGTTCGCGCCGTCGAGGGGCCGGCCGCTGCACACCACCGGGATGCCCAGCGCGGCGAGCTTGGCGGGCAGCGGGTCGGCACCGTGCAGCGAGGCGAACAGCACCCCGTCGACGTGCCGTCCGGTGGTGTACCGCTCGACCCGTTCGTGCCCGGCCGGCGAGCCGGCCAGCATCAGCACCAACTGCTTGTCGGCGGCCTCCAACTCCTGGGCTGCGCCCCGGATGATGCCGGGGAAGACCTGGTCGTCGGAGAAGACCCGGGTCGCCTCCTCCGGCATCACCAGGGCGATCGAGTCGGTCCGCTGGGTGACGAGGGAGCGGGCGGCGAGGTTCGGCACGTACCCCAGCTCGGCCACCGCCTGGCGGACCGCCTCCCGGATCGGCTCGGCGACCGTGGTGGAACCGTTCACCACCCGGGAGACGGTGGCCCGGGACACTCCGGCCCGCCGCGCCACCGCTTCCAGAGTGGGCCGTTGCGCGCCCGTCATCGGAGAAACCACCGCCTCGTCACAGCCCGTTCCGGGAGATCACCTCCTGGTACCACCGGGCGCTGGACTTCGGTGTACGCCGCTGCGTGAGGTAGTCGACGTGCACGATGCCGAACCGCTTGCGGTACCCCTCGGCCCACTCGAAGTTGTCCAGCAATGACCATACGAGATAGCCGCGCAGGTCGACGCCCCGGGCGATGGCCTCGTGCGCGGCACGCAGGTGCCCGTCGAGGTACGCGATCCGGTCCTCGTCGCGCACCTGGCTGGTCCCGTCCGAGCTGCCCTTGTCCGGAAACGCCGCGCCGTTCTCGGTGATCATCAGCGGCACCGGCGGATAGTCGGTGGCGATGCGTTCCAGCAGCCGGGTCAGCCCGGCCGGTTCGATCATCCAGCCCATGTCGGTGAGCGGGCCGACCGGCGGCAGGAACTCCACCGCTGCTGCCGTGCCCGGGTACGCGCCGCCGCCACCCGCGCCGTCCGGTCGCCCGGCGACGTAGGTCGGCGCGTAGTAGTTGATCCCGAGCAGGTCGATCGGCGCCGCGATGATCTTCTCGTCGCCGTCGACGACGAACACCGGCTCGACGATCCGGGCCACGTGCTCACGGACGTCGTCGGGGTAGCCGCCGACCAGCAGCGGATCCAGGAAGATCCGGTTGTGCAGGCCGTCGACCAGGCGTACCGCGTCGGCGTCGGCGGCGCTCTCCGCGTCGGCGGGGCGTACGTCGGCCGGGTTGAGGGTGATGCCGACCCGCTCGGTACCGCCCGCGCGCAGCGCCTGCGTGGCCAGGCCGTGCGCCAGCAGCAGGTGGTGCACGGCGCTGAAGGCGGCACCCGGGTCCTGCACCCCGGGGGCGTGTACGCCGTTGCCGTAGCCGAGGTACGCCGAGCACCAGGGCTCGTTGAGCGTGGTCCAGGTGCCGATGCGGTCACCGAGCCGGGCGTACACGGCGGCGGCGTAGGTGGCGAAGTGCTCGGCGGTCTCCCGCGCCGTCCAACCACCCCGGTCCTGCAACGTCTGCGGCAGGTCCCAGTGGTAGAGGGTGACGATCGGGTCGATCCCCCGACCCAGCAGCGCGTCGGTCAGCCGGTCGTAGAAGTCCAGGCCGCGCGGGTTGACCGGGCCGCTGCCGTCGGGCTGGATCCGGGGCCAGGAAACCGAGAAACGGTACGCCTGCAGGCCCAGCTCGGCCATCATCGCCACGTCGTCGGCGTACCGGTGGTAGTGGTCGCAGGCGACGTCGCCGGTGTGCCCGGCGTACACCTTGCCCGGTGTGCGGCTGAAGGTGTCCCAGATCGACTCCCCGCGCCCGTCGTCGCGGGCCGCCCCCTCGATCTGATAGGCGGCCGTCGCCGCCCCCCACAGGAAATTCTCCGGGAACCGGATTCCACTCACGATTTGACCGCACCTTCCATGATTCCGCCGATGATCTGCCGTCCGAACAGTACGAACACCAGCAGCAGCGGCAGCGTGGCGATTGCCGTACCGGTGAACACCTGGGACATGTCCTGGTAGTAGCCGTCGGACAGGGCCCGCAGGGACAACTGCACGGTGGGGTTCTCCGGATCGTTGAGCACCGCGTACGGCCACAGGAAATCATTCCAGGTGGTCATGAACGTGAGTAGCCCGAGCACCGCGATGGCCGGCCGCAACGCGGGCAGCACCACGTTCCAGTAGATCCGGGCGGTGCCGCAGCCGTCCACCCGCGCCGCCTCGATCAGTTCGGTGCTGATCGCCTGGCCGGCGTACTGCCGCATCATGAACACACCGAAGCCGGTGACCAGGACGGGCAGGATCACCGCGGGCAGCCGGTCGTTGAGGTTCAGCTTCGTCATCAGCATGTACAGCGGGATGATGCCGAGCTGGGTGGGCACCATCATCGTCGCGATGATGATCATCAGCAGCGCGTTGCTGCCCCGGAAGCGCAGCTTGGCGAAGGCGAACCCGGCCAGCGAGGAGAAGAACACCACCGAGACGGTGACCGTGATCGCCACGATCGCCGAGTTGATCAGACCGGTCAGGAAGTACGCGTCGGTGTTGGCGAACAGTCGGGAGATGTTGGCGCCCAGGTTGCCGCCCGGCGTGACCGGCGGCGGCAGTTGCCCCATCGCGTCGCTGGAGCGGCTGGCCACCACGAACATCCAGTAGATCGGGAAGACCGACAAACCTCCGGCGGCGACAAGCGCGAAGTACGTCAGCGGGCTCGCCCGCCACAGCCGGCTCATCGGAACCCTCCCTTTCGCTTGGCCTCCGGCGGTCGGGCGGAGGAACCGAGCCGGCGGATGATCAGTACGTTGATCGCGGCGACGATGGCGATCAGGGCGAACAGCAGCCAGGCCACCGCCGAGCCGTAGCCGAAGTTGTAGTACGGCGCGAAGGCGTTCTCGAACATGTACATGGTCATCGTCTGCGACTCGCGCAGCGGCCCGCCCCGGATCGCGTTGGTGCCGGAGTGGAACAGCCGGGGCTCGGTGAACAGTTGCAGCCCGCCGATTGTGGAGATGATGACGCAGAAGATGATCGTCGGCTTGAGCAGCGGTACGGTGACCGACCAGAACTGTCGGGCCCGGTTCGCGCCGTCGATCGCCGCCGCCTCGTACAGGTCGCGGGGGATGGCCTGCATGGCGGCCAGGAAGATCAGGGCGTTGTAGCCGGTCCACCGCCAGTCGACCATGGTGGAGATGGCCACCCAGGAGGCGAACCGGTTGGACTTCCACTCGATCCCGTCGATGCCGACCAGGTCGAGCAGCCAGTTGATCATGCCGAACTCGCGGCCGAACAGCACCCCGAAGACGATCGCCACGGCGGCGGTGGAGGTCACGTTGGGCACCAGCACCGCCATCCGCCAGCCGGTACGCATCCGCAGTTGCCGGTTGAGCAGGTTGGCCAGCCAGAGCGCCAGCAGCAGCTGCGGCACCGTACTGAGGAGGAAGATGCCGAGGGTGTTGACCACCGAGTGCCAGAAGTCGCTGTCGGCCAGCAGTCGGGTGTAGTTGTCCGCGCCGATGAATGTGGGATTGCTGCCCAGCAGGTCCCAGTCGTGCAAGGAAACCCAGAAGGTGTACGCCAGCGGCCAGGCCCCGAAGATCGCGAAGATCACGAAGAACGGGGCGATGTAGAGGTAGGGCGAGTACTTCGCGTCGATCCGGCTGAGCCGGCCGGCCCGCGACAGTCGGGACCGGCCCGGTGTCGGCGCGGTCGGCGGTCGCGCGTCGAGCTGCAACGCCATGACCCGTTGACTCCTTTCCACGCCCCCGCCCCGCGCCGATCCTCCGGCCGGTGGCCACGCACGCTCGGCGAGCGTGGCGGGGGTGGATCGGCGGCGGGGGTGGAGGCAGTCGGGCCGGTTACTTGGCGGCGGCCTTCTTGGCGTTGTTGACGGCGTCCTGCCAGCCCTGCTCGGGCGTACGCTGTCCCAGCTCGACGGTGCGGACGGCGTTCTCGACCTCGGTGCGTACCGCCTGGTTCTTCGGGCCCATGTAGACCGGCTGCAACGTCTTCGCGCCCTCACCGAAGATCGTCCCGATCGGCGCACCGGAGAAGTACGCGTTGGTGGCCTCGGCGATGGCGGGGTCGCTCAGCGCCTGCGGCGAGGACGGCAGCGGGCCCTTGACCTTGAAGGCACCGATCTGGCCCTGCGGGCTGGTCAGGAACTTGGCCAGCTTGATGGCCTCTTCCTTGTGCTTGCTCTGCGCCGGCACGGCCAGGTGCGAGCCGCCCCAGTTGCCGCCGTCGCCGGGCACCCGGGCGATGTCCCACTTTCCGCTGGCCTCCGCGCCGGCGTTGCCCTCGATCACCCCGGTCATCCACGCCGGGCAGGCGATGGTGGCGAACTTGGACTGCTTGAAGGCCGAGACCCACTCCTCCGACCAGGAGCCGTACTTGCCGGACAGGCCGGCACCGATGATCTTCATGGTGGTGTCCCAGGCCTGCTTGACCGCCGGGTTGCTGTCCACCACCAGGTTGTTGCTGGTGTCGTAGTAGTGGTAGCCCTGCGCCTTGCCAGCGGTCTGCAGCACGATGGTGTTGAACGTGTTGGTCGCCGCGTCCAGGAACGACGCGCCGGTGTCTGCCGCCTTGAACCGCTCGCCGACCGCGATGTACTCCTCCCAGGTCGGCCAGAGCTTGGAGACCTCGTCGCGCTCGGTGGGCAGCCCCGCCTTGGCGAACAGGTCGGTGCGGTAGCACATCGCCATGCCGCCCACGTCCGTGCCGAGCCCGATCAGCTTCTGCCCGTCGGCGGTCAGCCCCTGGTTCCACTTCCACTCCAGGAAGTTGCCCTTGAGCTCGGCGGCCCCGTGGTCGAGCAGGTTGACGAAGTTGTCCGGGTTGGCCTTGTACTCGACCATCAGACCTTCTTCGATGGCGACGATGTCACCGGCGCCCTTGCCCGCGGCGAGCCACTGGGTCAACTTCGGCGAGTACTCGTCGAGGTTGCCGCCGGTGCCCCGCTCGACGATCTTCACGCCCGGGTTGGCGTCCATGTACTCCTGGTAGAGCTGTTCGTAGCCGAACTGTCCGAAGACGTCGACGGTAAGCGTTATCTGGCCGTCGCCGGCGGCGTCGTCGTCGCTGGCGCAGCCGCTGGTGGCGAGTAGCGCACCAACGGTTGCCAAGGCGACCGCCGCAAGGCGATGGCGCGGAAAAGTGGCCATGGTCTGGTGACCCCTCTCAGTGGGTGAGTGGTGGTGGATGAGTCTGAGAGCGCTCTCACGTAGCCTGCGTCCCCCGCCGGGGCGTGTCAAGAGAGCGCTCTCTCGGCTGGGGTCACAGAATGGCCACGGCCAATCGGTGCGAGGTCGTCGTTACAGCGCAATGGCGGCTACCGGGGTGCCCGGTAACCGCCATTGCGCCGTAACGGCGTCAATCAGCCGGTGCGTACCCCGTCGAGGAGGGTGGGGTCGCCGGCCACGGACAGGGTGTCGAAGCTGACCCGGCCCCAGAGCGCCAGCAGCAGGTCGCTCGCCGTGCCGCTGACGTGCACCCGGGCGTGGTGCTCGTCGTGATCGAGGATGGTGCCGGTGTCCAGCAGCGCCACCCCCTCACCGCGCAGCCGCAGGTACCACTCCTGCGCCGCGTCGGTCGCGCTGAGCCGAACCACCCCGCGCCACTGACCGCTCGCCGCCCGGCGACCGGCCGGCAGCCAGGTGTCGAGCACCTCGCTCACCCCGTCGGCCGCGAGCTTGGCCTCGATCGGTTCGCCGGCGGCGATGGCGAGCTGGGCGTCCCAGCGGTGCAGGGCCGTCTCGTGGGCCATCCGGCGGGGCCAGAAGCCGGCCTTCTTCGGCTGGGGGGCCCAGTTCCAGGCCGGGGCCTCCGGGTCCAGGGTGTCGAAGAGGGCCATCAGCTCGTCGTACGCCTGCTGCCACTGCTGTGCGGCGGTGAGCCCCGGCACGAGTTCGGGGCGCTGCGACCGGCGTTGCTCCGGCGCGGTGGCCCGGCCGGACCCGGCGACGTCGCGTACCCACTGGTAGATGCCGGTGAGGTGCAGGGCCAGGTCGGTCACCGTCCAGCCGGGGCAGGAAAGCACGGGTGTCTCGGGCGGGGCGTCGGCGACCGCGGCGGCGAACGCCGGGCCCTCCGCGCGGAGTGCACCGATCCAGAAGTCCTTGCTGCCGTGCATTCTGCTCATCGCCATCCTCCCGGGGGTGACCGGGCCACCAGTGGGTGCCACGGCTACCTCTCAGCCTAGGGTGAAAGATGTGCCTGACGTCTACGCCCAGCCGACAGCCGCCGCTCAACCCGTCATTCCCGGCGAACTGTCGCAATACACCACATTGCGCCTCGGCGGACCTGCCCGGCGGATCGTCACCGCAACCACCGCCGAGGAGATTGTCGCGCACGTACGCGAGGCGGGCGAACATGTGCTTCTGCTCGCCGGGGGCAGCAACGTGGTGATCGGCGACGCCGGGTTCCCGGGCACGGTGATCCTGGTCCGCTCCCGAGGCCTGCGGGTGCTGACCGAGGACGAGCAGACCGTGACCATCCGCGTCGAGGCCGGCGAGCCGTGGGACGACCTGGTCGCCGCCACGGTGCGCAACGGCTGGTCCGGCCTGGAATGCCTGTCCGGCATCCCCGGCTCCACCGGCGCCACCCCGATCCAGAACGTCGGCGCGTACGGCCAGGAGGTCGCCGAGACCATCGTCGGCGTGCAGGTGTACGACCGTACCGCCGGGACGATCAGTCTGTTGGACGCCGCCGACTGCGGCTTCGCCTACCGGGCCAGCATCTTCAAGTACAGCGAGCGCTGGGTCGTGCTCGCTGTCGACTTCCGGCTGGCCCGCTCGCCGCTGTCCGGCCCGGTCCGGTACGCGGAACTGGCCCGCGCGCTCGGCGTCGAGGTCGGTGACCGGGTGCCGCTCGCACACGCCCGCGCCACCGTGCTGGAGCTTCGCGCCGGAAAGGGCATGGTGCTGGACGCCGCCGACCCCGACACCCGTTCGGTCGGCTCCTTCTTCACCAACCCCGTCCTCGATGCCGCCGAGTACGAGGTGCTCCGGCAGCACGCCGCCGACATCGGTGAGCCGCCCGCCTGGCCGGGCGCGGGCGACCTGGTCAAGGTCAGCGCCGCCTGGCTGATCGACAAGGCCGGCTTCGGCAAGGGCTACGCCGGCCCCGAGGGCGTCGCCATCTCCAGCAAGCACACCCTCGCCCTGACCAACCAGACCGGCACCGCCACCACCGAAGCCCTCCTCACCCTGGCCCGGGAGATCCGCGACGGCGTCCACGCCCGCTTCGCCGTAACCCTCCACCCCGAACCCGTCCTCATAACCTGCACCCTCTAACCGCGTCAGGGGGTGGGGGAGGGCCAGGGGAGGGTCAGTTCGCCTTGGCGCCAGCGGCGGGGGCGGTGGAGGATGGGCCAGCCCTGGGCGCGTACGGCGGCCACCGCGTGCAGCCAACGCTGGCGGGGGCCGTACGGGGCGTAGCCGGCGGCAGCGTGCCAGGCGTCGTCCAGAGCGCGGATCAGGTCGTGGATGGGTTCACCGGGGACGTTGCGGTGGATCAACGCCTTGGGTAGCCGTTCGGCCAACTCGGCCGGGGTCTGCAGAGTGGACAGACGGGCGGCCAGGGTCAGCGTGCGCGGGCCGTTGGCGTCGAGCAGGATCCAGCCGGCGAGGCGACCCAGTTCGTCGCAGGTGCCCTCGACGAACAGTCCGCCGGGTGCCAGTCGGCTGGTGACGGTGGCCCAGGCGGCGGCCACCTCGCTCTCGTCGTACTGGCGTAGCACGTTGAACGCGCGCACCAGGGCCGGGCGCAGGCCGGCGAGTTCGAATCCGCCCCGGGCGAAGGTGAGGCCGGGTGGGTCGGCGGCGGGTTGGGCGTCCGCGACGCGGATCGGATCGATCTCCAGGCCGACCACCCGTACGTCGGGGCGTACCCCGGCGGCCAGTCGGGTGCGCAGTTCCACCGCTGTCACCGGGCTCGCGCCGTACCCCAGGTCCACCACGAGTGGGTCCGGTGCGGCGCGTAACGCGTCGCCGCAGGTGTCGACGATCCAGTTGTCCACCCGTCGGAGCCGGTTGGGATTTGTGGTGCCGCGGGTGATGGTTCCGAGCGGCCGGGGCGTACGCGCCGCCATGGCAGCGTTCCTCAGGCTCCGCCGGGTGACCGGTCACCGGCACCCGTGCCGCTCACCCGGTGCACCATGTGCCGGGCGGCCTGCGCCAATGGGCGTACGACGAGACGGTCCACGTTGACGTGTGGCGCCTGGGTGGCGCACCGAGCGGTCCCGGCGCCGAGTCCGCTGGATGCCCCGGTGACGACGGCGACACGACTCATCCGGCCATTCTCGCCCCTGTCACGCCGAGGGTCGGAGCTTCCCCGGTGATGAGGTCGGTCACGCCCGTCGGCCTGGGCGACGTATTACCAGCCGCCGATCGGGAAGATGACATCTGGCGCGGAGGTTGACGCAGAGGCACGTCGGTCGTGCAGTATGGCATCAACCCTGGCATAGGGAGCAGAAGTGGCGGAATTGCACACCGGCGTCGGTCGTCAGCGAGGTGCCCTGCCGTGGCCGAGACCCCGACGGATCGCCACGCTCTCGGTGCACACCTCGCCCCTGCACCAGCCCGGCACCGGGGACGCAGGCGGCATGAACGTCTACATCCTTGAGGTCGCCCGGCGGTTGGCCGAGGCCGACGTCGAGGTGGAGATCTTCACCCGGGCCACTTCTGGTGACCTGCCGCCGGTGGTGGAGGTCGCGCCGGGGGTGCACGTCCGGCACGTGATGGCCGGCCCGCTGGAAGGGCTGACCAAGGAGGAACTTCCCGGCCAGCTCTGCGCCTTCACCGCCGGCGTACTGCGTGCCGAGGCGTCCCGCCCGCCGGGCCACTACGACCTCATCCACTCCCACTACTGGCTCTCCGGGCAGGTCGGCTGGCTGGCCAAGGACCGCTGGGGAGTGCCGCTGGTGCACACCGCGCACACCCTGGCCAAGGTGAAGAACGCGCAGCTCGCCGCCGGTGACCGCCCCGAACCCAAAGCCCGGGTGATCGGCGAGGAACAGGTCGTCGCCGAGGCCGACCGGCTGGTGGCGAACACCCGGGTCGAGGCGCAGGACCTGATCGACAGGTACACCGCCGACCCGAGCCGGGTCGCGGTGGTCGAGCCCGGGGTGGACCTGGACCGCTTCCGCCCACCGGTCGGTGACCGGGACGCCGCGACAAGTGCCGCGCGGGCCCGACTGGGCCTGCCCACCACCGGCTACCTGGTCGCCTTCGTCGGTCGGATCCAACCGTTGAAGGCCCCGGACGTGCTGATCCGCGCGATCGCCGCGTTGTGCGAGCGGGATCCGGCGCTGGCCCAGGAGGTCTCCGTGGTGATCTGCGGTGGCCCCAGCGGCAGCGGCCTCGACCGCCCCACCGCCCTGATCGAGTTGGCCGCGTCGCTCGGCGTCGCCGACCGGATCCACTTCCTGCCGCCGCGTACCGGCGCCGAGTTGCCCCTGCTGTACCAGGCGGCCGACCTGGTCGCGGTGCCGTCGTACAACGAATCCTTCGGCCTGGTCGCCCTGGAGGCCCAGGCCTGCGGTACGCCGGTGGTGGCCGCCGCCGTCGGCGGCCTGGTGACCGCGGTACGCGACCAGGTCAGTGGGATGCTGGTGCGCGGACACGACCCGGTCGACTGGGCGCACACCCTGGCCCGCCTGCTGCCCGACCATTCCCGTCGGAGGGAGCTGTCGCTCGGCGCCGCCCGGCACGCCCGCAACTTCTCCTGGCACCGTACGGCCGAGGGTCTGCTCGCCGTGTACGGCGAAGCGATCACCGCCCACCGCGCCCATCTCACCTCCGCCCTCGCCGCCTCCTGCTGATGAAAGGAAGGGCACCCTTTTAACGCCTCGTGCATAGGAAGGGCCCCTTGTTAACGCCCGCCGGCCCGCCGGCCCGCCGGCCCGCCCGCCCGTCGGCCCGCGCGACGCCGCCCGTCGCCGGGCAGCGGCAGGTTGGGCGGCCGTAGAGTGGAGCCGATGAGTGACCTGGGTGCTCTGATCGAGTCGGTCTGCGCCGAGCGGGAACTGCCCTGCGAGCCGACCGGTCCCGGCGCGTACGCGGTGACCCTGCCCGGCACGCACAAGCTCAAGACGATCTGCAACCTGATCGTGGGCGAGCACGCGCTGCGGATCGAGGCGTTCGTGATGCGTCAGCCGGACGAGCGCCGCGAGGAGCTCTGGGCCTGGCTGTTGCAGCGCAACGCGCGGATGTACGCCGTCTCCTTCTCCATCGACGCGGTCGGCGACATCTACCTCACCGGCCGGGTCAACCCCGCCGGAGTGGACGCCGACGAGCTGGACCGCATCCTCGGTGCGGTGCTCAGCTACGCCGACGAGTCCTTCGACACGATGTTGGAGATCGGCTTCGGCAGTTCGATCCGGCGGGAATGGGAGTGGCGGGTCAAGCGGGGCGAATCCACCGCGAACCTCGCGGCCTTCGCGCATCTCTTCGAGCCGTCGGGGCAGACCCCTGCCGACAACCCGGCAGCCGCCGCCGGTGCCGCCCCGGAGGGTGGCGCGGACCGGCCCTGACCGGGGTGCCGCCGCACGGCAGCCGGCAACGCGTTCACCGCAGCGTGGTTTAGCTCGCCGCTACGGGGTAAGCCGCACCGCGCGGTGCGGCTTTGGGACCCGCCGCGCGCCGAGACTTCAGTGTCGAGGAGCGTGAGCGTCCATGGCTCAGCGAAACAGCGCGGGTCGCGGCGGGACCGCGACCAGGACCAAGCAGCAGGCCAGCAACCAGACCCCGAACACGCCACGGATCTCCGAGTCGGAGATCTCCCGGATGCGGGTGGACGACATCCGTGGCCAGTTGCGTCGGTACGGGGTCTCCGGCATCTCCGCCCTGCGTAAGCCGGAACTGGTGAAGAGACTCGCCAGCACGCTGCGTTCGGGCGGGGCGGCGCGTGGCAGCAGCGGACCGGCCGGCCGTGCCAGCAGCACGAAGACCACCGCGACGAAGCAGTCGGCGTCGGCTCGTACCGCCACGGGACGGGCGAAGGCCGCACCCGCCAAGCGGACCGGCCCGGCGCGGACGGCGACGACGGGCACCGCCCGTAACGCCAGTACCGCCCGTAAGACGACGACGGCGGCACGCAAGGCCAGCACGGCCCGCAAGACGACAGCGACTGCGCGGACGACCGCCGCCGGGGCAAGGAAGGCGGCCCCTCGCAAGACGGCGTCGGCTGCGAAGACCGCGCCGGCCGGTAAGACCACCGCCGCCCGCAAGACCGCCCCGGCCCGCACGGCCACGTCCGCCCGCACGGCGACGTCGACTGCGCGGACGACTGCGGCCGGGGCAAGGAAGGCGGCTCCCCGCAAGACCGCAGCGGCGGCGAAGACCGCAGCGGGCAGCACCACCAAGACGGGTACGACGGCGCGCGCGGCCACCCGGCAGGCACCCGCTCGTGGCGCGGCCAAGACGGCACCCGCTCGTCGCGCGGCCAAGACGGCACCAGCTCGTGGCGCGGCCAAGACGGCACCCGCTCGCGGTGCAGCGAAGACTGCACCCGCCTCCCGTAGTGCGGCGAAGACGGCCGCAGCAGGTGGCGGGGTGCGGACCGGGAGGTCGACGGCCCGTTCGACGCGGTCGTCGCAGATGATCTCGTCGTTGCAGGACCGGCCGGAGCGCCCGGGGCGGAGCCTGGTCACCACCAACCACGACGTGATCCAGCGGTGGGCCCGGGAGCGCGGCGCGAAGCCGGCGACGATCAGCGGGACCGAGCGGGACGGCCGGGCCGGCGTGCTGACCTTCAACATCCCGGGCTACCGGGAGAGCAGCCGGATCCGTGAGATCACCTGGGACGAGTGGTTCCACACCTTCGACCTGCGCCGGCTCAACCTGATCTACCAGGAACAGCTGCGAGACGGCCGGCAGAGCAACTTCTTCCGTACCGAGTCACCCGATCGGGAGGACGCGTGAGCGTTTGCGGGAATCCTCGCCGGGTATGCGCTGTTAGCCGTGAACGAAGCCCCATCAAGCAGCCCAACGGGACACGGGCGCGCTGTGACGGGCGAGACAGCCAACCAGGTTGAATCCGTCCCATGGGGCGAACTAGCGTTATTGCACCGCGCCACGCTTGGAACCGTTCGGGGGAGCGGCGGATCGATCAGATCTGTGCACCAAGCGAGGTGTCGGGGGACGGGTGGATCCACCGTTGGGGGACGGTGCCCGCCTGTTTGGACCGGCGGCGCGAGCGGGCGTCGCTTACGGGGGTGAGTGCCGCCCGCCGCCGCCGGTCGTAGCGATGAACCGATGTGCCCGGTGCCCACGTGCCGGGCACATCGTGTTGTCCGCGCGCGGCCCAGCGCCGTTACGGCGCAATGGCGGTTACCCGGGCGTCCGGTAACCGCCATTGCGCCGAAACCGTGTTGATCAACCGGCAGCGCGGCCCGAGTGGCGTGTTGATCAGCCGGCAGCGCGGCCCGCCTGGGTTGATCAGCTAGCAGTGCGGCCCGAGTGGCCCGGGTTGATCAGTTGGGCGCTGCGAGGGTAGACCGGGCGGCCTCGTCCGCGACCGGGCTCGCCGTGGCGCGGCGCAGGGCGGCGACCCGCCGTTCCCGGGGCGGCCCGGCGAGCAGATGGCCACCGGCGGCCAGCAGGCCCAACGCGCCCATGACCAGCCAGTGTCCGTCGCCCCACGACTGCAGGCTGAACCCGCCGAGCGTGGGCGCGACGAACGATGCCGCCGGAAAGGCCAGGTAGAACACCGACTGGTAGCGCGCCCGCAGGACCGGTGGTGCCAGGTCCGCGTTGATCTGCGCGTTGGGGGGCGCGGCCAGCATCGAGCCGACCGTCCAGACCACGCAGGCCCCGAGGTAGAAGACGAGGTCGTCGGCGACGGCCAGGGCACCGAAGCCGACCGCGAGCAGCGCGGTGGAGACGGCGAGTACGGTCCCTTTGCGCCGCCGGTCGATGAGTCGGGGTACGAAGAGTTGCCCCAGCACGATCAGCACCCCGCCCAGAGCCACCACCGTCCCGTACGCCGATGGGCCGAGCCCGTCCGCGCGCATCGCCAGCGGCATGATCGTCGACGCCTGCATGGTCAGCACGGCCAGCACGAATGTCAGCCCGACGAAGACCATGAAGTGCCGGTCGGTCAGCGCGGTGTGCAGCCCGGGCCGGCGGCCGGCCAGCGACGGTTTCGGCTGCCCGTACGCCCGCAGGGTGGGTAGGGTCTCCGGCACCTTCCAGGCGATCAGCACCGCGGTGGCCAGGGTGGCGGCGGCGTCCACCAGGAAGAGCGCGACGTAGCTCGCCTCGGCCAGCAGGCCGGCCAGCAGCGAGGCCACCGCCATGCCCAGGTTGAACGCCCAGAACTGGAGGTTGAACGCGCGGGACCGGCGTTCCTCGGGCACCACGTCGACGATCGCCGCGACGAAGGCCGGGCTCGGCATCGAGTGGGTGACGCCGACCAGCAGGGCGAGCGCCGCGATCACGCCGAGGTGCTGACTCAGTGCCAGCGCGACCATTAGCGCGGCGGTGACCAGGTGCGCCGCCACCAGGGTCGAGCGTCGTCCCCACCGGTCGGCCAGCACCCCACCGAGCAGTACGCCGGCCGCTCCGCCCGCGCCGTATGCGCCGACCACCACGCCGGCCAGCGACTCGCTGGCACCCCGGGCGGCGGTCAGGTAGAGCGACAGGAACAGCATCGCGAACGCGCCGGCGCGGTTGATCAGCAACCCGACCCAGAGGTACCAGAAGGTGGCGGGCAGCCCGCCGGCGGTGTCGGCGAACCACCCGCGTACGGCTGTGGCCGCCCGACGCTCGCGCACCCCGACCCCCCAGATCTGTTCGGTTACCTAACAGATCTTGCCTGACCGGAGTTCGGGCTCCTCTGCGGCCCTACCCGCCGGTGGTCGCGGCCGGCTCAGCCGCCTTCGGCGCGACCGGCGCGACCGGCGCGACCGGCTCGGCCGCCTTCGGCGCGGCCGGCTGGGGGGCCGTCGACTGGGGCGTGACCACGGGCGGGGTGCCGGCGGTGCGCAGCGCGAGGGCCCGCCGCTCCCGGGCGGGCCCGGAGAGCAGATGACCCACCGCCATCACCAGACCGATGACGGCGCAGCCGAGCCAGAGCGTGGCATTGCCGGCCTGTTCCCGGACCAGGCCGCCGAGGATCGGCGCGGCGGCACCGGCCAGCTGCCAGGACAGCGAGAAGACCCCCTGGTAGCGGCCGCGCAGCTCACTCGGCGAGAGTTCGGCGATGAGGGTGGCGTTGGACGGCGAGTTGAGCATCTCGCCGAGCGTCCAGATCAACACCGTCAACCCGTAGAACCAGGCCACGTCGGCGAACGCGGTAAGCCCGAAGCCGACGCCCATCACCACCGCCGCCAGCGCGAGTACGTGCGACCGGCTGCGCCCCCGGATCAGCCGGGGTACGAAGAGTTGACCGATCACGATGAGCACGCCGTTGAGGGCGATCACCGAGCCGAACGTGGCGGGGCTCAGCCCGGAGTCGGCCATCGCGATCGGCAGCATCGAGATGTGCTGGAGGAAGACCAGCGCGCCGAGCAGGTTCAGCGCCACGAACCCCAGGTAGACCCGGTCGTTCAGGATCGTGCGGAGCGCGCCGACGCGGGCCGCGCCGACCCGCGTGCTGACCGTGATCGTCCGGGTCTCCTTCACCTTCACGAAGATGATCACGGCGGTGACCAGCGTGGTGCTCGCGTTGACCGCGAAGAGCAGGAGATAGCCGGCCTGGGCGGCGAAGCCGGCGAGCACCGCGGCGCAGGCGAAACCGAGGTTGACCGCCCAGTAGTTGAGCGAGAAGGCGCGCAGCCGATCCCGTTCGGGCACCACGTCGATCATCATCGCGCCGAACGCGGGGCGGGCCGCCTCGGCGAAGAGGCCGAGCAGCAGGGCGCCCAGCCCGACCGCCCACAGTTCGTGGGCGAAGCCCAGCGCGAGCATCATGACCGCGCCGCCCAGGTGGGCGAGGAGCAGGGTCGGCCGCCGTCCCCACCGGTCGGTCAGGGTGCCGCCGACGGTGGTGCCGACCGCGCCTCCGGCTCCCCAGAGGCCGAGCACGATGCCGGCCTGGGTGGCGGAGAATCCGCGCTCCTGGGTCAGGTAGATGGCGAGGAAGACGAGGACGAACGAGCCGAGCCGGTTGATCAGCGTGCCGGTCCAGAGGTACCAGAAAGTCCTGGGTAGACCGCCGGTGGTGTCCCGGAACCAGCCCCGTATCGCGTGCACTCCGGCGTCCCCGTCCGTAATGAGTGATGATCTAGCCGACCCTTACAACCTAGTGGTGCGCCGAGAGCAAGGTCATCCGGTTTTCCACGTGGTGGTCGTCACGACCCTTCGCGCGCGGGCGATCCCGGGTTACGGCAGGATGATCGGCATGACAGCTAGCGAGGGACCCACCGTCGGGACGCTGGTCCTGTTGCGGCACGGCGAAAGCGACTGGAACGCCAAGAACCTCTTCACCGGCTGGGTCGACGTGGACCTGACCGAGAAGGGTGAGAACGAGGCGCGCCGCGGCGGCGAGCTGCTGCGCGAGCACAACCTGCTGCCGGACGTGGTGCACACGAGCGTGATGCGCCGGGCCATCCGTACCGCCGAACTGGCGTTGAACGCCGCCGACCGGCACTGGATCGCGGTGCGTCGGTCGTGGCGGCTCAACGAGCGGCACTACGGCGCCCTGCAGGGCAAGAACAAGAAGCAGACCCTGGAGGAGTACGGCGAGGAGCAGTTCATGCTCTGGCGCCGCTCCTACGACACCCCGCCCCCACCCATCGCCGACGATGACGAGTGGTCCCAGGTGGGCGACCCGCGGTACGCGCTGCTGCCGACCGAGCTGATGCCCCGTACGGAGTGCCTCAAGGACGTCGTCGAGCGGATGCTGCCGTACTGGTACGACTCGATCGTGCCGGACATCCTGGCCGGTCGGACGGTGCTGGTGGCGGCGCACGGCAACTCGCTGCGCGCCCTGGTCAAGCACCTGGACCAGATCAGCGACGAGGCGATCGCCAAGCTGAACATCCCGACCGGGATTCCGCTGCGTTACGACCTCGACCCGCTGCTGCGTCCGCAGACCCTGGGCGGCACCTACCTCGACCCGGAGGCGGCCAAGGCGGCCGCTGCTGCCGTCGCCAACCAGGGCCGCTGACCCGGCCGTCGTTCCGTTGTTAAGAAGGGCCCCCTGCTATACGCGAGGCGTTAACAGGGGGCCCTTCCTTGCACCTCAGACGGGTTCGCCGGTGATCAGGTAGACGACGTGTTCGGCGCTGTTGACCGCGTGGTCGGCGAACCGCTCGTAGAAGCGGCCGAGCAGAGTGGCGTCGATGGCGGTCTCCACCCCGTACGGCCAGTCCGCGCCGAGCAGCACCCCGAACAGACCCTTGTGCAGCTCGTCCATCGCGTCGTCGTCGCGGTCCAGCTCGGCGGCGAGGTCGGCGTCCGGGTGGGCCAGCACCGCCGCGATCTTCTCCGCCATCCGGTCGGCGATACCCGCCATGTCGGTGAAGACCGGCCGCAGCTCCGCGGGCACGGCGGGCGAGGGGTGCCGGCGCAACGCGGTCTTGGCGACGTGGTCCGCGAGATCACCCATCCGCTCCAGATCCGCTGCCACGTGCAGCGCGGTGATCATGGCTCGCAGGTCGGAGGCGACCGGCGCCTGGCGGGCCAGCACGTCACACACCCGCTCCTCGACCTGCCGGTAGAGCGCGTCGATCCGGGCGTCCTGCTCGATGACGTTCTCGGCGGCCTGCCGGTCGGCGGTGAGCAGGGCCCGGGTGGCCTGTCGTAGTGCCGCCCGTACGCCTTCGGCCATCTCCACCAGCAGTTGGCTGACGGCTTGCAGTTCGGCCCGGAACTCGTCGCGCATGCTCACGTCCTGTCGATCGTCGGTGCGCCCGCGCCGTTCGGCTGCATCAGCGCAGGTCGCCGCCAAACTAGGGCCGGCGGGAGGCGCGGAGGTGAACGCCGGTGAACTGAGGCGGACGCGAAAGTGAACTTTCCCGGAAGTGAGCGTGCTTCGTCCTATTTTCGTCCGGTAGTCGGGCGAGCATTGACCATACGATCACCGAGTGACATGGGCGGTGGCGGTGAGCGTGGCCGGGGCTCTGGCGGCCGGAGTGGTCGTCGGGTTGTTGCTGTCCCGGCTCGTTGCCGACGCACGTCGTACGGGTAGTTCCCGCCGGAGCGGGTCAGGCCGGCTCCGGTTCGGCAGGGGGAGGCAGGCAATCGTCGAGGATGTGCAGGTCGGGCTCGGCCGACGAACGATCGACTCACTGCGTGTGGGGGTCGTGGTGCTCGACGCCGAGGACGTGCCGGTGCTCGTCAACCCCGCAGCACGGGCCCTGGGGCTGCTGCGTACCGGCGCTCGGCCGGGTTCGGTGATCGCCCATCCGTTGGTCCGTACCCTGGCCGGGCAGGTCCGGCGCACCGGCGTGCGCCGCGAGATCGAGCTGGACCTGCCCCGGGGCCGCGACAACGGCGGGGAGAACCCGCTGGGCGTGCACCTGCGGGCGATGGGGCTGGGCAACGACCACGTGGCGGTGGAGGCGGTCGACGTGACCGAGTCGCACCGCCTCGCGCGGGTCCGCCGCGACTTCGTCGCCAACGTCAGTCACGAGTTGAAGACGCCGATCGGTGCGCTGCAACTGCTCGCCGAGGCGCTGCTCGACGCCACCGAGCCGGCCGGGGCGGGGCCGCCCGACCGTTCCGAGGACCTGGTCGCCGCCCGACGGTTCGCCGAGCGGATCCAGCACGAGTCGACCCGGCTGGGACGGCTGGTGCAGGAGTTGCTGGAACTGACCCGGTTGCAGGGCGCCGAACCACAGCCCGCCCCGGAGCCGGTCGCGGTGGACTGGGTGATCTCCGAGGTGATCGACCGCACCCGGACCGCGGCGACCGCCCGACGGGTCACCGTGACGGTGGACGCGAAGCGCGGGCTGACCGTGTACGGCAGCGACAGTCAGTTGGCCACGGCAGTGGCGAATCTGGTGGAGAACGCCGTCAACTATTCGAGCGAGGACACCACGGTCCTGGTCACCGCGCGGGCCACGCCGGAGCATGTCGAGATCGCCGTCACCGACCAGGGCATCGGCATCGCCCCCACCGACGTGGACCGGATCTTCGAGCGGTTCTACCGCGCCGACCAGGCGCGTTCCCGCGCGACCGGCGGCACCGGGCTCGGGTTGGCGATCGTCAAGCACATCGCCAGCAACCATGGCGGACGGGTCGAGGTGTCGAGCACTCTTGGCGGTGGGTCGACGTTCACCCTCCGGCTGCCGGCCCGACCTCCGGACGACCTGCTGTCGACACTGCCGTCGGTTGGTATCGAGCCTGGTCCGGCCGAGGCCCGGCAGAGCTGAGTGCACATGGAAAGGAAAGGCCGTTGAGCCGCGTACTGGTGGTCGAGGACGAGGAGTCGTTCTCCGACGCCCTGTCGTACATGCTTCGCAAAGAGGGCTTCGAGGTCTCCGTGGCCGCCACGGGCACCGCGGCGCTCACCGAGTTCGACCGGGCGGGCGCCGACATCGTGCTGCTCGACCTGATGCTGCCCGAGATGTCCGGCACCGAGGTCTGCCGTCAGCTGCGTCAGCGCTCGCACGTGCCGATCATCATGGTCACCGCCCGGGACAGCGAGATCGACAAGGTGGTCGGCTTGGAGATCGGCGCCGACGACTACATCACCAAGCCGTACTCACCCCGTGAGCTGGTCGCCCGGATCCGGGCGGTGCTGCGCCGGCAGTCTCCCGAGACCGTCGAGTCGGGCACGGCGGCGTTGGCGGCCGGGCCGGTCCGGATGGACATCGAGCGGCACGTGGTGACCGTCGCCGGGAGCACGGTGCAGCTGCCGCTCAAGGAGTTCGAGCTGCTGGAGCTGCTGCTGCGCAACGCCGGTCGGGTGCTCACCCGGGGGCAGTTGATCGACCGCGTCTGGGGTGCCGACTACGTGGGCGACACCAAGACCCTGGACGTGCACGTCAAGCGCCTGCGCTCCAAGATCGAACCGGAGCCGTCCTCGCCGCGGCACATCGTCACCGTGCGTGGTCTCGGCTACAAGTTCGAGCCCTGATCCCATCGGCCCGGACGATCAGGCCGGCCCCCGGGCGGTCAGGCTGGCCCGGGCGGTCAGGCTGGCCCGGGCGGTCAGGCCGGGTCGGCGGGGTGCGGGGCGACCATGCCCTGCCGCAGCCGGGTCGCGCACAACTCGGCAAGCTTCGCGTACGCGGGCGCGCCGATCAGCGCGGTCAACTCCGGGCCGTACGACAGGTACATCGGTTCGGTCCCGACGTGCGCGTCCGTGGACGAGGTGCACCACCAGTCGAGGTCGTGGCCGCCGGCACCCCAGCCCCGGCGGTCGAACTCGGCGAGTGTGGAGACCAGCACCTTGGTGTTGTCCGGCCGCGTGACCCAGTCCTGGTCCCGGCGGATGGGCAACTGCCAGCACACGTCCGGCTTGTACTCCAGCGGATGCGCCCCGTCGCGCAGCGCCTGGGCGTGCAGCGCACAGCCGCCACCACCGGGGAAGTCCGCGTCGTTGAGGAAGACGCAGGGCCCTTCCGCGTCCCGGGTGGCGGTCCGCCGGGCCGGGTTCTTGCCGTCCACGGTGTCGTTCTCGGTCCAGTTCTTGAACCCACGGCGGAAGTGCTGCCAGGTGGCCGGGGTGAGCCGCTTGACCGCCGCGCGGACCCGCTTCTCGTCGTCGGAGTCGGTGAAGAACGCGCCGTGCGAGCAGCAGCCGTCGGCGGCCCGCCCGGCGATGATGCCGTGGCAGCCCTGACCGAAGATGCACGTCCAACGGGAGAGCAGCCAGGTGAGGTCGGCGCGTACCACGTGCCGCTCGTCCGCCGGGTCGACGAATTCGATCCACTCGCGGGGAAAATCCAGCGGCACCTCGCGGCTGCGCGGGTCCGCCGGGTCGTCCACCAGCACGTGAAGCTCGATCTGCCCTGTCACCCGGCCCAGCGTACGCGTGGTGCGCCCGGCAGGCCGGGCAGTGACGCGAACGGGTTGCCCTAGGGTTTTCCCATGCGGCTGGGTGTCCTCGACGTCGGTTCCAACACGGTGCACCTGCTGGTGGTCGACGCCCATCGCGGCGCACATCCGTGGCCGGCGCACTCCGAGAAGGCGGTGTTGCGGCTCGCCGAGCAGCTCACGCCGGACGGTGCGTTGCCCGAGACCGCTGCGGACGCCCTGGTCGAGGCGGTCGGCACGGCCCGCGCCTCGGCCACCGCGCTCGAGGTCGACCAACTGCTCGCCTTCGCCACCTCCGCGGTCCGCGACGCGACCAACAGCGCCCAGGTGCTCGCCCGGGTCCAGGAGACCACCGGCGTACGCCTGGAAGTGCTCTCGGGTGCCGACGAGGCGCGGATGACCTTCCTCGCGGTCCGGCGGTGGTTCGGCTGGTCGGCGGGGCGGCTGCTGGTGCTGGACATCGGCGGCGGCTCGTTGGAGATCGCGGCCGGTGTCGACGAGGACCCGGACGTGGCGGTCTCCCTGCCGCTCGGCGCGGGGCGGCTGACCCGGGACCGGCTCGTCGTCGGTCCGCAGAGCGCGGTCCCGCCCGGCCCGCAGGTGGTGCAGGAGCTTCAGGAGTACGTCGACAGCCTCCTTGACCCGGTGGTCGAGCAGTTGGCCGAGGTGAGCTGGGAACGCCCGGTGGCGACCTCCAAGACGTTCCGTACCCTCGCCCGGTTGGCCGGGGCCGCGCCCAGCGGTGCCGGCATCTGGACCCGTCGCCGGCTCACCCGTGGCGGGCTGCGCCAGGTGTTGGGTTTCATCCGGCACATCGCCCCCGCCCAGTTGGCCGAGTTGGACGGGGTCAGCGCCGCGCGGGCCCACCAGCTGCTGGCCGGTGCGGTCGTCGCCGAGTCGGTGATGCGGCGGCTCGGCGTCGACTCCCTGGACATCTGCCCGTGGGCGCTGCGGGAGGGCGTGATCCTCGACCGGCTGGATCGGTTGGCTCCAGAGTGACATCGGATGCCAGGTTTGCCCGCATTGTGGAGTTCTCGTCACATTGGTTCAATCGACGGCGGCTACCCTCGGTGGTGTGACTTCCCGCGTTCCGGTGCTCCTGTCCACGTCCTCGGTCTTCCCTGAGCGGACTGCGGCGGCGTTCCAGTTGGCCGCCGAGCTCGGCTACGACGGGATCGAGGTGATGGTCTGGACCGACGCCGTCAGCCAGGACGCCGGTGCGCTGCGGGGGCTGGCCGAGCACTACGGCGTGCCGGTACTCTCCGTGCACGCTCCCTGCCTGCTGGTCACGCAGCGGGTCTGGAGCCCGGACCCGTGGGAGCGGCTGCGACGTTCGGCCGTCCTCGCCGAGACCCTCCAGGCGCCGACGGTGGTGGTGCACCCGCCGTTCACCTGGCAGCGGGACTACGCGCGCACCTTCGCCGACGGGCTGGACAAGCTGACCGGCGAGTTCGGCGGACTGCACATCGCGGTGGAGAACATGTACCCGGTCCGGATGGCGGGCCGGCAGTTCGTGCCGTACGCGCCCGGATGGGATCCGACGGAGGTCGGTTACGCCTCGTACACCCTCGACCTGTCGCACTGCGCCGCCTCGCACACCGACGCGCTGGGGATGGCCGATCGGATGGGTGCCGGTCTGTCGCACGTGCATCTCGGTGACGGCACCGGCGAGGGCCGCGACGAGCATCTGGTGCCCGGTCGGGGCGGTCAGCCCTGCGCCGAGTTGCTGCGCTCGCTCGCCGGTCGGGGCTTCACCGGCTCGGTCGCGGTGGAGGTGACCACCCGGGGCGCGAAGAGTCGGCAGGTCCGCGAGGCGGACCTGCGCCAGTCCCTCGCCTTCGCCCGCGAGCACCTCAGCGCGACCTCACCGGTCGACGCCTGAGGGCCGGTCAGGAGACGGGCGTCAGCGGGTCGGTCTGCGTCGGCACGGCGGCCCGCTTGCGAGCCCGGTGCGCGGCCACGTGGGAGCGGGTGGCGCACCGCTCCGAGCAGAAACGGCGGCAGCAGTTCGAGGACGTGTCCAGATAGACGTTGCCGCAGCGGTCGTCCGCGCAGACACCGAAGCGGGCGCTGCCGTACTCGCAGAGCCAGACCGACAACCCCCACACCGCTCCGGCGAGGAATTCCGAACTCACCGAGGCACCGCGGCTGGTCACGTGCATGTGCCAGTCGCTGGAGTCGTGTCCCGAGATGCGTGGCTGCACCGGGAACGCCTCAAGCAGCGAGTTCAACTCGGCCACCGCCTCGGCATCGCGCCCGGATGTGCCGTACTCGAAGACGTCGCGCAACCGCTTCTGCGCCCGCCGGAACACTGCCAGGTCGCGTTCCACGACCTCGTCGCGCATCCAGGCGTTGTCGTCGGGGAAGATGGACCGCAGGTCGTCGAGGCCGTCCAGACGGGCGTTGACAAGGTCAACTCCGGTCCGGGCGTACGCGTCGAAGTTCACCCCTCCAACGGTAGACGACTCACGCGCCTCGCGGCGCGTCGATGTAGTGCGGCAGGAACCGTGCATAGCCGTCGGTGATCAGGCTCGCGCTCTCCCGGAGCCCGGTGCCGGCCGACTCGCCGTCGACGATCCAACTGCCCAGCACCAGCCGGCTGCCGGCGAACTCGGGCAGCGCCCGGAACTGCTGGTAGCAGAAGCCCTCCTCACCGTAGTCGCCCGGGCTGTTGATCTCACCGGTCGGGGTGACGATCCGAACCGACGCGCCTTCGCGGCCGAGCAGCGGCTTGGCCACGTACTCCGACATGCCGCGCGGTGAGTCGAGGTACGCCGGCAGCAGCAGTTCGTGGTCGGGGTACAGCTCCCAGAGCACCGCCAGCAACGCCTTGTTGGACAGCAGCAGCTTCCACGCCGGCTCGATCCAGGTGGTCGGCGTGCCCGGCTGAAGGGCCAGCGGGCCGTACGGCTCGGCGAGCATCCACTCCCAGGGATACAGCTTGAAACAGGTGGTGATCGGCTGGTCGGCGCGGTCGACGAAGCGGCGGCCGTCCCAACCCACCTCCTGGATCGGCAGCAGTTCGACGTCCAGCCCGGCCTGACGGGCGGTCTCGGCCAGGTAGCCGGCGGTCATGTGGTCCTCGCCGGTCTCCTCCTCGTTCGACCAGACCACGTGCACCCGCCGGTCGTGCAGGCCGGCGCCGATCTTCGCCCAGGCACCGACGAGTCGCTCGTGCAGGCTGTTCCACTGGTCCAGCTCCGGCCGGGTGTGCTCCAGCCAGTACCACTGGATGATGCTCGCCTCGACGAGCGCGGTCGGGGTGTCGGCGTTGTACTCCAGCATCTTCGGCGGCCAACTGCCGTCGTACCAGAGATCGAACCGGCCGTAGAGCGTGGGCGGGGACTCGCGCAGCGACCGGGCCACCGCCTCGGCCGCCCAGCGGGGGATGCCGAACTCGGCGTACCGGTTGCGGGCCACCACGTGCTCGGCGGCAGCCACCGACATCCGGTGCAGCTCCTCGGTGGCCTCCTCCAGCCGCAGCACCTCCGCCAGGTCGAAGGCGTAGGCGGCCGTCTCGTCCCAGTACGACATCACCCCGCCGTCGGGCAGTTCGGTGTCCACGTACACCAGGCCCTGGGCGCGGATGGTGGCGTCCCAGTCGGGGCGCGGGTCGACCCGCTCGCGGCGCATCTCAGCCCCCGCAGGATGCCTGGTGGGAGCCGAACCCGCCGCGGTCGGGCACGGCCGTGGCCACCGTCTCGGTGACCGGGCTGCCGACGCCCATCTCGGGTACGGGCGCCGGAGTCCGCAGCGTCATCGCCACGGTGTCACCACCCCCGCCCGGACCCATCGCGCAGTCGTCATCGTCGTCGTCGGAGACCAGGTTGCAACCGGAGAGGGCGAGCGCCAGGGCGGTGAGCGCGCCAAGTTGCACGGAGGTCGAGCGGAGGCGGCGTCGGGGGTGTGATTTCACGCCATCGTTGTAACCGATGAACGCCAGGCTCGTCGCCCCGGGCTACCCATGCGCCGCCAGTGCGCCGCCGGTGCGCTGCTGGTGTAAGGAAGGGCACCCTGTTAACGCCTGCGGTATAGAAGGGTTCCCTTCTCACATCCAAGTGTTAAAAAGGGGCCCTTCCTTACAACGCGGGCGGGGTGGGCCGGGGCCGCAATTGCGCGGTGGGGTGGGCGTTACGCTCGGCTCATGCTCCGTTCCGTCATCCTCGCCGCCTCCCGGTCATCCCGGGTCGAGCGGCTCGTCGCGACGGCCCCGTTCTCCCGGGACGTCGTACGCCGGTTCGTCGCCGGTGCGCAGACCGACGACGCGTTGCGCGCAACCCGCGAGCTCGTCGACGGCGGCCTCGCGGTCACGCTCGACCACCTCGGCGAAGACACGGTCAGCCCCGAACAGGCCATCGCCGTACGCGACGAGTACCTCACCCTGCTGGGGCGGCTCGCCGAGGCGGGACTGACCCCCGCCGCCGAGGTGAGTGTCAAGCTCTCCGCGCTCGGTCAAGCCTTCGACGAGCAGTTGGCCTACGACAACGCCCGGGCGATCTGCGCTGCCGCCGACGCCGCGCAGACCACTGTCACCCTGGACATGGAAGACCACACCACCACCGACTCGACCCTGGACATCCTGGCCAAGCTGCGCAAGGACTACCCGTCGACCGGGGCGGTGCTCCAGGCGTACCTGCGGCGTACCGAGTCGGACTGCCGTGATCTGGCCACGGCCGGGTCGCGGGTGCGGTTGTGCAAGGGGGCGTACAAGGAGCCCGAGTCGGTGGCCTACCAGGCGGCTCGTGAGGTGGACAAGTCGTACGTCCGCTGCCTGAACATCCTGATGTCGGGCGACGGCTATCCCATGCTTGCCACCCATGACCCGCGACTGATCGCCATCGCCGAGGACCGGGCCCGCTGGTTCGACCGTGCGCCGGACCGCTTCGAGTTCCAGATGCTCTACGGCATCCGGCCCGAGGAGCAGGACCGCCTGGTCGGCGACGGCTACACGGTGCGCACCTATGTGCCGTACGGCGACGACTGGTACGGCTACCTGATGCGCCGGCTCGCCGAGCGTCCCGCCAACCTCGCCTTCTTCGGCCGCGCCCTGACCTCGCGCAAGTAGCCGCCGCCCGGCGTCGGAACCCCGCAGGACCTTGCTGTGGGCTCGCCTTGACGCGTTTAGCTAATGACATTAGCCTTACAGCTATGACAGCTAGCTTTGTGGTGCGCGACGGCGGACGGATCGCGTACGAGGTGCACGGTCAGGGGCCGTTGGTGGTTCTCTCGCACGGCATGGGGGAGAACCGCCACTCCTACCGACACCTGATCCCGCTGCTGGTGGCGGCCGGCTACCAGGTCGCCTCGGTCGACGTACGGGGCCACGGCGACTCCACCATCGGCTGGGCGACGTACGCCCCGGCCGAGGTGGGGCGCGATCTGCTGGCGGTGGTCCGTGACCTCGGCGGCCGCCCGGCCACCCTGCTCGGCAACTCCTCAAGCGCCGCGGCCGTGGTCTTCGCCGCCGCCGAGGCACCCGACCTGGTCAGCGGGATCGTGCTGGAAGGTGCGTTCGTCGAGCAGCCGAAGCTCAACCCCGTCATGCGGCTCGGCGTGTGGGCGGTGGTCCGCAGTCCCCGACTGTTCGGCATGTTCCACCGCACCCTGTTCCCGGTCCACCGGCCCTCGGACGACGCCGCGTACCGCAAGAGCCTGGTGACCGCGCTGCGCCGGCCGGGCCGGATGCTGCCGGTACGCGAGGTGGCCGCCCCGGTCGACCCGCACTGGACCACCGTCGCTGCGCAGGTGCGTCAGCCGGTGCTGGTGCTGATGGGCACGAAGGACCCGGACTTTCCCGATCCCGGCGCCGAGGCCCGCGCCGCCCGGCGACTCTTCCCGCTCGCCGAGGCGCGGATGGTCACCGACGCCGGGCATTACCCGCACGCCGACCGTCCCGAGGCGACGGCCGCCGCGCTGACCGACTTTCTGGCGGTGACCGATCGTGCCTAGGGCCGGGCTCAACCCGCAGGTCGTGGTGCGCGAGGCGGCCGTGCTGGCCGACGAGGTCGGCTACCAGAAGCTCACCCTCGCCGCGCTGGCCAACCGACTCGGCGTCGCGTTGCCGAGCCTCTACAAGCACATCAAGGGCGCCGACGCGTTGGCCCAGAAGCTCTCCGCGCTGGCCACCGCCGAACTCGCCGAGGAGATGACCACGGCCGCCGCCGGCCGCAGCCGCGAGGACGCGTTGCGGGCCGTCGCCACCGCCTACCGGTCGTACGCGCGCCGGCATCCCGGCCGCTACCCGGCTGCCCAGCGGGTGCCGGATCCGACCGACCCGGCGCACGTGGCCGCCAGCGAGCGTGCGGTCGGCGTCGTCTTCGCCATCCTGCGCGGCTACGGCATCGAGGGCGACAGCGCGGTCGACGGAGCCCGTATGTTCCGGGCCGCCGTGCACGGCTTCGTCGCCCTGGAGGCGGCCGGCGACTTCGGCCTGCCCCGCGAGGTCGACCGCTCCTTCGAGCAGATGATCACGGCGTTGGGCATCGCGTTCCGCCGATGGCCGCAGGATCAGGCGGAAGCGGCGACGGCGTGACCTCATTGCGCGCGAAAGGATGATCGCGCGGTCGGCGTGACGGCCGTACGCTTCCCGGCGTGACACACGGGGAGAGCGAGGGCGGCACCACCAGGCCCGCGCGGGCGTGGTGGTGGCTGTGGGCGTCTCTGCTCATGGTGGTGTTGCTGGTGGCCTGCACCCTGCCGGCGGCGGTGGTGCTGATGATGGACACCGGCCGTGACGGTGAGACGTCGACCGGGGCCGCTGCTCCGACCGAGGACCCGACCGAGAATCCGACCACGGTGGCTGCCCGGCAGCTCGCCGAGCGGATCGGCGAGCTGCTGAACCGCCAGTCCGCCGCGCTGCTCGCCGGCGATCGGGCCGGGTTCCTGGCGATCGCCGAATCCGACACCGCACGCACCGAGCTGCGCCGCCGGTACGACTCGCTCCAGGCGTTGCGGGTGACCCGCTGGTCGGCCCGCCCGAGCGGCCTGCCCACCGGGGCGGGCACACCGGGCGAGTGGCGGATGCCCGTGTCGATCGACTACTGCCTCGTCCTGCGTGGGTGCCAGCCGACCTCGATCGTCATCGACACCCGGTGGCGTGACGGCCCCGAGCCCCGACTGCTGGAGATCGAGAAGTCGAAGCCCTCGCCGTCCGTGCTCGGTCCGCACAGCGAGCAGCCCGGCAGCATGCCGTGGGAGGTCAGCGAGCTGACCTCGGTGGTCGGGCAGCGGACGATCGTGGCGACCGTCCGGGAGCACCGCGAACTGCTGCCGATCCTGCTGCTGCGGGCCGAGGCGGCGGCCAGGGTCGCCGACCGGTACGCGGTGGACGGCACCCCACCGGACCGGTACCGGATCTTCTACGCCGGTGAGAAGGAATGGCGGACCTGGTACGGCGGCGCGCAATCGTACTGGGGCGACGGCCTGGCGATCGGCATCGGCGGCGGTCACCACGAGGTCGTGCTCGGGCCGGAGAGCCTGTACTACGGCGACTATTTCGACCAACTGCTCCGGCACGAGCTGACCCACGCCGCCACGCTGCCCGACGGTTACTGGGAGGATCCGGCATGGTGGCTGGTCGACGGGCTGGCCGAACACGCGGCCGCCGACGGCGAGCCGGTCGCGCGCTACCCGGTGCTGGCGCAGACCCGGCGACTGGTGCGCGGTGACTGGAACGGCAAGCTCGACGACCTCTATCCCATCGAAGGGATGAGCGACGACGAGGTGAACGGCCGGTACGGCATCGCGTACCTCGCGGTGCGCTACTTCGCGGACCGGTTCGGCGAGGAGAAGCTGCTCGCCTTCTTCAAGGCGGCGGTGCACGACCGCCGACCGGCGGCCCAGATCGCCGAGGAGATTCTCGGTGCGCCATGGTCGGAACTGCAGGCCGAGTGCGCCACCCAGATTCGCGCGGCGGTGCGCTGAAGGGAAGTCGACGTAGCCTCGTAGCATGTGTCGGGTGCGCCGCCCCGACCCGCCGCGGCTGCCCTCAGCCACGCGGCCCCGCCTGTTCACCGCCCTGCTCGCCGTCGCCGTCCTGACTCTCACGAGCGCCGCCTCCTGCGGCAGTGACGAGCCGCCGATCGCGCTGGCCTCGGCCGTGCTGGCACCGGTGACGGAGGAGATCGACGCCCCGGCCACGGTCGTCGCCCGGGCAGCGGCCACGCTCACCGCCCCTGCCGACGGGACGCTGCGCAGCCTCCGCGTCGAGCCGGGGCAGCAGGTCAAGCGTGGCCAGGTGCTTGCCGTGGTCGATTCGCCGTCGGCGCGGGAGCGGCTGCGGCAGGCCCGCGCGGCGCTCGACGCCGCCAAGCGGGCGGGCGGTGGTGGCGGTGGCAACCTCACCGGTTCGCTGCGGGGCACCGACCGGGCCGCCGCGCAGGCGCACGCCGCCGCGCGCGCCGCCGCCGGGAAGATCAGCGATCCGAAGCTGCGCAAGGCACTGCTCGCCCAGGTCGAGTCCGCGCAGCGGCAGTACGACGCCGCCGCGCGCGCCGCCGACCGCGCGGTACGCGAGGTGCAGAGCGGCGTACGCAGCCTGAACTCCGCCGTCGGCGCGTTGGCCACCGCCCAACGCCTCCAGGCACAGCAGGCGTACGACCTGGCAAAGGCGACGGTCGACGCGCTGACCCTGCGGGCACCGATCGCCGGTGTCGTGCAGCCGGGCGGCGTCAGCAGCGGTGCCGGCTCGACGGGTGCGCTGGCCGGGCTGCTCGACGCCGCCGGTGGTGGCCTGCCGCCCGGGATCGACCCGGGCGCGCTCGGCGCCCCGGCAGCCGGCCCGCCCGCCGGGGTGGACACGGCGGTCCCGGTGGGTGGCCGGGTCACCGCCGGCACCCCCGTGCTGACCGTGGTCGACACCCGTGAGCTGGGCCTGCTGGCCGAGGTGGACGAGACCGACGTGCTGCTGGTCCAGGTCGGACTCACCGGCACCGTCGAGTTGGACGCGGTCACCGGCGCGAGCTACCCGGCGACGGTCCGCTCGATCGACGTGCTGCCCAGCACCTCGGCCCGAGGCGGCGTCAGCTACCGGGTCCGGCTCTCGCTCGGCGCAGGCCGGTACGGCGAGGCGGAATCGGCACCGGCGCCGCGACCCGGCATGAACGCGGTGCTGCGGCTGCGGGTCCGCGAGGCGAGCGACGCGGTGACCGTACCCGCCTCCGCGATCTTCTCCGCCGACGGACGGGACACCGTCTGGGTGGTACGCGACGGTCGGGTGGGGCGAGCCTCGGTCACCGTCGGCGTGCAGGGCCAGGATCTGGTGCAGATCGTCGACGGGGTACAGCCCGGTGACCGGGTGGTGGTACGCGGCACCGACCAGGTGCGCGACGGCCAGGAGGTCGGGTGAGCCCCGCCATCGAGGCGGTCGACGTGTCGCGGACGTACCAACTCGACGGGGTCTCCGTACCGGCGCTGCGGGGTGTGTCGTTGACCGTCGCGGCCGGTGACTACGTGGCCCTGATCGGGCCGTCCGGCTCCGGCAAGTCCACCCTCATGCACCTGCTCGGCGGTCTCGACCGGCCGACCGGCGGCCGGTTGGTGATCGGTGGCCGGGAGGTGGGCGCGCTCTCCGCGCCCGAGCTGGCCCGACTGCGCAACGAGACCATCGGCTTCGTCTTCCAGGCGTTCCATCTGCTGCCGCGGACCACGGCGGTGGACAACGTGGCGCTGCCGCTGGTGTACCGGGGTGTGGGCGCCCGCCAGCGGCGGGAACGGGCCGCCGCGATGCTCGGCCGGGTCGGCCTGGGGCACCGCCTGGACCACCGGCCCAACCAGCTCTCCGGCGGCGAGCAGCAGCGGGTGGCGATCGCCCGCGCCCTGGTCACCGACCCGACCGTGCTGCTCGCCGACGAGCCGACCGGCAACCTGGACAGCACCACCGGCGCGGCCGTGCTGGAGCTGCTGGAACGGCTCAACGCCGAGTCGGGGGTGGCGCTGGTGATGGTCACCCACGACGCGGAGGTGGCTGCCCGGGCCCGCCGCCGGATCACCATGCGCGACGGAATCGTCGTCGCGGACACCGCCCAGGACCCGCTCACCGGCAGCGCCGGCTCCGACGAACCCGGCATGGGTGGACTCGGCACGGCCCGTGCGGGCGGACTCGGCACGGCCCGTGCGGGTGGACTCGGCACGGCCGGTGCGAGTGGGCCTGGCGTGGCCGGTGCGGGTGGGGGCGGGTCGTGAGGCTGGCCGAGGCGTGGCGGGTGGCGGCGGACGCGCTGCGCGCCAACCGGATGCGCAGCCTGCTGACCATGCTCGGGGTGATCATCGGGGTCGCCTCCGTGGTGCTGCTGGTGGCGATCGGCACCGGCACCAAACAGACGGTCGAGCAGCAGGTCGAAGGGTTGGGCTCCAACCTGTTGCTGGTCGTGCCGGGCCGGCTGGACGTGGGCTCGGCCCCGGCGGTCTCCCCGCTGACTCTGCAGGACGTGGACGCCGTCGGCCGGGTGGTCGGTGATCCCGCCCGGGTCGCCGTGACGGTCGCCTCGGGTGCGACGGTCCGGGCCGGCAACCGTCAGGACTTCACCACCGTGCAGGGGGTGCTGGAGACCACCCCGACGGTCTTCGCCCGCGACCTGGGCCGGGGCCGTTACCTGACCCGCTCCGACGTGGACACCGGCCGCCGGGTCGCCGTGCTGGGCGACTCGGTCGCCCGGGTCCTGTTCCCCGACCGGGAGGCCGTCGGTCAGCAGGTGAACGTCGCCGGGGTGCGGTTCCGGGTGATCGGTGTGTTCACCCCGCTCGGGCAGAGCCTCGGCGTCGACCGGGACGACGAGGTGCACATCCCGGTGACCGCGGCGCAGCGGCTGTACGGCACCCAGCGGGTGGACGCGATCGCGGTCCGGGCACCGGATCGGGACCGGATCGACGAACTCGGCCAGCGGATCGTCACCGAGTTGAACGGTCGCCACCCGGGCACCGAGTTCAGCGCCGTCACCCAGGAGCAGATCCTCGGCGTACTGGGCGACATCCTCGGCATCCTGACCGGGGTCCTGGCCGCCATCGCCGGCATCTCGCTGCTGGTCGGCGGGGTGGGCGTCTCCAACATCATGCTCGTCTCGGTGCGCGAACGGACCAGGGAGATCGGGCTGCGCAAGGCGGTCGGGGCCCGCCCCCGGGACATCGGCGTGCAGTTCCTGCTGGAGGCGGTGCTGCTCACCTCGATCGGCGGGCTGACCGGGATGGCTCTCGGGGTGGGCGGCGCACTGCTGGTGGCCGCGGTGTCACCCATCCCGGCGGCGGTGACCTGGTGGTCGTTGGCGCTGGCGTTCGGCGTCTCGGCAGCGGTGGGGATCATCTTCGGGGTGGTACCCGCCCAGCGGGCCGGTCGGCTCGACCCGGTGGTCGCGTTGCGGGCCGAGTGACGTCGTCGGCACAGGTGGCCGAAGATGATCATTGCGGGCGATTCGGCTTCAGGCCACCCGACCAGGGGTTTTTCGTCGGCGACTCGGTTCCGCATCGTGATCAGTTGCAGGAAGGGATCGCGCCGGTCACAGCCGTCCCGCTACCGTACTGGTAACACGCGCGTCGCCGGCCGCGCGGGAGAACCCGTGGGGCGGCACGCGCAGGGCATGGGATGGGTCGGGTGAGCCATGGCCGGGTCACCGTCCGACGGTCGGCTGTCGGATGTCAAGTTCCTGACCGTCGCCGAGGTGGCGACCGTCATGCGGGTGTCGAAGATGACGGTTTACCGCCTCGTGCACAGTGGTGAGCTGGCCGCTGTGCGGGTCGGCAGGTCGTTCCGGGTGCCGGAGCACGCGGTGCACGAATACCTCCGTGGGGCCTTCCAGGAGACTGCCTGATCCGCGTGTCAGGCCGCCCGGACAGGCCCGCCTGACGGGCATCGACCGGGGGCGCGTTGGCCCGGTTGACGCGGTCCCGCTACGCTGGAGCGTGATCGTGACCGCTGGTGCGCCCTGCCGCCCACCCCGCCGGTCCGGTCCGTTGTCCGTAAGCGGTCGCCGACGTCACCGGTTCGTGGCGTCTTGCCGGTCGCGCCGCATGTTGCATCGAAAGGCTTTCGTATGGGCTCGGTGGTCAAGAAGCGCCGCAAGCGCATGGCTAAGAAGAAGCACCGCAAGCTGCTGCGCAAGACCCGCGTCCAGCGTCGCCGTCTCGGCAAGTGATTGATGCCGGGCGCTGACCCGGCATTCGTCGCTTGCCAACTGTCGACCCTCGGAGGCTCAGGTGATCAGGCCGTGGCTGTCCCGGCTCGGTCCCGACCGCCGGGGTGGGTGCGAGACATGACCCCCGGTGACTCGTCGAGTCACCCGGGGGTTGTCGTCGTCACCGGGGTCAGCCGATACCTCGGTGCCCACGTTGCCGCCCGGTTGGTCACCGATCCCCGCATCGAGCGGGTCATCGGCATCGACCTGCGCGAGCCGAGCCCGGAGGTCGCCGGCCTGCTGGGCCAGGTCGAACGCATCCGTGTCGACGCCGGCTCGGTCGGCGGGCTGCTCGCCGACCTCGACGTCGACACGGTGGTGCACCTGGCCCTGGCCAGCGCCCCGGATCAGCAGCAGGGTGGCCGGGCGGCGATGAAGGAACAGAACGTCATCGGCACCATGCAGATGCTCGCCGCCTGCCAGCGGGCACCTCGGCTGCGCAAGCTCGTGGTCCGGTCCTCGACCGCGGCGTACGGGGCCTCGTTCCGGGATCCGGCCGTCTTCACCGAGGAGACCGAGCCGCGTGAGGTGCCGCGCGGCGGCTTCGGGCGGGACATCCTCGACATCGAGGGGTATGTCCGGGGCTTCCGACGGCGGCGACCCGACGTCACGGCGACGGTGCTGCGGTTCGCCCCGTTCATCGGGTCGACGGCCGACACCACGCTGACCCGCTACTTCTCGCTGCCGGTGGTGCCGACCATCCTCGGCCGCGACGCCCGGTTGCAGTTCCTGCACTTCGACGACGCGCTGGAGGTCGTACACCGCTCGGTCACCGAGGACCATCCGGGGACGTACAACGTCGCCGGGCCCGGGGTGCTGGCGCTGTCGCAGGCCATCCGTCGGGCCGGCCGGCTGGCCGTGCCGATGCTGGAGCCGGGGCTGTCGGGTGCCGCGGCGCTCGCCCGGACCATGGGACTCGGTCGCTACGGCCTCGACCAGGTCGACCTGCTCGTGCACGGCCGGGTGGTGGACACCACCCGCCTGGAGCGCGAGTACGGCTTCACGCCCCGATCCACGGCCGCCGCCTTCGACGACTTCATCCGCGCCCACCACGGCCGGTCCGTGGTGACGCGCGAGCAACTGGCCGCCGCCGAGCAGCTCGTGCTCGACCAGATCCGCCGGGTGCGCGCGGCTGTGCGGGAGCAGCCGTGAACGAGCCGGAGATGCGACGTGACGAGATGCGCCCCGACAACGGGCAGGTGGCGCGACAGCAGCCCGACCCGGCTCGGCACAACGGGCGGCGACCCACGGCAGCAGCGGATCGGCCCGTTCTGCCCGCCGAGCCGCATCCGCCGGCAGTGCCGGACCGGCCCGGCGACGTCTGGGATCAGCGGATCGCCGGTGGGTTGGCGTTTCTTCGCCGCAGGCTTGCCGGCGACTACGAGGTGGACGAGTTCGGCTTCGACCCGGAGCTGACCGAGGCGGTGTTCCATCCGCTGCTGCGCCGGCTCTACCGGGACTGGTTCCGTACCGAGGTGACCGGGCTGGAGAATGTGCCCACCGACGGTGCGGGACTGGTGGTCGGCAACCACTCCGGCACCGTGGCCCTGGACGCACTGATCCTCTCCACCGCCCTGCACCACGAACACCCCGCTCGGCGGTACCTGCGGCTGCTCGGTGCCGACCTCGTCTTCCGGATGCCGGTGGTCTCCGAGATCGCCCGCAAGACCGGCGGCACCATGGCCTGCAACCCGGACGCCGAGCGGCTGTTGCGCGGCGGCGAACTGGTGGGTGTCTTCCCGGAAGGCTTCAAGGGCATCGGCAAGCTGTACGCGGAGCGTTACAAGCTGCAACGCTTCGGGCGCGGTGGCTTCGTCTCGGCGGCGCTGCGCACCGGCACCCCGATCATCCCGGTCGCCATCGTCGGTGGCGAGGAGATCTATCCGATGCTCGCCGACATCAAGCCGCTCGCCCGGCTGCTCAAGCTGCCCTACTTCCCGGTGACGCCGACCTTCCCCTGGCTCGGGCCGCTGGGCATGGTGCCGCTGCCGAGCAAGTGGCTGATCGAGTTCTGCCCGCCGATCCCGACGGCACACCTGGTCGACTCCGCGGACGACCCGCTTGTCGTGTTCAACCTCGCCGACCAGGTCCGCGAAACCATCCAGCAGACGCTGCACGAACTTCTCGAACGGCGTCCGGACCCGTTCGGTCCCTAGCCACCGGCCCGGCTCACCGGAGCGCCGACACCGCCTCAGCGGGTGGCGCGCCGTTCTGCGGCGGCCCGGTTGTCGCGGCGGCGACGCTGCAACGCCATGCCGGCGGTGACCGCCCCCGCCACCAGCCCGGCAGCGGCCGTGGACGGTACGGCGATCTTGACGGCGCGACGGCCGGTACGGAAGTCGCGTACCTCCCAGCCGTGCTGGCGTGCCTGACGCAGCAGGGCGGCATCCGGATTCACCGCCACCGCCCGGCCCACTGCCGACAGCATCGGCAGGTCGTTCGCGGAGTCGCTGTAGGCGCTGCACCGACCCAGGTCCAACCCCTCCACCGCGGCGAGCGAGGTGATCGCCTCGGCCTTGGCCGGCCCGTGCATGAGGTCACCGACCAACCGACCGGTGTACGCCCCGTCGACGACCTCGGCGACGGTGCCGATCGCACCGGTCAGCTTCAGTCGAGCGGCGATCACCCGGCCGATCTCCACCGGGGCGGCGCTGACCAGCCAGACCCGCTCACCGGCGTCGAGGTGGCCCTGCGCCAGCCGTCTCGTTCCCGCCCAGATCCGCGGCGCCATCAACTCGTCGAAGATCTCCTCCGCGAGGATTTCGATGTCGTCGACGCGCCAGCCCTCGATGAAGGCGAGGGCGGCCTCCTTGGCCTGCGACATGTCCCCGGTGTGCTCGCGGGCGAGCAGCCGGTAGCGCAGCTGTTGCCAGGCGAACCGGGCCAGGTCGGTGGTGGTGAAGTAGTTGCGTGCGGCGAGGCCGCGAGCGAACCAGTAGATGGAGGCGCCCTGCATCATCGTGTTGTCCACGTCGAAGAAGGCGGCGGCCCGGGGATCCGGGGCGACCGGGGGAGCGGGCTCGGTCTGGGCCCAACCTGCGGTGTGCCCGTGCACGTCGGTACTGACGGTCACCTTCCGGCTGCGCGCCACCGACGCTCCCCTCACATCGCCCGCATTTCTGCTGCCCTCCGCGAGGGTAACCGCCGCCCGGCCCGCGAACCGGGCCGGTGGTCTGGTTACGCACCGTCAGGTGCAGGTGCCCGGCAGGGGGCCGAGGCTGTCGCTGGCGGAGCCGACCGGCTCGCCGCAGGCGATCGTGGTCCGCAGGGCGTCGGCCCGTTCGGTCACCGATGCCAGCAGCTTCAGCGATTGGGCGGTCCGCTCCCGGTCGGTGCGCGAGCCGCTGTCGCGCAGCGCGTCGAGAGCCCGGCGCTGCGGGACGAGGAAGGCGTCGACCGCGTCGAGCGCCGTCGGGTCGGAACGCTGCACCGCCGCTGCGGTCAGCAGGCGTACGCCCTGACGGGTGTCGGCGTCCATGTCGTCGAGCACCGCGCCGTAGCCGGAGCGGCTGCCGTGCAGCGCGGACGCTTCGGCCAGTCGGGTACGCGCGAAGTCGAGGAAGAGCTGCCCGCGGCTGATCTCGGAGCTGGCGAGCGCGAGCTGGGCCCGTTCGGTACCGCGCTTCATCCCGTACAGCGCGTCACCGGGAACCGCGTTCTCGCTGGCGGCCGAGATGCCGGAGACGGCGATGGCACCCGCGGCGATGCCGACCAGGATGGCGCCCCGAGCACGGGCCCGGCGCGCGGTGACGGCCGGTAGCAGGGCGCCTCGGCTGGTGCCGACCTTCTCGGTCGAGGCGGGGGCTGCGATGCCCTCGCGCTCGGCGGTGGCCAGCAACATGGCCCGCAGGCCGGTCCGGAACTCCGCATCCACCTTCGGCGCGGGCGCGTTGGCAGTCAACTGCCGGCTGAGCCCGACCAGCGGCGTGAGCTGGTCGTCGACTCGGGAGCGGACGTGATGGCGTCGGCCACCGTTCGCTTCGTCCAGAAGCTGCGCGAAGCGCTCGGCGCGCCGACGGGAGAAGAGGGCGTTGTCCACCGCGGCACCTCCTCTCGCTGGGCGCGGCCGGTCGGCCGCGATCACCGCCAGCGACCGATGACCGCAGAACGCGAGGCGGACGCCGTTGGCGTCGTTGCCCGTCGTCCGTAGCCCGGGGCCGGGCTGTCGCCGGTCGCACCCGGAGAAACGCGCCGTGCCGGGATCGGGTTACGGGCCTGCCGGAGTCGGAAATCACGCAAAGTGATCGCTGTGACTACCCGGCCAGGGCGCGCAGTTGCCGACGACGACCGTACGGACGGCGTCGAGAACTACGCCTGGAAACCGTCGGGCAGCAGCCGGGCCAGGGCGCGGACCGCCCGGTACTGGAGGGCCTTGATCGCGCCTTCGTTCTTGCCCATCGCCCGCGCGGTCTCGGCCACCGAGAAGCCTTGGAGAAAGCGGAGCACGATGCACTCCTGCTGCTCGGGGTTGAGGCGTTTGACGGCGGTCAGCAGTGCGACGTTCGTGATGTGTTCCACCACGGCCGCCTCCGGGCTGCCCTCCGGGCCGCGATCCTCGCGATCGGCGTCGAGCACGTCACCGGTGGTCACCTCCAGCCGGTAGCGACCCGACTTGAAATGGTCCGCGACCAGGTTGCGGGCGATGGTGACCAGCCAGGCGCCGAGGTCACGCCCCTGCCAGGTGAAGCTGCCGATGCGCTTGAGCGCCCGCAGGAACGTGTCGGAGGTGAGGTCCTCGGCGAGTTGCCGGTTGCCGACCCGGAAGTAGACGAAGCGGAACACGGTGTCGACGTAGCGGTCGTAGATCAGCCCGAACGCCTCGGCCTCGCCGGCCTGGGCGCGCTCGACCAGGGCCCAGACCTCGGTGGCCGGATCGGACGGATCCGGGCGGCTCGGGTAGCCGGTGGAGGTGTTGACCGGGGCGGTGACCGCGGGGATCACCGCCGTCTCGGCCGCCGGCACGTCGGTGACCGGCGTGTCGCCGCCGCTGCGTCGGGCCTGGGCCGGCATCGTCGGCCGGCTCGGCGTGGCGACCCCGCCGCCGGCCGGCATCGCGTTCGCGCCCGGCACCGCTGGTCGGTGTGGTGGCTCGTTCGGATGTGGTCGGTTACCGGCCCGCGTGCTGCTCTCACCTCGGTTGACCAGGTTGCCCGCCGCGTTCTGCTGGGCATGGGCGCCGCCGCGTTCGTTGACCGGGGTACGCGCCGCCGGACCGGTCAGGCCCGTCGGTCGGTGCGTGAAACCGAAGGTGGTCATCGGGACACCTCCGATTCGTCACTGGCGCATGCGCCGGCGGTGGCCGGGTGACCGGCCAGATCACCGCCGGGCAGGGCGGCTCCGGGGTGTGCCGGCGGGCGGCAGTTCCCCTTGAGGTGCTGGTCCAATGCGCTGACGGGCACGGGGGCCTCCTCGGGCTGAGGGGTGTCGACTCACGGCAAATGGGGTGAGCCGACCCGAGTGATGATAGGGCCAACGTCACCCGCGCGTGGCAAGTCCGTTACACAGGGCCGAAGTATTTCCCGACGTGTCGCACCGGTGCCGGACCGGTTGTCCGTCGAGTGTGGTTGACAATCGCCTGCACACCTGATCTGAGACAGATGGGCAGGTCAGATCGATGATGGTGATCGCTGCGAACATACCTCGCGAGTCCGGTCGCGGTCGACGGGCGTTCCCGCCCGGACAGTGTGGACCGGCGGCGATCCGTACCCACCGTGACGCTGCGTGGTCCTGTTGACGGGACTGGGCGCTGCGCGGGCACCGGGTCGTCGGCACCGGACCGGACCGCGAGGCATGGTCGGACGGGTCGGGCTGTGCCAGACTCAGCGTCCGTGCAGGACGTAGCCGATGGCACCGGGTCGACCCTCGCGGACCGTCTTCGTCGCGCGGCGGCGGTCCATCCGGGCAAGCCGGCGCTGTACTGGCAGGACCGGGCGATCACCTGGTCCGAACTGGACCACCGGGTCAGTGGATGCGCCCGGGGACTGATCGCAGCGGTCCCGGCCGGCGACGACCAGGGACGGCCGGCCCGGGTCGCGGTGGCGCTGCCCAACACTGCGGACTTCGTGGTCGGCCTGCTCGGCACGCTGCGGGCCGGCCTGACGGCGGTACCGGTAAACCCCGGTCTGACCGGCCGGGAGCTACGACATGTCCTGGCCGACTCGGGCGCCTCGGTGCTGATCGGCACCGAACGGGTCCGGGAACTGCTGACCGGAGCGGACCGACCGGCCCTCGACGCGGTGTACGCCGAGCCGCCGACCGCCGAAGGCCCGGACACCTTCCCAACCTGCCGCGCCGCCGACCTGGCGATGCTGCTCTACACCTCGGGTACCGAGGGATGGCCGAAGGGAGCGATGCTCTCGCACGGCGCGCTGGCGGCCAACCACGAACAGATCGGCCGGATCGAGCCGGCGGTGCTCGGCCCGGACGACACCGTACTGCTGGCGTTGCCGCTGTTCCACGCCTACGGGTTGAACACCGGGCTCGGCGCGGTGCTGCACCATGGCGCGACCGGGGTGCTCGTCGAGGATCCGGCCACCGACGCGGCCCTCGCCGAGATCGCCCGGCACCGGGTGACCGTGCTGGTCGGCGTACCGTCGATGGTGCAGGCCTGGTCCAGCGCGGACGCCGAGGCCCGGACGGCCGCGATGGCCGACGTGCGGGTGGTGGTCTGCGGCGCCGCGCCGCTGGAACCGGTGGACGCTGCCCGCTTCGCGGCCGCCACCGGGAAACCGGTGCACATCGGGTACGGCCTGACCGAGACCGCGCCGGTGCTCACCTCGACGCTTGTCGGCGGCACGCCGAAGGCCGGTTCGATCGGGCGGCCGCTGCCGGGAATCGAGCTGCGGTTGGTCGGCGCGGACGGCGACGAACTGTGGCGCGACGGGGTGGCCACGCCCGAGGACGACCCGGACGAGCTGGACCTCTCCGATCCCGCCGGCGGCACCGACCCCGGCCAGATCGTGGTACGCGGCCCGAACCTCTTCTCCGGATACTGGCCGGACGGTACGGGTGGGCCGGACGCGGCCGGCTGGTGGGCCACCGGCGACATCGCGTACGCCGACGCCGACGGTGATCTCTTCCTGGTGGACCGGCTCGGCGAGCTGATCCTGGTCAACGGGTTCAACGTGTACCCGCACGAGGTCGAGATGGTCCTCTCCGCCCATCCGGCGGTGGCGGAGTCGGCGGTAGTGGGAGTGCCGCACCCGCGTACCGGGGAGACTGTCCGGGCGTACGTGGTGCCGGCGCCGGGCAGCCAGGTGGCTGGCGTCGAACTGATCGCCCACTGCGCGCGTAACCTGGCGAGGTTCAAGTGCCCGACCGACGTCGAGCTTGTCGATGTGCTGCCGCGCTCGACGATCGGGAAGGTACGCAAGACGTTGCTCCGGCCCCGGCCGGAGGCACCGGAGCGGGCGCGGCCCGAGCCGCCACCCGAGTCCGGGACCGACCAGCCGGCACCACCCGGCACGACGGAGGAGACCGATGCGTGAGCCCCGCCTGATCCTGATCACCCGCCCCGGCTGTCACCTGTGCGAGGACGCCAAGGCGGCGCTCGACCGGGTGGTCGCGGTCACCGGCGACCGGTGGACCGAGCGGGACGTCAGCGGTGACATCGAGCTGGAGCGCGAGTACGGCGACCGGCTGCCGGTGGTGCTGCTCGACGGCAAGGAGCACGGCTACTGGCGGGTCGAGGAGGACCGGCTGCTGCGTGACCTGACCACGCCGCAGCTCTAGGGCGCTCCGCCGCGCGCCACCGGTGTCCGGCGTCGCCGATAGAGTGCGCCGATGACCCCTTCGAAACCCCATCTGGTCTGGGACTGGAACGGGACGCTGCTCGACGATCTGAGCCTGGTGGTGGCCTGCACGAACGCCGTGTTCACCCGCGAGGGCGGGCCGACGGTGACCGCGGAGGAGCACCGGGTCCGGTTCCGTCGGCCGATCGCCGACTATTACGCGGAAGTGCTCGGCCGGGCGGTGGACGACGAGGCGTTCGGCCGGCTCGACCGGATCTTCCATGACGCGTACCGGCTGGGTCTGACCAGTTGTGAGCTCGCCCACGACGCGGTGGACGCGATGGCGGCCTGGCCGGGCAGCCAGTCGTTGTTGTCCATGTGGTTCCACGACGAGTTGGTGCCGGCGATCCAGACGTACGGCCTGACCGGCCGATTCGCCAGGGTCGACGGGCTGCGGGCCTCGGTCGGCGGCGACCGCAAGGCCGAGTCGCTGGTCCGGCATCTGGCCGAGTTGGGCGTCGACGGCCGCTCGGTGGTGCTGATCGGCGATTCGTTGGACGACGCCGACGCGGCCCGCGCCGTCGGCGGTCGCGCCGTGCTCTATGCCGGCGGCTTCACCGACCGCGCCCGCCTGATCGCCTCCGGCCATCCGGTCGCCGAGACCCTCACCGAAGCGGTGACCCTCGCCACCACCCTCACCCAGCCGCAGCGGTGATCACGAAATCGTCGTATCGAGCATTAACGTCATGATCAACAAATTGGGATGGACCGATGGCGCGCGTGTGATTGGTCAGAGAAGTCGGAATTGAGCAATAATCGCGCGGGCGGTCCCAGGAAGTGGGCGCGCGTCGATCTTGTCGGACGGAGGGGCTGGTGGGGGCAGGGGGCGGTACCGCAAGATCGCGATTTGTGCACGTCTTCACAAGCGCCTACTCTGTAATTCCGACGCGCCCTGCTAGCACAGCCGGCAATTTCGGTCGCCAGCGGGAGTCCCGAACGGCCGGCCGGTGGAGTTGGTCAAGGATCGCACCGCACGGAGTCTCATGAGTCAGCACCGTCACCCTGGCACGCCCGGTCGCGCCGGTGGCGTCCCGGCGCTCCCGGACCTACCCGAGGCGACGGTGGCGCGGCTCCCCGAATACCTCCGTGCCCTGCACAACCTTGCCGAAACCGGTAACGAGACGGTGTCCAGCGAAGGGCTCGCCAACGCCGCCGGGGTCAACTCCGCGAAGCTCCGCAAGGACCTGTCCCACCTCGGCTCGTACGGCACCCGGGGCGTCGGCTACGACGTGGCGCTGTTGATAGAGCAGATCGAGTACGTGCTCGGGCTCACCCAACGTCGGGCGGTCGCCCTGGTCGGCGTGGGTAATCTCGGTCACGCCCTGGCCGGCTACGACGGCTTCGCCAGCCGTGGCTTCCGGATCGCCGCCCTGCTCGACGCCGACCCGGCCCGGGTCGGTGAGGAGATCCACGGGATGGTCGTGCGGCACGTCGACGAACTGCCCCAGGTGGCGGCCGAGGAGTCGATCGCGATCGGCGTCATCGCCACCCCCGCGTCGGCCGCCCAACGGGTCGCCGACCAACTCGTCGCCGTCGGCGTGACGAGCATCCTGAACTTCGCGCCCTGCGTACTCTCGGTTCCGGACGGAGTCGACGTACGCAAGGTCGACCTCGCCATCGAGCTGCAGATTCTGTCGTTCCACGAGCACCGTAAGGCATCCCTGACCGGGCTGCCCCGCACCGGCGGATCCGCCCTGACCGCCCTGCCCGGCGGTCTCGCGGTCACTGAGGGTCAGGAGGCGATCGGAACGTGAAACTCCTCGTCGTGGGTGCCTCCTACCGCACCGCGCCGGTCGCCACCCTGGAGCGGCTCGCGGTCGCCCCGGAGAGCCTCACCCGCATCCTGAACCGCCTGGTCGCGCAGCCGTACGTCAGCGAGGCCGCGCTGGTTTCCACCTGCAACCGGGTGGAGGTCTACGCGGCAGTCTCCGGTTTCCACGGCGGCCTCGGCGACATCTGCGCCGTCCTCGCCGAGCAGGCCGACTGCCAGCCGTCCGCGCTGGCCAACAACCTCTACGTGCATTTCGACTCCGCCGCGGTCGACCACGTCTTCCGGGTCGCCGCCGGTCTGGACTCGATGGTGATCGGCGAGGCGCAGATCCTCGGTCAGCTCCGGGACGCCTACCACGGGGCCACCGGCGCGGACACCACCGGCCGGCTGCTGCACGAGCTGATGCAGCAGGCGCTGCGGGTCGGCAAGCGGGCCCACTCCGAGACCGGCATCGACCGGGCCGGCCAGAGCGTGGTCACCGCGGCGCTGGGGCTGGCCGCGCGTCATCTCGGCGACGAACTCGCCGGTCGGCCCGCGCTCGTCGTGGGCGCCGGCGCGATGGGCTCGCTGGGCGTGGCGACGCTGTCCCGGCTCGGTGCCGGCCCGTTGACCGTGACGAACCGCAGCGCCGCGCGGGCGGTACGGCTGGCCGAGTCGTACGGCGCCGCCGCGCGACCGATGGCCGAGCTGGCCGACACGCTCTCCACAGTGGACATCGTAGTGGCCGCCACCGCGGCCAGTGAGCCGGTCCTCACCCGCGACGTCGTTGCCGGTGCGCTGGCCGGCCGGGACCCGGAGCGCGGACCGCTGGTCCTGCTCGACCTGGCCGTACCCCGCGACGTCGGGCCCGGCGTGGCCGAGCTGCCCGGCGTCGAGGTGATCGACATCGACCGGATGGCCGAGCTGCTCGCCGACGGCCCGGCCGCCGCCGACGCCGCCGCCGTCGAACGGATCGTGGCCGGCGAGGTGGAGTCCTTCCTCACCTGGCTGCGCGGCGCGGACGTGGCACCGACCGTGGCCGCCCTGCGGGGCCGGGCCGAGGACGTGGTCAGCGCCGAACTGCGCCGCCTCGCCCAGCGCCGTCCCGACCTCAGCGACGACCAGCGTGCCGAGGTGGCCCGCACCGTGCACCGGGTGGTCCAGCGGTTGCTGCACCAGCCGACCGTACGGGTCCGCCAACTCGCCGCCGAGCCCGGCGGCGACCAGTACGCCGCGCTGCTGCGCGAACTGTTCGACCTGGAGGTCCCGCAGACCTCCCAGGTGGACACGGTCCCCGACATCACCCCGACCATTGGAGGTGAACGATGAGCCAGCGGCAACCGAATGGCCCGCTGCGTCTCGGTACCCGGGGCAGCAAGCTGGCGATGGCCCAGTCCGGGCACGTCGCCGAGGCACTCACCGCCCGCACCGGACGCCCCGTCGAACTGGTCGAGGTGATCACCGCAGGCGACCGCTCCAACGCGCCGGTGCACCGACTCGGCGTGGGGGTGTTCGTCTCCGCGCTGCGTGACGCGCTTGTCGCCAGGGAGATCGACTTCGCGGTCCACTCGTACAAGGACCTGCCGACCGCGATGCCGGCCGGGCTGCACATCGCCGCGGTGCCCCCGCGCGAGGACCCGCGTGACGCGCTCGTCGCCCGCGACGACAGGACCCTGGCCGAACTCGCCCCCGGCGCGTCGGTCGGCACCGGCGCGCTGCGTCGGATCGCCCAACTGCACGCCCTGGGCATGCAACTGTCGGTCAGCCCCATCCGCGGCAACATCGACACCCGGCTGGCCCGGGTGCTCGGCCCGGACGCCGACCTGGACGCGATCGTCCTCGCCCGGGCCGGGCTGGCCAGAATCGGCCGGCTCGACGTCGTCACCGAGACGCTCGATCCGATGTTGATGCTGCCGGCACCCGCACAGGGCGCGCTGGCGGTGGAGTGCCGGGTCGACGACCCGGAGATGGTCGAACTGCTAGGTACGCTTGACCACGCAGCGTCACGCGCCACGGTCACCGCGGAGCGGGCGATGCTCGCCACCCTGGAGGCCGGATGCTCCGCTCCGGTCGCCGCCTATGCCGTCGTCGCCGAAGGCGAGCCAACCGGCTCCGGTGTCGAAGGTGATGTTGTCCAGGAGATCTACCTGCGCGGGGCGGTGATCAGTCCGGACGGCAGTCGCGACATCCGGCTGTCCCGCACCGGAACGCTCGCCGATGCGGCGGAGATCGGTAAGGCGCTCGCCACCGAACTCCTCGACCTCGGCGCCGACTCGATCCTCGGCCCGCAAGGACACAACGGCCCGGGGACCCAGCAATTTGGGAGCACAGAATGACCCGCACCCGTAAGCCCGTAGGCCGCATCGCGTTCGTCGGGGCTGGACCCGGCGACCCGGGCCTGCTGACCCGCCGGGCGCACGACGCCCTGGTCGACGCCGATCAGGTGGTGTACGACCGGGGAGTCCCCGAGTCGTTGCTCGACGTCGTCCGGGCCGAGGCCAAGGCCGAGACCGAGTTCACCCCGGCCGAAGGCGTGCCGGGCGATGTGGCGAAGGTGCTCATCTCGGCGGCCCGCGCCGGGCAGAACGCGGTGCACCTGGTGGCGGGCGACCCGTTCGGCCACGACTCGGTGGTCAAGGAGGTGCAGGCGGTGGCGCGTACCGCCGCGCACTTCGAGGTGGTGCCGGGCGTCAGCCAGGCCGAGGGTGTGGCCACCTACGCCGGTGTGCCACTGCCCGGCGTACGCACCACCGCCGATGTCGAGGACGTCAGCACCCTGGACTTCGACGCGCTGGCCGCGGCGGTGCAGCGCGGCTCGCTGGCGCTCGCTGTGGACGCCGGTGACCTGGCCGCGATCCGCGACGGTCTGCTCGCCGCCGGGGTGGACGGCGGGACCGCCGTCGGAGTCACCGGTGACGGCACGGGCGAGACGCAGTACACCACCACGTCGAGCGTGGACTCCTTCGTCGCGGCGGCACTCGGCTTCACCGGCCGGGTGGTGCTGACCGTCGGTGAGGGCGTGAGCCACCGGGACAAGCTCAGCTGGTGGGAGAACCGCCCGCTGTACGGCTGGAAGGTGCTGGTCCCCCGGACCAAGGAGCAGGCCGGGGTGATGAGTGCCCGGCTGCGCGCGTACGGTGCGATCCCGTGCGAGGTGCCGACCATCGCGGTCGAGCCGCCGCGCACCCCCGCCCAGATGGAGCGGGCGGTCAAGGGCCTGGTCGACGGCCGGTACGCCTGGGTGATCTTCACCTCCGTCAACGCGGTCCGCGCGGTCTGGGAGAAGTTCGCCGAGCACGGCCTCGACGCCCGGCACTTCGGCGGCGTGAAGATCGCCTGTATCGGTGACGCCACCGCCGAGGCGGTCCGCGACTTCGGCATCCAGCCGGAACTGATCCCCTCCGGGGAGCAGTCCTCCGAGGGGCTGCTGGCCGAGTTCTCCCCGCACGACGAGGTGCTCGACCCGGTCGGCCGGGTGCTGCTGCCGCGCGCCGACATCGCCACCGAGACCCTCGCCGCCGGGCTGACCGAGCGCGGCTGGGAGGTCGACGACGTGACCGCCTACCGTACGGTCCGGGCCGCGCCGCCGCCCGCCGAGATCCGGGACGCGATCAAGTCCGGTGGGTTCGACGCTGTGCTCTTCACGTCAAGCTCCACGGTGCGCAATCTCGTCGGTATCGCCGGCAAGCCGCACGCGCGTACCGTTGTCGCCGTGATCGGGCCCAAGACCGCGGAGACCGCGACGGAGTTCGGCCTGCGGGTCGACGTCCAGCCGCCGCACGCCTCGGTGCCCGACCTGGTGGAGGCGCTCGCCGGCTACGCCGTCGAGCTGCGGGAGAAGCTCGCCGCGATGCCGGCGAAGCAGCGCCGTGGCTCGAAGGTGCAGGGGCCGACCGCGCTGAGGTTCCGGTAACCGCTAGGGAGACTCACCATGTCGTACCCCGAGCACCGGCCCCGCCGGCTGCGTCGCAACGCAGCCGTGCGGCGGCTGGTCGCCGAGACCCGCCCCGCCCCGGCCGAACTGGTCGTACCGATGTTCGTCAAGGAAGGGCTGACCGAGCCACGCCCGATTGGTTCGCTGCCGGGCGTGCTCCAGCACACCCGGGACTCACTGCGCAAGGCCGCGGTGGAGGCGGTACAGGCCGGCGTCGGCGGGATCATGCTCTTCGGGGTGCCGGCGGAGCGTGACGAGCGCGGGGCCGGCGGCATCGACCCCAACGGCATCCTCAACGTGGCGATCCGGGACGTGGTCTCCGAGGTCGGCGACGCGACAGTGGTGATGAGCGACCTCTGCCTGGACGAGTTCACCTCGCACGGGCACTGTGGGCTGCTCACCCCCGACGGCTCGGTGGACAACGACGCCACGCTCGCCGCGTACGCCGAGATGGCGGTGGCCCAGGCCGCCGCCGGGGTGTCGGTGGTCGGGCCGTCCGGGATGATGGACGGCCAGGTCGGCGTGGTACGCCGGGCGCTGGACGCGGCCGGTTACACCGACGTCGCGGTCCTCGCCTACGCGGCCAAGTACGCCTCGGCGTTCTACGGCCCGTTCCGCGAGGCGGTCGAGTCGGCGCTGGAGGGGGACCGGCGCACCTACCAGCAGGACCCGGCGAACCTGCGCGAGTCGCTGCGTGAGGTCGAGCTGGACGTGGCCGAGGGCGCCGACATGGTGATGGTCAAGCCGGCCCTGCCCTACCTCGACGTGATCTCGGCGGTCCGCGCCACGGTGCAGGTGCCGGTCGCCGCCTACCAGGTCTCCGGCGAGTACGCGATGGTCGAGGCGGCCGCCGCAAACGGCTGGATCGACCGCGAGCAGGTGATGTTGGAAACCCTCACCTCGATCCGGCGCGCGGGCGCGCAGATCATCCTCACCTACTGGGCCGTCGAAGCCGCCGAACTCCTCCGCCAGCGCTACTGACCCACACCGCGAGCCCAGCCGGGCAAGCATCCGTTCGGCCGGTCTGTGGCTGTCGCCGCTACCTCCTGCGGGCCCCTTTGCTCTGCTTCACTCCACGCACCGGTTTCGGCACCAGACCTGTGCGTGGGTTGAAGCAGAGCAAAGGGCCCTCGGCACAGATGGTCGGGTGGAGGATCGGGCTGGACAGGCGAGCCAAGGCCAGGGCGCACGCGCACGCCGGTGAGCGGCTGACCCAGATGGTCGACCGAGTTATCCACAGGCTTGTCCACAGGGGTCGCTCTGGTGGGGACGGGGTGGGCAGGGTGGGGCATGGCTTCCGTCTTCGAACCTCCGGATCTGGGTCCTACGCTCGGGTCGTTTCCCATCGCCGGTCTGGTGCGTCGGGCCCGGCGCATCGTCGGGCTCAGCCAGTTGCGGATGGCCCGTTTCGCGAAGGTCGCCCCGTCGACCGTTGCGCGGGTCGAGGCGGGGAGCCTGACGCCGAGTCTGGCAGTGTTGGAGCGGCTGCTCGGCTCAGCCGGGCTCTACCTCGTGGCGGTCGACCAGGAGGGGCGGATCGTGTACCCGATGGAGGTCTGGGACGACACCCGCGACGGCGCGGACCGACGCTATCCGGCGCACCTGAACACCATTCTCGATCCTGAGCCGGGCGAGTGGTGGGCGGACATCTACGGGCTTGCTCGCCCGCCGGAGACGTTCCATCGCTGCCCCGCCGATCGGGAGGCCCGGCGGCGGCGCAGCCAGTGGGAGGTGCGGGTGGCGAAGTACCGCAACGTGCCCCCGCCACCGGACCCTGGAAGCGGGCGCTACTGACCCCCGCTCAGCGGGACTGGAAGCGGAGGCTTCTGAGCCCGCTCAGCGGGAGTTGTCCAGGCGGTGCACCAGGTCGGCCACGTCCACGCTGTATTCACACCACTCGCGGTCGGGTCGGTATCCCAGCTCGGCGTTGACCTTGAGCATCGTCTCGTTGGCCTGGGCGTTCCAGGTCTGCACCTCGGTCAGCTGCGGCTCGGTCGAGCGCAACTCCAGCAGCATCCGGGCCTTGATCGCCCGGTCGATGCCGTAGCCGCGGTGGTCCTGCACCACGATCGTGTCGTACTGGTCGGCACGGGTGGGGTGCTGCACCGGCACCACCACCTCGGTCAGCCCGGCCACCTCGCCGGTCTGCCCGTGCAGGGCGAGCACGATGTAGGGCTTCATGCCGCGCCGGTGCAGGCAGTCCAGGCTGTCACGGAGCCGCTGCGGGTCGTACGAACTCGGCCGCAGCTCGCCGTCCTCGACGTCCCGGATCTCGGCCTTGGCCCGCGCGTACGCCTCGATCAGCTCGTCCGGTGGCCCACCCGGGTGGAACTGGACGTGGTAGCCCGCCCCGACCCCGGTGGACATCTCGGCCAACTCGGCCCAGGCGACGGCGGACAGGTCGAGCACGCTGCGGGTCTCGACGTACTCCCGGGCGAAGCCCAGCGACTCGTAGAAGGCGACGGCGGGAGTGCCGCCGACCACCTCCACCCCGATCGACTCGAAGCCCTCCTGGTAGACCCGACGGGCGGCGCGCAGGACGAGGTCCCGGCCGAGCCCGCCGCGCCGGACGGAGGGGTGCACCAGCACTTCCAGCACACCGATGTTGCCGAGCAGCAGCACGTGCACATGCCCCAGGATCGGCCCAGGGCTGCCGTCGGCGGCCGGCTCGGCCTGGGCCACCCAGGAAATCCGCCGCTCGCCCGGCATCACCTCGGCGAGATACTCCCGCAGACAGGTCTCGCGCCATGGCGGATCCTGCGGGAGATCGGTCGCCAGGACCGCGTTCAACGTGTCGAGCAGCGACGCGATCTCGGCGGACGACGCGTTCCTGGGGTCCCACTCGCGCACCATCACCCGTCTAGCTTGCCGTTAAGAGCAGCCTGGGGGAAGTGTCCAGTTCTCCAATGTATGGGGACGATCACTTCACGTACGACTGGCCTGTCCGTACCTGTTGGCAGTGTTGAAGACGTCCTGGGCGTACGGCCGGACGTTGTTGTACGACAGGATGGCGTTCCACCAGTCGCCCGGGATCGTCAGGTTGCGGTTGCCTTTGCACAGGTAGAGCCCGGCGGCCAGGGCCGCGTCGTGGATGTTGTGCGGGTCCTTGCGGCCGTCGTTGTCCGCGTCCGCGCCGATCTCCTGCCAGGTGGTCGGGATGAACTGCATCGGCCCGATCGCCCGGTCGTAGGTGGTGTCCCGGTCGAGTTCACCCCGGTCGGTGTCGGCGATCCGCATCCGACCGCCCTGGCCGTCCAACGGCAGGCCGATGATCTCCGGTACGGCCCGACCGTCCGGGCCCAGAGTCGCGTTGTTGGCCTGCCCGTGGCGTGATTCGACGAAGCCGATCGCGGCCAGGGTCGTCCAGCTCAGACCGCAGCTGCGGTTGGTCTCGGCGAGGACCAGCTCGGCATAGCCGTACGCCTGCATGGCGATCGGGTCGATGCCGGCCTTGGCGCCGACCTCCCGGGCCCAACCGGCGAGTGCGTCGGAGGGTCGTCCCCCCACCGGCACGCCACCGGGTGACGCGGTGGCGCCCGGTGCGTTCGGCGGCACCACACCCGGCGGTAGCGTCGCGTCGAAGGGCGGGAGGGCTCCGGGCGGCGGCGCCGCGTCCGTCGGTGACAGGTCGCCGGCGGTCCCACCGGCGGTGGCGTCGGCGGCGACCGGCTGCTGCGCGCCGATGGTCGCCGGCACCAGCATCGCGCCGACCATGGCGGTGGCCGCCACCAGCGCGAGGAGGAACACCCCGGGCAGGGTCAGTCGGCCACTCGGCCGCCGTGACCACTCCCGGGTCGCCCGAACCGCGACGCGCGGACCCGGCAGGCGTACGGCGTGTGCGAACCGCGTCCGCCGACGCCGAGCAACCGACGCCCCGCCCTCCGCTGGGGACGCCACCGCCGCGCCCTCGCCAACTGGCTTGCGTTCGGCCTTGCCGGCCGACTCATCTGCGGCCTTACTGTCCGGCGTGCTCTCGGCCTTGTCGGCCGGCTCGTCTGCGGCCTTGCTCGCTGGCTCGCCTTCGGCCTTGTCGGCTTTGTCGGCGGGCTGGTCGGCTGTCTTGGTGTCCGGGGCGGCCTCGGCGGCGGTGCTCTGTGGAGTGTCGCTGTCGGACTTGTCGGGCGCGGCCGATTGCGGGCCCGTGGGCGGCGGGACGACAGCTTCGGCACCGGCGTCGGCGCTGGGCGTCGCGGGCGCCTCGCTCGCCGGCTCGCTGGTCGACTCGCTGGTCGGCTCGGTGGCGCGTAGCCAGGGTCGGCGAGGTCGCGGCAGCCTGCGGGTCGGCCGGTCCGCTGCGACGTCGGATCCGGCGCGCGGCGTGGCCGGCCGGAGGGGGCGTAGGGGGGTGCTCTCGTCGCCGTCTGCCACCCGTCGAGTATCACCCATGTTCCGGTGGACGTCAGGTCCGGTCGTACCCTGATGTCATGCCCCGGTACGAGTTCCGTTGCCGCGCCTGCGGCGACACCTTCGAGGTCAACCGCCCGATGGCCCAGGCCGGTGAGCCGGCGTCCTGCCCTGCGGGGCACACCGACACGGTCAAGCTGCTCTCCACGATCGCCGTCACCGGCCGTGGTGCGGGTGCTGCCGGTGCCGCGCCGGCGCCCTCCGGTGGTGGCTGCTGCGGTGGCAGCTGCGGCTGTTAACCCGCTTCCGTACGGTTTTTTGCAGCGTCAGTTGCTGAAAAGGATGATGACTGTCTTGCCCGGACGCCCGGTCTGATGGCACCTTGGGGCGGAGCCTCGGCCGACCGTTCTCGCGATGCGTGACGATTCGGCTTCGTGAAGTATGAGGTCGAGGCCAGGGGGGAGGTGCCACGGGTGTCGTCACGGATCCACCTCCCGAGCGGCTGGGTGACGTTCGTCTTCACCGACATCGAGGGCTCCACTCGACTGGCACAGCTGCTCGGCCCCGGATACCGGCCGGTGCTGGCGGAACATCGCCGGCTGCTGCGCCGCACCATCGCCGCCACCGAGGGGGCGGAACTGCTGACCGAGGGCGACTCGTTCTTCCTGGCCTTCGGTGACGCCGGTGCCGCCCTGACCGCGTGCCTGACCGCCCAACGTGCGCTGCGCGAACACGAGTGGCCCACCCCGGAGGCCGCGCCCCGGGTACGGATGGGCCTGCACACCGGTTGGGCCGAGCCCCGCGACGGCGAGTACGCCAGCCCCGAGGTGCATCGGGCCGCCCGGGTGGCTGCCGCCGCCCATGGTGGTCAGGTGCTCTGCTCGGCGGCGACCGCGCAGCACGCCGATCCGTTGCCGGCCGGTGCTTCCCTGCTCGACCTCGGGCTGCACCGGTTGCGCGGGTTCGACGACCGGGAACGCCTCTTCCAACTCGTCGCCGCCGGATTGGAGCTGCAGTTCCCGCGGCCGCGTACCGCCGACGTGGAGGCGCACAACCTGCCCGTCCAGGTCACCTCGTTCATCGGCCGGCAGGCCGAGCGAGCCGAACTCCGACAGCTTGTCGCCCGGCACCGCCTGGTCACCGTGCTCGGCGCCGGTGGCGGTGGCAAGACCCGGCTGGCCGTGGAACTCGCCACCGACCTGGTCGAGGAATACCCGGACGGTGTCTGGTTCGTCGACATCGCCTCGGTCACCGACCCGGGGCTGGTGGCCTTCGCGATCGCCGCCGTGCTCGGGCTGCGTCCGGAGCCGGGCCGCCCCATGGTCGACACGCTTGTGGAGTACGCGGCCAACCGCCGGATGCTCATCGTGCTGGACACCTGCGACGCCCAACCGGCGGCCTGCGCGGACGTGGTGACCCGGTTGCTGGCCGGCGGGGGTGGGGTCCGCGTGCTGGCGACGACCCGGGAACCGCTGGCGCTGCCCGGTGAGGTGGTGTGGCGGATCCCGCCGCTGTCGGTCGATCCGTCCCCCGACGGTACCGAGAGCGACGCGGTCGCGTTGCTGCTGGACCGTACGGCGGCGGCCCGGGGCGGCCGACAGCCGGATCCGGCCGAGTCCGCCGACCTGCGTCGGGTGGTACGGCGGCTGGACGGTCTGCCGCTGGCCATAGAGTTGGCCGCCGCGCGGCTGCGGGTGCTCTCGGTCGGGCAGCTCGCCGAACGGCTCGACGATGTACTCGGCACCCTCGACGCAGGTCGGGACGACCCACCGCAGTCCTCGGCGGCCGAGGTGCCGGCCGTCGGTCGGGGTGCCCGCGCCGCAACGGCCGACGACGACCAGCCGGAGCGGTCGGCTCGGACGGCGATCGAACGGCACCTGACCATGCAGGCGACCGTCACCTGGTCGTACCGGACGCTCGGCCCTCGCGCCGCGCGGCTGCTGCGCTGGCTGGCGGTCTTCGCCGGCCCGGTGGATCTCGACACGGTGGAGTGGCTGCTCGGCGACGATCCACTGGACCCGCTCTCGGTGCTGGTGGACAAGTCCCTGGTCCTGGCCGAGCCGCACGCCTCGGGCTACACCTACCGGATGCTCGACCCGATCCGGGCGTACGCGGCCCGTCGGCTGGTCGAGGCCGGCGAGGAGCAGGACGCCCGGAACCGGCACGTGGCCTGGTCCGCGCACGCCCTGGAACAGGCCCATCTCGGCGCCGACGGGCAACCGGTGACCCTGTCGCTGTACGCGCTGGATCCCCTGGCCGGTGAGCTGCGTGCCGCCCTGCGCTGGTGCGCCACCGGTGGCAGCGCCCGGATCGGGCTGCGGTTGGCCGGTGGCCTGGAGCAGTGGTGGCGTGAGCGTGGGCTGGCGCGGGAGGGGCGGCTCTGGCTGTTCCGCCTGTACAGCAGGATCGCGGAGACCGGCGAGGTGATCCCGGAGGGGGAGCTGGCGGCGGCGTACCACCTGCACTCACTGCATGCCGGCGCCGACGGCGAGTACGCCGAGGAGCTGCGGTACTCGCAGCGGGCGGAGGCGGCGGCCCGGCAGGCCGGCGACGTCGGCCTGTTGGCCCGGGTGCTCGCCGGGCGGGCCGCCGCGCTCGTCGACATGGGGCAGTTCGCCGAGGCCGAGCGGATCTGCCGGGAGGTCATCGACTGGGCGCACGACCAGGGGGTGGAATCCGAGGCGCTGTTCGCCGTGTGTCGGCTCGCCGAGTTGCTGTGGCTGCGCGGCGCGTTGGACGAGGCGGCGGAGCTGCTCGGTGCGGCCCGACCGGTAGAGGCGGCCCGGCCGGTCGAGCGGGGCCGCCGGTCGGTGGACATGCTCCTCGGCATGGTCGCGTTGGCCCGGGGTGACCTGGTGGCCGCGCACGAGCACCTGCTGGCGGCGTTGCGTTCCCGGATGAACCATGGCTTCCACGGCCGCGCCTGCGACACGTTGAACGCCATCGCCGTACGGTGTGCTGTCGGGGGTGCGCCACTGACCGCGGCCCGTCTCTTCGGTGCGGCGCAGGCGACCCGGGCGAGTCTGCGCTCGACGCCGGGGATCTACGACGCCTACTGGACGCAGCAGCAGGTCGCGCTGCGACGTGTCCTGGGTGACGCCACCTTCGACGAGGCGTACGGCGAAGGTGCCGAGTTCGGCCTGGACGAGGCGGTGGCGTTGGCGCTCGGTGTCGAGCATCCGGACCTGGCCGCCGATTCCGCGCGCTTCGCGGGACGGGCCGGAGCCGGCGTGCCCCGCCAGTCGGCTGGCGCTGCCGATCGCCACAGCGAACACGCCTGAAGAGGTTCGTCGACGCGGGCCGGCTGTCACCTGCTCGCACCGGCACCGGGCCCCGGCGGGACCCGGTGCCGGTACCCGGTCAGAGTCGGGCGCGGCGCTCGGCGTCGGCCTTCATCCGGGCGGCCCGGTCGATGTCGGCCTGTTCGACGGCGGCAACCGAGCCGAAGATGGAGACGGCCTGGTAGTAGGTCCAGGCGAGGCTGGTGCAGGCCGGCCGGACGACGGAGTTGTAGGTGGCGCAGACCCGCTTCAGGTCCTCGTAGAAGGCGCTGTCCAGGCGGGACTTGTTGGCGCTGAACTGGCCGACCGCCTTGTAGTTGCGGTAGCCGAAGTCGTGCCGGAAGCAGGAGAGGGAGAAGTTGAAGCCGAGCGGGTTGTCCGGGCTGGACGAGCAGTAGTCGGTGGACCAGTCGAACTTGTACTCCGCCCACGCGGCGCGGTTCTGCCGGGCCGAGTTCCAGGCGTTGTAGCTGCTGACGCTGGTCTGCGTCCAGCTCGACAGCACGGACAGCTTCTGTGCCGGGGTGACGGCCGCTGCCGCGGGGGAGGCGGTGGCGAACGCGGTGAGCAGCGCGAGAGTGCCTGCGGTGAGGAGGGTGGCGAGTCGTCTGAGCACTTGGGGGAACCTCCGCGGGGTGTGCGGTGGACGGGTGGTTACCGGCGAGTCACCGGCTCCATCAGTGTCGATCAATGCTTTGACGGCTGGGTGTTACTGGCGGGAAATATTGATGACCTGCGCTGAAACAGACGAATGCCCCGGGAGCCAGGTGCTCCCGGGGCATCCGCCACCAGCGTGGCGCTACCGAACTAATCGAAGAAACGGGCCATGTGGGTGGGGGAAGGGCCGTCGTCGTCGGGCCCGAGCGGGGTCAGGTCCGCGAAGATCGAGGCGCCGTCGGTGCCGGCGTGCAGCGGATACCAGCGCGGTGTGCCCGGTGGACGCATGACGCAGACACCCTTGATCGTCTGTACGTCCAGCAGGCGGACATGGGTCGGATCGGCCACCGCGTTCACGTGCCCCCACCACGGGCTCATCACGTGCAGTACGCCGCCCGGGCGGAGCACCCGGTGGCACTCGTCCAGCAGCGGCAGGAAATCGATCAGGTGCTCCAGGATGTGCACCGCGAACAGCACGTCCACGGAGTCGTCGGCGAGGGGGAGCGAACCCGACAGGTCGGCCACCGCATCCACCCCGGGCGCCGGGAAGATGTCCAGCCCCAGGTTGCCCGGCCACTGCTTGGTGGCCCCGCACCCGAGGTCCACCACCACCGGATCACGCCCGCCCACCCCTACCCGGCACCAGATGCCGAAGACTCCGGCCAGCCGGCCGACCCGGTCGCGTACCAGCCGTAGCTGCGCCGGCTCGTCGACCTCGCCGGTCAGGTGGGCGACGCCCCGGTCGAAGCGCACCTCGACCCGCAGCGAGCGCAGTCGATCGTCGTGCCGGACCTGGTCCGCCCACGCCTCGGTGAGGAATCCGTCCACCGCCCGCAGCCGCTCGGCCGAGGGCGGAGTGTGTGCCAACGCCACCATCCAGGCCACCTCCGGCCGCCCGTTACCCGGATCTGTGACCGGTATGCGTCGGATGTCCCAGAAGATGCCCCGCGCCTGGGGCTCAGGACTCCACGATCCGCCCGGCGGACACCTCCAGCCGGCGGTCGAGGCGTACCGCGTCGAGCATCCGTCGATCGTGGGTCACCAGCAGCAGCGTGCCCGGGTAGCTGTCCAGCGCCGATTCCAGTTGCTCGATGGCCGGCAGATCCAGATGGTTGGTCGGCTCGTCCAGCACCAGCAGGTTGACCCCGCGCCCCTGCAACAAAGCCAGGGCGGCCCGGGTCCGCTCGCCGGGGGACAACGTCGCGGCCGGGCGCAGCACGTGCTGCGCCCGCAGACCGAACTTGGCCAGCAGCGTCCGCGCGTCGGCGGGCGACAGGTCCGGTACGGCCGCCCGGAAGGCGTCCAACAGGGGTACGTCCCCGAGGAACAGCCCACGGGCCTGGTCCACCTCGCCGACCACCACCCCCGGGCCGAGCGCGGCCTGACCGTCGGCCAGCGGCAGGCGGCCCAGCAGGGCACCCAGCAGGGTCGACTTGCCGGACCCGTTCGCCCCGGTCACCGCCACCCGGTCCGCCCAGTCGATCTGGAGGTTCACCGGTCCGAGAGTGAAGTCGCCCCGGCGTACCACGGCGTCGCGGAGGGTGGCCACCACGGCGCCGGCGCGGGGTGCGGCGGCGATCTCCATCCGCAGTTCCCACTCCTTGCGTGGCTCCTCCACCACGTCCAACCGTTCGATCAGCCGCTCGGTCTGCCGGGCCTTGGCGGCCTGCTTCTCGCTCGCCTCGGAGCGGAACTTGCGGCCGATCTTGTCGTTGTCGGTGGCCTTGCGCCGGGCGTTGCGGACCCCCTTGTCCATCCACGACCGCTGAGTTCGGGCGCGAGCCTCCAACGAGGCCTTCGTGTCGGCGTACTCCTCGAACTCGGCTCGTGCCTGGCGGCGCGCCACCTCCCGCTCCTCCAGGTATGCCCCGTACCCGCCGCCGAACTGGTTGACCTGCTGCTGATGCAGGTCCAACTCCAGCACCCGGGTCACCGTCCGGGTCAGGAACTCCCGGTCGTGACTGACAAGCACCGTGCCGGCCCGCAAGCCGGTGACGAACTGCTCCAACCGGTCCAGCCCGGCCAGATCCAGGTCGTTCGTGGGCTCGTCGAGCAGGAACACGTCGTACCGGCTGAGCAGCAGTGAGGCCAGCCCGGCGCGGGCCGCCTGACCACCGGAGAGGCCGGTCATCTCCTGATCGAGATCGACGGTGAGCCCCAACTCGGCGGCCACCTCCTCGGCCCGCTCGTCCAGATCCGCCCCGCCCAGGCCGAGCCAGCGCTCCAGGGCGTCCGCGTAGGCGTCGTCCGCTCCCGGCGTACCGGCGGTCAGCGCCTCGGTCGCCGCGTCGAGAGCGGCCTGCGCGCCGGTCACCCCGGTACGGCGGGCCAGGAACGCCCGTACCGTCTCGCCGGGTCGCCGATCCGGCTCCTGCGGCAGATGTCCGATGCTCGCGCCGGGCGGGCTCACCGTGACGCTGCCGGCCTCCACCGGCAACAAACCGGCGAGGGTACGCAGCAAGGTCGACTTGCCCGCACCATTGGGCCCGACCAGGCCGATCACGTCGCCCGGAGCCACCACCAGGTCCAACCCGGTGAACAGGCTCCGGTCCCCGTGGCCGGCGGCAAGGTCCTTGACGATCAACGTGGCGCTCACAAGCAGCCGAGCCTACCCGTGGACCCGTCAGCGGTCGCCGGATTAAGTCCCTCGTCGCCCACCTGCCGCCGGTTCCGCCTGTCGGTCGAGGATGGTTGCGGTGACCTGCCGTGCCAGCCGGCGGCGCACGAGGCAGACTCACGGTCGTGCAGACCACTCTGGCGATCGACTGCGGCGGCGGTGGGATCAAGGCGTCCGTGCTCGACGGCGCGGGCACCATGCGGGCGCAACCGCTGCGGGTGCCCACGCCGTACCCTCTGCCGCCGGAACTGTTCGTCAAGACCCTGCTCGACCTGGGAACCCGGCTGCCGTCGGCGGACCGGGTCACGGTCGGGATGCCGGGCATGATCCGCCACGGCGTGGTGGTGGCCACCCCGCACTACGTGACCCGCTCCGGCCCCCGCAGCCGCGTCGACCCGGCCCTGCTCGCCGAGTGGTCCGGGTACGACGCACGCACCGCCCTCGCCAGTGCGTTCGGGCTGCCCACCCTGGTGCTCAACGATGCCGAGGTGCACGGTGCCGGGGTGGTCGCCGGTACCGGCTGCGAACTGGTGCTGACCCTGGGCACCGGGCTGGGCAGCGCACTGTTCGACGGCGGTCGGCTCGCGCCGCACCTGGAGCTGTCGCACGCCCCGGTGCGCTGGGGCACGACGTACGACACGTACGTCGGTGAACCGGAACGCCGTCGCCTCGGCGACGCGTTCTGGTCCCGGCGGATCCGCCAGGTGGTGGACGGGCTGCGCCCGGTGTTCCGCTGGGACCGGCTCTACCTCGGCGGCGGCAACTCCCGACTGATCCGCCCCGAACAGCTCGCCCGGATGGGCGACGACGTGGTCGTGGTCCCCAACAGCGCCGGCATCGTCGGCGGCGTCCGCGCCTGGGACCTCGCCCCCGTGTAAGGGCCCTCGCCTGCCGCCGAGGCCCGTGTGGGCGCGCACGGAGCGGCCGGGGAACACTCGTGGTACGTCCGGTGTTGTGCCAGCGTCGGGACAGTGCTGCGGCACGGAAGGGGTGATCGGAGTGGATCTTTTGACCGAGTACCGGCGGGCGACCCTGTTCTTCGAGTCGGGCGACCCGACCGGAGCGGCCCGGCTGCTCGAACCGATCATCGAGGCCGAGCCGGACAACGCGGCGGTACGGCAGCTGCTGGCCCGGGCGTACTTCCAGTCCGCCCAGCTCGGCCGCGCCGAGGAGCACCTGCGGGAGCTGGTCGACCGCAACCCCAGCGACCACTACGCCCACCACGTGCTGGGACGGACGCTGGAACGGCTCAACCGGCACACCGACGCGCTGCGTCACCTGCGCATCGCGGCGGCCATGCACAACGCCAACAACGACTACACGACCGCCCTGCGGCGGGTCGAGACCCGGCTCGGCACACGCGCCCGCTGAGCACCGGCAGATCCGAAGGGGCAGCCCGCACGGGCTGCCCCTTCGGCGTGTCCGGACCGACCACCGCCCTGCCTACCATGGCTCCCAAGGGAACCGACCGGACGGTGGACGCGGCATGAAACTGAAGCTGGACCTGCACGAGATCTTCAACAAGGGCCACGACATCGACCGCGCGCTGCGCGGGATCATGGACGAGGCGGTGGCGAAGAAGGCCACTCTCGTCGAGATCATCCCCGGCAAGGGCTCCGGCCAGCTCAAGAAGCGGGTGCTGCGCTTTCTCGACCAGAAGGACGTCAAGCAGCTCTACCACCGGGTCGAAAAGGACTCCAAGAACTTCGGCCGCCTCTTCGTCCACTTCCGCTGGAAATAAGGGCTGGTCAGTACTGTTCGATGCTCAGCCTCGACGTGGGGGCCAGGTCGGTGCCCTGGCCGGCTCGTACGTAGTCCCAGGCCGCCAGTGCGATCATCGCGGCGTTGTCCGTCGACCATTTCAGCGGCGGCAGGCACAGCTTGACGTCCAGGGATTCGCACAACTTGCCGGCGACCTCTCGCAATTGCGGGCTGGCCGCGACACCGCCGACGATGACCAGGGACTCGGAGGGGTATTCGACAAGTGCGCGCTCGCATTTCTGGGTGAGCACGTCGAGGCAGGCGGCCACGAAGGAGGCCGCGACATCCGCGGCTTCGAGGTTCGGATCGCTTTCGAGTAGCCGGCGGACGGCCGTCTTGAGCCCGGAGAACGAGAAGTTGAGGCCGTCGCCGAGCATCGGACGGGGCAGCCCGAAACGGTCCTGGCCCTGAAGCGCCAGGCGGTCGATGACCGGGCCGCCCGGATAGCCCAGGCCCAGCATCCGCGCCACCTTGTCGTACGCCTCGCCGACCGAGTCGTCGCGGGTGGAGCCGACCAGGGAGATCGTGTCCTGATCACGCATGTGGGCCAGCAGGGTGTGGCCGCCGGAGACGAGCAGGATCAGGGCCGGGTAGGAGACCCGGCGCTCGTTCAGGTCGGCGCTGCGAAGGTGGCCGCGCAGGTGGTTGATGCCCAGGACCGGAAGTCCCCAGCCCTGTCCGAGCCCGCGCGCGGTGTCCACGCCCACCATCAGCGAGCCGATGAGACCGGGGCCCCGGGTGACCCCGATGGCCCGCAGATCCTTCGGTCGGATGCCTGCGTCCTCGATCGCCATCCGTACCGCGGGGATCGCCTTGTCGACGTGGGCGCGGCTCGCCACTTCCGGATAGACCCCGCCGTAACGATCGTGGAGGCTGGCCTGCGAGACGATGACCGACGACAAGACCGTGCCGTCCTCCGCGACCACGGCGGCCGCCGTGTCGTCGCACGAGGATTCAATTCCGAGAATCAACTCACCGGTCGACATTCAGCACCCTCAGGATTTCGGTTTCGGACACCACCCCGACCCGTTCCACGACGGGTGGATCTTTTCGGCAGTTCACAAGTGTGGAAGGCACCTTGGACAGCGGCCCTCGGTCAACTGTCACGTCGGGTTCGAACAGCAGTGAAGACAGGATAGATGGCACATTTTCGTGGGTCGGGCCACCGCTGATGTTGGCGCTGGTGACCAGGAGCGGCCCGGTCTGCGCCAGGATGGTGAGCATCGCCGGATGCGCCGGGATGCGCACCGCCACCTCGTCCCGCCCCGCCAGCCAGGCCGGACGCCGGCCGTCCTCGGCGAAGCCAACCGCCAGCGTGAGCGGGCCAGGCATGTACGGCGACTCGAGGCAGCGCGAGCACGCCTCGTTGATGTCGACTCCCAGCTCGCTCAACTGCTCGCCGGAGCCGACCATGACGGGAAGGTTCTTCTCCCGGGGCCGGCCCTTCATGGCGAACAGTCGGTCGATCGCCGTCGGGCTGTCCGGGCGTACCGCGAGCCCGTAGACGGTGTCCGTCGGCAGGAGGGCGACCCCTCCCGCCAGGATGATCTCCGCGGCCCTGGTCAGCTCGTCGAGGTCACTCAAGGAACGTTTCCGATTCCTCGGTCAGTGGGCCCACGGGGCCGGGTGACATGCGCTCCTCGCCTGCCTGTGCCATCGCAAGGAGCGTGCTGGCGTCAGGTGCTGCCGGACCTCCGTCCTGCACCTTCAGGCTTGTCGAAACGTCCGTCATCTCGGGCCGGTACGCGCCGACCACTGTCAACGAATCGAAGCCCTGCTCGGCCAGGGAATTGGCCACCTCGTCGATGATGACCCAGTAGTCGCCTCGCCTGAGCGTGGCCGGTCGGCCGGGGACGTAGATGCCGGCGTAGACCTCGCTGCTGGCGACACCGCGGGCCGGGCGCAGCGCCAGCACGGGCGAATCCGCCGGTACGGAATGGGCCATCACGCTCAGCGAATCCGTGGCGTACATCGGCAGATCCAACGCGTACGCCAGACCGTTGGCGTACGCGACGCCCGCCCGCACCGACGTGAGGTTTCCCGGGCCGATGTCCACGGCGACCGCGGCGAGGTCGCTGCTGCGGATGCCGGCCTCGGCGAGAGCCTTGTCCACGAGTCCGGCGATGCCGTCGAAATCCGGCTCGAAGCGGGTGGTCGTCAGCCTGACGCTTGCCGCGCTGTCGGTGCCGATGGCGACGGAGTAATCCTTGGTGGATGTCTCGATCGCAAGAATGGCTTTCACTTTACCGCCTGGGTGATTCGACGCTCTAGCTCTTGCAGGACCGGCTGCCAGCGCTGGCATTCCGACGACAGGGTGAAAGTCCGAACCTCGGAACCGGGCTGGGAGGCGATTTCCACCTGGAGATGACACGGGAACTCCCCGGAGACCAGGTCGCCCCACTCGACAAGCGTGACGCACTCGTCGGCATAATCGGCCAACCCCAGATCGCGGTATTCGGCGACGTTGGAGAGCCGGTAGGTGTCGACGTGCAGGACCGTTGTCTCGGTGCCTCGGTAGAAGTTCGCGAGCGTGAAGGTCGGGCTGGTCACCTCGTCGGTGCAGCCCAGTGAATCGGCGAGCGCCTGCACGAAGGCGGTCTTTCCCGCACCGAGATCCCCTCGGAGCAGCACGGCGTCCCCGGCGGAGAGGCATGGTGCGAGGGCAGCCGCCAAGGCATGAGTCTCCGAAAGACTCTTGGCGACATACTCCAAGCTAGCCATCATCACCCCACATTTTCCGGGTCGCGGTTCCAGACCATTTGATCTTTGATCTTTCAAGCTGCGGCTACACATGTTACCCGGCTAAGGGCTGGATACCTCTGGGCAGGATCGCCGAGCGGTGGGTCACAGGGCATAGGTGCGGGCCACGGCGAGCATCTCGGAGCTGTGCGAGCCGACCACGCCGACGCCAGCAGGGCGAGGACGGAAACCGGGCAGCGCGTCGAGGCCGTCGCTGACGTCCGTCGCCCGCAGCGCGACAGGCGCTGCCGACGGTACGACGGTCAGGACGACCTCGAATCCCTCCGTCGGTGGGGCGTGGAAGACCACACCGAAGCCCCACCGGCCCTCGCGCTGCTCGACCGGCACCGGGCGACCGGCCACCTGAGCGCTGCGGACCACCGCCGTCGAGGTGTCCACGTGCAGGGTGGCCAGGCGTACCTGCCGTTGGGGGGTGAGCCGCAGCCGTAGGGTGCGTTCCCCGGCCGTGCTGGTGTCGGCCAGCACCTCCAGCCGGGGCGCGGGCAGGTCGGTGGCCTGCGCCGGGCCGCCGAGCAGTTCGTCGCGGCCGAAGCCGGGGAAGTCGTCGGCGATGGAGACCGTCGCGTCGACGTACTGCGCGGTCCAGGGTTGTGGGTCGGATTCGAGGCTGAGCCAGCGGGCCTGGCCGGTGTCGGCGTCCAGGGCGTACATCAGGTGGGTGGGTGCGGGATGCGCGGCGTCGAACCGGTTGACGGCGAGCCCCACCCCGGCGAGCACCACCGCCGCCAGCGCGGCGGCACCGGCGGGCAGCATGCCGCGGCGGCGGGCCCGCAACGCGTCCATGCCCCGCTGGCCACCGGCCTGCGGATGCAGCAGGTCCACCACCGGCAGGGCGGCCAGGCCGAGCAGTACCGCGAACAGCGCCGCGACGCCGCCCATCGCCATGCCCAGCGCCGGGAAGAGCAGCACCACCACGGGCAGCAGGATGACCACCGCCACCGCGCCGGCCAGGGTCACCGCGATCACCGGCACCGGGCCGTCGATGCGGGCGGCCACCGCGACCAGCCCGGCGAGCACGCCGGCCAGGGCAGGCAGCGTCGCCAGGTACGCCCCACCCGGCACCAGCACCGCGAGCAGTACGCCGAGCAGCGCCAGCCAGCCCAGTCCGCCGATGGCCAGCGCGGCGGGACCGACCCGTCGCCGGGTCAGCGCGTACCAGGCGAACAGCACGGCGGCGGCGAGCGCCAGCACGGCCAGCCGGTACCAGATCGGCCGGTACGGGTCGAGCAGCATGGCGTTGCCGGGCCGGATGACGCCGATCGCGGCCCAGAGCAGCTGAGCGCCAAGCGGGGCGACCACGATCGGTACCAGGGCCAGCCCGAACCCGGCGGCCAACCGACCACCGGTGACCCGACCTCGACGCCGCGCCCACCAGCCGAGGACGATCACCCCGGCGAGCGCGAGCAGCGCCAACGGCAGCACCAGCGGTCCGGGGTAGCGGGCCAGGCCACCGGGGATCGGGAAGTAGGTGGCGTCGTGGTCGGCGGTCAGGTCGGCCAGGTCGATCCGGCCGAATTCGCGGGCCAGGCCGAGCGTGTTGGCGCCGTGGTGCTGGAGGCTGGCCCGGTTCATCGACTCGGGGGTGTCCAGCGGGGTGTGGTAGATCGCGCCGCCGTCCAGGTAGGCCGAGTTCAGCCCGACGAATTCATGATCGAGGAAGGCGGTGAAGTCGGTGTCGTTGGGCAGCGCGCGGTAGACCTCCACGGCGAACGAGGTGCCGACGGGATGCGGCGCGGCCCGACCGAAGACGTCGACGAGCGCGGCGTTCTCCGGCGAGGTCTCGAACATGATCACCGGCCCGGTGCTGCCGCGGGCCTCCAGGTTGAGCACCACGCCCCTGCCGGCGGCCAGCGGATGGTCGGCGGCGAACGCCGACGCTCCGCACAGGCAGGCCTCCTCGGCGTCGGTGAAGACGAAGACGAGATCGTTTCGAGGTTGTGGGCCGCTGGTCAGCGCTCGGGCCACCTCCAGGATGGCGGCGACGCCCGCTCCGTTGTCGTTGCCGCCCGGCCCGGTCTGCACCGCGTCGTAGTGGGCCACCAGGAACACCGTGCCCGTCGGGTCGGTGCCGGCCAACCGGGCCACCACGTTGCGTACGCGGGCCAGCGTGGCGCCACCCGCGGCCCCGCTGAGTTGACCTGCCTCTTCGGCGACGGTGTCCTGTACCTCGGGGGTCAGCCCCAGCGCGCGTAGCCGGGCCTCCAGATAGGCCCGGACCTCGTCGTTGGCGGCGCTGCCGGCGGGGTGTCGCTGGCGCGCGACGGCCGACACGTGCTCGTACGCCCGCTCGGCGCTGAACTCGTCGCGTGGTGCGTCGGCCGGCCGGGGGGTCGGTGGGCGGATGGCGAGCAGCGCGAGTGTGCCGACGGCGGCGAGGGCGACCAGGGCGGCGAGCGCGGCGACCAGGCGGTGACGCGGTCGGGACAGGGCACGATCGGCGGCGGGGGGTGCGCCCACGACAGGCTCCTCGGGGGTGGGGTGGGTGCACATCATCCTCTATGTCGCTCCAGGGCGCTCCGTCGTGTTGTGTGCGAACGTTGTCTAATACAGGATCAGCAGGGCACTCGGAAGGAGCCCAACATCACCAGCGATCTCCCGCCCGTCGCGGCGGTGGGCCGGCCGCACCGAGGGACCGCCAAGACCGGTCCCTCAGTCGTGTCATGGCCATATCCGCAAGGTGGCCTGGGTGGCAATCCCAACCTGCCGCCCGGGGAACGACTGCGGGTGCTGCTGGTCGAGGACGACGAGGGCGACGCCTTCCTCGTCGGCGAGTTGCTGGCCGAGACGAATTCCGGGATCGACCTGCTGGTCGCCACAAGTCTCAGCGAAGCCCGTCAGCGGATGGCGGGGGTGGACTGCGTCCTGTTGGACCTGGGCCTGCCCGATGCGCAGGGGCTGGACGGCCTGCGGCAGGTGTTGGAGATGTCCGGCAGCGCCGCCGTCTGCGTGCTGACCGGCCGCAGCGACGAGCACCTGGGCATCGTCGCGGTCGCCGAGGGCGCGCAGGACTACCTGGTCAAAGGCCAGGTCGACGGGGTGTTGCTGACCCGGGCGCTGCGCTACGCGGTGGAGCGCAAACGCGCCGACGAGAACGCCCGCCGGCTGCGCGAGGTGGAACTGCGGCAGGCCGAGTCGGCTCGGTTGGAGCGAGGTCTGCTGCCCCAGCCACTGATGTCGACCGACAAGATCGCCGTGCACACCTTCTATCGACCCGGTCGGCACGCCGCCCTGATCGGGGGCGATTTCTTCGACGTTGTGCAGACCCGTCCCGATCAGGTCGATCTGATCGTCGGCGACGTGTGCGGGCACGGGGTGGACGAGGCGGCGCTCGGGGTCGAGCTTCGGGTGGCCTGGCGGGCGCTGATCCTGGCCGGGGTGCCGGACGACGAGGTGCTGCCCGCGCTGGAGCAGGTGCTGATGAGCGAACGCCGGCTTCAGGAGATCTTTGCCACGGTCGCGACGGTGCGCCTCGACCTCGACGCCAACCGGGGGACCGTACGGCTGGCCGGTCACCCTCCGCCCGTCCTGCTCGCCGGGGGCAGGGTGGCGCCGGTGCCCGCGCCGGGCGGACTGCTGCTCGGCGTACGACCCCGGCGTCCGGTCGCCTTCGATCTGGAGTTCGACACCGAGGACTGGTCACTGCTGATGTACACCGATGGTCTGATCGAGGGCCGGGTGGGCGAGGGCGACGAGCGGCTTGACGTGCCCGGTCTGACCCGACTGCTACAGGAACCGGACAGCCGCCACGTCGCGCTGCCCGCGCTGCCGGCCTGGCTGGTCGGGCGTGCCGAGCAGCTCAACGGCGGCCCGTTCGCCGACGACGTGGCGATGCTGCTGGTCACCCGGGGCGGTGGCCGATGAGCGTCGACGTCAGCTGGTGGACGCTGCGCCGCCGGGTGCTGGCGCTGCTCGGGGTGGTCGGCGCGCTGCTGCTCAGCGTCGCGGTGGCCGAGGCGGTCGTCGCCACCAAGAACCGCGAGTACACCGACGTGCTGCTGATGGAGGTCGGCCCGCTGCGGGTGCAGGGCCAGGAGATGCTCAACGCCCTGCTCGACCAGGAGACCGCCGTACGCGGCTATGCGGTGACCGCCGATCCTGAGGACCTCGCCCCGTACGAGCAGGGTCTGGCTCAGGAACGGGTGACCGCGCAGGAGATCCGGCAGTTGTCCGGCAAGTACCCCGCGATCGTGGCGGACCTTGAGGCGGTGGAGCAGCAGGCGGACGAGTGGCGGCGCGGCGTGGCCCAGCCGGTGATCGAGGCGACTCGGACCGACGGCACCGAAGCCGGCCAGGCGCTGCTTACCGACGAGGCGCGACAGCGGTTCGACGAGGTACGTGGTGCGGTCTCCGCGCTCCAGGACGAGATCCTCACCGCTCGGGAGGCCACCGCCGACAACGTGGAGCGGACCGGCAACCTCCTGGTCATCCTGCTCATCGTCGCCGCACTCGTGGTGGGCACGGCCGGCATCGCCCTCCTGCTGGCGCTGGATCGGATGGTGCTGCGCCCGCTGACCGGCCTGGCCGGGCAGGTCAGAGAGGTCGTCACGGGTGACTACGCGCACCGGATCGTCGGCAGCGGTCCGCCGGAGTTCCAACGCCTCGGTGCGGACGTGGACGCCATGCGCCAGCGGATCGCGGCCGACCTTGCCGAGGTACGCGAGGCACGGGAGCGCATCGAGTGGGTAAACGCCCAGTTGCAGAAGCAGGCCGAGGAGTTGACCCGGTCCAACCGTGACCTGGAGCAGTTCGCCTACGTCGCCTCGCACGACCTCCAGGAGCCGCTGCGCAAGGTGGCGAGCTTCTGCCAGCTGCTGCAACGCCGGTACGCGGGCCGCCTCGACGAGCGGGCCGACCAGTACATCGCCTTCGCGGTGGACGGCGCCCAGCGGATGCAGCGGCTGATCAACGACCTGCTGGCGTTCTCCCGGATCGGTCGGCTCACCGCCGGCTTCACCGAGGTCGACCTGAACAGCCTGATGGCCGACGTCGCCGCGCAGACCGAACCGGCCCGGCAGTACGCCGACGCCGAGCTGACCTGGGGAAACCTGCCGGTCATCCGGGGCGAGGAACCACTGCTGACCAACCTGCTGGTGAACCTGGTAAGCAACTCGGTCAAGTTCCGCCGACCCGACGTGCCGCCGAAGGTGCATGTCTCGGCCCGGCTGGTCGGCGAGGAGTGGGAGATCAGCTGCCAGGACAACGGCATCGGGATCGAGCCGGAGTTCGCCGACAAGATCTTCGTGATCTTCCAGCGGCTGCACGCCAAGGACGCCTATCCGGGGACCGGCATCGGGCTGGCCATCGTCAAGAAGATCGTGGAGTACCACGGCGGTCGGGTCTGGGTGGACACCGACGTACCCGAGGGCACGGCCATCCGGTTCACCCTGCCGGCCATGCCCGGCGACGTCGAGGCGGCCCGGCAGAGCGGCCAGCCGGCGGGCGCGACGGAGCCGGATTCGGACGCGGCCGACCATGACGCATCACCGCCCGTCGGCGAGCAGGCCGGTGGTGACGGTACGGTCAGTGTGGACGCCGACACGGATTCCGCTCACCGATCGACCGACGATCCGGCAGCGGGCAGCGCCGGGGCGCGGACGGCCGACGTGGCTCGCCAGGGCGACGCGGACGGAGCCACCGGCGAGGCGCCCGGTAGGGGTGGGCGGTCGGGTAGCGGTGACACAGGTGGGATGAAGGAGGCGGTGGGATGACCGCGCCAGCGGACGGCAACAGCCCGATCGAGGTGCTGCTCGTCGAGGACGACCCGGGTGACGTGCTGATGACCCGGGAGGCTTTCGAGGAGCACAAGCTGCGTAACCGGCTCAACGTCGTCTCCGATGGCGCCGAGGCGCTGGCCTACCTGCGCCGCGAGGGCCAGTACGCCGACGCGGTGCTGCCGGATCTGATCCTGCTCGACCTGAACCTGCCGCGCCGGGATGGCCGGGAGGTGCTGGAGGAGATCAAGAAGGACGAGCAGTTCCGCCGCATCCCGGTGGTGGTGCTGACCACCTCCCAGGCCGACGAGGACATCCTGCGCAGCTACCAGCTGCACGCGAACGCGTACGTCACCAAGCCGGTGGACTTCGAGCGGTTCATCTCGGTGGTCCGACAGATCGACGAGTTCTTCGTCAGCGTGGTGAAGCTGCCGCCGCGTGGCTGACACACTGCTCGACGACGTCGCCGGACTGCTGCGGGAGACCGCCGACCGGATCGTACTTCCGCTCTTCCGTCACCTCGACGAGTCCGACGTGACCGAGAAGGCCCCCGGTGAACTGGTCACGGTCGCCGACCAGCGGGCCGAGGAGGCGATCGCCGCCGGGTTGCGTCGACTGCGACCGAACTCGCTCGTGGTGGGCGAGGAAGGCGTGGCGGCGGACCCGAGCCTGCTGCGCCACCTACGCGCCGCCGGAGACGTCTGGCTCGTCGACCCGATCGACGGCACCGCCAACTTCGCGGCCGGACGCCGCCCGTTCGCCCTGATGATCGCCCTGCTCACCGCCGGTGAGCCGGTGGCCGGCTGGATCTTCGACCCGCTGGCGGACACCCTGGCGACGGGCTGGCTGGAGACCGGTGCCTACCTCGACGGCAACCCGCTGCGCCTGCCGACCGACGCACCGCCGATCGGCGAGCTACGGGGCGCGGCGATGACCAGGTTCCTGCCGCCCTCGTCGCGGCGGACCGTCGAGGCGGGCGGTGCGCAGGTCGGCGAACTGCTGCCAGGCCAACACTGCGCCGGCCGGGAATACCTCGACCTGCTCACCGGCGACCAGCAGTTCGTGGTCTTCTGGCGCACCCTGCCCTGGGACCACGGCCCAGGCACCCTGCTGGTACGGGCCGCCGGCGGGGTGGCCCGCCGCTTCGACGGCACGGACTACCACCCCGCCGACACCACCGAGGGCCTCCTGGTGGCCACGAACGAAAAGATCTGGCACCAGGTCCACACCACCCTCCTCCCCACCCCCACCTGACCACCCCCACCCGCCGCCTGCTGCCGATCCTGTGGATGTGCGGGTGATGTTGATCAAGAGGTTTTGGTCGCCCTCAGCCCAGATCTCGACCAAAACCTCTTGATCACCCGGCAGTCGGGTCGGGTGGGTGGACCCCGGCAGGTCGGTCCGGGTAGGGGTGGGGTGGGTGGGCGGAGGGTGAGGTGGGGGTTGCGGTGGGTGGGTTATTGACGGGTGTGGGGGTCGGGGGACTGGTCGGGGAGGGCGGTTCCGGTATTCTGACCGGCGGTCTACCGCCAGCAGGCCGCCGATCGGCGCCGGCGGGGGCCGCCGCCGCGCAGTGATCTCACCGGGGGGCCGGCGGACGACGAAAGGATGCTTTCGTGCGCAGGTCCATGCCCGTGCGGCGGCGCTTACACAGGCCGCTGATCACCCTGCTCGCCGCGGTCGCGTTGCTGCTCGGCGTCGGTGCCGTCCCGGCGTACGCCGAGCCCAACGAGGGGGGCAGCAAGAAGCTGCGGGACACCTTGGAAGCCACCGCCAAGGCGCACATCGAGGCCAAGCGCAAGCTCGACAGCTCCAAGAAGCGTCAGAAGAAGATGGCCAAGGAGCTGTCCGAGCTGGAGGGGCGGCTGACCGAGCTGAGCGTGATGGTCGGTGAGGTGGCCGCACAGTCGTACCGGATCGGCCGGCTCAGCGCCGCCGCCGCGCTGCTGGACAGCGGCACCCCGGAGGCGTTCGTGCAGCGGGCAGCCAGCCTGGACATGATGGCCCAGCGGGACGGCCGCCGGGTGCGCGAGCTGACCGAGGCCCGCGAGCAGACCCGGCAGGCCAAGCTCGCGATCAACGCCGAGGTGCGGGAGCAGACCAAGCAGCTCGCTGTGATCGCGAAGAAGAAGAAGGAGACCGAGGCGGCGTTGGCCGCGGTCAGCTCGGGCACCAGCGGCGGCTTCAGCGGCGGCAGCGCCACCTCGGCCAAGCCGGCGCCGCGCAACGCCAACGGCTCATGGCCGTCCGAGTCCTGCTCGGTGAACGACCCGACCACCTCCGGCTGCATCACGCCCCGCACCCTGCACGCGCTCCAGCAGACCAAGGCCGCCGGATACAAGCGGTACGTCTCCTGCTACCGCAGCGGTGGTTCCGGTGAGCACCCCAAGGGTCGGGCCTGTGACTTCTCCGCCGCCACCAACGGCTTCGAGAACCGCACGGCCACCGGCGGGGACAAGGCGTACGGGGACAGCCTGGCCGCCTGGCACGTACGCAACGCCGATCGGCTCGGTGTGCTGTACGTCATCTGGTACCGGCAGATCTGGCATCCGGGCACCGGCTGGCGAGCGTACGGCGGTAGCGGCAGTCCCGCCGCAGACCACACGAACCACGTTCATCTCTCGATGTACTGACCCGCGGCCGTCGGCGGGCTGCGTACCATCGCCACGATGAGCTCTCCATCTCCTGACGTCGCGGCACCCACCGCGTCGGCCGAGCCGGCGACCCCACGGGCGCTGCCCAACGGGCTCGCCGCGTTCCTGGTCTTCTACTCCAGCGGTGCCGTCCTGGTCCTGGAGACCGCCGCGCTGCGCCTGGTCGGGCCGTACGTCGGGGTGACGCTTCAGGTGACCAGCTCGGTCATCGGCATCGCACTGGCCGCCATCGCGTACGGGGCCTGGGCGGGTGGCTGGCTGGCCGACAAGCGCAATCCGCGTACGCTGCTGGCCCCGGCCCTGGTGCTCTCCGGCATCGCCACCGCGATCACCCTGCCGGCGGTGCGCTACGCGGGCGAGGTGCTCAAGGGTGACACCGCAAGCGCGATCCTGCTGCTGGTCGCGGTCGCCGTGTTCGCCCCCGCGATGCTGCTGTCCGCGGTCACCCCGCTTGTGGTCAAGCTGCAACTCGCCGACCTGCGCCGCACCGGCCAGGTGGTCGGCCGGCTCTCCGGCATCGGCACGCTGGGTGCGGTCACGGCCACCCTGGTCACCGGGTTCGTGCTGGTCGCCGCGCTGCCCAGCACGGTCATCCTGTTCGGGCTGGCCGCCTCGCTCGGCATCACCGGCATCGCCCTCGGCGTGTACCTGCACCGCCAGGACCGGGCGACGCTGCCCGGCCCGGCCCGGGTCAAGGCCGCGCTGGCGGTGCTCGGCCTGGTCGGCGCGGGGCTGACCACGATCGCGCCGAACCCGTGTGACGTGGAGACGGCGTACCACTGTGCCCGGGTCGAGGCCGATCCGGGCCGCGAGAGCGGGCGGACGCTGCTGCTCAACTCGGCCCAGCACTCGTACGTGGATCTCGCCGACCCGACCCACCTGGAGTACGCGTACACCCGGTGGATCGGTGCGGTGGCCGACGTGATGGCGCCCGAGGGGCAGAGGCTCGACGCACTGCACCTGGGCGGGGGCGGGTTCACCGTGCCGCGCTACCTGACCGCCACCCGACCGGGCACCGACAACCTGGTCTTCGAGCTCGACGGCGGGCTCGTCGACCTGGGCGAGCAGCACCTCGGCGTACGCCAGGGGCCGGATCTCGAGGTGATGGTGGGCGACGCCCGGCTGTGGACGGCCCGGCAGGCGACGGACAGCCGGGATTTCGTGGTCGGTGACGCGTTCGGGCATCTGGTGGTGCCCTGGCACCTGGCCACCCGGGAGATGGCCGCCGACATCAGGCGGGTCGTCCGCCCCGGCGGGGTGTACGTGCAGAACGTCATCGACTATCCGCCGCTGCGGTTCATCCGCAGCGAGGTGGCCACCGTCGCCGCCGAGTTCCGGCATGTGGCGCTGGTCGCCCCACCCGAGGCGCTGGCCGGCGAGCGGGGTGCGAACTTCCTCATCGTCGCCTCCGACGCGCCGTTGCCGCTGGCCGCGCTGCGCGCCCGGCTGGACGCCGACAACGAGCCGGTAAGCCTGCTCAGCGGCGGGGATCTCACCGACTTCGTCGGTGACGCGTTGGTGCTCACCGACGACTACGCGCCGGTGGACCAACTGCTCGCCACCGCCTGATCGGGTGACATCGTTGACCGAATCCGCTCAGAAAGGTGTAGCGGGGTTCGCTTCGGGCAACAAGGCCGACCATGGGTGCAGAGGTACGCAGGGGCGCGCAGCTGCTTGGTGAGCGGTACCGGTTGATCGAGCAACTGGGCACGGGCGGGATGTCCGTCGTCTGGCGTGGCTACGACGAGGTGCTGGGCCGGCAGGTCGCGGTCAAGGTCCTGGCGTCCCGGCTGGCCAGCGACCGGGCGTTCCGCCACCGGATCCGCAGCGAGGCCCAGGCCGCCGCCCGGCTCTGCCACCCCAACATCACAAATGTGTACGACTACGGCGAGTCCCAGCAGGTCGGGCTGACCGTGCCGTACGTGGTGATGGAGCTGATCGACGGCGCGCCGCTGACCGCCCGGCTCTCCGGGGTGGGCGTCCTGCCCTGGCGGGAGGCGGTGACGATCGCGGCCGAGGTGTCCTCCGCGCTGGCCACCGCACATGCCCGTGGCGTGGTGCACCGCGACGTGACCCCCGGCAACGTGATGCTCACCGCGACCGGCGTGAAGGTTGTCGACTTCGGCATCTCGGCGTTGGTGGGGGAGAGCGAGAAGAGCGCGGACGGCACGCTGCTCGGCACGCCCGCCTACCTCGCCCCGGAACGCCTCGACAACGGTCAGGTAAGCCCCGCCACCGACGTGTACGCGGTGGGCCTGCTGCTCTACCGGATGCTGACCGGCCGGCTGCCCTGGCAGGCCGACACCACCACCCAGATGCTGCGGGCGCACATGTACCGCGAACCGGAACCCATGCCGACGGCGCCGGAGCTGCCCGCCGGGGTCGCCGAGCTGGTGCACCGCTGCCTGGCCAAGCGGCCGGCGGACCGGCCCGGTACGGCCGAGCTGGCCCGTACCCTCGCCGAAGCGGTCGGCAAGATCCCGGCCGTGCCGGTGTCGCTGGCCGACCAGCGGACCGATCCGATGCTGCTGGCCAGCGCCGGCACCACGATCCTGCCCTGGTCGGCGGCGACGGATGCGCTGCCGCTGATGGGTCTGCGTACCGCTCGGCGGCTGGACCGTCGACGCCGGGTCGAGGCGGCGGTGGCCGCCGTCGCGCTGATGGCCATCACCGCGGCGGTGTGGGGAGTCACCTCGCGCAGCCCGGCCAGCGGTGGCATCGACCAGCCCACCCAGGCTCGGATGGGTGGCGAGGACCGGATCCCGTGCCAGGTGTCGTACGCGCTGCGCAAGGACTCCGGTAAGGACTTCACCGCCGAGTTGAGCCTGACCAACACCGGCGACCGGGAACTGCGGGACTGGACGGTCCGGTTCGCCTTCCCCGGCGGGCAGCAGGTGACCGGGGCGAGCCCGGTGCCGGCCCGCCAACAGGGGCACGCGGTCGCGGTCCAGGCCGCCCCGGACCATCCCGCCCTGGCGCCTGGCGCGACCGAGAAGTTGCGCCTGACCGGGACGTACACCGGGACGAATCCGCTGCCGGTGGAGTTCCGGCTGGGTGACGAGCGGTGCGGGGTGCAGGTGTCCGGCATCGCCGGCAGCGCACCGACCCCGAAGCCGGTGAAGGCCGCCGGTGGCAAGGCCGGTTCCGGTGGTTCGGACAAGGCGAAGACGAAACCGGAGAAGGCCAAGCCGGGCAAGAAGGCCGAGCCGGGCAAGAAGGACGCTCCTGCCAAGAAGAAGGGCCCCGACAAGAAGGACCAGCAGGCCAAGGGGACCCCGGCGAAGGGGAAGCCGGAGAAGACCGAGGCGGCCAAGCGGGGCAAGCCGAAGCCGCCACCCGGCAGGAAGGCCTGAGCGATCGGGGTCAGGACAGCGAGGCGAAGGCCTGGACCTGCTCGATGGTTCCCTCGACGATGACGATGTCGTCGGGGCGGAGCAGCAGGCTGTCGGAGACGTAGTGGTAGCGCTGCTCGGCTGGCCGCTTGACCCCGATGATCCGTATCCCGTAGCGGTCGAGCAGTTGCTGTTCAGTGACGTGATGCCCGGTCACCGGGGCGGGCACGTGCATCTTCGCGATCGCGAAGGCGTCACCGAACTCCATGAAGTCGAGCATCCGGCTGGCGATCAGATGCGCCAGCCGCTCGCCGGTCTCCTTCTCGGGAAAGATCACGTGCTGCGCGCCGACCGATGACAGGATCTTCGAATGCTGGGTCGAGGTGGCCCGCGCCCAGATCTGCGGCACGCCCAGTTCGACGAGCGCGAGCACGGTGAGCACGCTGGACTCCAGGGAGGCGCCGATGGCCACCACGACCCGGTTCAGGTCGGCCACCCCGAGTTGACGCAACGCCTGGTCGTCGGTGGAATCGGCCTGTGCCACCTGGTCGAGCAGGGCCGACCACTTCTGCACGCGTCGGGAATCACGGTCGATGGCGAGCACGGTGTGACCGAGAGCGCTCAGCGATTCGGCCAGGCGGGCGCCGAACCGACCGAGGCCGATCACGGCGATGCCTCCCGAGTCCGGTTTGCTAGCCGACAATGGGTTGCTCCTCTGGATAGCGGTAGAGCCGGTGACGGGTGTTCAGGGCGATCGCCGAGCCGAGAGTGAGCGGACCGACCCGGCCGACGTACATCAGCACGGTCAGCAGGAGAAGGCCGCTGTCAGGAAGGATCGACGTCACGCCGACCGACAGACCTGTGGTGCTGAACGCCGAGGTGATCTCGAACAGCGCCGAGTGGAACGGCACCTTGTTGGTCACGGCGATCAGCAGGGAGGTGCCGGCGGCCACGATCGCGACGCTGAGCAGGCTGACCGTGACCGCCTGCCGCTGGCTGGCGGTGGCCACCCGCCGGTGCCCGACCGTGACGTCCGGCTCGCCACGGATCTCCGCCCAGATGACGAAGGCGAGCAGGAAGAAGGTGGTGACCTTGATGCCTCCGGCGGTGCTGGCGCTGCCGCCACCGATGAACATCATCCCGGTCAGCAGCGGATAACTCTCCTCCCGCAGGCCGGCGGTGGACACCACCTCGATCCCGCCGGTACGCGACAGCGCGATCTGGGTGAACGCGGCGAGCAGTTTGTCGGCGACGGCGTACTGCCCGATGGTCCGGGTGTTGCCCCACTCGATCAGCAGGAACGTCAGGAAGCCGAAGCCGACCAGGGCGGCGCTGCCCCAGATGGTCAGCTTGGTGGCGACCGCCCACCGGATCGGCTTGCGCCACTCGCGGACCGCCTCGAACAGGGCCGGAAATCCGAGGCCGCCGATGATGCTGCCCAGCGCCAGCGGCAGGCTGACCCACGGATCGCGGGAGAAGGTCAGCAGACCGTGCGGGTAGAGCGAGAAGCCGGAGTTGTTGAACGCCTGGATGGCGTGGAAGCCGCCCGACCACAGGGCGCGCCCCAGCGGGTAGTCGTAGCCCAGCCAGAGCCGAGTGGTGACGATGGCCGTCATCACCGCCTCGCAGACCAGCACCGTCGCCCCGATGTGCAGCAGCAGGCGACGGAGGTTGGCGATCCCGTACTCCATGGTCTCCGCCTGCACCAGCAGCCGGTTCTGCAGGCCGAGCCGCCGGGACACGGTCAGGATCACCAGCGCTGCGCCAGTGAGGATGCCCAGCCCGCCGATCTGCGTCAGCGCCGTGATCACGATCAGGCCGGGGGTGGACCAGAAAGTCGGGGTGTCCACGGCGGCCAGCCCGGTGACCGAGATCGCCGAGGTGGCGGTGAACAGGGCGGTGAGCATCGGCGCCGCCTCGTGGCCGATCGTCATCGACGGCAGCATCAGCAGGCCGGTGCCGATTCCGATCGCCACCAGGAAAGCGAGCGGCACCAGCCGTACGGGGTGACGAAGGAACCGGCGCACCAGACAATCTTCTGATTTCAGCCGATCCCGAACTGCGGAAATCGGAATCCCGAGGATTCACCGGACGGTCAGGTGCGGACCACCTGCCAGCCAGCTCGCTCTGCATGCACGATGACCCGACGGGCCGGGTGGTGGCGGATGACGACACAGGGTGGGGCTTGGCCGTGGGAGGTCGGGCCATGGTCTTGCCGACGGGTCACTACCTCATCGTCATCGCTGTAACCGGAAGCCACCCACCTCCGGCTACTTGTGTGCGTCCGCCACATAGCCCGTGGGTGACGTCACTTCTAGCGTGAGCCGACACATAAGGTTTCCCTCCCTCTGAGTCCTCACGTGGAGTCGCAATGACGGTCCGGACGACACGGCGGGTGTTCCTGTCCGCCGCAACGATGATGGCCGCGGCGATGGTCGCCACGGCCTGTGGCAGCCCGCAGGACACCGCCAACGGCGGTGGCGACAGCGCCGCGCCGGTGAAGGTTGGCCTGGTCTACTCCCAGTCGGGTGCGCTGGCCAGTTACGGAAAGCAGTACATCGAAGGGTTCCGGGCCGGTCTGGACTTCGCCACCGGCGGCACCAACAAGATCGGCGACCGGGCGATCGAGATCACCGAGGTCGACGACGCCGGTGACCCGGCGAAGGCGGTCTCCGCGGCCAAGGACCTGATCGGCAAGGGCAACAAGATCATCGCTGGCTCGACGGCGTCCGGTGTGGCGCTTCAGGTCGCCCCGATCGCCGCCCAGAACAAGGTGCTGTTCATCTCCGGCCCGGCCGCCACCGACGCGGTGACCGGCGTGAACAAGTACACGTTCCGTTCCGGGCGGCAGTCGTACCAGGACGTGGTGACCGCCAGGTCGTTCATCGGTGACCCGACCGGCAAGAAGGTCGTGGTGTTCGCCCAGGACGGCGCGTTCGGCGACGCGAACGAGGCCGCCGTCAAGGAGATCATCGGGGGTGCCGGGGCGACCGTCAGCGCGGTCCGGGCACCGGCCAGCGCCACCGAGTTCACCCCGTTCGCCAGCCAGATCAAGTCCGCCAAGCCGGACCTGCTCTTCGTCGCCTGGGCCGGCACCACCGCCCCGGCGATGTGGCAGACCCTGGACCAGCAGGGCGTACTCAGCTCCACCACGGTCGTCACCGGCCTGGACATCCGCGCCTCCTGGCCCACCTTCGGCGCGGCCGGCACCAAGATCTCCTTCCTGTCGCACTACTTCGACGGGGCCAGCGACACCGAGGCAGCCACGGCTGCGAAGGCGAAGATCCCCGGTGGCACCCTCGACCTGTTCCACCCGGACGGCTTCGCCGCCGCCCAGATGGTGGTCCGGGCCGTACAGGAGGGCGACGACGACGTCGAGAAGATGATCACCGCGCTGGAGGGCTGGAGCTTCGAGGGCGTCAAGGGCACCATGACCATCCGCGCCGAGGACCACGCCCTGCTCCAGCCGATGTACCAGGCGAGCCTGACCGGCAGCGGCGACACCTTCACCGCCACCGCCCAGAAGGCACTCACCGGTGACGAGGCCGCGCCGCCGGTCCAGGCGATGAAGGGCTGAGGTACGCCATGCTCGCCACCCGCGGTCTGACCTGGCGGATCGGTGAGGTCGCCATCGTCGACGCCGTCGACATCGACCTGGCACCCGGGGAGTTCCTCGGCGTGATCGGGCCCAACGGCGCCGGCAAGACCTCACTGTTCAACCTGATCACCGGCCTGCGTCGGCCCACCGAGGGCCAGGTCACCCTGGACGGACAGGACATCTCCACCCTGCCGCCGCACCGGCGGGCCCGGCTCGGTCTGGGGCGTACCTTCCAGGCGTCCTCGGTCTTCGGCTCGCTGAGCGTGCGGGAAAACGTCCGGCTCGCCGTGCAGGCACACCGCGGGGGTTCGATGAAGCTGTGGCGGCGGGCGGCGGCCGACCGGGAGGTGGCCGCCGCCGCCGACGCGGCGCTGGACCGGGTCGGCCTCACCCACCGGGGTACGGCGTTGGCCGGCACCCTCGCGCACGGCGAGAAGCGCAAGCTGGAGATCGCGCTGCTGCTGGCCGGCGAACCACGGGTGATGCTGCTCGACGAGCCGATGGCCGGGGTCAGCGCCGAGGACGTACCGGAACTGGTCCAGGTCATCCGCTCGTTGACCGGCGACAGCGGTCGGTCGGTGCTGATGGTCGAGCACCACATGGACGTGATCCTCGAACTGGCCGACCGGATCGCCGTGATGCACCACGGCGCCCTGCTGGCCTGCGACACCCCGGAGACGGTGATGGCCAACCCGACGGTGCAAGAGGCCTACCTGGGGGAGGAGCTCTGATGGAGCCGATCTTGGCAGTGCAGGACCTGTCGGTACGGATCGCCGGACTGCACATCCTGCAAGGGGTGTCGTTCACGGTCGCGCCGACCGGGGTCACCGTGCTGCTCGGCCGCAACGGCGTCGGCAAGACCACCACGCTGCGTGCCCTGGTCGGGCTGACCCCCCGCAACGGCGAGGTGCGCGGCACGGTCCGGATGCAGACCCAGACCCTGCTCGGCCAACCGACACACCGGCTGGTTCGCGGCGGGCTCGGCTACGTGCCGGAGGACCGGTGCGTCTTCGCCGGACTCACCGTCGCGGAGAACCTGCGGCTCGCCGAACGGCGCGGCAGCACCGCGGCGTACGACCGGGTTTTCGCGCTCTTTCCCGAGTTGCAGCGACGGTCCCGGCAGCGGGCCGGTTCGCTCTCCGGCGGGCAGCAGCAGATGCTCGCCATCGGCCGGGTGCTGATCAACGACAACCGGCTGCTGCTGGTCGACGAGCCGACCAAGGGGTTGGCGCCGAAGGTGGTGACCGAGGTGGCCGAGGTGTTGGCGCGGGTCGCCGAATCCGTGCCGGTGCTGCTTGTGGAGCAGAACCTGGCCGTGGTCCGGCGGTTGGCCCGCGACGCGGTGGTGCTGGCCGCCGGCCAGGTGGCCTGGACCGGCGACGCGCAGCGGCTGCTGGCGGAGACCGAACTGACCCGGTCGCTGCTCGGCGTCGGCTCGGCCGAGGGCCACCACACCGCGCCCGGCAGCAGCCACACCGCGCCCGGCAGCCACCACGCCGCGCCCGGCAGCCATCACGCCGCGCCCGGCAGCGGACGGAAGGACGGGCACTGATGGACGCGGTCATCCTGTTGACGCTGACCGGGCTCGGTCTGGCGGCGCTCTACTTCCTGGTGGCCTCCGGCCTGTCACTGGTCTTCGGCCTGGCCGACGTGCTCAACTTCGCGCACGGGCTGTTCCTCGGCGTCGGGGCGTACGCGACCTGGTGGGCGGCGGGGAACCTGCCCGGCGCCGGGTCCGACGGCTTCGGTTTCGTGGTCGCGGTCGCCTTCGGGGTGGCCGCCGGCACGCTGATGGCGGTGCTGGTGGAGCTGGTGCTGATCCGGCCGCTCTACTCCCGCACCATCGAGCAGGTGCTGGTCACCGTCGGACTCTCCCTGGCCGGGGTGGCGTTGTTGCAGGCCACCTGGGGTGCCGACGCCCGGCCGTTCCCGCGTCCGGAGTGGACCCGGCAGGTGACGACGATCCTCGGTGCACAGGTACCCAACGGGGGGTTGCTGCTGATCGTCGCCGCGGTGCTGGTGCTCGCCGCGATCCTGGCCTTCCTCCAGTGGACCCGCTACGGCCTGATCATCCGGGCCGGGGTGGAGAACCGGGAGATGGTGACCGCGCTGGGCATCGACGTCCGCAAGGCGTTCACCCTGGTCTTCGCCATCGGTGGCGCGGCGGCGGCGCTGGCCGGCGCGCTGGGCAGCGTCTACTTCGGCACCGTCTCACCCCAGCAGGGCGGCTCGCTGCTGATCTTCGCGTTCATCGTGGTGGTCATCGGCGGCATGGGCTCGGTCGTCGGGTCCGCGTACGCGGCGGTCGCGGTCGGGCTGCTGCAACAGTTCGTCAACTACTACGGCACCTCCGGGCTGGGCGACATCTGCGTGGTCGCGCTGCTGGCCGTGGTGCTGCTGCTGCGCCCGCAGGGCATCGCCGGAAAGGTGGCAACGGCATGACCGAGGTCAAGAGTCCCGAGGTCACGGCACCTGCGGCGGCGGTGCCGTCGGAGCCGGCCGGCTGGTCCCGGCTGCGCCCGTTCCTGCCCCTGGTCGTGCTGGCCGTGGCGCTGATCCTGCCGTACTCGACGCTGCACCTGCCGGGCATCTTCGAGGGCGCGCTGAACTCGCCCGGCACCCTGCAACTGCTCGCCGTCTGCCTGGTCTTCGGCGGCCTGGCGGCCGGCTACGACCTGCTGTTCGGGCGGACCGGGATGCTCTCCTTCGGCCACGCCCTCTACTTCGCCGCCGGGGTGTACGGCACCGACATCCTGATCACCCGGGTCGGGCTGCCGCTCTGGCAGGCCGCGCCGCTGGCGATCGTCGGTGGGATCATCCTCGCCGGTCTGGTCGGCGCGGTGGCGCTGCGTACGGTCGGCATCGCCTTCGCCATGGTGACGCTGGCCTTCGCCCAGGTCGGGGCGATCCTGGTGGCCCGCGACTTCGGTGGACTCACCGGTGGTGAGGAGGGGCTGCCGCTGGACGTGGCCGGGGTGCCGTCCGGGCTGGTCGGCGTGGCCAACACGGTGAACCTGTACTGGCTGGCGTTGGCGTACCTGGTCGTGGTGGTCTTCGTGGTGCACCGGGTCAGCAACTCGCCGACCGGGCGGGTGCTGGCCGGAGTACGCGACGACGAGCGGCGCATCGGCGTGCTCGGGCTCGATCCGTACCGTTTCAAGCTTGTCGCCTTCACCCTGGCCGGTGGTCTGGCGGCGGCGGGCGGGGTGGTCTACTGCCTGATCGTCGGCGGTGCCTCGCCGCACATCACCAGCAGTGAGCTGACCCTGTCGCTGCTGGTGATGGTGGTGCTCGGCGGTCCCGGCACCCGCTGGGGTCCGGTGCTGGGCGGCATCCTCTACATGTACCTGGACCACCGGCTGATCTCGGTGGGCAGTTCCGGTGCGATCGACGCGCTGCCGGCCTTCCTGAGCCGGCCGCTGTCCCAGCCACTCTTCGTCCTCGGCACCGTCTTCATCCTGGCCGTCTACTTCTTCCCCGGTGGCCTGGCCAGCCTGGCCCCCCGGCTCGCCCTGCTGCGCAACGCCCTGCGTCTCGGCCCGCGTCGGGAGAGCTGATCGCGGGCTGGCGGGCGGCACACCGCGCCGCCCGCTAGCCTCGTGATCCAAGGAGAACCAGGACGCGGGGGAGCGTGGCGTGGACGAGCGGTTGGCAGTGGTCAGTGGCGGTGGTACGGGAATCGGGGCGGCCGTGGCGCGGACGCTTGTCGCCGACGGGTGCTCGGTGCTCGTCCTCGGCCGGCGGGCGGAGGTGCTCGCGGCGACGGCCGAACGGATCGGGTCGGAGACCGGCCGACCGGAGGCGGTACGCGCGGTGAGTGTCGACCTCACCGACCCCGAACAGATCGGCCGGGTGGTCGAGGCGGTCGACGGGCGGCCGGTCGACGTGCTTGTCAACAACGCCGGCGGCTTCCACAGCGCGCAGGACGACACGCTGGCCGGGATCGCCGCGAACTGGCGGGCGACCCTGGACACCAACGTGCTCACCGCCGTGCTGCTCACCGCGGCGCTGCGACCGGCGCTGCGTCGTCCCGGCGGGCGGGTGATCCTGATCAGTTCGATCGCCGCCCAGCGGGGCGGAGGTGACGCGTACTCGGCGGCGAAGGCGGCACTGCACGGCTGGGCGTACAGTCTCGCGGCCGAACTGGGGCCCGAGCAGATCACGGTCAACGTGGTCAGCCCCGGCTACGTCGCGGAGACCGAGTTCTTCGTCGGCCGGATGACCCCCGAGGGCCACGCCAAGCGGGTCGCCGCGACCCTCGTCGGCCGAGCCGGCACCCCCGACGACATCGCCGAATCCGTCCGCTACCTCGCCAGCCCCGCCGCCAGCTTCGTCACCGCCCAGATCCTCGGCGTCAACGGCGGCTCAGTCCTGGGCCGCTGACCCCCGCGCGCCTCCCCCTCAGCCCGCGTTGATCAAGAGGTTTGCGTCTGGATCGGGGTGCCTGCAGACGCAAACCTCTTGATCAACCTCGCGCTGCGGTCAGCCGTTGAGGAGGTCGTAGGCGGAGGTGGGGGCCTTCTGGGCCTCGTCGGGGGTGAGGGCGGCAATGGGGGGAGTGGTGCCGAAGTCGTAGTACTCCACCACGTACTCGCTCGCCTTCTTCTTGCCGGCGGCGGGGATCTTCAGGGTGAGCGTGGTGAGGTTGCCGTCCGCGCCGACGACGGCGGTGAACGGGATCGGCTCGGCGGCGTCGCCGAGCGTGGCGATCCCGTCCAGGGCGTCCGCCAGGTCCGGCTGGTCGGTCGGGTCGATCACTCCGGTGTACGACCCGGCCTCGCCGGCCTGCACGTCGCTGGCGGCGCGAATGATCACCTCGGCGTTGCCGGGGTCGGTGCCCTGGTACGTGGGCAGCGTGTCCGGACCGTCGAGCTTCGCCGGGTCCATCTCCATCCACTTGGTGGGCAGCTTCATCAGCTTCTGGATGTCCTTCGAACCCTTGAAGTTGACCTTCATCCAGGTCCGCGAGTCGACCATCCGGAAGGACATCTCCAGGGTGAAGTCCTTGTCCTTGGTGACTGTGTCGATGTCCATGCCCCGGTTCACCGGGTCGATCACACCGGACACGTCGCCGGAGGTGTCGCTGGTGGTGAAGCGGAAGGCAGGGTCCTCGTCGGTCGGCACCGCCGCCAGCAACTCCTGCTTCGGGTCCGGCGGCGGCGGAGCCGCCTGCGGCGTCTCGTCGTCGCAGCCGGCCACCAGAGCGGCGGTGAGCAGGGCCACCGCGGTGACCGCGAGTCGCCGGCCCGTGACGGTGATGCCGGTTCGCTGTGTCATCTCGTCCTCTCTCACTTATCGAACGGCATCGTATGCCAGCGGTTGCGGCTGCGCTGCCGGTGACCCTTCGGGCGCTGGTGGACCGGTGACCCTTCGGCGCTGGTAGAAAGGCCGGATGAGCCAGGAACGCAGCATGGTCCGGGAACGCGCCGAAGAGGTGTTGCGGCGGTTGGCCGGCAGCCACGCCCGGCTCCGCGAGGACCAGTGGAGGGCGATCGAGGCGCTTGTGGTCGACCGGCGGCGGGTGCTCTGCGTGCAACGTACGGGCTGGGGCAAGTCGGCCGTCTACTTCGTGGCCACCGCGCTGCTGCGTGACCAGCCCCACCCCGCCGGGCCGACGGTGATCGTCTCGCCGCTGCTGGCGCTCATGCGCAACCAGGTCGAGGCCGCCGCCCGCGCCGGCATCCAGGCTCGCACCATCAACTCCGCGAACCTCGACGAGTGGGACGCGATCACCGCGGAGATCCACGCCGGAGCGGTGGACGTGCTGCTGATCAGCCCGGAACGGCTTAACAATCCGGACTTCCGCGACGGTGTGCTGCCGAAGCTCGCCGCCACCACCGGCCTGCTGGTGGTCGACGAGGCGCACTGCGTCTCCGACTGGGGGCACGACTTCCGGCCGGACTACCGCCGGCTGCGGACCTTCCTGGGCAACCTGCCGGCACACACGCCGGTGCTGGCCACGACGGCCACCGCCAACACCCGGGTGACCCGGGACGTGGCCGAGCAACTCGGCACCGAGGTGGCCGTCCCCGGGCCGGAGGTGCTGGTGCTGCGGGGCAGCCTGGACCGCGAGTCGTTGCGGTTGGGCGTACTCGACCTGCCCACCCCGGCGCACCGGCTCGGCTGGCTCGCCGACCACCTGGACCAACTGCCGGGCTCCGGCATCATCTACACGTTGACCGTGGCCTCGGCGACGGAGACCGCCGAGTTCCTGCGCACCCGGGGCTGGTCGGTGGCGGCGTACACCGGGCAGGCGGAGGACACCGACCGCCGCGCCGCCGAACAGGACCTGCTCGACAACAAGATCAAGGCGCTGGTGGCGACAAGCGCCCTCGGCATGGGCTTCGACAAGCCGGACCTCGGTTTCGTGGTGCACCTGGGTGCCCCGCCCTCACCGATCGCCTACTACCAGCAGGTCGGCCGGGCCGGTCGCGCCGTCGAACACGCCGAGGTGCTGCTGCTGCCCGGCGTCGAGGACGCGGCCATCTGGCGGTACTTCGCCTCGCTCGCCTTCCCGCCCGAGGACCAGGTCCGCGCGGTCCTCGCCGCCCTGCACACCGACCGGCCGCTCTCCACCCAGGCCCTCGAACCCCTTGTCGACCTGCGTCGGGCCCGCCTGGAGATGATGCTCAAGGTGCTCGACGTCGACGGCGCCGTCCGCCGGGTCCGCGGCGGCTGGCTCGCCACCGGCGAGCCCTGGACCTACGACGCCGACCGGTTGCACCGCGTCGCCACCGCCCGCGCCGCCGAGCAACAGGCCATGCTGGAGTACGCCTCGACGACCGGTTGCCGGATGCGCTACCTGCGCGAATGCCTTGACGACGCCGGGGCCACCGACTGCGGCCGGTGTGACAGGTGCGCCGAACCCCTGTTCACGCCCGAGGTGTCACCGGCGGCGTTGACCGCCGCACAGACCTTCCTCGGCCGACCCGGTGTGCCGATCGCGCCGAAGAAGCTCTGGCCGACCGGGCTGGAGGCGGTCGGCGTACCCCTCAAGGGGCGGATCGCCCCGGCGGAGCAGGCGCTGCCCGGTCGGGCCGTGGGCCGGCTCTCCGATCTCGGGTGGGGTGACCGGCTGCGCGGCCTGGTCGGGCCCGGCACCCCGGACGGGCCGGTGCCCGACGACGTGGCCGCCGCCGTCATCGAGGTGCTCAAGGCGTGGGCGCACGGGGACGACCCGTGGCCCAGCCGCCCGGTCGGAGTGGTCACCGTCGACTCGACGAGCCATCCCATCCTGATCGACTCGCTGGCGCAGCGAATCGCCGCCGTCGGACGGATCCCGCTGCTGGGTCGGGTGCTCCTCACCGGCCCGTCCGGCGCCCCACGCGGAAACAGCGCCCAGCGGGTACGCGCCCTGCACGGCACCCTCACCGTGCCCGACCCGCTCGCCGCCGCCCTGGCCGCCCTGACCGGCCCGATCCTGCTCGTAGACGACCTGGTCGAAACCGGCTGGACCCTCACCATGGCCACCCGCGAACTCCGCCGAGCCGCCGCCCCCGCCATCCTCCCCCTAGCCCTAGCCCTCACCGCCTAACCCACCCCCGCCCTCCCTCCCCGCCCTCCCTCCCTCCCCGCCCTCCCTCCCGCCCTCCCTCCCTCCCTCCCCGCCCTCCCGCCCCTCCCCGCCCCCGCCCCTCCCGTCCCCGCGATCTTGCACTTCTGGTCGGGGCATATCGGGCATAGGTGGCGTTGTGGCGACCAAAAGTGCAAGATCGCGCGAGTGGTGGGGGTGGGGGAGGGAGGGGCGAGGGAGGGGTGAGGGAGGGAGGGGGTGGGGGTGGTGGTTACGGTGGGTGGGGAGCGGGAGGGAGAACGTGCGTGCTCGGGTCGGTGCGGGGGGACGAGAAGCGGGCTGAGCAGGCGGATCTGCCGGAGTCTGTGGTGGCTGTCGGTGACGGTGACCCGGCTGCGGCGGCACCCGACGGGGGGACGGTCCGGCTGGCGCTTGTGGTCGGCGGCCTGGTGCTGGCCGTACTGCTCGGGTTCGGGCTCGGTCGGATCAACAGCGGCGGGGCGGTGGCGGCGAGCGGGCCACTGGACAGCGCGCTGACCGGCCACACTCACGCGCCGGGAACCGGTGCCCACTCGCACGAGGCGGGGCAGGCGGAGGCGACCGAGGCGGGCGGCCTGGCAGTCAGCCGTGCCGGCTACACCCTCGTACCGCTGGCCGCCGAATTCACCGCCGGGCAGGCCGGTGAGCTGCGCTTCCGCATCCAGGACGGGCAACGTCGACCGGTGACCCGGTTCGCGGTGGTGCACGACAAGCCGATGCACGTGATCGTGGTACGCCGTGACCTGAGCGGCTACCAGCACCTGCACCCGACCATGGCGGCCGACGGCACCTGGTCGGTGCCGCTGACCCTGCCGCAGCCGGGCATCTGGCGGGCGTACGCCGACTTCACGGCCCTCGCCGACGACGGCCGGCAGACCGCGACGACCCTCGGCGTGGACCTGGTCGCACCCGGGGGGTACGCGCCACGCGCCCTTCCCGCGCCTGCGCCCAGCACCACCGTCGACGGGTTGACCGTGGGTTACCAGGGCAGCCCGGAGCCCGGCCTCACCGTGCCGGTGAGCTTCCGGGTCACCGACACGGACGGCAGCAGCCCGACCCTGGAGCATTATCTCGGGACGTTCGGCCACCTGGTCGCCCTGCGCGAGGGTGACCTCGGCTACCTGCACGTACACCCGGAGCCGGAGCTTGTGGACGGTGCGATCCAGTTCTGGCTGACCACGCCCGGGCCGGGGCGTTACCGCCTCTACCTGGACTTCGCCACCGGCGGTGTGGTGCGCACCGCCGAGTTCACCGTGCTGGTGCGCTGACCCGCAGGGCAGGGGAACGGTCGGCGGCTGGTGCGTACGTCAGCCGGCGCGGCGGATCGGGCGGCGGGCGAGGTAGCGCAGCAGGTCACGGATGTGGTGCTTCTCCTCGGCCGGCACGGTCGGATCCGCCAGCCGTTGAAGGATCACCCGGACGTCCGCCTCGACCGGGCCCTCGCTGCCCAGTCGCACCGGCCCCGAGCCGGTGTCCGGCAGGCCGAGCGCGCGGAATGCTGCCGTGACCGGCAGGTCCAGGGCGGCGCAGAAGCCGCGTACCTTGGCCAGCTCCGGGTAGTCCTGCCAGTCGCCGGCCAGCCAGCGAAAGACGGTGGAACGACCGACTCCGGTGTGCGCGGCCAGGTCCGTGACGGTCCACCCACGTTCCTCGCGGGCGTCGTCGATAGCCCGGCGCACGAAGCGCGCAAACGCCATCTGTGGCGATATTTCTGCCGAACCCATCCGGTGGGTCTTCCCTCCCGACCGGCACCTGACGGTGCGTTCTTCGAGAGTAGTACGGGAGAAGCAGGAAACAATTGACTGACCGACCGAGTGGTCTCGGTGGCGGGACCCGTAGCCGCCTAACGATCCACAGGATCCTGACTGAGCAGGGTCTCCAGCCGGGGTGCGACACGCCACTGATCGACCAACTGTCGGTATTCCGCCTGTTGATCGCGGGTCGGGGCGGCACCCGTACGCCGGGCCCGGATGAGCAGGTTACGCGGAGTATGCGCGGAATCGACGAACTCGACCACCTCGGCCCGGTAGCCGTGCAGCCGCAGCAGCGCGGCACGCAGCGCGTCGGTGAGGACGTCCGCGAAGCGCTCCCGCAGGATGCCCTGCCGGGTCAGCAGCCCGTACGGCGCCGGCGTCCCACCGGCACGAAGCTGCGCCGCCACGTCGTGATGGCAACACGGTGCGGCAAGTACCCACCGCGCCCCCCACCGCACCGCCCGCGCCAGCGCCTCGTCGGTGGCGGTGTCACAAGCATGCAGCGCGAGTACGAGATCAGGCGCCGGCTCGACGACGGCGTCGGCAATAGTGCCGGCGACGAAACGCACCCGATCGGCCCAGCCGAGCCGCTCGGCCAACTCGGTGTTACGGCGGCGCTGATCCTCGCGTACGTCCACACCGACCAGTTCCACCTGCAGACCACGCTGCGACAGGTACCGGTACGCGGCGAAGGTCAGGTACGCGTTGCCGCAGCCGAGATCGACCACCCGCAGCGGCCCGGTCAGCTCACCGGGCAACGTGGCAGCCAGCGCCCGCAGGAAGGCGTCCACCTGCCGCCGCTTGGCTGCCGAACCGCCGATCTCCGCGAAGATCGGGTCCCCCGGATCGAGCAGGTACGCCTTGGCCCGGTCATGCCCACCCGGCACCGCGACAGCCGGCTGCTGGGACGCCGATTCCTGCTGCTGGCGTTCTGTCGCCCCGGCCTGTTGCTGGCGCTGTGTCGTGCTGGCGGCTTGCTGCTGGCGTTCTGTCGTGCCGGCTGGTTGTTGGCCGTGTGTCGTACCGGTCTGCTGGTGTTGGGTCGTGGTGGCGGCCTGCTGCTGTGCGGCAGGCTGGTCGCCGTCGGCCTGGACCGGCGGTGCCGTCCGCTTGCGGTGCACCTGCGCCTCGCCCGACTTGGTGACCCGTAGTTGCAGCGTGAGGTCGATGGTCTCGACATGCCAGTTGCCGAAAGGCTCGGCCAACAGCGCCTCGATCGCCGAGTCCGACTCCGGACCCGGCGCCACATTGCGGGTGTACGGCCGCGCTCCGTCGGAAGTGACAATCTGCAACCGAGAGCCGACCTTGAGCGCGACCGGCCGCAGCTCCGCCCGGACCACCGAAGGACGTTGACCACGCCGTCGACCGGCGGCTACGGCTCGGGTCAACCCGGCACCGAGCAACATCGAGCGGACCTCGGCCAAAGCAACGTCCAACGGTTCGGGCATAACCTCATCTTCCCTGCTGGCCCACCGCCCCCCGCCCCGGGCCTGCACGAGCTCGGGGGACACCGACGCGCGCATCGCCTTGGAGCTGAGGCAAGTCGCAGGAGGGCGGGGGCAAAAAGGCCGCACCGCCCGACAGGGGCGGTGCGGCGACGGGTACGGGTCGGTCAGTCGGTTGCTTCGGCTGCCGTACCGGCGGTGGATGCGACGCCACGGCGGCGCCGGCGGCGACGGGGGCGCGAGGCCTCGCCGGTGGCGCTCTCGGTGCCAGCGCTGGTCTCCGTGGCTGCGTCAGCGGCCGAGGTGGCGGCGTCGGTGCCAGTGACGACCTCGCCGGCCCGGCGGCGACGGCGACGGCGGGGGGTACGGCTGCTGCCCTCGCCGGTCGGGTCGGCGGACTCGGTGGTCACCGGGTCGACGTCGCCGTCCTGGCGTGCGCGGCCTGCACCACGGTCGCGACCCTCACCGCGATTCTCACCGCGTTCGCGACTCTCACCGCGTCCACGCTCCCGACGGCGTCCGCCGCGCGGTTCGCTTCGGCGTGACCGGCCGCCGCCCAGGTCCTCCTCGACCTCGGCGGACAGCCCGGCGCGGGTGCGCTCGGCGGTCGGCAGGGTGCCGGTCACGTCGGTCGGGATGTGCAGGTCGGTGTAGAGGTGCGGGGAGGTGTGGTACGTCTCCTGCGGTTCGGGCATGTCCAGCCCGAGGGTCTTGTCGATGATCCGCCAGCGCGGCATGTCGTCCCAGTCGACGAAGGTCACCGCGACACCGCTCGCGCCCGCGCGGCCGGTGCGGCCGATGCGGTGGGTGTAGGTGTCCTGGTCTTCCGGGCAGTCGTAGTTGATCACGTGGGTGACGCCGGTGACGTCGATGCCCCGGGCCGCGACGTCGGTGGCGACCAGGGTGTCGATCTTCCCGGCGCGGAAGGCCCGCAGGGCCCGCTCGCGGGCACCCTGGCCGAGGTCACCGTGTACGGCGGCGACGGCGAAGCCGCGGAAGTCGAGATCCTCGGCGACCCGGTCGGCGGCGCGCTTGGTCCGCGTGAAGATCATCGTCAGGCCGCGGCTCTCCGCCTGGAGGATCCGGGCGACGATCTCGACCTTGTTCATCGAGTGGGTGCGGTAGACCAGTTGCTCGGTCTGCGGGGACGGGCCGGTCTCGGCGGTGTGCCCGGCGTGGATCGTGATCGGGTGGCGCAGGAACCGCCGGGACAGCGTCACGATCGGATCGGGCATGGTGGCCGAGAACAGCATGGTCTGCCGGTCCTCGGGCAGCATCGCCAGGATCCGCTCGACGTCGTCGAGGAAGCCCAGGTCGAGCATGCGGTCGGCCTCGTCCAGCACCAGCGCACGGATGCCGTTCAGGCGCAGGTGCTTCTGCTTGGCGAGGTCGAGCAGTCGGCCCGGCGTGCCGACGAGGATCTCGACGCCCTTGCGCAGCGCCTCGACCTGCGGCTCGTACGCCACGCCGCCGTAGATCGGCAGCACGCGTACGCCCCGGGTGCGGCCGGCGGCCGCGATGTCCTTGGCGACCTGGATGCCCAGCTCGCGGGTCGGTACCACGACCAGCGCCTGGGGCAGGCCGTCGCCGCTGCCCTCGCCGGGCGCGAAGACCCGCTCCAGCAGCGGTACGCCGAAGCCGAGGGTCTTGCCGGTGCCCGTCGGTGCCTGCCCGATCAGGTCGGCGCCGCGCAGCGCGATCGGCAGCGCGTACTCCTGGATGGCGAAGGCGCGGGTGATGCCGGCCGCGGCCAGCGCCTCGACGGTCTCGGCGCGGGCGCCGAGCTCGGCGAAGGTCGGTGCCTCCGGTCGGACCGGGGCGGTCGGGGCCAGTTCCTGGCCTTCGGTGAGGTCTTGAGTCAGCTCACTCATATGGATTTGGGGGTGCCCTCTCGTGGGTGCGCCCCGTCATGTCCTCAGGGCGCGTTCGGTTTGGCGCGGGCCACACGGTCGGCGGCAGAAAGCCGAGCGGACCGGGCCGCACGCGCGCCGTGGGTCGGACTTCGACTCGGAATCGACCGTCACTCGGGATGGGAGCCATCCTCGATCGACTGCGACTCCGGCCGGATCGGCGCCTACGGCAACTCCTCCATGCTACCTGAACGGCCCTTACGCCGTCCTGATTCCGAACCGGCAAGCGTCACCGGGCGGGGTCATATGTGATGTGTATCACCAGCTAGCGGGGTCTGTCGACCACACCGGGGCGGTGGTGACGCCGAGTCGGGCGTCCCGTTGCGCCCCCCGCGGGCGGTAACCTGCGCGGGTGTCCGTCCCGACCGCGCCCGAATCCGCAGTGGTCGATCTTCTCGGCCTGGTGGCCCTCGGCGAACTGCTCGCCTTCGAACGAATGGCGGCCGACGCCCGCCTTGCGCCGGATCTGCGGCGCCGGGCCGCGTTGAGCGAAATGGCCGCCGCCGAGATCGGGAACTACCGACGTCTCGCGGACCGACTCACTGCGCTGGGCGTACGACCCGACGACGCGATGGCACCGTACGTCGAACCGCTTCAGGCGTACCACGATTCGACAGTGCCGCACGACTGGGCCGAAGCGGTCACGAAGGCGTACGTCGGCGACGCCGTCACCGACGATTTCCTCCGCCACATCGCCGGTGCGCTGCACGAGCCGGAGCGCCAACTCGTGCTCGACGTGTTGCACGAGTCGCGGTACGCCCAGTTTGCCGCCACCGAGATCCGCCTCGCCATCTCGGCCGACCCGAAGGTGGCCGGCCGGCTGTCGATGTGGGCGCGGCGCCTGGTCGGTGAGGCGCTCTCGCAGGCGGGGCGGGTCGCCGCCGCCGATCGTGGGGCGCTCACCGCCTTGATCGCTCAGGGCGACCAGGTGGACGTGGCCGCATTGATCCGGCGGCTGACCGACTCGCACACCGCGCGGATGGCCGCCGCCGGACTCAACAACTGACCGTCAGCGGACGGTGAAACCCACCGCTCGGGGAGACGCCTCGGCGATCTCCACGTAGGCGACCTTGCTGACCGGCACGATGATCCGCCGGCCCTTCTCGTCGGTCAGGGACAGAGTGCCCTCGCCCCTGGCGATGGCGTCGGTCACGATCCGCTCGATCTCGGCCGGCGACTGCGCGCTCTCCAGGACCAGCTCGCGCGGCGCGTACTGCACGCCGATCTTGACCTCCACTGTGCCTCCTCCGTCGGGCGAAATGGCCGCCCTGCGAAGGCTATCCGATCACAAGGCGGTAGTTCAGGTTGACTCACCTTGCAGCGGAAAGCTGGCGATGCCCCGCCAGGAGAGCGCGGCCACAAGTGCCTCGGCCTCGGCCTTGGGCACCTGGCGGCCCCCGGCCAGCCAGAACTGTGCCGCGGTCTCGGCGGCACCGACCAGGCCGGAGGCGAGCAGTTCGGCGTGGGCGCGGCTGACCCCGGTGTCGGAGATGATGGTGTCGGTGATCGCCGCGATGCAGCCCTGCTCGACCCGTTCGACCCGCTGCCGTACGGCGGGGTCGTTGCGCAGGTCGGATTCGAAGACCAGTCGGAAGGCTTCGCTCTCGTGGTCGACGAAGTCGAAGTAGGCCCGCACCGACGCGCCGACCCGCTCCTTGTTGTCGGTGGTGCTGGCCATCGCATCATGCACCTTGGCGACGATGGCGTCACAGTGCGTGTCGAGCAGGGCCAGGTACAGCTCCATCTTTCCCGGGAAGTGCTGGTACAGCACCGGCTTGGAGACTCCCGCCCGCTCGGCGATGTCGTCCATCGCAGCGGCGTGGTAGCCCTGCGCGACGAACACCTCCTGAGCTGCGGCGAGCAGCTGCTTGCGGCGCGCCGAACGAGGTAGGCGCGTGGGTCGGCCGGCGGTCTGGGCGCCGTTCCCCACAGCGGTCATGGGAACCTCCGAGAGTGTTGTACGGGCCGGCATTTCCCCCAAACCGGCCGGGGCCTGGGTGGCCCCTTGCGGAATTGGCCCGCCGCTGTAACTTATCGCCACTGTCGCCACACGGTAGCCTCAGCGGGGGCGACCAAGGAGCGCGCGGTGAGTGAAGCAGGACAGCCCGGTGCCGCCACCCCGGGAGAACACGGCGACGGTACGGGTCAGCGGGATGACCTGGTCCGTTCCGGCAACGGGTGGGCTCCACCGACCGGTGACTGGTCCTGGAACGCGGATGCCTCCCAGGAAACCGGGGAACGCTGGCGGGTGATTCCGCCGCCGACAGGGTGGTCCACGGCCTCGTCACGCTATGCCGACCTTCCGGCCCCCGCTGGCGAGCCGACGCAGCCGCAGCACTCGGAGCGGGTCAACGGTCAGCAGGTCAACGGCGTGCAGCACGGGTCAGATGATCCTTCGGCCGACTGGCACGCTCCAGTGAGCGCCCCGCCCGGGTCACGTGATTCCGGACACGATCCCGGGCACGAGCGCCTCGTCCTGCCGGCACCGCGTCCCGTACCAGCCAGTGAGCGCCCCGCGCCGCCGGTCGGCAGCCTGCCGACGTCCGCGCCGCCGACCAGCGGCCTGCCGACCTCCGCGCCACCGGCTGGCACTGTGCCTGCCTCAGCGCCGCCGGCGAGCGGTGTGCCGATCTCTGCGCCGCCGATGAGCGGTGTGCCGATCTCTGCGCCGCCGACCGGTGGCCTGCCGACCTCGGCGCCGCCGGCTGTGCAGGTGCCGCCGGTCGGTACCGCCGCGTCGGGCTTCGAGATGCCGCCCGGCCTGCACGCGCCGACCGCCGAGCGCAGTGCGGACGAGTCGAGCTGGCCTTCGCGCGGCTGGGACGAGCACCTCGGGTCCGCGTCGAGTGCAGATCCCCGGTGGGCGTCGTCCGACCCCGTCGCTCCCGGCGACCAGTCACCGAGCGAAACCGGCGCGTCCTGGCCGACGGAGCCGTCACCGGCCGACGCCGCGCAGCCCGACTGGGCGCGGCGAGGTCCGGCCAGCGACTGGGCGCCGGCCTGGGCGCGCGGCGAGGGCGACTCCGGTCGACGCTCGCGTGAGGCGTCCGGCCCGGCCTGGGCCCACGAGCCGAACCGGCCGTACGAGCCGGTGCGCGCCGAACCGACCCGCCCTTACGAGGCGGTACGCGTGGAACAGCCCCGACCGTACGAGGTGGCCGGCTTCGCTTCCGGTCAGCGGCCGGAAGCGGGCGCGCAGCAGTCTCCGCCCGATCGACCTGAACAGGGCCCCGCCTGGGCCGGGCAGAGCCAGCCCAGCTGGGCCGAGCAGGGCCCGCCCGACTGGGTCGAGCAGGGTGGGTCGGACCGGCCGGATGCTGCGGTGGCGCCGACCAGCACCCCACCGGCAGTGGGACGGCCGACGTGGGCTCCCCGTCCGGCTGACGACCGGTCGGCGGAGGCTTCGAGCGTCGATCCGGAGGAACGTCCAGCCTGGGCCCGTCCAGTCAGCGCCGCACCGGCCGACGAGGGCCCGCCCTGGGGTTCCCGAGTCGCCCCACCGTCGACGGACGAGCGGCTGCCCTGGGCACTCGGCCCGGCCAGCGCCCCGCCGGCCAGTGCGTCGACCTCCTGGGAGGGCACCCCCGAGCCCCGCTCGGCCGCGTCCGCCCCGGAGCACAGACCCGCCGAGGAGCCCAGGCCCGCCGAGGAGCCCAGGCCCGCCGAGGAGCCCAGGCCCGCCCCGGAGCCGTGGCCCGCTGCGGAGTCCTGGCCCGCCGCGGAACCCTGGCCGCCCGCCCCGGAGCCCTGGCCGGTGGCCGACGCCCGCCGGCCCTTTGATCACCGCCCGCCCGCTGATCCCCGGCCGTCCGCTGGTCCCCGGTCGTCCGCCGACGTCAGGGCGGCTGCTGATGTCACGTCGGCTGCTGATGTCACGTCGGCCGCTGATGCCAGGTCGGCCGCCGATGCCAGGCGACTCGCCGATGTCAGTCCAGTTGCCGAGCCCCGGCAGGCTGCGGAGGCACGGCAGGCTGGAGTGCCGCCAACTGGAGAGCCCCGGCAGGCTGCGGAGCACAGGCAGGCTGGAGAGCCCAGGCCAGTTGGGGAGACCCGGTCGGCTGGAGAGGCCAGGTCGGCTGGAGAGGCAAGGCCGGCCGACGCCAGGCACGCCTCTGATCCCGATGCTGGCTCGGATGCCCAGCGGGCGAGCGACCTGTCCGCCCATCGACCGTTCCGGCTCGGCCCGGTGTCCAGCGAGCGGACGCCGAATCGTCCGGCACCTGTCGACCCGACGACGACAGCGGGCGATTCGCCGGCCGGTGCCGGTGCCGGCGGGACCGGACGCCACGAGCAGACGCGCGCCACGAGCGGTGTGCCGAACACGGCGCCCTACGCGGCACGTCGGTCCGCGCCTGAACCCGTACCGTCGGCGGAACCGGGCAACGGTCGGTCGCCGGACAGCACGTCGGCGGTGTTGCCGCAGCGCGTCCCCGCCGAGCCGGATGTGCCCGTCGTGCCGGAGCCGCCTGCTGTGGAGCCACCTGCCGAAACGCCGGAACTCGCCCGGATCGCCACTCACCTGCGCCGCGACGACGAGCCGGCATCGATGCGTGAGCGGCCCGAGGGGTTCGACGTCGACGCGATCATCCATGCTGTCCGGGGTGTCGACGGCGTACGCGATGCGTTGTTGCGGCGTACGCAGGCAGGTGCCCACAGCTTGCGTCTCGACCTCGCCGACGGTGCCGACCCGGCCGAGGTGAGTCGGCAGGTCGCCCGCCTGCTCCAGGAGCGGATGGGGCTGGCCGCCGCGCCGCGCGGCGTGCCGGGGGTGCCGGCCGTGCCGGTGCGGCGTCGTTCCGCCGACAACCGGGGTGGCGACGGCGAGGGCCGGTCCACCGGCGAGCCTCGGCGTCCGACCAACCGGCCGGCGGGTGCCCGTGCGGAGACCGTGGCGGCCCGGACCGAACCGGCGACGGAGCAGTTCCGGCGTCGCCGTCCGGCACCTGCACCCCCGCGCGGCCGGGCCACCGTGGAGGAGACCGGCCCGACGGGAAGTCCGGCGACGCTCGGCTCGTCGTTCTCCGGGGGGCAACTGACCACCACCGAGTCTGCGCCGTCACGGCCGTTGGACACCGGCGGTCGCCCCGGCCCCCGGGTCGTGCTCGACCACGTGCAGGTGAGCACCTTCGGGCTCGACGCCACCGTCGAGGTCCGGCTGATCGCCGGGGAACAGAGCGCCGCCGGGTACGCCACCGGCCCCGCCGTGGACGGTTACGTGCTGCGGCTCTGCGCGGTCGCCGCCGCGGCGTCGATCGACGAGTTGCTGCGCGGCGCCGGCGGCACCGCCGAGCGGGGACGGTGCTTCGTCGAGCACGCCGCCGTGGTGCCGTTCGGCAACTGTGAGGTGGCCACCGTCGTGGTGCTGCTGGTCTGTGACGGGTGGGTCGAGCAGCTCGCCGGTTCGGCGCTGGTCGCCGGTGACCCGCGGCAGGCGGTGGTACGCGCCACACTGGCTGCGGTCAATCGGCGGCTGGAGGCCCTGCTGGCCTGAGCGGTACGCGGGCAGACTGGAACGGTGAAGCCCGCCATCCTCTCGCCCGACCGGCTGCTGCCCGCCCACTCGGTTCCGCCACCCTGGCCCGGCCGTCAGGTACGGCTCGACGGCACCGTCACCTACGTGCGCGACACCCCGGCCACCCGGCCGGACGCGGAACCGGCGTTGTACGTGCACGGGCTGGGTGGCTCCTCGCAGAACTGGACCGACCTGGCCGGCCTGCTCGCCGACCGGCTCGACGGCCAGGCGATCGACCTGCCCGGCTTCGGTCGCAGCGAGCCGGGCCAGCGGTACACCCTGCCGGTCTTCGCACAGCGGGTGATCCGCTGGATCGAGCACTCCGACCGGGGGCCGGTGCACCTGTTCGGCAACTCGCTGGGTGGGGCGATCTCGGTGCGGGTGGCCGCGCTGCGACCGGATCTGGTCCGGACGTTGACCCTGGTCTCGCCCGCCCTGCCGTTCCTGGACTTCCGCCGGTCGTTGCAGGGCCGGATGCTTCCCGTGCTGGCTGTCCCCCGGGGCGAGCGGCTGGTCGCCTGGCGGCTGGGCCAGATGGCGCCGGAGGTGATGGCGCGGCAGGTGATGGAGGCGTGCGTGGCCGACCTCAGCCGGATCAGTGATCAGCGCCGGCAGGAGGCACTGGAGGAGATCCGGGTGCGCTACCAGGAGGAGCACTACGCGGCGGCCTACGTGCGTACGTTCCGTGGGTTGGTCTACAGCTTCCTGCGGTCGTACCTGCCGGGGTCGGACTCGTTGTGGCGGCTGGCCCGGTCGGTGCAGGCACCGACCCTTGTCGTCGGTGGCCGCCGGGATCGGTTGGTCGACGTCCGGGTGGCGCCGCAGACCGCGCGGATGATCCCGGACAGTCGACTGTTGATGCTCGACGGTGTCGGCCATGTGGCACAGCTGGAGGTGCCGCGCCTGGTGGCGCGTGCCGTGGTCGGGCTGCTCACCGAGACGGGGGACGCGAGGAATCGGGCCGACCTGGCAGGATGACCGGGATGGTCATCCCTCGTAGCCACCGGCGGCAGCCGGGCCGACACGCCCGTCGCGCAGGGTGGTCAGGGCAGGGTGTCGACGGGCGTGCCGGTCATCGACCCAAGATCGCTGCCCGGCTGGCCGTGCTGGTGACGGTCAGCGCCGGGGTGATGCTGGTAGCCGGCGGTACGGGTTGGTTGCCGGGTGCGGCCGATGCCGACGAGGTGCAGGCGGTCCCGCCGCCGGTGGCAGCGGTCGTACCGCCCGCAGCACCGCAGTCGTCAGTGCCGTCGTCGCCCGAGCCGCCGGTGGTCACGCCGTCGCCCACGGCACCGGTGTTGCAGCAGCCTGGCCGGGTGCCGTCGGGCGGGCGGGGCCGCTTCGACCACGACGAGCGGACCGGTCCGGTGCTGGGCAGGGCGGGTGGGCTTCAGCGGTACCGGGTGGCTGTGGAGTCCGGCGCGGGCGTCGACCCGGCCGAGTTCGGGCTGGCGGTGCAGGTGGCGCTGACCGGGCCGGGCAGCTGGGTGGACAGCGGACGGCTGCGGCTGCGCCAGGTGGAGACGTCGTCCCGGTACGACTTCACCGTCTACCTGGCCACTGCGGCGACTGCGGGCCGGATGTGCGCGGCCGGTGGGGTCGACATCCGGGTCGGCGGACGCCCCTACACCTCCTGCCGGGCACCCGGAAAGGTGATCATCAACCTGGAACGGTGGCGGCGGTCCGTGCCGCACTTCGTCGAGGCGAAGGTGCCGCTGTCGGTCTACCGCACCTATGTGATCAACCACGAGGTCGGGCACCAGTTGGGCAACCGGCACGAGCGCTGCCCGGGGCCGGGTAAGCCCGCACCGGTGATGATGCAGCAGACCCTCTTCCTCAAGGGGTGCGTCGCGAATCCCTGGCCGTACCTCGACGGCCGGCGCTACGCCGGGCCGCCGCTGTGACCGGGCACCGGAGCTGACGGCTGTCGATTATGAGGGGTTAGGCCCGATATGGGTGCGACGATGAGGTCATGCCCTCTTCACCCCTTGATGGGCGTCCGGCGGGCCCGCCTCGACCGCCGGACCACCGACCCGCTCGGCCTCGCGACCTCGCCCTTCCCCTCGGCCTGATGCTGCTCGCAGTCGCCGTCACGGTGGGGTTGGCGCAGGCCGGCGACCGGGCGGCGCGGGATTCGGAGGACCGCGGTCGAGCCGTACAGGGTGCGCTGGAGCAGGGTCCGCCACCGAGCGCGTACCCGACCGCCGGTGCCGGACAGTTCCTGGTGGCCGGCGAAGACTCGCCGGTGCACGGGGTGGACGGGCCGGTCGCCCGCTACCGGGTGGTCGTCGAACAGGAGACCGGGCAGGATCCGGCCGGATTCGCGGCCGAAGTCGACGCGGTGCTCGCCGACCCGCGCAGCTGGATCGGGTCGGGTGACCTGCGGGTGCAGCGGGTCGCCGAACTCGACCGTGCCGACTTCACCATCTACCTGGCCACCCCGGTGACCTCGGAGGTGATGTGTGCCGAGGGTGGCCTGAGCACCGAGGGCTACACCTCGTGCCGGCTGCCCGGCAAGGTGATCATCAACCTGGCGCGCTGGCTGGAGGCGGTGCCGGACTACGGGGCGCCGCTGGAGGTCTACCGGGCCTACGTGATCAACCATGAGGTCGGGCACGAGTTCGGTCAGTGGCACGAGCAGTGCCCGGGCCCGGGTCACCCGGCGCCGGTCATGCAACAGCAGACGTACGGTCTGGTGGGGTGCCTGGCCAACGCCTGGCCCTACCTCGACGGCCAGCGGTACGCCGGCGACCTGGTCCCGTGACCCGCCCGACGGTTCGTTATTCCCGCTCCCGTATGCCGGGCGACGTGTCCCCGCTCATGGCCGACGACCATGTCGGCGAGCAACAATGGCCCGGTTGCCCACAATCGATTCCGGGGAGTTCACCGTGTCGTTGCCCCCGCTCGTCGAACCCGCCGCCGAGCTGACCGTTGACGAGATCCGCCGCTACTCCCGTCACCTGATCATTCCCGACGTCGGGGTGACCGGCCAGAAGCGGCTGAAGAACGCCCGGGTGCTCTGTGTCGGCGCAGGTGGCCTCGGTTCCCCCGCCCTGATGTACCTGGCCGCCGCCGGGGTCGGCACCCTGGGCATCATCGACTTCGACACCGTCGACGAGTCGAACCTCCAGCGGCAGATCATCCACGGCGTCTCCGACATCGGCCGGTCCAAGGCCGAGTCCGCCGCGGCGAGCATCCGCGAGATCAACCCCCTGGTCAACGTGGAGATCCACAACACCGCGCTGGACCGGGACAACGTCCGCGAGATCTTCGCCCAGTACGACCTGATCGTCGACGGTACGGACAACTTCGCCACCCGCTACATGGTCAACGACGCGGCGGTGCTGCTCGGCAAGCCGTACGTCTGGGGGTCGATCTACCGGTTCGACGGCCAGGCGTCGGTGTTCTGGGCCGAGCACGGCCCCTGCTACCGCTGCCTCTACCCGGAGCCCCCGCCGCCCGGCATGGTGCCCTCCTGCGCCGAGGGTGGCGTGCTCGGCGTGCTCTGCGCCTCGATCGGTTCGATCCAGGTCAACGAGGCGATCAAGCTGCTCGCCGGTGTCGGTGAGCCACTGGTCGGCCGGCTGATGGTCTACGACGCCCTGGAGATGAGCTACCGCAAGATCAAGGTCCGCAAGGACCCGAACTGCGTGCTCTGCGGCGAGAACGCGACTCTCACCGACCTGATGGAGGACTACGAGGACTTCTGCGGCGCGGTGTCGGTCGAGGCCCAGGAGGCGGCGGTCGACTCCACCATCACCGCCGCCGAGCTGAAGGAGTGGCAGGACGCCGGCAAGGACATCTTCCTGGTCGACGTGCGGGAGCCGGCCGAGTACGAGATCGTCCGCATCCCCGGTGCCACGCTCATCCCCAAGGGCGAGATCCTCTCCGGTGAGGCGCTGGCCAAGCTGCCGCAGGACAAGCAGGTCGTACTGCACTGCAAGTCCGGCGTACGCTCCGCCGAGGCGCTGGCCGCGCTCAAGGCGGCCGGATTCCGGGACGCCGTGCACGTGCAGGGCGGCGTGCTCTCCTGGATCAAGCAGATCGACCCCTCCCTCCCGGCTTACTGAGGTGTAAGGAAGGGCCCCTTCTTAACGCCTCCGGTAGAGGAGGGGCCCCTTCTTAACATCAGCCGCAACGCCCTGCTCACACCTGCCGTCGGGTCGGTGTCGGCTGCCCGATTCACCGAGGCGAGATCAGGTACGCGCCGGTAGCCTGACCGCCGTGGTCGACATCGACGCCGCGATCGGATTCGTGGTGGCACACGGAGACGCGGTGGAACGTGCCCGCCTCTCCTGGTTGCGCACCGGCGCGCCGCCATCCCCCGAGACGCTCGACAGCGCCGAGGTCGGGCAGACCCTCGGCGGCGGCTGGCCAGCCTCCTGGGGTGACGAGATCGCGTCGGTCGATGCCACCTGCTTCCGCCTCGCCGAACTGGACGACCTCGGCGCGCTGAGCCGTCCGGCCGCCCGCCGAGCCCTGGACTGGCTGGCCGCCGCCCAGCGGCGGGACGGCTGCTGGGAGGAGGACGAGGCGCTCGCCGACGTCGCCCCCGAGTGGGCCCGACCAGGTGATCCCGAGGCGCGGCTCTACCTCACCGCCAACGCGGCCTTCTGGCTCACCGTGGCCGGGCTGGACGCCCGCGCCGCCGGGCCGCTTGACCACCGGGTCGGCGGGGCGTACGCCGGCGTGGTGAACGCCGCCGGCCAGGCGCTCGCCGCACACCTCAACCCCGACGGCAGTTGGCCGTCGTTCCTGGCCACTGGCTGGCTCACCGCCGCAGTGCTGCACCGCCAGCAACTGTTCTACGAGTCGGCGCGGATCAAGGCGGTGCTCGCCGAGCGCCTCCCGCAGTCCACACCCGCCGACGCCGCCTGGCTCGCCTCGACGCTACGCCGCGTCGGCGTCGACGAGCAGGAGTGGACCATGGTCGCGGCCCGCCGTCGACTGGCCGAGACGCAGCGCTCCGACGGCGGCTGGACCAGCGACGACGGCCACCAGTTCGACGTACACACCACCCTCGCCGTAATCCGCGCCTTCCGCTGACCCCACCCCACCCTCGTCGTCCCGCCACCCTCGCGTCATCCCCGCCGCCCGCGCTGCCGCGCGTCCCTGTCTCGCGCCGCGCACCCCGCCCGTCGATCTTGCAGCTTGTGTCGCGACAAAAGCCCTAGAAAGGGGCGAACTGGCGACCAGAAGTGCAAGATCGCGGGGGCCGGGGGCCGGGGGCCGGGGGCCGGGGGCCGGGGGGTGGGGGGCGGGGGGCGGGGGGGGTTAGCGGAGGTGGCCGGTGCCGGTTACCACGTACTTGGTGCTGGTTAGTTCGGGGAGGCCCATGGGGCCCCGGGCGTGCAGCTTCTGGGTGGAGATGCCGATCTCGGCGCCGAAGCCGAACTCGCCGCCGTCGGTGAACCGGGTTGAGGCGTTCACCATGACTGCGGCCGAGTCGACGCGGGCCACGAACTCTCGGGCGGCGGCCTGCGAGTCGGTGACGATGGCTTCGGTGTGGCCGCTGCCGTACCGCCGGATGTGCGCGACCGCCGCGTCGAGCGAGTCGACGACGGCGACCGAGATGTCGGCGCTGAGGTATTCGGTGCCGAAGTCCTCGTCGGTGGCGGGGACCACCGTGTCGGAGAACCGGGCCACCTCGGCGGTGCCGTGCACGGTCACGCCGGCCTCGGCGAAGGCGGCCAGCATCGGCGGCAGGAAGTCGTCGGCGACTGCCGCGTGCACCAGCAGCGACTCGGCGGTGTTGCAGGTCGACAGCCGCTGCGTCTTGGCGTTCAGGGTGATCGACACGGCCATCGACAGGTCGGCGGCGGCGTCGACGTAGACGTGGCAGTTGCCAACCCCGGTCTCGATCACCGGCACGGTGGACTCCTCGACCACGGCCCGGATCAGCGACGCCCCGCCGCGCGGGATCAGCACGTCCACCAGGCCCCGGGCGCGCATCAGTTCCTTGACCGAGTCGCGGGTGCTGGAGTCGAGCAGTTGCACCGCGTCCGCGGGCAGGCCGGCACCGACGATCGCGTCGCGCAGCACCGCCACCAGCGCCGTGTTGGAGTGCGCGGCCGACGACGAGCCGCGCAGCAGCGCCGCGTTACCGGATTTCAGGCAGATGCCGGCGGCGTCCACGGTGACGTTCGGCCGTCCCTCGTAGACGATGCCGACCACGCCGAACGGCACCCGGATCTGCCGCAGCTCCAGCCCGTTGGGCAGGGTCGAGCCGCGTACCACCTCACCCACCGGGTCGGGCAGCGCGGCCATCTGGCGCAGCGCGTCGGCGATGCCGGCCATCCGGCCCTCGTCGAGGGCGAGCCGGTCCAGCACGGCCGCGCTCAGTCCGGCTTCGCGTCCGGCCGCCAGGTCCGCGGCGTTCGCGGCCAGGATCTCCGGGGTACGCGTCACCAGCGCGTCGGCCATCGCGTTCAGCGCGGCGTCCTTGGCGGTACGCGTCGTCACGGCCAACGTCTCCGCTGCGGTCCGCGCCCGACGTGCCTGCTCGGTCACGCTCATCCCATGCTCCTCACAGTGTTAGGAGGGGGCCCTTGTAATACACCAGGCGTTAATAAGGGGCCCTTCCTTACCAGCATCTACAGCAGTACGAGGTCGTCGCGGTGGACGACCTCACGTTCGTACGCCGGGCCGAGCGCCGCAGCAAGGTCGGAGGTGGAGCGTCCGAGCAGGCCGGGCAGTTCGACCGCGTCGTAGTTGACGAGTCCTCGGGCGACCGGGGCACCGGCGGTGTCGACCAGGTCGACAGGGTCGCCGGCGGTGAACGCCCCGTCCACCGCGGTGATCCCGGCCGGCAGCAGCGACTTGCGTCGGCCGACGACGGCGGCGACCGCACCGGGGTCGAGGTGCAACCGGCCCCGGGGCGAGGTTGCGTGGGCGAGCCAGAACAGCCGGGCCGCCGGCCGTGTGGAGCTGGGGTGGAAGAAGGTGCCGACCGGCTCACCGGCCAGCGCCGCGACGGCCTGCGTGGCGGAGGTGAGCACCACCGGGATGCCGAATCCGGTGGCGATCCGGGCCGCCTCGACCTTTGTCACCATGCCGCCGGTGCCGACACCGGAGCGGCCGGCGCCGCCGATGTCGACGCCGGCCAGGTCCGACTCGTCGCGTACCTCGGCGATGCGGCGTGCGCCGGGGCGTGACGGGTTGTCCGTCCAGAGGGCGTCGACGTCGGAGAGCAGCACCAGCAGGTCGGCGTCGACGAGCGCGGCCACCAGGGCGGCCAGCCGGTCGTTGTCGCCGAACCGGATCTCCTGGGTGGCGACCGTGTCGTTCTCGTTGACGATCGGTACGGCCCGCAGGTCGAGCAGCTTGCGCAGGGTGCGGTACGCGTTGCGGTAGTGCGCCCGTCGGGTCACGTCGTCGACGGTCAGCAGCACCTGCCCGACGGTGCGACCGTGCCGCGCGAACGCGGCGGCGTACCGCCCGATCAGCAGGCCCTGGCCGACGCTCGCGGCGGCCTGCTGGGTGGCCAGGTCGCGCGGACGCCGGGCCAACCCGAGCGGCGCGAGACCGGCGGCGATCGCGCCGGAGGAGACGAGCACCACCTCGCGGCCGTCGGCGGTACGCGTGTCGAGCGCGTCGACAAGCGCGTCGAGACGCTCGTCGTCCAACCCGCCGGTGGCGGTGGTCAACGAGGAGGATCCGATCTTGACGACGACCCGTCGGGCCGTGGTGACTGCGTCGCGCACTCGCCTATTCTGCGCTGTCGTCGGCGCGCCACCCGTCGGCGTTCCCATACTCTGGCTGGTCGTGACACCAGACGAGTACGTCGAGGCGGTGCTGGAACTGGTCGACCGGATCCCGCTCGGTCGGGTGATGTCGTACGGGGCGGTCGCGGACGCGCTCGCCGAGCGTTCGGGTCGGACGTCCGCCCGGCTGGTCGGCTCGATCATGGCCCGGCACGGTGCTGAAGTCGGATGGCACCGGGTGGTCAACGCAAGCGGTGCGATGCCGCCTCGGATCGCTGCCGAGGCGCGGGCGCGCTGGCTCGCCGAGGGTACGCCGCTGCGCCAGGACCGGGTGGACATGAGAGCCGCCAGTTGGCGGCCCGGTGAGGGGGTGTGACGAGAGCCATAACGTGAGTAACATTCGGCGCCATGACCGCACCGCCGAGTGGATCCGGCGCACCGGCCCTGCCCCGCAAGGTGCACGCCGGCTATGCGCTCGGCTCGCTGGCCACCGGGGCGTTCGGCACCGTGCCGGGGCTGTTGCTGCTGCCGTACCTGACCGACACGCTCGGCGTGGCCGCCGGCGTCGCGGCGTTGCTGGTGCTCCTGCCGAAGGCGTGGGACGTGCTGGTCAACCCGGTCGCCGGGCGGATCTCCGATCGGACCCGCTCCCGCTGGGGCGCCCGGCGGCCGTACCTGCTCGTCGGTGGGCTGGCGCTGGCCGTACTCTTCGGGTCGATCTTCGCGGCGCCGTTCGGTGCCGGGTCGGCGGCCGGGGCGTACGTCGCCGTCGCCTTCCTGGCCACGGCGACCGCGTTCGCCTTCTTCCAGGTGCCGTACGTGGCCATGCCGGCCGAGTTGACGAGCGACTACGCCGAACGTACCCGGATGATGACCTGGCGGATCGCGGTGCTGGCGCTTGCCATCCTGGTCTCCGGTGCGGTGGCCCCACTGGTCCGCGACGCGGCCGGCGGTGGCCTGTCCGGACACCGCTGGATGGGGCTGTTCGTCGCCGCGCTGATCGCGCTCGGTGCGGTCGGCGCGTTCCTGGGCACCCGGTCCGCGCCCCAGCAGGTGGTCACCGAGAGCGAGCCGAGCCTGCGGGCCCAACTCGCGGTGGCCGGCCGCAACCGGCCGTTCCGGGCGCTGCTGCTCTGCTTCGTGGTGCAGTCCGCCGGGGTGGCGACGATCCTCGCCGGGGTGCAGTACTTCGCCGACCAGATCCTGCGCGACCCGAAGACCGGCCCGACCCTGCTGTTCCTCTGCTTTGTCGGGCCCGCGCTTGTGGTGATGCCACTGTGGTCGCGGGTGGGAGCCCGGCTGGGCAAGCTCGCCGGGCTGGTGATCGCGTCGCTGATCCTGGCCGGCGGTGGGCTGGCGCTTGTCGCCGCGCCGCTGCTGCCCGCCGCCGTGATCTACCTGCTGGTCGCGTTGATCGGTGTCGGGTACGCCGGGCAGCAGGTGTTCGCGTTGGCCATGCTCCCGGACTGCATCGCGTACGACACCGCCCGCACCGGCCGCCGTCAGGCCGGCGTCTTCACCGGCCTGTGGACCGCGGGGGAGACCTTCGGCCTGGCGCTGGGCCCCGGCATCTACGGCCTGGTGCTCGCCCTGACCGGCTACGTCTCCTCCACCACCGGCACCGCCGCCGCCCAGTCCGACACCGCCCGCCTCGGCGTCCTTCTGGGCTTCACCATCCTCCCCGCCCTCCTCATCGCCCTGTCCACCCTCCTCCTCCGCCCCTACAACCTCACCGAAGCCCTCCTCCTCACCACCACCACCACTTTGTCCGCCGATCATGGAGTTGTGGTCGGGATAAAAGCCGCAAACCAGCACGAAGAGGGGACGACAAGTCCATGATCGACGAGAGTATGGGGGCGTTGCCCGCGCGCGGTGTGGCGGCGGAGCGGGTGTTGGGGGAGGTACGGGAGTTGCGGGGGCTGGACCGGCCTACGCATGGGGGGCGGTTGTTCGCCTATGTGTACGACCCGGGGGTGGCGGGGCTGGACGAGTTGGCGGCCGCTGCCTACGCCGAGAGTGCTCATGTCAACGGGCTTGATCCGACTGCGTTTCCGTCGCTGTTGACGATGGAGAATGCGCTGGTGGGGGCGGCGGCTCGGGTGCTCGGCGGTGGGCCGGGCACGAGCGCGCCGGAGGTGGTCGGCAGCGTCACCAGCGGTGGCACCGAGTCACTGATCCTGGCCGTGAAGGCGGCCCGGGACGCCCGGCCGGAGATCGCCACGCCCCGCATCGTGGTGCCGGCGAGCGCACACGCGGCGTTCGCCAAAGCGGCGCACTACCTGCGGGTGAAGATCGATTCGGTGCCGATCGACCCGGAGACGCTCCGGCCGGCGGTCGCCGATGTGGCCGCCGCGATCGGGCCCGAGACGGTCCTGGTGGTCTGCTCCGCCCCGTCGTACGCGCACGGTGTCATCGACCCGGTCACGCAGATCGCCGAGGTGGCCGCCGCAGCCGGGGTGCGCTGCCACGTCGACGCCTGCTTCGGCGGCTGGACCCTGCCGTACCTGCGCCGCCTCGGCGAGCCGGTGCCCGCCTTCGACTTCGCCGTACCCGGCGTCACCTCGATCTCGGTGGACCTGCACAAGTACGCGTACGCCCCGAAGGGCGTCTCGGTGCTGCTGCATCGCGATCCGGCGCTGCGGGCACCGCAGTACTTCGCGTACGCCGACTGGCCCGGGTACACGATGATCAACCCGGTGATCTCCTCGACCCGCTCGGGCGGGCCGATCGCCGCCGCGTACGCCACCCTGCGACACCTCGGCGACGACGGCTACCTGGAGCTGACCCGGCGGACCCGCGACGCCGCACGGGTGCTGGCCGACGCCGTACGCGGGGTCGACGGGTTGCGGCTGATCACCGAGCCGGAGTCGACAGTCGTCTGCTTCACCAGCACCGACTCCGGGCCCGACCTGTTCGTCCTGGTCGACGAGCTGGCGGCCCGGGGCTGGCACACCCAACCCCAGCTCACGTACGCCGGACTGCCGCGCAGCGTGCACCTGACGGTGACCGCGGCGGTGGCCCCCCGGGCGGCGGAGTTCGCCGCGGACCTGGCCGAGGCGGTCGCCGCGGCCGGTGTCGCCGGGCCGGTCACCCTGCCACCGGAACTACTCGCGCTGGCCGGTGCGCTCTCCCCGGAGGCGCTCACTGCTGAACTGGTCGCGAGCCTGGCCGCCGGGCTGGGCCTCGGCACGGTCGGCGGGCCGGACTCCGGCGCGGGCGGCGGGCTGCCGGAGCGGATGGCACCGGTGAACACCCTGCTCGACGCCGCGCCACCGGCGCTGCGCGAGCGACTGCTCGTCGAGTTCGTAAGCCTGCTGCAGCGCCCGTCCTACTGACCCGCCAGTGTTAAGAAGGGGCCCCTGTACAACGCCAGGCGTTAACAGGGGCCCTTCCTTACCGAAAGGGCTGTGGTTGACTGTCGAGGAACGGAAGGGGGCGGTCGTGCAGCTACCGGCGGTGCTCGGCGAGCCGATCCGGTTCGTGCTCAACTGGGGCCGGCGCTACTCGCTCTGGGTCTTCAACTTCGGGCTGGCCTGCTGCGCCATCGAGTTCATCGCGACAAGCATGTCCCGGCACGACTTCATGCGTCTCGGTGTCATCCCGTTCGCCCACGGACCCCGCCAGGCCGACCTGATGGTGGTCTCCGGCACGGTCACCGACAAGATGGCCCCGGCGATCAAGCGGCTCTACGACCAGATGCCCGAGCCCAAGTACGTCATCTCCTTCGGCGCCTGCTCCAACTGCGGCGGCCCCTACTGGGACTCGTACTCGGTGACCAAGGGTGTCGACCAGCTCATCCCGGTCGACGTCTACGTGCCGGGCTGCCCGCCCCGGCCCGAGGCGCTGCTGCACGGCATCCTCCGTCTGCAGGAGAAGATCGCCGCCGAGCAGTCCGGCATCGGCGGGGTGCCGCGCCCCGACCCGCTCGCCCCGCCCACCGACACCGCGCCCGGCGACCTTTCACCCGGCGACCTCCCACCCGGTGGCGGCGTGATGCCGCGCTCCACCGCCTCGCTGACCGCCCCGCCGGTACGCCCGCCGAACGCCTGATCCGCCGCCGAGGTGGCGGCCGGGAGCTAGCGTACGGATTCATGACCGACCTCGCGGAGAAACGTTCCGCCTTCATCGTCGAGGTGCTGGCCCAGGAGTTCGGTGCGCTGATGGCGCTCGACCCGGCCGCCTTCCGCCGTAAATTTCGCAAAATGGCTGCCTCCCCGTTCGCCTTCTACCGGGGCAGCGCCAGCCTCTTCTACGCCGACCAGCGTGGCGACTTCGCCGACGATCGCTTCCTCGACGACCGGACCAGTCGAGTGTGGATCCACGGTGACCTGCACGCGGAGAACTTCGGCACGTACATGAACGGCTCCGGCCAGCTCGTGTTCAACGTCAACGACTTCGACGAGGCGTACGTCGGGCCGTTCACCTGGGACCTGCGACGCTTCGTCGCCAGCGTGGCGCTGATCGGCTACACCAAGGCGCTCTCCGACCGGGTGATCAGCGAGCTGGTGGCCGGCTTCGCCGAGAGCTACCTGACCGAGTTGCGGGCCATCGCCGAGGGCGGTGACGACGCCATCGGGTCGATCACCCTCGACAACGCCGACGGTGTGCTGCGCCGGGTGCTCCAGCAGGCCCGGCTCAACACCCGGGTCGACCTGCTGCGGGAGCAGACCACGATCGACGCGTACGAGCGGCGGTTCTCCCTGCGCGACGGGGTGTACGAGGTCGACGGCGACGTGCGGGCCAAGGTATGTGCGGCGTTCGAGGCGTACCTGGACACCCTGCCGGCGGCGACCGCGCAGAACCGGCCCCTGGCGGCGCAGATCAAGGATGTGGTGCTGCGCAAGGGCGTGGGCATCGGTTCGGCCGGGCTGCCCTCGTACAACCTCCTGTTGGAGGGGCACACGCAGGCGCTGGAGAACGACGTCATCATCTACATGAAGCAGGCCCAGGTGCCGGCGGTCGCCCGGCACGTCGACGACGAGGGGGTCCGCGGCTACTTCCGGCACCAGGGCCACCGCACCGCCGAGTCGCAGCGGGCCCTGCAGGCGCACGCCGACCCGTGGGTGGGCTTCACCGAGCTGGACGGGGTGGGTCAGCTCGTCGCCGAGGTCTCCCCGTACGCCGCCGACCTGGACTGGGCCGACGTCAACGAGCCCGAGGAACTGGCCGGGGTGCTGGCCGACCTGGGTCGGGCGGTCGCCCGGATGCACTCGGTCGCCGACGACGAGTCCAGCCACGACCTGGTCGACTACTCGACCGAGGAGGCGATCGTCGCGGTGGTGGCCGCCGACCCGGCCGGCTTCGTCGCGCACCTGGTCGACTTCGCCCACGCGTACGGGGTCCGGGCTCGCCAGGATCACCAGCTCTTCGTCGACCTGTTCCGCAACGGTCGGCTGCCCGGCATCTGACGCGGTGTCGTCCCCCGGCCGGCGGGTCAGGCGGTGAAGTCGAGGATCACCTTGATGTCCTGCGGGCCGGGGGAGTACGCGGCGGCGTACTCCGACAGCGGCACCCGCCGGGTGATCAGCGAGGCCAGCCACGACCGGTCGGCCTGGGACAGGGCCTCGGCGGCGGCGTCCCAGTGCCGTCGGTTGGCGTTGACCGAGCCGAACACCACGTTGTTCTCCAGGACCAGGGTGCGGTTGAGCGAACCGGCGTCGAGGTCGACGGTCCGGCCGCCGCTGGAGACCCCGGCCAGGCAGACGATCCCGGTGGGCGCGACCTTGTACATCGCTTCGAGGACGACCGCCGGTGCGCCGGTGCACTCGACGATGACGTCCGGTTCGAAGTCGAGCTTGTCGATCGAGCCGGCGTGGTAGGTGGCGCCGAGGGCGCCCGCCAACGCCGGCTTCGGCCCGTCGGTGGCCAGGTCCAGCACGTGTACGGAGAGGCCGCGCTGACTGGCCAGCAGGGCGGCCAGCAGGCCGATCGGACCGGCTCCGGTGATCAACGCCGTACGCGGCTGCCACTCCGCCCGCTGCCCGATGCGGAAGATGTGGTCCCACGCCTTGACCACCACGCTCGTCGGTTCGAGCAGCACGCCCACCTCGCTTAAGGCGGGGTCCAGCCCGACGGCGAACCGGGGCTGGATCCGCCAGCGTTGCCGGGCGAAGCCGGGCAGCGCCTTGATGCCGTGCTCGGTGAACATGTCGTTGCGGCACATGTCCCACTCGTCGACCGCGCAGTTCGGGCAGGGCACCGGGTCGGGATGCCTGACGATCCCGGCCACCAGGTCGCCGGCTTGCAGGGTGCCGGTCGGGTCCTCGATCACCCGGCCCAGCGACTCGTGCCCGAGCACCAGATGATCCGTGCCGGGTGGGGCCTCGCCGTACTTGCCCTCGATGATTTCGAGGTCCGTGCCGCAGACCCCCACCGCGAGCGCCTCCACCAGGATCGAACCCTCCTCCGTGGTCGGCTCCGGGTAGTCGTCGAGCAGCCGCAGCGAGCCGGGTACCCCTGGAATGACAGTCACAGCGCGCACGCCCCCATCCTGGTCCGCAGCGGCTGGAGCCCGCCGGAAAAGCCGGGATTGCCACCCGGCGGCGTGCCCCACCCCGTCGTCCACGTCGCACCGGGGTCGACGGTGGCGACGGTGGCGATGCACCGCGGTTGGTGGTGACGACGCACCGGGTCGACGGTGGTGTCGTACCGCGGTTGGTGACGGCGTCCCACCGGGGCAGCGCGGCACGCCGTGTACGGCCATAGGATCAGCTGCATGACACCGGAAGAGGCCGGCCAGCGGCTCGTCGCGCTGCTCGCACCCGTCGAGGCCACCGCGACGGTCTCCGGAGGTCAGGCGCATGCGCGGGCCACCGTCGACGTACCTGCTTCGAAGTGGCGGGCGGCGCTGCTGGCCGCGCGGGACGACGCCGAGCTGGCCTGCGACTTCTTCGACTGGCTCTCCGCCGTCGACGAGCTGGCCGAAGGCTTCGACGTGGTGGTCCACCTCTGGTCGACCACGCACCGGCACGGTCTGCTGCTGCGGGCACGGGTGCCCCGGGCGACACCGACGATCGACTCGGTGGTGTCGGTCTATCCCGGCGCGGCCTGGCACGAGCGGGAGACCCACGAAATGTTCGGCATCGACTTCGCCGGACACGACGACCTGCGCCCGCTGCTGCTGCCACCGGAGTTCGAGGGCCATCCGCTGCGCAAGGAGTTCGTGCTCGCCTCCCGGGTCGCCAAGCCCTGGCCCGGCGCGAAAGAACCGGGCGAGTCCGAGGCCGGAGGTGGCCGCCGACCGATCCGGCCACCCGGCGTACCCGCCCCGGGAGAGTGGGGCACCACCTCGACCCCGGCCGGTGCCGGTGGCGCCGGAGAGGGCCCGCGCGGCGGCACCCCGGCTCGACCCGCCCGGGAACGACCGGCCCGTCCGGCCCCGGGCGCACGCACCCCCCGTACCCCTCCCACCCCCGGTGCCCCGGCCCTCACACCCCCCGACGCTCCCGCTCCGGCGGGCGACAGCCCGGCGTCCGGCGGCCCGGCTTCCGGTCCGGGTGCTGGCACAGCTTCCGGTCCGGGTGGTGGCCCGGCGTCCGGTTCGGCCGTCGACCGGGAGGCGGGTCCGGTAGCTGGCGGGCCGGAGAGCCACGTCGAGGGCGGGCAACCAGACGAGGGGGGTACGCCCTGATGCCACTGTGGCTGGAACTGGTGATCCGGATCGGCGGCGTGCTGGTCGCCTTCCTCGTGCTGCCGCTGCTTGTCGGACAGGCCGAGCACAAGGTGATGGCACACATGCAGGGCCGGCTCGGCCCGATGTACGCGGGCGGGTTCCACGGCTGGGCGCAACTCGTCGCGGACGGGGTGAAGTTCGTACAGAAGGAGGACGTCACCCCGCGCGCGGCGGACCGGCCGGTGTTCCGGCTGGCACCGGCGGTGGCCCTGGTGCCGTACCTGCTGGCCCTGCTTGTCATCCCGCTCGGCCCGAACGATCTGGTGGGCCAGCCGCTCGACGTCGGTCTGTTCTTCGTGCTCGCGGTGGTCGGCGTCGGCGTGCTCGCCGTGCTGATGTCCGCCTGGGCGTCGGCCAACAAGTACAGCCTGCTCGGCGGGGTACGCGGCGCCGCCCAACTGCTCGGCTACGAGCTGCCGCTGGTGCTGGCCGCCGCCTCGGTGGCGATGGCAGCCGGGACGCTGAGCCTCTCCGGCATCGTCGAGGCGTGGCAGCCGTGGTGGCTGATCTGGCAGGCCCCCGCGATGGTGGTCTTCTTCCTGGCCGGGCTGGCCGAGATCCGCCGGCCACCGTTCGACATGCCGGTGGCCGACTCGGAACTGGTCTTCGGCTACATGACCGAGTACACCGGCCTACGGTTCGCGTTCCTGCTGCTCGCCGAGTACGTCGGCATCGTGGTGATCGCCGCGCTGACCACCGTGCTGTTCCTCGGTGGCTGGCAGGGCCCCTTCGCCGACGCCCAGCTCGGCTGGCTCTGGACACTACTCAAGATCGCCGCTGTCAGCTTCGTGATCATCTGGCTGCGGGTCTCCTACCCCCGCCTCCGCGAGGACCAACTCCAACGCCTCTGCTGGCTGATCCTCGTCCCCACCGCCCTGGCCCAACTGGTCCTCACCGCCGCCGTCCGCCTAGCCCTCTAAACCCCACCCTCCCCACCCTCCCCACCCCAGGGCACTTGCGCGCCCCCCACTCCAGGGACTTGCGCGCACCCCTCCCCACCCCGCGCGCCCGCACCTGCGCGCACCCCTCCCCACCCCGCGCCGCCCACCCACCCCGCGCACCTGTGCACCCCACGCACCCTCCCGCCCCACGCACCCTCCCGCCCCGCGCGCCCTCCCACCCTCTGCACCTGTGCACCCCACGCGCCTCCCACTCGCACCCTCACGTCACGCCCTCACCCCGCCCACGCCTTCACCACGCGATCTTGCACTTCTGGTCGCCGTTCGGCGGCTTATGTCCCCTTCGGGGCGACCCAAAGTGCAAGATCGCGGAACCAAGGCCGGCCTCCGGCCGCGCCCGAGCCCACACCCGCGCGATCTTGCACTTTGGGTCGCTGTTCTGCGGCTTATACACCTTTCGCGGCGACGAGAAGTGCAAGATCGCGGGGCCGGGGTGGTCCGACCGGGGCGCCCGGGCCGGGGGTGGCCCGGGCCGGGGGTGGTCCGGGCCGGGGGTGGTCCGGGTCGGGGGTGGCCCGAGGTCGGGGTGGGCGGGCCGAGGTCGGGGTGGGTGGGCCGAGGTCGGGGTGGGTGGGGCGGGGGT
>NZ_BOPA01000011.1 GCF_016863515.1 Micromonospora gifhornensis
ACCGGGGGACGGGTGCATGCAAACGCCGTCAGGCGCTGAAAGAACAAGAGGGGGAAGGTTCACCGGCTCACACGCGGGGCGGGGAACCCATCGCGGGGCCCCGGGGGGACCCCTTCGCGGCGCCGGGACCATGTACAACGACCGACCACCCACCATCATTCCCGGGGGCCGGGCCAACCACGAAGCCATCTGACCTGCTCCGGGCGGTCTTCATCGGCCGGTCAGACATGTGCAACGACCCGCCGGCCACCCCCATTCCCGGAACTGGCCATCCACGTGCCGGGGGCGGCCACTCGTCGGAGCCATCTACTCGGCACCGCCGCCTTCGCCGGCCGGTCAAGGTAGGTCGTCCGTCCAACCGCCCACTGGCCGCCATCATTGCCCGGACGCCCGCACACCAGACCGGACAAACCACGCACCGGCCGCACTTCCGGCCACCGGAGGGGCGGAGGCAGACGGCAACGGCCGAGGCAAACGGCGTCGGCAGGAGGAGCTCGCACCGTTTCGCCGAAACGGCGGGGTCCAGCTCGGCGGGATACCGCCATTTCGCCGAAACGGTGTCGATCACCGCGCGGCGGGGGGCACACCCCAGCAGCCACCCCTGGCCCACTTCAACAGCAAACCACCCAAACACACCCAAAACAAACTCAAGGCCGCTCGCGGCATGGACAACCCGGTGGCCAGCACAGCCAGCACAGCCGAAGGCCAAGACAGCCCGAGGCCAGGACGACCCGAGGCCAGCACAGCCCGAGGCCAAGACGACCCATGAACAGAACGACCCGAGCCGGGACAGCCCAAGCCCAAGGCCAGGACGACCCAAGGCCAGGACGACCTGTGGCCAGGACAGCACGACAGCTGACGGCCGCGCGGGCGGTCGATCGAGGTCAGGCGACGAGCCGGCCTGCCGACGGGCCAAACGCGGCAAAACCTTCCACAGGCAGCCAGAACAAACAGGCTGAGCCCACACGTGGCCAGACAGCGCCTGACGGGCCCTTCAGGCGGTCCGGGCGGAGGTCAGGCGGCGGGCCAGTCCTGCTGAGGGGCCAGACGTGGCGAGACCGCCCCCGGAGGAGCGGCCTCGAGCCAGGAAAGGAATCCGGTAACGGTGGATCGTGCCATGGCGATCTCGACCGGAGCGTGTCGACTCGTACAGCGGAGAATGACCCAGTCCGCCGGCATGGCCAGTCGTTCCTGGCCCTCCGGCAACCGCCGTCGCTCCACGCTCAGCCCGTCGCGGGAGAGCACCCGCTTGGGGCGTACCGCGAAACTGACCATCCGGTACCAACGGAGTTCGTCGCCGACGAACCTGCCGAAGCCGGGCGACCAGCCCCGGCCGTCGAGCATCGTGGAGGTCCGGACGCTGAGCCGGATGATGCCTCCGCTTCTGGTGACCACTGCCCGCCGGATGAAGAGGAACAGAATCGCGCCGACAATCACGGCGAAGCCGATTCCGATCCCTTCCACGATCTCCATCGGCGGGTCGGCTCAGTTACCCGAAGCGGCGGAGGCCGGGCTGGCGCTCTCGGCGAGCACGGTGACGCCCTGCCCGCTCACGGAGAGGAAGCCGCCGGACACCTCGTAGGCGACCTGCTCGCCACCGGGAAGCTTGATGCGTACCTGGCCGGGCTCGGCGAGCTGGCCGAGCAGAGGCGCGTGCCCCGGCAGCACACCCAGCTCACCTTCGGTCGTCCGGGCCATGACCATCTCGGCCTTGCCGGACCAGACCTTCTCCTCTACGGCCACGAGCTGGACGTTGAGCTGCTCTGCCACGCTGTCTCCTTGCTGAGGCGGATTGGGGAAAGTCTAGTAGCGTCCCGGAGCTGTTCTTCACGCGGGTACCGAGAGCTGCACCACTCCTCAGCCCTTGTTGACCAGCTTGGGATGTTCGAGCAGGAACGGATCGAGCACTCCACGCTCCAGCGCGACGAAGAAGTCGTCCACCTCGGGCTCGAAGCGCTCGCCGATATAGCCGCCCCTGTTGTTGAAGATGCCTCCGCCCGGCAGCTTGATCATCTGGATGTTGCCGGGCCGGATGTCCTTGAGCGCCAGCGCGAAGTCGACCACGCTGTGCCCCCGACCGCTGAAGATCAGCGACTCACCGGCCGCCCGCAGCACCCGGTCCAGCTTGACCGGGTTGGTCACCACGTCGGCGCTGAACGCCTGGCCGGCCATCGCCTTGACGAACTGCTGCTGGTGCCGCTGCCGCCCGTAGTCACCGTCGGGCACGCCGTTCTCCGGGTACCGCTGGCGGACGTAGTCCAGCGCCTGCCAGCCGCTCAGGTGCTGCTTGCCCTTCGGGTAGACCGCCTGCGGGCCGATGTAGCCCTCGCCGTTGGGGTTGCCCTTGCGGTGCTTGCCGTTCGGCTCGCGGTGCTCGGAGCGGACCTCCCGCTCGATGTTCATGGTGACGCCGCCCATGGCGTCGACGATCTTCTGGAAGCCGGAGAAGTTGATGATCGCACCGGCGTCGAAGCGTTTGATCCCGGTGACGTTCTGCACGGTGGTGGCGAGCAGTTCGAAGCCGCGGGCCGCGTCGGGCTTGCCGCCGTCGGGCACCCGGCTGCCGAAGGACATCGCGTCGTTCAGCTTGGACGTGCTGCCGTTCAAGCCCGCCTTGGGGTACGCCGGGATCTCGACGTAGAGGTCGCGGGGCAGCGAGAAGAGGTACGCCCGGTCCAGTTCCTCCGGCACGTGCAGGACCATGATCGCGTCGGCCAGCGGTGCGGTCCTGTCGTTTCGCGGGTCGATGCCGACCAGCAGGATGTTGAGCGGTCCCTTGATGTCGCTCTTGCGTTCGCTGGCACCGGCCGCCTGGTCGCCGAAGAGGTCGGCCTTGCCGATGGCGCCCTCGTAGCGGGCCATCAACGCCTCGGCACCCACAAGGGACGTGCCACTGAGCATCATCAGCACCACGCCGAAGATGGTGCAGAACCTGGCCCAGACCGGGACCCCGCGCCAGATCGACGGTCGCCCACCACGCTTGCCGCGTCTGCCGGCCTTACCCACGAGCATCTCCGTTCGTCGCGTCCCCGCAGGGGATACGGGTACGCACATCCGAATGGTTGAACACGATTACCGCTCATCGGCGCATGAGCGTGGAGTAGACGGTATCTCGCGGAGGTTGTGATCGCCGACCACAGAAAACCGGGCAGCGGCGATGGTACGTGCCAAAGGTGAACGAAAGGCCGCCCCGGAGTTGTCCGGGACGGCCTTTCTCGTTCATGCGATCTGACCGAAGGGTCAGCCCTTCATCAGCTCGGCGGCCTTCTTCTCCAGGTCGTCGAGCCCACCGCACATGAAGAACGCCTGCTCGGGGAAGTGGTCGTACTCGCCCTCGCTGATCTTCCGGAACGCCTCGATGGTCTCCTTGATCGGGACCGTCGAGCCCGGCACGCCGGTGAACTGCTCCGCCGCGTAGGTGTTCTGCGACAGGAAGCGCTCGATCCGCCGGGCCCGCTGGACCGTGATCTTGTCTTCCTCGGAGAGCTCCTCGATGCCGAGGATGGCGATGATGTCCTGCAGGTCCTTGTACCGCTGGAGGATCCGCTTGACCTCGCTGGCCACCTGGAAGTGCTCCTGGCCGACGAACTCGGGCGCGAGGATCCGCGACGAGGACGCCAGCGGGTCCACCGCCGGGTAGATGCCCTTGTCGGAGATCGACCGCTCAAGGTTGGTGGTCGCGTCCAGGTGGGCGAAGGTGGTCGCCGGGGCGGGGTCGGTGTAGTCGTCCGCCGGCACGTAGATCGCCTGCATCGAGGTGATGGCCTGGCCCCGGACGGAGGTGATCCGCTCCTGGAGCTCGCCCATCTCGTCGGCCAGGGTCGGCTGGTAACCCACCGCGCTGGGCATCCGGCCCAGCAGGGTGGAGACCTCGGAACCGGCCTGGGTGAAGCGGAAGATGTTGTCGATGAAGAGCAGCACCTCCTGCTTCTTCACGTCCCGGAAGTACTCCGCCATGGTCAGCGCGGACAGAGCGACCCGCAGCCGGGTGCCCGGCGGCTCGTCCATCTGGCCGTAGACCAGCGCGGTCTTGTCGATGACGCCGGAGTCGGTCATCTCGTGGATGAGGTCGTTGCCCTCACGGGTGCGCTCACCCACGCCGGCGAAGACCGAGGTACCACCGAAGTTCTTGGCCACCCGGGTGATCATCTCCTGGATGAGCACCGTCTTGCCCACGCCGGCACCGCCGAACAGGCCGATCTTGCCACCCTTGACGTACGGGGCGAGCAGGTCGATGACCTTGATGCCGGTCTCCAGCATCTCGGTCTTCGGCTCCAGGTCCGCGAAGGCCGGGGCCTTACGGTGGATGCCCCAGTGGTCGTCAGCCTGGATGGTCTCACCCTCGGTGAGGTTGAGGCACTCGCCGATCGCGTTGAAGACGTGGCCCTTGACCGCGTCGCCGACCGGCACCCGGATCGGGAAGCCGGTGTCGCTCACCTCGGTTCCACGGACCAGACCGTCGGTGGGCTGCATCGAGATCGCGCGGACCAGGTTGTCACCCAGGTGCTGGGCGACCTCCAGGGTCAGCGTCTTCTCACCGCCGGAGAGGGTCACGTTCACGTGCAGGGCGTTGAACAGGTCCGGCATGGCGTCGCGCGGGAACTCGGCGTCGACGACCGGGCCAATGACCCGGACCACGCGACCGGTGGCCGTCTTGGTCTCTACTGGGGCAGTCATCACACTTCACTTCCCGACGCGGCCAGCGCGTTAGCGCCGCCGACGATCTCACTGATCTCCTGGGTGATCCCGGCCTGGCGGGCCGAGTTCATCTCACGCGTGTACTTGTCGATCATCTCTTCGGCGTTGTCGGTGGCGCTCTTCATCGCCCGCCGACGAGCCGCCGACTCGCTCGCCGCCGACTCCAGCAACGCCGCGTAGATCCGCGTGTTGATGTACTTCGGCAGCAACGCGTCGAGCAGTGCCTCCGGGTCCGGTTCGAAGTCGTAGTCCGGCAGTACGCCGGGCGCCGCCTCCGAGCGGGGCCGCTCCTCGACCTGGAGCGGGCCGATGATCCGGGTGACCGGGTTCTGGGTCATCAACGACTTGAACTCGGTGTAGACGATGTGCAACTCGTCCACCCCGCGTACGCCGTCGGGACCCGGGCCGCCGTCCTCGTCGTCCGCACCGGCGACGAACGCCTTGATCAGCGTCTCACCGACCTCGCGGGCGTCGGCGAAGGACGGCTGCTCCGAGAAGCCCGTCCAGTTGGCCTCGATCGGCCGGTTGCGGAAGCGGTAGAACGAGACACCCTTGCGACCGATGACGTAGAGCACCGGCTCCTTGCCGTCGGCCTGCAACCGGGCGATCAGCGACTCCGCCGTCCGGATGGCGTTGGAGCTGTAACCGCCGGCCAGACCCCGGTCGGCGGTTACCAGCAGCACGCCCGCCCGCCGCACCCGCTCGCGCGGGGTCAGCATCGGGTGGTCGATCCGCGCGTTGGACGCCAGCGCCGTGAGCACGCCGGTGATGGCGCGGGCGTACGGCAGGGACGCCTCCACCCGGGCCTGGGCCTTGGCGATCCGGCTCGTCGCCACGAGCTCCATCGCCTTGGTGATCTTCTTCATCCCCTTCGCCGAGCGAATGCGTTGACGAAGAACACGTACCTGCGCCGCCATGGCCCGACCCTAACGCTTCTCGGCCGGAGCACCGCCGCTGTAGCGGGTGACCGTCTCGTGCTCGGACTCGCCCTCCAGCGGCTCCGCCGGCGCCTCGTTGACCGTGCGCTCGTCCTCGCGGCCCAGGAAGCCCTTCTTGAACTCCGCGACCGCCGCGTCGAGGGCGGCGATGATCTCGTCGTCCCACTTGTTGTCGGCGATCGCCTGGAGGGTGGCGTTGTGCTTGCGCCGCAGGTACTCCAGGAACTGGGTCTCGAAGCGCCGCACGTCACCGACCGGGATGTCGTCCAGCTTGCCCTCGGTACCGGCCCAGACCGAGACGACCTCGTCCTGCACCGGGTACGGCGAGTAGTTCGGCTGCTTGAGCAGCTCGACCAGACGGTAACCACGGTCGAGCTGCGACCGGGATGCCTTGTCCAGGTCGGAGGCGAAGGCGGCGAAGGCCTCCAGCTCACGGAACTGGGCGAGGTTCAGCCGCAGCGAACCGGAGACCTTCTTCATCGGCTTCATCTGCGCGGCGCCACCGACCCGGGAGACCGAGGTACCGACGTTGATGGCCGGCCGGACGCCCTGGTTGAACAGGTCGGTCTCGAGGAAGATCTGACCGTCGGTGATCGAGATGACGTTGGTCGGGATGAAGGCCGAGATGTCGTTGGCCTTCGTCTCGATGATCGGCAGGCCGGTCATCGAGCCGCCGCCCATCTCGTCGGAGAGCTTCGCGCAGCGCTCCAGCAGCCGCGAGTGCAGGTAGAAGACGTCACCCGGGTACGCCTCACGGCCCGGCGGGCGACGCAGCAGCAGCGACACGGCCCGGTACGCCTCGGCCTGCTTGCTCAGGTCGTCGAAGACGATCAGAACGTGCTTGCCGCCGTACATCCAGTGCTGCCCGATGGACGAGCCGGTGTACGGGGCGAGGTACTTGAAGCCCGCCGGGTCGGACGCCGGGGAGGCGACGATGGTGGTGTACTCCATCGCGCCCGCCTCCTCCAGCTGCCCCTTGATGGAGGCGATGGTGGAGGCCTTCTGGCCGATGGCGACGTAGATGCAGCGGACCTGCTTCTTCGGGTCGCCGGTGGCCCAGTTCTCGCGCTGGTTGAGGATGGTGTCCAGGGCGACAGTGGTCTTGCCGGTCTTCCGGTCACCGATGATCAGCTGCCGCTGGCCCCGACCGATCGGGGTCATCGCGTCGATGGCCTTGATGCCGGTCTGCATCGGCTCGAAGACGGACTGCCGGGCCATCACGTTCGGAGCCTGGAGCTCCAGCTCGCGGTAGCCCTCGTCGACGATCTCGCCGAGGCCGTCGATCGGCTGGCCGAGCGCGTTGACCACGCGGCCGAGGAAGGCGTCGCCGACCGGTACGGAAAGAACCCGGCCGGTGCGCTTGACGCGCTGCCCCTCCTCAAGCCCGGAGTAGTCGCCGAGGACGACGACACCGATCTCCCGGACGTCGAGGTTCAGCGCCACGCCGAGCGTGCCGTCCTCGAACTCCAGCAGCTCGTTGGTCATGGTCGAGGGCAGGCCCTCGACGTGGGCGATGCCGTCGCCGGTGTCGGCGACGGTGCCGACCTCCTCACGGGAGACGTCGGGCGAGTAGGAGGAGACGTAGCGCTCAAGCGCGCCGCGGATCTCCTCCGTCGAGATGGTCAGCTCGGCCATCCTCTGCTTCCTTAAGTATCAGGGGCCCGGGATACCTAGTACCGACCGGTCCTCGGGTCGACTGTCGTTTCCGGGCGCTTCGCGGGGTGCTGGTCAGCGCTTCGCGAGCGCGTTACGGGTCTCGTTGAGGCGGCGCAGGATCGTCCCGTCGTACAGGTCCGAACCCACCCGGACGCTCGCTCCACCGAGGATCGCCGGGTCAACCGTAAGCTTCACGGCGACCGCGCGACCGTAGATGGCCGCGAGCCGGTCACTCAGCCGACGTTCCTCGTCCTCGCTGAGGGGTGCCGCGACGGTCACGTACGCGACCTGCCGGTCCCGCCGTTCCGCCGCCAACTCCACCAGCCGGGACAGCGCGGTGGAGAACGATCGGCCGCCGAAGCCGGCCAGGGCCGCCTCGACCAGTCGCACCGTCGCCGGGCGGGCCTTGCCCGTCAGGAGCATCCCGACCAGCTCGGCCCGTTGCGCCACCGGCGCGTTCGGGTCGGACAGGGCGTTGGACAGCTGCGGGTCTGCGGCGACCACCTGGCCGAAGCGGAACAGCTCGTCCTCGACCTCGCCCAGTTCGTCAGCCCGGTCGGCACTGCCCAGCAGGGCCTGCACGCCGAGGCGCTCGGCACCGTCGAGCAACTCCGACGGCGCCGACCACCGGCCGGCGACAAGCGTGCCGAGCAGGTCGAGCGTGTCCGCGCCGACCTTGCCGGAGAGCACCGAGGTCAGCAGCCCGGTCCGGTCCGCACCGGCACGGGCCGGGTCGGACAGTGCCCGGCGCAGCCGAACCTCCCGCCGCAGCAGGTCCGCCACGGCGAGCAGTTCGGCACCGGTGGCGGCGACCGCCGACGGCTCGGCGCGGGAGATGTACTCCTCCAACCGCGCCAGGGCGGTGGCGTAGGACTCCCGGCTGGCGGCCTGCATCAGCGGGCCCCCGCGCTCTCGAGGTCGGTGAGGAACCGCTCGACCGTGCCCTTACGACGGGCCTCGTCGGCGAGCGACTCGCCCACGATCCGGCTGGCCAGGTCGACCGCGAGGCCGCCGACCTCCGCGCGCAGCTCGCGCACGATGGTCTGCCGCTCCACGGCCAGCGACTCCCGGCCGGCGGCGATGATCCGGTCCGACTCTTCCCGGGCCTTGGCCAGGATTTCGGTACGGATCGACTCGGCGTCGGCGCGGGCGTCGTCCCGGATCTGCGCCGCCTCGGTACGCACCTCGGCGAGCTGGGCCCGGTACTGCTCCAGCAGCTGGTTCGCCTCGGCCTGAGCAGCCTCGGCACGCTTGAGGCCGCCCTCGATCGCGTCGACCCGCGCCTGGTACATCGTCTCCATGCGCGGCAGCACGAACTTCATCAGGACGAAGCAGAGCAGGGCGAACGCGATCGACCCGACGACAAGCTCCTGCCAGATCGGCACGAGCGGGTGGTGCTCCACGCCTTCAGCGGCGAGATTCATGTCAGACCTCCGGGTCGCGTCGGGCGAGGTGTCAGACTGCGAACGCGAGCACCAGGCCGAACAGGGCGAGCGCCTCGACCAGCGCGAAGCCCAGGACCAGCCAGGTGCGGTTGTAGCCGGCGGACTCCGGCTGGCGGGCGCTGGCCTGGATGTAGGCCGCGAAGACCAGGGCGACACCGATGCCGGGGCCGATGGCGGCGAGACCGTAACCGATGGTGTTGACGCTGCCCTCGATGGCGGCAATAACGTCCATTGCTGGTATTCCTCCTAGTAGACGCGTGATCCCTCACGCGTACGCGGTCGTACCGGAAGCTCTGGTCGGGCCGGGCGGCCCGCCGAAGTCTGTGGTCAGTGCTCGTCGGCGAGCGAGCTGCCGATGTAGTTGGCGGTCAGGGTGACGAAGACGTATGCCTGCAACAGCGCGACCAGCACCTCGAAGAAGGCCATCAGGATGGCCATCAGGAAGGCGGCGATCGACGAGACCTGGATGAACAGGTTGTCCGAGGCGAGCATCACGAAGCCGCCGACGGTGAACACCAGCAGGATCAGGTGGCCGGCGAACATGTTGGCGAAGAGTCGCACTGCCAGGGTGACCGGCCGGTTGATGAAGTTCTGCAGGAACTCGATCGGGATCAGCAGGAAGTGCATCGGCCACGGCACGCCCGGGATGATCAGGGTCTGCTTGAGGTAGCTACCCAGACCGTGCTTACGGACGCCGATGTAGAGGTACATCACGTAGGTGATCACAGCGAGCACGATCGGGAAGGCGATGTGCGAGTTCGGCGAGATCTGCAACCCAGGGACGATGCCGAAGAGGTTGGTCACCACGATGAAGCAGAACAACACCGTGAAGTAGGGCGCGAACCGGATGCCGTCCTTGCCCATCTGCTCGCGGGCGATGTTGTCCCGGACCAGGCCGTAGACGGACTCGGCCATCCACTGACCCTTGCTCGGCACGAGCTTCGGGTTCCGGTAGGTGGCCATGAAGAAGATGATCAGAAGCCCGACGGCCAGCCAGATCATCAGCGTGAACTTCGTGACCCACGGACCGGCGAGATCCGGCGGGTAGAAGTCTCCGACGCTGGGGGGCCAGGGAAGGCCCTCTGCGGCGACAAGCTGTCCGCTCACCGTGTCATCCTCCGCACTCGACAGACCCGCGCGTGCCGGCACTCAGGCACTGAGCCTCTTCATGATCAGGTAGATCGCTCCGGCTGCGCCGAGCATCATGCCAACGGCGATCCCGATGCCGGTCGGCAGTCCGAGGATTTCCCCCGCCAACCAGCCGAGGAATCCCCACACCACGATGCCGGCGAGCAGGTAACCAACGACGGATCCGGCTGCGCCTTCCGACGAGTGTTCGTCGGAGCTTTTGCGGTGAGGGTTGTCGGCCATGACGTGGCGAACACTATCAGCCGGGAGTTTCACGAGTGTGCGGCACCCCCCACACTGCGAGCAGCGTGCGGGCGTTGGGAGCCGGCGGGTCGAGCCTCGGGTAAGAGTACTCCTGTCCGGCCACCGGAACAGGACCACGAAACGCCCGGAGAGAACCAACCGTACGGTCAGTGGTCGACCGAACGGTCCACGGTGGGCAGCGGGGTGCGCAGCGCCCAGGTCAGGTGAGCCCCGGTCCATACCACCACGGCCGCGATGATGGCCACGCCCATATCCGGCAGTCCGGGCCAACCGGTGGCCGCGACCGCCGCCATCGCCACGCCCAGAATCACGATCTTCGTGGCGTACGTGATCAAGCCCACTGACATGATCAGCTTCGGGTGCACCGCGTCGGCCCAGGCCACCGAGAAGCTGGAGATCAGATAGCTGACGATCACCAGGGCGATGCCGGCGGCCACTCCGGCCGCGCTGGTCGGCCCGCGCAACCAGGCCGCGACGGGCACCGCGACCACCGCCAACGCGGCGCAGGCGAGCAGCGGCAGGCGCAGGTGCGGCAGCCGGGCCCGGATCGCACCCGGCTCCCCCGCCCGCGGTGCGGTCGTCGCGGCCACGCCGGGCTCACCGGCACGCGGCGCGGTCATCGGGGGTACGCCGGGAACTCGGCGACCAGCTCGGCCACGTCGGCGGCGACCCCGGCCAGTACGTCGGCCCCGCCCGGAGCCGACGGATCAGCGCGTACCGCTCGGGCTATCAACTCCGCTACCTGCCGCATCTGTGGTTCGGTCATGCCCTGGGTGGTGACGCACGGGGTGCCCACCCGGATACCGGAGGCGACCATCGGCTTGTGCGGGTCGTACGGAATGGCGTTCTTGTTCAGCGTGATGGTCGCCGCGTCGCACCGCGCCTCGGCCTCGGCCCCGGTCACCCCGGTCTCCTGGAGGTCGATCAACGCCAGGTGGGTGTCGGTGCCGCCGGAGACCGGGCGCATGCCCTCGGCGGCCAGCCCGTCGGCCAGCGCCTGAGCGTTCGCCACCACCTGGGCGGCGTAGCGCCGGTACTCCGGCTGGGCCGCCTCGTGTAGGGCGACCGCCTTGGCCGCGACGGCGTGCATCAGCGGGCCGCCCTGGGTGAACGGGAAGACCGCCTTGTCGATCCGCTCGGCCAGCGACTCCCGACAGAGGATCATCCCGCCGCGCGGTCCGCGCAGCACCTTGTGCGTGGTGGCGCAGACGACGTCGGCGTACGGCACCGGTGAGGGCACGGCCTGCCCGGCGACCAGCCCGATGAAGTGCGCCGCGTCCACCATCAGGTACGCCCCGACCTCGTCGGCGATCTCCCGGAACAGCGCGAAGTCGATCAGTCGGGGGTACGCCGTCGCGCCACAGATGATCATCTTGGGTCGGTGGGCCAGGGCGAGGTCGCGTACCTCGTCGTAGTCGATCAGCTCGGTGTCCCGCCGGACGGTGTAGCCGACCGGCTGGAACCACTTGCCGGAGAAGTTGACCCGGCTGCCGTGGGTCAGGTGCCCACCGTGCGGCAACTCCATCGCCAGCACCGTGTCCCCCGGCTGCACCAGCGCGGCGTACGCGGCCAGGTTGGCGCTCGCCCCCGAGTGCGGCTGGAGGTTGGCGTGCTCGGCGCCGAAGAGGTCCTTCGCCCGGGAGATGCCGATCTCCTCGGCCCGGTCCACCTGGGCGCAACCGCCGTAGTAACGCCGCCCCGGATAACCCTCGGCGTACTTGTTGGTCAGCGTGGAGCCCAGCGCGGCCAGCACGGCCGGCGAGGTGAGGTTCTCACTGGCGATCAGTTGCAGGCCGGTACGCAGCCGGTCGAGTTCGCCGAGCACCACCTCCGCGATCTCGGGATCGCTGGTGCTCAGTTGCTCGAAGTCCGGCCCCCAAAAGGTGCCTGTCGCGGTCTCCACAGCGCATGAGTCTATTGGGCCGCAGACTGGAAGCCGTGAGATGCCTGGTCACCGGCGCGACAGGTTACATCGGCGGACGTCTGGCGCCCCGCCTGCTGGCACAGGGGTACGACGTGCGCTGCCTGGCCCGACGGGCCGGACGGCTGCGGGACGTGCCCTGGTCCGGGCAGGTCGAGATCGTCGAGGCGGACCTGAGTCGGGCGGAGACACTGCCCGCGGCGTTCGACGGCGTCGACGTGGCGTACTACCTCGTGCACTCGCTCGGGCAGGCCGGTTTCGAGGCCACCGACAGGCAGGCCGCCACGAACTTCGCCACCGCGGCCCGGGCGGCCGGCGTACGCCGGATCGTCTATCTGGGCGGTCCGGAGCCGGCGGCGGACGACCCGGCCACCTCGGCGCACCTACGCTCGCGCAGCGAGGTGGGGCGGATCCTGCACGCCAGCGGGGTGCCGACGGTGGTGCTGCGGGCAGCGGTGATCATCGGCTCCGGCTCGACGTCGTTCGAGATGCTGCGGTACCTCACCGAGCGGCTGCCGGTGATGGTCACCCCGCGCTGGGTAGCCAACCGGATCCAGCCGATCGCGGTCCGCGACGTGCTGCACTACCTGATCGGCTGCGCCAGCCTGCCGGCCGAGGTCGACCGGGGCTTCGACATCGCAGGCCCGGACGTGCTCACCTTCGGCGAGATGATGCAGCGCTATGCCCGGGTCGCCGGGCTGCCCCGCCGGCTGCTGCTGCCGGTCCGCCCGCTGACCCCGACGCTCTCGTCGTACTGGGTGGGGTTGGTCACCCCGGTACCCAACGCGCTGGCCCGGCCGCTGGTCGCCAGCCTGATCCACGAGGCCGTCGCGCACGAGCACGACATCGCGGCGTACCTGCCGGACCCGCCGGGCGGGTTGACCGGCTTCGACGAGGCCGTCGAACTGGCCCTGGCCAAGGTCCGCGACGCCCAGGTGGAGACCTGCTGGTCCACGGCGGCCGGACCGAACGCACCGGCGGAGCCGCTGCCCAGCGACCCCGACTGGAGCGGCGGCACCGCCTACACCGACGTACGGGAGCGGGCCGTGGCGGCCTCACCGGAGGCGCTGTGGCAGGTCATCGAAGGCGTCGGTGGCGAGCACGGCTGGTACTCGTTCCCGCTGGCCTGGTCGATACGCGGCTGGCTGGACAAGCTGGTCGGCGGGGTGGGGCTGCGCCGGGGTCGACGCCACCCGCAGCACCTGAGGGTGGGCGAGGCGCTGGACTTCTGGCGGGTCGAGGAGATCGTGCCGGGCGAGTTGCTGCGACTGCGCGCCGAGATGCGGCTACCCGGCCGGGCCTGGCTGGAGCTGCGGGTCCAGCGCGGCGACGACGGTGGCGTCCGCTACCGGCAGCGCGCCGTCTTCCTGCCGCACGGTCTGGCCGGGCACGCCTACTGGGCTGCGGTGGCACCCTTCCACGCCCTGGTCTTCGGCGGCATGGCCCGCAACATCACCGGCCGCGCCGAGCGGTAAGCGCCGAGCGGTAAGGAAGGGCACCTTCTTATCGCCTTCTGTAGAGCAGGGGCCCCTTCTTAACAGTCAGGCTCAGGCTCAGTTGCCGGTGCGTTCGCCGGTGACCCGCCAGGCCGTCGTGTCGCTGGGCGGCACGAAATCGCGGACCGGCTGGTCCCGCAGGGCGAAGGCGAGGATCTCCCCCACCGAATCCACCATCGCCCGCTGCACCGCGTGACCCACCGCGTCCTGGGGATCGTCCGGGTTGGCCGCCATCGCGGCGACCGCCAACTGTGGGGTGAACGCCACCACCGTCTCCGTGGCGTACCGCTCGGAGCTGCCGGTCTTGCCGCCCACCGGCCGATTGAGCTGGCCGCGCAGTCGGGTGGCCGTGCCGCCGTCGCAGGTGTGGTACATCGACTGGTCACCGACCGGGCAACGCGCCGCGTCCACCGCCGCACGGGACACGTCCACGTCGAGCACCTGCCGGCAGTCCGGTTGCCCGGCACCGACCCGCCGTCCGGTGGCGTCGGTGATCGAGGTGATCGGAGTGGGGGCGCACCAGATCCCCTCCGCCGCCACCGTGGCGTACGCCCCGGCCAGGTCCAGCGGGGTGGTAGCAGCCACGCCGAGCGTGAACGGCCCCCAGTCACGTGCCCCGTGCCGGGCCAGCTGGGCGTCGTCGCCGGCCCGCAACACAATGCCGAGCCGTTCGGCCATCTCCACCACCCGGTCGGCACCGACCTGCTCGGTCAGCCAGGCGAAGTAGGTGTTGACCGACTGCCCGAAGGCGGTCCACATGTCGTGCTCGCCGCTCATCGACGCGCTGGCGTTCTCCGGGCACCAGTACCCGCCGCAACTGGTCTCGCCGCTGATCTGGTACCTGGTGCGAATCCGGTCCGGCGCGTCGAACACGGTGTTCAACGGCAGCCCGGCCTCCAGCGCGGCCAGCAGCGTGAAGAGTTTGAACGTGGAGCCGCCCTGATAGCCGACGATCGTGCCGCCCCCGCCGACGAGCTGGTTGACGGTGTTCGGGTGGTTCTTCTGCCCGGGCGGGTTCGCCGCCACGCTGTAGGTCCGGTTCACCGACATGGCCAGCACCCGCCCGGTGCCGGGCTGCACGACCGCGGTCGGCATCGCGTACCGGGCCTGCGCCGAGTAGACCCGACGCACCTGCTCGGTGGTGGACCGCTGCACCGCCGGGTCGAGGGTGGAGACGATGGTGAAGCCGCCCCGGCGCAGGGTGCGCTGCCGCTCGTCGACGGTGCTGCCGAACGCCCGCTGGTCGTTCCACCAGCGGGTGAACCAGTCACAGAAGAAGCCCCAGTCGTTGTGCCCCTCAGGCACCGCCGTGCAGTCGTTCGGGGTCTCGCTCGGGCGCAGGTTCAACGGCTCGGCCTGGGCGCGCTGGGCCACGTCGGGCGGGACCTGGCCGGACTCGACCAGCCGGTCCAGGACGTACCCCCGACGAGCCATCGCGCTGTCCGCGTCGCCGTGGATCGGGTCGTCGGTGTGCGGCGAGCGCACCAACCCCGCCAGCAACGCGGCCTGAGCCAGCGTCAACTCGGCCGGCGAGACCGAGAAGTAGCGCTTGCTGGCGGCGGCGACACCGTACGCGCCGGCGCCGAAGTAGGCGATGTTGAGGTACCGGGCCAGGATCTGATCCTTGGTGAGCTCCCGTTCCAGGGCGAGCGCGTACCGGATCTCCTGAACCTTGCGGGCGGTGCTCACCTCGGTGGCGGCGGCCCGCTGCGCCTCGCTGAGCCGGGGATCGTTGCTCAGTACGTTGCGCACGTACTGCATGGTCAGCGTGGAGGCACCCTGCCGGGTGGCGCCGTCGCGCCGGTTGACGGTGAAGGCCCGCAGGATGCCGCGCAGGTCGACCCCGCTGTGTTCGTGGAAACGGGCGTCCTCGGCGGCGATGATCGCCTGGCGCATCACCGGCGCCACCTCGTCCAACGGCACGTCCACCCGGTCCTCCTGGTAGAAGGAGGTGATCAGGGTGGTGCCGTCGTTGGCGTACAGGTTGGACCGTTGGGCGGTCGGCGGCGTGCGCAGTGTGTTGGGCAGATCCGCGTACGGCGCGGAGAGCGCCGAGAGACCAACGCCGTACACCAGCGCGGCGGGCAGCGCCGCCACCGCCAGCGCCAGTCCGGCCAGAGCGCCGGCCAACAGGACGGTGAACACTTTCGGCAGCAACGCCCGGGTCATCAGCTCTCCCCGCAGGAGCCGTCAGGACCCTCTCAGAATGGCGCTTTTCACCACGTACGCCGCCCTTTCCCCCGAATACGGAGGAAATTCACCGATCAGGGCAGCAATGCCGCCGCGAGCGGATGAACGGTCTCCTCGATCTCGTCGGCTACCCGGGTGAAGCACTGGTCACCACGGCCCCACGGATCGTCGAGGTCGTCGCCGGGCAGCAGCGCGCCGCCCTGACGGGCCGCGTGTGCCGCCTCGACAAGTGCCACCCCGCGGGCGTGCACCGCCTCCGGCGTCGCCTCGGCCGCCGGCAACGTCGCCGGATCCACCGTGGCGAGCATCCGGCCGAACTCGCCGAGCACGAAGGTGCGCGACGCGGCGTCCGGGCGCAGCGCCACCACGTACTCCTGCTGGTCGGCGGTGGCGGTCAACACCAGGTCCGCCGCGTCGATGTGATCCGAGCGCAGCTTCCGGGCGGCGAACCCGGCGGTGCTGCCACCCCGGTTGACCACCTGCCGCGCGGCCGGCGGGTTCATCTCCTCGCCGGCGTGCCAGCCGCCCGTGCCGGCACTGTGACTGTGCAGGACCTCGTCGGCGCGGGCCGGGTCGACGTCACGCCGGACCAACCGCTCCCGTACGGCGACGACGAGCAGCCGCTCCGCCATCGGCGAGCGGCAGATGTTGCCCATGCAGACGTGCAGGACGGTGAACGGGGGCATCTACGCCACCTGACTCTCGCGCAGCTCCGGCACCACTTCGCGGAGCTTGGCCAGCCCGATGCCACCCTCCCGGACGAGCACCGGCACGTCACCTGTGAGATCCACGATCGTGCTGGGCACCGGATCCACGGCCGGTCCCGCCTCCAGGTACGCCCGCACCGAGTACCCGAGCTGGTCACGCGCCTCGTCGGCGGTGAGCGCGGGCTGCTGGCCGAACTTGTTGGCCGACGCGACCGCCATCGGGCCCGTCTCGCGCAGCACCTCCAACGCCACCGGATGCAACGGCATCCGCACCGCCACCACCCCGCTGTCGTCGCCGAGATCCCAGCGCAGGCTCGCCGAGTGCTGCACCAGAATCGTCAACGCGCCCGGCCAGAACGCCTCCACCAGGTCTCGCGCCGCGGCCGGCAGCGAGAAGACCAGGCCGTCGAGGGTGTGCCGGGAACCGATCAGCACCGGCGGCGGCGAGTGCGGGGCATCCTTGGCGTCCAGCAGGGCCCTGACCGCGTACGGGGTGAAGGCGTCCGCGCCGATCCCGTAGACCGTGTCGGTCGGCAGGACCACCAACTCGCCGTTGCGGACCGCCTCGATGGCCGCAGCGATGCCGCGGTCCCGGTCGGCCGTTGACCGGCAGTCGTAGAGCATCACGAGGAGTCAGTCTGCCACGTGTCGACCGGACCGGCTGCCGGGTGGTCCGCACGGCGGGACGCGGTGGCGAACCGGGCCCGCCCGGCGAGATCCCGGTGCGCGCTGATCGCGGTGTAGCGACCGTCCTCGGCAAGCAGTTCGGGCACCGCCGCGCCGTGCGTGTCGTCGTGTTCCACGCCGAGCTGACCACCCGGCCGCAGCAGCGTCGCCGCCCGGTCGATCACCGGACGGATGACGGCCAGGCCGTCCGCCCCGGCGAACACCGCCTCCGCCGGGTCGTGCCCGGCCACCTCCGGGGGTACGGCCACCGCCTGCGGCACGTACGGCGGGTTGCACAACAGCACGTCGACCTGACCGACCAGCCCGGCCAGCAGGTCGGGGTCGGTGACGTCCGCCTCGACCACCTCGATCGGCCGGTCCCCCGCCGCAGCCCGGTCGGCGGCGTTGCGCCGCAGCCAGGCCAGCGCGGCCGACGAACGCTCGACCGCGACCACCCGGGCGTCCGGCACCTCCTGGGCCACCGACAGCGCGATCGCCCCGGACCCGCTGCACAGGTCCACCACCAACGGCCGGGGCCGGCCCGCCCGACGGGCCTGCTCGATCCCCCAGCCGGCGAGCAGTTCGGTCTCCGGGCGCGGGACGAAGACACCCGGCCCGACCGCCAGCTCCAGATGCCGGAAAGCGGCGTCACCGGTGAGGTGTTGCAGCGGCTCCCGCCGCGCCCGCCGACCCACAAGCGCTCGGTAACGGTCCAGTTGCTCGTCGGTGAAACCGTCGGCGATGGCCAACCGACCCCGCGGCACCCCGAGCACGTACGCGGCCAGCAGTTCCGCCTCCACCCGGGCCGAGGTCACCCCGGCGGCGAGCAGTTCCCGGGCCGCGACGGCCACCAGCGGAGACGGGCGGTGTCGTCTCGTACCTTCGGACGGGTATTGCGGCTCGGTGGTCACGCCATAATCATGAATCGTCGCGGTGCACGTGCAAAAGCAGGTGCAGCGGCGCACCGACAGGAGGTCGCGGGTGGGCTGGCTCGACCGGGTCGACGACCAGGTTGACGCCCTGAGAAAGGCGCGGGCGCTCCAAGAGGTGAGCCGCTCCACAGAGGCGTACGCGATCCTGGAGCAGGTGCTGCGTACCACAAGTGCTCCCCACGCCCGTGCCGATGCGCTGGTGCAGCGCCTCTCCGCGCTGATCAACCTGGGCCGCACGGCCGAGTACACCCGGGCCATCGAAGAGGCGTCCGCCGCGGTACGCGATCTCGCCGAGCCCTACCTGCACGGGCACCTCAACGCGCTGGCCGCGCTCGCCGCGCACCACCAGGGCGCGCTGGACCGCTGCGTCACCCACCTGGTGCGATCCGCCCGCGCGTTGGGAGCGGTGGACGACCCGGATCGGGACACCGCCTGGGGCTGGCACGACCTGGCGATGGCCTACTCCTACCTGAGCTTCCACGGCTACGCCCTCGGTGCGATCGAACGGGCCCGGCAACTCGGTAACGCCGCCGGCATCCCGGAGGAAACGTTCGCCGCCCCGGGCATCCGGCTGCGCAACGCGGTGGCCCTCGACCACACCGGTGACGGTGACGGTTGCCTGCGGGTACTGCGGGACATCGCCACCGACCTCGACCGGTTCATCGCCACCGGCACCGCCGACCGGCTGCGTCCCAGCAGCCTCGCCGCCTACGGCTACGCCGGGGCCCGGCGAGCCGCCCTCGGCGACGTCGTCGAGACCGTCCGCGGCGCCGACCCGGCCCGACTGCTCGGGCACGGGGCGGACAGCGCCCGCGCCCGCGACATGCGCCAACTCGGCCAGGTCTGTCTGGCCATCGCCGACGGTCGGCCGATCGAGGCGGTCACCCGGCTGGGCAGCGTGCAGGTCTCCGCCGAGACCCTCGGCGCCGCCGAGCCGGCCCGGCTGCGCAGCATCGCGCTGGGTCGGGCCGGCGACCATGCGGGGGCGCACCGGGCCGACCGGTTGGCCTTCCGACTCGCCGCCCAGCGTCACGACCGGCTGCGCGACGTCTACATCGACGGCATCGCGGCCCGCATCGATCATGAGGAGATGCGCCGCGAGGCGGCCCGTTTCGAAGGTGAGGCGCTTACCGACCCGCTGACCGGGCTGCCGAACCGCCGCCGGCTGGAGCGCTACATCGCGGCAGTGGTCGCCCGGGGCGAGCGGGTCGTGATCGGCGTCTGCGACCTGGACGGCTTCAAGGCCGTCAACACCCGGCACGGGCACCACTCGGGGGACCTGGTCCTCCAGCGGATCGCCGGGGTGATCAACCGGGTGATGCGTCGGGGTGACTTCGTGGCCCGCTACGGCGGCGACGAGTTCGTGGTCGTGCTGCCGGGCGCCGGGATGACCGAGGCCGCCGAGGTGGCCCGGCGCATCGACGCCGCCATCCGCACCGAGGACTGGGAGTCGCTGGTGCCCGGCACCCCGGTCGGGGTCAGCATCGGGTTCTCCGAGGTCGCTCCGGGTGGTCCGGGGCAGCGCGACGCCCTCGGCGCCGCCTTCGAGGCGGCCGACCGGGAGATGCTGCGGGCCAAGGATCGCCCCCGCAGCGCCTGAGTGGGCTGGGCAGCCTGAGCAGGCTCAGCGGCGGGCGAGTTCCGGATCGCCGGCCAGCCGGGCGGCCCGGTCGGCCTCGCTGAGCGCGTCCAGCACGCCGTCGAGTTCGCCGGCGAGCGCCAGGTCGAGGTTGTACGCCGTGTAGCCGATCCGGTGATCGGTGATCCGGTTCTGCGGGAAGTTGTAGGTGCGGATGCGCTCCGACCGGTCGACCGTGCGCACCTGTGCCTTGCGCGCGTCCGAGGCGGCCGCGTCGGCCTGCTCCTGGGCGGCGGCGAGCAACCGGGCCCGCAGGATCCGCATCGCCTGTTCCCGGTTCTGCAACTGGGACTTCTCGTTCTGGCAGGACACCACGATGCCGGTGGGCAGGTGGGTGATGCGCACCGCCGAGTCGGTGGTGTTCACCGACTGGCCGCCGGGCCCGGACGAGCGGAACACGTCGATCCGCAGTTCGTTGGGGTCGATGGTGACGTCGACGTCCTCGGCCTCCGGCAGCACCAGCACCCCGGCGGCACTTGTGTGGATGCGGCCCTGCGACTCGGTGACCGGCACCCGCTGCACCCGGTGGACGCCGCCCTCCCACTTGAGCCGGGACCACACGCCGTTGCCGCCCTCGGGAACACCCTTGGTCTTGATGGCCAGCGAGACGTCCTTGACCCCACCGAGGTCGGAGTCCTGGGCGTCGATCACCTCGGTGAGCCAGCCACGTCGCTCGGCGTACCGGGTGTACATCCGCAGCAGATCGCCGGCGAACAGGGCCGACTCCTCGCCGCCCTCGCCGGCCTTGATCTCGACGATGACGTCCTTGGCGTCGTGCGGATCGCGCGGAATCAGCAGTTCGGCCAGCCGTTCCTCGATCGCGGGCAGCTCCGCGGCGAGCGTCTCCGCCTCGGCCGCGAAGGACGGGTCCTCGGCGGCCAACTCCCGCGCCGCGGCCAGATCCGCCCGGGCCTGTTCCAGCTCCGCGGCGGCCTTGTTCAGCGGGACCAGCTCGGCGTACCGCCGGCCGACCCGCCGGGCGGTGCCCTGGTCGGCGTGGATGGCCGGGTCGGCCAGTCGCTTCTCCAGCTCGGCGTACTCGTCGAGGAGCCGGGCCAGGCGCTCGCTGCTCATGCGGGGCATCGCTCCTTCGACGGCGGCTACGGGTGGGAACAGACGGACGACGCCCGCGTCCGGCGGGAACCGGACGCGGGCGTCGGACCAGGAGCTACTTGGCCTTCTTGGCCTGAACCTTGGCGTACTTCTGCTGGAACTTCGCGACCCGACCAGCGGTGTCCAGGACGCGCTGCTTGCCGGTGTAGAACGGGTGGCAGGCGCTGCAGGTCTCGACGTGGATCGAGCCGCCCTTGGCGGTGCTGCGGGTGGTGAAGGTGTTGCCGCAGGAGCAGGTGACGTCGGTGCTCACGTACTCCGGGTGGATGTTCTGCTTCATGTCGCCTCGGTCCTCTCGTCGTGGTCGCCGGGTCGCCCTGGCGCGCCGCTGCGCGCCGATCAAGGGGCGTGAACCGGAACCGGTGGCCGATTGACCAGTCTGCCATGGCCCTCGCCGGGCCCCGGAATCGGGCCACACCAGCTGGTCGCCGGTAGCAACATCGGGCCGTCCGTAGGCATTCCCGCCCCCCGCCGGCAGCATTCCTCCGCCCGCCGCATCCATCCCGACGACCCCGTCCCGGCGGCTCCACCCCTCCCGCCGTCCCCCAGCCACGCACCGCTCGGCGGAGATACCCCCCTCCTTGCCCCCTTTGCTCTGCTCCAACCGGCGCATCATTTTCGACCGGTTTCCGGTGCGTGGGGTGAAGCAGAGCAAAGGGGCCAGAACCCAGGTGTACGACCGGCGTCCGGAGATGCCCGCTGGCGCGATCGGGATGCCGACGCGGACCCGGATGCCGACGCGGACCGGGGTGCCGACGCGGGCCGGGGCGGCTGTGCGAAAGGGGCGCGGCCGATTGGCCGCGCCCCTTTCGTCGATCTTCGTCGGTGGAACTACTCCCCCGGCGTCGACTTCGCGATCTGCATCAGGAACTCGATGTTCGTGCGGGACTGCTTGAGCCGGTCCAGCAGGAGGTCCAGCGACGCCTGCGAGTCCAGCGAGTGCAGCACCTTGCGGAGCTTGTGGATGATCGCCAGCTCCTCCGGCGCGAGCAGGATCTCCTCCTTGCGGGTACCGGAGGCGCTGACGTCCACGGCCGGGAAGGTCCGCTTGTCGGCGATCTTCCGGTCCAGCTTCAGCTCCGCGTTACCGGTGCCCTTGAACTCCTCGAAGATGACCGTGTCCGCCATCGAACCGGTCTCCACCAGCGCGGTGGCGAGGATGGTCAGCGAGCCGCCGTTCTCGATGTTGCGAGCCGCACCGAGGAAGCGCTTCGGCGGGTACAGCGCGGTGGAGTCGATACCACCCGACATGATCCGGCCGCTGGCCGGCGCCGCCAGGTTGTACGACCGACCGAGCCGGGTCACCGAGTCGAGCAGTACGACCACGTCGTGGCCCAGCTCGACCAGGCGCTTGGCCCGCTCGATCGCCAGCTCGGCGACCGTGGTGTGGTCCTGCGGCGGACGGTCGAACGTGGCCGCGATGACCTCGCCCTTCACCGAACGCTGCATGTCGGTGACCTCTTCGGGCCGCTCGTCGACCAGCACCACCATCAGGTGGCACTCCGGGTTGTTGTGCGTGATCGCGTTCGCGATCGCCTGGAGCACCATGGTCTTACCGGCCTTCGGCGGCGAGACGATCAGCGCCCGCTGCCCCTTGCCGATCGGCATGACCAGGTCGATGACCCGGGTGGTGAGGATGTGCGGCTCGGTCTCCAGCCGCAGTCGCTCCTGCGGGTAGAGCGGGGTGAGCTTGTAGAACTCCGGCCGCCGCTTGGCCTCGTCCGGCTCCATCCCGTTGATGGTGTCCAGCCGGACCAGGGGGTTGTACTTGTCGCGACGCTGCTCGCCGTCCCGGGCCGCCCGCACCGCACCGGTGATCGCGTCACCGCGCCGCAGGCCGTACTTCTTGATCTGGGACATCGACACGTACACGTCGTTCGCGCCGGCCAGGTAGCCGGTGGTCCGGACGAAGGCGTAGTTGTCGAGCACGTCGACGATGCCGGCCACCGGCACGAGTACGTCGTCCTCGCCGACCTGCGGCTCACGGCCGCCCTCACGGCCGCCCTCGCCGCCGGAATCGCCGCGCTCGTTACGGCCCCGCCGACGGTCCCGGAAGCGGCTACGCCGACTGCGCCGGCCGCCGTTCTCGTCATCGTCGTCGGTGTTGTTGTCCCGCTCGGTACGCTGCCCGCGCTCGCCACGATCCCCGCGCTCACCACGGTCGCCGCGCTCCGTACGCTCACCGCGCTCGGCGGCACGATCCCCGCGCTCAGCACGCTCGCCGCGCTCGGCAGCACGCTCAGCACGATCCCCGCGCTCAGCACGGTCGCCGCGCTCAGCACGGTCCCCGCGCTCAGCACGCTCACCGCGCTCAGCACGCTCACCGCGCTCGGCAGCCCGCTCAGCACGATCCCCGCGCTCGGCAGCCCGCTCGGCACGGTCACCGCGCTCGGCGGCACGGTCACCGCTGCGGTCGGCCGTACGCTCGGCACGCTCCGCAGTACGCTCACCGCCACGCTCGGCGGCGGCGCGGCCGGACCGGCCCTCGCTCCGCTCGCCGGTCTCGGCGGCGGCTTCCTCGGCCCGCGGCTCCGCCACAGCGGTGGCCCGCGTGCGCCGGGTCCGGGTACGGCCCTCGGTCTCCACGCTCGCCGCTGGTTGCTCGGCGGCGCGGCGCCCGGCCTCCGGCCGCTCAGCCGTCTCGCGTACCTCGGCGTGGACCTCTTCGCGAGCGGGCGCAGCGGCCGCCGCCACCTCGGCCCGTGGTCGAGGGGCGCCCGCGGCGCTGCCCTGCCGCTCGGTGATCGCGCTGATCAGCTCGCCTTTGCGCATGCGAGCTGTCCCCGAGATGCCGAGCGACGCAGCCAGGCTCTGGAGCTCCGGCAGCAGCATCGCCGACAAGCCGGTGCCGCTGCGCCGGCGGCGGGCAGGAGCAGCGGTGGTGGCATCGCCAGCGACGTTGGAAACATCCGACGTCACGTCGGTGGTGTCGCTCAATGGATTCCTTCCCTCGATAGGCCGGGACTGCCCGGAATCGAACTACAGGTGGCCGGGCGGCCTCGGTGCACCCGCCTCGCATGACGCTTTGCGGGAGTCTGTGACACAGCAGCCGGTCGGTCGCCCGACCCACCATGAAAGCGGCGAGCGGGGCTTCGCCGTCTGCGGCGACCAGTGAAGACTGCGGTGCGGCGTGGCCTAGGCAGGGGTGACGGGCTTACCGCCGAAAGCTTCGGGGGTGCGCCGACCCGCAGGAGATCGCATGCTTCGCGGCTGTGCTAAGTCTAGAGCGTAATCAACTCTTGCGACCTGCGGCAACAGGGTCCCGCTCCGCGTGTCCGAGTCTACCTTGCTCGACCTGCGCCCCGCGCACGTCTACCGCCAACCGCAGAATCTGCCATTCTGTTCCCGCCTCGAACCCTTCGGGCAGGTCAGACAGGGCGAGCGCGGTCGGGCCCGCCCCACTGATCACGGCCGGCACACCGGCCGCACGCAACGCGTGGACCACGGCCGCCGTATCGGGCATCGAGGCCGCCCGGTAATCCTGGTGCAGCCGGTCGACGGTGGCCGGCAGCAACAGATCCGGCTGTGTGGTCAACGCGTGCACCAGCAACGCCGCCCGACCGGCATTGAGCGCGGCATCGCCGTGCGGCACGGTCGCCGGCAGCGCCGCCCGGGCGGAGGCGGTCAGGCCGCGTTCGGTGGGTACCAGCACCGTGGGGCGTACGCCCTCGGCCACCGGCAACGACACGGCCCGCGCGCCGGAGGGCTCCGTCCAGGCCAGGGTGAACCCGCCGAGCAGGCAGGGTGCCACGTTGTCGGGATGCCCCTCGATCCGGGCGGCCAGCCGCAGCGCGGCCTCGTCATCGAGCCGCTGGGTCCCGTCGGTCACCAGGGCCCGAGCCAGCAGCACCCCGGCGACGATGGCGGCCGAGGAGGAGCCGAGCCCGCGGGCCTGCGGGATGCGATTCACGCACTCCACCGCCAACCCGGACGGCTGCCCGCCGAGTTCGTCGAAGGCCGCCCGCATCGCGCGTACCACCAGGTGCCCGTCGTTGCGCGGCAGGTCACCGGCGCCCTCACCGTCCACGGAGACGGTCACGCCGCTGGCGGTCACCTCGGCGGCCACGTCGTCGTAGAGCGCGAGGGCGAGACCCAGCGCGTCGAAGCCGGGCCCCAGGTTCGCGCTGGTGGCGGGGACCCGGACCCGGACCGGGCCGGCGGCGAAAGTGGTCGGCACGCCGCCCATGCTAGGGCTCGACCGACGCGGTCCGACGCGGATGCCCGACCCCTGAGACGCACCTCGCGCCCGAACACGCTTGCGCTGAGGCTCCTACCGAGTGCCGGTCTCGGCGACGGTCGGTGCCGGGGCGGCCAGTGACAGCCGTCGGGTGGCCAGCCGCCAGCCGATCGCGTAGGTCAACGTGACCAGGCCACAGCTGGCCAGCACGACCCGCTCGTCCACCACGTCGATGACGGAGGCGACCACGAGTTGGCTTACCGAGATGGCCAGGGTCGCCAGCATCATGTCGGTGGCGAAGACCCGGCCGCGCAACCGGTCCGGCACCTCACCCTGCAACGCGAAGTTGGACATCACCCAGTTGCTGCCACCGGCGAAGTGCGCCACGAAGACCAGGACCAGCACCAACGGGAACCAGGACACCACTGAGGTGCCGAGGTAGGCCAGCCCGTACGCCGACATGGACAGTGCCAGCCCCGGCAGCAGCCAGGCCCGGTTGGTAAGCACCCGACGCATCAGGATCGGGCCGACGAGCGCGCCCGCGCCGCGTACCGCGAACAGCAGGCCGGCGCCCAGCGGGCCGACCCCGTACAGCCCGGCCAGCAGGGGGAAGACGGTCAGGACCCCATTGCCCAGCCCGACCGCCGACTTCACCGTGACCAGGGCCAGCACCCGCGGGCGGTGCCCGATGTAGCCCAGTGCCTCGCGGATCGCCGTCCAGGTCTGCGGCACCGGCGCGTTCTCGTCGCGGGGCGCCTGCAACGGCCGGCGGATGCGCCCGGCCAGGACCGCGGCGATCACCAGGCCGACCGCGGCCACCCAGAAGCAGACGTACGGGCCGGTAGCGGCGGCGAGCACACCGCCGAGTGAGGCGCCGACGATGGTCATCGTGCCCCAGGCCGATCCGGCCACCGCGTTACCCGCTGCCAACTCCTCCGGTTCGAGGACGTTGGGCAGGGCGGCCTGTGCGGCCGGGGAGTAGAACGCCTTGGCCACCGCGACCACGCCGATGCCCAGCATCGCCAGCCAGGCCGTACCGGCGCTGCGTACGCCGAGCAGGAGCAGCACACCGACGAGCGCGGCGCCGTTCGAGATGATCATGATCTTGCGGCGGTCGAACCGGTCGGCGATGGTCCCGGTGTACGGCAGCAGCAACGCCACGATGCCGGTGTCCACAGCCAGCACCAGCGCACCCCACACGCCACTACCGGTCAGCTTCGGCAGCAGGACGAGCAACGGCACCATCACGAACCAGTCGGCACCGAAGACCACCAACTCGGCCAGGAACAGATTGCGGAAGTTCCGGTTGCGAGTGAGGACCGAGAGGGTGGACGCCACGAGGCGGACCATACCTGGCAGGCGTCGCCGACTGAGTCGCGGCGCGGACATCGACGGAGATACGCCACGATCGCGTAAACAGGACCGCCGCCGAGGCACGACCGGGCTCGTCGGTACGGCCCGGCCCGGCGGTACACACGGGCTCGGCGGTACGCACGGGCCTGCCGGTACGCACGGGCCTGCCGGTACGCACGGCCCTGCCGGACGCCGACGCCCCCGGCGGTCGCCGGGGGCGTCGGTCCTGGTGCTGGTGTCGGTCCTGGTGCTGTCCGGCCGTTACTCCGCGGGTGGGAAGGGTGAGTTGCGGCTCTTGGGCAGCCGGAGCACCTCGAACTGGTCGGTGCCGTCCACCAGCGCGCCGGACGGCGCCGCCGGCACCGGACGGCTCTGCGCCGGACGCTTGTCGGTCTCCGCCGGCCCCTGCGTGGCGCGCTCGGCGGTGGGCGGCTGCTCGTCGTCCGGCTTCGTCGCGTCGGTGTCCGACACGGCTGGACCGGAGTCGGAGGCGCCGCCGGAGCGACCCGCCCGCCAACTGCGCACCGACTGCTTGGTGTCCTCCACCATCGCGTAGAGGGTGGGCACCAGGATCAGCGTGAGCAGGGTGGAGCTGAGCAGTCCGCCGATCACCACGATCGCCAGCGGTCGGGAGATGAAGCCGCCCTCGCCGGTGAGCCCGAAGGCCATCGGCGTCAACGCGAAGATGGTGGCGATGGCGGTCATCAGGATCGGACGCAGCCGGTGCCGTCCACCCTCGACCACGGCCTCCCGTACGCCCATCCCCTGCGCCCGGTACTGGTTGACCAGGTCGAGCAGGACGATCGCGTTTGTCACCACGATGCCGACGAGCATGAGTACGCCGATCAGCGCCGGCACGCTCAACGCCGTCCCGGTGGCCAGCAGCAGGGCGACCGCCCCGGTGGCCGCGAACGGAATGGAGACCAGCAGGATCAACGCCTGCACCACGCTACGGAACGTGGCCATCATGATCAGGAACACGATCGCGATCGCGGCCAGCACGGCCAGGCCCAGGTCGGCGAAGGTCTCCCGCTGCTCGGCGCTGACCCCGCCCAGGGTCAACGTGGCCCCCGGTACGTCGATCGCGTCGAGCCGCTGCTGCAACTCCGTGCTGATCGCGCCGAGGTCGGAGCCGGTCACCGTACCGGTCACCGAGACGCTGCGCTCACCGTCGATCCGGCGTACCTGCTGCGGCCCTTCGGTCTCGGTGACCTCGGCGATGTCGCCGAGCTTGACCGGGCCGACCGGCAGTGCCTTCAGCTCGTCCACCGTCAGCGGCGGCTTCGCCGACAGGCGCAGCACCACGTCCCGGCTGCCGCCGGAAATGCTCACCTGACCCACCGGCGTGCCCCGGAACGACTGCGCCACCAGTTGGCCGATCGCCGCCTCGGTGAGCCCGGCCCGGCTGGCCGCGACCCGGTCGACCGCGACGTCCACCCGGGGCACCTGCTGGGCGAGGGTGGTCGAGACGTCCTCGACACCGGAAATGCCGGCAAGCGCCACCCGGGCCTGCTCGGCGGCGGCCGCCAGCGTCTCCTGGTCGGCGGCGCGCACGATGACCGCCAGTTCGTTCGCGGACGCGCCACCCTGACCGGCCGGGAAGGTGATCTCGCCGGCCGTCGCACCGAGCGACGCGAACCGCTCGCGCAGGATGCCGCGCATGGCCTTGGCGTCGGTCTCGCCGTCGAGCCGCAGCGCGTAACTGGCCACGTTGTTGCCGGCGCTGCCGGTCCACGGGCTGTCCCCACCCCCGGCGGTGACCTGGTACGACTCGACACCCGGGGTGTCGGCCAGCACCGCCTCGACCCGGCGGGCCGCCGCGTCGGTGCCGGCCAGCCCGGTGCCCACCGGCAGTTCCTGCCGGATGTTGAGGGTGTCCTGACCGGAGTCGTCGAGGAAGTTGCTCTCCAGTTGCCGGGCCAGACCGAAGGTGCCGAAGAGCACGAGCACGCCCACGGCCAGCGTGGCCCAGCGGTACGCCCGCCGGCCGGTGGCGAACCGGATCACCGGCAGGTACGCCCGCTGCAACGGGCTGCGCAGCTCGCGCTCCTCGGCGGCCCGGCGGATCGCCTCGCCGTCGGTGCCGGCAACCGGCTTGAGGAACCAGTACGCCAGCACCGGGATCACCGTCAACGACACCAGCAGCGAGGCGAGCAGCGCCACGGTGACCGTGATCGCGAACGGCGCGAACAGCTGCCCGACGAAGCCGCCGACCAGGGCGATCGGGGCGAAGACGGCGACCGTGGTGAGGGTGGAGGCGGTGACCGCCCCGGCCACCTCGCGGACGGCGGTGAGGATCGCCTCCCGCTTCGGTTCGCCGTAGGTCAGATGCCGTTTGATGTTCTCCAGCACCACGATCGAGTCGTCCACCACCCGGCCGACCGCCACCGTCAGCGCGCCGAGGGTGAGCAGGTTGAGCGAGTAGTCGCCGATCCAGAGGGCGAGCAGCGCGACCACCACCGACAGCGGGATGGAGACCGCGGTGACGATCGTGGACCGGATCGACAGCAGGAACACCAGGATGACCACCACGGCCATGATCAGACCCAGCAGACCCTCGGTGCTCAGCGTCTTGATCGACTTCTCCACGAACGGCGCCTGGTCCAGCACCACGGTCAGCTCGGCCCCGGTCGCACGGCGCAGATCGTCCAGGCGGTCGGCGACCGCGTGCGAGATCTGGACCGCGTTGCCGTCCGGGTCGGCGGTGACCGCGATGCCCAGGCTCTCCCGGCCGTTGGTACGGGTGATCGCGGTGGGCGGGGTCAGCTGCTCCTCGACCGTGGCGACGTCACCGAGCCGGACCGGACCGGCCTTCTTGACCGGCGGGGCGACGATCACGTCCCGCAGTTCGTCCAACGTGGTCAGCGGGGCACCGACCTGCACCGGCAGGCTGCGGTCGCCGTCCAGCACGGCACCGGCCGGTACCGCCACCCCGTTGGCCTTCAACGCGGTGGTGATCGCGGTCGGCTGCACCTTCGCCTTCGCCAGCTTCGCCGGATCGGGCGTGATCACCACCAGCTCGTCGCGGACGCCTGTCAACTCGACGCCACGTACGCCCTCGATCGCCGCCAACTCGGGCACCACGACATCCCGCAGCTTCGACGCGAGTTCCCGCTCGTCACCGCCACCGGACGCGGCCAGCACCACGGCCGGCAGGTCGTCGGTGCTGCCCGCGAAGACCTGCGGGTCGACGCCGTCGGGCAGCCGGGTGCGGTTCAGCGCGGTCTGCATCTTGCTGACCACGTCGTCCAGGTCGGTGCCGAACTCGTACTGGACGGTGATGGTGGTCAGGCCCTCGCGGGAGATCGAGGTGACGGTGTCCAGCGCCGGGATGCTCCGCAGGCTGTTCTCGATCGGCTCGGTGACCTGGGACTCGACGACCTCCGGCGCGGCACCGGGATACGAGGCGACGATGAACGCGGCGGGGAACTCCAGCGAGGGCAGGAGTTGCTGCTTCAGCGACGGCACGGCGTACGCACCGAACGCCGTGGTCACCACTGCGATGAGGGCTACCAGCCCCCGGTTGGCGAGGCTGAATCTGGCGAGCAGCGACATCGGCGTGACTCACTCCTGGGGGAGACGGTCGTGGGGCACGAGCAGTGTGCCCGACCCGTTCCCTTCGTCTGCTTCCGGGGCGGTAGTGACCGTTCCTGTCGCGGTGCCGATACGCAGCGATGCCACCAGGTCCCGATAGAGCTCGTCGGTACGCAGCAGGGTGGCGTGGTCGCCCACGGCTCGGATCCCGCCACCCTCCAGCACCACGATCTGGTCGGCATCGAGCACGGTGGAGAGCCGGTGCGCGATCGTCACCACCGCACCCTGCTGGGCCCGCTGCCGCACGCACCGGCTCACCACCGCCTCGGTCAGGCCGTCGACCTGCGAGGTGGCCTCGTCCAACAGCAGCACATCCGGCGTACGCAGCACCGCCCGCGCCAACGCGATGCGCTGCCGTTCGCCCCCGGAGACGGTGGTGGCCGCCAACGGCGTGTCCAATCCGAGTTCCAGGCCGGCCACCTTCTCGTGCAGGTCGACCGCCCGCAGCGCGGCCCACAGTTCGTCGTCGGCGGCGTCGGGATGGGTGAAGCGCAGGTTGTCGCCGATCGTGCCGGGCAGTACTGGCGTCTCCTGCTCCACGTAGGCCAGTCGGCCACGGATCTGCGCCGGGGTGTGCTCGACGTACCGACGGCCGTCCAGCAGCAGGTCACCGTGCTCCGGTTCGAGGAAGCGCAGCAGCAGGGAGAACAGCGTGGTCTTGCCGGCTCCGGAGGGCCCGACCAGCGCGGTGTGGCCGACGCGGGGGATCTCCAGGTCGATGTCCCGTACGGCGGGTGGGGCTCCGGGGGCGTACCGGGCGGTGACCCCGCGCAGGGCCAGCACCGGCTCGGCAGGAGCGCCCCCGTCCTGCGGTCGGCCTGCCGGTCCGACCTCGGCCGGCACGGAGCCGGGTTCCGCAGCCAGGGCCTCGATCTCGCGCAGCCGGCCGGCCGCCGCGATGCCGGCCTGCATGGCGGTCAGGTTCTGGGTCAGGTCGCCGATCGGCCCCATCAGCCCGAAGGCGTAGAGCAGGAAGGCGATGAGGGTGGACACCTCGATCAGGCCGCGTTCGGCCCGTACGGCCCCGACCCCGAGGATGACGATGACCGCGAATTGGATGCCGGTCCAGGAGATGGTCCAGACCAGGGCGCTACGCCGGGCGGCGCGCAGACCGTGCCGGGCGGCCTCGCGGGCGTGGGTGGTGAGGGCCTCGGTCTGACGCTGCTCGGCCCGGCTGGCCTTTACCGTGCGGACCGCCCGCAGGGTGCCTTCCAGGATTCCGCCCAGCTGTCCGACCGATTCCTGGGCGGCCTCCTGGGCTCGGCCGATGGTGGGCAGCAGCAGGCCCATCAGCACCGCCACCACGAACACCGCGACCATGGTGACGCCCAGCAGCACCAGGTCCAGGGTGCCCATCAGCACCAGGGTCCCGATCAGCGCCAAAGCGCCGTTCGTCAGTCCGACCAGGCTGCCGGACGCCTGGTGCAGCAGCGCCGGGTCGGAGGTGGCCCGGGTGACCAGTTCCCCACTGGGGCGGCGGGTCAGCTGATCGATCCGGGCGGCCAGGTAGCGGCGGATCACCCCGGTGCGGGCGTCGAGCACCACCGCTTCGGCGATGCGACCCATCAGGATCCACTGCCACAGCGAGATGACGGCACCGACCACCACGAGCATCAGCAGCACGGTGACCGGTCGGGCCAGGGGCTCACCGGCACCGAGGGCGTCCAGCACCCACTTGGTCACCAGCGGGGCGGCCAGCCCGGCGGCGTTGGCGAACAGGCCGAGCACCAGCCCGACCAGCATGGCCGGCCAGTGCGGCCGGAGATGGGTCAGCAGCAGCCCGGTGCGGGCCCGCTGGGTGGGCGGCTGGGGTTCGATCCGAGTGGGTGTGGCGGTCGAAGTCACCCCGCAATGGAACATCACTGTTCCATTGCGGGCAAGCACAATTCCGAATTTGTACGTTGGTAGCCTCTTCGACGTGTCCAGCAGGGATGAGAGCGGCAGCCGGGCGCGGACCCGTCAGGCGATCCTGCAAGCCGCGATCGAGGTGCTCAGCCGCAACCAGACCGCCAGCCTGGGTGAGATCGCCACCGCCGCCCAGGTCGGCCGGACCACCCTGCACCGGTACTTCGCCGAACGATCGGACCTGCTGGCCGCCGTGGCCGCCGAAGGCGCGTCCCGGCTGAACGAGGCCACCACCCGCGCCCGCCTCGCCGAGGGCACCGGCGCCGAGGCCCTGCTGCGGCTCTGCGCGGCGTACTTCGACCTCGGTGACCTGCTCTCGTTGGTCTTCTCCGAGCCCGCGCTGGTGAACGACCCCGCCTGGAGCACCGAGGTCTGCGACGACGACTTCCACGCCATGGTCGCCCGGGGCCACGCCGACGGCAGCATCGATCCGGCACTACCCGCGACGTGGTTGCAGTCGGTCCTCTGGTCCCAGCTCTACGCCGGCTGGAGCTACCTCACCGACCACCAGATCTCCCGCCACGAAGCCCTGGCCCTGGTCCTCCGCACCCTCACCAACGCGGTGAAACCCCACCCCGGTTGAGTTGATCAAGAGGTTTGCGTCAGAAACGGCGCCGACCGAGACGCAAACTTCTTGATCAACGCAAAGGTCGGGGGGGGTGGGCGGTGAGGGGAGGGGGAGGTTAGGCGAGGTCCAGGGAGCGGGCGGCGGCCAGGGGGTCGTTGGCGATGGTTACCGGGGAGGGGGCGGTGGAGATGGCCCACTCCGGGTCCTTGAGGCCGTGGCCGGTGACCGTGCAGACGACTGTGGAGCCGGCCGGTACCCGACCGGCGGCGGCCTGCTGGAGCAGACCCGCCACGCTGGCCGCGCTGCCCAGCTCGACGAAGACACCGACCTCCCGGGCCAGCAGCCGGTACGCGGCGAGGATGTCCCGGTCGGTGACCGCGTCGATCAGGCCGCCGGAGGCGTCCCGGGCGTCCAGGGCCTTGGTCCAGCTGGCCGGGTTGCCGATCCGGATGGCGGTGGCGATGGTCGACGGCTCGGGCACCACCTGCCCGGTGACGATCGGCGCGGCACCGGCGGCCTGGAAGCCGTACATCCGGGGGGTGCGGGTGGCGTTGCCGGCCGCGACGTCCTCGGTGTAGCCCATCCAGTACGCGGAGATGTTGCCGGCGTTGCCGACCGGCAGGCAGTGGATGTCCGGCGCGTCACCCAGTGCCTCGACGATCTCGAAGGCTGCCGTCTTCTGGCCGTGCAACCGGTCGATGTTTACCGAGTTGACGAGCGCCACCGGGTAGTCCTGGGCGAGCTTGGCAGCCAGCGCCAGGCAGTCGTCGAAGTTGCCGGTGACCTGGAGCAGCTTGGCACCGTGCACGAGCGCCTGGGCCAGCTTGCCCAACGCGATCTTGCCCTGCGGCACCAGCACCGCACAGGTCACCCCGGCACGGGCCGCGTACGCGGCGGCGGAGGCGCTGGTGTTGCCGGTGGAGGCGCAGATGATCGCCTTGTTGCCGGCCTCGACCGCCTTGGAGACGGCCATCGTCATGCCACGGTCCTTGAACGAGCCGGTCGGGTTCGCCCCCTCCACCTTGAGGTAGACGTCACAGCCGAGCCGGGCGGAGAGCACCGGCGCGGGCAGCAGCGGGGTGTTCCCCTCGTGCAGCGTGACAACCGGCGTGGCGTCGGTGACCGGCAGTCGGTCCCGGTAGGCGTCGATCAGGCCCCGCCACATGTCGTTCTCCTCGTCTCAAGTCTGCCGTGTCGGCCACTACCAGCCTCGCGCGGCCGTGCCGAGCTCCTGTCGGCGCACCCACCCCCACCCACCTGGCGGGACACGCCTGTCGCCCCACCAGTCAACCAGCCCGACCCGACCGCCCGGCAGCGGCCGTACGGCCAGGTCAGGTCGGGTCAGGTCAGGTCAGGTCGGGCCGGGTCAGGTCGGGCCGGGTCAGGTCGGGCCGGGTCAGGTCGCCAGTGCGAGCCGCGTGGTCAGAAGCCGCCCTCGACCCGCAGCACGCTCGTCACCGACCGGACGATCTCCAGACCGCGCAGCTCGTCGACGGTGGCCGCGAGCGCCGCGTCCGGTGCCACGTGGGTCACGATCACCAGTACGGCGTCGCCGTTGCCGCCGCCTGCCGGGCCCTGCCGCACGGTGGCGAGGGAGACCTCGTGCCGGGCGAACACCCCGGCCACCGCCTCCAGGACGCCCGGACGGTCGGCCACGTCGAGGCTGATGTGGTAGCGGGTGAGCGCCTCCCCCATCGGCCGCACCGGCAGCGCCGCGTACGAGGACTCGCTTGCCGAACGGACTCCGGCGAGCCGGTTGCGGGACACCGCCACCACGTCGCCGAGCACCGCGCTGGCGGTCGGCGCGCCACCGGCACCCCGACCGTAGAACATCAGCTGACCGGCCGCGTCGGCCTCGACGAAGACCGCGTTGAACGCGTCACCGACGCTGGCCAGCGGGTGGGTCAGCGGGATCAGTGCCGGGTGCACCCGGACGTTCACCGACTCCTGGCCCTGCGCGTCGGTGCTCCGGGCCGCGATGCAGAGCAGCTTGATGGTGCAGCCCATCGCCTTGGCGCTGGCCACGTCGGCGGCGGTGACCTCGGTGATGCCCTCCCGGTGCACGTCGGCCGCGCCGACCCGGGTGTGGAAGGCCAGCGAGGCGAGGATGGCGGCCTTGGCCGCCGCGTCGAAGCCCTCCACGTCGGCGGTCGGGTCGGCCTCGGCGTACCCCAGTGCGGTCGCCTCCTCCAGCGCCTCGGCGAAGCCGGCGCCGGTGGCGTGCATGGCGGAGAGGATGAAGTTGGTGGTGCCGTTGACGATGCCGGTGACCTGGGTGATCCGGTCCCCGTGCAGCGACTCGCGCAGCGGGCGCAGCAGCGGGATCGCACCGGCCACGGACGCCTCGTAGTAGAGGTCGCCGCCGCCCTCGACCGCCGCGTCGTGCAGCGCACCGCCGTCCTCGGCGAGCAGGGCCTTGTTCGCGGTGACCACGCTCTTGCCGGCCCGCAGCGCCTCCACCAGCCAACTGCGCGCCGGCTCGATGCCGCCGACCACCTCGACCACCACGTCGACGTCGTCGCGCTTGATCAGACCGAGCGCGTCCGTGGTGAACAGCGCCGGGTCCACCGGCAGCTCACCCCGGTCACGACCGATCCGGCGTACGGCGATGCCGGCGATCTCCAGCGGGGCACCGATCCGGGCGGCGAGGTCAGCGGACTGCTCGTGCAGCAGCCGGACCACCTCGGCACCGACAGTGCCACAGCCGAGCAGGGCCAGGCGCACAGGTTGTTTCATCCCACATCCAAGGCGAGCAGGTCAGCTTCGGTCTCCCGCCGGACGATCAGCCGGGCCTGGCCGTCGCGTACCGCGACCACGGGGGGTCGGGGCACGTGGTTGTAATTGCTGGCCATGCTGCGGCAGTAGGCACCTGTGCCAGGCACCGCGACAAGATCTCCGGGCTGCACGTCCGCGGGCAGGAATTCATCCTTCACCACGATATCCCCGGACTCACAATGCTTTCCCACCACGCGGGCGAGCATGGGCTCGGCGGTGCTGGCCCGGCCGGCCAGGGTGGCCGAGTACGAGGCGTCGTAGAGGGCGGTCCGGATGTTGTCGCTCATCCCGCCGTCGACGCTGACGTACGTCCGGATGCCATCGACGTCCTTGACCGTGCCCACCTCGTAGAGCGTGAACACGGCCGGGCCGACGATCGCCCGGCCCGGCTCGATCGACAGGTGCGGCACGGCCAACTGCTCCGCCGCACACTCCGAGTCGACGATCTTGCGCAGCCGCTTGGCCAGGTCGTGCGGGGCGGCCGGGTCGTCCTGGCTGGTGTACGCGATGCCGAAACCGCCACCGAGGTCCAACTCGGGCAGCTCCACCCCGCGGGCGTCGCGGATCTGCGCCTGAAGGGCGAGCACCCGACGGGCGGAGACCTCGAACCCGCTGGTGTCGAAGATCTGCGAGCCGATGTGCGAGTGCAGCCCGCGCAGCTCCAGCACGCCATCGTCGAGGATGCGCAGGGCAGCGGCGATGGCCGCCCCGCCGGCGAGGGAGAAGCCGAACTTCTGGTCCTCGTGGGCGGTGGCGATGAACTCGTGGGTGTGTGCCTCGACACCGACGGTGACCCGGATCAGCACCCTCGGGCGGACCGCCCGCTCCCGGGCCAGCGCGGTCAACCGGTCGATCTCGGCGAACGAGTCGACGATGATCCGGCCGACGCCCGCGTCCAGCGCCCGCCGCAGCTCCGCCTCGGACTTGTTGTTGCCGTGGAAACCGATCCGCTCCGGCGGCATCCCCGCGGCCAGCGCCACGGCCAGCTCACCACCGCTGCACACGTCGAGGAACATGCCCTCCTCGGCGATCATCCGGACCACCGCGCGGCAGAGGAACGCCTTGCCGGCGTAGTAGACGTCCTCGGTGGGGAAGGCCGCCCGGAAGTCCCGGCAGCGCGAGCGCAGATCGTCCTCGTCGAGCACGTAGACCGGGGTGCCGAACTCGGCCGCGATGTCGCGTACGCCCAGGCCCGCGACGACCAGGTCGCCGTCGGCGCCGCGCGTCGTGTTGCGTGGCCACAGTCGCGGCATCAGGGCGTTGACGTCGGCCGGGGTACGCAGCCAGGCCGGCCCCCGGTTGCCGATGTCGCCGTGCAGCGCACCAGCCTCATGAGCACGCATTGTGAGAACTACATCCTCTCCGGGGCCGAGACGCCGAGCAGGCGCAGGCCGTTGGCGATGACCACCCGGGTGGCGTCGTTGAGCCAGAGTCGCGCCCGGTGCAGGTCGGTGACCTCCTCGTCACCGCGCGGCAGGATCCGGCAGTTGTCGTAGAACCGGTGGTACGCCCCGGCCAGGTCCTCCAGGTAGCGGGCCACCCGGTGCGGCTCGCGCAGCTCGGCGGCGGCGGCGACCACGGCGGGGAACTCGGCGAGCGCCTTGAGCAGCTCGTTCTCCTTGTCGTGGTCGAGCAGCTCGGGCCGGAACGCGTCGACGTCGCCCCGGGTCAGCCCGACCTCGGCGGCGTTACGCCCGACACTGGCCGTCCGGGCGGCCACGTACTGCACGTAGTAGACCGGGTTGTCGCGGGTGGCCCGGGTCCACAGCTCGATGTCGATGTCGATCGGGGAGTCGCTGGAGTAGCGGGCCAGGGCGTACCGGGAGGCGTCCACGCCGATCGCGTCGACCAGGTCCTCCAGCGTGATCACTGTGCCGGCGCGCTTGCTCATCCGCACCGGCGCGCCGTCGCGGACCAGGTTGACCAGCTGGCCGATGAGGATCTCCAGGTTCTGCGCCGGGTCGTCGCCGAAGCAGGCGGACATCGCCTTCATCCGGCCGATGTAGCCGTGGTGGTCCGCCCCCAGCATGATCACGACCCGGTCGAAGCCACGCTCGCGCTTGTCCAGGTAGTAGGCGCAGTCCGCGGCGAAGTACGTCCACTCGCCGTTGGACTTGCGCAGCACCCGGTCCTTGTCGTCACCGAAGTCGGTGGTACGCAGCCAGGTGGCGCCGTCGGCCTCGAAGATGTGCCCCTGCTCCCGCAGCCGGTTCAGGGCGTGCTCCAGCTCACCCCGGTCGTGCAGGTCCTTCTCGTTGAAGTAGGTGTCGAACTCCACCCCGAAGTCCCGCAGCGAGGACTTGATCTCGGCGAACATCAGCTCGACGCCCTCGACCCGGAAGACCTCCTGGGCGGCGTCCTCGTCCAGCGACAGCACCTCCGGCCGCCGGGCGGTCACCTCGTTGGCGATCTCGGCGATGTACGCCCCGCCGTAGCCGTCCTCCGGGGCGGGCTCCCCCTTGGCCGCGGCGAGCAGCGAGCGGGCGAACCTGTCGATCTGGGAGCCGGCGTCGTTGAAGTAGTACTCCGTGCCGACGTCCGCGCCGGCGGCGCGCAGCAACCGGCTCAACGCGTCGCCGACCGCCGCCCACCGGACCCCGCCGATGTGCACCGGGCCGGTCGGGTTGGCCGAGACGAACTCAAGGTTGATCTTCAGGCCGGCGAGCACGTCACCCCGGCCGTACTCCTCGCCCGCGGTCACGATCGTGCGGGCCAGCTGGCCGGCGGCGGCGGCGTCGAGCCGGATGTTCAGGAAGCCCGGACCGGCGATCTCCACCGACTTGATCCCCGGCGTGCTGCCGAGTTTGGCGGCCAGGTCGCCGGCCAGCTCGCGCGGCGGTACGCCCACCTTCTTGCTCAGCTGCAGCGCCAGCGTCGAGGCGTAGTCGCCGTGATCGGGATTACGCGGTCGCTCGACCGTCGTCTGCTCCGGCAGCGCCGAGCGGTCCAGGCCTCGGTCGGCAAAGACGGCGTGAGCGGCGGCTAGGACAGCTTCGGCGAGTTCTGCGGGAGTCACCGAACCATGTTATCGGGGGTAGACTCGGCCTCCGCGGCGGCGACCCGGCATCGGGGGCTGGGCCGCCGGATCCCCTGACCGACCGACCTGACGAGGACCGATGAGCATCAGCACCCCGGGCGGCCCGCAGCGGCGCCCGACCGTGGTCAGCACCGGCAAGAAGCCGGCGGCGGGCCGGCCGGCCGCCGACACCAAGGCCGCTTCTACCAAGCCGGCGACACCCAAACGTGCTGGTGGGGGCGGTAAGGGACCACGCAAGCCAATCACCCCCGTCAAGGTCAGCCAGGGCCGCTCCTGGGGCCCGATCGCCCTCTTCGTCGCCGTCGGCGTGCTCGCCACGTCGATCATCGGGTACGGCGCCTGGGCGGCCATCCGGGGTGCCCAGACCTGGGAGGAGAAGGCGGCGCAGATCGAGGGCATCGTCAACTTCCGCGAGACCGACCCGGAGGCCATCTCCAACTCGGAGCACCGGTCCGGCAAGCAGGAGTACGCGCAGAGCCCGCCGGTCGGCGGCCCGCACAACAACACCTGGCAGCGCTGCCTCGGTGACGTCTACGACGCGCCGATCGCCGCCGAGCACGCCCTGCACAGCATGGAGCACGGTGCGATCTGGCTCACCTACCGCCCCGACCTGCCCGCCGCCGACGTGGAGAAGCTGGCCGACGTGGTCCGCGGCAACGACTTCATGATGATGAGCCCGTACGAGGGCCTCGACAAGCCGGTCTCGATCCAGGCGTGGGGCTACCAGCTCAAGGTCGACAACGCGGACGACCCGCGGATCAAGGAGTTCGCCACCACGCTGGCGCAGAACGCCACGGTCGAGCCGGGTGCCACCTGCTCCGCCGGCAACTACACCACCGGCACCGGCACGGAGCCGCGTGACCTCCAGCCGTCGATGGGCGGCTGACATGCCCAGCGCGGTGCAGGAGACGGCGGTCGAGGAGCGGGCCGCCTCGGCCGAGCCACGGCCGGGGTCCCCGATGCTGCGCTACCTGACCCTCGCCATGACGGCGTTGCTGCTGCTCGGCATCGGCTGGACGGCCGCCACGCTCTACGCCGGGCGCACGCCGGGCGAGACGTCGGCCGAGGCCGGGTTCGCGCGGGACATGTCCCGCCACCACGCCCAGGCGGTGGAGATGGCCATGGTCGCGTACGCCAAGGGCCAGGATCCGGCGGTGCGGCAGATCGGGTACGACATCGCCCTGACCCAGCAGGCCCAGATCGGTCACATGCAGCGCTGGCTGCAGGAGTGGGACCTGCTGCCGACCGGCTCCCGGCCGGCCATGGAGTGGATGCCCGACGGGGTCACGGTGGACGCCAACGGCCTGATGCCCGGCATGGCCACCCGCGAGGAGATCGCCAGCCTGCACGAGGCCCAGGGCGCCGAGGTCGACCGCCTCTTCCTCGACCTGATGATCAAGCACCACATCGGCGGCGTGCACATGGCCGACGGGGTGCTCGACGCCTCCGACCGCCCCGAGGTGGTCCGGATGGCCCAGTCGATGAAGCAGGGGCAGCAGAAGGAGATCAACGAGTTGCGGAAGCTCCAGCAGGGCGTCGGCTGACCCCTGTATCCGCGCCTGACCGGTGCCGCCCCGCTCACATCGAGCGGGGCGGCACCGTTTTTCCCGCTGATGACGATCCCTGTCGGCACTCGCCCCAAGGACACCCGGTATCGGGTCCTCCGTCATAGCTTGGTGGCATAAGACCGATTTTCCCTCTAGGGGTTACTTAGAGAGAAGTGCACTCGTTGTCCAGGACGTGGGGGTTGCACTCAGAGACGCACGGCGTTCCGTCACCAGCTGGTGCCGGCGCCACACCATCGGCGGTGACGGGACGGTGGCAGCCGTCCGTCGCGGACAGCGGCAGGGTGAGCCGGGATCGCTCAGCCGCGAACAGGAGCTGGAACTCATCGACACCCTGCGGGGCGTCCACCCCGACGAGTTCGGCCTGGACGAGGAGCTGTGGACCCGACAGAGCCTCCAGGCTCTGATCCAGCAGCACTTCGGGCTGACCATGGAGAACGGCGCGGTCGGGGCGTACCTGCGGGCCTGGGGGTTGGGTCCCCGCGAGCCCCGCGAGCGGGCCTGCGGCCTCTGCGTCGGCGCGGTCGAGCGCTGGGTACGCAGCGAGTACCCGGCGATCACCCGGGCCGCCCAGGAGCACCTCGCCGAGGTCTACTGGCTCGGCCGGGTACGGCTGCGGGGCACGATGCCGGCCGCCGACGTGATCTCCGCCGTCTCGTCCCGGGGACGGGTCCGCTTCATGATCACCACGCCGTCGCTCGACCCGGCGCTGCCCCGGGACTTCGTCCTGCGGCTCAGCGGTGCCGAGCAGCGGACCGTACACCTGATCGTGGACGGCTCCTGGGCGCGCAACGAATGGCCCCGCCGGCTGCCCCGACGCATCGTGCCGCACCCGCTGCCGAGCTGCGGCCGCACCGCCGCCGCCTGACCTCGACCACCCGATTGACCAGGGCCTGAATCGGTCTCGGCACGGACCCGCACCCGACCGGAAGCGTGATCACGGACGGACGGGTACCGATTCGGCGATTCAAGGAGGAGTTTGCTAGTCTTCTCCAGTCGCTGAGCCCCCGTAGCTCAGGGGATAGAGCACCGCCCTCCGGAGGCGGGGGCGCAGGTTCGAATCCTGCCGGGGGCACACTTGCTAGCAAGGATTCGCTCAGCGCGAGATCGATCAGCGCGACAAGGCCGCCGACCAGGGAAATCCGGTCAGCGGCCTTTACCGTTTCCGGCCACCGTTGCCTGAACGCCTGCGCCGCGAATGGTGTCCGCCCAGTTCAGAGGCGGCTCATACACTTCCCTGATGCAAGATGATCATGATGTGATCGAGCGGACGGCACGAGCCGCCGCCGACGGGGACCGGGATGCGCTGGAGGCGCTGCTCGCCCAGGTGCGGCCGGAGGTGCTGCGGCTCTGCGGGCGGTTCCTGCCCAACCGGGAGGACGCCGAGGAAGCCTGCCAGGACACGCTGCTCGCGCTGGCCACCGGCATCGGGTCGTTCGACGGGCGCTCGTCCTTCCGGACCTGGCTCTACCGGGTCGCGGCCAACCGGTCCCGCTCGACCTATCAGGCACTGCGACGTCGGTGGATGGTCGAGACCGCACGTGCCCTGCCTCCGGAGCGGGCCGATCCCGCTCGTACCAGCGTGATCGCCGGTACCCGGTTGGACCTGCTGGAGGGGCTCGACGCCATCGGCGCCGACCTCGCGGAGCCGGTGGCGCTGCGGGACGTGATGGGGCTGAGCTACCGCGAGGTCGCCCAACTACTGGGGTTGCCCGAAGGCACCGTGAAGTCCCGCATTCACGAGGGGCGGCGCCGGCTGCGGGCCCGACTCACCGACGCCGGGCCGCGCGCCAACGACTCCTGATCATGCTGAGGGCCAGGTCACAGCGGATGGCCCGAACAACTTCGGCGCGTCAGAGGACCAACACCATGAAGATCCACTGACTCAAGGAGATGACCGCATGCCTCGCCGACCCCTCCGGCGTCTCTCCCAGGCCATCGCTCTGGCGGTGGCCATCCCGGTGCTCGCGGCCGGATGCGCCACCGAGGAGCCTGTCGCCCCGCTCGACGGTCAACAAGCCGCGGCCAACCTCGATGCCGAGCCCGAGCCGTCGCCGACGCCGGATGCGCCCGCCCCGCTGGTGGGCTTCACCCCCCGGTCGATCTCGTACCTGAACGCCGAGATCACCGTGACCGGGGTGGAGGTGTCCCAGCAGACCCCGCGCAGCTACGGCGACACGACAGGCACCCCCGAGTACGGCGACGCCCACTACGCGTACCTCACGGTGAAGGTCGCCAACCAGCTCAACTTCACCACCTTCCTCGTCCAGGACGGCGTCTTCCTGGCGCTCGCCACCGACGAACTCATCCCGCTCGACTCCTCGGGCAGCCCGGCGACCGACGTGATCGCTCCCGGTGCGACCGCCACCGGGTGGTACGCCTTCGAACTGCCCGCCGGGGCAACGTTGGAGGATGCCTCGCTGGTGTTCGGCCCGGCCGGTCACCGGCAGGAACGTCTGCCGCTGATCGGCGACCTGCCGACGCCGGAATACCCGAAGGCGATCACCGTGGCCTCGCCGGGCACCGTGCTCACCGGTAACAGCGGCTGTCCGCTGACAGTCGAGGTGGAGGAGGCGTACCTGGCCCACTGGGTGGGCTTCGACGAGGGCGGCCGCTCGCACACCACCAAGCAGGCCGAGGCCGGTCGGCTCAAGCTTCACCTCGGGCTCGCGGTCACCGGGCCGGCCAACCGCAGCGGCTGCTTCATCGCCACCGGCAGCGGCGGTGACGTCCACCTGATCGTCGACGGCGACCGGCTGGGCGACTACCCCGAGCTGGGCGGCACCACGAACGTCGCCGCCGGGGCCACCGACCGCCAGTACCTCGTCTTCGACATCCCCGACTCCGGCCAGGTCGAGATCGAGTGGGGCAGCCTCGGTGGCAAGCAGGTCCGGATCCCGGTGCCGCTGCCCTGAGTCACCCGGTCACGCGCACCCCGGCGAGCAGCGAGTCGACGAAGGTCGTCCCGCCGCCTGCCGGGGGCGCGACCTGCACATACACCAGCCTGCCGCCGTCCGGGGTGAGCCCAGCGGCCTCGATGACCTCCGGTTTGCCGGAAGAGCAGCCGGTGAACGACGCCACCGTCCAGTCGATGCCCGCCTGGCGGGTGGTACGCACCCCCGACGCCACACACTGGGCGTGTTCCCGATCGGTGACGAGCCGGCGCGGGGTGGTCTCGGCGGCCAGCGCAGCGGACGCCCCGACGAACGCACCCGGCACGCCCGGGTCCGCCGCCCAGCGGTCCGGGTCGGGCGAGATCAGCATCGCCGGCTCCAGTCCACCGTCGGCGTTGCGCTGCCCTGACCAGCCGGAACCGGCGACCCGCCAACCGTCCGGCAGGCTGACGCTGACCCGCCCACTGGTGTCCGTGCCGGTCTGCGGACCCCGCTGAGACCACGCCCAGGCCGCCCCGCCGATGGTGCCCGCGAGCGTGAGACAGGCGACGGCCGCCAGCGCGCTCACCATCGCCAGGCGACGCCGGGGCGGCGTGGGAACGCCCGGCTCCGCCACCTCCGACGGCACCGCGAGCGCCTCGTCGAGCGCTGCGCCGAAAGCCGCCGCGTCCGGGTACCGATCGGCCGGGGAAACAGCGGTCGCGGTGCCCAACACCGCCGCGACAGCTGCGGGCACCTCCGGCCGCAACCGGAACGTCGTTGCCGGCGGCTGCCCGTCCTGGGACACGGCCAGCAGTGTGACACCGAGACGGCCGAGGCCGTACACGTCGGCACGGGCGTCCACGATCGCCAGCGGGTCGTCCTGTTCCGGCGCCATGTAGCCGGGGGTACCGGCCCGGGCGGTCAGACCGGACGCGGCCGCGAGCGCCTTGGCCAGGCCGAGATCGGCGATGAGCACCTGTTCCTCGCCGGTGGCGCGGGTCCGGAACAGCACGTTGCCCGGGGTGATGTCCCGGTGCACGATGTCGCTGTCGTGGAGCACCGCCACGCCCGCGGCCACCTCGCGCAGCAGCCGAACACTCCGCTCTGCCGGCAACGGTCCGGCGGCGAGGCGGTCGCGCAGGCTACCGCCGTCGGCCCAGGTCAGCACCGCGTACGGCCGGCCGTCGTCCAGTTCGCCGACCGCGTGCACGCTTACCAGCCGCTCGTGGTCGAGCCGCCACAGCAGCCGAGCCTCCTGCCGGAACCGTTCGCGTACCCGTAGGTCGTGACTCCAGTTCTCGGCCAGCACCTTGATCGCGACACGCGCGTCGAGTGACTCGTCGTAGCCGAGCCAGACGGTGGCGAAGGAGCCGACCCCCAGCAGCCGCTCGATGCGGTAGGAACCGATCCGGGTGGGCTGCACAGCCCGCACCGTACCAACCCGTCACGGCCGGCCCGGTGGCTCACCGCGCCTGGAGCAGGCCACGTTCGGTCATGAAGGCACGCAACGTCTCGGCGTCCTCGGCGGACATCAGCCAGCGGGGAATCACTGTCGCCGGCATCCCGCCGACGTACACGATCCAGAAATCCGGGGTGCCTTTCACCTGGGCGACACCGTCCCAGGCGATGCTCCCGGACTCCGTACCGCTGCGCATCAGGATCTGCTCATCGGTGATGTCGTAGCTGCCGTCGACGGCGTAGCCGCTGGAGCGGCGTCGGGCCCGCAACTGCAACCACGGCCAGTACAGCATCGCCAGCAGGCCACCCACGGCCATCGTCACCCAGAACGGCGAGATCAGCTCACCCCAGGACGTCCCCCGCGAGACGGCGAATCCGATCGCTCCGACCGCCGCGAGCACCGCGCCGACGTAGCCGTACCTGCGTAGCCGGTCACCGCTGAGCGCAGCGGCCACCCGGCCCGGATAGGTGGGATCTGCGGGGACGTCGAACCGGATGTGCACGCCAGAACCATACCGGCGCGCCTGTTCGGCGCTCCGCTGGCCGGTTGCCGCCACCACGGCGGTACGGGAGCGGGGCTGAACGTACCCCCTCAGGTCGGGACCTTGGTCCCGGTGCCTTGGGGTGTTCCGGCCCGCGCGGCGCAATGCCCTCCCGGGCGACAGTGGTGGTGACGGAAACAGACACCGGAGGCAACGATGACCATCCACCACAACACCCAGCGTTCGATCGAGCGGCCCCTTGAGCGGGCGGAGATGCCCGGCTCGATGTTGACCACCACCGCCGCCCGCGCCCTGGCCGTGCTGCGGGTCGCCACCGGCCTGATCTTCGGCTGGGCGTTCCTGGACAAGATGTTCGGCCTCGGCTACTCGACCCCCACCGAGCGGGCCTGGATCAACGGCGGCTCCCCGACCAAGGGCTTCCTGGCCAACGTCGACGTCGGGCCGTTCCAGTCGATCGCCCACTCGATCGCGGGCGCCTGGTGGGCGAACCTGCTGTTCATGGGGGGTCTGGCCGCCATCGGTATCGCTCTGCTCGCCGGTATCGGCCTGCGCATCGCGGCCGCCTCGGGCAGCCTGATGATGGCGCTGATGTGGCTGGCCGACTTCCCGCTGGCCCGCTTCAACGCCGCCGGTGACCCGACCGGTTCGACCAACCCGGTTGTCGACTCCCACCTGATGTACGCCCTGGTGCTTGTCGTCCTTGCCGCCGCGTACGCCGGACACACCTGGGGTCTCGGCCGGCGCTGGGCGCAGCTGCCCTTCGTGCAGCGCAACCGCTGGATGCTCTGACCTTGCTCGACCCCCGGTGCGCCGGACCGTACCCACGGTCCGGCGCACCGCCATGTCCGCAGCGGGCACCGGCCGATGCGACTGGCTCAGTCGGCGGCGGCGCGGCGGGCGCGGGCGCGGCGGCGGCCCTCGTGCATGGCCTGCACCCGGGGCACCGGAATGGCCCGCCCCTCCTCGATCAGGTCGGCGGGGAGGGACTGCGGTAGCGGCATCAGGTCCGCCCAGGGGTCACCGTGGGCCAGCAGGCCCGGGACGGTACGGATGGTGAAGTCCCCCGGAGCCACCGACTCCAACTCTTCCCAGGGCACCGGGAAGGAGACCGGTACGCCGGGACGCAGCCGGGGACTGTAGACGGAGACCACCGTCGCGCCGCCGGTGCGGGTCGGGTCGATGAAGACCTTGCCGTCGCGGTCCTCGCGGATGAAGGCGGTGGTGGCCAGCGCCGGATCCAACAGTTGCGCCCGGGCGGCCAGCGCCCGCGTGGCGGCGGCCAACTGCTCGGCGTCCGGCCCGGGGGCGACCGGAACGAAGACGTGCACGCCCTTGGCGCCGCTGGTCTTCACCGCACCGGCCAGCCCGGCATCGGTGAGCGCCTGCCGGACCAGCAGGGCCGCGGCCACCCCGACCCCGAAGCTGTCGCCCTCCGGCGGGTCGAGATCGAGAACCAGATGGGTGGGACGGCTCAGGTCGTCGGCCGTGGCCAGGGTGGGGTGGTACTCGACCGCCCGCTGGTTGGCGAACCAGAGCAGGGTGCGGCGGTCGTCGCAGAGCGCGTACGCGATCTCCCGCCGGGACGCCTCGGCCCAGATCGGCACCCGCCGTACCCAGTCCGGGGTGTAGCGGGGCAGGTTCTTCTGCATGAACGGGGGCTGCCCGGGGCGTACCCGGACCACCGACAGCGGCCGGTTCCGCAGGTGCGGAACGATCCGGTCGGCCATCGCGTCGAGGTAGTCGACCAGGTCACGCTTGACCGCGCCGGACCCGTCGAACAACGCCTGGTCCAGGTTGGTCAGCGGTACCCCGTCCCGGGTCTCGTCGGCTGCCCCGCTCACCGGACCACCATCGCGGCTCGATGCCCGCCGGTCAACCGCAACGCCACGCATCGCCGGTCGGCGTGTCGCTCAGGCGAGGACGTCGCCTGCGGCGATCGAGGCGAGCAGCCGGGCGGTGTGCGCGTGGGTGGCCGCGTACAGGCCGGGACCGTAGCTGATCCGGGCCACGCCGAGGGCGGCCAGCTCGGCCGGTGCCGGTGCCGCCGGGTGGGCCAGCACGTTCACCGGTGCCGCCACCGCCTCGACGAAGGTACGCAGCTCGGCGGGGTCGGCGAGCATGATCGGGTAGACGCAGTCCGCGCCGGCCGCCAGGTAGCGCCGGGCCCGCCGGATCGCCTCGTCGAGTCGTCCGGCCGGCTCGCCGTGCTGGCGCAGGAACACGTCCGTCCGTGCGTTGATCACGATCGGCACCCCGGCGGCGTCGGCTGCGGCCCGTACCCCGGCCAGCAGTTCGGCCTGCTCCTGCGGTTCCACCAGCGCACCGTCGTGCGGTGCCGAGTCCTCCAGGTTCAGCCCGACGGCCCCGGCGTCGAGCAGCCGCTGGACCAGTTCGGCCGGGGGCAGTCCGTACCCCCGCTCCAGATCGGCGGTGACCGGCACGGTCACCGCGCGGGAGATCCTTGACACCGCAGCGAACATCTCCCCCGCCGGAGTGCCCTCGCCGTCGGCGTACCCGAGTGACTGGGAGACGGCCGCGCTGGCGGTGGCGACCGCGCCGAAGCCGGCCTCGACCACCGCGCGGGCCGAACCGACGTCCCAGGCGTTCGGCAGCACCAGCGGGTCACCGGGCCGATGCAGGGCACGAAGGGCGGCCGCCCGGACCGCCGGAGAGTTGGTCATGGTGATGATTCTGGGCAGCCCGGAGGCATCGGCGCAGATCCAATCCACCGACGGTGGTTTGTGGCGAGGACCACGAATCTGACCGTTCGGTCAGCCCCTGACCGATCGGTCAGGCATGCTGGTGGTCATGGCTCGCCTCGCCCCGCAGACCCACGACGAGATCCTGGCCGCCGCAGCGCGACGGTTCGGCGTCACCGGTTACCGGGGCACCTCCCTGCAGGACATCGCCAGCGAGGTGGGCTGTTCCAAGGCGGCCGTGCTCTACCACTTCGCCAACAAGGAAGCCATCCTCACCGAGCTGATGGCCCCGGCGATCGAGGCGCTGCGAACGCTCGACGAACGGATCGTGGCCCAGCCGGACCCCGAGGGGGCCCAGCGGGCCGCCGCCGAGGGTTTCGTGGACCTGGCGGTCCGCTTCCGCGCCGAGATCGCGCTGCTCCGTGGCGAATTTCCGAACCTGCTGCAACAGCCCGGCTTCACCCACATCCAGCAGATCTCCGAACGGCTGCTCGACGCGCTCGCCGCCCGGTCCGAGCGTTCCTCGGCCCGGGTTGCCGCCTTCGTACTGGTCGCCGGCATCGCCGAGACCTGCGGCGAGTTCGCCGACGTACCCGACGACGAACTGCGCGACGCCCTGCTGGCGTTGCTGCGGCGGGCGTTGGAGCCCGCCCGCTGACCAGTCCCACCATCCACGATTGAGGGAAAGGACCTCATGGCGACCCTGCTCTACCGGCTCGGCCGGGGCTCGATGCGCCGGCGGCGACTCGTCGCCGCGATCTGGCTCGTCGTACTCGTCGCGCTCGGCCTGGCCGCAGCGACCCTGCGCGGCCCGACGGCCAGCAACTTCTCCATGCCCGGCACCGAGTCCCAGCGCGCCATCGACCTGCTCGCCGAGCAGTTCCCGGCAGCCGCCGGCGCGACCGGCACGATCGCCGTCAAGGCCCCCAACCCCGGCCAGCTCGGCACGCCCGAGGGTCAGGCGGTCGTCCAGAAGGTCACCCAGGAGGCCACCGCCGTACCCGGCGTGCTCGGCGCGGTGGACCCGTTCCAGGTCGGCGCCGTCTCCCCCGACGGCCAGTACGCGCTGATCCAGGTGCAGTTCAGCGGCGGCGTGGACACGGTGACCGACGAACAGCGCGACGCCTACGAAAAGGTGGGCGCCGAGGCGCAGTCGCAGGGCTGGCAGGTCGCCCCCGGTGGTGAGGTGCTCAACGCCGAACCCGAGGTCGGCTCCACCGAGGCGATCGGCGTGGCGGTGGCCCTCGTCGTCCTGATCATCACCTTCGGCTCGTTGGTGGCCGCCGGCATGACCATGCTCAACGCGCTGATCGGCGTCGGTGTCGGCATGGCCGGCCTGTTCGCGCTCAGCAGCGTGGTCGAGCTGACCAGTACCGCACCGATCCTGGCGCTGATGCTCGGCCTGGCCGTCGGCATCGACTACTCGCTGTTCATCACCTCCCGCTACCGACAGAACCTGCTCGACGGGCTGCCCGCCGACGAGGCAGTCGGCCGCGCGGTCGGCACCGCCGGCTCGGCGGTGGTCTTCGCCGGTGCCACCGTGGTCATCGCCCTGGCCGGCCTGGCCGTGGTGAACATCCCGTTCCTGACCGTCATGGGTCTGGCCGCCGCCGGCACGGTGACCGTCGCGGTCCTGGTGGCGATCACGCTCCAGCCGGCCCTGCTGGGCTTCGCCGGTGGCCGGGTGCTGCCCCGACGGCTGCGCTCCACAGTCGCGGTGACGACCGAGGACAGTTCCGGCAGCGCCTCCACCGACCACGCGGCACCGGAGGCGGCCACCCTCACCGGTGAGGACCGCTCGGCCTTCGGGTTCCGCTGGGCCCGGCTGATCACCCGGTTCCGCATTCCGGTGATCCTGGTCGGCGTACTCGGTCTCGGGCTGCTCGCGCTGCCCGCGCCGGACATGCGGCTGGCCCTTCCGGACGCCGGCACCGCCCCGGCCGGTACCCCCGCCCGGGTCTCCAACGATCTGATCACCGAGGGCTTCGGTCCCGGCTTCACCGGCCGCCTCGCGGTGGTCGTGGCCGGCGACGACGCACAGGCCACCACCGCGGCCATCCCGCAGGTGACAAACCTCGTCCAGGGCACCGAGAACGTGCTGGCGGTGGCTCCGCCGCAGCTGAGCCCGGACGGCAAGACGGCGCTGCTCGGGGTCATCCCGAAGACCGGCCCGACCGACCCGGCCACCGAGACGATGGTGCACGACATCCGTGCCGCCGTCGCCGACGTGCCCGGCGCCGACGTGCTGCTGACCGGCGTGACCGCGGTCGGCATCGACATCTCGGAGAAGCTCTCCGACGCGATGCCGATCTACCTGGGCCTGGTGGTCGGGTTGTCGATCCTGCTGCTCATGCTGGTGTTCCGCTCGCTGCTGGTGCCGGTCAAGGCGGCGCTGGGCTTCCTGCTCACCGTGGCCGCCACCTTCGGCCTCACGGTGGCGGTGTTCCAGCAGGGTCATCTGGCCGACCTGGTCGGCCTGGACACCCCGGGTCCGCTGATCAGCTTCCTGCCGATCCTGCTCATCGGCATCCTGTTCGGCCTGGCCATGGACTACGAGGTCTTCCTGGTCTCCCGGATGCGGGAGGACTTCGTGCACGGTGACACCGCCCAGCAGGCCACCATCAACGGGATGGGCCACGGTGCCCGGGTGGTCACCGCCGCCGCGCTGATCATGACCTCGGTCTTCGGCGGCTTCGTCTTCCTCGACGACCCGGTGATCAAGTCGATGGGCTTCGCGCTGGCCGTCGGCGTGGCGATCGACGCCTTCGTGGTCCGGATGACGATCGTCCCGGCGGTGATGTCCCTGCTCGACAAGGCTGCCTGGTGGCTGCCGCGCTGGCTGGACCGGGGCCTGCCCAACGTCGACATCGAGGGCGAGAAGCTGCGCGCCACCCTCGACAACAAGGCAACGGTGTAAGGAAGGGCCCCCTGTTAACGCCTCGTGCATAGCAGGGGGCCCCTGTTAACGCCAGCGCGTACCCGGCAGGTCGTCACACGCCCGCCGGGTACGTCTCCATCTCGCCGGGCGTGCTGAGCGCGGGCAGCGGATGCAGCGCCGTCGTCTCGTCGCACCAGATGAACGCGTCGTACCGCTGCCCCAGACGGGTCGGCACGTAGTTGCCCCACGACTCGAAGGACGGGTCGTACACCACGCCGATCGCCCGGTGGTCGAGCGGGTCGGTGACCCAGCCCGGCTGGTCCGGGCCGCCGAAGACCAGCACCGCCCGCTTCGGCATGAGCTGATGCAGCAGGTCCTCCACCGAGCCGGCCCGGGCCGGCGGTACGACCATCGCCTCGGCGGGCGAACCCCACCGAGGGGCCGCGATCACCGAGCCCCGCCAACTGCCGAAGCCGATCAGCACCACCTCGTCGGCACCGTGCCGTTCCCGCGCCAACTGCCCGATGTTGAGCATCCCGTCGGCGGCCATGTCGGTCGCCCGCGCGTCACCGATGTGCGTGTTGTGTGCCCAGACCACCCCCCGGGCGTCCGGCCCGTACCGCTCCAGCAGCCGATCCAGCGTGTCGGCCATGTGGCTGTCCCGCACGTTCCACGACCCCGGACCACCGGCGACCATCTCCCGGTAGTAGCGCTCCGCGCCGGCCACCACCTCCGCGTTCTGCCAGGCCGAGAAGGCGTCCGCGCCGTCGGCGGCGGCGAGTTGCCGGGTACGCGCCAACAGCCGTACCACCTCCTGCTCGCAGCGGGCCGAGACGAACCGGCTGGCCAGGCCGTACTCCTCGACCCGCTTGCCGTACGGCTCGAAGCACCGGTACGCGTCCTGCGCCGCCTCCAGCGACGCCGGGTCCTCCTCGCCCAGATAGTCGAAGATCGCCTGCATCGACTCCCACAGGCTGTAGACGTCCAGGCCGTGAAAGCCGACCCGGGACGCCTCGGCCCGCTCCACGTTCCACGCCCGCAGCCAACTGCAGAACCGGGCGACCTCGGCGTTGGCCCACATCCAGGTCGGCCAGCGTTCGAAACGCTCCAACGCGACCTGCGGCTCGACCGCGCCGCCCGCCGCGCCGACCACACTGCGGTGCACCCGGTCGCAGTCCGGCCAGTCGCCCTCCACCGCGACGAAGTCGAACCCGCACTCGGCGATCAACCGCCGGGTGAGCTGTTCCCGGATGCGGTAGTAGTCGTGGCTGCCGTGCGTCGCCTCCCCGATCATCACCACCCGGGCGTCGCGGGCTCGCTCCAGCAACGGGTCGAGGTCGCTCGGCGCACCGAGCCGCTGTACCAGCATGCCTGCGGCTACCCGGCACCCGGACGGGCAAACGCGAGGGCCTTCCGGTGGTGTGCCGACGCGGTTGGACGGGTAGAGCGGAGGTCATGACCGACCGCGGCGGGGCGTTACCGGAGTACCTCGCGGGACTGGACTATCCCGTCTCCCGCGAGGACCTGATCCGCTGGTGCCAGGAGAACGGCGCGAGCACGGAGCAGTTGCAGGCCGTACGGGCCCTGCCGGTGGAGCAGATCGGCTCCGCCACCGAGTTGTCCGACGCCCTACCCGGCGCGTGGGGCCACTGATCAGCTGGGCAGGTCGATGACGGTGCCCTGGGCACGGGCGGTTTCGGCGGCGGCGAGCACGCTCACCACCTCGCGGCCGAAGCGCACGTCGCATCGGTGATCCCGGGTGCCGGCGTCGACCTCCGCGAGCAGTTGGTCGATCGCCACCCCGAAGGCGGTCGCCGAACTCGCGCCGCCGGACGGCAGGGTCTCTACGCCGTTGTCCCCGTAGAAGGTGAACTCCGCGGCCACCGCCGCCGGCGGGGCGTCCAGGGTCAGTGCCACGCTGCTGGTGGCACCGCCGTCGTGGGTCAGCAGCAGGTGCACCAGGCCACCCGGCCCGTCGCCGGCGGACACCCGGGTCACCCGGCCCAGCACCGGCAGCAGGATCGCCAGCGCGTGCGGGCCGATGTCCCACAGCGCGCCGCGCTCGCGCCGCCAGGGCGACTGGGCGTACGGGCTGCCGGGCTGGAAGATCGAGGCGAACCGGATCACGTTGGCGGTGTGCCAGCCACCGGCGGCCGCCGTCGCCGCGACGAAGCCTGCCACCTCCGGCTGGTACCGAGCGGTGAAGAAGACCACCGACGCCACGCCCGAGCCGGCCGCCGCGTCGACCACCCGATCGGCGTCGGCGACGGTCAACGCGAGCGGCTTGTCCAGCAGCAGGTGACGCCCGGAGGTGGCGGCCCGTACGGCGAGCTCCGCCTGCACGTCCGGGGGCAGCGCGACGGCGACCGCCTCACACGCCTCGATCAACGCGTCGACCTCGTCGTACGCCGGTACGCCGTAACGGGTGGCCAGCGCGGCGGCCCGGTCCCGGTTGCGCCCCCACACACCTACCAGTTCCGCCCTCGGGTGTGCGTCAAGTGCCGCCCCGTGCGTCTGGGCCGCCCAGTGACCCGTACCGAACAACCCGAACCGCATCACCCGTACCTCCAGCCTCGTCTGCGCCCACGCTAACCGCTGCTGCTGCGGCGCACCGAACGTACGCCGCCGTGCCGACTCGTCTTACTACGCGGGTTAGTAGAGTGGGCCGGTGATCGGAACCAGCACCGGACGAGTCGGATGAACGCCGCCGCGTCGCCGGTCGACGGCGTACCGGCCGTCGCCGCCATCGTGTTGTCGCTGCTGGTCGCCGTGTGGGCGCTGATCGCCACGCTGCGGCACCGGGCACCGGACCGGATTCAGCTGATCGGCCTGGGCGTACTCGAACTGGCTCTGCTCGCCCTGGCGGTGCTGGCCGGTGTGGCGCTCGCCGGCGGCGACCAGCCGGGTGAGCCGGGGGCCTTCTTCGGTTACCTGGTGACGCTGGTCTGCCTGCCGCCGCTGGCCGGGGTGCTGGCCAGGATGGAGCCGACCCGCTGGGGCTCGTCGATCGTCTGCGCGATCTGCCTGGTCACCCCGGTGGTCGTGGTACGGCTCCAGCAGACCTGGGAGGTGCTCGGTGGCTGAGGCGCGTACCGAACAGCCGGTGCGGACCAACACCGGTCCCGGCCGTCTGCTGATCGCGGTTTACCTGATCTTCGCCATTGCCGCCACCAGTCGCGCCACCCTGCAGATCGTCACCCGGCTCGACGAGGCGCCGCTGGCGTACCTGCTCTCCGCGCTCGCCGCGGTGGTCTACATCGTGGCGGCGGTCGGCCTGGCCCGGGCCGGACACGCGGGCCGGCGCGTCGCGCTGGCCTGCTGCGCCGTCGAACTGGTCGGCGTGGTGGGCGTGGGCGCGTTCAGCCTGGTACGGCCCGACCTGTTCCCGGACGAGACGGTCTGGTCCGGCTTCGGCAGCGGCTACGGCTACATCCCGCTGCTGCTGCCCGTCCTCGGCCTCGCCTGGCTCTACCGGACCCGGTAAGGAAGGGCCCCTTCTTAACGCCTGGTGCATAGGAAGGGACCCTTCTTAACAACCGCCGGGGTCAGTCCCGAGGGCCGCCGGCGACGTAGATGACCTGGCCGGAGACGAAGGACGCGCCCTCGCTGGCCAGGAACGAGATGGTGTGGGCCACGTCCTCGGGCCGACCGACCCGCCGGACCGGGATCTCCGACTCGGCGTGCTTCTGCATCGCCTCGAAGTCGATCTTCATCCGGGCGGCGGTGGCGGCGGTCATGTCGGTGACGATGAAGCCCGGCGCGACCGCGTTGACGGTCACCCCGAACGGCCCCAGCTCGATGGCGAGGGTCTTGGTGAAGCCCTGCATACCGGCCTTGGCCGCCGCGTAGTTGGCCTGCCCCCGGTTGCCCAGCGCCGAGGTGCTGGAGAGGTTGACGATCCGACCCCACTTCGCCTCGACCATGTGCTTCTGCGCGGCCTGACTGAACAGGAAGGCACCCCGCAGGTGTACGCCAAGCACGGTGTCCCAGTCGGCGTCGGTCATCTTGAACAGCAGGTTGTCCCGAAGCACGCCGGCGTTGTTGACGAGCACGGTCGGGGCGCCCAACTCGGCGACGACCCGCTCGACGGCGGCCTCCACCTGGGCCCGGTCCGACACGTCGGCGCCGACGCCGAGCGCCCGGCCCCCGGCCGCCGCGATCGCGTCCACGGTCTCCTTCGTCGCCGACTCCTCGATGTCGACCACGGCGACGGCCAGGCCGTCGGCCGCCAACCGGCGGGCGGTCGCCGCGCCGATGCCGCGCGCGGCTCCGGTCACGATGGCGACGCGGGGCTCCTCCGACATGATTACCTCCCGGTAACTTGTGGCTCGATCGAAGGAGCGTAACGCAGTCGTACGCCGCAGCCGGGCCCGCGACGAAAGAGCCGACGCGGGCCGGGCCGCGCCTAGCGTTCGTGACCCAGGCGCAGTCGGATCCACCGGTAGCCGTACCCGGCGAGCTTGAGCCGGTCGAGCTTGCCGACGTCGGGGTAGTTGCGGTCGCTGAGCACGTCGATCGGCAACTCCGCCTCGTCGGCCAGGATGCTCAGGTCGACCTCGACATCTTCGGTGCCGAGGTTGTGCAGGAAGACCATCGTCCCGGTAGGCCCGTCGGCGCGGTGCGCCAGCACGCCCGGGGGCATCGGTACGTCGATGTGGCTGGTGCTGCCCGAGCCGGTCTCCGGCGCCTCCCGCAGCGTACGGATCATCCGCTCGAACCAGCCCAGCAGCGAACGCGGGTCCCTGCGCTGGGCGGTGACGTTGACGTGCTGGTAGCCGTACTCCCCCTTGTCGATCACCGGGCGGATCAGCTTCTCCGGCTCGGCGGTGGAGAAGCCGGCATTCTCCTGGTAGGACCACTGCATCGGGGTACGGATCGCGTCGCGTCCCTCCAACGCCAGGTCCTCCCCCATCCCGATCTCCTCGCCGTACCGCAACACCGGGGTGCCGCGCAGCGAGAACTGCAACGAGTACGCCAGCTCGATGTGCCGGCGGTCATTGCCGAGCATGGGGGCGAGCCGACGACGGATGCCCCGGCCGTAGAGCTGCATGTTCTTCTTCGGCCCGAACTTCGCCAGCACGTCGTTGCGCTGGTCGGCGGTGAGCCGGGACAGGTCGATCTCGTCGTGGTTGCGCAGGAAGGTCGCCCACTGCCCACCGGTGGGCAGCTTCGGGGTGTCCCGCAACGCCTCGATGATCACCTCTGGGTCCTCCCGGGCCAGGGCGAGCATCAGCCGACCGTTGAGCATGAAGTCGAAGAGCATGTGGATCCGGTTGCCCGAGCCACTGCCGTCACCGAAGAAGACCGGCAGCTGATCCGGCTCGACGTTCGCCTCGGCCAGCAGGACCGCGTCGCCGCGCCGCCACTGCACATGCTGGCGCAGGTCGGTGAGGAAGTCGAAGTCCTTTGGCGAGTCCGGATTGCCGGGCTCGGTGCGCTCGATGATGAACGGCACCGCGTCCATCCGGAAACCTGAGACCCCGAGCTGGAGCCAGAACGAGGTGATCTTCTTGACCTCCGCCCGTACCTTCGGGTTCTCGATGTTCAGGTCGGGCTGGAACTTGTAGAACCGGTGGTAGTACCAGGCCTTGGCGGTGCGGTCGTAGGTCCAGGTCTCGTGCTGCTCGCCCGGGAAGACCATGCCCTGGTGCCGGTCCGCCGGCTCGTGCTCGGACCAGATGTACCAGTCACGGTACGGAGAGTCCGGCGACGACCGGGCGGAGATGAACCACGGATGCTTGTTGGAGGTGTGGTTGACCACCAGGTCGATGATCACCCGGATGCCCCGGTTGCTCGCCTGGTGCAGCAGCTCGGCGAAGTCACCGAGCGTGCCGAGCCGTGGGTCGACGTTGTAGAAGTCGGTCGCGTCGTACCCGTCGTCCTCGTTGGGTGAGGGATGGATGGGGTTGAGCCAGATGCAGGTGACTCCGAGCCGGGCCAGATAGTCGAGCCGACCGATCAGCCCCTGGAAGTCACCCACCCCGTCGCCGTCGGAATCGGCGAACGTGTCGATGTCGAGGCAGTACACGACCGCCTCCGAGTACCACCTGTCAGACATGCCCCCGTACCTTCTCCCGGGCACGGCGACGGCAAACCCGAGCGACCCGTTACCGTGCCGTGGTGCAGAGCATCGAGTGGTCCAGCGGCAATTGGCACCAACAGCCGGTGCGGGCGGTCGAGGACGCCGACGGCGGCTTGAGCGTGGAACCGCAGGCGGGTAGCGACCTGTGGCGCCACACCGGCTACGGGTTCGTGCACGACTACGCACCGGCCCTGCTCGTGGACTTCCCCGTCGGCAGCGCGGTGGAGGTGGACTTCCGGCTGGACTACGCCGAACAGTTCGACCAGGCCGGGGTGCTGGTGCGGGTGGACGACCGGAACTGGGTGAAGACCGGCGTGGAGATCAGCGACGGCCAACCACAGGTCGGCGCGGTGGTGACAAACGAGTTCTCCGACTGGTCGGTGGCCCCGGTGCCGCAGTGGGCGGGCCGGGAGGTGACCGTACGGGTCAGTCGGGCCGCTGACGCGCTGATCGTACGGGCCCGGCCGGCCGGTGAGCCCTGGCAACTGGTCCGGCTCGCCCCGTTGCCCGGGGACGCACCGGCAGCCGCCGGGCCGTACTGCTGCTCGCCCAGCCGAGGTGGCCTGACCGTCCGCTTCAGTGGCTGGCGGCAGGGCCCGGCCGACGCGACGCTGCACCCACAGGAGTGAGGGACGCCGCCGCCTGGTGTTCGCCGGGGTGTCAGCGGGTAGGAACGTCGGCACGCCGACTACCCGTGGAGGCACCACCATGGCGCTCGCCCAGGATGTCGACCCCAGTCAGGTCGGCGGACTGACCGGCTGGGTGGCCGGGGTGATCGAGGCGGCCGGCCCGCTGGGTGTCGCCCTGCTGGTCGCCCTGGAGAGCATCATCCCGCCGATCCCCAGCGAGATCGTCCTGGCGTTGGCCGGCTATCTCGCCGGTGAGGGCCGGTTCAGCGTGGTGGTGGTGACCGTGGCGGCGACCGTCGGCTCGGTGCTCGGCGCGCTGGTGCTCTACTGGCTCGGTGCCGCCGTCGGTGAGGACCGACTCAAACGCTGGCTCGACCGGCTGCCCCTGGTGGACCTGGAGGACCTGGAGAAGGCCGACCGGTGGTTCGAGCGGTACGGCCGCTGGGCCGTCTTCTTCGGCCGGATGGCCCCGGTGGTCCGCAGCCTGGTCTCGATCCCGGCCGGCGCGAACCGCATGCCCCTGGTCGAGTTCGTCACCCTCACCACGCTGGGCAGCGCCCTCTGGAACGGCCTCTTCATCGGCCTCGGTTACGCCCTCGGCTCCCGCTGGAACCAGATCGACCGCTACAGCTCCTGGTTCGACTACGCCATCCTGGCGCTCCTGGCCCTCATGCTCGCCTCCTGGGCCCTGAAAAAACACCGCCGCCGCACCCACCCCCGCACCCCCACCCACCCCTAAACCCCTCCCCCGCTCCCCCTCCCCCGCTCCCCGCTCCCCGCGATCTTGCACTTCTTGCCCGGGCATACCGGACTTAAGCCTCGTAGCGGCGACCGAAAGTGCAAGATCGCGGGGAGCGGGGCGGGGGCGGGTGGGGAGCGGGTGGGGTGGTCAGGGGAGGGTGCGGAGGTGGGGGGAGACGGTGCGGGCGAAGGGGGTGTTGTGGGTGACGTCCCAGTTGATGGACCAGGTCATGGCGCCGCGTAGGGCGGGGTAGGTGCGCGGGGGACGGAAGCTGCCGCAGTTCGTGCCCCGGGTCAGGCAGTCCAGGGCGGCGTTGACCACGCTGGGCGCGACTATGCCGCCACCGGCCGCCCCGGGACCGGCCGGCAGGCCGAGCCCGACCTGGTCGGGCCGCAGTCCCGCCTCCAGTTGGATGCAGGCCAACGCGACGATGAAGTTGACAGTCCCCTGGGCGTACGCGGCGTTGTTGTCGCAGCCGAGCATCGCCCCGGAGTTGTAGAACTGGGTGTTCACCACGGTCAGGATGTCCTTGATGTCCAGCGCGAGCTTGAAGTAGCTGGTGGCCGGGTTCTGCATGTCGATGGTCTGCGGCGCCATCGCGATGATCAGTGAGCTACCCACCTTGGCCCGCAACGAGCGCAACGCCTGCGCCATGTAGATCGGGTCAAGGCCGTTCTCCAGGTCGATGTCGACACCGTCGAAGCCGTACCGCTGGATCAGCGCGTACACGCTGTCGGCGAAGGCCACCGCGGACGCCGAGCTGTTGACCACCACCCGGCCGGTCTCCCCACCGACCGAGATGATCACCTTCTTGCCCCGGCTCTGCAGGGTGCGTACGTCGGCGGAGAAGTCGGCGTCGGTGTAGCCGCCCAGCGAGGCGGACAGGCCCGGGTCGATGGCGAAGCCGACCGCGCCCGGCGTGCCGGTGGCGTCCGCGAAGGCGACCGCGACCAGGTCGTACTCTGCGGGCACGTCACGCAGTCGCAGCTCGACCGCCGGGTTGTCGAAGTTGTGCCAGTAGCCGGTCAGGATGTGCTTCGGCAGCCCGGTCACCGGCGGCGGACTGGTCGGGGGCGGGCTCGTCGGGGGCGGCGTGGTCGGAGGCGGGGTCGTCGGGGGTGGGCCCGTCGGAGGCGGCGTGGTGGGCGGCGCCGTGGTCGGGGTGGTCCCGCCGGTGCAGGCCGCGCCGTTCAGACGGCACTTCGACGGTACGCCGGAGCCACTGCCCAGGAAGCCGAAGGAGACCGACGCGCCGGGGGCGATGGTGCCGTTCCACGACCGGTTCGTGAAGGTGTGCCGCTGGCCACTGGAGGTCAGCAGCGCGTCCCAGTAGGTGCCGACCGTGGTGCCGGCGGGCAGGTCGAAGCCGAGGCTCCAGCCGTTGACGGTGGCGGTGCCGCCGTTGGTGATCGTGTACTTGCCCTCCCAGCCGGTCCCCCAGTCGGACGTCTTGACGAAGCTCGCGGTGACCGAGGCGGCGTACGCGGCCGGGGCGAGCCACACCGCCCCCAGGGCCGCCGCCAATGCGCCGACCACCGACAACACCAGGGCTCTGGACCGTTTCATGCCTGCCTCCCGACCGGATATGACATCCATCGACGTCAACCTGACGCCTATTATTAGGAGTGTTAACTATTTCTGTCCAGAGCTGGCACAGGGTTGTTAACAGGGGCCCCCTGCTCTACCGGAGGCGTTAACAGGGGGCCCTTCCTTACACCTCAGCGGCGGAAGTGGAACCAGTTGACGTTGACGAAGTCGTTGGGCTGGCCGCTGCTGAAGGTGAGGTAGACGGTGCGCCGCCCGGTCACCGACGACACGTTGCCCGGCACCGACCGCCAGCTCTGCCAGCCGCCGGTGTTGGCGATGGCGAAGCTGCCGATCGGCGTACCGGTCGGACTGTCCAGCCGCACCTCGACCAGGCCACTGACGCCGCCCGCCGCACCGGAGGCGACCCGGGCCACGAAGTCACGCGGTCCACTGGAGCCGAACTCGACGTTGTCGTAGCGGACCCAGTCGCCGTTGCGCAGCGCGGCGATGTTCTGCCCGCCCTCGGAGCACGCCTCCACGAGCACGCCGTTCTGGGCGTTGAACGACTCGGCCTGGATGGTCGCGTACGCGTCGCGCACGCCACTCGGCGGAGGCGTCGTCGGCGGCGGAGTGGTCGGCGGCGGGTTGCTGCCGCCACCTCGGGTGTAGACGGCCACGTAGTCGACGAGCATCGGCCGACCCGGCACGGTCGCCGAGGTGGGCGTGGCGCTGCCGGCCACCCCGTTCGGGAAGGCCCCGCCCATCGCGACGTTGAGCAGCAGGAAGTAGCCGGCGTGGCTGGTCATCTGCGACCAGTACGGCTCACCGACGCGGGTCTGGCTGACCGTGTGGTAGAGCTGCCCGTCGACGTACCAGCGCAGCTGCTGCGGGCTGATCGAGGCGTCCCACTCGAAGCGGTAGGTGTGGAACGCCGACTGGCAGGTGCTGCCCGGGCAGGCCCGGGACGCGCCGATGCCGTTGAACTCGTCGCACGGCCCGCCGGGTGCGACGCCGCAGTGCAGCACGCCCCACACCGTGTTGAGCCCGTTGACGTTCTCCATCACGTCGAACTCGCCGATACCGGGCCAGTTCTGGTAGTTGCCCCGGTACGGCGAGCCGAGCGCCCAGAACGCCGGCCAGTAGCCGGAAGCGGCGGCACCTGTGACGTTCGGCATCTGGATGCGGCCCTCGATGGCAAGCACCCCACCGGCGGGGGCCTTGAAGTTGCTGCGCACGGTCTCGATGCGGGCCGAGGTCCAGTTGCCGGCGCCGTCGCGCAGCGGCGTGATCCGCAGGTTGCCGGCACCGTCGTGGCTGACGTTCGCGGTGCTGTTGGTGTACGTCTGGATCTCGCCGGTGCCCCAGTTCGGCGGGCCACCCGGATAGCTGGTGCCGGTGTCGATGATCCAGTTGCTGCCGGACGGGAGCGTGCCGGCAGCGCCGGTGAAGTCGTCGCTCCAGACCAGGTTCCAGCCGGACGGGGTCGGTGGTACGGCAGCGTCGGCGGTCGCGGTGAGCCCGGCCAGGCCGGTGGTGGCGGTGACGAGCAGGGCCAACGCCAGCGGCAGCCGGCGTCTGGCGGGCGGGGCGGCAGCGGCCGCCGGGGTGGGTGTCATGGGCGTTGCCTCTCTACGGGACGGACGAGAGAGCGCTCTCTGAGGGAGTTGTACGTCCCACCCGGACAGTTGTCAATGTCGATCTGTGTCCGGCGACCACCCCGGACCGGTCGAGTCGTACGCCACGCGCGGACAGCGTTTCCGGGAACCCGTACTGCGGGTAATTGCCGCCGCGACCCGGTGCGGACCCGACCGCCCGGCTGAGGCGGGACGGTGGTGGCGATGGCCAGGCAGCCTGCGGTGGCTCCGCACCCTGCGGCGGAACAGAACGACCTGCTCACGGTGGGTGTCGAGGAGGAGTTCCTGCTCGTCGACCCGGAGACCGGGGCGGCGGTGCCCGCCGTCGACGAGGTGATGGAACAGGTACCGCCGGAGTTGCGCGGGCAGGTGGAGCGCGAGTTCCAGACCAGCCAGATCGAGATCGGCAGCCCACCCGGGGTGGAGCTCTCCTCCATCCGGCACTCCCTCGGTCTGCTGCGCGCCGCCCTCGCCGACGCCGCCGAACGGGCCGGGGCACAGCTGCTCGCGATCGGCACCGGACCGGTCGACGGTCCCGTGCCGCCGGTGGTCGACAAGCCCCGCTTCGACCGGATGGTGGAGCGGTACCGCCTGCTCGTGCCCGGGCCGGGCAACAACGGGATGCACGTGCACGTCGGGGTGCCCGACCCCGACACCGGCGTGCAGGTGCTCAACCACGTACGCCCCTGGCTGCCGATCCTGCACGCGATCACCGCCAACTCGCCGTTCAGCCGAAGCGAGGACACCGGCTACGCCAGCTGGCGGTCGATCGAGTGGGAGCGGTGGCCGTCGGTGGCGCCGACGCCGTACCTGGCCTCGCACGAGCACTACCGACGGCTGATCCGTCAGCTGATCTCCAGCGGCGTGATGCTCGACGAGGGAATGCTCTACTGGTACGCCCGGCTGTCGGCCAAGTACCCGACGGTGGAGCTGCGCATCGGTGACGTCTGCCCGACGGTGGACGACGCGGTGCTGGTCGCCGCCCTGGTCCGCGGTCTGGTGGCGACCGCGTTGGACGACATTGCCGCCGGTCGGCCACCCCTGCCCACCGACCATCATCTGCTGGTCGGCGCGCACTGGCGGGCCGCCCACGACGGGCTGGAGGGTTCGGCGGTCGACCCGACCAGCGGCGAACTGCGACCGGCATGGGACCTGCTGCACCAGCTCATCGGGCGGCTCGGCCCGGCCCTCGAACGGCACGACGACCTCGCCGAGGTGACCGGGCTGCTGGAAGGGCTGCGCGAGCACGGCACCGGCGCGGCGCGGCAACGAATGGCGTACGCCCGTACCGGACGGTTGCAGGATGTGGTGGCGCAGGTGGCGCGACAGACCCGGGGCGAGCCCCCGGCGTGACAGGAGGGTTGCCGTGGCGGAACGAATGATCGTCATCGGCGGTGACGCCGCCGGGATGGCGGCAGCCGCCCAGGCCCGGCGCAGCCGGGGGCGGGACGACCTGGAGATCGTCGCGTTCGAGCGGGGACACTTCACGTCGTACTCGGCGTGTGGGATCCCGTACTGGATAAGTGGTCTGGTGCCCGACCGCGATCAGCTGATCGCGCGGGACCCGGCGACGCACCGGGAGAAGTTCGACATCGACGTACGCCTGCGGCACGAGGTGGTCGCGATCGACCTGGACCGCCGCGAGGTGACCGCGGTGGACCTGGCGGGCGGCGGCGAGGTCCGCGAGCCCTTCGACATCCTGATGTACGCCACCGGAGCGGTGCCGACCACGCCGGACTGGGCGCGTACCGACGTCGCCGGGGTGTTCGGGGTGCAGACGCTCGACGACGGATCGGCGCTGCGCAGCTGGTTGGACGCCGACCCGCCGCCGCAGCGGGCGGTGGTGGTCGGCGGCGGCTACATCGGGGTGGAGATGGCCGAGGCGTTGGTGCTGCGCGGCCTGTCCGTCACCCTTGTCGAGCGGGCCGAACAGCCGATGTCCACGGTCGACCCGGACATGGCCCGGCTGGTCACCGACGCGATGCGCGGGCTGGGCGTGGACATCCGTGCCGGCGTGCAGGTCACCGGGCTGTCCGAGCACGACGGCCGGGTCGACGCCGTGCAGACCGACGCGGGCTCGATCCCGACCGACGTGGTCGTCCTCGGGCTCGGCGTACGCCCGAACACCGCGCTCGCCGAAGCCGCCGGCCTGCCCATCGGTACGACAGGTGGCCTGCGGGTGAACCGTCAGATGCGGGTCGCCGGGGTGCCCGGGGTGTGGGCCGGCGGGGACTGCGTGGAGACCCTGCACCGGGTCAGCGGAATGCCGGTGCACGTGCCGCTCGGCACCCATGCCAACAAGCAGGGCAGGGTCGCCGGCATCAACATCGGCGGCGGGTACGCCACCTTCGCCGGAGTGATCGGCACCGCCGTCACCAAGGTCTGCGACCTGGAGGTGGGGCGTACCGGCTTGCGCGAGCGGGACGCGCTGGCCGCCGGCTTCGAGTTCGTCTCGGTGATCGCCAAGTCGACCAACCGGGCCGGCTACTACCCGGGCGCCCGCCCGATGACGGTCAAGCTGATCGCCGAACGGCCCAGTGGCCGGCTGCTCGGGGCACAGATCGTCGGCTGGTCCGAGGCGGCGAAGCGGATCGACACACTGGCCGTGGCGTTGTGGAACCGGATGACGGTGGACGACATGACCGCCCTGGACCTCGGCTACGCCCCGCCGTACTCCCCGGCCTGGGACCCGGTGCTGGTCGCCGCCCGCAAGGCGGTCGACGCACTCGCCCGCTGAGCGTTTCTTGTGCGGCTACCGCCTGGCGCCGGTGGCCGGGCGCGGGCTGGTCGGGGTGTGACGGCAGGTCGGAATCGGCCAGGATGAGCCAGTGACCGGCGCGCTGCGGATTCCCGACGGGTTGACCTGGTTGCACGGCATGCCGGGCGGCTCGGAATGGTTGGCCGAACTGCCCGGCCGGTTGGCCGCATGTGCCCGGCGCTGGTCGCTGCGGGTCGGGCAGCCCTTCGGGTACGCCTTCGCTTCGCTGGCGGTGCCGGTGGACCTGCCCGACGGCACCCGGGCAGTGCTCAAGTTGCAGTTTCCCGACGCGGAGAGCGAGCACGAGGCGACCGCGCTACGCCGCTGGAACGGCGACGGCGCCATCCGGCTGCTCGCCCACGACCCCGAGTTGCGGGCCCTGCTGGTGGAACGCTGTGACCCCGGAACCCCGCTGCACGCGCTACCGCTCGACGAAGCGCTCGACGCCGTGGTGGCGCTGCTCCCCCGCCTCTGGGTGCCGGCCGGTCAGCCGTTCATGTCGTTGGCGGAGGCAGCCGCCGGCTGGACGGCTCGGCTGCCGATCACGTGGGAGCGCGCCGGACGGCCGTACGAGCGGCGGCTGCTCGACGCCGCTCTCGACCTGCTCACCGGGTTGGCCGGCAGCCAGGGCGAGCAGGTACTTGTCAACCAGGACCTGCACGCCGCCAACGTGTTGCGGGCCGAGCGCGAACCATGGCTGGTGATCGATCCGAAGCCGCTGGTCGGCGAACGGGAGTTCTCGGTGGTGCCGATGGTGCGCGGCACGGAACTGGGCCATTCGCGGGCGGCCGTGCGCCGCCGACTGGACAGGCTCAGCGCCGAACTGGGTCTGGACCGTGAGCGGGTACGCGGTTGGACGATCGGCCAGACGATGGCCTGGAGCATCGACGGCGGCCGGGTCTTCACCGACCACCTCGAGGTGGTCCGCTGGCTCGAATGAGGCGTTAACAGGGGCACCCTGCTATGCAGCAGGCGTTAACAAGGTGCCCTTCCTTACACCTGGCAGGTGGGGCACCAGTAGAGGTTGCGGGCGGTGATGGTGCCTCGGCTGATCGGGGTGGCGCAGACGTGGCACGGCTGGTCGGGACGGCGGTAGACGTACACCTCACCGCCGTGCCGGTCGACGCGGGCCGGGCGACCCATCGCCTCGGGCAGGTGTTCGGCGCGGACGGTGTCGATCCGGCCGGTACCGACGGCGAGCGTCATCAGCTCCACCAGGTCGGCCCAGAGCGCCTCCCAGCCGGCGCGGGTCAGCTCCCGGCCGGGCAGCGTCGGCGGCAGTCCGGCGCGGAACAGCGCCTCGGTCACGAAGATCAACCCGGTACCGGCCACCACCGACTGGTCCAGCAACAGCGCCGCCAGCGGCGTCGAACTGCGGGAGATCCGGGCGTACGCCTGCTGCGGGTCGGCGTCGGCGCGCAACGGATCCGGGCCGAGGCGGGCCCGCAGCGCCGCCGCCTCGGGCGGCGTGAGCAGTTCGCAGGCGGTCGGCCCGCGCAGGTCGAGCCAGTGCCGGTCGGTGGCCAGCCGCAGCCGGATCTGCCCCACCGGCTCCGGTGGCTCACCGTCACCGTCGGTGACCTTTCCGTACAGGCCGAGGTGCACGTGCAGGATCCGCTCACCGGCGTAGTGGTGCAGCAGGTGCTTGCCGTACGCCTCGGTCTGCTCCAGGACGGACCCGGACAGCAGCGCGGCGCCCTCGGCGAACCGGCCCTGCGGGCTGGCGGCGAGCACCTTGTCCCCGACGAACAACTCGGCGTGCCGAGCTGCCAGGCGATGAATCGTGTGTCCCTCTGGCACGACCACCAAGCGTAGCCAGCCTCTTGCCCGACTCACCGGACAGGAGTGGGTGCGGGTTCCGAATCGACCCGGAGCACGCCGGCCCTTGCTGGATGCCGGCAGTCGGAGAAGGTGCTCGGCGGCGGCCTGCTACTACTCGCTGGTAAGGATCATGCCCGAACGTCTGGTTCAATTGCGCCTCGGGACGCCGGAGACGGCGATGCCACGCCGGTGCGAAGAAGGACGGTGGGTCATGACGGATCGGATGCGGCGCGCGGTGGTGGTCGGCAACAGCGACGGGATCGGGTTGGCGTTCACCCGTCGACTGCTGGCCGACGGCTGGCGGGTCGCCGGGTTGTCCCGCCGGGACAACCCCATCGCCGTCCCCACGTACACCCATCACACAGTCGACGTGACCGCACCGGACTATCCGGAGGTGCTCGGCAAGGCGATCGACGAACTGGGTGGGGTGGACCTCTGCGTGTACGCCGCCGGCATCGGCGAGCCCGTCGACCTGGCCGACCTGGACGCGCAGACCCGGACCTTCGAGGTCAACCTGATGGGCGCGGTACGCACGGCGTCCACGGTCGTACCGAGGATGGCGGCGGCCGGCGACGGCCATCTCATCGGGCTGTCCAGCCTCGCCGACCGGCTGGTCTCCCGGGACGCACCCGGCTACGCCGGTTCGAAGGCCGGGCTGTCGTCGTACCTGATGGGGCTGTCGGCGGCGCTGCGCGGACAGGGCGTGAGCGTGACCACCGTCCGGTTCGGCTTCGTGGACACCAAAATGGCGAAGGGACCGGTACGACCGATGATGATCTCGGTCGACCAGGCGGTCGAGGTCCTCGTGCGGTGCGTACGCGACCGCCCGGTGCTCGTCTCCCGCCCCCGCCGCATGGCCCTGCTCACCTCCGCCCTCTCCCCCTTCACCCGCCCCCGCCGCTGACCCCTGCGCTGCTCTCCCCCCTCTCCCCTCCTCTCCCCTCTCTCTCGCGGCAGATCTTGGTACGAAAGCGCCCTCAGAAGGGCCGTTTCGTACCAAGATCTGCCGCGAGTGCGTGTTGCCTGAAGAGTCGCTGGGTACGTGTGGGGTGTTAGCGCGTGGGGTGGTCGGGGGGTGGGGGCCTGCCACGCATGATCAGGAGGTGAAGCCATGAGATTTCCTTCGCTGTCCCGCCGGACGGAACCGGCGACGACCCTCGACGAGGACGCCGAACGCGGTGCCACGGTCGCCACCGACACCCGGCCCACCGACCGCAACGACGGGGCCTACCGCAGCAGCTCAGCGACCCCCACCGCCGAGCGCCCAACCAACCCGGCAACCGCCGAGCGCCCAGCCGACACAGCCGCCACCCGGGCAACCAACCCGGCCGCCGCCGACCGGTCAGGAACCGCCGAGCGGGCGTCCGACCGAGCGGCCACCGGCGGCGTCGCTGGAGCTGCCCCCGTGGACAGCACCGATCGGCCGGCCACCGAGCGGGCCGCTGCCCGAGCCGCCACGGCCCGGTCCGGCGTCGACGGCTCCCGCCGAGCCCGCGCCACCACCCCCGTACCGCCCACCGGCCGCACCACCCCCACCAGCACGACCACCCGAAACGACACCGCCGCTACCCCCACCAGCACGACCACCCGAAACGACGTGACCACCCCCACCGAAGCAACCAGCCGAAACGGCGTGACCACCCGAAACGGCGTGACCACCACCGGTGTGATCGCCGGCAGCAGCGTGACCGACCGGACCCGTACCGACGATCTGGAGCGCACCCCGGAGCGTGACCCGGCGCTCGGTGGTGAGCGGGACGGCAGCGTCGAGCGCACCGATGGCCGGGAGGCGTCGGACGAGGCGCAGGTGGTTGCCGGTCGACGGCCGCGGCCCAGCCTGCTGGCCACCGTCGGCCTGATCGTCGGGGTCGCCGGCCTGCTGTTCGTGCTGACCGGGACGCTTGCCGGGTACGGCATCGGCATCGGTGCCCTCGGCGCGGTGTTCGCCGTGCTCGGCCTGATCGCCACTCGGCGGCGACACGTCGCCGGCAAGCCCGACGCCCTGCTCGGGATCGCCTTCGGCCTCGGCGCGGTGGTGCTCGGCGTGCTGGCCATGACCGGGCAGTACGAGTGGCCGAACACCGACGGTGACACGGTGGCCAGGCTGCGCGAGTGGCTTGATTCACAGTTTGTGGATCGGTTCTAGTGGGCACATTTCGCCGCGCCGGTGGTTCACCGGCGCCCGGCCGGTGAGGAACCGGCCGCAGCCCGACCAGCTCTGGTGGTTCACCAGCCGGGCACACACATTTCGTCAGGGGCGGCGATTCGCCGCCCCTGATGTGTGTTCGCAGCCCGTCCAGCCACCGTTTCGCCGAAACGGCGGTCTCCCACCCATCCCGACACCCCCACTACGCCGAAACAGCGCCACCGCCAACCCCGCTGGAAGTCGATCACGTGTTCGGCGCAACGATCAGTCGTCGGCAGGTCCTCAGACGCAATGATCTGCTGCCCTCTGCAAGGGTCTGCGGTGGATTCTGCAGGTCGGGGGCGCATACCGTTGAGGCACGCGCCAGCCCGTGGGCCGCCGGTGGTCAGGGCGCGCGGAGACCCTGGGAGCAGGACAATGACGATGGACGCCACCCGCCAGCACTTTCTGATGTGCCGGCCGACGTACTTCGCCGTCGACTACGCGATCAACCCGTGGATGGATCCGACCGCCCCCGTCGACACGGATCTCGCCGTCCGGCAGTGGGAGCGGCTGCGCAAGGTGTACCGGGACCTGGGGCACACCGTCGAGGAGATCACTCCGGTGCCGGGTCTGCCGGACATGGTCTTCGCCGCCAACGGCGGCACCGTGATCGACGGTAAGGCGATGGCGGTGCAGTTCCGCGACCCGCAGCGCGCCGACGAGGCGCCCGCCTACCGTGCCTGGTTCGAGGCAGCCGGCTTCGAGATGTACGACCCGAAGCACGTCAACGAGGGCGAGGGCGACATCCTGCTGGCCGGCGACTACCTGCTCGCCGGCACCGGATTCCGTACCGCGCACGCCTCGCACGCCCAGTTGCAGGAGGTCTTCGGTTACCCGGTGATCACGATGCAGTTGGTCGACCCGCGCTTCTACCACCTGGACACCGCGTTGACCGTGCTCGACGAGCGGACCGTGGCGTACCTGCCGGAGGCGTTCTCCCCCGGCAGCCAGGCCGTACTGCGCCGGCTCTTCCCGGACGCGGTGCACGCCACCATGGCCGACGCCGAGGTCCTCGGCCTCAACGCGGTGAGTGACGGCCGGCACGTGGTCCTGCCCGAGCAGGCCACCGACCTGGCCGCGAAGCTGCGCGAGCGGGGCTACCAGACCATCGGCGTCGACCTGTCCGAGCTGCGCAAGGCCGGCGGTGGCCCGAAGTGCTGCACGTTGCGACTCCGTCAGGGAAAGGCAAGCCGATGATCGAGGACATGCTGCGGACCCCCGCCGCGGTGCAGGACGCGGAGCGTCACACCGCGCACAACTACCACCCGCTGCCGGTGGTGATCTCCTCCGCCGAGGGTGCCTGGGTCACCGACGTGGACGGCCGGCGCTACCTGGACTGCCTGGCCGGCTACTCCGCGCTGAACTTCGGCCACCGTCACCCGGCGCTGATCGCCGCCGCACACGCCCAGCTCGACAAGCTGACGTTGACCAGCCGGGCGTTCATCCACGACCAGTTTGCCGACTTCTGCCGGGAGCTGGCCGCGTTGTGCGGCAAGGACCTGGTGCTGCCGATGAACACCGGGGCCGAGGCCGTGGAGACCGGCATCAAGGTGGCCCGCAAGTGGGGATACCAGGTCAAGGGCGTACCGGCCGGTCAGGCCACAATCGTGGTCGCGGATGGCAACTTCCACGGGCGTACGACCACCATCGTGAGCTTCTCCACCGACGACGACGCCCGCGCGGACTTCGGGCCGTACACCCCGGGTTTCAAGATCGTCCCGTACGGCGACCTGACCGCGTTGGCCGATGCGGTCGACGAGACAACCGTCGCGGTGCTGCTGGAGCCGATCCAGGGCGAGCAGGGTGTGGTGGTGCCGCCGACCGGCTACCTGCCGGGGGTGCGTCAGCTCTGCACCGAGCGCAACGTGCTGTTCATCGCCGACGAGATCCAGTCGGGGCTGGGGCGTACCGGGGCCACGTTCGCCTGCGAGCTGGAGGGCGTCGTACCGGACATGTACCTGCTGGGCAAGGCGCTCGGCGGCGGCATCGTGCCGGTCTCCGCGGTGGCGGCCGACACCGACGTGCTGGGCGTGCTGCGGCCCGGCCAGCACGGCTCGACCTTCGGCGGCAACCCGCTCGCCTGCGCGGTGGCCACCGAGGTGGTCCGGTTGCTGGCCACCGGCGAGTTCCAGCGCCGCTCGACCGAGTTGGGCGAGCGGCTGCACGCCGGCCTGCACGCCCTGATCGGCAAGGGCCTGGTCGCCGTACGCGGTCGGGGTCTGTGGGCCGGACTGGACATCGACCCGGCGCTGATGAGCGGCCGGGAGGCGTGCGAACGTCTGATGGAGCGTGGCGTGCTGGCCAAGGACACCCACGGCTCGACGATCCGGCTCGCCCCGCCGCTGACGATCACCGCCGAGGAGATCGACCACGCGGTCGCGCAGCTGGCGGCGGTGCTGGCCGGCTGACCAGCCAACGCGGGTGGGTGCCAGATCCCGGGCACCCACCCGCGTCACGGCTTCGGATTCAGCGGGGCAGCCGCATCGCCATCGTCGGAGCCTCGGACATCACCGAGTCGGGGTTGTACGGCGCACCCGACGGCAGGTCGGTCGGCCGGCCGATCTGCACCCCCGGGTACAGCTCCACCATGTCGCCGCCGGCCAGCACCCGGGACTGTTGCGGGGCCAGCGGGATGCGGTCCGCCTCGGCCAGCGACCCGGCCGGTCGGATGCCGGAGCCGTTGGTACTCACGTCGGTGACCATCACGTCGCTGCCACGCAGCTCCAGCCGCAGGTGGCTGCGGCTGATCCAGCGGCGGGCCTCGTCGTTGAGCCACTGCCCGAGCATGATGCCGCCGCTGCCCTCCGGTGCCCGGCCGACCAGCACCGACTGCTCCTCGGTGAGCGTGAATCGACGCCGGATCAGGCCACCGACGCGTACCGCGAGGACCTCGCTGCGCGACCGGGGGCCGGCGTCGCGCAGCCGGCTGCCGTGCCGGGGGCAGGTCGGCACGCCGTTGCGCAGCGACGGTGGCGGCTGACCGGTCGGCGCCCGGTCCACCCGGGCCAGGTCGGCGAAGGCGCCACCGCCACCACCTCCCCCGAACAGGTTGCAGCCCGACTCCGAGCACCGCCATTCGCGGGCGAGCAGCTGCGCCGCAGCCGGCGACGGCGGCCCGGCCACCGGCGTGTGGCCGCCACCGACGTGGGCGATGAACACAGGTCCGCCGGCACCCGGCACCGGGGCGACCACCCGACCGGGCTGCTCGACCAGCCAGGGGAACCGTCCGCGCAGGCCGTCGAAGCGCACCCGGCTGAGCACCGGCAGGCCGAGCAGGTCGGCCACCTCAAGCATCCGGTCACCGGGGTTGTCGAGCACCTCGACCAGGCCGTCGTCGGCCCAGCGGCGGACCACCATCCGCTCGTTGGAGGTCAGGTCGGCGTCGGAGAGCACCCCCCGGTGCACCACCGCGTAGACCGGAACGTTGTCCTCCTCCAGGCTGCGCGCCAGCGCGTCGATGACCATGCCGAGGCGCAGCGTGCTGGCCGGACGTCCGCCGTCGAGGTCCTGGTAACGGATGATCTCGGCCAGGTCGACCACCGCGCGGGCCAACTGCGGATCGGTGCAGACCCGCCCCTCGATGGCGTCCAGCACCTTGCTGATCTCGAACCTCATCGGGTGGTGCCTCCCACGATCTCGTCGATCCGCCGAGCCAGCTCGATGTCCCGCCGGGTGACGCCGCCCGCCGAGTGGGTGACGCAGCGGAAGGTCACGGTGCGCCAACGGATGTCGATGTCCGGGTGGTGATCCAACTCCTCGGCCGTGGCGGCGACCCGGTCGACCAGCCCGATGGCTTCCGGAAAACTGGCCAGCTCCACGGTACGGGTGATCCCGGCCGGGTCCTGCGACCACCCCGCCAGCCCACCCAGCTCGTCTCGTACCGCCTCAGCGGTGAGCACCTCTGCCATGGCCAGACCCTACCGTTGACCGCCAGCACCACACCGACCAACAACTCCGCTGGCCCTCACCCCTACACTGACCGCCGGATCAGGGCGATGGTCGCTGCCGGACATGGAGACACATCATGCGCAACCGTACGCTGGCGACCGTGTGTACGGCACTCGCGCTGGTGCCCCTCTGCCTGTCCGGTTGTGCTCCCGCTGCGCCGGCACCTCCGGCTGCGACGGTCACCAGCCTGCCGCCCGACCCACGCGCGGTACTGGTCGCCGCAGCCGAGCTGACCAGACAGACCACCTCGACGATGACCATGGGCAGGACCAGTCTGTCGCTGCTCTTCACCGCCACCGCAGTGGTGGACCCCGCGGCCGGCGACTTCGCCGTCACCGCCGAGGTGACCGCCGACGGCAAAGTGACCCGATGGGCGATGACCGCCGTGAACGACAGCGTGTTCCTTCGCTTCGATGACCTGTGGGATGGCCGCTGGCTGCGGATGCCCTCAGCGGATGTCCTGACGACCATCGGCCTGGACATCATGCCGAATGGCGATCCGGGAGAGATTGGCAAGCTTGTGGGACAGATCGTCGAGGTACGACGCGAGGCGCCCGGACACTTTTCGGGCACGCTCGACCTCACCCACACCTCGTCCGTCGCGCTGACCGAGCTGCCGGAATCCACGGCCGAAACGCTCCGGTCGCTGCCCTTCAAAGCGCAGATTGATGCCGAGGGGCGACTGACCGAACTGACCCTGCGCCTGAGCGACGTCGACATGAGCCTCGGCGCCGTCACGGTCGCCTTCGGCGATTTCGGCGCCACGCCGGATATCACTCCGCCCGCCGCCGCTGAGGTGATGGACGCCCCGAAGGACCTGACCGAGCAACTCTCCCAACTCAACTGACCCTGCCGCCCGATCTTGGTACGAAAGTGCCCTTGGAGGGGCGCTTTCGTACCAAGATCGGCCACTCAGCTCATTCGGCTGACCGTGGCGCGGAGGCGAAGCAGGTCGCGGCGACGGCGTTCGTAGGTGGTGGCGAGGGCGATCAGGGCCAGTCCGGCGGCGCCCAGGTACGCCCACCGGGGCAGCACGTCCCAGCTGCGCACCAGCTCGTGCACGGCGAGCGCGGCCAGCGTCAACCCACCGAGCACCACCGGCGCCTGCCAGCGTCGGACCGCCCCGAGCAGTGTCACGGCGAGCGCGGCAGCGCCGAGCAGCAACCGTCGCCACGGCTGCGGGTCCGCGCCGAACAGCACGGCGGCCAGGCTGGGCAGCAGCACCGCGGCCAGACCGGGGCCGAGCGCGAGCCAACTGGTCAGCCCCGGCCGGGTACGCAACGCCACAGTGCCCGCAGCGAGCGCCACCACCGCGAACGGCACGGTGTACGCCTCCAGCACCGTCACCCCACCGACCCCCAGCAGCAGCCAGATGGCGAGCAGGACGCTGCCGGCGGAGATCGCGGCGAAGACCCACCGCCGCGCGGTCGACTCGCCCCGGCGCAGCAGCCGCAGCCCGACCGCGACGGCCCAGAGCACGCAGACCGTGGCGGCGTGCCGGGCCGCACCGATGGTGAGCAGGAGCCCGACCAGTGCCACCGCCTGCGCGGCGGCGTCCAGCGTCCGACCCGTCAGCGCCGCGCGGGCGGCACCACTCCCGGCCGGCATGCCTGCGCTCTCAGCCGGCATGCCCAGGGTCTGGTCGGTGGCGCGGCGGGTGGGCACGATCGCGGCCAGGGCGAGGGCGACGGCGGCCACGCCGAGCACCGCGAAGGCCGCCACCCGCAGCGGCTGCCCGGCGGCCAGCGCGGCGGTGATGGCGAGACCGGTCGCCGCCGCGACCGCGACCAGCCAACCGGCCAGCCGCACCAGGTGTCGCCGGGCCGCCACCCCGACCACGGTCGCCGCCACCACCAGCAGACCCAGCCCGGCGAGCGTCCCGGCCCGGGTGGCCTGGAGGTTGAGCAGTCCCGCCCCGATCAGCACCAGCCCCACCGGCACGCCGACCGCCACGAACGGGGCGCCCACCGGCCGCACCGCGATGACCAGCAGCAGGGCGACGCCACCGAGCAGCGCTGCTGCCGGCACCACCGGCCAGGGTGCCCGAGCGGCCACCAGCAGCACCGGCCCGGCGAGCGCCACGAACGGCAGCACCGCCGCCGCCAGACGCCACCCGCCGGCCCGACCGGTCGGCCACGTCGCCAGTACCGCCGCCAGGGCCAGCACCGACAGGGCAACTCCCACCGGCACCGCGCCCGCCACCGACTGCACCGCCGGTGCGCCGGACCAGATGGCGGCCGGCGGCCCGTACGGGGTCACCAGCGCGGTCAGCGCCACCGGGACGGCGGCCAGCACCGCCACGGCGGCCAGCCCGACACCCGCCACCGACAATGCCACCGAGGGACGGGACCGGAACCCGGCCAGCGCGACAAGCAGCGCCGTACCGGCCGCGTAGAGGGTCAACGGTTCGTCACCCGGTACGGCGACCGACCCGAGACCGGTCAGGGCCGCCGCCACGGCGAACCCGGTCGAGGCGTACGCCCGCAGGTCGGTCCAGTGTGTCCGGAGGGTGACCAGCGCGACCGCCGGCAGTACGAGGGCGGCCAGTGCCGCCCGGGACTGCCACCAGGGCGGCGCGCCGGCGCCGATCAGCGCGATCGCCGCACCGGCCGGCACCACGAGCACCGCTGCGAGCAGCGCGAACCCGGCCACCATGCGTTGTTCGGGCCCGCCCCGGCGACCCACGGTGGCCACGGCGAGGCCGGCGACCAGCACCACCGCGCACGCCGCACCGGCCCCGGCCGGGCCGGCCAGGCCGACCAGCAGCCCGTGCCCGAGCAGCGCGGCACCGGCCAGTGCCGAGGCCAGCACCGTCGCCCGGCCCACCGGGCGGGCCACCGACACCGCCAGCAGCGCCACGGCGACAAGCAGGTCGAGAGCGACCACGACCGGCCACGGCGTAGCCCAGGCTGCCGGCAGGGCGAGCGTCGTGGCGGCGACCCCGACCAGCGCGATCGTCGGCTGGGCCACCCGAGGCAGCAGCCAGGCGAGCGCGGCCACGGTCAACGCCAACGCGACAGGCAACTGCCAGCCCCAGGGGTGGTCCGGCCCGGCCGTGGCCCCCCGCCACGGCGGCAACGAGCGGCCCACCGTCGCGCCCGCCAGCACCAGCGCCCACAACGTGGTCAGCGTCGCCGTGGCACCGGCCACCAGCACGGCACCGATCCGGGGACCGGGCTGCCAACCTGCCGGAAGCAGTCGCACCGCACCGGCCAGCAGCGCCACCACCAGGGCCGCCGCCACCAGCACCACCGACCCGCGCAGTTCCCCGACCGGGCGGATCAGCGCCAGGGCGAGCACCGGCACCAGCGCGCCGGCCGTCACCGCCCGCGCAACCGCACCACCGAGCAGCAGCGCCGCACCGAACAGGGCCAGCGACACCAGCAGCATCGGTACGCCGGCCAGCACCGCCACCCCACCGGCCCGGCCGACGAGCAGCGGCACCAACGCACAACCCGCGGCGAGCAGCAGCGCCACGGCGTACCCGGCACCGGCGGTCACCTGGCCGGCGATCCGTAGCGCCGAGGTCGTCGTGGCCCCCTCGCCCGCGACGTCCCTCGGCCGCCGCAGCGCGACAAGCACCGCCAGGTCGGCAAGCGCCACCCCGACGAAGACCACCGACAGCCCGGCCGGCCCGAGCCGGGCCTCGGCGACGGCCAGCGGCAGCACCGGCTGCCCGGCCAGCAGGGCGGCGAACCACGGCAGGGTCAGTCGGCTGAGCCGGGCGTACCCGGCGGCCAGGGCGGCGCTGACGGCCGCGACCACTGCCGCGTACAGGCTGCCCGGCCAGGCGGTCACCCCGAACAGGTCCACCGACCAGGCGGCGTACCCGTCGAGCACCACCAGCAGCAGCCCGACCCCGGCGAACGTCTCGGCGGTGCCCCGCAGCCCACGCCAGCGCGCCACCAGCGGCACGGCCAGCAGCAGCAGGGTGAGCGCCAGCAGGATCAGCGCCCGGCCGGTGACTCCCACCGACGCCCAGGCCACCGCCGTGAACACCGTCGCCGCGGTGCCCAGCAGCAGTCCACCCAGGACGAACAGCAACCCCTGCACGGTACGGGTCGAGGCCTCTGCCCCACCGGGCCGCGCCGGGTCGACAGGCGTCATGCCGGGCCACCCGCCCGACCCCGCCCCACCTGACCCGACCGGCGACATCCCGCCCGGCCCGACCGGCAGCGCCCCGCCTGGCCCGGCCGGCACCGCAGTGGGCGGCACCGCCCCGGCCACGCTGGCCGGAGGGGCCGGCGTCGGGAACTCGGTGCGGATCGCGGCGGCCAATTCGGCGCGGCGTCGCTGCGCCGTCAGCAGCCGACCGGCCAGCCCTTCGTACGTCGCCCGTGCCTGTCGCGTCGCAGCGCCGAGTTCGACGATCTCACGGTCGAGTTGGATCACCTCGGCGGCGGCCGGGTACGGCGGCCGGCCGCATCCGGAGCAGCCCGAGGCGAGGTTCGCCGACGCACCACACGCCGGGCAGGGGTAGCCAGTCACGCAGTCATCCTTGACCCGCGCGTCCCGCCGCACCAGAGTCCGGGTACTCAGGGACGGGTGTGCTCGAACACCCAGGCGGCGTACTCAGGGTGACCGCAGTACACCTGACTGACCAGAATCTCCGGCACCTCGTACGGGTGGCTGGCACGTATCTGCTCCACCAGGGCGTTGACCCGGTCCGGTGCGGTCTTGAACTGCACCGACCATTCGGTGCTGGTCTCCACCCCGCCCCGCCACCAGTAGGTGCTCTGCACCTGGCCGCCCACCTGCGCGCAGGCCGCCTGCCGTCCGGCCACCGCAGCGGCAGCCAGCAGGTCCGCGACCGAACGCGCGTCGACCACCGTCGTCACCACGCTGATCTGGTCCATTTACGAACCCTACGCGGCACCGTCGCGGTTGTCGGCGATCCACGCGTCTATCCGACTCCACCAGTCGTACAACCAGTCGATTCGCTGTTGTCGCCCGGCCGGGATCTCCTCCGGCGGCACCGACCAGAAGCGCATCACCAACTGCTTGTCCATCGGCAGTTCCCGCCACACGTCGGCGACGGTGAGCATCTTGTCCAGCCCGGTGTGCGCCACGAAGATGACCCCCGCGTCCGGTGCGGCGTCCAGCGCCGCCAACAGCCCGCCGGGCTGCGGGGCGAGCACGTGCCGCATGGCCTCCGCCTTCACCGCCATCCGGTGGTGTCCCCGGTCCCGCAGCCGTTCGATGGCCCGCAGCCGACGCCTCGGGGTGAAGTTGCCGCCCTCGGGAAAGATCACCAAGACGTCGTCGTCGTCCAGCCCGGTGGCCAGATGCCCGACCTGCTCGCTGATCGTCCCCCGACCGTCCTGTCCGGGTGCGATGAACCGGCTCGGTAGCCGGTTGAGCAGCACGTCGATCGCCGGATCCCACTGCAGGGTGTCCTTGAGGACGATGCGCGGCTCCCGCTGGAACCAGTTCACCAGGGCGTGGATCAGGATGAACGAGTCACCCGGCCCGGCGTGCCGGCTGACGACCAGCTCGGGACGGCCCGGCAGGGCGGTGTCCGGGTCGGTGCCGACCACCTCGATGCTCAGCCGCAGCGTCCACCGGGCCTGCCAGAAGAACACCCGCAGGAACCAGCCCGCCAGCACGTAGTGGGCGCGTTGGAAGGCCGGCGAGTTCACCCGGGCGCCGAAACCGCTGGCCACCCAGAGCGCGAACAGACAGATCAGCGCCGCCGCGTCCCAGAGCAGGTAGAAGCAGCCGATCCAGAGCAGGCGCAGCGGGCGTAGCCGCCCGGGCACGAACGGCGAGACGGCCAGCGCGAGCAGGGCCCAGAACGGCACCGTGACCACCAGCAGCACGGCCAGCAGCACCGCGCCGGGTGCCAGCAACAACCGGCGCAGCCACCGGGGCGGAAGCGGCATCAGCGCTCCAGGTTCGCCAGGTAGTGCCGGGACGCCGCGTAGGCGCGGCTGATCCGCCGGCCCACCGCCGCCATGTCCCGGTACGCCCACGGGGTGTCGTCGCGCGGCTCCAGGCCGCCGGTCGGCAGCACGTGCACCTCCACCCCGTCGGGCAGGGCGGCCATCTCCCGGGCGAACCGGTGCCGGCGGGCGATCTCGAACGCGACCTGGGCGATCTCCCAGGGCCGCCGGGGCGGGGTCAGCGCCCGCTCGATCCGGCCCACCTGGAGTACGAAGATGCGGCTGGCCCCGGCCGCGACCGCCTCGCCGATCGGGATCGAGTTGACGATCCCGCCGTCGACGTAGTGCTGGTCACCGATGCGTGCCGGCGGCAGCAACCCGGGCACCGAGGCCGACGCGAGCACGGCGGGCACCACGGGCCCGCTGACGAACCAGTGCTCGGCGGCCCGCTCGATGTTCGCCGCGCAGCACCGGAACGGCACCTTCAGGTCGGCGAAGGTGGTCTCCGCGCCCAGCTCGTTCTCCAGCAGCTTGCGCAACGGTCGGGGCGAGTGCAGGTGGGTACGGGCGGCGAAGCGGCGCAGCTGCCGGGCGACCGAGTCGCCGTACACCTCGCTGGCCTCCGGCGAGGCCCAGAGCCGGACCAGCCGGTCGGTGACCGCCTCGGACGGGTCGGCGGCGACCAGGGCACCGTTCACCGCACCGATCGACGTACCCAGCACCAGGTCCGGCCGAATCCGCGCCCGGAACAGCGCCCGCAACATGCCCACCTCGACCGCGCCCAGCACTCCCCCGCCGCCGAGCACGAACGCCACCGGTCCCCGCGCCATGCCGTTCATCCTGGCACGCCCGCACCGCACCCCGTTCACCCTGGTACGTCAGCCGGTGCCGGTCCAAGACCGTTGACAGCGCAGCAACATTCGCGCAACCTGATACCGCTCCCCGCTACGAGGCAGGTGCAAAACGTGAAGCCAGCACTGCAGCCCGGTCGGTTGCTGGCCACCCGATACCGGCTGATCGACCAGATCGGCGCCGGTGGCATGTCGGTCATCTGGCGGGCCCACGACGAGGTTCTCGACCGGGTGGTGGCGCTGAAGGTGCTCGCCCCGTCGCTTGCCGCCGACGCCCGGTTCCGCGACATGGTCCGGGAGGAGGCGCGAGCCGCCGCGCAGCTCGTCCATCCACATGTGACCTCGGTCCACGACTACGGCGAGACCGTGTCGCCGGACGGCACCATCACCTCGTTCGTGGTGATGGAGCTGCTCTCCGGTGAGGAGTTGGAGTTCCGACTCACCGAGGGTCCGCTGCCCTGGCCGGAGGCGGTCGAGGTCGCCGCGCAGGTCGCCGACGCGCTCGCCGCCGCGCACCGGCTCGGCATCGTGCACCGGGACGTCACCACGGCCAACGTGATGATGACCCAGGTCGGGGCGAAGGTCCTCGACTTCGGCATCGCGACCCGCATCGGCGCCCCCGACGAGGACGAGGACGGCGCCACCTTCGGCACCCCGGCCTACGTCGCCCCGGAGCGGCTCGACGGGGCACCGGCGCAACCTGCCACCGACGTCTACTCGCTAGGTGTGCTGCTGCACGAGACGTTGACCGGCCGGGTGCCGTACCCGGCGGAGACCTGGGAGGAACTGAGCGCGGCGCTGGCCGACCGACCGCCACCCACGCTCACCGAGGTGCCCGGGCTACCGCCGGTGGTGGCCCAGATCTGTCTGCGCTGCCTGTCCCGCGACCCGGCCGACCGGCCCACGGCCCGCCAGGTCGCCACCGTGCTGCGCGAGCAGATGCTGCCCGCCGATCCGCAGGCGATCACGATGCTCGCCCCGACTGTCACACTGCCCGCGGTCACGCCACCGCCGACCGGCGGCTCCGCCCAGGCGGCAGCCGGGTTCGCCCAGCCGGCTGCCGGATCCACCCACGGGGCTGCCGGGTCCGGTCAGGCGGCCGGCCACGCGTCGGCCGCGGCCGCGGCCATCGGGGCGCCGGTCGTCGGCGTACCAGCGGGCGGCTCCACCACGCACGACGGCCCGGCCACGCACGACGGCCCGGCTACTCGCGGTGGCGACGAGCCGAGCGACGGTCGGTCGTGGCTGCGTCCGGTCCTGGCGGTCCTGGTACTGCTCGTCGGGGCGGCGCTTGTGGTGCCGGCGTTGTGGCCGAAGGACAGCGATCCACCCGCCGCGCTGCCGACCACCGAGCCGACCGAGTCCCCCGAGCCGACCACCACGCCCACCGAGAGCGCCGAGCCGCAGCCGTCACCGTCACCGCCGGCGAGTTCCGCCGCACCACCGCCGCCGACGGTGGCACCGCCCACGCCGAGCAGCGGGGACACGCTTGTCGAGGCGGCGAGCCGGCTCGAAGACCTGATCGGGGCCGGGCTCGCCGACGGCGGCATCCGCGAGGACGTCGGCCTCGACCTGCGCAACGAGGTACGCAATCTGACCCGTGCGGTCAGCCTCGGCGAGAGTGAACTCGGCCCCGGGGTGGCCCGGCTGCGCGAGAAGGTGGCCACCCGGCTCCGGGAGGAAGGGCTGAGTCCGGCGTACGCCCGGCAGTTGGACGCGGCGATCACCGCGCTGAGTGCGGCGCGGGTCTGACCGGGCTGTTCAGCCCGGGGTGACCCGCGCTGGTTCCCGCATCGCCGACCGCGGTGTCGCCGCCACCAGGAAGCGGCGGTACACCTCCTCGTAGCCGGCCGCCATCCGCTCGATGGAGAAGGTCCGCGCGACGTGCGCCACGCAGTCCGCCGGATCGAGGTGCGGTGCTTCGCCAAGTGCCGCCGGCAGCTCCTCGGGTCGTTCGCAGATCAGCCCGGTCACGCCCGGCTGGACCAGTTCCGGCACCGCGCCCCGATTCAACGCCACCACCGGCGTACCGGTGGCCATCGCCTCCAGCATCACGATGCCGAACGGCTCCTCCCACTGGATCGGCATGATGAGACACCGGGCCTCCACCAGCAGCCGCAGTACGGCGTCCCGGTCCGCGTCGAGCACGACGGTGACGTCCGGTCCGAGCATCGGCACGATGACCTCGTGGTAGTAGCGCCGCTCGGCGGGCTCGTTGCACTTGCCGGCCAGCACCAGCGGCAGCCCCGCCGCCCGGCACGCCTCGATGGCCAGTTCCGGCCCCTTGTCCGGGCTGAACCGGGCCAGCCACAGCACCGACCCGTGACTGGGTCGCTGCTTGCGCGGGAAGTCGCCGACATCCATCGCGTTGTGCACCGTACCGACCCAGGGCAGGCGCGGGTTCAGCCGACGTTGGGCATGCGAGATGGCCACCAGACCGACGCCCCGGTCGGTGTCACTGAGCACGGTGCCGTACTCCCCCACCGGGTTGCCGTGCACGGTCGCCAGCGTGGGTACGTCGCGCCGCCCCGCGACCAGGGGACCGATCGTGCTGTGGTCGTGGACCAGGTCGAAGTCGGCCGCGCTGAGCAGATGGTTCACCCGGGCCAGATGGGCCAGTTCGGGCAGCGACTCGCCGAGCCGGTCGTACTGCAACTCGTCCAGGGTGGCCAGGAAGTCCCCAGTGGTGCCGTGTTCGTCGCCGGCACCCATCAACGTCACCTCGTGTCCCCGGTCGACAAGCGCGTCCACCAGGCCGGCCACCACCTGTTCCAACCCGCCGTAGCCGGGTGGCGGCACCGACAGCCAGGGCGGCACCACCATTGCTATCCGCAGCTGGTGCTCGCCCGCACCGTGGTTGTGGGCCACGAGTCCTCCCCCGTCGGTCTGTGGCGTCGGCCCGGTCCGCCGTATTCCGCGGGCCGGGGGGTCGAAGCGGTTTCCCGCCCCCGGGTGGCGGCAAACCGGCTACGACAGGTGCTCAGCCGCCCACCAGCAGCTCGTTGCGTACCGCGCAGACGCCCTCGGCCGACCAGGCCACCCGGTCCGCCTGGTCCCGTTCCCACCAGGAACGCACCACCCCGCTCAGGGTCACCGTGTCGCCATGCACCTCGACAGTCACCCGTTCGGTGCCGATCCCGCGCAGCAGTGCCCGCTGCACGTCGCGGCGGGTCCGGTCGGCGTCCGGGCGGGCGGGAGGCCGGACCTCGACCAGGTTGGTCACCCCGCGTACGCCCCGGATGCGACGTAGCTCCCGTTCGGCGGTACGCCGCTGCCAGCCGAACTCCACCTCGCCGCGCAGCATGATCCAGCCGTTGGCGACGGTGAGGTCCAGCCGCTGTGCCGGCACGAAGCTGTTCCACTCCAGCGCCCGGCCGGCCGCGATGGCCAGCGCGCCGTCGGTGACGGGGACCGGTCCGACCGGGATCACCTCGATGTCGTCGGCGACCGCCCGTACGCCCCGGACGCGCTGCGCGCCGCGTACCGCTGCCCACCTGCGCGCGGCCCCGTCCACCTGGCCGGTCAGGGTCACCACGCCGTCGTGCACGGTGACGCCGATGTCGGTCGAGAGGACCCGCGGGTCCCAGCTGAGTTCGTCGAGGACGTCCCGCTGGATCTGGTCGTCGGTCCGCACGGCGGACGCGGTGGCGGTCATGTCACCCCCATGGCTCTGCGGTCTTCTCCGCCGAGGCTGCCCGCACCCCGGGTGAGCCGGGTTCACCCGGTTCGGGTGAAGGCAGAGATTCGGGTGAGGGCAGAAGAAAGGGCGGCGGGTGCCGCGACCAACCCCCTTGGCCGCGCCACCCGCCGCCCGGTAGGGAGGCAGGTCTGTGACTTATGACGCTTCGGCGAGCGTCACGGTTGCCGTCGACTCGGCACCATTCCGTTGGAAGGTCACCTCGACCTGATCACCGACCTTGCCGGCCTGTACGGCACCGACGAGGTCGTTCGAGTCATTGATCACCTTGTCGCCGAAGCGGGTGATCACGTCACCGCGTTCCAGCCCGGCCCGCTCGGCCGCGCTGCCCGGCGTGACAGCGTTGATCAGCGCCCCGCCTTCGCTGGTGCCGGTCACGCTCACCCCGAGCGACGGGTGACTGATCTTCTCACGTCGCTGAAGCTTGTCTGCAATGTCCTTCGCCTTGTTGCTCGGGATGGCGAAACCGACGCCGATGTTGCCGGTGTTGCCCTGCCCGGCGGTGGCGATCGCGGTGTTGATGCCGATCACCTCGCCGCGGGTGTTGACCAGGGCACCGCCCGAGTTGCCGGGGTTGATCGGCGCGTCGGTCTGGAGCAGCCCGGAGATCGAGCTGACCGCCTGACCGGGCAACCGGTCACCGTTGCCGGCCTGGATGGTGCGGTCCCGGGCGCTGAGGATGCCGGCGGTCACCGAACCCTGGAGGCCGAGCGGGCTGCCCAGGGCGAGCACCTGGTCGCCGACCTGCATCGCGTCGCTGTCGCCGAAGGTGGCGGCCTTGAGGTCGCTCACCCCGTTGGCCTTCAACACCGCCAGGTCGGTACGCGGGTCGGTGCCGATGACGTCGGCCTGGGCGTTGGTGCCGTTGGCGAAGATCACCCGTACGGTGTCACCGCCCCCGGCGATCACGTGGTTGTTGGTCAGCACGTACCCGTCGGCGGTGAGCACCACGCCGGAGCCCTCGCCGCTGCCGGTGGTGATCGACACGACACTGTCCTGCACCGACGCGGCGATGCGCGGCAGATCAGCGCCGTCGATCACGGGAGCGGCGGAGAAGCTGCGGGTGATCGTGCCGCCGTCGCTCAGCGCCAGGGCGAGCGTTCCGCCGGCGATACCGCTGCCGAGCATCAGCGCGAACACCGCGACGCCGGCGCCGACGAACTTGGCGATCCGGCCCGGCCGAGGCCCGGCGATGGACTGCTGCGGTGCCGCCCACGGCGGCAGCTGACCGGGGTATCCAGCCGACTGCGCGCCCGGCTGTCCGGGGTAACCAGCCGACTGCGTACCCGGCTGTCCGGGGTATCCGGGGTGCCCACCCGGCGCGGTCTGCTGCGACGGGCCGGCCCAGCCGGACTGGCCCGGGTACCAGGGCGAAGCCGGATAAGGCGACCCGGGCTGGTACGGCTGCGAGCCGGCCGGACCCCAGGGATGCTGGCCGCCGACCGGCTGTCCCTGCGGCGCGGGCTGACCGGCAGCCTGCGGCGCGGGCTGACCGGGAGCCTGTGCGGGCTGACCGGGGGCCGGGCTGGACGGCTCGGACTGCGGCGGCGGGGGCGAGCCGGCGACGGGCAGGCCCACCATGGTCGGCTCGGCGTCCTGACCGCCGGCGGGAGACGTCTCGACGGCCCGCACCGGGATGGTCGGCGACTCGGCGTTGGAATCGGCACTGCTGCCGGCCACGGGAATGGTCGGGGAGTCGGACCGCGCGTATTCGGCGCGGGGCAGCTCGGGGTGCGACGGCTCGGCGTCGGTGGGGGCCGGCCGGCGCGGGTCGGACTCGTACTCGGTCATGTCCCCACCTTCTCCCATCGCTCTGCGTTCCGCCTTAGCCTGGCCTGAGCGTTCGCTGAAAGTCACTCGGGCTCGCCGTCGATGTCCGGGGCGAGCGGCAGTCGGACCCGGAAGGTAGCACCTCCGCCCGGCGTGTCGGTCACCTCCACGGTCCCCTGGTGCACTGTCACCAGCGCGGCGACGATGGCCAGACCGAGCCCGGTGCCGGTGGTTCCGCCCATCCGCCTGGTCCGCGAGGCGTCCGCCCGGTAGAAGCGCTCGAAGACCCGCTCCGCCTGGTCCGGGGTGAGTCCCGGGCCGGTGTCGGCGACTTCGATCACCGCCAGGTTGCCCGGTTCGGAACGCAGGCGCAGCGTCACGGACGCCTCCGGCGGGGTGTGCCGCAGCGCGTTTGTCATCAGGTTGCCGATCACCTGCCGCAGCCGTGCGTCGTCGCCGCGGACCACCAACGGCCCCGAGCCGGGCGCGATGTCCAGCTCGATCCGCCGATCCGGCGCCATCGCCCGGGCCGCCGCCACCGAGTCGGCGGCCAGCACGGGCAGCTCGACCGGGGCGAGGGAGAGCGGACGCTCGCGGTCCAGCCGGGCCAGCAACAGCAGGTCTTCGACAAGCAGGCCCATCCGGGCGGCCTCGTCCTCGATGCGGCGCAGCAGATCAGCGGTCTGCTCGGGGGCGCGCGCGGCACCCTGCCGGTACAGCTCGGCGAAGCCGCGGATGGTGGTCAGTGGCGTACGCAACTCGTGTGAGGCGTCCGCGACGAACTGCCGCATCCGTTCCTCGGATCGGCGGGCCCGGGCCTCGGAGGCGCGAGCCGCCTCGGCGGCGTCCCGGGCCGCGACCTCGGCCGAGCGGGCGGCGCGTTCTGAGGCGGCACGGGCGGTGAAGGCCATCTCGATCTGGCTGAGCATCGCGTTCAACGCCCGGGAGAGCCGGCCCAGCTCGGAGGTGGGGCAGGGCTGCCCGTGCTCCGGGTCGGGCACCCGGCGGCTGAGGTCACCACCGGCGATGGCGGCGGCGGTGCGTTCGATCTCCACCAGCGGCTTGAGGCTGGTCCGGACGATCGCCGCGCCGATCGAGGCGAGCAGCACCAGCACCGCCCCACCGACCAGTACGTCTATCCAGACCAGCCGGGTGACCGCCCGATCGACGTCGATGAGGTGCTGGGCGATGGCGACCCGTTGCCCGTTGGCCAGTTGGGTGTAGTGGACCCGCCAGCGCACCTCGCTGCCCTGGGCCCGGGCGGTACGGGGCTCACCGGCCAGGTGGTCGAATCCCGCCGCGTCGTCGGGAAAACGGGGCAGGTCGGCGCTGCTGAAACGCCGATCGTCGAAGTAGACCCAGTCGGTCACGCCGGTGCGCGGGTCGGTCGCCGCGAGCAGATAGTCGGTGGGGATCTGGGCGCTGGGCCGTTCCAGGGCCGCCACCTGCTCGATGTTGCGGGCAGCGGTCGCCAGCTCCGAATCCACCTCGCCGACCAGGTAGCTGCGCAGGAAGAAGGTGGTCAACGAACTGATCACCAGCAGCGCGGCGGCGACCAGAGCGAGGACGGCTGCGACCAGTTTGACCCGCAGCGGTACCGCGCGCAGCCGACTCTTGCCCTGCTGGAGCGCGTTCACGCCGCCGGCTTGCGCAGCACGTAGCCGACCCCACGCAGCGTGTGGATCAGCCGGGGCTCGACGTTGTCGACCTTGCGCCGCAGGTACGAGATGTACGACTCGACGATGTTGTCGTCACCCCGGAAGTCGTAGTTCCACACGTGGTCGAGGATCTGCGCCTTGGACAGCACCCGGTTGGCGTTGAGCATCAGGTAGCGCAGCAGCTTGAACTCGGTCGGCGAGAGCTGGACCCGCTGGCCGGCGCGGTAGACCTCGTGGGTCTCCTCGTCCAGTTCGAGGTCGGCGAAGGTGAGCCGGGCCGGTGCCTGCTCACCGGTGCTGGTGCGGCGCAGCACCGCCCGGATCCGGGCGGTCAGCTCCTCCAGGCTGAACGGCTTGGTGACGTAGTCGTCGCCGCCCAGGGTCAGGCCACGGATCTTGTCGTCGGTGGCGTCCCGGGCGGTGAGGAAGACCACCGGCGTACGGGTGCCGCCCTCGCGCATCATCCGGATCACTTCGAACCCGTCGAGATCGGGCAGCATCACGTCGAGCACCACCAGGTCGGGCCGGTGGTCACGGGCCGCGCTGAGCGCCGCGCTGCCGCTGGTGGCGGTGGCCACGTCGAAACCCGCGAAGCGCAGGCTCGCGGAGAGCAGTTCGAGGATGTTGGGGTCGTCCTCGACGACGAGCAGTCGCGCCTCGGTCTGGGTAGCCGCCATGTCGCCCATCATCCGCGTCATCGCTGCGCCCACGCTGGGCGGTACCTGAAAAAAGCCTGTGCACCGTTCAGGCTGCCAGGGACAGCCCTCGCGATCGGTCAATGGCCCACCTCCGCCACCCCGGCGAGGGTCGTGCGAGGCTGCCGGGGTGGCCGACCACCGGCCGGTACGGCGGGAGGAATCCGATGATCATCGAGGCGCGGTTCAACGGGCCGCCCGGCACGGGCAACGGCGGCTGGAGTGCGGGCGTCTTCGCCACGGCGTACGGCGGGCAGCGCCCGGTCGAGGTGACGTTGCGCCGACCGCCACCGCTGGACACCCCGCTGACGTTGACCGACGACCAGGTGCACGACCCGGCCGGGGAGGTGATCGCCCAGCTCCGTCCGGCGGAGGATCTCGACGACGTGGTGCCGCCGGTCGATCCGGCGACCGCACGGGCCGCCTCGGCGGCGTACCCCGGCCTGACGGACCACCCGTTTCCCGGCTGCTACGTCTGCGGGCCGCAGCGCCTCGACGGGCTCCGGATCTTCCCCGGACGGTTGCCCGACGGCCGGACCGCGGCACCGTTCCAGGTGCCCGCGCAGGTGAGCGTCGCCACGGTCTGGGCCGCGCTGGACTGCCCCGGCGGCTGGGCGGTGATCGAGGCCGGTCGACCGTACGTGTTGGGTCGGATCGCGGCCCACGTCGAGGCGCTGCCCCGGCCCGGCGACGAGTGTGTGGTGACCGGCGCGGTGGTGGAAGCCGTGGGGCGTAAGGCGTTGGTGCGCACCAGCCTGTACGGACCGGACGGTGCCCGGCTCGGCCACGCCCGCGCCACCTGGATCGGCCGCCAGTAGGAACGGTCGATCCCGTCGTCCCTGGGGAGGAGGCGACTCCTGCCTGGGGCGGATGGCGATCTCCGGAGTGCGCCCGATTGATTTGGTTGACCGCTACCGTCACGCTGTGCAACGGCGCATCTCGGCGCCACGGGAGGAGAATGATGTCCGACGGGCAGTCACGCCCCACCAATGACGCGCAGATCGTGGTTTCCGGCCTGACCAAGCAGTACCGCAATGTGCTGGCGGTCAACAACCTGTCGTTCACAGTTGCGCCGGGCCGGGTCACCGGCTTCCTCGGGCCGAACGGCGCGGGTAAGACCACTACGTTGCGCATGCTGCTGAACCTGGTCACCCCGACCGCCGGTACCGCGACGATCGGCGGACGCCGGTACCCGGAGTTGACCGAGCCGCTGCGGCACGTCGGTGCGGTGCTGGAGGCGTCCAGCGCGCACAAGGGCCGTACCGGGATCAACCACCTGCGGGTGATCTGCGCCGCGGCCGGGCTGCCCCGGCAGCGGGCCGACGAGGCGCTCGCGCTGGTCGGCCTGACCCCGGCGGCGAAGCGCAAGTTCAAGGGCTACTCACTCGGCATGAAGCAGCGTCTCGGCATCGCCGCGGCGATGCTCGGTGACCCGCGGGTGCTGATCCTCGACGAGCCGGCCAACGGGCTGGACCCGGAGGGCATCCGGTGGATGCGCGGGTTCCTCAAGGCGCTGGCCGCCGAGGGTCGTACGGTGCTGGTCTCCAGCCACCTGCTGTCGGAGATGCAGTTGCTCGCCGACGACGTGGTGATCATCGCGGCGGGTCAGCTGGTCCGGCAGGGTCCGGTCGAGCAGGTCATCGGTTCGATGGCGCAGAGCGTCCGGGTCCGGGTGCGCACCCCGCAGGCGGAGGAGCTGACCAGGGCACTGGCCGAGGGGCCGGCCACGGTGGAGACCGACGAGCACGGCGCGCTGATGATCGGCGGGGTGGACGCCCCGACGGTGGGCCGGGTGGCGTTGACCGCCGGTGTCGAGCTGCACGAGCTGACCACCGAACGACCCGACCTGGAACGCGTGTTCCTGGAGCTGACGGCTGGAAAGGCGGGCATTCGATGAGCAACCTGGTCCGCTCCGAACTGCTCAAGATCCGCACGACCAGCACCTGGTGGTGGCTGGCCATCGGGGCGCTCCTGTCGATCGCGATGGCCTTCCCGCTCAACGCCTGGCTGTTCAACACCACGGTCGACGGCGGCGGCGAGGAGCTGGGGGTCGTCGGCGACGCCGCGTCCGCCCCGGCCCAGGCGGCCAACCTCTACACCTCCGGCCAGTACCTGGGCCTGTTGTTCGTGATGCTGATCGGCATCCTGATGGTCACCAACGAGTTCTTCCACCAGACCGCGACCACGACCTTCCTGGCCACCCCGCGGCGCTCCGCGGTGATCGTCAGCAAGCTGATCGCGGCGAGCCTGCTCGGTTTCGCGTTCTGGCTGGTCACCACGGTGATCGACCTCGGTGCCGGGGCCGCCTTCCTGGCCCTCAACGACCACGGCACCCTGCTCGGCGAGTGGGAGGTCCAACGGGCGCTGCTGCTCAACCTGATGGCGTACGCCATCTGGACCGTGCTCGGCGTCGGCATCGGCACCCTGATCACCAACCAGTTGGGCGCGGTGATCACCGCCTCGGTGCTCTACCTGATCGGCACCCAGGTCATCGGCGTGCTCTTCCTGCTGCTGTCGAGCTGGTTGGACAGCATGGCCGTGCTCAAGTGGCAGGTGATCTGGCCGGCTGCCGCCTCCCAGATCATGATCACGCCGGGCGAGAGCGAGATGTACCCGCCCTGGTGGGTGGGCGCGCTGGTGCTTGTCGGATACGCGCTGGCCAGCGGAATCGTCGGCCTGCTGCTCACCCGGCGGCGCGACATCTCCTGACGGGTCGCGGGTGTGCCCCACCCGCCTCAGCGGTCCCACGATGGGCCTGGTGCACCGGCGAACGGCCGGAGAACCGGGCCCATCAGGCCGTTACCGTCAGCAACTGGACACGCGGCGCCAACTGAACTTCTAGCATCTTCTGTGAATCGGGCCACCCGGCGGAGGCGGAAATGCCTCGGCGATCGGCACGGCGTAGCCTGGGAACCGTCCTCTGCGCCCGTCCCGGCGCCGGCGGACGACCGCGTGACACACAAACCCGCGTGAAAGAGGCGATTACCGGCCGTGTCGACCCAGCAGACTTCGCAGGAGAACCCACTGGCGGGTTTCGGCCCGAACGAGTGGGTCGTCGAGGAGATGTATCAGCGCTACCTCGCCGACCCCAGCAGCGTCGACCCGGCCTGGCACGACTTCTTCGCCGACTACCGGCCCGGGCCGGGTGCGGCCCAGGGCGACGGTGAGGGCGCCGGCCGGTCGACGAGCGCCGCCGAGCCTGCCCGCAAGGAATCGGCCCCGGCCAAGGCCGCGACCACCACCAGGACCGAGCCGGCCAAGAGCGAGTCGGCCGCCAGGACCGAGCCCGCCAAGACCGAGCCGGCCGCCAAGACCGAGTCACGCACCGCGCCGACGAAGGCTGCGCCGGCCAAGGCCCAGCCCCGGACCGAGCCGGCGAAGGCACCGGCCAAGGCCGCCCCGGCGAAGACCGCGCCGACCGCCACCGGCCCGCAGACCACCCCGTTGCGCGGCGTGGCCGCCAAGATCGTCCAGAACATGGACGCCTCGCTGGCCGTGCCGACCGCGACCAGCGTGCGCGCCGTCCCGGCGAAGCTGCTGGTCGACAACCGGATCGTGATCAACAACCACCTGGCCCGGGGCCGCGGTGGCAAGGTCAGCTTCACCCACCTGGTCGGGTACGCGCTGGTCCGGGCGCTGGTCGCGCACCCGGAGATGAACAACTCCTACGCCCAGGTCGACGGCAAGCCGACCATGGTCAGCCCGGAGCACGTCAACCTGGGCATCGCCATCGACCTGGCCAAGCCGGACGGCAGCCGCAACCTGGTGGTCCCCTCCATCAAGGGCTGCGAGCAGATGGACTTCCGGCAGTTCTGGCAGGCGTACGAGGACGTCGTCCGGCGCGCCCGCCGCAACGAGCTGACCATGGACGACTACTCCGGCACCACGATCTCGCTGACCAACCCGGGCGGCATCGGCACCGTGCACTCGATGCCGCGCCTGATGCAGGGCCAGAGCGCGATCATCGGGGTCGGCGCGATGGAGTACCCGGCGCCGTACCAGGGCATGAGCGAGGCCACCCTGGCCGAGCTGGCGGTCAGCAAGGTCATCACGCTGACCAGCACGTACGACCACCGGATCATCCAGGGCGCGCAGTCCGGCGAGTTCCTCAAGGTCATGCACGAGCTGCTCCTCGGCGAGCACGGCTTCTACGACCAGATCTTCACCTCGCTGCGCATCCCGTACGAGCCGGTGCGCTGGATGCGCGACGTCGCGGTCGACAGCGAAGGCCAGATCAACAAGACCGCTCGGGTGCACGAGCTGATCCACTCCTACCGGGTCCGCGGTCACCTGATGGCCGACACCGACCCGCTGGAGTTCAAGATCCGCAAGCACCCGGATCTGGACGTGCTCCAGCACGGGCTGACCCTGTGGGACCTGGACCGCACCTTCCCGGTCAACGGCTTCGCCGGCAAGCAGCGGATGAAGCTGCGCTCGATCCTGGGCGTGCTGCGGGACTCGTACTGCCGGCGGGTCGGCATCGAGTACATGCACATCCAGGACCCGGCCGAGCGCCGCTGGATCCAGGAGCGGGTCGAGCGCAAGTACGAGAAGCCGCCGGCCGACGAGCAGAAGCACGTGCTCAACCGGCTCAACGCGGCCGAGGCCTTCGAGACCTTCCTGCAGACCAAGTACGTCGGCCAGAAGCGCTTCTCGCTGGAGGGCGGCGAGTCGCTGATCCCGCTGCTCGGCGAGATCCTGGAGTCCGCCGCCGAGGGCGGGCTGGACGAGGTCGTCATCGGCATGGCCCACCGGGGCCGGCTCAACGTGCTGGCCAACATCGTCGGCAAGCCGTACGAGAAGATCTTCTCGGAGTTCGAGGGGCACCTGGACCCGCGTTCCACGCAGGGCTCCGGCGACGTGAAGTACCACCTCGGCCAGAGCGGCAAGTTCACCACCCCCGGAGGCGACCACTCGGTCAAGGTCTCGGTGGTGGCGAACCCGTCGCACCTGGAGGCGGTGGACCCGGTGCTGGAGGGCATCGTCCGGGCCAAGCAGGACCGCATCGACCTCAAGCTGGAGGGCTACACCGTGCTGCCGCTGGCGGTGCACGGTGACGCCGCCTTCGCCGGTCAGGGTGTGGTGGCCGAGACGCTCAACCTCTCCCAGCTGCGCGGCTACCGCACCGGCGGAACGGTCCACGTGGTGGTCAACAACCAGGTGGGCTTTACCACCGCGCCGGAGTACAGCCGCTCCAGCCTCTACAGCACCGACGTGGCCCGAATGATCCAGGCGCCGATCTTCCACGTCAACGGCGACGACCCCGAGGCCGTGGTCCGGGTCGCCCGACTGGCCTTCGAGTACCGGCAGACGTTCAACAAGGACGTCGTGATCGACATGGTCTGCTACCGGCGGCGCGGGCACAACGAGGGTGACGACCCCTCGATGTCCAACCCCCAGATGTACAAGATCATTGATTCGAAGCGCTCGGTCCGCAAGCTCTACACCGAGGAGCTGATCGGCCGCGGAGACATCACCGTGGAGGACGCGGAGGAGCTGCTGCGCGACTACCAGTCCCAGCTGGAGCGGGTCTTCAAGGCCACCCGCGACGCGGCCACCGCCCCGCGCCAGCTCAGCCGGCCGCCCCGCGAGGACGAGCCGGAGCCGCAGGTGGACACGGCCACCGACACGTCGGTGATAAAGGCCATCGGTGAGGCGCACGTCAACCTGCCCGAAGGCTTCACGCCGCACAAGCGGATCCAGCAGCTGCTCGACCGGCGGGCCAAGATGGCCGTCGAGGGCAACATCGACTGGGGCTTCGGCGAGATCATCGCCTTCGGTTCCCTGCTGCACGACGGGGTCACCGTCCGGCTGGCCGGGCAGGACTCGCGTCGCGGCACCTTCGTGCAGCGGCACGCCTCCATCGTCGACGCCGAGACCGGCGACGACTACCTGCCGTTGCAGTCGCTCACCGGCGACGGCGAGCGGTCCCGGTTCTTCGTGCACGACTCGCTGCTGTCCGAGTACGCCGCGATGGGCTTCGAGTACGGCTACTCGGTGGAGAACCTCAACGCCCTGGTCTGCTGGGAGGCGCAGTTCGGCGACTTCGTCAACGGCGCCCAGTCGGTGATCGACGAGTTCATCTCCTCCGGTGAGGTGAAGTGGGGTCAGCGCTCCGCGGTGACCCTGCTGCTGCCGCACGGCCACGAGGGACAGGGCCCGGACCACACCTCCGGTCGCCCGGAGCGGTTCCTCCAGCTCTGCGCCGAGGACAACATGCGGGTGGCCATCCCGACCACCCCGGCGAACTACTTCCACCTGCTGCGTCGCCAGGCGTTGTCGCCCAAGCGCAAGCCGCTCGTGGTGTTCACGCCGAAGTCCCTGCTGCGGCACAAGCTCTGCGTCTCCTCGGTGAACGACTTCACCACCGGCACCTTCGCCCCGGTGCTGGCCGACCAGGCCGCTCCGGCGCCGGAGCAGGTCAAGCGGGTGCTGCTCTGCTCGGGCAAGGTCTACTACGACCTGTTCCAGGCCCGGCAGGAGCGCGGCGTCACCGACACCGCGATCATCCGTCTGGAGCAGCTCTACCCGATGCCGGTGGAGGAGATCCGGGCGGCGCTCGCCCAGTACCCGAACGCCGAGGACTTCGCCTGGGTTCAGGAGGAGCCGGCCAACCAGGGCGCCTGGTCGTTCGTGGCGCTCAACCTGCTGGAGCACCTCGACGGCGTACGGCTGCGCCGCATCTCCCGCCCCGCCGCCGCCGCCCCGGCTGTCGGCTCGGCGAAGATGCACGAGGTCGAGCAGGTGGCGCTCCTCGAAGCGGCACTTCCCCGACCCTGACGAGATTCATCCCGGTCCCGTCCCACCCTGCGAGGGTGGGACGGGACCGGCCGACTTTCACCGGTACGACACCGGTGCGGGAAAGCGAGTAGGCGGATGTACTTCACCGACCGGGGCATCGAGGAGCTTGTCGAACGGCGCGGCGAGGAGCAGGTCAGCCTGGAGTGGCTCGGCGAGCGGCTGCGGGACTTCGTCGACCTGAACCCGGAGTTCGAGACGCCGATCGAGCGCTTCGCCACCTGGCTGGCCCGACTCGACGACGAAGACGACGACTGACACACCGTCGGAGGGCCCGACCGCCCGGGTACGAGGACCCGGGCGGGAGCCACCTGGATCTTGTAGCGTGAGTTCCGTGGCCCGAAGCGTGTACCTGACAAGCGTCGGCTCGGGCGGGGGAAAGTCGACCATCGCCCTCGGCCTGGCCGAACTGTTGTCCCGCCAGGTCGGTCAGATCGGCGTGTTCCGTCCCCTGGTCGCGTCGGACCGGCCGGACCCGATCCTCGCCCTGCTCAGCGAGCGGTACCGGGTCGGGCTGCCGGTGGCCGACCTCTCCGGCACCACGTACGCCGAGGCGACCGCACTCGTCGCCGACGGCCGTCGGGAAGAACTGATCACCCGGATCGTCGAACGGTACCGGGAGGTGGAGCGACGGTTCCCGGCCATGGTCGTGGTGGGCAGCGACTTCGCCGACGCCGGTGACGGTGCCGGGCCGCGCGAGCTGGCGTTCAACGCCCGCCTGGCCACCGAGTTCGGCAGTGTCGTGGTGCCCGTGGTCGACGGGTTCGGGCAGCAGCCGGCGGCGATCACCGCGGCCAGCCGCGGGGCGTACCACGACGTGGTCGACCTCGGCGCGACAGTGCTCGCCGTGCTCGCCAACCGGGTGCCGGGCAGCATGCGGCTGCCCCGGCTGCCGGTGCCCGCGTACGCGATTCCCGAGGTGCCAAGCGTCTCTGCGCCGACGGTGGCCGAGGTGGCGGCGGCGCTCGGCGCCACCCGACTGGCCGGCGACGACACCGCGCTCGCCCGCGACGTGCTCGACTACGTGGTCGGCGCGGCGCACGTGCCGACCGTGCTGGAACACCTGACCGAGGGCGCTCTGCTGATCATGCCGGGTGACCGCGACGATCTTCTGGTCGCCGCGAGCGCGGCGCACGTGGCCGGTCAGGTGTCGCTGGCCGGGCTGGTGCTCACCCTCGGCGTGGCCCCCGATCCCCGGGCGATGCAGCTGGTGGAGGCGCTCAACGCCCGCCTCGCGGTGCTCTCGGTGCCCACCGACAGCTTCCACACGGTGGCCGCGTCGAGCCGCATCGAGGGCCGACCCAGCGCCGCGAACCCGCGCAAGGTGGAGGCCGCGCTCGGTGCCTTCGAGGCGCACGTGGACACCACCGAGCTGGCCAGCCGGTTGCGGGTCAGCCGCTCCACCCGGGTCACCCCGCTGATGTTCGAGTACGACCTGATCGACCGGGCGCGCAGTCGCCGCCGACACGTGGTCCTGCCCGAGGGGACCGACGAGCGGATCCTGCGCGCCACGGAGATCCTGCTGCGGCGCGGGGTGGCCGACCTGACCCTGCTCGGCCGCCCCGACGAGGTCGCCCGTCGCGCCCGCGAGGTGGGCGTGGACATCGGCACGGCACGGGTGGTGGATCCGGCCGACAGCCAGTGGCGCGACGAGTTCGCCGAGGCGTACGCGAAGCTGCGCGCCCATCGGGGCGTCACCGTGGAGTTGGCGTACGACATCGTGGCCCAGCCGAACTACTTCGGCACCATGATGGTGTGGGCCGGCTACGCCGACGGCATGGTCTCCGGCGCCACCCACACCACGGCGGCGACCATCCGGCCCGCGTTCGAGATCGTGAAGACCATGCCGGACGTCTCCGTCGCCTCCAGCGTCTTCTTCATGCTGCTGGCCGACCGGGTGCTGGTCTACGGCGACTGCGCGGTCAACCGCGACCCGGACGCCGCCCAGCTCGCCGACATCGCGATCTCGTCGGCCGACACGGCGGCCCGGTTCGGCCTCGAACCCCGGGTGGCGATGTTGTCGTACTCGACAGGCAGTTCCGGCGCGGGTGCCGACGTGGAGAAGGTCGCGGAGGCCACCGCGCTGGTCCGCGAGCGCCGGCCCGACCTGGCCGTGGAGGGACCGATCCAGTACGACGCCGCGATCGACCCGGCCGTGGCGGCGACGAAGCTGCCCGAGAGCACGGTCGCCGGCCGGGCCACCGTCTTCATCTTCCCGGACCTCAACACCGGCAACAACACGTACAAGGCGGTGCAGCGCTCGGCCGGGGCGGTGGCCGTCGGGCCGGTGATGCAGGGTCTGCGCCGGCCGGTGAACGATCTCTCCCGAGGGGCTACCGTGCCGGACATCGTGAACACCGTGGCGATCACCGCCATCCAGGCCGCCACGCTTACCGACAACGGGGCGCCGTCGTGAGCAAGGTGCTGGTGCTCAACTGCGGGTCGTCGTCGGTCAAATACCGGCTGTACGACGACGACGAGATCCTTACCAAGGGCACCGTCGAACGGGTCGGCGAGCCGGACGGCGGCCCACCCGACCATGCCGCCGCGGTCCGGCAGATCCTGGCCGGGCTGGACCTGAGTGGGCTCACCGTCGTCGGGCACCGGGTGGTGCACGGCGGGCGGCGCTTCACCGCCCCGGCGCTTGTGGACGACGCGGTGCTGGCCGCCATCGCCGACCTGGTGCCGTTGGCCCCGCTGCACAATCCGGCGAACCTCGCCGGCATCGAGATGGCGCGCGCGGCACTGCCGCAGGTGCCGCAGGTCGCCGTCTTCGACACGGCGTTCCACCACACGCTGCCCGAGTCCGCCGCCACCTACGCGATCGACCGTGACACCGCGCAGCGGTACGGCGTACGCCGGTACGGCTTCCACGGCACCTCGCACTCGTACGTCTCCCGGCGCACCGCCGAACTGCTGGACCGCCCGTACGCCGAGGTCAACACGATCAGCCTGCACCTGGGCAACGGGGCCAGCGCGTGCGCGATCGCCGGCGGGCGCAGCGTCGCCACCTCGATGGGCATGTCCCCGCTGGAAGGTCTGGTGATGGGCACCCGCAGCGGCGACCTGGATCCGACAATCGTGTTCCACCTGCGCCGGGAGGGTGGCCTGGGGGTCGACGAGATCGACGACCTGCTCAACCACCGCAGCGGCCTGCTCGGGTTGACCGGCGTCAACGACATGCGCGAGGTGCTGGCCCGACGGGCGGACGGAGACGAGGCGGCAGCGCTCGCCTTCGACGTCTACTGCCGCCGGATCACCGGCTATGTCGGGGCGTACTACGCGCTGCTCGGGCGGGTGGACGCGGTCACCTTCACCGCTGGCGTCGGTGAACACGCCGCCCCGGTACGGGCCGCCGCACTGGCCGGACTCACCCGACTGGGCATCACCGTCGACGCGCAACGCAACACCGGCAGCGGTGACCGCATCATCTCGCCGGACGGTGCCGAGGTCGCGGTCTGCGTGATCGGCACCGACGAGGAGCGGGAAATCGCCCGAGCGGCCCGCGCAGTCGTCGGCGCCGCCTGACCCGCACCCGGTCGCGTTGGTCACCGGCCGCGTCCTTAGAAGGACGCGGCGGCCTGCGGGTCAGCTGAGGGCGATCCAGGCGGCGACGGCGAGCAGCAGCACCGCGAGCACGGCCACCCCGACGATCAGGCCGGTGCGGGAGGACGACTCGGCCGGTGTGTCGGCGGTGTTGGCGGCAAAGGCGCGAAATGCCTGGGTGTTGCCGCTGGGGTCGGTGTAGTTCTCAGCCATGCCGGAACCTTAGCGAAGCCGGACCGGTCGGACGGCCCTGGCCGGTCGGCCGAACGGCTCGCGTACGGCACCGGGCAACCGGACCCAGGCGGGTGTTCGCGGGATCTACCGTGATGTCGTGGGCATGATCAGACGGCGATTCGCCGCGTCGGCGGTGGCCTTGCTGCTGGCGTGGCTGACAGGTTGCGCCTCCCCCGGTGACCCGCCCGGACAGCCGGCACCGAGCGGCGCTGCCCCACAGGTGCCGTACGCGGTCGGCGTCCGGACGTTCGTCGTCGACCCCGACTCGGCACGGCCGCTGCCGGTGACCCTCTGGTACCCGACCCAGGGCACCCGGATCGCCGAGGGACGGTTCCCGGTGGTGCTCTACAGCCACGGCCTGGCCAGCCTGCCCGAACTGCACGCCGGCCTGACCGCCCGGTGGGCCGCCGCCGGTTTCGTGGTGGCCGCCCCGGCGTACCCGCACACCCGGCGAGGTGCCGCCGCGTTCTCCCGTGCCGACGTACGCCACCAGCCCGCCGACGGATGGCGGGTGATCCGGCACCTGGTCCGGCTAGACCGCCGGCCCGCCGATCCGCTCGCCGGCCACCTCGACGTGCAGCGGATCGCCGCGGCCGGCCACTCAGCGGGTGGCTTCACCACCTCGGGCATGTTCACCAGCGGCCGCCCCGCCCGGTTGCGTGCCGGCATCGTGATCGCCGGTGGCGGGATGGCGGGCGGTTTCGCGGAGCCACCCGCACCGATGCTCTTCGTGCACGGTACCGCCGACCCCGTGGTACCCCTCAGCGTCGGCCGTGCCGCCTACCGCCGTACGACCGGACCGTCCAGCTTCCTGAGCCTGCTCGGCCAGGGACACGGCGAGTACCTCATCCCCGGCCGTCCCGGCTTCACCCAGGTCCTCGGTGCCACCACCGACTTCCTCCGCTGGACCCTCTACGGCGACCAACAGGCCGCCCGCCGCCTCCCCACCCACGCCCATCCCCCCACCATCACCACCCTGGAAACCCGCCACCCCTCCTAACCCCACCCCGGCCCTCACCGCGCCCACCCTCACCCCGCCCGCCCGCCCCCGCGCCCGCCCGCCCCCGCCCCGCGATCTTGCACTTTGCGTCGCCGCATAGCGCACGAAAGGTGCGTACCGGCGACCAGAAGTGCAAGATCGCGCCACGAGGAGCGGGGCGCGCGGCGGGGGCGGGGTGTGGGGAGGGGGTGGGAGGAGAGGGTGGGGGTGGGAGGGGAGGGTGGGGGTGGGAGGGGAGGCAGAATCGGGGGCATGGTGCGTCGTGGGGTTTCGGTTCTGCTTGTGGGTGCACTGGTTGCGGCTGGGGTGGTGGGGTGCTCCGCTGATCCCGAGTCGGCCCCGCGGGCAGGCACGACAGCCACGAGTGCCACGGACACGCCGACGGCCACGGCAGCGCCCTCGGCCAGCGCGTCGGCTCCGGCGATCCCTGCCGGTAACGCGCCGGCTGACAGCTTCGCCGTCGGCGTACGACAGCTGAAGCGCAACCGGGACGGCGACCGGCCGCTTCCGATCACCGTCTGGTACCCGGCGGCGGGCCGGGCGGGTGGGAAGCCGACGGAGTCGGCTCGGGCGGCCGACGGGCGGTTCCCGGTGATCATGTTCAGCCACGGGCTGGGCGGTCAGCCCAAGGACTACCAGGCGCTGCTGACCCGTTGGGCGGCGGCCGGTTTCGTGGTGGCCGCGCCGATGTTCCCGCACACCTCCGGGTCGGGCCAGCCCAACGTGCTCGACGTGCTCAACCAGCCGGCCGATGTGTCGTACGCGCTGAGCCAGGTGCTCGCCCTGGACACCCGCGACGGCGACGTGCTGCGCGGCCGGTTGGCCACCGACCGGGTGGCTGCCGCGGGGCATTCCGCGGGCGGGGTGACCACGATCGGGCTGTTCACCACCAGGCGGGACGAGCGGCTGGCCGCCGGGATCGTCTTCGCCGGCACCGCGCTGGGGGTCGGCACCGCCTTCGCGGGTGCGGCGGCACCGCAGCTGTTCGTGCACGGTGAGGCGGACGAGGTGGTCGAGTACGCGGCGGGCAAGGCGGTGTACGACAAGGTGCCCTGGCCGAAGGCGATGCTGAGCCTGCCCAACGGCGACCACGGTCGTGCCCTGCTGGGCAACAGCACCTCGCTACGGGTCGTCGCCGACACCACCACCGAGTTCCTGCGCTGGACGCTCTACGGCGACGCCGACGCGAAGGAGCGCATCGCCAGAGCCGCCGCCCGCGACGACGTCGCCACCCTCGACAACCACCTGTGACCGGAGGGCGGACCCCCGCCTGACCACCGAACACCGCACAGCAGCACACCGGCCCGCACCAGCAGGCCACCAGACCGACACTCCAGCACACCGGCACGCACGGGCACGCCGGCCCGCACAGGAACGCCAGGACGCCAGGACGCACCAGTCGGAGTCACGCTCCGTGGTCGATGACGATTTTGCCGAACACCTCTCCGGAGTGCAGGCGGGCGAAGGCGTCGGCGACCCGGCTGAACGGCACCACGCTGTCCACCACCGGCCGCACGTTCCGCTCGGCGCAGAAGGCGAGCAGGTCGGCCAGGTCGGCGGGGGTGCCCATGGAGGTGCCCAGGATCTCCAGCTGCATGGCGAAGACCCGGCGCAGGTTGACCTTCGGCTCGTGGCCGGCGGTCGCGCCGCAGACGACGATCCGCGCCCCGGGGGCGGCGGACTTGAGCGAGTGGTCGAAGGTGGCCGCCCCGACGGTTTCCACCACCACGTCGACCCGTTCGGGCAGTCGCGCACCCGGCTCGAAGGCCGTCGCACCCAGCTCGGCGATCCGCTCCCGTTTGGCCGCGTCGCGGCTGGTCGCGTACACCCGTTTGCCCATCGCGGCGGCGAGCGCGACCGCCGCGGTAGCCACGCCGCCCCCGGCGCCCTGGACCAGCACGGCCTCGGCCTCGTCGACGCGGCCCTTGGTGGTGAGCATCCGCCACGCGGTCAGCCAGGCCGTCGGCAGGCACGCCGCGTCGGTCGCCGCCAGCCCCGCCGGCAGCGGCAGCAGATTCGACCGGGGTACGGCCACCCGCTCGGCGAGGGTGCCCGGGAAGTGCTCGGAGAGGATGGAGATGCCGCGCGGGTCACCGGGGGTCGGCACGATCGGGTACACGACCATCTCGTTGCCATCCGGGTCGATGCCCACCGCGTCGCAGCCGAGGATCATCGGTAGCTGTTCGGCGCGCAACCCGACGCCGCGCAACGACCACAGGTCGTGGTGGTTGAGCGAGCTGGCCGTGACGCGCAGGGTCACCCAGCTGTCGTCGGGCAGGCTCGGCTCGGGCTGCTCACCGACGGTGAGCGCGGCGAGCGGGTCGGCGTCGTCGAATCGGGAGGCGAAGGCGGCACGCATGATCCGCACGGTAACAAGCTGAGCGCCCGTTAAGAAGGGGCCCTTCCTATGCACGAGGCGTTAAGAAGGGCCCCTTCCTTACACCTCAGGCGCGGGCGACGCCGTCGCGACGGGCGGCTTCGGCGACCGCCTCGGCGACGGCGGGGGCGACGCGCGGGTCCAGCGGAGAGGGCACGATCGCCTCCGGGGTCAGTGACTCGGCCACCACCGAGGCGATGGCGTCGGCCGCGGCGACCTTCATCGCGTCGGTGATCCGGGTGGCCCGTGCCGACAGCGCACCCCGGAACACACCCGGAAAGGCCAGCACGTTGTTGATCTGGTTCGGGAAGTCGCTGCGGCCGGTGGCGACCACCGCGACGTGCCGCGCGGCCACCTCGGGGTGTACCTCCGGGGTGGGGTTGGCCAGCGCGAAGACGATTCCCCCGGGTGCCATCGCGGCCACCGCGTGCTCGGGGATCTGCCCGCCGGAGACGCCGATCAGCACGTCGGCGTCGCGCAGCGCCTCGGCGATGTCGCCCTGCCGCCCGTCGGCGTTCGTCAGCTCGGCCAACTCCGCCTTGGTGCCGGTCAGCCCGGTGCGGTACGCGGAGATGATCCCCTTGGAGTCGCAGACCACCACCTGGTCGGGGTCCACTCCCCCGGCCACCAGCATCTTGGTCACCGCCACCCCGGCCGCGCCGGCCCCACTGACCGCCACCCGCAGGTCGCCGAGCTTGCGGTCGAGCAGCGTGGCCGCGTTACGCAGCGCGGCCAGCACGACGATCGCGGTGCCGTGCTGGTCGTCGTGGAAGACGGGGATGTCCAGCGCCTCGTCGAGTCGGCGTTCCACCTCGAAGCAGCGGGGGGCGCTGATGTCCTCCAGGTTGATCCCGCCGAACGAGGGCGCGAGCGCCTTGACCACCGCCACGATCTCGTCGACGTCCTGCGTGTCCAGGCAGACCGGTACCGCGTCGACCCCGCCGAACTGCTTGAACAGCACGGCCTTGCCCTCCATCACCGGCAGCGCGGCGCGCGGGCCGATGTCGCCGAGGCCGAGTACGGCCGTGCCGTCGGTGACGACCGCGACGGTGTTCGACGCCCAGGTGTAGTCGTGGGCGAGCGCCGGTTCCGCGGCGATGGCCTCACAGACCCGGGCCACGCCCGGGGTGTACGCGAGGGAGAGGTCGTCACGGCTGGTCAGCGGGACGGTCGAGACGACGGCCATCTTGCCGCCCCGGTGCAGTTGGAAGACGGGATCAGCAGGGTCCACGGTGGACGTAGGCATGGTGACTCCAGGGTCTGTCGAGCAGAGGCCAGCCGGTCGGGGCACACGGTGAGGCGACGAGCGGCGGCACGTGGTGCGGGGGGTCACCCGGGCGCTTCCGAGCATAGTGGGGTCGAGTGGCCCAGTATGTGGGCAGGGTCATAACGGTCGAGGCGGTACCCGCCCGGGGCGGGGCCAGTACCGGGCCACCACCCGGCCGAGCACGTCGGCGACCCCGTACGCCCGGGAGTCGTCGGTGACCAGGTCGTTGTCGCCGTGCAACCACCATCCGCCGTCGGTCGGACGGACCGCGCGCTTGACCACCAGCAGGTCAGGTCGGCTGCGGAAGACGGCGATCACCACGTCGCCGGGGCGGATCTCCCGACCACCGCGGCGGACCAGCACCGCGTCGCCGTGACGCAGCGTCGGCGACATGGAGGGACCGGTCACGAGTACGGGCGACAGTGGCCATCGCAACCGCAGCACGGACACCGGTTTCACCTCCACCGCTCTCGGGGACCTCGTCCAGGAGTAATGTCGTCTTGGATCATCGCAAACGTCCTATGGAGGATCCTGATGCGACTTGCCCGCATCCTCGCGCCTCGCTTGACCGCCAGCGCGCACTGCGACCTGCCCTGCGGTGTCTATGACCCCGCCCAGGCTCGGATCGAGGCCGAGTCGGTGAAAATGATCTGTGAGAAGTACCAGGCCAACACCGACCCGGAGTTCCGGACCCGCGCCATCCTGATCAAGGAGCAGCGGGCTGACCTGGTCAAGCACCACCTCTGGGTGCTGTGGACCGACTACTTCAAGCCGCCGCACTTCGAGAAGTACCCTCACCTGCACCAGCTGTTCAACGAGGCCACCAAGCTGGCCGGGGCCGCCGGCGCCAAGGGTGCCACCGACCCGGCCAAGGCCGACGAACTGCTCCAGAAGATCGACGAGATCTCCAAGATCTTCTGGGAGACCAAGCAGGCCTGAGTGCCCGCCCTCGACGGCCGGTCCACCCCTTCCGGGGCGGGCCGGCCGTCGTCGTCCCGGCGCAGGGCACACCCCGCCGCGCCGCCCGGATTCCGTCGCTCCGGCACCGGGAGTGCGTTGCCGTGTCGCCCGGTTCCGTCGTTTCGGCACCAGGTGTATGCCGCCGTTGACGGCGCGTGCGGCCGCCGCGACCAGGTGCGTGACCGCTGATTTCGGTGCCCGCCGGTCGGCAACAGCGATGCGAGTCGACCGGATGACCGACTCAGCGGGTAGAGTCCCCGACCGGGGGGATGAGTGGTGACTCAACTGACCGGCCAACCGACGACCGACGACGACATCGTGCACCTCACCGTGCCCGCCGACGGCGGGTACCTCGGCGTGCTCCGCACCGCCACCGCCGGCCTCGCGGCCCGCCTGCACTTCGCGCTCGACGAGATCGAGGATCTGCGCATCGCCGTCGACGAGGCGTGCGCCATGCTGCTGGCGATCGCGCCCCGGGGGGCCGAACTCGACTGCCGCTTCGCGGTCACCGAGGACGCGCTGACCGTCGAGGTGACCGTGCCCACCGTGCGGGAGGCCCGGCTCCCGGCCGAGTCCTCGTTCGCGTGGAAGGTGCTCACCGCGCTCACCACGTCGGCGTCGGCGACCGCGACCGACGGCCGCGCCACCATCTCGTTGCTCACCCGCCGTGCGTCAGGCTGGTGACGGCCGGTTCACTCGAATCCGAGGGCACGGGTCGTGGGCGGGCTCACCAGCAGCCAGGTGACGCCGAGCCCGAGCGCGATCAGCGGCACCCCGAGCCAGCCCAGCCCACCTTGGATCATGAACCAGCCGATCGGCAGCAGCATCAGCTGAAGCACGATGGCGGGAGCACGGGCGCCGGCCCGATGGCGCACCAGCGCGTTTCCCAACGCCCAGAGCGCGACCGCGGCACCGATGGCGAAGGCCGTGACCAACAGCGCCGACGTCAGGTCGGTGGTACTGGCCGTGAGGTCAGCCACGATCAGCCACGCGGCGACCAGCCCGACGGCGACCGCCTCGACACGTAGCAGCCGGACCGCCCAACGGAGCGTGACGGGGGTCGGGTTGGAGTCGATGGTCACGCGGTCACGATACCCGTGCCGTCGCGCGGTACAGTGCGGCCCATGCGGGCCGTCCTGCTGGTCAATCCGAAGGCCACCACCACCAGCGAGCGCGCGCGGGACGTACTGGTCCGGGCGCTGCGCAGCGAAGTCGACCTCTCCGTGCGGTACACCCGCCGGCGTGGCCATGCCACCAATCTGGCCAGAGAGGCCGCGGTGGAGGGCGTCGACGTCGTGGTCACACTCGGTGGCGACGGGACGGTCAACGAGGTGGTCAACGGGCTGATGACGGCGACCAGCGTCGCCGGGCAGCCACCCACCGCCGAGCGGCTGCCCGCGCTGGCGACCGTGCCGGGCGGCTCGACGAACGTCTTCGCCCGGGCGCTGGGCCTACCCAAGGAGTGGGCCGAGGGCGCCAGCATGATCATGGAAGGGCTGCGGCTGGGTCGACGTCGCACGATCGGCCTCGGCCGCGCCGACGACCGCTACTTCACGTTCTGCGCGGGGCTCGGGCTTGACGCTGCGGTCATCCACCGCGTGGAGGAGGCCCGTCGCCGTGGCCGCGTCCCCTCGCCGGGGCTCTACTTCCGCGCCTTCACCGCACAGTTCCTGCTCGGTGCCGAACGGCGACACCCGGCGATCCGGCTGGAGCAGCCGGGTGAGACGACAGAGGGTGACCTGGCGAGCATCATCGTGCAGAACACCGCCCCCTGGACGTTCGTCGGGGATCGGGAGGCCAACCCGAACCCGGAGGCGTCGTTCGATCTCGGGTTGGACGTGCTGGCCCTTCGTCAGCTTGGCGTCGCCAGCACAACACGCACCGTGAGGCAATTCCTCTCCGCCACGCCCAATCCGCACGGTCGCCAAGTTGTACGACGCCATGACGTAGCGGAGTTCACGCTGGTCGCGAGCCGTCCGCAGGCGTTCCAGCTCGACGGGGACTATCTTGGCGAGCGGGAAAAAGTCAGATTCACCTCCGTTCCCGCCGCACTCAGAGTAATCTGTTAGGTCTCCGGTCCCACCGGGTACAAGTTGGCCGCGGCGCCCCCCAGCGCGTGACGACCGCGACACCCCGGATGATGCCGGAAATGTCAGCATTGTCCGGCGGACTGTACTATATTGATTCTCGACTGTGGTAAACCCGGGTGCCTGGAGTGATCCATTACCCGGACAAAAGGGTTGTGGGCTTGCTCACCGCGCGGAGTTTTTCCGAGCGCCACCCTTGACATTGCGTAAGTTCGTGAAAGTATTCACAAGCGAACTTGAGTTACCGGGACGCGCCTTGGACACACTCAACAAGTTGAGTCGTTCCAGCAGGTCCCGGAGCTAGCAAGCCTGCTCACGCATTGCCGAATTGATGGTTGCAAACCGTCACCATCGACATTGCGGATGCATATAAGAAAAGCACCAACAGCAACATCTGCCACCCACCCAGAATGAGGAGTGTTGCCGCCATGGACTGGCGTCACCATGCTGTCTGCCGCGACGAGGACCCGGAGCTGTTCTTCCCGATCGGGACGTCCGGTCCGGCTCTCCTGCAGGTCGAGCAGGCCAAGGCCGTCTGCCGGCGCTGCTCCGTGACCGACCAGTGCCTGCAGTGGGCGCTGGAGTCCGGTCAGGACGCTGGCGTCTGGGGCGGGATGAGCGAGGAGGAGCGGCGCGCTGTCAAGCGGCGCGGTGGCCTCCGGGTGCTGCGCGCTCACTCCGCCTGACCGACCACACCCAGGACGCCCCGGCCGGCCCCAAGCCCGCCGGGGCGTCCTGCTGTTCCCTGCTCTCCCCCACCCCATGCCCAGGTTCAGCGGCAGCTCACAGATCAGCGACTGCCACCAATCTCACGATCAACAAAGGCGTGGGAGAGACGGTGCAGGATGAGGTTCACCAGGTCCGGGGCGGTGCTCAGAGGGGCCGCCACCGCGACGGCACCGGCGGCTCGGGCGGCGGTCGTCACGGCGTCGTGAAACAGCCCGGGGGCCAGGAAGTACGCGGCCACGGCCACCCTTCGCGCGCCTGCGGCCCGCAGCCGCCGCACCGCCACGTCGACCGCCGGGGGTGCCGCAGAGGCGTACGAGACACGGGTCGGCATGCCGAGCATCGCGCCGAGGGCCCGGGCCACCCGACCCACGGATGCCCGCGCCGCCGGATCCCTGGTGCCGGCCGCAGCCAGCACCAGCGCGTCGAACCGGCCCGGATCCGCCTCGGCCAGCCGGTGTCGCAACGCGGCCAGCAGTGCCGGGTCCACCTCGTCACCCACCGGGCCGAGCACCTCGGTGATGCCCACCCGGATCGGCGTACCGGACTCGTGCGCGGCGGCCACCGCAGCCGGGATGTCCACCCGCCTGTGGTACGCGGCGGTGAGCAGCAGCGGCACCAGGATCACCCGGGAGTGCCCGGCGGCAGCCAGATCACGCAGGACCGTGGTCGGATCGGGCTCGGTGTGGTCGAGCCAGCTCGCGAGCACCTGCTGGCCCGGCCGGGCGACCGCGACCGCCCGGGCCAGGCCCCTGATCGCCTCGGCCGCCCGAGGATCACGACTGCCGTGCGCGACCAGGACCACCGGCTCGTCGGTCCGGTGGTCGGACGCGGCCACGCCACCGGCCCGGTCGCCGGACCGGGCCGGATCGGCGGATGGTGCCTCGTCGGTCAGAGGTGCAGCCCGCACTCGGTCTTCTCGAACATCGCCCAGCGGCCGGCACGCGCATCCTCGCCGGCCTTCGTCCGCCGGGTGCACGGCCAGCAGCCGATGGAGCCGTAGCCGCGCCGGAACAGCTCGTTGACCGGCACGTTCCACCGGGCGATGTACGCGTCGACGTCCGCCTGGCTCCAGGCTGCGATCGGGTTGACCTTGACCTTGCCCCGACGGGCGTCGAAGGTCACCACCGGCGTGTTGGCCCGGGTCGGCGACTCGTCCCGCCGCAGCCCGGCGGCCCAGGCGTCGTACCCGGCCAGCGCCCGCTCCAGCGGTTCCACCTTGCGCAGCTGGCAGCACTCGTCCGGCGACTTGTTGAACAGTCGTGGCCCGTACTCGCCGTCCTGCTGGCCGACGGTGAGCCGGGGCCGGATGGAGCGGACGTTGACCGGCAGCTTGCGGGCGACCGCGTCCCGGACGGCGAGGGTCTCCGGGAAGTGCAGACCGGTGTCCAGGAAGACCACGTCCACCCCCGGTGCCACCCGGGACACCAGGTGGGCCAGCACCGCGTCGGCCATCGAACTGGTCACGCAGAACCGGTCGCCGAAGGTCTCCGCGGCCCACCGGGCGATCTCCAGCGCGGGCGCGCCCTCCAACTCCCGTCCGGCGCGTTCGGCCAACTCCCGCAGTTGCTCGGGGCTGCGTTGCCCCGCGCCGGTCGCAGTGGGTGCGGTGCCGACCAGCCCCAGGCCGGCGGCGGAAACCAACGCGCTCATCGCTGCACCGCCCGGGAGAGCAGGCCGGTGAACCGGACGGTGAAGACCCGGGCGCAGGCGTGGCACTCCCAGGCGCCGTGCCCGGTCTCGCTCGGTCGCAGGTCCTCCTCACCGCAGTACGGGCAGTACAACGGTGCGGCACGGGTCTCGCTGCTCATCGCGTCACCTCGCTCATCGCAGTTGCTCCTCGTCGACCCTGATCACCCAGTTGGCGAAGGTCTCGCCCTCGGTGCGGCCCGCCAGATAGCGCCGGGCCAGCCGCTCGACGTACTCGGGAAGCTCGTCGGCGGTCGTCTTCAATCCGCGCAGCTTGCGGCCGAAGCCGGCGGTCTGTCCCTCGGCCATGCCCAGCCCGCCGCCCAGGTGCACCTGGAAGCCCTCGACCTGGCGGCCGTCCGGCCCGGTGACCAGCTGCCCCTTGAGGCCGATGTCGGCGACCTGGGTGCGGGCGCAGGCGTTCGGGCAGCCGTTGATGTGGATGGAGATGTCCGCGTCGAAGTCGCGCAGCTGCTGCTCCAGCCGGGCCACCAGCTCCTCGCCGCGCGCCTTGGTCTCGACGATGGCCAGCTTGCAGTACTCGATGCCGGTGCAGGCCATGGTGCCGCGCCGCCAGGCCGAGGGTCGGGCCTCCAGCCCGATCTCCCGCAGGCCCGCGACCAGGGACTCCGTCCGCTCCGGCGGCACGTCGAGCACCAGCAGCTTCTGGTACGGCGTCAGCCGCACCCGGTCACTGCCGTGCGCCTGCACCACGTCGGCCAGTTGGGCGAGCTGGGTACCGGAGACCCGACCGACCACCGGGGCGGCACCGACGTAGTTGCGGCCGTCCCGCTGCCGGTGCACACCGATGTGGTCGACCGGCTTGTCCGGCAGTTCGGGGGCGGGCCCGTCGAGCAGCGTCCGGCCCAGGTACTCCTTCTCCAGCACCTCGCGGAACTTCGTCACGCCCCAGTCGGCGACGAGGAACTTCAGCCGGGCACGGTGGCGCAGCCGGCGGTAGCCGTAGTCGCGGAAGATGCCGACCACGCCGGCCCAGACGTCCGGCACCTCGCCCAGCGGCACCCACACGCCGAGCCGTTGGGCCAGCATCGGGTTGGTGGACAGCCCACCGCCGACCCACACGTCGAAGCCGGGGCCGTGCTCGGGGTGATCGACGCCGAGGAAGGCGATGTCGTTGGCCTCGTACGGGGTGTCCACCAGCCAGGAGATCGACGACTTGAACTTGCGCGGCAGGTTGGAGTACTGCTTGTCGCCCACGTACCGCGCGACGATCTCGTCGATCGCGGGGGTCGGGTCGACCAGTTCCGTCTCGGCCACCCCGGCGACCGGGCTGCCGAGCACGATGCGGGGGCAGTCACCGCACGCCTCGGTGGTCTGGAGGCCTACCGACTCCAACCGCCGCCAGATCTCCGGCATGTCCTCGACCCGGATCCAGTGGTACTGGATGTTCTGCCGGTCGGTGATGTCGGCGGTGTCCCGGGCGAACTCCCGGGAGATCTCGGCGATCGTCCGCAGCTGCGCCAGGTCGAGTTGGCCGCCGTCGACCCGCACCCTGAGCATGAAGTATTCGTCTTCCAGCTCGTGCGGTTCCAACACGGCGGTACGACCACCGTCGATTCCTGCCTTACGCTGAGTGTAGAGACCCCACCAGCGGAAGCGGCCACGCAGATCCTGCGGGTCGATGGAGGCGAAGCCACGATGGGCGTAGATGTTCTCGATGCGGTCCCGCACGTTCAGCGGGTCGTCGTCCTTCTTGATCCGCTCGTTGGGGTTGAGCGGCTCGCGGTGCCCGAGTGCCCACTGACCCTCACCGCGGGCACGGCGCGGTGCCCGGGGCGGGCGCGCCGATAGATTCCCCGTGCGGGCCGGAATGTCGCTGACCGCCATCGCGGCGTCCTCCGTTGTCTGCGGTGCCTCGTCTGGGTACGCGGACGTAGCGACCGGCTCCCGGTGGGGCCGTGGACAACGGTGTCTTGGGCGGCCGGCGCGCTGCGTACCCGAGGCAGAATGGTCGGGCGTCGTCAGTGGGCCGGACAGATGGCGCTGCGCACGCGGCCGTAGTCAACGTGGCGGCGAGCCACGAGACGGCGTACCACGGCGGCAGTCATGAGGCTCATGCTGCCACACCGCCGACAGGCCAGCCAATGAGTGCGTGCGAGATCCCACATCACGGGCGATCGCTGCCGCCATCGGCGGGCTCGACCGTGTGGCAGGCTCACGTCATGGGTGATTTGTCCGGTAGGTCGATTCCGACCGCCGGGACGGGCGTACGGCTCACCGGGTGGCGGCTGCGTGCGCTGCCGGTGTGGCTGGTGCCGTCGGCCCTCACCATGATCGTCACACTGGTCGGGCTGGACGCCGCCCAGCCGTGGCGGGACGAGCTGGCGACCTGGAGCGCCGCCACCCGCGGAGTGGCCGGCCTGCTCCGCCTCGCCGGCACCATCGACGCCGCGACCGGGCCGTACTACCTGTTCATGCACTACTGGCTGCTGGTCGCGGGCGACACGGTGGCCGCGCTACGGCTGCCGTCCGCGTTGGCGATGACGGCGGCCGCCGGCCTGACCGCCGTACTCGGTAAACGGCTGTGGAACACCCGCGTCGGCATCCTCTCCGGTCTGCTCTTCGCGGTGCTGCCCGCCACCGCCCGGTACGGGCAGGAGGCCCGACCGTACGCCCTGGCCTCCGCCCTCGCCGTGTTGAGCACGCTGCTGCTGGTCGACGCCCTGCGCCGACCCGGCCGGGGTCGGTGGGTGGCGTACGCCGTCGCGACGGCCGCCCTCGGGCTGACCCACCTGATCGCGTTGACGCTTGTCGTCGCGCACGCCGTCGTGGTCTTCACCCACCGGCCGGAGTCGCGCCGCTCCGGTCAGGGGCTGGTGGGCCGGCTCGGGCCGCTCGGGCCCTTCCTGCTCGCACTGGTGCCGACGGCGGTGCTGGTCACGCCGCTGGCCCTGCGCGCCCGGGAACAGCGGGAACGGCAACTCGACTGGGTCGACACCGCCCGGCTCGGCGACCTGGCCGCGCTTCCCGGCGGGCTGGCGCAGACCGCGGCGGTGGGCGGCCTGTTGGTGGCGCTCGCGGTACTCGGTGCCGGACGACTCGGTCGACGCGCGTCGCTCCCGGTGGCCTGCCTGCTGCTGCCGGTGCTGCTGCTGTTCGCCGCCGGACTTGTCGTCCCGCTGTGGGTGCCCCGCTACCTGATCTTCGTGGTGCCGTTCGGCTGTCTGCTGGCCGGTGCCGCGTTGGCCTCGGCGCGGCTGCGGGTCGCGCTCGTCGTGGTGAGCCTGGCCGGCCTGCTCGGCCTGCCGGACCACGTCGCGCTACGCCGTACGCACGAGTGGCCGCGTACCGCCACCGTCGACTACCACGGCGCGGCACAGATCATCGCCGCCGGCCAGCGTGCCGGCGACGCGGTGGTCTACCACCCCCGCGACAGTTGGCTCTTCCTCGACCTCGGCGTGCGCTACCACCTGCACGAACAGACACCTCGCGACGCGCTGCTGGCCGAGGGGCAGCAGCACCGGGGCGACCTGTGGGCCGCCGAGTGCGACCGCCCCGCCGACTGCCTGGCCGACGTACGCCGGGTCTGGCTGGTCGTCGCCGGCCGGGGCGACGGACCGCTGGACACCGTCCCCGGTGCCAAGGGCGACGCGCTGCGCGCCGCCTACAGCGTCGAGCGGATCTGGCCCCGCCCCGGCCTCACCGTCGCGTTGCTCACCCGCTAGCCCGGGCCAGGGGGAGCGTGAGGACGGCCTCGGTGCCGCCCTCGGCACCGGGACGCAACTCGATGCTGCCGCGGAGTTCGCCGGTGACAAGCGCCCGGACGATCTGCAGTCCGAGCTTGGCGCCCCCCTCGGAGTCGAACCCGGCCGGCAGTCCCCGACCGTTGTCGGCGACCGTGACGTGCAGCGTCTTGCGCAGCCGGTGCGCGGTGACCACGACCTGCGGCGGCGCCAGTGGTTCCTGCGGCACCGGCTCCGGCCCACCCTCGTCGGCCGACGGAAAACCGTGCTCGACGGCGTTGAGCAGCAGTTCGTTGAGGACCATCACCAGTGACGTGGCGATCTCGGCGGGGAGTACGCCGAAACTGCCCTCGCGCCGCATGCCGACCGACACCTCGGTCGCCGCCACCTCGGTCGCCGCGCTGGCCACCCGGTCCACGATCCCGTCGAACTCGACCGCCTCGTCGCTGGACATGGAGAGGGTCTCGTGCACCAGGGCGATCGACGCCACCCGGCGTACCGACTCCTCGAGCGCGACCCTGGCCTCGGGCATGCCGACCCGACGGGCCTGCAGGCGCAGCAGGGCCGCGACGGTCTGCAGGTTGTTCTTCACCCGGTGATGGATCTCCCGGATGGTCGCGTCCTTGGTGATCAACGCCCGGTCGCGGCGGCGTACCTCGGTGATGTCGCGGACCAGGACCAGCGCGCCGATCGGCACTCCCGCGGGCATCAGCGGCAGGGCCCGGGTCAGCATGGTCGCGCCGCGGGCGTCGATCTCCCGCCGGGGTGGTGCCTCGCCGCGCAGCGCGGCGAGGATGCCGTTGGCCGCCTCCGTGCCCTCCAGCGGATCGCTTGCCAGCCGGCGGTTCAGCGCCGCGAGATCCTCGCCCACCAGGTGGGAGGCGTAGCCCAACCGCCGGTACGCCGACTGCGCGTTCGGGCTGGCGTAGGTGACCTTGCCGCCGGCGTCCAGCCGGACCAGTCCGTCGCCGACCCGTGGCGCCGAGGTGGTCTCGCCGGGATGCCGGGGCGGCGGGAAGGTGCCGTCGGCGATCATCTGAGCCAGGTCGTCGGCGGTGGTCAGGTAGTTCAGCTCCAGCTGGCTGGGGGTACGCGCGGTGGAGAGGTTGGTGTCGCGGCCCACCACGGCGATCACCTCGCCGGACTCACCGTCGGCGGCCCGCAGCCGGACCGGGATCGCCTCGTGCCGGGCGGGCACGTCGCCGTACCAGACCGGGTCGCCCTCCCGCCAGATCCGCCCCTGCCCGTAGGCGACCTCCAGGTGCGCCACCTCCGGCCCGCCGACGATCCGCCCCACCTGGTCGTCCTGATAGGCGGTGGGTGCGGTCGTCGGGCGGACCTGGGCGACGCAGAGGAAGGTGCCCTCCCCGTCCACCGGCACCCAGAGCAGCAGGTCGGCGAAGGAGAGGTCGGACAGCAGTTGCCAGTCACCCGCTATCCGGTGCAGGTGGTCGATGTCGGCCGGGCGCAGACGGGTGTGCTCTTCGGCGAGGTCGCGCAGCGTGGACACGCCGACCAGCGTGCCATGCGAGCGGTCACATCGTCGCGGTGACCTTCTTCAACCCTCGTGGCGCGTCCGGATCCTCACCCCGGGCCAGCGCCAGGGCCAGGGCCAACCGTTGCAGCGGCAGGATGTCCAGCAACGGGGCGTACCGCTCGTCGACGTCGGGCACCGCGATCCGGGTGGCGCCGGCGACCTCGGCGGAGCCGACCACGACCACGTCGGCCCGCCGCTCGCCCAGTCGGGGCAGCACCTCGCCCATCGACTGACCACCGGGGCCCGAGCCGACCACGGCCAGCACCGGCACGTCCGGGTCGGTCATGGCGAGCGGGCCGTGCAGCAGGTCGGCACCCGAGAATGCCAGGGCCGGCAGGTAGGAGGTCTCCATCAGCTTCAGCGCGGCCTCCCGCGCGGTGGGGTACGCGTACCCCCGGCCGGTGGTGACCAGTTGCCCGGCGAAGCGGTAGCGCGGCGCGAGCTGGCTGGCAGTCGGGTCGGCCAGCGTGCGGGCGGCCAACTCGGGCAGCTCGGCCACGGCCCGGCGCTCCTCCTCGGGCAGCACGCCGTCGCCGGCCCGGATGCCCTCGATCAGCAGCAGCAGGGCGAGCAGTTCGGCGGTGTACGTCTTGGTGGCCGCCACCGCCCGCTCGTGCCCGGCCGCGATGTCCACGCCGAGTTCGGCGGTCGCCGCCAGCGGCGAGTCCGGCGCGTTGGTCACCGCGAGGGTGAGCGCGCCCGCCTCCCGGGCGACCCGCAGCACCTCGGTCAGGTCGGGCGAGCCGCCGCTCTGGCTGACTCCGACGACAAGCGCGTCGGACAGGTCCGGCCGGGCGCCGAAGAGGGTGATCGCGCTCGGGGAGGCGAGACCGGCCGGCAGGCCGAGCCGGATCTCGGCCAGGTAGGCGCCGTACAGCGCGGCGTGGTCCGAGGTGCCCCGCGCGGTGAAGACCACGTGCCGGGGCCGGCGCTCGGCGATGGCTGCCGCCACGCGGGCGATGGGTGCGGCGTACTCGGCGGAGAGCAGTCGCTCGTAACCCGCCGGCTGCTCGTCGATGTCGGCGGCCATGCCGATTCCTGGGCGTGTCACGAAAACTCCTCCCCTGCGCGATACCCGCGCGCTTTCTGCTCAGTCTTGCACCTTTAGGCGTCCAGATGCAATTTTATGAGCAGGATCGCGCAGCCAATCACCAAAAGTCGATGCCGTCACCTACGCTGACCCGGCCGCACCGCCAACCGGTACCGACAAGTGAGAGGACGACGTGGCCGAGGGAACGGACGATCGGGCGTTGCCGGCGACGGAGGAACTGGCACTGGCCCGAGAGGCCCTGCAAGCCGGTGACCTGACGCGTGCCGCTGACCATGTCGCGAACGCGCTCGCCCGGGCGCCGACCCTGCCCGAGGTGCACGAGACACTCGCCCGGTTGGCCACGGCCGGCGGTTCCGGCGGTCTGGACCTCTTCCCGCTGCACCATCACACCTTCGTCGGGGCGGTGGTCGCCCGGGCACACCTGCTGGCTGCGGCCGGCCACCCGGCCGAAGGGCTCGACCTGCTGGTCGCCGCCGCCGCGCACGCCCCCGGAACGGACTGGGCGGGCGTGCCCTGGGTCACCTCCCCCGAGTTGGCCGAGCGGATCGGCCCGGACCAGGTGGCTCGGGTGCTGATGCAGGTCTGCGCCGCCGCCCCGGACCCGGTACCCCGGTCCGACCGGGCCGCCCTGACGCCGTACCTGACGCTCGCCCGCAACGCGATCACCATTCACCCCGAGCACGCCCTGCTGCTGGGCACGGCGTCCGCGCTGGCCCGGCGCGCGGGCGAGGTGCCGCTCGCGGTGCGCTGGGCCGGCCGGGGAGTACGCGCGGCACCGTCCAAGATGGGCGAGGTCTGGCTCGGGTACGCGCTGCGCAGCGCCGGCCGCACCCGTGAGGGCCTCGCCGCGCTCCGCCGCGCCGTCGACCACGACCCGGACGACCTGGCGGTGTACGCCGACATCGCCGGCACGTTGGCCGATCACGGCCGACTGGACGAGGCGCTGAGCTGGATCGAGCGGGCCCTGGCGCGCAACCCGTCCTTCGACTGCGCGGTGCACACCGCCCACCGGCTGCGGTTCCAGCGCGACGGCGACGTCCGTCACCTGGTCGCGCTGGCCGACTACATCCGCGACAACCCGGACGACTCGCACGAGCACGCCGATCTGGCCGAGTGCTGCCGTGGCCGCCCGTGGCTGGGGCAGCTGACCCCGCCGACGGTACGCCCCCAACCCCTGCCCCTCACCAGCGCCGAACCGTCGACGGGACGTCCGGGCACCCCGCCCCCCTCGGCGGAAGCGACCCGTCGGCTGCGCCAACTGGCGCACCTGGCCTGGCCGCACCCACCGGCCGCGTACGACACGGCGGTGGCCCTGGCCACCCTCGACCTGACCGACCTGCTCGGACTGCTGGCCCATCCGCCCGAGACCCCGGAGAACGCGCTCGGACGGGTGCTCTCCGGCCAGGACCCCGCGCTGTGGGTACGGTGCGTGCAGGTGTGGACCTGCCTCGGTCTGCTGCACCATCGCACCGACGAGCCCTGGCCCTCCTCGACCCGCCGGCAGGTGCTGGTGGAGTTGGCCCAGGCCTCGGAGATCGCCGAAGCGGCCCTGTTCGCCCTGGTGACGGCCGCCTGGGTCGACCCGTCGATCCGACCCGACGTGGCCCAGGTGGTCACCGAACGTCTCGCGGCTGCGGCAAGTGACCGGGCAGGACCGTTACCGGTGACCGTCTCCCTGGCCCACCTGGCGCTGGCCACCCCCGGCCTCGACCCGGAGTGCGCCACCCTGGCCCGCATGCTGGCCGGCGCACCCGCCCGCCCCGGCCGCAGCACCCTCCGCGGCCTACTCGGCCGCCTCCTCCGCCCCTTCCGCCCCCGCCTCCCCAGCCCACCCCCCTAACCCCACTCCCCCCGCCCCGCGGCACCCGCAGCACCCGCGGCACCCGCGGCACCCCGCGATCTTGCACTTTTGGTCGGGATAAAGCCGACACACGCGACATTTCAGCGACCAAAAGTGCAAGATCGGCGGCGAGGCGCCGGGGTGTCGAATCCCCCGGCAAGTCTGGGAAGTCCTGGGAGTCTCAGGCAGTCCCGGGGCTCTCGGGGAGTCAGGGGGTCAAGGGGTGAGGGGGCGGCGGAGGGCCAGGAGGTGGACGTCGGGTAAGGGGGTCCAGTCCAGGCGGGGGGTACGGGTGAAGCCGTGGCGGCGGTAGAGGTGGTGGGCGGATTCGGCCAGGCCGTCGCGTACGCAGATGACCAGGGCGGTGCAGCCCAGCTCGGTGGCACGGGCGACGCACGCCTCGACCAGTGCTGCGCCCGTACCTCGGCCCTGTGCCGCCGGATCCACCGCCAGCATCCGGAACTCGGCCTCCCCGGGACCGCACAGTTCGGCGTACGGGCTGCCGGGCAGGACGAAGGTGACCGAGCCGAGCAGTTGCCCGGTGGCCGGGTCGGCGGCGACCAGCACCTCACCGTGCGCCGCCCGACCGGCCACGTCGGCCAGCACGTCGGCGTACCCGTTCTCGCCTTTGAGCTGCCCGTCCGCCTCGTACGCGGCGACGGTGAGCCGGGCCACGGCCGGATAGTCCGCCGGCACGGCCGGACGGACCAGCGGGCCGGTCAACCAATCACCGCGATCAGGTCGCCGTCCTGCACCACGTCGCCCTCGTCCACCGCGAGCTGCTGCACCACGCCGTCGGACTCGGCGACCACCGGAATCTCCATCTTCATCGACTCCAGGATCACCAGGGTGTCGCCTTCGGACACGGTGTCCCCGGCCGCCGCGACGACCTTCCAGACGTTGGCCACCATCTCGGCGCGGATCTCCTCGGCCATCTTCGGCCCCTTCCCTCGCGACTGCCTGCGACGTATCAAATCATGCGACGGCCGCCTGTGGGCCGGAGCAGCCCCGCCCGCGTTCGCCAGGAGCGGGCTCTAACATCAACAGGTCGGACCCTGGCGCCGGGAGGACCGGTGCGTGCACCGGCGCCGAGGTCGTGCGCAGGCGATCCGACCATCACGAGGAGGTCAGCATGGCGAAGAAGGCCCGCAAGAAGAAGGCCCGTAAGAAGAGCGCCGCCAACCACGGCAAGCGCCCCAACTCCTGAGCTGGTCCGCATCGCGGACCGGACAGGAAACGCCGATGACCCGGCTCGGGTCATAGCCGAAACGCCGGTGGCCCAGCTCGGGCCACCGGCGTTTGCGTACGAAAAGTGGGTCAGTCGGCCAGTTCGCGCGATTCGGTGCTCTCGAAGATGACGAGTTCGCTGATCCGTACCCGCAGCCGTTCGCGCAGTTCGTCAGGCGCGGACTCGTTGCCGCAACAGCGGGCCACCAGCGCCTTGACCTCCTGCTCGATGCCGTACTCCCGCAGGCAGGGGCCGCACTCGTCGAGATGGTGCCGGATCAGCGTCCGGCGCTCCTGCGCGCACTCCAGGTCGAGGTAGAGGTAGACCTCGGCGAGAACCTCACGGCAATCCGTCTCATGCGGATCTCCACAGCTCACGTCACACCTCCCGGCCACTGGCAGCGGCCGAACTCCGGGCCGACGGCGCGGCGGAGAAGCCGCGCTCCGCGGCATAGCCCTCAAGCAGCTTGCGCAGATTACGACGACCGCGGTGCAACCGTGACATGACGGTACCGATCGGCGTACCCATGATGTCGGCGACCTCCTTGTAGGAGAACCCCTCGACATCGGTGAGGTAGACCGCGAGCCGGAACTCCTCCGGCAACTGCTGGAGGGCCTCCTTGACGTCGCTGTCGGGGAGCCGATCCAGCGCCTCGGTCTCCGCCGAACGCAGACCGCTGGAGGTGTGCGACTCCGCCTCGGCGAGCTGCCAGTCGGTGATCTCGTCGGTCGGCGCCTGCACCGGCTGTCGCTGCCGCTTGCGGTAGGTGTTGATGTAGGTGTTGGTCAGGATCCGGTAGAGCCAGGCCTTCAGGTTCGTACCCTGCTCGAACTGGTGAAAGGCCGCGTAGGCCTTCAGGTAGGTCTCCTGGACCAGGTCCTCGGCATCCGCCGGGTTACGGGTCATCCGCAGCCCCGCCGCGTACAACTGGTCGACGAATGGCATCGCGTCCCGTTCGAACCGGGCCCTGCGCTCGTCCGTCTTCTCGGTGGTCAACCGCACATCCCCTCGGGTCGGATGCTTCCTCGCCGAGGATACGCGTCCAGACCTGCCGGGAGATTGGGTTCCGACGGGTGTGCCCGTCACCACCCTGGCCGGCGGCTCAGCCGCAGGCCACTCCGGTCCGGCCAACAGCTGCCTGAGCTGCGTGGCCTCCCGTTCGTCGCGCTCCCGGATCCGGAACTGGATCGGCACCGGTCACCCCCCTCGCACAGTGTTCGTCCGTGGGGTGCAACATCCGTCGCAGGTCCGGGCATTCCATCTCGCGTCCTCCCATTCCTGGTCCCGGCCGGGGGGTGGGTGCACCACGGCCGGGACCGGGAAAGGGCCTGGGAGCCCGGTGCCATCCGAACCCGGGTGACACCATCGGGTGCAACGACCCGAACGGCAGCCGGAAACGGCGCGCTGCCTCAACCCGCCGCGAGCCCGATCCCGACGGCCCTGCGGTCAGTCCTGCGCCCAGCCGTGTCGGCGCAACCAGTCGAGCACCACCACAGCCGTGCCGGTCGGGTCGACCCGCAGGTCGTGGCGCTCCCCCGGCCGGATCACCACGTGCACCCCCGGAGCAGGTTCCGGCACGCCGAAGGGATCCCGGTCGCCGTTGACGACCAGGGTCGGCAGTCCGCTCGCCAGCTCACCGGCCCGACTGCGCTCCGGTCGCCCGGGCGGATGCAACGGAAAGGCAAGCGCGACCACCCCGACGGCCCCGACCGTGGTCGCGGTGCGGCAGGCCACCCGGGCCCCGCTGGACCGGCCACCCACCAGCACCGGTACGCCCGGCCAGCGGTTCCGCAGCACGGCGAGCACCACGCCCCACGCCTCGTCGAGGTGCCCGGCCGGTGCCGGCGCACGCCGACCGGCGACCCGGTACGGCTGGGTCACCCGAGCGACGATCACCCCGGCGGCCACCGCGGCATCGCGCAGCGCGCACAGGTCGGGGGCATCCACACCCCCACCCGCGCCGTGGCCCAGCACGAGCAGCGACCGGCCCGGTCCGGGTGGAGTGTCGATGTCCACCCGGGCCGGGCCACGCGGGGTCTGGATGATCTCGTCCTGCGGCACCGCCTCATTCTGCGGCCCCACCTCGCAGGTGCGGGGCAGACCTCGGCAGGAAAGGGCGCGCCGCGGTCACGGTCGAGGCGGCAGCCCGGTCCTCAGCGGGACGTCACCAGCGCGAGCAGTTGGTCGCGGACGGGAGGGCCCGCCTCGCTTGCCACATCGGGATCCGGTTGGACCTCGTCACGCCAGGCCACCAGCATCGCCCGCCGCTCGCGGGGGGTGGTGCCGCCCCACACGCCGTGGCAGTCGCCGACCTCCAGTGCCCAGGCCAGGCACGAGCCCTGCACGTCGCAGCTGCGACACAACGACACGGCGGCGTCGGCCGGCTCGTTCGGCGCCGGAAAAAATGTCTCCGGATCGACGCTCTGGCAGGCACCTCTGGTGCGCCAGGCTTCATCCTGTCGACGCTCGCTCAGTGCCCGCAACAGTCGCGGATCACGCCGCGCAGCGGCTACCTCATGTGGACGGGGCATACGTGCCCGAGTCATCCACCCACCTCCCCCGTGGGACCAGCAAGATCGATGAATATCGCTCTATTTGAAGGGAGCGACACCCACCACCGGCGCTGTGTTCTATCGCACTTGTGCACATCGAGACAAGACTTCGCCGCGAAGTTGGCAGAACGATTTGCTGACCTTTCGTCCGCAACCGCGGCAAATCACTCCCGACAATGTGGGGGCGGACCGGTCAGAACAGGGTGACATCCACCTGCTCGGCCGCAGGCATCGACGGCACCCGGGCGATCAACTCAGGGCCGTCGTTGCGCACGTTGCCCACGCCCGGCCCCACCGGCCGGATCTCGACGCCGGCGAGCCACTCCAGCGGCGGCGGCGCGAGCAGGCTCGCCGGGTCGTCCGAGGGGCCCAGCCAGGTCGCCCACCGCTGGCGCGGCAGCAACAGCGGCATCCGGTCGTGCACCTCGGCCAACTCGCCGAGCGCAGCCGTGGTCACCACGCTGAAGGTCAGCAGCGGTCCGCTGGGAGCTTCCCAGACCGACCAGATGCCGGCGAAGGCGAGCACCGGATCGTCCGTCGAGGTCATGTAGTACGGCTGTTTCGAGCCGTCCGGCCGCCGGACCCACTCGTACCAGCCGTCGGCCGGGACCAGGCACCGGCGGCGGGCGAAGGCGGGAGCGTACGCCCGGCTGGTGGCCACCGTCTCGGCCCGAGCGTTGATCATGCGGGCAGCGTTGGCGGGTGACCGGGACCAGGGCGGCAGCAGGCCCCAGCGACCGCGCGAGAGTGCCCGGTGCCCCTGCGCGTCGAGCCGGACCAGGGGCACCGGATCGGTCGGCGCGACGTTGTAGTCGGCGACCAGCTCACCCTCGGTCTCGTCGGTGGCCTCGAACAGTCCGCTCAGCTCGCCGGAGCTCCGGGTCGTGGCGTACCTCCCGCACATGCCGCACACGCTAGCGCGCCGGCGACCGATTGCGATGTCCCGTCCACCGGGAGTGGTACCGGCGGCGGGCGGACCGCCCGACCGCGACGCGGCAGAATGTAGTCGTGGGGAACCTGACCGCGACCCGGCCGCTACAGCCGTGGACCGCCCCGACCGCCAGCAATCCGGTCACGGCCTCGCTGCGGCTGCCCGGATCCAAATCGATGACCAACCGCGCCCTGGTGCTCAGCGCGCTGGCCGCCGGCCCTTCGACCCTGGCCAAGCCGCTGCGCGCCCGGGACACCGAGCTGATGGCCGGTGGGCTGCGGGCACTCGGTGCCCACGTGTCGATCGCCGACGACGAGCGGTGGCTGGTCCGGCCGCACCGGCTGGTCGGCCCGGCACACGTCGACGTCGGGCTGGCCGGCACGATCATGCGTTTCGTGCCGCCGGTGGCCGGGCTGGCCGAGGGCCGGGTCACCTTCGACGGCGACCCGGCCGCCCGGACCCGCCCGCTCGGGCCGTTGATCGAGGCGCTGCGCTCGCTGGGCGTACGCGTCGACACCCCCGCCACCGGCAGTCTGCCGTTGGCGGTGCAGGGCACCGGCCGGGTCACCGGCGGTGAGGTCGTGATCGACGCCTCCGCCTCCAGCCAACTGGTCTCCGGTCTGCTGCTGGCCGCGCCGCGGTTCGACCGCGGGCTGGTGATCCGACACGTCGGCCCGCCCGTGCCCTCCGCGCCCCACCTGCGGATGACCGTGCAGATGCTGCGGGCCGCCGGTGCGGCGGTCGACGACAGCACGCCCGACGTCTGGGTGGTCGAGCCGGGCCCGCTGAGCGGCCGAGGCTGGGAGATCGAGCCGGATCTGTCCGGTGCGGTGCCGTTCTTTGCCGCAGCCCTGGTCACCGGTGGTGAGGTGACCCTTCAGGGTTGGCCACGCAGCAGCGCCCAACCGGTGGAGCGGCTGCGTTCGCTGTTGCAGCAGATGGGTGCGGAGGTCGCGCTGACCCCCGAGGGGCTGACCGTGCGGGGCACCGGCAGGGTGCGTGGTGTGCACGCCGACCTGTCGGACGTCAGCGAGCTGACCCCCGCGTTCACCGGGCTGGCCATGCTCGCCGACTCTCCCTCGGTGTTCACCGGCGTCGGCCACATCCGGGGTCACGAGACCGACCGGCTGGCCGCGCTGTCCCGTGAGTTCACCGCGCTGGGCGGGGACGTCACCGAGTCGGCCGACGGGCTCCAGATCCGCCCCCGGCCGCTGCGCGGTGGGGTCTTCCACACCTACGATGACCATCGGATGGCGCACGCCGCCGCCGTGGCCGGCCTGGCCGTGCCCGGCATCGAGTTGGACGACGTGGCGTGCACCTCCAAGACCATGCCCGATTTTCCGGCGCTGTGGTCGGCGATGGTGACCGGTAAGAGCTGAACGCAGAGACGGGAGCGGTCCTGGCGACCAAGCGGCGCGAGTACGACGAGGACGACGTACGGGTCCGGCCCGGCAAATCCTCCCGTCCGCGTACCCGCACCCGGCCCCGGCACACCGACGCGCAGAACGGCTTCGTGATCGCGGTGGACCGGGGGCGGTACACCTGTGTGCTGGCCGCAGCCGCGCCGGACGCCCCCACCGTCACCGCGATGCGCGCCCGCGAACTCGGCCGAAAGTCGGTGGTGGTGGGCGACCGGGTCGGGCTGGTCGGCGACACCTCGGGCGTCCCCGGTGCGCTGGCCCGCATCGTCCGGATCGAGCCGCGCCGCTCGGTGCTGCGTCGTACCGCCGAGGACGACGCCAGCACCGCCGAGGGGCGGCTGGAACGGGTGGTGGTGGCAAACGCCGACCAGCTCGTGATCGTCAGCGCGCTGGCCGACCCGCCACCGCGTACCGGCTTCATCGACCGGTGCCTGGTGGCCGCGTACGACGCGGACATCGAGCCGCTGCTCTGCCTGACCAAGGCCGACCTGGCCGGCCCGGAGACGGTGCTCGACTACTACACCGAACTGGAACTGCCGTACGTGCTGATCCGGCCGGACTCGTCGCTGGACGCGCTACGCAGCCTGCTCGCCGGTCGGGTGTCGGTGCTCGTCGGGCACTCCGGGGTCGGCAAGTCGACGCTTGTGAACCGCCTGGTTCCGGAGGCCGAACGGGCGGTCGGCACGGTCAGCGCGATCGGCCGGGGCCGACACACCTCGACAAGTGCGGTGGCGCTGCGGCTGCCCGCGGTGGCCGGCCTGCCGGACGACCCGGGTTGGATCGTGGACACCCCCGGGGTGCGCAGCTTCGGGTTGGCGCACGTGTCGGCCGAGAGCCTGTTGCACGGCTTCTCGGATCTGGTCGAGGCCACCGTCGACTGTCCGGCGAACTGCTCACACAGCGCCGACGAGACCGAGTGCGCGCTGGCCGCCTGGGTCGCCGACGGTCGGGCCGACCCGCGCCGGCTGGCCTCGTACCACCGGTTGCTGGCCTCCCGGGCCGGTGAGACCGACCCGCGCGGTGCGACGAACCCCCGGGACGAGCCGGAGCACGATCCGCGCGGGCGGGCGGAGTGAGCGCGACCCACTCCGCCGGCGCGCCGCCGGCGTCGCTACGGTGCAACCCATGACCGGGTACGCCGACGACCTCGCCCTCGCCCACCGCCTCGCCGACGCCGCCGACGCCATCTCCACGGCCCGGTTCCGCGCCCTCGACCTGCGGGTGGAGTCCAAGCCGGACCTGACCCCGGTCTCCGACGCGGACACCGCAGTGGAACGCGAGATCCGCGCGCTGCTGGCGCAGCAGCGGCCCGACGACGGCCTGCTCGGTGAGGAGTACGGCGCGACGCCCACCGCCGGCACCCGCCAGTGGGTGGTGGACCCGATCGACGGCACCAAGAACTTCGTCCGGGGCGTACCGATCTGGGCCACCCTGATCGCGTTGCTGCAGGACGGCCGTCCGGTCGTCGGCGTGGTGTCCGCGCCGGCGCTGGGCCGCCGCTGGTGGGCGGCGCAGGGCAGCGGGGCGTACGCGGGCCCGACCCCCGACCGGGGCGAGGCGATCCGGGTCTCCGGGGTGCGCCAGCTGTCCGACGCGAGCCTGTGCTACTCGTCGCTGAGCGGCTGGGAGGAGCACGGCCGGCTGGAGCCGGTGCTCCAGTTGATGCGGGACACCTGGCGCAGCCGCGCCTACGGCGACTTCTACGGCTACATGCTGCTGGCCGAGGGTGCCCTCGACATCATGATCGAGCCCGAGTTGTCGCTGTGGGACGTGGCCGCCCTGGTACCCATCGTGACCGAAGCCGGGGGCATATTCACCGAGCTGGACGGTCGTCCAGCCCCCGCCGGAGCCGAGACCAGCGCCGTGGCCAGCAACGCGACGCTGCACCCGGACATCCTCGAAAGGCTCGGTCGGCCGGCCGCGCGCTGACGCCCGGTAGCCTCTATCCTCGCCAGGTGGCTACCGCGAGTTGGTGTTTTCTGGCGGCGATGATCGTCGCGTACGGCATCGCCAACCTGTTGCAGTCGGTCGCCGCCGCTCGCACCACGATGCAGCACACCTTCGATCCCGGGCTGCTGCTGCGCCTGGCCGGGCATCGCGCCTATCTGGTCGGTCTGGTCTGCCAGGTGGGCGGGTTCGTGCTGGCCTTCCTGGCCCGCCGGGACCTGCCGCTGTTCCTGGTGCAGGCGAGCGTGGCCGCCGGGTTGGGCGTCACCGCCCTGCTGGGCGTGATCGTGTTGAAGTGGCGACTGCCGATGGCCGAGGTCGTCCTGTTGCTGCTGCTCTTCGCCGGGATCACCGCGCTGGTGCTCTCGGCGCAGCCGGCACCGTCGAAGCCACTCGGCACGGCCGGGGTGATCGCCCTGCTGGTGGCCCTGGGGGCGATCGCGGTGCTGGGCATCTTCGCGGTCCGGTTGCAGGGCGCGCCGGGCTCGGTGGCGCTCGGTTCCCTCGCCGGGTTGGGGTTCTCCGCCGCCGCGGTGGCCGCCCGACCGCTGGCCTCCGCGCCGACCTGGGACGCGTTCCTCACCGACCCGCTGCTGTACCTGCTCATCGGCCACTCGATCGTCGGCCAGCTGCTGCTCGGGCTGGCGATGCAGCGGGGTTCCACAACGGCGGCGGTGGCCGCGATGGACGCCGCCGGGGCGGTGCCCGCGGCGATCGTCGGCCTGCTGCTGCTCAACGACAAGATCTGGCCCGGCCGGGAATGGCTCGCCGGCACCGGTTTTCTGATTACCCTCGCGGCGGTCATCGGGCTCACCAGGTACGCCGAGCCGCAACACCATCACGCGGTCGCGCAGGAGACCACCCGGGCCGTGCTGGACGGCGGCGTGGGCGGCCGGCAGCTGCCTCTGGTGGCCCCTCGACTGGCCGAGGACCGGCTGTGCGACTCGGAGTCGACCGGCCCGGCTCAGGCCGCCTCGACCCAGGCCGCCTCGACTCAGGCCGCCTCGACCGGTTTACGCCGTCCGATCACCCGCTCGTAGAGCCGCTCCAGGGCACTCGCGGTCCGTTCCCACGTGTAGCTGCACCGGACCCGGTCGACGGCCGCGTGCCCGTACGCGAACCGACCCGCGTTGTCGGTGATCAGCCGGCGCAGGGTCATCCCGAGCGTGCGTACGTCGCCCGGCGGCACCAGCTTGCCGGTGACCTCGTCGACCACGGCGTCGGCGATGCCGCCCATGGCGTATCCGACCACCGGGACACCGCAGGCCATCGCCTCCAGGGACACCCGGCCGGCCGAGGAGTAGTGCGGGGTGCAGGCCACCACGTCGGCCGAGCGGTACCAGGTGGCCATCTGGTCGTGCGGCACCGCACCCACCAGGTGCACCTGGTCGGCCACGCCCACCCGTTCGGCCAGCTCGCGCAGCCGGCGGGCCTCGGCGTGACCGGCCAGCTGACCGGCCGGCGGGCCACCGGCGATCACCAGCTCCGCCTCGCCGACCAGGCGCATCGCGCGAATCAGGTCGTCCTGACCGTGGCCGGGCGACAGCCCACCCACCGAGAGGATCCGGGGGCGCTGGTCACGCGGGGCGGCCTCGCCGTCGGGATGGAACTGCCCGGTGTCCACACCGGTCGGCACCATCGCCACCGACATGCGTTGCAGACCCATCCGGGTCAGTTCCTCCACCTCGTCGTTGCACTGGGCCACCGCGATGTCCACCGCCCGGGTCAGCGCCCGCTCCAGCGGAATGCGGGTACCGGGTCCGTCGTAGCGCGGGCCGAGGTGCCGCAGTTGCTCCATGCCGAGCGAGTGGAACGTCTGCACGACGGGGATGTCGGTCTCCCGTACGGCGTGCGCGGCGGCCAGCCCGCCGATCCAGTAATGACCGTGCACCACCTCGGGCGTCCAGTCGGTCGCCCACCGGTCGGCGAGCCACTGGCCGAACTCCGACACGTACGGCACCAGGTCGGCGGTGGGGGTCGGGGCCACCGGTCCGATCGGTGCCCGCTCGATCCGGTAGCCGTCGACCAGGTCGGTATCGGTGACGTCCGGATTGTCCCGTCGGGTGTACACCCGCACGTCGTGACCTCGTCCGGCCAGTTCGGCAGCGACCCGTGCGATGTGCTGGTAGGTGCCGACGACGGTCCCGTCGCCGGAGGTCGGCGCAGCGGCGTGGGCGCAGACAAGGCCGACGCGCATGGGTCACCTCCATGCGTAATTGAGCGGTGGTCCTCCGGTCAGAGCGTCCCATTAACCGGGGCCCGACGAGCCGAAACCTGGCAGATCGCCGCTGCTCGGCGGCGGCATGACCGGCGACACGGTGGGGTATCGGTACCCAATGCCTCTCGTTCGACCGATCAGCGACAGCACGGTGGTGATCACCGGCGCCTCCAGCGGCATCGGCACGGCGACCGCGTACGCCCTGGCCCGACGGGGATGCGCTCTCGTGCTGGCCGCCCGGACCGAGTCGGCGCTGCTGGCGGTGGCCCGGCGCTGCGAGGAGTTGGGCGCTCGGAGCCTGGTCGTACCCACCGACGTCACCGACCCGGCGGCGGTCGAGCGGCTCGCCGCGAGCGCGGTCGCCCAGTTCGGCCACATCGACGCCTGGATCAACAATGCCGCGGTCGGCGTGGTCGGGCTCTTCGACGAGATCCCGGTGGCGGAGTTCCGCCGGGTGCTGGAGGTGGATCTGCTCGGCACCGCGTACGGCATGCGGGCGGCGCTGCCGCATCTGGATGCCGCCGGTGGCGGTGTGGTGGTCAACAACGCCTCGGTGCTGGCCGAGGTGGCGATGCCGTACCAGTCCGCCTACAACGCTGCAAAGCACGGCATCCGCGGGCTGTCCGACACGGTACGACAGGAGTTGCGGCTCACCGGTCGGGGCGACATCTCGATCTGCACGGTGCTGCCGGCCGCCATCGACACGCCCTTCTTCCGGCACGCCGCCAACCACACCGGCCAGGTGTTCGCACCGCCACCGCCGGTCTACCCGCCGACGATGGTGGCGGAGACGATCGTCCGGCTGGTGCAGCGACCTCGTCGTGAGGCGTACGCCGGTGGTGCCGCCCGGTTGCTCGGCCTGCAGTGGCGACTGGCCCCGGCGTTCACCGAACGGGTCCTCGCCTGGTACGCCCAGCGCACCCAGTTCGGCCCCGGCACGCCCGCCGACAGCAGCGGTAACGTCTTCCAGCCGGACGCGCAGGGCGTCCCGGAGGGCGGCTGGCACGGTCGCCGCCGTCAGGTGGTCCGGGTGACCGCCGCCCTCGGCCTGGCCGCCGCCGGCACCGCGGTCGGCACCGTCGCGGCGATGGCCCGCCAACGCCGTGACGTCCGGTGACGGCCTCGGCGTCCCCGATCGGCACCGACGATGCCGGTTACGGCACCGGGGCAGCGGGTAGTGGTGCAGGTATGCGCGAAGACGAGTACCCGACCCCGCTGTCCGACCCCGAGGCCGACGGTCTGCCCGACACCGCCGACGACGACTCGACGGCCGGGGACGACGTACTGACCGGACGGGAGGCGGACGGCCCGGCCCCCGCCCAGTTGCCCGGCGACCGCGTGCCGGTGGCGGTGGACGAGTTCGGCACCACCGCCGACGAGCAGCTCGACGGTGAGTCGCTGGACTACAAGCTGAGCCGGGAGCAGTTCGAGTTGCCGGTCGACGACCCGCTGGCCGCCCCGGTGGACCCGGACATCGCGGCCGAGGCGGACAGCCGGGAGCAGGCGGCGCAGGCGCAGCTCGATGCCGACGTGATGGACCCGGGCCCGACCTCCGACCCGAAGTCCCAGGTCTCCCTCTACGACCACGGGCAGTTGGGCGCGGGGGACGCCACGGTGGGTCGGCTGGTCCAACCGGACGAGGGCACGCACACCGACCAGGAGGCCGACGCCATCGCCTACGACGCGGGCAGCGCCGGTGGTGGGGCCAGCGCCGAGGAGTTGGCCGTGCACGAGACCCGCCCGCCGCACTCGGTGTGACGCCGACGCGCTACTCGTCCAGGCCGCGTTCGATCGCGTAGCGGGTCAGTTCGACCCGGTTGTGCAGTTGCAGCTTGCCGAGCGTGTTCTGCACGTGGTTCTGCACCGTACGGTGGGACAGGCCGAGCCGCTCGGCGATCTGCTTGTAGGACATCCCCTTTGCCACCAGCCGCAGCACCTCGGTCTCCCGGTCGGTGAGCCGGGGTGCGGTGTCCTGGCCCGGCTCCGGCCCACCGGCGGCGGCCAGCCGGCGGTACTCACCGAGCACCAGCCCGGCCAGGCCGGGCGTGAACACCGGTTCGCCCGCCGCCGTACGCCGTACCGCGTCGAGGAATTCCGCGAGCGCGGCGGACTTGAGCAGATAGCCGGTGGCGCCCGCCTTTACCGCGTCCAGCACGCCCTGCTGTTCCCCGCTGGCGGAGAGCATCAGCACGCGGACCTGTGGCCAGGCGGCGCGCAGCCCACGGATCACCTCCACGCCTGAGACGTCGGGCAGTTGCAGGTCGAGCACCACCACGTCGGGGCGGGCGGCGGCCACCACCCGGACCGCCTGGCGGCCCTCACCGCAGCTGGCCACCACCTGATGGCCGGCCTCGGCCAGGTCGCGGGCCACCCCTTCGCGCCACATCGGGTGGTCGTCCACCACCATGACTCGTACGCCGCTCACGGGTTCCTCCTCCTCGACACGGTGAGTTCGACCTCGGTGCCGCTGCCCGGGACGGAGCTGATCGTGGCCGTCCCACCGAGGTCGGTCAGCCGGCCCCGGATGGCCTGGGCCACGCCGAGCCGTCCCTGGGCGACGGCCTCGGTGAGCCGGTCCGGGGCGAAGCCCGGTCCCTCGTCCCGGATCGACACGGTCACCGTCGATTCCTCGTCCTCGACAAGCACCCAGGCCCGTCCGCCGCCGTGTCGGGCCACGTTGTCCAGTGCCGCACCGGTGGCGGCGGCCAGTTCGTGGGCCACCCGCGGGGGCAGCGGCACCGCGGTGGCGGGGGTGGACAGCGAGACGCTGGCCGAGGCGTACCGGCCGAGCAGTTCACGCAGGTCCACCGGCCCGTCGGTGGCGCGCGGCCCGGCGTCGGAGATCAGTGCGCGCAGGGCCGCCTCCTGCTCGCCGGCCAACCGGGCCAGCTCACCGGCCTCCCCGTCGAGGTGCTCGCCCCGGCGGGACACCAGGGCCAGCACCTGCAGCACCGAGTCGTGGATGTCCCGGGCCAGCCGTTCCCGTTCCCGGGTGGCCGCCTCCAACTCGACTGCCTGCTGCAACCGCTGTTCCGCGCGGACCGCCAACCGTGCCACGTGCCCGACCACCACACCGGCCAGCAACATCAGGATCGTGCCGTTGATCGCGGTCGGGGTGACCATGCCCCGGGTCACCAGGTCGGTCCCGCCGATCACCAACGCGGCGGTCACGCCACGGCGTCGGCCACCGGAGACGGCCCAGGCCAGCACCGGCCCGCTGAGCCAGGCGATCGCCAGCGTCGGCAGACCGGCGTCGAGGGCTTCCCGGCCCATCACCCACGGGGTGACCAGCAGGATCGCCACCACGAGACCCAGGTCGGCCAGGAGCAGCGGCCAGCCGCGCCGGGCCGGCGCCGCGTAGCCGAACGCGGTGACGACGGTCCAGGCCGCCATCACCAGGACCAGCGCACCGGCGGCGAGCGGGTGGGCGTACCGGTCCGCGTCGCGGGCCACGACCACGCAGACGTACGCCAGGGAAGCCACCCGGAAAACCGCGACGGCACGCCAGAGCGGGACCTCGAAACCACCGGGCGCGGGCACGTGCGTCACCATGCCACAAACGATCAGCCGGCACCTCGCCCCATGCGGCCCAATGAACCCTGACGTACGGTGGTAAATGCCGCGTAAACCTCCGCGATCTTCTGTCGGGACCGGGCCATGACGAACGCAGAACCCCCCACACCGCGTACGGTGGTGCCCATCGAACACGCCCTCCTGATCGCCGATGCCTTCGACCAGGCTCAGGTGACCGAGCTTCGACACTCGGTCGCCTCCTGCGCGTACGCTGCCGGGCTGCGCGACGATCGTCTCGACGACTTCGTGCTCGCCGTCAACGAGCTGATCACCAACGCCGTGCGGCACGGCGGGGGCCAGGGCTGGCTGCGCCTCTGGGCGGAGCCCGGTCAGCTGCTCTGCGAGGTCTCCGACCACGGCCGGGGCATCAGCGCCCAGCGACTCGACAACCGCAACCGGCCGACGCCTGACACGGCCGGCGGCTGGGGCCTCTGGCTGGCCCGCGAGCTGACCGACGCGATGGATGTCGCGACCGGCCCGGCCGGCACCACGGTACGCATCCTCACCGCGACAGTGGTGACCGAGCAGCACACCGGCCGGCACCGGCTGGACTGATCAGTCCCAGCGGTTGCCGGTCAGCTTCTCGTAGACGTCCACGTAGCGGGCGCGGGTGGCCTCGACCACCTCGGCCGGGACCTCGGGTGCCGGAGCCTGCTTGTTCCAGCCGCTGCTGGCCGCCCAGTCCCGCACGTACTGCTTGTCGTAGGAGAACTGCGCCCGACCGGGCTGGTACGACTCGGCCGGCCAGAACCGCGACGAATCCGGGGTGAGCACCTCGTCGGCGAGGACCAGCGTGCCGTCCGCCGCCCACCCAAGCTCGATCTTGGTGTCGGCGACCAGGATGCCCCGCTGCGCGGCCAACTCGGTGCCGCGGCAGTAGACGTCGATCGTCACCTGACGCAGCCGTTCGGCGGTCTGGGCACCGACCTTGTCGACCACCTCGGCGAAGGTCATCGGCTGGTCGTGCTCGCCCATCGGCGCCTTGGTCGACGGGGTGAAGATCGGCTCCGGCAGGATCGATGCCTCGACCAGCCCACGCGGCAACTCGACACCGGAAACCGCGCCGGTGCGCTCGTACTCCTTCAGGCCACCACCGGTCAGGAAGCCTCGGGCGACACACTCGACGGGCACCATCTCCAGCCGACGGCAGCGGATCGCCCGACCGGCGAACTCCGCCGGCACGTCGGTCGCCGAGATGACGTGGTGGGGCACCAGGTCGGCCAGTTGCTCGAACCACCACAGCGACAGCGCGGTGAGCAGCTTTCCCTTGTCCGGGATCGGGGTCGGCAGCACCACGTCGTAGACGGAGATGCGGTCCGAGGCGACCAGAATCAGATCGTCGCCGTCGGCGTAGACGTCCCTCACCTTGCCCGAATGCAGAAGTTCCACGGCGACAAGTAGACCACGTGCCGCGCAGGCTGCCGAAAAGCAAGGGGCCCTCGGTGGAGGGCTGTGCAGGAGCCGGGCCCAGGTCAGCGCCGACGGCGCGTCATCCGGATCACCAGCAGCACGACCACCGCCACCACCGCCAGGCAGCAGAGCAGGCTCAGGAAGCCGAAGAAGCCACCACCACGCCGCCGTCGGGCGGCCTCGACGACCAGCTCCCCGGTCCCGGTCGAGGCCCAGGCGGCGACCGGAACGAACACCGACAGCACGACCACGCTCAGGAGCGTGCTGAGCCGCCCCCACCACTTGCTGAACGAAGACATGGGCTCATCCTCGCCGACGAGCGCAACCATGGTCGACAAACGGCACCCGTGTCGACGGCGGTGTCCTTTCGACGGCGGTGGCTTTGTCGACGGCGCGAGTCGACGAGACGACGATGGCCCCGGACCGAAGTCCGGGGCCATCGTCTGGCAGTAGCGGGGACAGGATTTGAACCTGCGACCTCTGGGTTATGAGCCCAGCGAGCTACCGAGCTGCTCCACCCCGCGTCGGTAGATTCAGCCTACCGCACCCACTGCTGCACCGATCACCCACCCCCAGCGTCGGCACGCAGTCGGTGCGAACACCGCCCACCGGGGCCATTCGCGCACCGCCGCGAGTCATGACCCGCATGCCCGCCGGAGCACCAGCGGGGCACCGACCCGAGACTCGGCACCGGACCCGAGAACGAGCCCGAGACGACACCGAGCCCGAGACGACAGTGGGCCGGGACGATGAGCCCGAGACGACGATGGCCCCGGACCGAAGTCCGGGGCCATCGTCTGGCAGTAGCGGGGACAGGATTTGAACCTGCGACCTCTGGGTTATGAGCCCAGCGAGCTACCGAGCTGCTCCACCCCGCGTCGCTAGATCCACCGTAGCGCACCACCCCTTGCCGCCGCAAAACGACGCCGAAACGGCCGCACGGCCCCGGCCACTCCCGCGGCCACCAGCGCCTCGCCACGGAAAGCCGAAAGGCCTGCGGTGGTGATCGGAGAATCACCACCGCAGGCCTTCACGGTCGACGAACGTCAGCCGTTCGGTGTCGGGTCACCCGTGGGAGTCGCACCGCCCTGGGCGCCGCCTCCGCTGGCTGCCTGCTGCGCCTGCTGGAACGCGGTAAGCGCCTCGTCCAGCTCCTTCAGCGCCCGGCCGTACCGCTCGAAGTCGCCGGACGTCTGCGCGGCCCGCACCTCCGTGATCGCGGCCTGCACGCGGTTGGCGGCCGCGGCCAGGTCGCCGGTGAGCGGCGGCGCGTCACCAGCCGGTGGGGTGGCCGACGGGGTGGCCGATGGAGTGGCCGACGGCTCGTCATCGCCGGCCGGCGGCTCCTCGGTGGCCGGCGGCGGGTTGCCGGCGTTGGCCCGCTTGCCCTGCTCGACCAGTTGCTTGATGCCGTCGGTCGGGTTGTCGGCCAGCACCACGAAGGAACCGCCGTCACCGTAGGACATCAGCACCTTCTGCAGCAGCGGGTACGCGTCGGTCTGGTTGCTCTTGACGTAGACCGGCTCGACGTAGAGCATCCCGTTGCCGAACGGCAGGGAGAGCAGGTTGCCGTACTGCACCTGGGCCTGGTTGGAGGAGAGCAGGTTCAACTGCTGCCGGATGTTGGCGTTGTTGGTCATCTGCTGGTGCACCTGCACCGGGCCGGAGACCCGGGTCTGGTCGGGCAGCTCCAGCACCTGCAACCGGGGCTTCCCGTCCTGGTACGACCCGGAGATCAACGCCGCCAGGTTCTGCCGACCGTTCGGGGTGACCGCGCTGGTCAGCTGGAAGGTCGGCGCGGCCTGCTCGGGGAACTGGGTGTAGAGGTAGTACGGCGGCTGCTTGACCTCGCTGTCCGGCGCGTCCGGCACGTTCGGGACCTGCCAGAAGTCCTGCCCCGAGTAGAAGTCGCCGGGGCTGGTGACATGGAACCGGGTCAGCAGGTTGCGCTGCACCTTGAACAGATCCGCCGGGTAGCGGAAGTGGGCGGCCAGCGCCTCCGGGATCTCGGCACGCGGCTTGATCAGGTCACCGCCGAAGGCCTTGTTCCAGGCCTTGAGCACCGGGTCGTTCTCGTCGAACTCGTAGAGGGTGACCGTGCCGTCGTACGCGTCGACGGTCGCCTTTACCGAGTTGCGGATGTAGTTGACGTTCTCCCGGGCCAGCTGGATGGTGCCCCGGCCGGTCAGCTCGTCGGTGGTCTCCTGCTGGAGGTTGACCCGCTCGGCGTACGGGTAGGTCGCGGCAGTGGTGTAGCCGTCCACGATCCACTGCACCCGACCGTCGACGATCGCCGGGTACGGGTCGCCGTCCAGGGTGAGGAACGGCGCGACCTTCTCCACCCGGTCCCGCGCGTTACGCACGTAGAGCAGCTTGGAGTTGTCGTTGACCGCCTCGGAGAGCAGGAAGTTCGCCTCCTGCTCCTTGATCGCGTAGAGCAGTCGCCGGGTGAACGACCCGATCTCGACGCCACCTTCACCGGTGTAGGTGTAGTACGACTCGCGGCCCTCACCGCTCTCGCCGGCCGGCCGGTCGAACTCGGCGGGGTTGGCGTCCGCGCTGGGCTTGCCGACGATCGCGTAGTCGCTGTCGGACATCCGCTCGCCGTAGTAGATCCTGGGCTGGCTGGCCGGGATCAGGTCGCTGGGCGAGGAGCAGGACTCTTGCGCCCGATCACCGAGGAAGCCGGAGACGAAGTACGGCTGACCACCGCAGACCACCCGGTTGGCGGGAGCGGCCACCACCCCGTACCCGTGGGTGTAGACGGTGTGCCGGTTGATCCAGTTGCTCTGCTGGGCGGTCAGCTCGCCGTAGTTGATCTCGCGTACGCCGACCACGTAGTCCTGGGTCTGGTTTTCGACGGTGTACCGGTCGATGTCCAGCTTCGGGCCGAAGTCGTAGAAGCCACGGACCTGCTGCAACTGGGTGTAGGTCTCGCTGACCAGCTGCGGGTCGAGCAGGCGGACGTTCGACACCACCGAGGTGTCGGTGGCCAGGCTCTCCGGCGGCGTCAGGTTGCTTGCCGCGTACGGCGTGTGTTGGGCGATGTCCAGCCCGAACGAGGCCCGGGTGGCCTGGATGCTGCGCTCGATGTACGGCGCTTCCTTGTCCCGGGCACTGGGCTTGACCTCGAAGGTCTGCACCGCCCAGGGGTAGATGCCGCCGATCGCCACGGCGGAGACGCCGAGCAGCGCCAGCGAGATGCCCGGCCAGACCAGGTTGCGCATCCAGGCGTTGGAGAACACGATGATCGCGATCGCCACCACCACGGAGATGTACGCGAGGATCTCCTTGGCCGGCAGCAGGGCGTTGATGTCGGCGTAGCCGGCGCCGTAGACGCCCACGCCGTCGTTGTACTCCAGCAGCATCGAGCGCCGGTCCAGCACGTACGCGACCGCCTTGAGCAGGACGAAGACCGCGACCAGCGAACTCAGGTGAGCCCGCGCGGCGTTCGTCATCCGGTCGCCCACGCCCTGCAGACGCACCCCGCCGAACAGGTAGTGCACGGCCAGCGAGCCGATCAGGGCCAGCACCACGGCGGTGAAGCCGAGGCCGAGCAGGAACCGCCAGAACGGCAGCTGGAAGATGTAGAAACCGATGTCCGTGCCGAACTCGGGATCCTTGACGCCGAAGTCGCCGCCGTTGCGGAAGAGCAGCCACTGGTTCCAGCGGCTCTGCGCGGACAGGCCGGCGAACAGACCCACGATCGCCGCGGCCAGCGCGATCCACAGCCCGAGACGGGGGCCGAGCAGCATCCGGTAGCGCTCAAGCGTGGCCTGTTCCGGCGAGTGCGGTCGGTTGCGCGGTCGCAGTCGCTGCGCGAGCCAGAGGTTGCCCCCGACGATCACCGCCATCGCCGCGGCGGCGGCCAGGAAGAGCACCAGCCGGGTGACGAGCACCCCGGTGAAGACCCCTGTGTAGTCGACCTCGGAGAACCAGAGCCAGTCCGTCCAGGCCTGCACCCCCCAACCCAGCAGGGTGAACAGGACGAACACCCCGATCAGAACGCCGACCGTGACGCGTCCACGTCGGCTCATCCTCGGCAGGGGGCTGCTGCTACGCATGACCACTGTTGGCTCCGCACGCTCGATATGATCGGCACCGACCAGGCACCCAGAGTACGGGGTGTTCCTGCAAGCGTTCGCGCAAGGTCGCGTGGCGACTGCGTCAGGCGGTCGATCCGTAGCCGGGCGGCCTCCGAGTTTGACCTGGTCAGAGGCTTGAGTGTCAACAGTTGCGGGCGGTCACCGGACGATCTCAGCACTGCGTCGGTTCGCCGCCGGAACGCATCGTCTCCAGCGCCGCCAATGCCTCGTCGAGCGAGCCCACCTTCACCAACGGCAGATCCGGCTGACGGTTGCGCACCGCCTCGGCACAGTTGGCCTCCGGCACCAGGAAGGCCGTCGCGCCGGCCTCCTTCGCCCCGACCAGCTTCTGCGGGATGCCGCCGATCGGCCCGACCTGACCGGAGTCGTCGATGGTGCCGGTGCCGGCGATGATCCGGCCGCCGGTGAGGTCCTCCGGGGTCAGCTTGTCGATGATCCCCAGGGCGAACATCAGACCCGCGCTGGGACCACCGATGTCCTTCAGGTCGAAGGAGAGGGTGAACGGGTGCGGCTGCTGCTGCCCGATGTCGACGCCGATGCGGGGGCGACCGTCGATCTCCCGGCTGGTGATCGTGGCGGTGTCGGCCACTCCGTTGCGGGTGAAGCCCACCCGCAGCGGCGTGCCGGCCGGCCTCGCCCTGATCAGTTCGGTCAGCCGGGAGGCCAGCGGCACCGCCTCGCCGTCCACCGAGGTGATCACGTCACCCTCCTGGAGCAGCCCGGCCGCCGGGCCGTCGGCGGACACTCCCTTGACCACGACCTGGACCTCGTACCCGAGTTTGCGCAGCGCGGCGGTCTCCGCGCTGGTCTGCGAGACCTGGAAGTCCTCGGCGTTGCGCTGCTCGACCTGCTCCCGGGTCTCCCCCGGCGGGTAGACCAGCTCGCGCGGCACCACCGCCTGATCGTCGTCGAGCCAACCCTGGATGGCAGAGCGCAGCTTGACGTTGGGCTGCACGCCGACCGTGGTCAACCGGAGCTGACCGGTGGAGGTGGAGGTCTCCCGGCCGGAAACCTGAATCACCTCCTTGCCGTCCTCCTGCCCGAGAGTGTCGACGGTCGGACCGGGACCGAGCACCACGTACGGGACGGGTGCAGCGAGCACCCCGATGCTGAGCAGGGCGGTGAGCAGAGCACCGAGCAGGACGGTCACGCCTCGACGTCTCATGCGGCAGAGCGTACCGAGGCGGGACACGGCGTCCGGGCGGCACGACGGCGACTTCGCCCTCAGCGCAACAGCGGCGCGGGCCACCTGGGCTGCGGCACGCGTACCGTAGACGTCGTGCCTGATATTCCGTTCGGTTTCGCGCTACCGGGTGGGCAGCCGCCCGACCCCAACGACCCCGCGCAGATGCAGCAGTTCATGTCGCAGTTGCAGCACCTGCTCTCCGCGCCGGGAAGCGGGCCGGTCAACTGGGACCTGGCCCGTCAGGTCGCGGCCAGCCAGCTCGCCGCGGCAGGCGACCCGGCGGTCTCGCCGTACGAACGCAACGCCGTCGAGGAGGCGCTGCGCATCGCCGACCTCTGGCTGGAGCCGGCTTCCGCGCTGCCCTCCGGCATCCGGACCGTGGTGGCCTGGAACCGCAACGAATGGATCTTCAAGACGCTCGACGTCTGGCGCAAGCTGTGCGACCCGGTCGCCAGCCGGATGGTCGGCGCGATGGGTGACCTGGTGCCGCCGGAGGCCCGCGCCCAGCTCGGCCCGATGCAGTCGATGGTCGCGACGCTTGGCGGCGCGCTCTTCGGCGGCCAGCTCGGCCAGGCGCTCGGCTCGCTCGCCGCGGAGGTGCTCTCCGCCGGTGACATCGGCCTACCGCTCGGCCCGGCCGGCACCGCCGCGCTGATCCCGGCCAACATCCGCAGCTACGGCGAGGGCCTCGAACTCCCCGAGGACGAGGTACGCCTCTACGTGGCGCTGCGTGAGGCGGCGCACCAGCGGCTCTTCGAGCATGTGCCGTGGCTGCGCGGGCACGTGCTGAACGCCGTGGAGACGTACGCCGCCGGCATCCGGGTCAACCGGGAGGCGATCGAGGAGGCGATGGGTCGGGTCGACCCCACCGACCCCGAGTCGATGCAGGCCATCGCCCTGGAAGGCATCTTCACCCCGGAGGACACCCCGACGCAGAAGGCGTCCCTGGCCCGGCTGGAGACCGCTCTGGCCCTGGTCGAGGGTTGGGTCTGCCACGTGGTGGACGGCGCAGCGGCCGGCCGACTGCCGAACGTGGTCGCGCTGGGCGAGGCGTTCCGTCGGCGCCGGGCCGCCGGCGGGCCGGCCGAGCAGACCTTCGCCGCACTTGTCGGGCTGGAGCTGCGCCCCCGTCGACTGCGGGAGGCCGCGGCGCTCTGGGCGGCGCTCACCGAGCACCGGGGCATCGGCGGCCGGGACGCGCTCTGGGGCCACCCGGACCTGCTGCCCTCCGACGACGACTTCGCCGACCCGGTGGCCTTCGCCATGGCCGACGTCGACCTGATGACCGAGCTGGAGAACTTCGACTTCACCGCCCCCGGCGGCCCGGAGGAGAAGGCCCCGGGCGAGCAGGACCGCCGCGACGACGACCCCAAGGGCGGCGACACCCCGTCCTGACCACGGGCACGCCTCCGCTCTGATCCGAGCCCTCCTGTCACCAGGATCACGCTCGCTGAGGGAAACCACGCTCGTCGTGCGCAAGATCACGCTCGCCCAACGACGCAAGATCACGCTCGATCCCAGATCGAGTGGCTTCGGGATGTCCTTGAGGCCCTCGACCTGGGATCGAGTGGATTCAGACCGCGTAAAGCTGAGTGGTGTCGCGCCAGGGGGCGTTCTTCACGCCGCGCCATCTCATGTTCAGGTTCTGCCAGGGCGGGTTGTTCAGCCGCTGCCGAGCTGGTGGCACACCGCGCGGGTGGTTCAGGCGCTGCCGGGCTGGCCGGCGCCGGACAGCAGGGCGCGGGTGTTCTCCCAGCCACCGAGGGCCGGGTCGAGCCGGGCCAGGTCTGCCGGACCGCGTAGCCGGTGCCAGGACGGGGTGACCGCCAGGTCGCCCGGGCGGGGTGCCACCGCGCGGACGGTCGCGGGCACCGTGGCGTCCAGGTCCAACGGCGGCAGCCAGGGCGGTACGGGTAGCTGGGCCGCCACACCCAGCAGACCGGCACCACCTTCGGCCGGGGCGACCGCGAGCGGACGGGTGGTCAGCGGACGCAACAGCTTGCCGATGGTGAGCCCCGGCAGGTCGGGAGCGTCCCCAGCGATCACCGCCACCTGTTCGTACGGCCCCGACGGCCGCTCGCCACCCGCCTCCTCCCCGGCACCGCCGACCAGCCCAGCACCGCCAGCCGGGGCGGTGGCGCTGGTCAGGGCGGCGAAGACGGCGTTCGGGGTCGGTTCGGGCACCTCGTAGACGCTGGTGCCGGGCCAGATCACGGCGTCGGCCAGCCAGCGGTCGGCCGGGGTGACCGCCACCGCGGTGTCCACCTCGTTGAGGGTGGCCAGCAGGTCCACCACGTCCTCGGCGAGCGCCGTACGCCAGTGCACCGGGTCGATGCCGGGCGGCGTCCAACTGATCGGCGCGAGCAGGGCCACCACCACACGTCGGGGCATCCTCCGACCCTACGCCGAGCCGGACCGACGCGCTCGAGGGCGTCAGGGGGTGCCGGCGACCGCGGCCACGCCTTCCAGATAGCCTCGGGCGCGTTCGGTCTTCGGGTACCTGCCGACCAGCGCCCAGAACTGGGCGTTGTGACTGGGCACGATGAGGTGCACGAGTTCGTGCAGCAGCACGTAGTCGATGACCCAGTCGGGCATGTCCTGGAGCCGGTGCGACAACCGGATGGAGCGGTCCGCCGGGGTGCAGGAGCCCCAACGGCCGTTCTGGTTGCTCACCCACCTGACGCTTGCCGGAAGCGCCTGTTTGCCGTACTCGACGAGGTAGAGATTGATCAGCCGGTCGGCGCGGTCCAGCAGCTCAGCGTCGGAACGGGCCAGGCGGCCCTCCCGGGCGGCGAGCCGGGCGAGCATCCGGTCGACCCACTCGCTCTCCTCGGCCCGGGAGAACTGGTCCGGGATGAGGACGACGACGCGCTCACCGTCGCGGTAGGCGGACACCGTGCGTCGCCGGCGCTGGCTGCGCCGTACCTCGACGACCGGCTTCCGCGGCCCAGCCATCAGTGGACCGCGCAGCCTCGGTTTGCTGTCACGATGGCAAGCTAATGCGTTGTGACCAGGGGTCCGCAAGGGTCAACCCCGGACACGCGTCCGAAAAGTGATAATTGATTGCCAGGAGTCCTAAAAAAAGTCTGGCCAGGGCGACGCCAGTTGCCACGATCACCCTTCGTGGTGACCGCTGAGCGGTGACGTCGCCGCACCCGCCACTCTAAGTGATCATCGCAGCGGCGGCCGAATCGGGGCCTCACTCCCCGCGTACCGGCATCACCAGCGCATTTGCGGGCTCCCGGTCGGCGTGTCCCCGCGAAACTGACCGATCTGGCCCGATTCGGCGTGCACACTCTCGACGTCGCCTTGCTCACAGTGGCAAAGCGCAGCTGACATGGAACCGCCCACACCTGGGTAGGGTCCGCCAACCAGCGGTCACGAGGGTGGCCGCGGGAAAACACCAGCGCCGGGCGCGTACGCGACCGCCGCCGGAAACCCGCCGGACCGGTATCGACCGGCGGACGAGACGAGGAGGGCAACGTGGCCGACCAGGCCCAGACCTACAACGGTTACTGCGTCAAGTGCAAGGAGAAGCGGGACTTCGAAGGCCGCGTCGAGGTCTCGAAGACCGGCATGAACATGGCCAAGGGCAAGTGTCCGGTGTGTGGCACAACAGTGAACCGCATCCTGGGCAAGGCCAAGGTCTGACGTACGCGCCAAGGGAACCGGGGGTGGCCGACGGCCACCCCCGTTCGCGTTTCCGCTTACTGTCGGACGACCGACTCTGGTTACCCGCTGGTTGTGGATATCTCGCCAAATCCTGTGGACAGCCCTGGATCTGAAGCTGGCCACCTGTGGACAACGATCGACGCAACGCATGGAAGCGGTCACTATTCGTACCCATGCCGCCTTCCCCGCCGTCACCCCGTCCCACCCTGTTACCCGGGCTCAGCCGTCTCTGGCGCGACCGGCACACCCTGCAACTCGGGCTCGACCAGGAACGGGCCGTCCTCGTGGAGATCGCGGACCCGAGGACCGCCGGGCTGCTCGACCTGCTCGACGGCACGCACAGCGAACGGCAGGTGCTGACCGGGGCCGGCGCCCGGACGGAGTACGCCCGCACCCTGCTCGACGCCCTTCGTGCTGCCGGCCTGGTGGTCCCCCTGCACACGCTGGTGCCCCGCGAGCTCACCGGGCCGCGCCGGGCCCGGCTGGTCACCGAGGCCGCCGCGCTGGCGCTCGCCGCCGCCCGACTTCCCGGCACCCCCGCCCAGGTGCTCCGTCGCCGACTGGCCAGCCGGGTCACGGTCACCGGCGTCGGCCCGCTCGGTGCCGCCATCGCCGTCGCCCTGGCCCAGGCCGGCGTCGGCCACGTCCATCCCGACCTGCCCGGCTGCGTCCGACCGATCGACCTGGTCGGCAGCGGCATCACGGCTGGCGAGATCGGCCGTCCACTCGGCCGGGCGGTCCAGGCCGCCGTGGCCCGGTCGGCACCCGGCACCGGCACCAGCGCGCTGCGCCGACCACGACCCGACCTGGTGATCCAGTTGGGCGCCGACCGGCCTGCCGCGCTCCTGGCCGCCGGCCACGCCCAACGGCGACAGCCGCACCTGATGGTCGACCTTCGGGAAGGTGTCCCGGTGATCGGGCCGCTGGTCCGGCCGCCCGACGGGCCCTGCCTGGGCTGCCTCGACCTGCACCGCACCGACCGCGACCCCGACTGGCCGGCGCTGGCCGCCCAACTGGCCAGCCGCCCGGCCGCACCGAGTGGCGCGGCGAGCATCCTGCTGGCGGCCACCGCGTTCGCGGTGGGCGAGGCGCTGCACCAGCTGGACGGCGGCACCCCGGAGACCCTCGGCGCAGCGATCGAGATCGCGTCCCCGGGCAGTCTGCGACGTCGCCACTGGCCGCCGCACCCCCGCTGCGGATGCTCGCGCACCCGGACGTCCGGTGGCCAGCCCGGCCGCACGGCAGCAACGAGGGTGCAGAGTCAGTAACAATGGCCAGGTGACCGACATCCCGCGCCGCGCCGTCTCCCGGACCGCCAAGCTCGCCGCTCTGCCGCTCGGCTTCGCCGGTCGGACCGTCCTCGGCATGGGAAAGCGCGTCACCGGGCTCGCCTCCGACGTGATCTCGGCGGAGATCCAGCAGCGCACCGCCGAGCAGCTGTTCAGCGTCCTCGGCCAGCTCAAGGGCGGGGCGATGAAGTTCGGTCAGGCGCTGTCGGTCTTCGAGGCCGCGCTGCCGGAGGAGGTCGCCGCGCCGTACCGGCAGGCCCTGACCAAGCTCCAGGAGGCCGCGCCACCGCTGCCGGCCGCCAGCGTGCACCGGGTGTTGGCCGAGCAGCTCGGCCCGGCCTGGCGAGACCGCTTCGACAGCTTCGACGACTCGCCGGCCGCGGCGGCCAGCATCGGTCAGGTGCACCGCGCGGTGTGGCGGATGCCGGACGACACGACCCGCGACGTCGCCGTCAAGATCCAGTATCCGGGCGCCGGTGACGCCCTGCTCGGCGACCTCAAGCAGCTCTCCCGACTGGGTGGGATGTTCCGGGCCATCCAGCCGGGGCTGGACATCAAGCCGCTGCTTACCGAGTTGCGCGAGCGGATCACCGAGGAGCTGGACTACGAGCTGGAAGCGGAGTCGCAACGGGCCTTCGCCACTGCGTACGCGGACGACTCCGAGATCTACGTGCCGACGGTGTTCTCCGCCTCACCCCGGGTCCTGGTCACCGAGTGGGTGGAGGGCACGCCGCTGGCGGACATCATCCGCGAGGGCAGCGAGCAGCAACGCGACGAGGCGGGTCGGCTGATGGCCACCCTGCACCTGTCGGCCCCGATGCGGGCCGGGCTGCTGCACGCCGATCCTCATCCGGGCAACTTCCGGCTGCTGCCGGACGGTCGGCTCGCGGTGATCGACTTCGGTGCGGTGGCGCGGATGCCGGAGGGAACCCCGGAACCGATCGGTCGCATCGCGGGGCTTGCCCTGCGTGGCGACGCCGACAAGGTGGTGGCCGGCCTGCGGGCCGAGGGCTTCGTCAGCACCGACGCTCCAGTCGACGGTCAGGCGTTGCTGGATTTCCTGCGCCCGATGCTCGAACCGATCGCCACCGACGAATTCCGGTTCACCCGGGCCTGGCTGCGGGCCGAGGCCGCCCGGCTGGCGAATCCGCGCTCACCTGCGTACCAGTTCAGTCGGCAGCTCAACCTGCCGCCGTCGTACCTGCTCATCCACCGGGTGACGCTCGGGTCGATCGGCGTGCTGTGCCAACTGGAGGCCAAGGCGCCGTACCGCGGCATCATGGAACGCTGGCTGCCCGGCTTCGCGGCGGTCAGCTGACCCCCTGCGCACACACGTCGGCGGGCGAGGACCTTCTCAGGTCCTCGCCCGCCGGTTCGGTGCCTGGTACTACAGGACGCCCAGTTCGCGGGCCGACCGGGTGCGGCTGGCCATGGCGACGGTACGGGCGGATCGGGTTGCCTCAGTGCTCGTGGTGGTGCGACCGGCCTGAGGCCGGAGCATTCGAGCCCTCGACAACGCTTCGTTGAGTAGTTGCATCTCGGTGACTCCGCTCAGCAGGTGCAGCATGGATTTCGGCTTTCTCTCGGCCGGTGTGACACCGGCGGTACGGGTGCGGTTCGGGAACATGTCAGGCCGCCAGCCGGACGGCGTTGCGCGAGGTGGTAAGGCCGTTGGCCGCCAATCGCGCCTCGGCCTCGACCCGCAGTGCGGCGTCACGGGCGAGGTCCTCCTTGCGCGGACGGCCACGGGGCCGCTTGCGCGGGACGACCGCGCCACGCTCGAAGATCTCGCCACCCCAGACGCCCCAGGGCTCGGCCCGCTCGACCGCGCCGGCGAGGCACTCGACCCGCAGCGGGCAGTCCCCGCAGAGCGTCTTGGCCACGTCCAGGTCGGTGGGTGAGTCGGAGAACCACAGGTCGGGGTCGAACTTCCGGCAGGGCAGGTTCGCCTCGATCTCGACGTTCAGGTCGAGCGGGGCCAACGCCAGACTCATCTCCCGGTCACCTCTCTCTCATCTCGATCTCGTGGATCGCTGGTCCGACGTACTTCGGCGGTGCAAAAAAACTGAGGCCGCGGATCCCGGTATGCGGGTTCCGCGGCCTCGAGGTGAGCCGGTGGTCTGATGGTCAGACCGGTCTACCTCGAGGTGGAACACCGCGGACGTCCATCCGCTTGACGGCGCCATCGACGCCCTTGCCCGTGAAGCCACTGGTCCCCTGGAGCCCACGCTGGGTCGGTGCGAGGATCAGCTCGGCCTGAACCTCGACCCGGTGCACCTGCGGAGCCCACGGTCGCGCGGCGGCGACGCTAGCCCGACCGACCGACAGTGGTGCCGCGGTCAGAGTCAGGGCAGCCGACAGCGGAGCGACGGCAACGGGCAGCGCCGTCGGACGCTTGTTGATGTAGCTCTCCATCGGGGCCACCTCCTTTGACGTTCACTCGTAATCGACTCGGACATTCCCCGGTTGAGCAGCCCGAACAGGGCCCCCTTCGAGGTGTGTTCTGAGGCTATGCCCGCCGACCGCGCGAGGGCAAACGAATTAACGGCCAGATTCAAAAAGTTTTCTAGGGGCAGATTTCGTCGACTGCCGCGCCCTTCACCAGCGCCAGCACCGCCTCGCCGTAGAGGCCCAACTTGCGGGGACCGATGCCGGCGATGGCGACGAGTTCCTCGGCCCGGCCCGGCCGACGTTCGGCGAGCGCGACGAGCGTGGCGTCGGTGAAGACGACGTAGGCGGGCACCTTCTGCGTCTGCGCCACCCGGGATCGCCACTCGCGGAGCCGCTCGTGCAGTTCATCGTCGATATCGGAGGGACAGGTCGCGCACCGCCCGAGCTTGCGGTCGGGCCCGGCGAGCAGGGTCGTGCCGCAGATCCGACAGGAGACGATCCGGTTGGCGCGCCGCTGCGTGCCGGGGGCCGGTCGGGTGCCACCGGCCCGTTCCGCCGTACCGGACGCCGACAGTTGGGGCAGGAAACGGCAGGGCCGCCGGGCCCGTCCGCCCGGCGAGCGGGCCGAGGCGTACGACAACCAGAGCCACTGGCGAGCCCGGGTGATGCCGACGTAGAGCAGCCGCCGCTCCTCCTCGACCTGCTCGGCGGTACGGGCGTACGTGGTGGGCAGGGTGCCTTCGGCCAGGCCGACCAGGAACACCGCGTCCCACTCCAGCCCCTTGGCGGAGTGCAGGGAGGCCAGGGTGACCCCGTCCACGGTCGGCGCGTGCTGCTGTGCGGCCCGTCGGGCCAACTCGTCGGTGAAATCGGCGAGGGTGACCGGACGCTCGACGGTGGCCGCCGCACCGAGCGGCATCAACTGCGGGGTGGCCGCGTACTCCTCGGCGAGTTGGACCAGCGCGGCGAGCGCCTCCCAGCGCTCCCGGGCGGCACCACCGGGCGGGGGCGAGTCGGGTGCCCAGCCGACCGCGCCCAGCGCCTCGATGACCGCCGCCGCCAACGGCGTCTCGCCGGGGATCGACCGGGTGGCCGCGCGCATCGCCACCATCGCCTGGCGCACCTCGGGCCGTTCGAAGAACCGGTCGGCCCCCTGCACCACGTACGGCACGCCCGACTCGGCGAGCGCCTTCTCGTACGCCTCGGACTGGGCGTTGGTGCGGAACAGCACCGCGATCTCGTGGGCCGGGGTGCCGGCGTCGACCAGGGCCCGGCAGCGCGCCGCCACGGCGTTTGCCTCGGCCGCCTCGTCGGTGAAGATCCGCACCTCGGGTGCGGGGCCGGCGGGGCGCTGGCCGACCAGTTCCAGCCGCAACCGCGCCTCGGTGCCCCGCGCCTGCGAGATGACCGCGTTGGCCAGACCGACCACCTGCGGGGTGGACCGGTAGTCACGGACCAACCGGACCACTGTCGCGCCGCGGTGCCGGCGCGGGAAGTCGACCAGGTACGACGACGTCGCCCCGGTGAACGAGTAGATCGTCTGGCTGGCGTCACCGACCACTGTCACGTCGTCCCGGCCGCCCAGCCAGGCGTCCAGCAGCCGCTGCTGCAACGGGTTGACGTCCTGGTACTCGTCGACGACGAAGTGCCGGTACTGGTTGCGGACCTGCTCGGCGACGTCCGCGTGCTCCTCGATGCCCCAGACCGCGGCCCGCAGCACGTCCTCGAAGTCGATCACCCCGGTGGTCCGCTTGAGCTTCTCGTACGCGGCGAAGACCTCGGCCACCTTCACCGGCTCGTGCGGTGTCTCACGCAGCGCCTTGGCCGCGGCCACCACGTACTCCCCCGGCTCGACCAGGCAGGACTTGGCCCACTCGATCTCACCGGCGAGGTCACGGGCGGCGGTCCGGTCGGCGCGCAGGCCGGCCCGGGCGGCAGCGAGGGTGACCAGGCGGACCTTGCTGTCCAGCAGTTCGGGCATGGCCCGCCCGTCGAGCAGCCGGGGCGCGAAGTAGCGCACCTGGCGCAGCGCCGCCGCGTGGAAGGTACGGGCCTGCACCCCGGCCACGCCCAGCTGAGCGAGCCGGTGTCGCAACTCGGCCGCGGCCCGGGCGGTGAAGGTGACCGCGAGCACGTGTCGGGCCGAGATCTCACCTGTCAACGCCCGGTACGCGATCCGCGACGTGACCGCCCGGGTCTTGCCGGTGCCGGCACCGGCAAGTACGCAGACCGGCCCGGCGGGGGCGGTGACCGCCGAGCGTTGCTCCGGGTCGAGACCGGCGAGCACGCGTTCAGACGGGGAGTTGACCACCACAACGGGGAATTGTCTCAGCTGCCCCGGACGTTGCAGCGGATAGCCCGAGCCTGGTCAGCGACCGGCCGGGCCCGACGTGGGAGGATCTGACCATGCTGACGATGTACTCGACGCCCTGGTGCGGCTACTGCCACCGGCTGAAGTCGCAGCTCGACCGGGAGGGGATCGCCTACCAGGTGGTCGACATCGAGCAGGATCCGGCTGCCGCCGACTTCGTGATGAGCGTCAACGGCGGTAACCAGACCGTCCCCACGCTGCGTTTCGCCGACGGCAGCGCGCTGACCAACCCGTCGATCGTCCAGGTCAAGCAGCACCTGGCCGGCATCGCCGCCTGACGACGATCGCCTCCTGACAACGCCAGTGGCGGTCCACCCCGGCGCGGGGTGGACCGCCACTGCTGTCAGTCAGTACGAAGGATCAGAAGTCACACTGGTTCGGGAACGCGATGCAGGTGGTGATGGTGGCACCCCGCTTCGGGAGCTCGCCGTACCGGTCGGCGTCCACGTTCGCCAGCGTGCCGTCGCTCATCGCGTTGATGATGCCCCAGAGGCCGTTGACGTTCTGCTTGATGAGGTAGCCACCGCTCTTCTGGCCGATGCCGCCGCGCGACTCGAAGAACATCGCGTTGCTGCGCCAGTTGGCGTACTCACCACGCGGGCCGGGGCCGTTGAGCATGGCGGCCGAGACGACGCCCTCGGGGATGTTGATGTACGGGTAGAGGGTGGTCTCGACCACGCCGCTCTTGTTGGCGGCGTCCGCAGCCGCGACGCCCATCCGGCGGACGGTGTCCCACTGGCTCTGGGTGAGCATGCCGGGGTCGAGCGAGATGCCCACCGAGAAGGTGGTCATCTTGTCGGTCTCGTCGCCGACGTAGTACGTGCCCTGGTGGTGCAGGTCGATCATGTGGTGCGGCTTGAAGTCGGCCCAGGCGTACCAGAACTGCTGCGACTCGACGGCGCGGTACTGGGTGTAGCTGGTGAAGTTCCGCTCGGTCAGCGGAGCCTCGCCGCGGCTGGCCCGGACGCTGTTGATCTGGTCGAAGATCTGCCGGTCGACGCCCCAGTCACGGTTGAGGTCGATGCGGTGGACGCTGTCCTGGCGGCGGTACTCCTCGAAACCATCCGGGTTGTAGATCGGGATGATCGCGAAGCTGATGTTCTGCAGGACCTCCTGCGTCTTCTTCCCGCCGGACACCAGGGTCTTGAGGAAGTCCAGCGCGGCTTCGGCGCCGTAGGGCTCGTTGCCGTGGATCCGGCCCTGGATCCAGACCCGGGTCTCACCGGTGCCGATGAAGGCGATCTCCAGCGGACGGTCCCGGCCGCTGCGGCCGATCTCCTCGATCCGGAGGGCACCCTTGCTGCGGGCCGCGAGGGCGTGCATTTCGGCGGAGACCTCGGCGGCGCTGAGGATCGAGGAGCGGTTTACGGTCTCCTGACCCGGCGGGACGAACGGGCCGTTCGCGTTGGCCACCCCGGGCGCCACCATGGGGGCGAGGAGTAGAGCGGCGATCAGGGCCACATGGCGGCGGCGTGGTCTGGTCACAGTTGTGACGTCCCTTCTGAGGTGTGGTGCGGCAGCGTCCAGCCGGACATCGTCGCGGCCCCCGTGCGCCTGTCGCGTCTGTCGCGCGACGTGCTGGCCTGGCTGCAACCTTCCGAGCGGAAGGCCGTGTGTGGTGATCATTGAACGAGGGCTGTTTTCGCAGGTCAAGCACCAATGTCAAGTTCCGTCGAATGTGCAGGACGTGACCGTCGACACTCCATCGGATGTTCGGCGTCTGGAGGAGGGGTATCGGCCAGGGCCGCTGCAAGGTGGAGAAATGATCAGATCCCGGGGTTGGACCGGGTTCGCCGGAATGGCGGTGTCTGATCGGCGTGCTCACCGCCGTACCGTCGAAACGGCAGTACTCCCGTCTTTCCGATCTTCGGGGGCCGGACGCGCTCGCCCTTCGGGGGCGGGGCGCGGTGCCGGGATCCGGGGTCGCGCCGGCTGCCCGGCCGGCGGGCTGAGCTGGCGTCCACGCCAGAGGTATGCGGCGGCGAGCAGGGTGACCAGCCCGACCGCGACGAACACCAACCGGTAGTCGAGCACGCCGACGACCAGGGCGCCGGCGCCGATCGAGAGCGCCTGCGGCACCCGGGTCACCGCCTCGGCCGCGGCGGCGGCCCGGCCGAGCACCTCGGGCGGGGTGCGTCGCTGCACAAGCGTGTGCAGGCCGACCAGGGTCAGCGGCAGCGACACACCGGCCATCAGCACGGCGGCGAAACCGAGCCACATGGTCGGGTACGCCAGTGCCAACGCGGCCGGCCCGAAGAACGCGACACCGGCGGCGAGCGTGCCCACCTCGCCGACCCGGCGCAGCACGGCGGCCGAGACCAGACCGCCGACCAGACCGCCGACGCCCTGCACGGTGACCAGCACTCCGACGAACGCCGCGTCCCGGCCCAGCCCGTGATCGACGTACGCGAAGATGAGCGACTCGGTGAAGCCCATCACCAGCGAGCCGAGCCCGTAGCCGACAAGCGCTCGGCGGATCGCCGGTTCGTCGACGAGGTGGCGCAGGCCCGCGACGAGTTGGACCCGCCAGCGCCGGGCGACCGGACAGTCCTCGGCCGGGTCGTCAGCCGACTCGGCGAGGGGTAGCCCGCCCACCACAGCGGCGGCGACCAGGAACCCGACGATCCCGACGGCGGCCAGCATGCCGCCACCGACAAGCGCGTAGAGCCCGGCACCGGCCAGCGGGCCGACCAGCCGCAGGCCCTGGCGCACCGTCTGGAGCACCCCGTTGGCATCGCCGAGCAGGTCGGTGGGGACGAGTTCCCGGATCAGTCGACTGAGCACCACGCCGACTGTGAGGTTCGCCAGTCCGTAGAGCGCGGCCACCCCGTAGATGATCCACATGTCGCCCGCGTCGCGCACCGCGAGGAGCGGGGTGAGCAGCAGCGCCACGGCGAGGTTGGTGACCACGAAGACGCGACGCCGGGGGTACCGGTCGACGACCCAGCCGACCAGTGGTGCGAGCACCCGCGGGGCGATGATCACGAAGATGATGGCGCCGGCGAGGGCGTCCGATCCGGTCAGGTCCTTCACCCAGATGGCGAGTGCCAGCAGCAGCATCGACTCGGCGATCATGCTGGCCAGCAGTCCGCCGAAGAGCAGGCGGAAGTCCGGGCGTCTCAGGACGGTGCGCATTGATCCCTCCGGGGGTGGCGCGACGGGCGCGGCAGACGCCCCACACCACAGCGCCGCAGGTCACGGCGGGGCCCCTGTGCTGTCGGGTCTGCGCAATTCTGGAGACACGCCCTCGCCGGAACCTCCGGCGCCGGTCGCGACGTCCATACTGACCGTGGGGGGCGACTTTCATACAGTTACCGTCGCGTCTGCGGCGGTCGACGGAAAAGAGGACACCGTGCCTCCAGCCTCACCCGGCCCGATCCTGCGCCGTCGCCGGCTCGGCCTTGAGCTGCGTCGTCTGCGCGAGGCCGCCGGCCTGACCGGGGACCAGGTCATCGACCACATCGGCTGGGCCTCCGCGTCGAAGTTGTCCCGGCTGGAGAACGGACGCAGCCGGCCCGACCCGCAGGACGTCCGAGACCTGCTCGACCTCTACCGGGTCGATGCGGCGCTACGGGCCGAACTGCTCGGCATCACGCAGGAAGCGGGCGACATCCGTGGCTGGTTGAAGAACTTCCCGGCCATGACGCGGCAGCAGCGCAGCTTCGCCGAACTGGAGGCGGGTTGCGTCGAGATCTCCGAGTACAACCCGGTCCTGGTGCCAGGGCTGTTGCAGACCATCGGGTACGCCCGGATGCGGATCACCTCGGCCTGGCAGGTCGACCGGGAGGCCGGCGATCCGGAGGTCGGCGAGGACATCGACACCGAGATCAAGGCGCGGCTGGCCCGCCAGTCGCTGCTCACCCGGGACACCGACGCGCCCCGCTACACAGCGGTGCTGGAGGAGGCTGCGCTCAGTCACCGGGCCGGGCCGCCCGAGGTGCTCCGGGAGCAGATGACGCAGCTGTGCGAGCTGGCCATGCTGCCGAACGTCACGCTGCACGTGCTGCTGCGCGACACGCCGATCGGCCAGTGGTACCTGCCACCGACGGCGTTCTCCCTCTACCGGTTCGCCGACCCGCTCGATCCGGAGACGCTTGCCATCGAAGGTGGCTTCACCGACGTCATGTCGACCGAGGTAATCGCCCTAAATCGCTATAAAGTGGCGTTCGAGTGGCTATGCACGGCGGCGCTGTCCGCCAAAGACACCGTTTCCTGGCTGATGGAGTCGACGGAACGGCTGTCCGAGGCGGTGGTCCCGTCCACCGTGGTAGGTGGTTCGGCAACGGCGCCGACCCAGCGCCGCGGCTCCGCCGAGCGCCTGACGGAACGGTGAGGCAACACCGGACGACAGCCCAGCCACTCTTCGGTGTCGATCGACCTCAGGAGCACAACGATGAACGAAATCCGCAACACCTCCGTCCTCGCCCAACTCGCCGACGCGCCCTGGCGCACCAGCACGCGCAGCCAGACCTCCAACTGCGTCGAGGTCGCACCGCTGCGCAACGGCCCCGCGGCGGTGGCGCTGCGCGACAGCAAGGACCGCGGTGGTCCGGTGCTGCTGTTCAACCGCGCCGGCTGGCTGGGCTTCATCTCCGGCGCCAAGAACGGGCAGTTCGATCTGAACTGAACCGAACTCGCGTACGCCCGATGGGGTCGCCGGCATCGGTGCCGGCGGCCCCTTGTCGTTCGGCGAGCCCGACGAGCAGGGGTCGGATGATCGGACGAGCCTGCACCCCAATCCGAGCGTTCCACTTGATGAGATGCGATTGCGGCGTAGCATGACGGATGTACCTGACGTGGAAGTTCCATCAACTCCACCCGTCGCGGCACATCCGGAGACCCACATGCGGTTCCTGATCGTTCGCACAAGCATCCGCGCCGCCGCCGAAGCCGACATCACGGCCGCCTGGGCCGAAGGCCACCGGCTGCGGGACGAGACCATCCGACCCGAGCCGCGCCGCCAGGTCGTGCACGCCGAAGACCGCGACGCCGCCTTCGTGCTGGCCCGCGCGTTCGCCACGGTCGGCGCCGTACGTTCCGGCAGACAGCGGATCAAGGTGCTGCCGCTGGACGACCCGGGGCGACGGCAGAAACTCCCGGACGACCCCGGCACCTGACAGCCACACTCGTCCGTCGTGGTCGACCGGCTCCCCCGCCGCGTTCCTCACCCAGCCGACCACGACGGCCCGTGTCCCCGGCCCGTGACCGCCGCGGCAACGACGGTCACGGGTCGGGGCCGCACTCCCCCGACAGGTTCCGCCCGTCTCAGCAGTGGCCGTCGAACCAGCGGTGGATCAGGAACAACGCGATCGACGACGGTGGGGGCAGGCGTAGCTCGGCACCGCCCACGTCCACCGGCCGACCGGCCAGCGCCGCGCCGATCTCCTGCCGGGTGAACCAGCGGGCCTCGGCGATCTCGGCGGCATCGACCCGTACCGGATGCGCCGGGTCCGCGGTCGCCAGGAACCCGAGCATCAACGAGCCGGGAAACGGCCACGCCTGACTTGTCACGTACGTGACGTCGGTGACCGGGACACCGACCTCCTCGTGGACCTCCCGCAGCACCGTCGCCTCGGCCGACTCGCCGGGCTCCACATAGCCGGCCAGGCAGGAGAAGCGGCGTTGCCCGGGGGTGCTCGGCCAACTGGCGTTGTTGCCGAGCAGGCACCGCCCCTCGGCGCCGTCGACACCGTCGTGCACCAGCACGATCATCGCCGGATCGGTACGCGGCCAGATCCGCTCGCCCCGGCTGTCCACCCGGGACCAGCCCCCCTCGTTCGTCCGGGTCGGCTCGCCCGTGACGGGGTGGTACAGGTGCCGCAGGTGCCAGTTGGTCAACGCCAGTGCCGTGGTGAACAGGCCGGCGTCCCGGTCACCGAGCAGGTGGCCGATCTGCCGCAGGTTGACCGCCCGGGTGTCCGGCGCTATCGGCAGTTCGGTGTGTACGCAGAACACCGGCACGCCGTCCGGCTCCACACCCAGGAACATCGCCTCGGCAGCGAGCTCCGGCGGCAGACCGTCGGCCTCGACGAGGACCAGGCTCGGCAGGTCGGTGTCGGTACGCACCAGGGCGCGTCCGCCGGCCTCGACGTCCAGCACCAGCACCCGTGCCCCGCTCCAGGCCCCGGCCAGCCAGTCGGTGTCGGTGCGCCGGTGCGCCGCCCGGTCCAGCGTGGAGCGGGCCAGCGGCGGAGCGGCCTCACCGCCCGATCCGGTGCCCTGCCCGACGCCACCCCGATCAGTGCCACCGCCCGAGCGGGTGGCAGCTCGCGGAATCATGCCGGCACCGGCGCGGTCTCGATCGAGGTCAGGGTGCCCAGTGAGTCCGCGATCCGCTCGGCGTCGCCGAGTACCACGGTGACCGCCCGCGACGGGGCGAGGTGACGGGCCGCCACCGCGGCGACGTCGTCGACTGTCGCCTTGGCCAGTCGGGCCGCGTGCTCGGACAGGAAGTCCAGGCGCAGTCCGTTGCCGGCGTACGCACTGACCAGCGACGCCAGCCCAGCCTGGGTGGAGACCCCCAGTTGGAGGGTGCCGAGAGCGTACTGCCGGGCCTGCTCCAACTCCTCCTCGCTCGGTGCCAGGGTGGCGAGCCGACCCAACTCGTAGTGGGTCTCCAGCAGCGCCGGTGCGGTCACCTCGGTGGCCACCTCGGCGGCGGCCATCAGCAGCGAGCCGGCCACCGAATGCTCCACGAACGAGTGCGGGCCGTACGTGTAGCCCTTGTCCTCCCGGATGTTCTCCACCCAACGCGAGGAGAAGTAGCCACCGAAGATCAGGTTGGCCAGTTGCAGTGCGGCGTGGTCGGGATGGGTACGCGGCACCGCCGGCAACGCCATCCGCAGCGACGACTGCACCGAGCCGGGCCGGTCGATCAGCAGCAGCGGACCGGGCACCAGTGGCGGGGCAGGTGGCGGCGTGGCGGAGTGTCCGTCACCGCTCCAGCCGCCGAGTGCCTTCTCGGCCGCGTCCAGGGCCCGCTCCGGCCGTACGTCGCCGACCAGCACGAGGACCGCACCGGCCGGGTGCACCCGCTGGGCGTGCAGCGTACGCAGGGCCGCCGGCCGGACCGCGCGTACCTGCTCGGGCTCCGGCGTCTGCACCGCGTACGGGTGCTTGCCGTAGATCCGCTTGAGCAGCGCGGTACGGACCAGGTGGGCCGGCTGGCTGCGGGCGACCTGAATGCCGTCGATCATGCGGTCGCGTTCGGTGGCCACCCACTCGGCCGGGTAGTTGGCGCCGGTGAGCACCTCGGCGAGGATCTCCAGCAGGCGATCCAGACCGGTGGCCAGGCCGGTGCCGGAGAGCATCAGCCGATCCGGGTCGAGCCCGGCGGAGAGCCCGCCACCGATCTTCTGCAACTCGGCGGCGATCTGCACACTGCTCATCGTCTCCGTGCCGGAGAGCAGCGTCTGCGCGAGCAGTTGGCCCCGGGCCAGGTGCGCACGGCCGAACGGCATCCAGAGCCGCAGCTCGACGAGCGGCACCGCCGAACGGCGTACGGCGATCACGGTGAGCCCGTTGCCGAGCGTCCGCTCGGCCTGGCTCGGCAGCTTGAGCCGACGGGTCGGACCGAGCGGCGGCAGGGCCCTCGCACTCAACGGGCTGTCTCCTTCGTTCATGACCGGCCACCGCCGGGGATGACCTCGACAGATGCGCGGCGCTCCGGGCGCAGGGTGGCGGCGGCGGCGCGGATCTGCTCGTCGGTGACCGAGCCGACCAGCCGGGGCAGTTCGTTGAGCAGTCCCGGCTCACCGCGTTGCTGCTCCAGCACCGCCATCCGCAACGCGCGGCCGAGCACCGCGTCGGTGTCGCGCAGCAGGTGGGTGGCCATCCTGGCCTGGGTACGGGCCAGTTCCCCGTCGGCCAGCCCGTCGGTGGCCAGCCGGTCCAACTCCTCGTCGACGGTGCGCAGCACCTTGTCCACATCGCCACCCGGCGGCAGGTGCGCCTGCAACAGCAGGGCCGTGGGGTCGCGCACGTCGAACGGGTCGCCCAGGAAGCCCAGGTAGCCGCCGACGCTTGTCACCGTCCGGTCGCGCTGCACCAGCCGTTCGACCAGCCGGGAGGCGTCACCGTCGGTGAGCACCTCGGCCAGCACCACGTACGGCAGGTAGGCGGCGAAGTCATTGATCGGGTCGGGCACCCGCCACCCCGACGCCACCGCCGGTAGCGGCGCCAACTGGTCGGTGTACGCGGTGCGCCGCTCGACCGTCAGTTCCGGCTCGGCGAAGTCCGGGCGTTGCGGCGCCGGGCGGGCCGGCACGTCACCGAAGTGCCGCTCGATCAGCGTGGTCGCCTCGGCCACGTCGATGTCGCCGCTGACCGCCAGCACGGCGTTACCGCTGGCGTAGTAGTGCCGGAAGAAGTCGGCGGCGTCGGCGACGGTGGCCGATTCGAGGTCGACGAAGGAGCCGTAGCCGTCATGTGCGTTGGGGAAGGTGTCGAACATGACCGGCGGCAGGGTCAGCCACGGGAACCCGCCGTACGGCCGGTTGAGCACGTTGACCCGGATCTCCTCCTTGACCACGTCGACCTGGTTGCGCAGGTTCTCCTCGGTCAACCGAGGGCCGCGCATCCGGTCGGCCTCGAGGAACAGCGCCCGCTCCAGCGCGTTGCTCGGCAGGGTCTCGAAGTAGTCGGTGTAGTCCAGGTGGGTGGAGCCGTTGAAGGTGCCACCGGCACCCTGCACGTGCCGGAAGTGCGCGAGCTTCTCCAGATTCTCCGAGCCCTGGAACATCAGGTGCTCGAAGAGGTGGGCGAAGCCCGTACGCCCCTCGGGCTCGGAACGGATGCCCACGTCGTAGACGACCGCCACCCCGATGACCGGGGCGCTGCGATCGGGGGTGAGGACCACCCGCAGGCCGTTGTCGAGAGTGAACCGCTCGACCGGATACCTGGTCGCTGGGATTTTCGCTTTGCGCGTCGGCACGGTCCGACCCTAGCGTCTCGACGGCTACGCGCGGGAGGAACCGTTGTGCGCTGGTGCCGAGGCCGGCCGTGCCGTGAGTGCCGGAATCAGCCGGCCGTGCTGACCACGGACTCGGGGGGAACCGGTGGACCCTGGAGATCCACCAGACTGGAGGGCGCGGACCCGCCGGGAGTGACCGGCCAGGGCGTGAACGCCGCCACTGTGGCCAGCAGCAGTCCGACGACCGCCATCGCCACCACCAACAGCAGCTCACGTGCCGCCGCCGAGCCCACCATAGGTCCTACCTCCCCCGTGCCAAGCCGCATCTGCGCTTGCCCCCCGAGGCCAGCCTCACCCGGCCCGGGAATGCTGACAGTCAGCCACCCGACGCTTCAACGACTGATTCCCGACTCAGGATGCGGAGGAGTGCGCCCGAATGTGCGAACGGTCGGGTCACACCGGCCAGACGTTCACCGGACGTGACCCGACCGTTCGCGATCAGGAAGTGTGTGTCGCCCTGAGGTCAGAGCGGACGGATGTTCTCCGCCTGCGGGCCCTTCTGGCCCTGGACGACCTCGAACTCGACCCGCTGGTTCTCGTCCAGGCTCCGGTAGCCGGAGGACTGGATCGCCGAGAAGTGGGCGAAGACGTCAGCGCCGCCGCCGTCCGGGGTGATGAAACCGAAGCCCTTGTCAGCGTTGAACCACTTGACGGTGCCAATAGCCATGCTTGTTACGTCTCCTTGACGGAACGTCGATCCCGCACCTGTTGCGGGATCGGAGAGAGGAGTGCGCCGGGCGGACCTGCCCGGAACACCTGTCGCTTCTGGTCGCCCCGCCCGGAGAACTCCGGACACAACAAAGTGCGCCTGGGGCTAAGTTCAACCAGGCGCACACAGAGCTGGTAACCAAAACTCGCAACGCGAGGCACGTTACCAGCGCTCCGAGCCCGCAGCAAGTGTCACGACTGCGGAATCGAGGTGATCAACGCGGTGAGGCCGTCGAGGTCGAGCAGATCCGCCGGGCGTACCGTGACCCCCTCCCGCACGTAGTGGAAGGCCGCGCCGACCCGGTCGACCGGGACCCCGGCCAACTCCGCCCAGGCCAGCCGGTAGACCGCCAGCTGCACCGCGGCCACCTCCGCGGACGCGCCGCTCGGGCGGGCACCGGTCTTCCAGTCGACCACGTCGAAGCGGTCCCCCGGTCGGCGGAACACCGCATCCATCCGGCCCCGCACCACCACACCGCCGATCACCGTGGCGAACGGCACCTCCACCTCGATCGGCGTCCGGTCGGCCCACTCGCTGGCCAGGAAGCGCCGCTGAAGCTCGGCCAACGCCTCGTCCGGTGCGGCGTCCTCGTCGGCCGCCCCGGGCAACTCGTCGGTGTCGAGCAGCCGGTCCGCCCCGAAACGCTGCTCCAGCCAGGCGTGGAAGGCGGTGCCTCGGCGGGCGTACGGGTTGGGTTCGGCGGGCAACGGCCGGCGCAGCGTACGGGCCAGGGCCGCCGGGTCCCGGCGCAGACTGACAAGTTGCGTCACCGACAGTTGCTCGGGCAACGCCACGTCGATCGGGCCGGACAGTCGGCTCAGCTCCGCCCGCTCGGCCAGCAGCAGATCGGCCTCCCGCCGCCACCGGGCCACCTGCGGATCCGAGGCGGCGGAGTCGTCCGGCCCGCCTTCCCCGGTGAGGAACCGGCGCACCAGCGCCGCCGCCTCGGTCAGCGCCGGCCGACGTACCCCCAGCGGATCCGCCGGCCACTCGGCGCGCAACACCACCTCGGTGGTCGGGTTGACCGCGTCGGGCGTCGGCTCGGGCGTCCACTCGTCGACCAGGTGACCGGGCCCGCCGTCCAGGCAGGTGTCGTGTATCTCGCGCAACAGCGCCGACGGCCCACGTGGGCGTTTGGTGCCCTCCCCCCACCAGTGGCCCGAGCAGAGCAGCAGTCGACGCGGGCGGGTCACCGCCACGTACGCCAGCCGCCGTTCCTCCCGCTCGTCGTGGGCCCGCCAGGCGTCGGTGAACTCCGCCATCGTGCGGGCCACCGCGCGTTGATCGGCGGCCTCGGCCAGGGCCAGCTCGGGTAGCCCGTCGGCGTCACCGCGCAACGGGAACGGCAGGACGCCCAGGCCACCGAGCCAGTGATCGGAATTGCGTACCGGCCCCGGCCACACTCCCCTGCTCAGCCCGGCCACCGCCACGACGTCCCATTCCAGCCCTTTCGCGGCGTGCGCGGTGAGGATCTGCACCGCGCCCTCGACCACCTCCACCTCACCGGGGGCGAGCCCACGCTCCTCGTCCTCGGCGGCGGCGAGATAGGCCAGGAACCCGGCGAGGGTGGCCCCCGGCGTCTCCCCGCTGAACCGGGCGGCCACGTCACCGAGGGCGTCCAGGTGGGCGCGGGCCAGCCCGGCGTCACCGGCGCCCTCCCCGCCGGCCCGTACCGCCACCTCCACGTCCAGGCCGGTGGTCCGCTCGATGTCCGCGATCAGCTCCGGCAGGGACTGGTCCAGCCGGTAACGGAGCAACCCCAGTTCCTGGGCGTACGCGCGCAGCCGCGCATACCCCTCGGCCGAGTACGCCTGCGCCGGGCCGAGGTCGGCCAGCGCCTCCACCAGGGTCGCCTCGTCCAGGCGATCCGTGACGATCTCGGGATCGCCGTCGTCGGCGAGTTGACGGCGGGCGGCGGCGATGGCCTTGGCCCGGCGGTGCAGGGCGACCAGATCCCGTGGCCCGATCCGCCACCGGGCACCTGTCAACAGGCGCAGCAGGGCGGCGCCGTCGGTCGGGTCGGCCAGCACCCGCAACGTGCACACCACGTCGCGGACCTCGGGGGTGTCCAGCAGGCCGCCGAGCCCGACCACCTCGACCGGTAGGCCGCGCTCGCGCAGCGCGGCGGCGATCGCCGGGATCTGGCTGCGCAGCCGGACCAGCACCGCCGTGGTCGGGCGGGCGGCGACCGGGATCTGCTCGGGCAGCGCTGCGGGCATCCGGGCCGCACCCTGCCAGGCCGCCAGCAGGCTGTCGGCGATCCAATCGGCCTCGTCGGCGTACGTCGACAGCAGCGCACAGTGCACGGTGCCGGCGGCTGCCCCGCGCGGGCTGCGGTGTGCGATGGGCTCGTCGACGCTGAGCGCGGCGTGCAGTTCCGGCACCCGGGCACCGGCTGCGCGCAACGGGGTGGCAAGCGCGTTGGCCACCGCGAGGATCTCCGGACGGTTGCGCCAACTGGTGGTCAGCCCGAGCACCCGGGCGGGGCTGCCGTCGCTGCCGACGAACTCGGTCGGGAACCGGTCCAGGGTGCCGGCGCTGGCACCCCGCCAGCCGTAGATGGACTGGCAGGGGTCGCCCACGGCGGTCACCGGATGCCCGTCGCCGAACAGCGCCCGCAGCAGCACCACCTGGGCGTGGCTGGTGTCCTGGTACTCGTCGAGCAGCACCACGCGGTAGCGGTCCCGTTCGATCTCGCCGACGCCCGGATGGTCGCGGGCCACCCGGGCGGCGCGGGCCAACTGGTCGGCGAAGTCCATCGCCTCGAAGTCGTCCTTGCGCCGGGCGTAGGCGCGGACCAGCGGCAGCAGCTTCAGCCGGGTCTGCTGAAGGGCCAGCGCCTTACGTACGTCGGCGTAGATCCGGCCGGGGCGCGACTGCACGTCGGCGAAGAACCGGCCGGTCCACGCGGCCAGGTCGTCCGGCTCGACCAGGTGCTCGTCCAGCTCACCGGCGAGGGCCAGCACCGCGTCGGTGACCGTGCTGGGCATCCGGTCCACCTCGGACATGTCGCCGTCGTAGTTGCGCACGATGAGATCCACCAACTGCCACCGGGACGCCTCGGTGAGCAGCCGGGTGGACGGCTCGTAGCCGGCCCGCAGGCCGTGCTCGGTGACGATCCGTCCGGCGTACGAGTGGTAGGTGGCCACCGTCGGCTCCCCGGCCAACGGGTCGTCGAGCGAATCACGCCCGCGCCGACCGAGGCGGCGGATCAACTGGTCGAGCCGGGTACGCACCCGGTGCCCCAGCTCACCGGCGGCCTTGCGGGTGAAGGTGAGGCCGAGCACCTGCTCCGGCCGCACGTACGAGTTGGCCACCAGCCACACCACCCGGGCGGCCATCGTCTCGGTCTTGCCCGATCCTGCGCCCGCCACCACCAGCAGCGGTTCGACGGGCGCGGCGATGATCGCCGCCTGCTCTTGGGTCGGTGCCGGCAGGCGGAGCAGCTTCGCCAACTCGACAGGGGTGTAGCGCGGACCGGAGTCGGCCGCCCGGGGCGCCGGGGCACCGGAGCTGAACAGCGCGGGCTGGGTCATGCTGCCTGCTTCGCCGGCTGGCACGCTCACTCCTCGCGCTCGGGACGACGCATGGTCGGCGGCTCGACCACCTGTCGCCCCTGCCCGGAGACCGGGCAGCTGGTACGCACCGGGCAGACCCGACACTTCGAGTTGGCGACCGCGGCGAAGGTGGACGCGGCCATCGTATCGGCGGTGCGGCGTACCAGGGCGGTGGCCCAGCCGGCCTCCGGGCCGTCGGTGGCCGGCGGCTGGGACTGCTCCCGAGCGTCGCGCGCACCGGTGCCGAGCTGCACCAGGGCCGCGCCGCCCGACTCGTCGCCGAACTCGGCGAAGGCCCCCGCCTCCACCGCCGCCTGGTACGCGCCGAGCTGCGGATGCTCGACCACCTCGCGTTCGGTGACGGTGGTCGACTTGCCGGTCTTGAGGTCGATCACCACCAACCGGCCGTCCTCGTCCACCTCCAGGCGATCCACCCGACCGACCAGGTCGACGGGCCGGTGCGGGTCGTCGAGGCGGACCGCGAACTCGTGCTCGATGGCGAGCAGCCGACGCGGGTTGGCGGCCAACCAGCGCAGTAGCTTGTCGACCATCGCCTCGGCGCGGGCCCGCTCCGGCCCCACCATCCAGCGGGCCGCCAACTCGATCGCGTCGAACCGGGCGGCGACGTACTCCAGCAGGGCGCTGCGGTCGGCGCGGGCGTCCTCGGCGAGCATCGCCGCCGCGTGCACCAGGTTGCCGACCCCCTGTGCGGCGCTGGCAGGTGTGCTGCCGCCGTGCCGTTCCAGCAGCCAACGCAGGCTGCACCGCAGCGCGCTCTCCATGCCCGACGGGGTGACCCGGACCGGTTCCCCCTCCTCGACCAGCGGCCGGTCGTCGGACAGCGGTCGCAGCCCCCACCAGTCGTCGGGATGCGCCCCGGACACCCCGGCGGCACCCAGCCGGGCCAGCTCGGCCGCCGCCGCCTGCCGCCGGGCCAGCGGCGCGGCCGGATCGACGAGCGCGGTACGCAACTCCGCCACCAGGGCGGGCAGGGTCAACGCTCGCGGTGGCCGGCTGACCGGCAAGGTACGCGGCCCGCCCGCCTCGCTGACCGACGCCGCACTGTCGGAGGTCTCACTGACCGACGCCGCACTGTCGGAGGTCTCACTGACCGACGCCGCACTGTCGGAGGTCTCGCTGTCGGAGGTTCCGGTGCCCGCCGTCGCGTCGGTGGGGGTGTCGCCGGGGCCGAGTTCGTAGAGGAATCGGCTGGGTTGTTCGTCGTGGTCGTCGCCGCCGACCGAGGCCGAGGCGACCGCGCTGACCAGCAGGCGACGTCGGGCCCGGGTCACCGCGACATGGAACAGCCGTCGCTCCTCGTCCAGCAGGGCGGAGGTCTGCCCGACCATGGTGGCCACCGTTCCCGCGCCGTCCGCCCGGCCGGCCAGCACGTCCACCAGCCGTTCCGAGCCGAGCAGGCTGCCGCGCAGCCGCAGGTCGGGCCAGACGCCCTCCTGCACACCGGCGACGGCCACCAGGTCCCACTCCAGCCCCTTCGCGGCGTGCGCGGTGAGCAGCCGTACCGCGTCGCCCCGGTCGGCGGTCGGCGCGAGGGTGTCGGCGGGCAACTCCTGCCCGAGCACATGGTCGAGGAAGACCTCGGTACGCGCACCGGGCAGCCGGTCGGTGAACCGGGCGGCGGCGTCGAAGAGGACCATCACCGCGTCCAGATCGCGGTCGGCCGCCTCCGCCCGACGACGCCGCGCCAGATCGCCTTCGCCGGACACCGACGGCCCTCGGGTCAACGCCGCCGACCAGAGTTCGGCGAGACCACTGGCCCGCCAGACCGCCCAGAGCACGTCCTCGGCGGTGGCGCCCGGCCGAGCGGCCGTCTCCCGGGCCACGGCCAGCAGCCCGGCCACCGTCTGCGCCGGCTCGGCCCAGCGCCGCTCGACACCGGCCAGCTCGGCCGGATCACGCAGCGCCTCGATGATCAACTCGCCGGAAGGGCGGCGATCGCCGGCTGCCAGCGCCAGAGCCCGCAGGCCCTGGCGCAGCCGCCGCTCCGCCAGCGGATCGGCACCGCCCAACGGTGAGTGCAGCAGCGCGACCGCCGCCTCCTCGTCGAGCCGGTCCGGCTCCAGCGCACAACGCAGCAGGAGCAGCAGCGGCGCGACTGCCGGTTGCAGATGCAGCGGCAGGTCCTCGCCGTGCACCACGGTCGGCACACCGGCCGCGTGCAGGGCGCGGCGCAGCGTGGGCAGTTGCCGGCCGGTGGACCGCACCAGCACCGCCATCCGCGCCCACGGCAGCCCGCCGAGCAGGTGCGCCTCACGCAACGCGTGCGCCAACCAGGCCGCCTCGCTGGTGGCCGACCGGAAGGTATGGATCTCCATCGAGCCCGGTGGCGTGCCCGGCACGGGACGCAGCCGGCGGTGCGCCGCCGGACCACGCAGCCGCCGCGCCAGTCGGGCGGAGGCGGCCAGCAGCCGCTCCCCGCAGCGGTAGCTCGTGGTCAGCAGCACCTGGGCGGCCGGCGCACCGGACGCCGTCCGGAACCGGTGCGGAAACGTGGTCACGCCGGTCGGGTCGGCACCCCGGAAGGCGTACGTGGACGAGTCCGGATCGGCGAAGGCGACCAGGGTCAGACCGCCCCCGGCCACCGTCTCCAGCAGATCGCGCTGGGCGGGGTCGGTGTCGGCCAGCTCGTCGACGTAGACGTACGCCAGCCGACGCCGCTCGACGGCCAGCAGCTCCGGATCGTCACGCAGCATCCCGGTGGCCGCCCGGACCAGCTCCGCCGGGTCGTACGCGACCGATCCCCGGTTGGCGACGTCCCGCAGCGCCAGCACGGCCACGTACTCGCGCAGGAACCGGGCAGCCGCCGGCCAGTCGTCCCGACCCAGCTTCTCCCCGAGCCGCGCCAACTCGACCGGACCCACCCCCCGCTCGGCCGCCCGCATCAGCAGGTCACGCAGCTGTGCTGCGAAAGCGCGGGTACGCAACGCCGGACGCAGATCCTCCGGCCAACCGACCGGGTCGTCGCCGGGCTCCTCCCCGACCACGTCCAGCAACTCACGAATGATCAGATCCTGCTCGGGCCCGGTGAGCAGGCGCGGCGACGGCTCACCCCGCTCGGCCGCCGCACGCCGCAACAACCCGAAGGCGTACGCCGGGAAGGTACGCACCAGCGGCTCGCGCAGCACCCGCTGCCCATCGGCGGCGATCCGCGCCTCGATACGGTGCCGCAGGTCGGCAGCACCCCGCCGGCTGAAGGTGAGGACCAGGATCCGCTCCGGATCGACCCCTTCGGCGACCCGACTGGCAACCGCCTCGACCAGGGTGCTGGTCTTCCCCGTGCCCGGTCCCCCCAGCACCAGCATCGGCCCGTCGGTGTGCGCCACCACCTCGGCCTGCCCCGCATCCGCCACCCACCCCAGCCCACCCCGCAGCCCAACGCCCCGCGCCGAGCCGCTCTGCGGGCGAGAGGCCTGCGTCGGGCCGGGCTGCTCGGGAGAGCCTTCACCAGCGGGCGGCGAGGTGGGCGCTGGCGCAGTCGACGGCGGGTCGGCGACCGGAAGAGCCTGCGCCGGGGAGCGCCCGTCGGTCGGGCCGTCTCCCTCGGTCGGCCCCCCGGGCCGACGCACCAGCCGGTACGCCTGCATCCCGACATCCCATCACGGGCCTGCGACACCCCCTGCCGCGCCACACCCCCGGAGTTCCGACGCACACCGCGACCTCGACGCGCCATCACACCTGCCCCACCCAGCGTGACCGTCCATGATCACCCTCGACCCCTGCCTGACCCAACAGCAAGAAGGGCAGGAACGGGGCAGGAGGGGGAGGTCAGGTGAGGCGGGATTCGAGGAGGTCCAGGGCGGCGGGGAGGGTGTCGGCGAACTGCAGGAGGTTGAAGCCGCCGGGCTTGAGGAAGTTCTGCGCGGTCACGTTGCGCAGCCACTCCACCAGGGGCGAGTAGAAGCCGTCGGTGTCCACCAGCACCATCGGCTTGCGGTGCAGGGCCAGGGTGGCGGTGGTCCAGACCTCGAAGAGTTCGTCGAGGGTGCCCAACCCGCCGGGCAGCGTGAGGAAGGCGTCCGACTTCTCGATCATGACAACCTTCCGGCTGGCCATCGAGTCGGTGACCACCAGCTCGTCGGAGGCCAGGTCGGCGACCTCCAGGTCAACGAGCGCCTGCGGGATCACGCCGATCGTCCGGCCACCGGCCGACCGGGCCCCGTCGACAAGTGCGCCCATCATTCCGACGCAGCCGCCGCCGCTGACCAGGGTGTGTCCGCGCCGGGCGATCTCCGCGCCGGTGGCGGTGGCGAGGTCCAGCCAACGCTGGTCGAGGGTACGGGAGGAGGCACAGAATACGCAGATCGCAGCCACTCGGTCAGCGCTCTGACTCTTCTGCCGCCGCCTGCTGGTCCGCGGCGGTACGGGCCACGGCCTCCTCGCGTACCACCTCCTGCTCGGTGCTGAGCGCGGCCTCGGCCTCCACGATGTGCCGCACCGCCTCGGCGATGTCGTCGGTGACGCGGATCAGGTCGAGGTCGACCGGGCCGATCTTGCCCTCCACCGCCATGGTGTCGCGCAGCCAGTCGAGCAGCCCCCGCCAGTAGTCGCTGCCCATCAGCACCACCGGGAACCGGGTGACCTTGCCGGTCTGCACCAACGTGAGTGCCTCGAACAACTCGTCCAGGGTGCCGAAGCCACCGGGCAGCACCACGAACGCCTGGGCGTACTTGACGAACATGGTCTTGCGGGCGAAGAAGTAGCGGAAGTCGATCGCGAGGTCGACCCACTCGTTGATGCCCTGCTCGAAGGGGAGTTCGATGCCGAGGCCCACCGAGCGTCCGCCGGCCTCGCTCGCGCCCCGGTTGGCCGCCTCCATCACGCCCGGGCCACCCCCGGTGATCACCGCGTAGCCGGCCCGGGCCAGGGCCGCGCCGACCGCCTCGGCGAGCTGGCACTCCGGGCTGTCCGGTTTGCTGCGGGCCGAGCCGAAGACGCTAACCGCCGGCGGCAGGTCGGCGAGGGTGTCGAAGCCCTCGACGAACTCGGAGAGGATGCGCAACGCACGCCAGGAGTCCTTGGTCCGCCAGTCGGCTCGGGCCCGCGAATCCAGCAGCCCCTGGTCGGCGGTGCTGGTGGGAATAGCCTGCCGGCGCATCGTGACGGCGCCTCGATGCCGCTCCCGTCCTGGTTCGCGGTGGTTGCTCTGCTCCATGGGAGCAACCGTAGTGGAGCCGGGCCGCAGAACTCGGCAAACACTTTGTGATCTTGTGCAACCAAATCGCTTTCCCAGGCGTCGTACTATTCACATACCGGGTATGCCCCGGCGCGCGGCTTCGGGGGAGGAGACAACGCGTGATCAACAACAACGAACGGATCCGGATCCGGCGACAGATGCAGCGGCGCATCCGCGACGTGGTGGCCGAGCGTCGCCGGGAGCGGCTGCTCGAAACCGCTCCCGAGCCTGACGCCGAACCCGCCACCGACTCCCAACTCACCGCCGTCTGACCGAAAGGCACAAGCCTTCCTGTCAGACGCCGGCAAACCGACGGTTCGGGCGTTCGACGAACCAGGTTCAGGCGCCGGCAAGCCAACTGTGCAGGATGGCCGCGCCCTCGCGGATCTTGCCGATCTCCACGTGCTCGTCCGGGTGGTGGGCCAGGTTCGGGTCACCGGGGCCGAAGTTGAGGGCCGGGATGCCCAGCGCCGCGAAGCGGGCCACGTCCGTCCAGCCCAGCTTGCCGATCGGGGCGGCACCCACCGCCGCCAGGAACTCCCGCGCCGGCGGGGCGTCGAGCCCCGGCAGGGCGCCAGGCGCGCAGTCCGTCACCGCAAGCTCGTACCCCGCGAGCACCTCGCGCAGGTGCGCCTCGGCCTCGGCCGGCGTACGGTCCGGCGCGAAGCGGTAGTTGACCTCGATCTCGCACCGGTCCGGCACCACGTTGCCGGCGACCCCACCGTGGATGCGCACCGCGTTCATCCCCTCGCGGTAGTCGCAGCCGTCGATCGTCACCCGTCGGGCCTGGTACTCGGCGAGCCGGCGCAGCACGTCACCGGCGGCGTGCACGGCGTTGACCCCGTGCCAGGAGCGGGCCGAGTGGGCCCGGACGCCGGTGGTGACCACCGTCGCCCGCATGGTGCCCTGGCAGCCGGCCTCCACCACCCCGTGAGTCGGCTCCAGCAGCAGCGCGAAATCGGCCTGGAGCCACTCCGGATGTGCCGCGGAGACGAGGGTGAGCCCGTTGTACCGGGACTCGATCTCCTCCGCCTCGTAGAAGAAGTACGTCACGTCGTGGCGCGGCTCGGCCAGGGTCACCGCGAGGTGCAGGGCGAAGGCCACCCCGGATTTCATGTCCGAGGTGCCGCAGCCGTACATCAGGTCGCCGCGCATGGTCGACGGGAAGTTGTTGTTCAGCGGAACGGTGTCCAGGTGCCCGGCCAGCACCACCCGCGAGCCCCGGCCCAGGTCGGTACGGGCCATCACGGTGTTGCCGTGCCGGTACGTGCTCAGGTGCGGTACCGCCCGCAGCACCTCCTCCACACAGTCGGCGATGGCCTTCTCGTTGAGGGACACGGACTCGATGTCGACCAGGGCACGGGTCAACGCCACCGGATCGGCGAGGACCTCGGGGGTGAGCGGGTTCTCCATGGTCCGCACGGTACCGTCACAACTGGCTACCGCGAGACGCGAGCCCGTGAGCCCGTGAGCAGCTGGCAACGAGAGGTGAGTACGTGACGTCGACAGAATCCGCGTGGGGCATCGGCCTGGCCACCGTCACCGCCGATGACCAGGTGCTCGACACCTGGTACCCGACCGGCAAGCTGGGCCTGGGCGAGTTGCCGCTGGTGCCCGGCGAGGACGAGGCCGACGTACTGGATCTGCCGCCGGGAGCGCTCGGCGACCGGGCGCTGCCCGGTCTGCGTACCGTGCAGGTGGTGACGGTGATCGGCTCGCTGGCCGACCCGATCAAGGACGCGGCCGACGCGTACCTGCGGCTGCACCTGCTCTCCCACCGCCTGGTGCGGCCCAACCAGCTCAACCTCGACGGCATCTTCGGCAAGCTGGCAAACGTGGCCTGGACCTCCGCCGGGCCGTGCCCGCCGGAGCGGGTGGACGAGCTGCGCGTCATCGAGCGGGCCGCCGGCCGTCACCTGGCCGTGTACGGGGTGGACAAGTTCCCCCGGATGACCGACTACGTGGTGCCCTCCGGGGTGCGCATCGCCGACGCCGACCGGGTCCGCCTCGGCGCGCACCTGGCCAGCGGCACCACGGTCATGCACGAGGGCTTCGTCAACTTCAACGCCGGCACGCTCGGCACCTCGATGGTCGAGGGTCGCATCGTGCAGGGTGTGGTGGTCGGCGACGGCTCGGACATCGGTGGCGGCGCCTCCATCATGGGCACCCTCTCCGGTGGTGGCACGGACCGGGTGAGCATCGGCGAGCGCAGCCTGATCGGGGCGAACGCCGGGATCGGCATCTCGCTCGGCGACGACTGCGTGGTCGAGGCCGGCTGCTACATCACCGCCGCCTCGAAGATCACCCTGCCGGACGGTCGGGTGGTCAAGGCCCGGGAGCTTTCCGGCGTCGACGGGCTGCTGTTCTGGCGCAACTCGGTGAACGGCGCGCTGGAGGCCCGCCCGCGTACCGGCCGGGGCATCGAACTCAACGCCGCCCTGCACGCCAACGACTGAGGTGTAAGGAAGGGCCCCTTCCTAACGCCTCGCGTATAGGAAGGGGCCCCTCTTAACGAACGCCTGCCGCTCGGTTCACCGCAGGCGGTACGCCTGGATGATCCGCTGGGTCACCGTGCTGCCGGTGCTGTCCTGGGCGCTGGCCCGCAGCGACACGTGACCGGTGCCCCGCGGGTGCTTCACGACCGCCTGCCAGCCACTGCCGGCCTTGGTCACCTTCGCCTTCTGCCAGGTCTTCCCACCGTTGTAGGAGACGTCGACGGTCAGCGACGTGGTCCGCCCCTTCGGGGCACCCGCCTGACGTTGCACCTCGATCGGGATGACGAAGGCCCGGTTGGCCGGTGCGGAGTTCCGCGCGTCCAACGCAGGCGCGAAGCGGACCACGCTGACCGGCAGCCGCGCGTACTTGTCACCCCGGACATGGCCGGACCGGAAGGTCCACGCCACGCTGACCTCGGTGCTCAGGTCCGTGAAGCTGCGCTTGGCCGACGTCTCCAGCCGGTAGTTCGCCGTACCGGACGGCACCTCGAACTGCCCCCAGCCGTACTCCTCGCTCTCCCCGACCAGCTTGCCGTTGCGATACAACGCGGTACGCCCGGCGTCCGTCACCGAACCGCCGACGTGACCAGCCGCGTCGTGGTACAACCCCAGGGCCAACCCGATCACGTCACCCTGCCGGGTCACGCCGTCGTCCGGCCACCGAGGCGCCGGGAGCGAGGGCCCGTACGGTGCACCGTTCCAGGTCTCCTGGTAGTGCCGACCGGCCCGGTACGCCGTCGGCTCGGACCAGTAGGCGGCCACCAGATCCAGCCACGGCAGGTCCTCGACCGGCGTACCGAACGCCAGTTCGCCGAACCAGCGCACCTGCTTGGTGTTGTAGTACTCGACCCGCTGTCCCGGCACGGCGACCCTCGTCACGGCCGCCCAGCCGCCCAGGTCCGGTTCGAAGACCGGGTAGACAGCTCGCTCGGCCAACGTCCCGGAGTAGCCACCCTGGAACCGGTGGGTGACCTTGGCCAGGTCGCTGTAGCGGTAGTGCTTGGTCAAACCGTTGGGCAGCCGGCCCGGGAACTGTTCGCCCAGCCCGTAGAAGTACGTGCTGTTCGCCGCCTCCCAGTCGGTGAACTGACTCGACACCGAACTGACGAAACGGTCCGCCGGCACCGGTCGGCCGAGCTGCCCGATGGCAATACCACTGAAGTCGTCGCCGAGCGCACCGAAGCTGGCTGCGCCGAGGTCGCCGAGCAGGAAGGTCGCCTCGGCCGCGGCCAGCGCCGACGTCGCCGAACGGTCCGGCACGGTGAGCCGTACGGCGCCCGCCTTGCGTCCGTCGATGGTCACCGAGGTGTCCCGCTTCACCTCCAACTCCGGCCCGGCCATCATCGTCACCTGCTCGGTCGCTTCGTCGAACAGGTAACTGACCAGCCCGTACCGGCCCTTGGGCACCCGGAGCTCCGAGGTACCCGACGGGTCGTACGCGACGTACTCGTCGAAGTTCGCCAGCCCGAGCAGGAAGGTGAAGTGATCGCCTGCCACGGCACCGTCGCGACCCAGGTGCCTCAGGGTCACGTCGTAGCTCTCCACCTCCTTGTTGATTGCCAGCGGGGTGGTCACCACCGTGTCGCCGGAGCTGGCGAGCACCCGGCCGGTGTAGTGGCCGTCCGGGCTGTCGACGCTGGTGTCGGCCGTGACGGTGGCCGAGGCCGTACCGCCGGCCGGCACCACGACCTGCTGGGTGCTGAGCGAGAACATGCCGTCCGGGGCCGACTGCCCGCCGGGGCCGGTGGCCTGCACGGTCAGGTCCAGGGTGATCGCCGTACCGCCGGTGTTGCGCCAGCTCAGTTCCCGGGTGACCGGCTCGTCGTCGTCGTGCGGCCAGATGGTACGACCGAGCGAGACGCTCGCCGGTTCGCTGACCACGTACTGGTTGATCGCCCGCGCCACGTCGACCCGGCCGGCGCCCTGCTGGTACGCGGTCAGGTCCGGATGCGGCTGGGCCGAGGCCATGAGGATGCCCTTGAGCTGTGCCGCGGTGGCGTCGCCGCGCTGCTGGGCGAGCAGGGCCGCCGCACCGGCGACGTGCGGCGCGGACATCGAGGTGCCGGAGAGCGTGACGTAGTGCTCCCCGACCGGCTCACCGAGCTCGGTGCCGGCTCCCCGGGCCGCGACGATGTCCACCCCGGGTGCGGTGATCTCCGGCTTCAGCCCGTCGTCGCCGACGCGCGGGCCCTGGCTGGAGAAGTAGGCGAGTTCGTCGTCGCGGTCCACCGCGCCGACGGCGAGCGCGGCTTCCGCGCTGGCCGGCGAGCCCACGGAACCGGCCCGGCCGCTGTTGCCTGCCGAGATCACGAAGAGGGCGCCGGTCTGCTCGGTCAACGTGTTGACCGCCTCCTCCAGCGGGTCGATCGCGGGGCTGTCCGACCCACCCAGGCTCATGTTGATCACATCTGCCTGCTGGTCGACAGCCGCCCAGTGCATGCCGGCCAGGATGGCCGACTCGGTGCAGCCCCACTCCTCACAGACCTTGCCGTTCAGCAGTGTCGCGTCCGGGGCCACGCCCCGGTTGCGCCCACCGGAGGCGGCGCCGCTGCCGGCGATGGTCGCCGCGACGTGGGTGCCGTGCCCCACGAGGTCGCCCGCGTCCGCCTCCTCGGTGAAGTTCTGTGCCTCGGCGACCCGCCCGACCAGGTCCGGGTGGGCGGCGTCGACGCCGGTGTCCAGCACCGCCACGCGGACCCCCTGGCCGGTGTAACCGGCCTGGTGGGCGGCGGGCGCACCGATCTGCGGCACGCTGTGCTCCAGGGTCAGCTGCCGCCGACCGTCGAGCCAGACCCGCTCGACACCCCCCGCACCGTCGTGCCGAGCGGCGGCGCTACCGGCAAGGGCCGCCCAGAATTCACTTGTCCCCCGCTTGTCGGCGGTGGCCGCGACGCCCCCGATGGCGGCCAGGTCACGGGTGACGGTCACCCCGTCCGGGGCGGCCGCGCGACGGGCCGCAACCCCTGCCTGGTAGGTCATCAGCAGCGGCAGATGGTCCCGGCGGGCGTCGTCGTAGCCGGTGGCGATCAGACCGGCCACGTCGAACAGTCGACGGTCGACCCGACCGTCGCGAATCAGCGGCAGGGCGTCCTGCGGCACCACCCAGAGGTGGTCCTGCTGCCGTTGGGTGAGGAAGCGGATGCCGGACCGCCCCTCGGCCGGGCGTACGCTCGCCGCTCCGGACGCGCTGACGGTGACCCGGTCACCGGTGATCAGCGTGACGGTCGACTGTCCCGGCGCAGCCGGCCGGGCGGTGAGCTGGGCGGACTGCGGTGCGGCTGGCCCCGGCGGGGTGGCTGCGGCCGCCCCCGGCACCCCGAGCACCAGGGCCAGACTCAGCCCGATGGCGGTCAGTTTGCTCCTTCGTTGCAACTGATCCTCCTCTAGAGAACGTCTATCGATGTGAGGACATCGATGAAACCAGGGTTGCATACCGAGTATGCAAAAGGGAGTCAGAATTTCGACGAAGTTGAGTACGCGGCGCGCACCCGAGCGGCATGATCAGCCGATGAGATCCATGAAGGAGCGCATGCTGGCCGGCGAGCCCTACCTCGCCGACGACCCGGAACTCATCGCCGACCACCTGCGCGCCCTGCGCCTGCTGGAGAAGTTCAACTCCGGCTCCGTCGACCAACGCGAGGCCCGCCTGGCCGTGCTGCGCGAACTGCTCGGCGACCTCGGCGAGGAGACCTGGATCCGCCCACCGTTCCACTGTGACTACGGCTACAACATCCGGATCGGACCACGCAGCTTCGTCAACTTCCAGGCGGTCTTCCTGGACGTCGCACCGATCACCCTCGGCGCGGACGTGCAGGTGGGCCCGAACGTGCAACTGCTCACCCCGACCCATCCGGTGGAGCCGGAGCCGCGCCGCGCCAAGTGGGAGGCGGCCCGACCGATCACCATCGGCGACAACGCGTGGCTGGGCGGCGGCGCGATCGTCCTCGCTGGAGTGACGGTGGGTGACAACACGGTCATCGGCGCAGGGGCCGTGGTGACCCGGGATCTGCCGGCCAACGTCGTGGCGGTCGGTAACCCCGCCCGACCGGTACGCCAGATCGGCTGACCCAGACAACTACTTCTACCTGCACAAATACCGTCCCGGCGGTGGCACTCGACCCAGAAGTCAAGCACTCTGGGTATTGGAGCTATCACCGGGAGGTGTCACTGTGGGCGGCCGGATTCTCGAACTTCGCGTACACGGAGTGTCCAACACGCCTCCCGCCGACACCCTGGGACTGAGCTCGACCCCAGGCGGCGAGGCCGCCGCACCGCAACTCGTCGCCGGTGGCCCGATCACCGGCTTCTACCGCTCCGCCACCAGCACGCCGCTCGACCCGATCGCGGTCGAGGCGTACAGCTGGGGGCAGTTGACCTCGGGGGCACGGACGGCACGCGACGTCGAGCGAGCACTGTGGACACTGCTGCTGCCCTTCACCCTCGCCAACGTGGCGCTGCACGCCCGACCCGGCATCCCGCCGGACCCCAACACCGAACGGCTGGCCAGCCGGTCCGGGATCACCGCCTGGCTGATCCGGATGTTCTGCCTCAGCCTGACCTGCACTCCGGTGTTCGCGCTGACCACCGTCGGCGTCGACCTCATCGCCTGGCAGTGCGTGGACTCGGCCTGCCTGAACCGGCTGCCCGGGCCGTGGGACTTCCTCGCCAACCCCTGGTGGCGGCAGAGCGGCCGGTCGCTCGCGGCCGGGCTCACCGTCCCGCTCACCCTGATCGCGGTACTCGGCGTCGTCGCCTGGCGGACGTACCAGTACGAGGCGGTGATGCCCGCCGACCCGATGGACCCGCCGGTGCACCACACCCCCGGCCCGGTCGACGCCGAGCTGCCGGACGCCCAGCCGGTGCCGGAGCCGCCACCCCCGCCCGCGCCCGCCGGACCACTCGCCAGTCCGTTACAGGATCCGACCTTCTGGTGGGGTGAGGGACAACTACGCCGGGCCGCCGTCCTGCACCTGTGCACCGGGACCGTGGTCGCGGCAGCCATCCCGCTCGGCACGGTCCTGGTGCTCAGCCCGCCGCAGGGAGTTCAGGCGGTGATCGCCTGGACCAGCGTGCTGGTGCTCGTCGCGGTCGTGGTGATCACCCTGGTGGCGCTCACCCTGCCCAGCCTGACCCGGCGCGACGGGGCCACCCCGCTCGGCCGGTGGAGCATCGCCGTCATCGTGCTGACCGTGACCGGGTTGGCCGGCACCGTCCTGGTGCTGATGCTGCCCGACACCGGCGCCCAGCTCGCCGCCCTGCGCCCGCCACCCGGTTGCGCCAACCAGCCCACCCAGCCCGGCTGCCTGGAGGACCATTCGCTGCCCGGCATCGACCGGATCGCCGCCTGGTTCGTCACCGGTCAACTGCTGCTGCTCATCGCCATCGGCGCGACCTCCCGCTCCGGCCGCCGCGGTGGCGCCGCCCCCGCCGTCGCCACCGTGCTGCTGGTCGCCGGTGCCGCCTGGAGCCACGGCTGGCTACCCGCCGTCCCGGCGGCACCACTGGAGGTCTGGCAGATCGCCCTGCCGCTGCTGCTGCTCGCCGCGACCGGCCTGCTGCTGCCCCGGACCCGGATCGCCGAAGGCAAGCAGCCGCTCGGCCCGTACACCGACCTGACCTGGCGTGGCCAGGCACCCGCCGTCATCGCCGGCTTCGGCTGGCTGCTCTGCCTGGCCTACTGCGCCGGGCTGCTCTACTGGGTCACGAACCGGCTCAACGGCGGCAGCGTCCCCAGCGGCGCGGCACCGGTCGCCCCACCGACGCCGGTCACCTGGGGCGGGCTGCTCTTCGGTGCCGCGCTGCTGATGCTGACCGTGATCGTGATCCGTGCCATCGTGCTGTTCCGCCGGCTGCACCGCACGGAGTACGCCAAGCTGGCGGCCAGCGGGCCGCTCTCCGCCCACGATCTGCGCCGCGGCCGGGACGTGAGCACCCACCGCGCCCTGCATCGGCTGGTCGGCGAACACGCGCTGGGTCTGATCGGCTGGTACGCCGCCGCGCTGCTCGTGCTGGCCGTCGTCGGCTGTGTCGCCGTACTCTCCCCCGCCCCGCCGCACCCCGACCCGGCCACCGGCAGTTCCGCTGTGATGATCAAGCTCGTCGCCGACCTGGGCGACGCGCTGCTCGGCTGGCTGCCGGTGACGATCGCCGCCATGGGTCTGCTGGTCTACCGCAACAACACCGTCCGCCGATCGGTCGGCGTGGTCTGGGACGTCGGCACCTTCTGGCCCCGCGCCGCGCACCCGCTCGCCCCGCCCAGCTACGCCGAGCGGGCGGTGCCCGAACTGCTCACCCGCACCGCCGGCCTGCTCGCGCTTGCCGAACACGACCCCCGCCGGGTGGACGGCATCATCCTGTCCGGGCACAGCCAGGGCACGGTGATCTGCACCGCGGTCCTGCTCCAACTGCCCGAGCGCTGGCGGCGACAGATCTGGTTCTTCTCGTACGGTTGCCAGTTGACCCGCCTCTACGGCCGGATCTTCCCGGCGTACTTCGGACCGGACCGGTTGCCGGTGCTGACCGAGGCGCTGACCCGCTCGTGCGGTTCGATCGGCTGGACGAACTTCTGGCGGGACACCGACCCGCTCGGCTGGCCGGTCAGCGCCGGCGAACGCGACGTCCCCGTCACCGACCCGGAGGCGCTGCACCCCAGCGACGGCGAGGTGGCCGACCCGCCGATCCGCAGCCACAGCGGCTATCCGGAGGCCGCCGAGTTCCAGCGGGAACGCAGTCGGGTGGCCTGGCTGCTCCGCCGGGCCGTACCGTCACCCCGGCGGGGGCTCGGCTAGGCGTACCACCAGGTCGGCCCGGTCGGCGGTGCCGGTCACCAGCGCGGCGTTGACCTCGTCGCTGCCCAGCGCCCACGCCTGCGCCTCCTCGGTGGAGCGTCCGTACGCGACGTGCCGTTCGACCAGCCGCCGGTGCCGCAGCTCCGCGTCCAGATCGAGGAACCACGCCTCGTGCAGCAACGAGCGCACCTCGTCCCAGGGCCACTGCGGGACCAGCAGGTAGTTGCCCTCGGTCACCACCAGCCGGACCTCCGGCGGCACCTCGATCGCCCCGGCGATCGGCTCCTCCAGGTCACGGCGGAACTCGGGCGCCCAGACCGAGGTGGGCTCCTTGCGCTTGAGTCGACGCAGCAGCGAGACGTAACCGTTGGCGTCGAAGGTGTCGACAGCGCCCTTGCGCGTGGCCCGGCCGAGCCGGTGCAGCTCAGCCTGGGCCAGGTGGAAGCCGTCCATCGGCACCAGCCGGGCGGCCGGGCCGAGGGCCGCCACCACCTGCGCGGCCAGGGTGGACTTGCCGGCACCGGGCGCACCGGTGATGCCGAGCAGCTGACGAGGACCGGCGTCGGCGAGCGTACGGGCCCGGGCCAGCAACTCCTCGACCGGCAACACCTGGGCGGCGGGCATCAGGACAGCGCCGGCCGGGTGATCGCGAACCGGGCCCGCACGGCGGCGTGCACCTGCTGCGGCTGCGGGTCGAAGTCCAGCTGTGGCGGGCCGCCGGCGGTGGTCTCGGCGTCGAACGCCATCCGCATCATCTGCGGCTGGACGCTGCCGCCCTCGTCGGCCAACTCGATCAGATCGGTGACCTGGGCACCGAGCGCCTCCGCGTACTCGCGGGCGCGTTGCACCGCGTCGGTGAGCGCATCGTGGCGGGCCGCCCGGTAGGTCGGGCTGTCCGGGCGCAACGACCACCACGGACCGGCCACCTCGACCTGATCCTGGTCGGCCAGGCGCAGCATCACCTCGCCGAGGGCGGTGAAGTCGGTGACCGTCACCGTGGTCACCACCGAGCCGTGCCAGGCCACCACCCGCTCGCCGGAGCGCCGGGTCTCGGGCCGCACCCGCAGGTCCCCGGTTTCCCGACGATCGATCGACGACTCGGCGGCGTCCAGCAGCACCCGGATCGCGGCGGCCCGCTCGGCCAGCCGGGTCAGGACGACTTCCCGGTCGCGGTCCCGGGCCAGCGCGGTGACCGTGAACTGGGCAACCTCGGGATCGACCTCACGGTAGGCCTCGCCGCGTACCGTCACCACCGGTCCGTCCACCATGCCCTCACCCTAGCGGCGGGGCTCGCGCCACGCCCACCGATGCGACCGTAGGGCGTAGTGATCGCAGGTCAGGCCGGTCGTGGACGCTGCGCCCGGTAGGAGACGACGTCGCCGTCCACCCGGCAGGCACTCAGGTGCCCACCGGCCGCACCCAGCGCACCCAACCAGGCCACCTCGTCGGCGGGTGCACCTGCCAGCGGGAACGACCGGTCCTGCTCGGCGTGGGGCCGGTCGGCCAACCCCTGACGGGCGGCGGCGGCCTCGGCGTACCGGGCGGTGAGCAGTTCGGGCTCGTCGTCCCGCAGCGCCCTGGACAACTCGTCGAGGTAGCCGGTCACCTCGGCCAACGCGGCCAGCACCTCGGCCCGGTTGCCCCGCAGCATGTTCGTCGTCCGCTGCGGCGGCGTGCCGGCCACCCGGGTGCCGTCGCGGAAACTGCCCGCGGCCAGGGTGAGCACCGCGTCGCGCAGCGCAGACCGCTCGGCCGCACCGGCCAACGCCCCGGCGAGCAGATGCGGCACGTGGGAGGCGAACGCGACCACCCGGTCGTGCCGATCCGCCGCCATCGGCACCACCCGGGCGGCGAAGACCTCGGTGATCAGGGCGGTGAGTCGACGGAACGCGGCAAGCCCGTCCCGGGCCGGGCAGAGCACCCAGGCGGCCCCGGCGAACAGGTCCGGCACCGCCGCCGACAGCCCGGCCCGGTCGGTGCCGGCCATGGGATGACCGGGCACGAACCGGTGGGTGAGGCCCTGCGCCGCGGCGAACGCCGCCAACTCCGCCTTGGTGCTGCCGACATCGGTGAGCAGACAGTCCTCGCCGGTCAGCCCGGCGACCTCGACAAGCGTCGCCGGCAGGGTGGGCAGTGGCCCGCCGAGGAAGACCACGTCCCGGTCGGCCACCGCGTCGGCCAACAGGTCGGCGGTGGGTACGCCGAGCGCCCGAGCCTGCCTGCGGGTCGCCTCGTCCGGGTCCCAGCCGATCACGTCCAGCCCGGCGGCGTGCAGCCGGAGCAGCACCGAACCGCCGATCAGACCGGTGCCGAGCACCGCCGCGCGCAGTCCTGCGCCGGCCCTGACCACCATCGCGTACCTCGGCGTCCCGTGTCGGGCGCGGACCCGTCCGGCCCCGCGCACAGTCCCGGCCGAGGATATCGCCCGGACCAGCCGGTGTCGGGCCCGCCGCCGTGGGCCTACGACAACGACACCTGCCCGATCGAGGCGGCGCGATGTTGGGCCGTACGGGGGATATCGAAGAAGTCGATCAAGCCAATAGCTTTCCCCCGCTACCGCCCGACGCGGGCGATTCTGCACGGGGGAGGACACTCATGGCAGCAACCTACCGGGCTCTCGCCTCGGTTCTCATGTTGATCGGCTTCTACGTGGTCGCGCTGCTCCAGCTCGTCGCCGTCGGCGCGCTGTTCTACTTCATCGCCACCAAGGGCAACGGCCTGGCGGCCACCAAGCTGATGTTGCCGCTGGTCATCGCGCTGGGCGCGGTGGCCGTCGGGCTCTGGAAGGCGATCCGCACCAGCCACGAACCGGCACCCGGCCTGGTGCTCGACGAACGGGACGCGCCCCAGCTCTGGTCCACCGTTCGTGAGCTGGCCACCGCGGTCGGCACCCGGGCGCCGGACGAGATCCGGCTGGTACCCGAGGTGAACGCGGCGGTCGGCGAGGAGAGTCGCCTGCTGGGACTGGTCGGTGGCCGGCGCACGCTCTACGTCGGTCTGCCTCTGCTGCAGGGGCTGCGGGTCGACCAGTTCCGCTCGGTGCTGGCCCACGAACTGGGTCACTACTCGGGCAAGCACACCCGCCTCGGCGAAGTGGCCTACCGGGGCCGGGTGGCGATCGGCACCACCATCGAACGGATCAAGCCCCGCAACCCGGTCGGCTGGATCTTCAAGGGTTACGCCAAGCTCTACCTGCTTGTCGACAACGCCGCCTCGCGGCGTCAGGAACTGGAGGCCGACCGCGCGTCGGTCCAGCTCGCCGGCCACGAGGCGGCCGCCTCCGCGCTGCGTAGCCTGCCCGCGCTCGACTCCGCCTGGAACTTCTACATGGGCGCGTACGTCGAGTCCGGCTGGGAGGCCGGGCTGGCGCCGGACGACCTCTTCGGTGGCTTCGGTCAACTGCTCCAGGGCCGACGGGAGCAGCTTGAGAAGCTCCGTGCGGAGACGCCGGACCGGGAGACGTCACGCTGGGACACCCACCCGCCGATCGGCGTCCGGATCGACGCGATGGCACAACTGCCGCTCGTCGCCGGGGCAGCTGACGAACGTCCGGCTGCGAGCATGCTCACCGACGTCTCCGGCGCCGGCCGCCGACTGCAGAGCATCGTGATCGAGCAGGGCGACCGCCAGGTGCTGCCGTGGCCCGATTTCACCCACGCCGCCATCACCGCCGGTCAGCAACGTCAGGTGGACGGGATCTACCGGGCTGCGGGCCGGTTCACCGGCGCGGCCACGCCGGGCCTGACGACCGTTCTCGACCTGGTACGGGACCGCCGGCTCGGCGAATTCGCCGAACAGTTCTTCGACGACGCCACCGGCGAGGAGGCCGCGGTCAGGTTCGCCGGGCCGATGGAGCTGTTGCTGAGCAACGCCGCCATCCGTGCCGACCGCGCCCGCTGGCTGCTCTCCTGGACCGGTCCGGCGCAGTTCGTCGGCGTCGACGGCGAACCGCTGCACCTCGCCGAGATCGCCAAGCTCGCCGTCGACCCGCAGACCCTGGACGAGGCGCTGGCCCGGCTCACCGAACTCGGCGTCGACGTGACCGTGGCGACAGTCGTGCAGGCCCGGGCCAACGCCGACAACGCCGGGGTGATCGGCGCCATCGGCAACGTGAAGATCGACGGTACGGAGCACGACCTGCTGATCCTCGACCGTGGCCTGATCCTGGTCGGAGACCCGGGCAAGGCACGTGACGGGGAGAAGCGACTCACCGAACTGCTGGAGTCGACGCCGATCTCGCAACTCGCCCGCTGGCACCAGTTCCTCCCCTACGAGGAGGTGACGTCGGTGACGGTGACCAGGGAGATCCCGCTCAAGGCCGAGCTGACCCTGCACGACGGTCGCGTCCTCGCCCTGCAGGAGCTCTACGGCAGCGTCCTGCTGGAGCGCCGCAGCCGGGACAACCTGCTGCGGGTCTTCGAGCGCATCAACGGCGCCTGACTGCGCCGTCCTCCCCGCCGATCCGGCAGGTCAGCGGGATCGGCGGGGAGGAACGTGCGGGTCGGTCAGAGCTCGGCGAGGCGGGCGGCGACGGCGGCGATCCGCTCGTCGGACTCGGTGAGCGCGGCCCGGACGTACTGGCGGGCACCGGGACCGTAGAAGACACCGGCGGCGACCAGGATGCCCCGTCGGGCCAGCCAGTCGACGGTGTCCCAGCAGTCCTCGTCGCGGGTCAGCCAGAGGTAGAGCCCCGCCTCGGAATGCTCGACCCGGAACCCGGCGTTCGTGAAGGCCGACCACAGCGTCTCGCGTCGCGCGCGGTAGCGCTCCCGCTGCTCGGCGGCGTGTTCTTCGTCACTCAGGGCGGCCACCATCGCCGCCTGCACGGGTGCCGGCACGATCATCCCCGCGTGTTTGCGGATCTTGAGCAGCTCCGCCACCAGGGCCGGATCGCCCGCCACGAATCCCGCTCGGTAGCCGGCGAGGTTGGATCGCTTGGACAGCGAGTGCACCGCCAGGACCGAGTCGTACGAGTCGCCGCAGACCTCAGGCGCAAGCACCGACACCGGTTGCGCCGTCCAGCCCAACGGCAGGTAGCACTCGTCGCTGGCGACCACCGCGCCACGCTCCCGCGCCCAGTCCACCACCTTGCGCAGGTGACTGACCGGCAGCACCCGCCCGGTCGGGTTACCCGGAGAGTTCACCCAGACGAGGCGTACCCGGGAGGTCGGCCCGACCGCGGTCAACGAATCGGCGCGTACGGTGGTGGCCCCCGCCAGCCGAACCCCGTCCTCGTAGGTCGGGTAGGCGACCGAGGGCACCACCACCACGTCGCCCGGCCCCAGCCCGAGCAGGGTGGGCAGCCAGGCGACCAACTCCTTCGAGCCGATCGTCGGCAGCACCCCGAGCCCGTCCGGCCGGGCACCACAGGAGCGGATCACCCAGGCGGTGATCGCCTCCCGTAGCGCGACGGTGCCGGCCGTCAACGGATAACCCGGAGCGTCGGCCGCGTCGGCCAGCGCCCGCTGGATCACCTCCGGGACCGGGTCGACAGGCGTACCCATGGACAGGTTGATCAAGCCGCCCGGGTGCGCCGCGGCCAGTACGGCCGCGGCGTCCAGGGTGTCCCAGGTGAAATCAGGTAGCCGTGCCGAAACCGGCGCGGGCCGGTTCAGTGCCCCTCGCCGCGCGGCGGCTGCGCGGCGACGAAGGTCGCGTCCTTCTCCACCTTGCCGATCTTCGAAGCGCCCCCGGGCGAGCCCAGGTCCTCGAAGAACTCGTAGTTGGCGCCGGTGTAGTCCTTCCACTGCTCCGGAACGTCGTCCTCGTAGAAGATCGCCTCTACCGGGCAGACAGGCTCACAGGCACCACAGTCGACGCACTCGTCGGGGTGGATGTAGAGCATCCGATTGCCCTCGTAAATGCAGTCGACCGGGCATTCCTCGATGCATGCCTTGTCGAGCACATCCACGCACGGCTCGGCGATGATGTAGGTCACCGGTCTTCTCCTCCGCAAGACACGCCGCGATCACCCGCGACGCTAAGAGCCTAGTATCTCGTCGGGGAGGAGGTCGATCGTGCTCGGAGAGCAGGATTTAGGACACCGGATCGTGGTCCGACGCGTGGTGGGCATCCGCGCCGGTCGTCCGGTCTTCTCCGACGCTCTCGGCGAATTGGTCGAAGTGACCGATTCCTACCTCACCCTGACCACCCGTACCGGGCAGCTGCGCGTCCCGATGGCGGAGGTGCACCGCGCGAAACGGGTACCGCCGACGCGACGCCCGGCGGCCGACGCCGTGATCGAGGTGGAACTCGCCGCCGACGAGGCCTGGCCGGCACCCACCCGCGCCCGGCTCGGTGGCTGGCTGCTGCGAGCCGCCGACGGCTGGACCGGACGGGCCAACTCCGCCCTCCCGGTCGGCGATCCGGACCGACCGCTGCCGGCCGCGCTGGACGCGGTCGAGCGCTGGTACGCCGACCAGGGCCAGCCGCCGCTGGTCACCACTCCCCTGCCGCTGGCCGCACCGGTCGGCGCCGAACTCGACAGGCGCGGCTGGGACAGCCGCCCGCCGGTGCTGGTGCAGACCGTCGGGCTGACCGTCCTCACCACCCCACCCGACGCGGCACCGCAGGACGCGCGCCCGGCCGTCATCGAGCTTGCCGGGGCACCCTCGGACGAGTGGCTCGCGGTGGCGGCCAGCCGCAAGGGCGGGCTACCCGCGGCCGCCCGGCACGTGCTCACCGCCGTGGACCAGGTCCGCTTCGCCCACGCGTACGTCGACGGGACGCTGGTGGCCGTCGGCCGGGGCACGGTGACCGGGCAGGGCCGCTGGCTGGGGCTGTCGTTGATCGAGGTGCTGCCCGCCGCCCGTGGTCAGGGTCACGCCACCGCCGTGACCCGGGCGCTGGGCCGGTGGGCCGAGGCGGCGGGCGCGACCGACGCCTTCCTCCAGGTGGAGCAGCACAACACCGCCGCGGTCGCGCTCTACCGCAAGCTCGGCTTCACCACCCACCACACCTACCGCACCCGCTTCACCCCAGGCTGACCAGCGTCAGCGTCAGCACCCGGCGGGCGTCCAGGCCAGCGCACGGCAGTCGCCCACGCCAGCGCACGGCGGTCGCCAGCGCACGGCGGTCGTCAGCGGCGCACGATGCGGCGGGGCTTGACCCCGCCGGACTCGGCGTACCGCTGCAGCCGCCGCGAGCGGTAGTCCCGGCCCAGCGTGGTGAGCAGCAGGTGACCCAGGATCGCGCCGAGGCTCGTCGCCACCAGGTAGAGCAGGATCTGCCAGAAGAACGTGGCGCTGCCACCGCCGAACGGGTTCTGGCCGACCAGCAACGGCCCCACCAGCATGGTCAGCGCGAGCGCCATGCCGATCGCGGCGGCGACCTCCACGCCCCACTGCGCCGGTGGCCGCGACTGCCCCCAGGCGACCGCGGTCCCCGCCAGGATCAACCCGATCACCACGAACATCCCGAGCGTCACTCGGTCGGCGGCCGCCTCGTCACCGTCGAAGCCGAACCGGATGATCAACCGGGCGACCACGTTGACTGCGAACAGCGCAATCGTCAATGCTCCGACTGCGCGCCACCGCTGACCCATCGCACGCCTCCCGCCGTACCCGTCCGCCCTCGTGGCGGACTCCTGGCAGGAATATCTACCACTCGCGCCGTGTCGGCGTCACCGACCGGATGCCGCAGGCCCCGCGACGATCGACCGGAACGCCATCACCGCGAAGGCCATCACGCCGGCCACCACCAGGATCAACCCGACCCAGTTGCCGATCAGCAGCACGTCACCCTCGTTGGTCCGATCGGCGGCGGCCACCATGATCACCACCCAGGGCACCGCAGGCAGGGCCACCGCCCAGCGCCGCCCCACCGCCTCGATGGCGAACCAGCTCAGCGTGACGTTCACGACCACCGCCACGAGCGCCGCCAGGCCGACCAGGTAACCGCCGATCCGCAGCGGCGCGAGCAGCAACTCCAGGACCGCCGTGACCGCACCGGCGACGACGACCACGACCCCGCCGGCAACCCGCAGCCCGACGTCGAGGAACCGCGACACCCGCGTGGACCGAGGCGGCGGCGGCAGTTGCTCCTGCGGGGCGACGGACATCGCGGCGGGCGAGGTCACCGTTGACCGGCCGAGACGACCGCTGTCGGCTGGGAGGCCCCGCCGACGTCCAGCCCGGAGAACAGGTCGGCTTCCCAACCGTACGGGCCGCTGCCCGGACCCTTCGCCCCCACCGCGAGGGTGAAGTACTCCACCCCCATGAACTCGGCGCCGAAGTTGCCGGCGATGGTGTAGAGCCAGGAGGTGGCCGGGATCTGGGTGGCGTGGGCCCGCATCGCCGCCTCCTTCGCCGCATGCTGCTCGGTGGCGTCGATCCGCGCCGCGATCTGCTCGTCCGGCGTGCAGAACGGCAGCTCGGTCGCGTCGGTGATGCCGGCGAACGGATTGTCCGACGACTCCTCGAAGTGCGTCATGCCCGCCTCCAGGACGCTCTGCGGCATCGCCGTCCAGTAGACCTTCGCCGGGGCGAGGCCCTCCTGCGCGGCCAGCTCGATCGCCCGCATCGTCACCCGGTTGGCCTGGATGTGGTCCGGGTGGCCGTAGAACCCATTCTCGTCGTACGTGATGACGACCTGTGGGCGGATCTCGCGGATGACCTCCAGCAGGTAACCGGCGGCCTCGTCGAGGTCGGCCTGCCAGAACGCGCGGGGATGCTGGTTGGTGGACAGGCCCATCATGCCGGAGTCCCGGTAGCGGCCCGCCCCGCCGAGGAAGCGGTGGTCGGTGACGCCGAGTGCGGCGCACGCGCCGGCCAGCTCGGCGATCCGGTACCCGCCGAGCTGATCCGCCTCGGCGGCGGCGAGCCCGGCCAGCTCCGGGACGTGGATCTCACCCTCCTCACCCAGGGTGCAGGTGATCAGGGTGACGTGAGCACCCTCGGCCGCGTAGTGGGCCATCGTCGAACCGGTGCCGATGGACTCGTCGTCGGGGTGCGCGTGGACCAGCAGCAGGCGGCGGTCAGGCAGCGTCGTCACGACGGTCACTCTAACCGGCGGTTTGTCCGCGCCAGCCCTGACGCGTCCGCTCAGGTCGGTCACATCGCGCTGCCCACGGGCCTACCATCTGGCCTGTGGACTTTCCCGAGCTGGCCGCCCGCACCCGCCGGTTCAGCCATGGGGCGCCGCGCGCCGTCACCGTGGCCGACGACGGCGCCCGGGTGATCTTCCTACGTTCCAACGGCCCCGAGGACCCGGCCGACGCGCTGTGGCAACTGGACGTCGCCACCGGCGAGGAGTGGCTGGTCGCCTGCCCGGTGACCCTGCTCGGCGCGGAGGCCGACCTCGCCGCGCTGAGCCCCGGGGAGCGGGCCCGCCGTGAGCGGCTCCGGCTGACCGCCGCCGGCATCGGCTCGTACGCCCTCGACGCCGCCGGGCGAGTGGCGGTGTTCGCGCTGGCCGGCCGGTTGTTCCGGGCCGACCTGGTGCACGGCGACGTGATCGAGGTGCCCGCCGTCGGGCCGGTCCTCGACCCCCGGCCGGACCCGACCGGTCAGCGGCTGGCGTACGTGACCGACGAGGCCGAGGGCGTACGCCGGGGTCAGTTGCGGGTCGTGGACGCCGACGGCACCGACAGCATCCTCGCCGGCGAGGACTCCGGGGTGGTCTGGGGACTTGCCGAACACATCGCGGCCGAGGAGTTCCGACGGCACCGGGGCTACTGGTGGGCACCGGACGGTCGTTCGGTGCTGGCCGCCCGGGTCGACGAGACCCGCCTGCCGCACTGGCACCTGCACGATCCGGCGCAGCCGACAAGCCCGCCGACAAGCGTCGCGTACCCGGTGGCGGGTGGCCCGAACGCCGAGGTCAGCCTGCACCTGCTCGACCTCGACGGCGGCTGGGTCGACGTGCACTGGGACCGGGAGACCTACCCCTACCTGACGGCGGTGCACTGGGCCGAGGGCCCGCCGCTGATCACCGTGTTGCGCCGCGCGCAACAGCACGGGCTGGTGCTCGCCATCGACCCGCGTACGGGTGAGACGCAGGTGCACGCCGAGTTGGCCGACCCGCGCTGGGTGGAGCCGATCGCGGGCACCCCGGCGCACCTGCCCGACGGGCGGGTGCTGGTCGGCGGCGAACTCGCCCACGACGGGTACGACGCCCGCTGCCTCTTCGCCGACGGCACCCTGCTCACCCCGCCGTCGCTGTACGTACGCCGGGTGGTCGGCCGGCTGGCCGCGATAAGCGGTCCGGCGGACCTGCTGGTGGAGGCAAGCGACGGTGAGCCGAGCGAGCAGCACCTGTTCCGGGTGCGCACCAGCATCGGCGGCGGGGTGGACGCCCGCCGGCTGACCAGCGACTCGGGCTGGCACACCGCCGCGGTCGGCGGTGACGTGCTTGTCATCGGTACTGCCTCGCTTGATCACGCCGGGATCCGGTGGACCGTCCAGCAGGGCGACCGGGAGGTGGCCACCCTGCGGTCGCTCGCCGCCACCCCGAGCTACTCCCCGCTGCCCCTGCTGGAACGGGTGACCGACCGGCGGCTGCCCTCGGCGGTGCTCTACCCGGACAACCACGTCAGCGGTCGGCGTCTGCCGGTGCTGCTGGACATCTACGGCGGGCCGGGCCACCAGGAGGTGGTGGCCGCGCGGGCGGCGTGGCTGGAGCGGCAGTGGTGGGCCGATGCCGGCTTCGCGGTGGTGGTGGTCGACAACCGGGGTACGCCGGGCGTCGCCCCGTCGTACGAGAAGGCCATCCATCGGCGGGTGGCGGACGTGATCCTGACCGACCAGGTGGAGGCGTTGCACGCGTTGGCCGCCAAGCATCCGGATCTGGACCTGGACCGGGTGGCGGTGCGCGGCTGGTCGTTCGGCGGCTGGCTGGCCGGCCTGGCGGTGCTGCGCCATCCGGAGCTGTTCAAGTGCGGGATCGCCGGCGCACCGGTCACCGACTGGGCCCTCTACGACACCGCGTACACCGAGCGTTATCTGGGCATGCCCGACGACGGCCTGGACGTCTACGCCCACCACTCGCTCGTTGAGCTGGCCGCCGAGCCGGTCACCGACCCGGCCGACGCCCGGCCGCTGCTGCTGGTGCACGGCATGGTCGACGACAACGTGGTGGCCGCGCACACGCTGCGCCTGTCGGCGGCGTTGCTGGCCGCCGGCCGACCGCACTCGGTGCTGCCGCTGCCCGGCGCGACCCACATGGCCGCCGGTGGCATCTCCGAACGCCTGCTCCGCCTGGAACTCGACTTCCTCCGCACCCACCTGGAGTAGCTCAGGGCTTGACGTGGGCGTCGATCAGGCAGGGGTAGCCGAAGACGCTGGAGACGAAGACACCGCCCACCTTCGAGCCGTGTACGAGGTATGCCACGTCGACGTAGAGCGGCACCACCGGCGCGTGCTCCCGCATGATCCGCTCGTCGAGGCCGGCCCACTGCGGTGCCTGCGCGGCCGGTGGTAGGGCGAGGATCCGGTCGAACTCGGCGCTGATCGCCGGGTCGTCGAAGTACGACTCGTTGGTGTTGCCCGCGACCTTGATGCCGCGTCCGTCGTAGAGCACCGGCAGGATCGCCGCGCCGCTCGGCCAGTCGGCCGCCCAGGAGCTGAGGTACAGGTCCCAGGGGTTGTCCCGCTTCTTGATCTCGTCGAGTTTGGCGTCGTCCGGGATCGCCCGCATCGTGATCTTGAAGCCGGCCCGTTCCAGGTTCCCCTTGAGCTGCGTCGCCAGCTGCTGCTCGACCGAACTGTCGGCAGCGCCGAGAACCAGCTCCGGAGTCTGCCCGCCGAGCAGTTCCCGGGCCCGGTCCGGATCGCCGTTCGGGCCCGCCGGATAGGCGTCGTACGCCCGGTGGCCGATCGTGGCCGGCGGCATGAGCGTGGTGTTCGGCGCGGCCACGTGCGGTCCGCCGAGCACCTTGACCAGGCCCTCCCGGTCGATGGCGTAGTTGAGCGCCTGACGTACCCGCAGGTCGGTGACCCGCTGGTTGTTGATGACCAGATGGTTGGCGGTGGGGGTCGGGGACAGGATCGTCCGGGACCGCAGCGCGGCGTCGCCCGCGACCCGGGAGACGAGCGAGGCGGGGACGAAGTCCCACGACAGGGCGGCCTGATCGGCGCCGTTGTCGGCGATCACCCGGTTCGCCGCCGTGTCCGTGCTCGGGCCGAAGCTCCAGACGAACCGGTCCGGGTACTGGTGGCGGACCGGGTCGGTGGCCGGATCCCAGTGCTCGTTGCGCTCCAGCACGATCTCGACACCGGCCTGGAAGCGGGTCACCTTGTACGGCCCGGACGAGAACGGCGCGTGACCGAGGTTGATCCCGGTGTCCCGGTCCGCGGGCAGCGGCGCGGTGCTCGGCAACGACGCCGCGAACGGCAGGTCGCAGCGCGGCCGGGCGAACTCGAAGCGCAGCGTACGGTCGTCGGGCGTGGTCAGTCCCGGTGGCAGTGCGGTGCGGTTGGCCGCGAAATCCCACGCGGTGTCGTACTGCGGCGTGTCGGCGAGCCATTCCTGCAGGTAGGTGGGGCCGCCGGTGAGGTCCGGGTCGAACGAGCGGGCGATGCCGTACGCGATCTCCTTCGCGGTGACCGGGCGACCGTCCTCGAACCGCACCCCGTCCTTGATCTTGAACTCCCAGACCGTGCAGTCGTCCTCGACGTTGCTGCCGGGCGTCTCGGCGAGGTCGCCGACCAGCACCAGGTTGCCCTGGCCGTCGTCCTTCCAGGTGGTCAGGGAGCGGGCGAACAGCGGTGCGGCCATCAGGCCGGCGAACGAGTACGTCCGCTGCGGGTCGAGGTGGGAGAGGGGTGTCTCCCGGATGATGGTGAAGGTGCCGCCAGCCCGGGCGCCCGGCACCTCGGGGGCCGGGCCCCACGAGTCCTTCGGGTCGGTGGCGATGACCCCGGTCTGTTGTCGGCCGGTGTCCACGGTGCTGCTCCCACCGGTGTTCGCAGAGCAGGCGCCGAGCACCGCCACCAGTGTGGTCGCGGTGCACAGCGCAGTCGCCAGGCGTGATCTCACGTTGCCTCCACCCGTTCAGCCGAGCCGTACGCGCGGGTCGATTGCCGCGTACAGCAGATCCACAAGCAGGTTCGCCAGCACCACGAAGACCGCCGCGACAAGCACCGTCGCCATGATCATCGGCAGGTCGCCGGCGCGTACCGCATCCACCGCCGCCCGGCCCAGCCCTGGCAGACCGAAGGTCGTCTCGGTGATCACCGTGCCGCCGAGCGCCGCGCCGACGTCCAACCCGGCGACGGTGACCACCGGCGCGATGGCCGCGCGCAGCGCGTGTTTCCCGTACACCCGGGTGTTGCTCAGGCCCTTGGCCCGCGCGGTACGGACGAAGTCCTCGCTCAGCGTCTCCAGCAGCTGCGCCCGGAACAGCCGGGCGTAGATCGCGGAGTACAGGAAGGCAAGCGAACACCAGGCGAGCACCAACCCGCCCGCCCAGCGCAACGGGTCGGTCGCCAGCGGTGTGTACGCCGGCACCGGCAACCAGCGCAGCGTGTAGACGAAGACCAGCAGCAGCACCGCGCCCACGACGTACAACGGCACCGAGGCCCCGGTCAGCGAGAAGCCGATCGCCGCCCGGTCCCACCAGCTGCCGGGACGCAGCGCGGAGACCATGCCCAGGCCGACGCCGAGCAGCAGCCATCCGATCGCCGCCGGCACGACGATGCTCACCGTCACCGGCAGCACCCGGGCCAGGGTGTCGGTGACCGCCTCGTTGTTCACGTACGACCAGCCCAGGCAGGGCGCGTCACAGCGGCCACCCTGCGCGCCACCCAGATCCCGCCCGGCGACGATGCCCTTCAGGTAGTTCGCGTACTGGTCGACGAGCGGATCACGCAGGCCCAACTCCTGGCGGACCCGTTCCAGCCGCTGCGGATCGCAGTTCTTCGGGCACATGCCGCTGACCGGGTCGCGGGGCAGCGCGAAGAACATTCCGAAGGTCAGCACGCTCACCGTGAACAGGGTGAGCACGGCGCCGAGCGCCCGCTTCAGCAGAAACCGCAGCACGTCGACTACCTCGCCGACCTGGGGTCGAGCGCGTCGCGCAGCGCGTCGCCGAACAGGTTGAACGCGAACACCAGGGCGACGAGCGTGCCGCCGGGGAAGAGGACGAACGCCGGGTCGGTCTGCAGGTAGTCGAGGCTCTGGTAGATCATCCGGCCGAAGCTGGGCGTCGGTTCGGTCAGCCCGACACCGATGAACGACAGGGCCGCCTCGCCGGTGACGAACTGCGGCACCGCGAACGAGAAGGACACCAGGATCGGTGCCCAGGTGTTCGGCAGCAACTGCCGCACCAGCAGATGACCCAGCCCGGCCCCGCTGGCCCGGGCCGCCGCCACGAACTCCCGCTCGCGCAGCGCGATGACCTGCCCGCGTACCAGCCGGGCAGTGCTGGTCCAGCCGAACACGGCGAAGATTGCGATCAGCACGCCGACTCCGAAGGACGGCGGCACCTCGTCGCGCTGCCCGTAGAAGCGCAGCGCCAGGGTCGGGGTCAGGGCCAGCGCGACGATCAGGAAGGGCATGGCCAGGGTCAGGTCGGTGAGCCAGCTGACCACCGCGTCGAGCCAGCCGCCGAGGTACCCGGCCAGCCCGCCGAGCGCCGCCCCGATCAGGGTGCTGAGCACCGCCGCCGTGCAGGCGACGAAGAACGACGTACGCAGGCCGTACACCAGGCGGATGAAGATGTCCCGCCCGAGCCCCGGCTCCAGCCCGAAGAAGTGCTCACCGGAGACACCACCGGCGTGACCGAGGGGCATGCCGAACCCGTCCAGCCGGCGCTGGAACTGGTCGTGCGGACCGATGCCGTACGCCGCCTCGATCAGTGGCGCGGCCAGCGCCACCAGCACGAACAGCACAAGCACCGCCGCGCTGACCAGGGCGGTGCGGTCGCGGCGCAGCCGCATCCAGGCGAGTCGGCCCGGTGAGCGGCCCACCGTCCGCCCCGCCGGAATCGGATCGCCGGTCCCGGTCCGCAGCGTCCCGTCCACCGGCGAAAGGCTCACGCCGACGCCCCGGCGGGAAAGTGGCAGGCGGTCGCCTGGTTGCCGCCGTCGCGCCGGATCAGCGCCGGCTCCTGCACCGCACACCGCTCACGGGCGCTCGGGCAGCGGGTCCGGAACCGGCAGCCCGACGGCGGATCCAGCGGGCTGGGCACCTCACCGGTCAGCCGGACCCGCCCGGCCCGGTCGCGCCGCGCCACGTCCGGCACCGCCGACAACAACGCCCGGGTGTACGGATGCTGCGGACGCCGGCAGATGTCGTCCCGGTCGCCGATCTCGACGATCCGGCCGAGGTACATCACCGCGATGCGCTGGCAGAAGTGCCGGACCACGGCCAGGTCGTGGGAGATGAGGACGAACGCCAGGCCGAGTTCGCGTTGCAGCCGGCGCAGCAGGTTGACCACCTGGGCCTGGACCGACACGTCCAGGGCGGAGACCGGCTCGTCGGCCACCACCAGCCGTGGCCCGGTCGCCAGGGCGCGGGCGATGCCGACGCGTTGGCGCTGACCGCCGGAGAACTCGTGCGGGTAGCGGTTGTCGTGCTCCGGGTCCAGGCCGACAAGTTCCATCAGCTCCCGCACCCGGGCCCGGATGCCGTCCGGCGGAGTGATCCGGTTGACCTGTAACGGCATCGCGATGATCTGGCCGGCGGTGTGCCGAGGGTTCAGCGAGGCGTACGGATCCTGGAAGATGATCTGCATCTGCGGCCGGAGCGGACGCAACGCCCGCCGCCCGGCACGGCTGATGTCCTGTCCGGCGAACTCGATGCGCCCTCCGGTCGGCTCCAGCAGCCGCACCAGCAGCCGGGCGGTGGTGCTCTTGCCGCAGCCGGACTCCCCGACCAGGCCGAGTGTCTCGCCCGCCCGCACCTCGAAGTCCAGCCCGTCCACCGCCCGCAGCAGGCCGCCGCGTACCGGAAAATGCTTGGTCAGCCCACGCACCCGCAGCAGCGGCTCGCCGGCCGTCATCGCGTCACCCCGGCAAAGTCCCGGGCGTACCGCCGGGCGCGCTGCTCGTCGCCGAGGTGGCAGGCCACCCGGTGGCCGGGTGCCCCGGCGCTACGCAACTCGGGTCGCTCGACCCGGCAGCGGCCGTTCGTGTCCGCGGCGTAGCGGCAGCGTGGGTGGAAGGCGCAGCCGGCCGGCACGTCGGTCAGGCTCGGCGGGCTGCCCGCGATCGCCGCCAGGTCCGTCGCCGGGTCGCCGTGCCACGATGGCACGCTGGAGAGCAACCCCCAGGTGTACGGATGCTGCGGCCGGCGCAGCACCTGCTCGGCGCTGCCCTGCTCGACGGCCCGGCCGGCGTACATCACAAGCACGTCGTCGGCGACCTGGGCGACCACCCCGAGATCGTGGGTGACCAGCAGGATCGCGGTGTCGAACTCGACCTGAAGGTCGGCCAGCAGGTCCAGGATCCGGGCCTGCACGGTGACGTCCAGCGCCGTCGTCGGCTCGTCGGCGATCAGCAGGGCCGGATCGTTGACAAGCGCCATGGCGATCATCGCCCGCTGTCGCATGCCACCGGAGAACTCGTGCGGATACTGGTCGTAGCACCGTTGCGGCTGCGCAATGCCCACCCGGCCGAGCAGCTCCACCACGTGTCGCCGGGTCTGCGCCCGACCGGCCCGCCGGTGATGCACCCGGTACGCCTCGGCGATCTGCCGACCGACCGGATAGTACGGGTGCAGCGCCGACAGCGGATCCTGAAAGATCATCGCCATGTCCCGGCCGCGCAGCCGGCGCACCTCGGCCTCCGGTCGGCCGACCAGTTGACGCCCGCCGAGGGTGATCCGCCCGGCGACGGTGGCCTGCCGGGCGTCGAGCAGACCGAGGACGGCCAGCGCGGTGACGCTCTTGCCCGAGCCGGACTCGCCGACCACCGCGAGGGTGCGCCCGCGCTGCACTGCGAACGAGAGACCGTCGACGGCGCGCACCGCCCCGTCGCGGCCGGTGAAGCTGACCCGTAGGTCGTCGACGCACAGATAAGGGACCACAATCGCTCCCTCCGCGCCCCCGAGGAAGGGAAACTACAGCAGAACCGTGAGAGCCGAAAATAAGTTACGCACCCCTTGCTGCTCGGACAGGATCGCACGCATCCGATCGGCCTCGCTGACCCGCTCGTCGCACCACTGTGCTGACGTTTGTCGGCGACTCGCCTAGGGTCGGATCATGAGCGAGTTCGACGCGGCATCCGCCGCGGTACAGGCCGCCCTCGACGCGGGCGCCCGGTATGCCGACGCCCGGGTGATGCACCGACGCTACGAGTCGATGTCGGCGCGCAACGGCGAGATCGAGGCGTTGACCCAGGACGAGAGCGTCGGTCTGGGCGTACGCGCCCTGGTCGGTGCGAGCTGGGGTTTCCACGCCGTACCGGAACTGTCCGACCGGGCCGCCCGCGACGCGGGCCACCGGGCCGCGCGGACCGCCGCCGCGAGTGGCCTGGTGCCGGGCCCGAGAGTCGACCTCGTCGCCGGCACGCCGGCCACCGCGAGCTGGTCGTCACCCTGCACGGTGGACCCACTCGGCGTCTCCCTGGCCACAAAGGGTGACCTGCTGGTGGCCGCCACCACCACAATGGCCGATCATGGCGCCGACCTCGCCGAAGGGCTCTACCAGGTCTGGGACACCACGAAGTGGTTCGTCTCCAGCGAGGGCCACCGCATCGACCAGCACATCCGCGAATGCGGCGGCGGCATCTCGGCCACCTCGATCGGTGAGAACGAGACGCAGCGCCGGTCGTGGCCGAGCTACCGGGGCCAGTACGGCACCACCGGCTGGGAACTTGTCGACTCGCTCGACCTGACCGCCCATGCGGCGCGCGTCGCCGAAGAGTCACGGGAGCTGCTGACCGCGCCGCTCTGCCCGGCCGGCGAGACGGACCTGATCCTCGGCGGCGAGCAGTTGGCGTTGCAGATCCACGAGTCCGTCGGGCACGCCATCGAGCTGGACCGCATCCTCGGCTGGGAGGCGGCCTTCGCCGGCACCTCGTGGCTGGACCTCGCCCAGCTCGGCTCGCTGCAGTACGGCTCGGAGCTGATGAACATCACGATCGACCCGACCATCCCGGGCGCACTGGGCAGCTTCGGCTACGACGACGAGGGCTCACCGGCGGTGCGGCGCGACGCGGTGCGCGCCGGGCGGTGGGTGGGCGTGCTGGCCGGGCGGGACTCGGCCGCCGTCGCGGGCCTGGACTACGGCGGCAGCGTACGCGCCGACGGCTGGGCGCGGCTGCCGATGGTGCGGATGACGAACGTCGGCCTGGAACCGGGCCCGCACACGCTTGACGAGATCATCGCCGCCACCGACGAGGGGGTGCTGATGGACATCAACCGGTCCTGGTCCATCGACGACAAGCGGCTGAACTTCCAGTTCGGTTGCGAGATCGGGTGGGAGATCCGCAACGGCCGGCGCGGGCGGATGCTGCGCAACCCGACGTACACCGGCATCGGGCCGAGGTTCTGGCGCTCGATGGACATGCTCTCCTCCGAGATCGTCCCGTGGGGCACGCCCAACTGCGGCAAGGGCCAACCCGGCCAGATCGGGCACACCGGCCACCCGGCCGCCCCGGCCCGCTTCCGCAACGTCCGAGTGGGAGTCAAGGCGTGAGCGCGAGGAGTGAGCCGTTCCTGCGAGCCCCGCAGTCGCGAACGAAGAGTGGCACCGTGAGCGCGAGGAGTGAGCCGTTCCTGCGAGCCCCGCAGTCGCGAACGAAGGTGGATTCATGAGTGAGTTGGCGCTTGCCGGGCAGGAATTGGCGCTTGCCGGGCAGGTGGTGGAGTTGGTGAGGCGCCTCGGCGGCGCGAGCGCGCAGGCGGAGGTGACGGTGAGCCGGGCGGAGCTGGCCCTGACCCGGTTCGCCAACTCCGCGATCCACCAGAACGTCGCCGAGTCCGCCGTGGAGGTCCGGCTGCGCATTCACCTGGACGGTCGTACCGTTGCCGCAAGCAGCACCACTGTCGACCCCGACGGCCTGCGTGGGCTGGTGGAACGGGTGCTCGCGGCGGTGCGGTTCGCGCCTCGGGACCCGGCCTGGCCGGGGCTCGCCCCGCCGGCGCCGGTGGCCTGGTCGCGGTGGGACGCGGCCACGGCTCAGGCCGGGCCGCACGACCGGGCGGCGCTGGTCCGGGCCTTCGTGGACGCGGCGGAGGGCCTGGAAACCGCCGGCTACTGCCGGACCGCGTTCCGCTCGGTGGCGTTCGCGAATTCGGCGGGACAGGCGGTGCAGGGTCACACGGCGGAGGCGGCGATGGACGGGATCGCCCGGGCCGGCGGTGTCGACGGCACGGCCCGCGACTGTGTGGAGCGGCTGGCCGACCTCGATGCCGCCGCGTTGGGGCGTCGGGCCGCCGCGAAGGCCCGGGCCGCCACCGACCCGGTGGAGTTGCCGCCCGGGCGGTACCCGGTGGTGCTGGAACCGGCCGCCGTGACCGACCTGCTGGAGAATCTCGCCTGGTACGGCTTCAACGGCAAGCGGTACGCCGAAGGGCAGTCCTTCGCCGAGCCCGGGGTGGCCCAGTTCGATCCGGCGGTGACCCTGGTCGACGATCCGTTCGACGCGGCCGGGTTGCCGTTCGACCTGGAGGGCACGCCGACGGGCGCGCTGCCCCTGGTGGACGCGGGGCTCACCCGTGGCGTGGTGCACGATCGACGCAGCGCCGCCGCAGTGGGCGGCGAATCCACCGGGCATGCCTGGGAGGGCGCCAGCACCGTCGGCCCGATCCCGCGCAACCTGCGCCTCGTCGCGGCCGGGGCGACGACCGCCTCGGGCCCGGCCGGCACTGCTCCGGCGACCTCCGGCGCGGCAGCCGGCACAGCGGCAGGTGGCGGGGCGGTGGGGCCGTTGGCCGGGGCGGTGGCCGATGCGGACACCGCCGCCCTGGTGTCCCGGATGCCACGCGGCCTGCTGATCAGCGACCTGTGGTACACCCGGGTGCTCGACCCGAAGAGTCTGGTGATCACCGGCCTGACCCGCAACGGGGTGTGGTTGGTCGAGGACGGCCAGGTCACCCGGGCGGTCCGCGACCTGCGTTTCACCGAGTCGTACCCGCGGGCCCTCGGGCCGGGGGCGGTGGTGGAGGTGGGTCGGCGTACGGCCCGCCAGCCGAACCGCTGGGACGGTGCCCGGTGGGAAGCGCCGTCGCTGGCGCTGGCCTCCTGGAACTTCACCGGCGGGGCGTCCGGTTGACCAGCAGTCGACCGCTCGTCGATCTTTTTCGGACGCTCGCATATTGATCATGGCAGGAGGCTTTCCAAAGAGCGGGACACACGGGACACTGCCTTGCGCGGACGGCCCGCCTAGATCGGCGTAACGTGTGTCACTTAGCTGCTCCGGTACGCCCGGCGCGGTCGTTGGTGTGCGCATGACGTGACATGCGGTGCCGGCATGGCCGGCCCGCGTGCCGACCGGGAAGTGTTCCGCCGCCCGTGAGAGGGCCCCGTCAGGGAGACACGAATGACATCATCGGCAACGAAACCGCGGGGAGCGCGCGCACGCGCCGCCATCGCGGCAAAGACGTTGCGTACGGACCGTTGGTGGATCGCCCCGCTGATCACGGTCATCGGGCTCAGCGCGTGGATTGCGTATGCGACGGTCCGGGTCTTCATGCACAAGTGGTACTGGGTCGAGCAATACCACTACCTGACCCCGTTCTACTCCCCGTGCGTGACCGACCGGTGCATTCCGGAGGCCTCCCACTTCGGGCAGTACCTGCCCGGCTGGTGGATCATCCCGGACGCCGCGTTCACCCTGCCGTTCCTGCTGCTGTTCCGGCTGACCTGCTACTACTACCGCAAGGCGTACTACCGGTCGTTCTGGCTCTCGCCGCCGGCCTGCGCGGTGCCGGACGGCCACGCCTCCTACAGTGGTGAGACCCGCTTCCCGCTGATCGTGCAGAACTCGCACCGGTACTTCTTCTACTTCGCCGCGGTCATCTCGCTGATCAACACCTGGGACGCCATCGCCGCCTTCCGCAGCCCCGAGGGCTTCGGCTTCGGCCTGGGCAACCTGATCCTGCTCGGCAACGTGATCATGCTGTGGGCGTACACGATCTCCTGCCACTCCTGCCGGCACATCATCGGTGGCCGGTTGAAGCACTTCTCCAAGCATCCGGTCCGGTACCGCGCCTGGGGCTACGTCTCCTGGCTGAACGTCCGGCACATGCAGCTCGCCTGGATCACCCTCGGCACGTTGGCGCTCACCGACTTCTACGTCATGTCGGTCGCCGCCGGGTGGATCTCCGACCTGCGGTTCATCAACTAAGGGCCCCGCTGACATGACTAGCACTACGACTCGCATCGAACGACACCACTACGACGTCGTCGTCATCGGGGCCGGCGGCGCCGGCCTGCGCGCGGCGATCGAGGCGCGGCTGGCCGGCAAGAAGACCGCCATCATCTCCAAGTCGCTGTTCGGCAAGGCGCACACGGTGATGGCCGAGGGTGGCGCCGCCGCAGCCATGGGGAACGTGAACAGCCGGGACAACTGGCAGGTGCACTTCCGCGACACCATGCGCGGCGGCAAGTTCCTCAACAACTTCCGGATGGCCGAGCTGCACGCCAAGGAGGCGCCGCAGCGGATCTGGGAGCTGGAGACGTACGGTGCGCTGTTCGACCGTACGAAGGACGGCAAGATCTCGCAGCGCAACTTCGGCGGCCACGAGTACCCGCGACTGGCCCACGTCGGTGACCGGACCGGCCTGGAGCTGATCCGTACCCTCCAGCAGAAGATCGTCTCGCTCCAGCAGGAGGACAAGCAGGAGTTCGGCTCGTACGACGCCCGGATCCGGGTCTTCTCCGAGACCACCATCACCGAGCTGCTGCTCGACGGTGACCGGGTCGCCGGTGCCTTCGGCTACTACCGCGAGTCCGGCGAGTTCATCCTCTTCGAGGCGCCGGCCGTGGTGCTCGCGACCGGTGGCGTCGGCCGCTCCTACAAGGTCACCTCGAACTCGTGGGAGTACACCGGAGACGGTCACGCGCTGGCGCTGCGCGCCGGGGCGACTCTGATCAACATGGAGTTCCTCCAGTTCCACCCCACCGGCATGGTCTGGCCGCCGTCGGTCAAGGGCATCCTGGTCACCGAGTCGGTCCGTGGTGACGGCGGGATCCTGAAGAACTCCGAGGGCAAGCGGTTCATGTTCGACTACGTCCCCGACGTCTTCCGCAAGCAGTACGCGGAGACCGAGGAGGAGGCGGACCGCTGGTACACCGACCCGGACAACAACCGACGCCCGCCGGAGCTGCTGCCCCGCGACGAGGTCGCCCGCGCGATCAACAGCGAGGTCAAGGCGGGCCGGGGTACGCCGGCCGGCGGTGTCTACCTGGACATTGCGTCCCGGTTGCCGGCCGAGGAGATCCGCCGCCGCCTGCCGTCGATGCACCATCAGTTCAAGGGACTGGCCGACGTCGACATCACCAAGGAGCCGATGGAGGTCGGCCCCACCTGCCACTACGTGATGGGTGGCGTGGAGGTCGACCCGGACACCGGTGCCGCGTACGGCTCGGTGCGTGGTCTGTTCGCCGCCGGTGAGGTCTCCGGCGGCATGCACGGCTCCAACCGCCTCGGCGGTAACTCCCTGTCCGACCTGCTGGTCTTCGGCAAGCGGGCCGGCGGCCACGCGGCCAACTACATCGACCAGCTCACCGCCCGCCCTCGGGTGGAGGTGACCGCCGTGGAGACGGCGGTGGAGACCGCACTGGCTCCGCTGCAGCGCGACACCGGCGAGAACCCGTACACCCTCCAGCAGGACCTCCAGGCGGTGATGGGCGACCTGGTCGGCATCATCCGGCGGGAGGCCGAACTGGCGGACGCGCTGGTCCGCCTGGCGGAGCTGCGCGAGCGGGTGGCGAAGGTCAGCGCGGCCGGCGGCCGGCGCTACAACCCGGGCTGGCACCTCGCGCTGGACCTGCGCAACATGCTTGTCGTCTCCGAGTGCACCGCCAAGGCGGCGCTGGAGCGCCGTGAGTCGCGTGGCGGTCACACCCGCGAGGACCACCCCACCATGGATCCGCAGTGGCGGCGGGTCAACCTGGTCTGCTCGCTGGAGGGCGACACCGTCCGGCTGGACCGCAAGCCGCTGCCGAAGATGCGCGCCGAGTTGATCGCCCTGTTCGACCGCGCCGAGCTGGCCAAGTACCTCACCGACGAAGAACTCGCCGAGTTCGATGCCCTCGCCGCCGCCGAGGCCGAGGATACCGACGCCGCCGGGAAGGAGAGCTGAAGATGGGTACGAAGCGTCAGTTCCGGATCTGGCGAGGCGACGCCGACGGTGGTGAACTGCAGGACTACGCCGTCGAGGTGAACGAGGGCGAGGTGGTCCTCGACGTGATCCACCGGTTGCAGGCCACCGACGCGCCGGACCTCGCCTGCCGGTGGAACTGCAAGGCGGGCAAGTGCGGCTCCTGCTCCATGGAGATCAACGGCATGCCCAAGCTGGGCTGCATGACCCGGATGTCGACGTTCGAGGAGAACGAGACGGTCACGGTCACCCCGCTGCGCACCTTCCCGGTCATCCGGGACCTGGTCACCGACGTGTCGTTCAACTACGAGAAGGCCCGCGAGACCCCCGCCTTCGCTCCCCCGGCCGACCTGGCCCCCGGTGACTACCGGATGCAGCAGGTCGACGTGGAGCGCTCGCAGGAGTTCCGCAAGTGCATCGAGTGCTTCCTGTGCCAGACCGTCTGCCACGTGATCCGTGACCACGACGACAACAAGCCGGCGTTCTCCGGGCCGCGATACTTCATCCGGGCCGCCGAACTGGACATGCACCCCCTGGACGACCGGACCGACCGCAAGGAGTACGCGCAGTCGGAACAGGGCCTGGGCTTCTGCAACATCACCAAGTGCTGCACCGAGGTCTGCCCCGAGCACATCAAGATCACTGACAATGGGATCATCCCGATGAAGGAACGGGTCGTCGACCGCAGGTACGATCCCCTTGTGTGGCTCGGCAGCAAGATCTTCCGGAGGGGTCAAGTGCCTCAGACCATCGTGACCAGCGAACACTCCCCGGGCGCGGTGCGCTCCAGCGCCAGCGGCCAGGGGGTGCACTCGCACGCGGGCGGCTCGCACGACTCCGCCGCCGAAGTGCAGGCGCAGCAGGGCGTCAACTGGCACCGTGAGGTGCCCAGGCCGACCGCTCCCGCAGTCGGTGCCAACGGAAAGCTCCCCCTGACGGAGCTCACCTCCGACCGCGCCGCCGCCCCGAGCCCCTTCGGCGACGACGTCACCTTCCCGCTCCCGCCCGAGCACCTCAACTTCGCCCACCCCAAACAGGACGAAAAGCACTAGTTCGGACACCCGCAACACCCGAAAGGGGACCGAGGCACCCGCCCCGGCCCCCTTTCCCATCCCCACGCGCCCTCACGCGGCAGCGCACCCCGCCCGCCCGCGCCCGCGCCCGCGCCCCGCGATCTTGCACTTTTGGTCGCCGCATACGGGACATAGGGCGCGATTCGGCGACCGAAAGTGCAAGATCGACGGGCCGAGGAGGAGTGGGGCGCGGGAGCAGGGGCTCAAGGGCGCGAGGTGCGGGGTGCGGGGCTCAAGGGCGCACGCGGGCTCAAGGGCGCGGGAGTGAGAGTGGGAGTGGGAGTGGGAGTGGGCGCGTGGACGCGGAGGGCGCGTGGGCGGGTTAGGGGTTGGGGGTTAGGAGGGGGCGGAGGGCGGCGACTATGGGGGTGTCGGCGGGGAGCCAGGTCACGGTGTCGAGTTCGCTGGCGGAGAGCCAGCGGATATCGGAGTGTTCCAGGGCGCGTGGGCGGTCGCCGTGGAGCAGGCGAGCGGCGTACACCTTGAGCACGCTGCGGCCGTGCGCCATCCGTACGTTGCGGCCGACCCGCTCGCCGACCTCGACGCGTACGCCCAGTTCCTCGACGCACTCGCGGGCGAGGGCCGCCGTCTCGCTCTCCCCCGGTTCCACCTTGCCGCCGGGGAACTCCCACATGCCCGCCACCTCAGGTGGCGCGGAGCGCGCACAGGCCAACACCCGGCCATCCTCGATGATCGCCGCTCCCACGATCACCTTTGGGTCTCGTCGGGCGGCCTGTCCGGTGCCGTTCGCCCGTTCGGTCCACACGGACGTCCAGCGTGCCAGATCAATCGGCGGTTTGGGTAGCGTGGTCGTCCGTCAGGCCAGGAATCCCCAGAAGTGTGGGCGTGGACACACCATCCGTGCGACGTAAGACTAGAGGGCACCGACAAGACACGGGGCGGCGACGATTTGGCCACAAGCCGGCAACGAAGCCTGGGAGGTGCGGTAATGCGTGCGCTGTTCGGCGGTCGCGCGAAGCACGACTACCTCAGCGACGCGCTCACCCTCCTGAACGGGTGGACGCGGGAAGGCGAGCAGATCCGGCGCACCTTGGTCATCGACGACACTCAGCATGCCGCATTGACCGAGCGAGTCAAGGTGGTCGCCGACGCGCTTCATCTCCGGCCGGAGATCAGCCGGCGCGCCGACCACACCCAGATCCGGGTCGGGCACAGCAACAGCCCGCTCAGCGAGGGCGAGGTCCTGTTGGCCGCCCGCATCGAGGATGCGTACCGGGCGGTCGCCGAGCCGGGCGAGGGTCGGCCGACCTGACCGGCCCGTGGGCGGCCAGGAGCCGGGGGTACGGGCTGACTGGCGTCGGCCGCCTACGGTGAGGCGCATGGCGAACCCCACGTACGACCGTAAAGAGCAGTTCCAGCAGATACAGAGCGGCCTGCTCGACGGTGAACAGATCATCGCTGTCTACGACGCCGTCGGCACCGGCACCGGGTTCATCGGGCTGACCGACCGGCGCGTGATCATCCAGGACCGCTCGTTCATCGGCAAGCGGTACGCGATCACCAGCATCCCGTACTCGAAGATCACCAGCGTGAGCGTGGTCAGCAACAAGTCCTGGGGTGGTTCGTTCTTCTCCACCGGCGCGATCGCCATCCACGTCGGCACGCACACCTACGAGGTGGAGTTCCGGGGCGACCAGAAGAGTCACCACGTGCACAACGTGATCCTGCACTACATCAGCTGACCAGGCCGAATAACCCGGAGAGCACGCGGGTAGGCCCATCCAGCCACCGGAGCGGTCACCGGGTCACCCGCCGGGAACACGGGCCGTCGTGGTCGGCGCGCAGCACACACCGCCGGCCACCGACCACCCGCAGATCACAGAAGACCCGATGGCGTACGCCCTGGGAGTCCTCGGCCGAGACGGTGGTCTCCCCCGGGTCGGTCCGGGCGAGCAGGCTCGCCCACCGCGCCACCACCCGACCCAGGCGTACCGCGGCGGCCAGGTCCCCGGCGACCACCGGCAGGTGGATGACGAACCGCTGACCCATCAGCGCTGCCCCGCGTGAGCACGCTCGGCCTGCTCGGACTGCCAGCAACGCATCCTTGATCCGGTCGGCCTCCTGCCTGCTGACGCCGAGGGCGGCGTAGACGCTGGCCAGGTCGTCGGCGACCTGATCCAGGAACTCACGCACCTCCCCCGGATCGAGCCCACGCCGCCAACGCCGGGTGGACCGGAACTGCCGACCCCGCACCTGCCACGGCCGCAACGGTGAGTACGCCGCCGACCGGTAGTAGCCCGGCTCGTGCGTCTGCCGAACCGACTCGCCCCGACCGGCCCACACCCACCGTCCGATACGCCGGAGGATTCCCACGCCCTGCCCCCCTCCCGTTGTGGATCTTTTTGGAAGTGGGCACCCGCCAACCCGGGCCGGCGGGTGCCCACGGCCCTGCCACCGCAGCCCACCGGCAGTACGGCGACAGCAGCTCAACGTCACGCTCGGGAGTGAGGCACCTCGTGTTCCCGCCTCCAGATCGAACGCACAGCCCGACGATAGCAATGTGGCGACAATCCAACAATGCATCATGGCTATATAGCCGTGTCGGATCGTTCCCATGGCGGCACAAGGCTTACTTCATGACGATCGATCCGCGCTCGCACACGCCGGTATACGTCCAGCTCGCAGACCTGATTCGCGAGCAGATCGAGACCGGCGCCCTGGCTCCCGGATCGAGCATCGGCAGCGAGGCCCGGTTGAGTCAGGAGCACGGGATCGGACGCGACGCGGTTCGGATGGCCATCTCTCTGCTTCGCTCGGAGGGACTCGTCACCACGAGCCGCCCGTTCGGCACCCGGGTCCGGGAGACTCCCCAGCGCAGAACGGTCCAGCTTCCGGCAGGTGCCGCCGTGGTCGCTCGAATGCCGAGCGGTGCCGAGCGACGGTCGTTCGACCTGGACGAGGGCGTCCCTGTGCTTGAGGTGCGCTACCCGGACGGCAGCACAGAGAGCTTCCCCGGCGACGAGGTGGAGCTGACCTTCCCGTAGCGGGCAGGACCGGTCGAGCAGCGGCATAGGCATCGGTAAGACTTGCAGCACGGCTGTCGCGCTCGGCGGCAGATGTGCATGTCGGGGATGACCCCGCGAAGCTGCGGATCAGCGGGATGTTTGCTCCGTGGTTTCGGGATGCGAGGCTGAAGCGCGTGGCCTCTCGACCGACAGGCAGGTGGAACTTCTCGCGCTCGGTGCGTCGCTGCACGCAACGGCACCGGCGCGGGCAGAGCCGGTCAGGCCGACCGAGCTGGCCGCGATCACCGCGTTGAAGCTGGTCGCGCAGCCGGTCATCGCGTACGCGGCCGGGCCTGGCCGCGGTGGCGGCGTTGCTCGGATAGGCCCGTCAGCAGTGCGGGCATTGAAGGTCGTAGCGAACGAGCGTTGCGGAAAGCCCCTGTCCCACCCTCGCCGTCGTGGATCTGCACTCGGTAGTGTGCCGTGCCCTGTGCGCCGTCACCTGTGTGCTGTGCTGGGCGTGCGATGTGTGTCGGGGAGTCGAACCCCTACGCCTGCCCTCGGCGCACCAGGAGTGAACCGGATTACCCGCCGGCTCTCGGGTTCGTGCACGCCTCCACGTCGGCTACCTGCTCCGCAAAACTCTCAGTCCAGCAGGTCGACCTCCCAGTTCGTCCGCTGAATCAGGGTGTCGACCTCGCGGAGTTGCCGGGCGAGGTCGTCGGCCTGGCTGCGCAGTTGCGCCACCGCAAGCGCCGGGATCATCTTCAGCTCGGACCGCAACTGACGGAACCCTCGCTGGCACTCACCGGCAGCGGCGTCGGCGGCGGAGGTGACCATGCGGTGCTGCAGGCGAAGCACGTCGCGGCGGGCCAGCGCGTCGGTGAGGGTGCCACCGTCGACCGGGGTAGCGGCGTTGGTGCGGTTGATCCGCCGCATCAGCGACTCCAGTTCACCGAGCACCTCGCCTGCCTCCACGAGAAGACTCGCGGCGCCCTCGGCGGGTGTCTCGCCCTCCTGGTAGCGAGCGCTGGCGACGATGCGGGCGCGGAGCTGTTCGGAGGTCGTCGCTCGGCTATCCGGCAGTGGGGCAAGAGGCCCCCGGGCCGGGACGGTGCCCGGCCCGGGGTTGGGCTCACTGGACCAGGGTGACCTGGTAGTCCAGCGTGGTGCCGCTGGCGGTGTAGGTCGCGGTCTGGCCGTTCTGGCAGTACGAGACGAACCGGTTGCCCGGCACGGTGTTGCCGGCGGTGGCGCTGACCACCGGGCGGACGTCGGTGCCCTCGGGAATGTCGGTGGTGGTCAGGTCGATCACGCGCCACTGGTTGATCGGGTACGTGTCGGTGGAGGGCGTCGGGGTGCCGGTCCGGGTCACCACGTTGAAGGACATGGTGGCGTCGCCCTCCGACGGCGCGCTTCGAAAAGGGGTTGCCCGCGTTCGATCGATCGCGGTTCGGTGGTGGCAGAGCCGAGGGCATCGGCTCACCGCCCATCGAGTGGAGGGAGCAACGGACATGAGGGACGCTGCGACGCCTGCCCAGCGAGAATCCGTTAACCGACTCGACGAATCGAGGCTTTGTGCGTACCCGAGAAGTAAGGGCGCCGCGCGGCGCTGGTAGTTACGACGGGGGCCGCTGATGTCGGTCTTCGAAGATCCGGGGCATTTCGGCAGTTACTGGGCCGACACCTACGACCAGCCCGGCGGGCTGCCGGACCCGGAGCCGGCTGTGGAGTTCCTCGCCGGTGTGGCCGGTGACGGGCCGGTGCTGGAGTTGGCCAGCGGCACCGGACGGGTCACCGTTCCGCTCGCCGCCCGTGGCATCGCTGTGGAGGGCGTCGAGGGGTCAGCGGCCATGGTCGCGAAGATGCGGGAGAAGCCGGGTGGCGACGCCATCCCGGTGGCCGTGGGCGACATGGCGGACGTGCCGGCGCCCGGTGGGCCGTACACGTTGGTGTTTCTGGTCTTCAACACGCTGTTCAACCTGGTGCGGGCCGAGCGGCAGGCGGATTGTTTCCGCAACGTCGCGCGGGTGCTGAAGCCGGGCGGCCTGTTCGTCATCGAGACGTACGTGCCGAACGAGGCCGACTTCGACCGGGACGAGCAGGTCCGGATGCGGGACGTCACCGAGACCTCCGCCACCATCAGGTTGCACAAGTACGACCGGGCGGCGCAGACGTTCCTGCGGCAGACCATCACCTTCGACGGTACGGGGGTGCACCTGCACCCGTTCGCCATGCGGTACCTGTGGCCGGAGCAGATCGACGAGCTGGCGGCCGACGCCGGTCTGCACCTGGTCGAACGTTACGCCGACTGGGACCGCACCCCCTTCACCAGCACCAGCCCTTCCCACATCTCCCTCTACCGACTCGGCTGAGTTGAATCTTGGTACGGGAGTGCCCTCCTGGGGGCGTTCCCGTACCAAGATCTCAGAGAGGACCGAGGGCGGTGCGGGGATCAGTCGGGAGGGTGAGGGTTTCCACGACAGTCAGGAGCTGGCGTTCCTCGTAGCGGAAGTGTGACTCCATGATGGCCGCCACGCCTTCCAGGTGCCGGTTCAACTCCTCTGGCGGGGCGGCCCGCGCCACCGCTGCCTGAAGCCCACCCAACAGGTGCGCGATCATCGAATGGTCCTGTTGGAGGTAACGCAGGGTGTCCCGCAGTTGCGGATACTGCTCGGCGATCGCGGGGAACAGCTCACGGTCCTCGCCCTCGTGGTGGGCGGTCAGGGCAGCACAGAACCCGTGACAGAACAACAGCAGATCTCTGGTCGCCGGCTCCGCCGGCACGCCGTCGGCCAGGGCTTCCCTGGTCACAGTCAGCGCTTCGCGGAGTCTTTCGTGCACCCGGCGCAACTCATGACTCCAGGCCACCAGCCTGGTCTGCTCGCCCTCACCCACAGGTGACGGGCGAAGGATCAATGATCATCATCATCGATTCCCTTCGGTCCGGCGCCTCCATGCCTGACACGGTCTGCCACCGGCACGCGACGCTGCGGCCAAAGTACCAGGGGTCGCATCGACGCGTCGCCTCGCATGGTGCCGCCTGGGATAATGATCGACATGGCGATCCGTACCGTTGTGCTGGCCTGGCTGCGTCGGATCCGGGAGAACGGTCGCGGTCGCTGGCTGCGCCGGGCGGTCCTCGCGGGTGCGGTCGGCGCGTTGCTGCTGGTCGCCGCGAGCTGGGCCAGTGTGAGCTGGATCCGGTCCGGCGCCGAAGGGCGGATGCACACCGCGCAGACCGTCCCCGACACTCCGGTCGCCCTGGTGCTCGGCACCCGGGTCCAGCCGGACGGCACCCCGGCGCCGTTCCTCACCGCCCGTCTGGAGATCGCCCGCGAGTTGTACGCCACCGGCAAGGTCCAGGCGATCCTGGTCTCCGGCGACAACATGAACGCCGACTACAACGAGCCCGAGGCGATGCAGCGGTGGCTGGTCGAGCACGGGGTACCGGCCGACAAGGTGGTCCTGGACTACGCCGGCTTCGACACGTACGACTCCTGCGCCCGCGCCAAGCGGATCTTCGGCGTGGAGCGGGCGACGGTGGTGACCCAGCAGTTCCACCTGGCCCGCGCCGTCACGGTCTGCCGCCACCTCGGCGTGGACGCCATCGGTGTCGGCGACGAAACCGCCCGGGAGTACGACCGGACCTGGCGGATCAGTTCCACCCGCGAGTACGGCGCCAGCGTCAAGGCCGCGCTGGACGTGCTCTCCGGCCGCGACCCGGTGCACCTGGGCAGCCGCGAGACCGGTGTGGACGACGCGCTGCGCGCCGGCTGAGCGGCGGCGACCCCCGTCAGACGTTGAAGCGGAATTCCACGACGTCGCCGTCCTGCATGACGTACTCCTTGCCTTCGATGCGGACCTTGCCCGCCGCCTTGGCCGCCGCCATCGAACCGGCCTCGACCAGGTCGGCGTAGGAGACGACCTCGGCCTTGATGAAACCGCGCTGGAAGTCGGAGTGGATGACCCCGGCGGCCTCCGGCGCGGTCGCGCCGATCGGGACGGTCCAGGCGCGCGCTTCCTTCGGCCCGGCCGTGAGGTACGTCTGGAGCCCGAGCGTGCGGAAGCCGATCCGGATCAACTGGTCCAGCCCTGGCTCGGACTGCCCGATCGATTCCAGCAGCTCGCGGGCCTCCTCCTCGGGCAGGTCCACCAACTCAGATTCGATCTTGGCGTCCATGAAGACCGCCTCGGCCGGGGCCACAAGCGCCCGCAGTTCGTCGAGGAACTCGGCGTTGTTCAGCTCGGCCTCGTCGACGTTGAAGACGTACAGGAACGGCTTGGTGGTGAGCAGGTGCAGCTCACGCAGGTGCTCCAGCTCGATCTTGGCGGCAGCGGCGCCTGCGTACAGGGTGGTGCCGGTGTCCAGTACCTCGACGGCGGCCTTCGCGGCGGCCACGGCAGCGGCCCGGTCCTTGCGGAGCTTGGCTTCCTTCTCCAGCCGGGGCAGCGCCTTCTCCAGGGTCTGGAGGTCGGCCAGGATCAGCTCGGTGTTGATCGTCTCGATGTCGTCGGCCGGGGAGACCTTGCCGTCGACGTGCACCACGTTCGGGTCGGAGAAGGCGCGTACCACCTGGCAGATGGCCGAGGCGTCGCGGATGTTCGCCAGGAAGGCGTTACCGCGCCCCTGCCCCTTGGAGGCACCGCGGACCAGCCCGGCGATGTCGACGAACGACACCGGCGCGGGGATCACCTTCTGCGAGCCGAAGATCTCGGCGAGCTTGTGCAGCCGATCGTCCGGCAGCCCGACCACGCCCACGTTGGGCTCGATGGTGGCGAACGGGTAGTTCGCCGCGAGCACATCGTTCTTGGTCAGCGCGTTGAACAGCGTGCTCTTGCCGACGTTGGGCAGGCCGACGATGCCGATGGTGAGACTCACGACGAGCCAGCTTACGCCGCCGCCCGACGATCCCGGGCAGCGGTGGGTCACCTGCCGAGGCCGGGCCCGGTGCCGTGGGCGACGACAGGTCGGCGTGCGTCTTCCGGGCGTTGGTCGCGACGGGTCAGCGGTCCTGGGCTCGACCCGGTGGTGCTGGCGACGACAGGTCAGCTGTGCGGGGTCGGGCTCATCTGGCGGGGTATCAGGGTGTCGACCCGCAGTGCGCCGGGGGCCAGTTCGGCGGCGGCGGCCAGCGGAAGGGTGAGCCGCGCGGCGGCTACCGAGTTTGCCTGGTGGGACTCGTTGAGCATCCAATGGACCTCGTCAGCCGTCCAGCCGAGCTGCGGGCGACCGGCGATCTCCCGGAGCAGCCGCAGCGCCGCCCAGGTGTCGTCGTCGTAGAAGCGCATGCACCAGTGGTGCACCCACATGCCGAGCGCCCGTACGCCGTCGTCGTCGAGCGAACGCAGCAGTCGCCCGCAGGCGGTGTCGGCGAAGGTCCGCGCGGGGTCGTCGGCACGATCCCGCTCGATGGCGCCGACCGCCGCCGGCGCGACCGCGCGCATCCGCTCGTAGAAGCGTTGGACCACGGACTCGTCCAGCGGCACCTGCCCCTGCCTCGGCTCTGCCGCCCGACCCACCACGCTCGCCATCGCCCGCCCCTTCTTCAGTTGCTGGCGGCACGCTACCCACCACAACCGACACTTCCCCGCCCCACCCCACACCCCACCCCCACCCCACCCCGCTCCAAGCCCACTCCACGCCCACTCCAAGCCCGCTCCACCCCGTCGATCTTGCACTTCTGGTCGCTAACTCGCCCCCTTACACACCCTTTGTCCCGACGGGAACTGCATGATCGACGGCGCTAGGCGGGTGCGAAGCGGGGCGGGGCGGGAGGCGACACGGGCGACACGGGGCGGGGCAGCGCGAGGCGGGGCGGGGCGAGGCGGGGCGGGGCGAGGCGGGGCGGGTGAGGCAGCGCGGGCGGGACGAGGGGCGGCGGGGGGCGGGGCGAGGCAGGGCGAGGCGGGGGCAGGGTGGGGTCCGAAAGCCGCCAGTCGGGGGGTGGGGGTGGGGCGCATGATCGGGGGTGTGGAGCTGGACTTTGAGCGGTGTTATCGGGCGGTGGACAGCCGTGACCAGCGGTTCGACGGGTGGTTCTACACGGGCGTGACGTCTACCGGGATCTACTGTCGGCCGTCCTGTCCGGCCGTGACGCCGAAGCGGCACAACGTCCGGTTCTTTCCCTCGGCGGCGGCTGCTCAGGGTGCCGGGTTGCGGGCCTGTCGACGGTGTCGACCGGACGTCTCCCCCGGTTCACCGCAGTGGGACGTCCGCGCGGACGTGGTGGGTCGGGCGATGCGGTTGATCGCCGACGGGGTGGTGGATCGGGACGGGGTGCCCGGGTTGGCTGCCCGGCTCGGGTACACCGAGCGGCACCTGCACCGGATGCTCCGGGCCGAACTCGGTGCCGGTCCGTTGGCGCTGGCCCGCGCGCAGCGGGCGCAGACCGCCCGTACCTTGATCGAGAGCACTGAGCTGGGTCTGGCCGAGATCGCCTTCGCCGCCGGGTTCGGCAGCGTCCGGCAGTTCAACGACACGATCCGCGAGGTGTACGGGGTACCTCCGTCGCAGCTTCGGGCCCGTCGGCGTACGGCGCTCGGCGGGTCGGGCACGATCACCTTGCGGTTGGCGTACCGCCCACCGTTGCACGCTCCCGCGCTGCTGGAATTTCTGGCGCTGCGCACCCTGCCGGGTGTCGACGAGGTCCGGGACGGGACGTACCGCCGGGGGTTGCGGTTGCCGCACGGCACCGGGGCGGTGGCACTGACCCCGGCGGACGGGCATGTCGCGGCCACCCTGCGGCTGACCGATCTGCGTGACCTGGCACCGGCCGTGGCCCGCTGCCGGCACCTGCTCGACCTCGACGCGGACCCGGTCGCCGTCGACCAGACCCTCAGCGCCGATCCTGCCCTGGCCGCCGCCGTGGCCGCCGAACCCGGGGTACGCGTCCCCCACGCCGTCGACGGCTTCGAAATGGCCGTCCGCGCCATCACCACCCAACAGGTCTCCCTCACCTCCGCCCGCACCACCCTCACCCACCTCCTCACCACCCTCCACGCCCTCCGCACCCCCGCCCGCGACGGTGTTGATCAAGAGGTTTGCGTCGGGGATGGCGCTCAGGAAGACGCAAACCTCTTGATCAACGGAGCGGAGGAGGATTTCGTCGGGGCGGAGGGGGGTTCGTCAGGGGTGGAGGGGGTTCGGGTGGGGGGTTTTCCGGCGGCGGAGGAGGTGTTGGGGGTGCCGGATGAGGGGTTTCGGATGCCGGTGGGGCGGCGGGAGGCGATTCGGGCGGTGGCTCGGGCGGTGGTGGCGGGCGAGCTTGATCTGGAGGTGGGTGGGGAGCGTGGGGAGGTGGCGCGGCGGTTGGCACAGGTGCCGGGTGTCGGGCCGTGGACCAGCGGTTACATCGCGATGCGGGCGCTCGGCGACCCGGACGTGTTCATGCCCACCGACCTCGCCGTACGCCGGGGCGCCGCCGCCCTCGGGTTGCCCGACTCCCCTGCGGCCCTCGATGAGTACGCGACCCGCTGGCGGCCGTGGCGCTCGTACGCCGTCGTCCGGCTCTGGCGGGCCGCATGAATACGACCCTGGCAAGCAGTGTGAATTCGACCTTGGAGAGCAGTGTGGGTACGACCTTGCGAAGCAGTGGGGCGATCATCGACAGCGCCACCGTCGACACGCCCGTCGGTCCGTTCACGATCCTCGCCGCCCCGGACGGGGCGGTCCGGGCCGCCGGGTTCACCGCCGATCCGGCGGCTGTGCTCGCGGTGATGCACCCCGGCCTGCGCGGTGAGCCTCGCCAGCGGCGCGACCTCGGCCCCGTCACCGCGGCCGTCGAGGCGTACCTCGGCGGTGACCTGACCGCGATCGACGACGTACCGGTCGAGCAGCACAGCGACGGGATCTTCCTGACACACGCCTGGCAGGTGCTGCGCGAGGTGAAGGCGGGCCAACCGGTCACCTACACCGGGTACGCCGCACTTGCCGGTCGCCCCGCCGCGGTACGCGCCGCCGCCTCGGCCTGCGCCCGCAACGCCGCCGCCCTCTTCGTCCCCTGCCACCGGGTGCTGCGCACCGACGGCAGGCTGGGCGGCTACCGCTGGGGGTTGCCGGTGAAGGAATGGCTGCTCACGCACGAGCGACGGAGCTGACAGGCGGCCGGGCTGAGGCACGCTGACGCGCCCGCATCGCTGACAAGCGCGTGCATCGACGGACACCCATGACCCAAGTGGGGCCGTAGCTGGTCAGGCCGGTCGACAAAAGGGCAACACCGGTGACAACAAGCCGACAGTAGTGCCGTCCTCATTTACCGCTACCGTCGGGTAGTGGCTGCGGGAGGCGGCGACGGCCCGGCCGGACGGGCCGAGGTCAGGAGACATCCACTCGGGAATCTGTGGCGACTGCGGCGCTATCTGCGCCCGCACGCCGTGGAGTTCAGCGTCCTGCTGCTGGCCGGGTTCGCCTCGACCGGGGCGGGCATCGCAGTGCCGCTGGTGGCCCAGCGGGTGGTCGACGGCCCGGTGGCCGACCGGGACCTGCGCGGGCTGTTCCAGCTTGCCGGGCTCGCGTTGGCGCTCGGCCTGATCGAGGCCCTGTTGATCTTCATCCGTCGGTGGGTGCAGTCGTCGTCCTCGGTGGCGATGGAGGCGACCATCCGCGACGACATCTACGCCCACCTGCAACGGTTGCCGGCCAGCTTCCACGACCGGTGGCCCTCCGGTCAGCTGCTCTCCCGAATCACAAGCGACCTGTCGGTGCTGCGCCGGTTCCTCTCCTTCGGACTGCTCTTCCTCGTCCTGAACCTGACCACCTACCTGGTCGTGGTGGTGCTGCTGGTCCGGCTGCATCCGGTGCTGGGCCTGCTGGTGGCGGCCAGCGCGGTGCCGCTGTTCGTGATCGCCCGCCGCTTCGGCCGGCACTACCACGCCGCGTCCCGCCGCATGCAGGACCAGCAGGGCGACGTCGCCACCCAGGTCGAGGAGACCGCGCAGGGTCTGCGCACCATGAAGGCGTACGGGCGGGGGCCGCAACTGACCGACCGGTTCGTGGCCAGCACCCGCGCGCTGCACGACACCGGGGTCGGCAAGGGCAGGCTGCTCGGTCGTACCGCCGCACTGCTGGACCTGGTGCCGAACCTGACCCTCGGCATCGTGCTGGTGGCCGGTGCCGCCGCGGTCGCCGACGGCCGGCTCACCATCGGCCAACTCGTCGCCTTCGTCAGCCTCCAGTTGATGCTGATCTGGCCGGTGCAGTCGCTGGGTTGGATCATCGCCAACGGCCAGGAGGCGGCCACCGCTGCCGACCGGATCCAGGAGGTGCTGGACACCGCGCCGGCCATCGTCGACACACCCGAGGCGGTCACGCTGGCCCGGTCGACGGTGCGCGGCCGGCTCAGCTTCGAGGCGGTCACCTTCCGCTATCCGGGCATCGCCGCGCCGGTGCTGCGGGGCATCGACCTGACCGTCGAGCCCGGTGAGACGCTCGCCCTGGTCGGCGCGACCGGCAGCGGCAAGAGCACGCTGCTGTCCCTGGTGCCCCGCTTGCACGAGGTCGAGACGGGGCGGATCACCCTCGACGACCACGACCTGCGCGACCTGCGGTTGGCCTCGCTGCGCCGGCTTGTCGCGGTGGCTTTCGAGGAACCGACGCTGTTCTCCATGTCGGTGTGGGAGAACCTCACCCTGGGCCGCCCCGACGCCGGTGCCGACGAGGTACGCGACGCTCTCGCGCTGGCGCAGGCGGAGTTCGCGTACGACCTGCCGTGGGGCCTGGACACCCGGCTCGGTGAGCAGGGGCTGTCGCTGTCCGGTGGGCAACGGCAACGCCTGGCGCTGGCCCGCGCGGTGCTGGTCCGCCCTGCGGTGCTGGTCCTCGACGATCCGCTCTCCGCGTTGGACGTGCACACCGAGGCGCTTGTGGAGTCGGCGCTCAAGCGGGTGTTGCGGGACATGACGGCGCTGCTGGTGGTGCACCGGCCGTCCACCATCGCGCTGGCCGACCGCGTCGCGCTGCTGGAGGACGGCCGGATCACCGCCGTCGGCCGACACACCGACCTGCTCGCCGAGGTGCCGGCGTACCGCGCGCTGCTCTCCGCCGAACCGACCGGCACGCCACCGTCCCAGGCCGGAACGCCACCGTCCCCGGCCGA
>NZ_BOPA01000012.1 GCF_016863515.1 Micromonospora gifhornensis
CGCGTCGTCGTCCACGGTCGGCCCGGCACCGGACGGCTCCCCGCTGGTGCGCTCGTGACGGCCGGCGACCCGACCGGTCGGAACCACCGGGTGCCGGGCCAGCGCTCGGGTCGTCACGAGGCCGACCCGGCGCGCTGGCGCGGGCTCGCTGCCGATCCGCACGCCGACCGCAGTCTCGCCGAGGACACCGACCCGGAGGCGGTGGCCCGGCTACGGGTCCGCAGTCGTGCACTGCTGGCCGACGTGTTGCGCCCGCATCGTGCCCGGCTGGGCGGTGCGGTGGCGCTGCTGCTGACCCAGAACGCGGCGGCGATGTCCGGGCCGTACCTGGTCATGCTCGGTATCGACCGGGCCATCGACCCGCTGCGCGACGGCGACGCGGGCCCACTGGTGGCCGTCGCGGTGGCGTTCGCCGCCGCGACCGGCATCGAGTGGGCCGCCCGCCGCGCCTTCCTCACCCTCTCCGCCCGGATCGGCCAGGCCGTCCTGCTCGATCTGCGCCAGCGGGTGTACGGGCACTTCCTGCGCCTGCCGGTGGCCTTCCACGAGCGGTACACCTCGGGTCGGGTGATCTCGCGGCTGACAAGCGACATCGACTCCATCGCCGAACTCGTCGACGGTGGGGTGGAGAGCCTGGTGATGGCGGCCCTGACGATCGTGTCGGTGGCCGGCATCCTGCTCTGGTTGGACCTGCCGCTGGCCGCGGTCACCCTGCTCGCCTTTCCGCTGCTGTTCTGGCTGTCCCGCTGGTTCGCCCGGGCATCCGCCGCCGCCTACCGCCGCACCCGGGAGGCGATGGCTCTGGTCATCGTCCATTTCGTGGAGTCGATGCGGGGCATCCGGGCCGTGCAGGCGTACCGCCGTGAGGGCCGCAACCAGGACATCTTCGCCACGGTCAACGACGATTACCGGCACTCCAGCCGGCATGCCTTCCGCCTGATCGCCACGTACTCGCCGGGGATCAAGCTGATCGGCAACGTCACAGTGGCGGTGGTGCTCTGCTACGGCGGCGCCCGGGTGCTCGGCGGCGAGACCGGTGTCGGGGTGCTCGCGGCGTTCCTGCTCTATCTGCGGCGGTTCTTCGAGCCGATGCAGGAGCTGAGCCAGTTCTACAACGCGCTCCAGTCGGCCACCGCCGCCCTGGAGAAGCTCGCCGGGGTGCTCGACGAACGGCCCGAGGTGGCCGAGCCGCAACGCCCGGTGCCGCTGCCCCGGGGGCCGAACCAGGGTGCGGTCACCTTCCGTGGCGTCTCGTTCGGGTACCGGCCGGACGCGCCGATCCTGACCGGGCTGGACCTCACCATCCCCGCCGGGCAGACGGTGGCGCTGATCGGGCCGACCGGGGCCGGCAAGTCGACGCTCGCCAAACTGCTCGCCCGATTCCACGACCCGGCAGTCGGCACGGTCGCTCTGGACGGGGTGGACCTGCGCCAGGTGGCCGACGCGGACCTGCGTCGGGCGGTGGTGCTGGTGACCCAGGAGACACACCTGTTCGGTGGCAGCGTGGCGGAGAACATCCGATTCGGTCGCCCGGACGCCGACGACGCGGCGGTCGAGGCGGCCGCGCGGGCGATCGGCGCGCACGACTTCATCGCGGCACTACCCGACGGGTACGCCACCGAGGTGCACCGGCGCGGTGGACGGCTCTCCGCCGGGCAGCGGCAACTTGTCGCCTTCGCCCGCGCGTTCCTGGCCGACCCGGCGGTGCTGATCCTCGACGAGGCCACCTCGTCGCTGGACATCCCGACCGAGCGGCTGGTGCAGCGGGCGCTCGGCACCATCCTGCGCGACCGGACCGCAGTGGTGATCGCGCACCGACTCTCCACTGTGGAGATCGCCGATCGGGTGCTGGTCCTCGACGACGGCCGGATCGTCGAGGACGGTCCACCGGCCGACCTGATCGCCGGCGGTGGCCGGTACGCCGACCTGCACCGCCAGTGGATCGACTCGCTGCTCTAGGTAATTCGATGCCCGGCGGCGCGACGCTGCCTACCATCGACGGATGACTGATACGGCGAGGACGGCCCGTACCGGCGTCCCCGAGCGTCCGAGTTTGGACGGGCTCGAGGAGACCTGGTCGCGCCGCTGGCAGGAGGAGGGCACGTACGCGTTCGACCGCTCGAAGGCGGCTGTCCGGGGTCGCGGCGAGGCGTCAGACTCGCCGAGCCCGGATGGCCGTAGCGCGGACGTATACGCGATCGACACCCCGCCGCCGACCGTATCGGGCGAGCTGCACATGGGGCACGTCTTCTCGTACACCCACACCGACCTGGTCGCCCGGTTCCAGCGGATGCGCGGTCGGACGGTCTTCTACCCGATCGGCTGGGACGACAACGGGCTGCCCACCGAACGCCGGGTGCAGAACGTCTACGGCGTGAGCTGCGACCCGTCGCTGCCGTACGACCCGGACTGGCAGGCACCGGACGCGCCGGTGAACGATGCGGCCCGCAAGAATCCGACCCCGATCTCCCGACGCAACTTCATCGAGCTGTGCGAGCGGTTGACCCTCGCCGACGAGCAGGTCTTCGAGGCGCTGTGGCGTCGACTCGGCCTGTCGGTGGACTGGTCGCTGGTGTACACCACAATCGGCCCGGTGGCTCGGGCCGCCTCGCAGCGGGCGTTCCTGCGCAACCTGGCCCGGGGTGAGGCGTACCAGTCGGAGGCGCCGACGCTGTGGGACGTCGGTTTCGCCACCGCCGTCGCGCAGGCCGAGTTGGAGGACCGCGAGCGACCCGGCGCGTACCACCGGTTGCGGTTCCACGCTCCCGGCGGGCGGGAGGTGCTGATCGACACCACCCGTCCGGAGTTACTGCCGGCCTGCGTGGCGCTGGTCTGCCACCCCGACGACGAGCGGTACGCGGACCTGGTCGGCGGCACTGTGCGTACGCCCGTCTTCGACGTGGAGGTGCCGGTGCGCGCGCACCCGCTGGCGGAGCCGGCCAAGGGCACCGGCATCGCGATGGTCTGCACGTTCGGTGACCTGACCGACGTGACCTGGTGGCGGGATCTGGGCCTGGAGACCCGGGTGGTGATCGGGCGCGACGGCCGGCTGCTGCCGGAACCGCCGGCCGGGGTGCCGGCGCAACCGTACGCGGCGCTGGCCGGGCAGGGCGTCAACGCGGCCCGGCGGACCATCGCGCAGTTGCTGGCCGACGCGGGTGACCTGGTCGGCGAGCCGCGCCCGATCACCCACCCGGTGAAGTTCTACGAGCGGGGCGACCGGCCGCTGGAGATCGTCTCGACCCGGCAGTGGTACCTGCGCAACGGGGGCCGCGACACCGACCTGCGGGAGGCGTTGCTGGCTCGGGGACGCGAGCTGCGCTGGGTGCCGGAGCACATGCGGCACCGCTACGAGCACTGGGTGGGTGGCCTGACCGGTGACTGGCTGGTCAGCCGACAGCGCTTCTTCGGCGTGCCGGTGCCGGTGTGGTACCGGCTCGACAACACTGGCGAGCCGGACTGGTCCCAGCCTCTCACGCCCGACGAGAATTCGCTGCCGATCGATCCGTCCGACGACGTGCCCGCCGGCTACGACGAGTCCCAGCGCGGGATGCCGGGCGGTTTCGTCGGTGACCCGGACGTGCTGGACACCTGGGCCACCTCGTCGCTGACCCCGCAGATCGCCGCCGGTTGGGAGACCGACCCGGACCTGTTCGCCCGGGTCTTCCCGATGGACCTGCGCCCCCAGGGGCAGGAGATCATCCGCACCTGGTTGTTCGCCACGGTCGTGCGGGCCCACCTGGAACACGGCGTGCTGCCGTGGCGGACCGCCGAGTTGTCCGGCTGGATCCTGGACCCGGACCGCAAGAAGATGTCCAAGTCCAAGGGAAACGTGGTCACCCCGATGGGGCTGCTGGAGCAGCACGGCTCCGACGCGGTGCGGTACTGGGCGTCCACCGGGCGTCCCGGCGTCGACCTGGCCTTCGACCCGGCGCAGATCAAGGTCGGTCGGCGACTGGCCACGAAGCTGCTCAACGCGTCGCGGTTCGCGCTCGGGCTGGGCGCCGCCGACGCGCTGCGCGCTGCGGCGACCGAACCGTTGGACCGGGCCATGCTCGCCGCGCTGGCCGAGGTGGTGACGACCGCGACGACGGCTTTCGAGGCGTACGACCACACGGCGGCGTTGCAGGCCACCGAGTCGTTCTTCTGGCGGTTCTGCGACGACTACATCGAGTTGGTGAAGGAACGCGCCTACGGCACCGGCGCGGGCGCGGATTCGGCCCGAGCCGCGTTGGCCACCGCGTTGTCGGTGCAGTTGCGGCTGTTCGCCCCGTTCCTGCCGTACGCGACCGAGGAGGTCTGGTCCTGGTGGCGGTACGGCTCGGTGCACCGGTCACCGTGGCCCACCACGTACGAGGTGAGCCGGGCGATCCAGGGCGAGGGTGATCCGGCGTTGCTGCGGTTGGCCTCCGACGCGCTCGGGCAGGTGCGGCGGGCCAAGTCCGAGCGGAAGCTGTCCATGAAGGCGGAGGTGCCGCTGGCCGAGGCGCTCGGCCCGGCCGCCCTGCTCGACCAGCTCACGCTGATCGTCGACGACCTGCGGGCGGCCGGACACATCGGCAAACTCGACCTGCTCCCCGACCGCACCCCCGAACTCGTCATCGCCTGCGCCTTCTAGGGGGTGAGGTGTAAGGAAGGGCACCTTATTAACGCCTCGTGCATAGGAAGGGCCCCTTGTTAACAGTTGTCGATCACAGCAGATCGGCTCGTGTTAACAGGGGGCCCTTCCTCTACCTCAGGCGTTAATAAGGTGCCCTTCCTTGCACGTCAGCTGGTTTCGCCGGCTACGGAGAAGGAGCGGAGGCGGTTGACGGCCAGCAGGGTGAACGCGACGCTCACCAGCGCCGTCATCACCGCCGCCACCGGTACGGAGACCGTCGTGTCGAGCAGGTTCGTCGGGGCGAGCCGGTCCGCCAGCGCGATCACGTAGTGCTGGATGGAAAGGACCCGGGTGCCGGTGACGACGTTGCTGAGCAGCCCTTCCCAGATCAGCACGTAGACCAGGCCGAGCAGGACCGGGCGTCGGGTGAGCAGGCTGGCCGCCACGAACAGGGCCGAGTAGGCCAGCGCTCCGATCGAGGCGGCGACGGCCAGCGCCAGTCCGAGGCGTACCGAGTCGGCCAGCAGGCCGGCGGCGAACAGCGGCACCGCGACGGTGACCGCGGTGGCCCCGACCGCCACCGCCAGCTTCGGCAGCACGATCTGCCAGCGTGGCAGCGGTGTGGTGAGCACGTGCACCACCGTGCCGTCGTCGATCTCGGCACCGAGCACACCGGTGCCGACGATCAACGCGACCACCGGCAGCACGACGGCCAACCCGAGGCCGACGAGCACCGGCGGCCCCCAGGCGGACGGGGCCACCCCGAGGCCTCGGGAGAGCACGGCCAGCACCACCAGCAGCACGGGCAAGGGCAGCAGCAACAGGAACCGGCGACGCCCGAACAGCCCGCGCGCGGTGATCCAGGAAACAGTGGACATCAGGCCTCCACCAGGTAGGAGAAGACGCTCTCCAGGGACTCGTCCTCGGGCAGCAGCTGCCGCACCCGTACGCCCCGGGCCAGAGCGACCTTCGGCAGTACGCGGGTGAAGGCGCCGTAGTCGCCGGCCCGTACGGTCAGCCCGTCGCGGCCCAACTCGACACCTGTCACCGACGGCTCGGCCATCAGCGCGACGGCCAGCGCCCGGTCGTCGGTGGAGCGGATGGCGAACACGTGCGGCCGGTTGGTCATCAGCCGGCGGATGGTGCGGAAGTCACCGGAGGCGGCGAGCCGCCCGGCGACCATCACCTGCACGGTGCCGGAGACCTGCTCGACCTCCTCCAGGATGTGCGAGCTGAACAGGATGGTGCGGCCGGCATCGCCGAGCGAGTGCAGCAACTCCATCATGTGCAGGCGCTGGCGCGGGTCCATGCCGTTGAACGGCTCGTCCAGCAGCAGCACCTGCGGGTCGTGCACGAGTGACGCGGCCACCCGGGCCCGCTGCCGCATGCCCTTGGAGTAGGTGCCGATCCGGCGGTCCTGTGCGCCCTCCAACTCGACCATGGCGATGGCCCGGCGGGCCGCCGCCTGCGGGTCGGGCAGCTTGTGCAGCTTCGCGGTGGCCAGCACGAACTCGTGCGCGGTGAGGAAGCTGTGCACGGCCTCCCGTTCGCTGACCAACCCCAGCCGGCGGTAGACCTCCGGGTTGCGCCAGGTGGGCAGACCGTCCAGGGTGACCTGCCCCCGGGACGGGGCGAGGAAGCCGGCCATCATGTGCAGCAGCGTGGTCTTGCCGGCGCCGTTGGGGCCGAGCAGACCGGTGACGCCCGGCCCGAGGCTCATGCTCACGTCGTTGACCGCGACCACGTTGCCGTACCAGCGGGAGACCCCGGCGAGGTCGAGGGTGCTGGTGGTGGTCGGGGCGGGACTACTGGTCGTGGTCATCGGGCGGCCACCTTCCGGTAGCGGGCCAGCAGCAGGGCGACGCAGGCCGCGACGAGCAGGGCGGCGACCAGGGCGTACACCGGGCCGAAGGCACCGAGGTCGGGACCGAGGGCGTCCGGGTCGGTGATCACCTGGTCGCGCATCGTCCAGATGCCGACACCCTGGACGAGCGTGGACGGCGAGGCGATGCCGGCGAGCTGGTTCGCGGCCTGCGAGGGCAGGATCGACAGGACGCCGACGATCGGCGTGGTCATCAGGAAGACGGCGACGATGCCGCCGGCGGCGAAGGCCCGCTTGCCGGTCAGTGAGGCGATCAGCAGCCCCACCGCGGCGAAGACCACCGCCCACAACCCGGCGTAGAGCAGACCGGGCACCAGGTCCAGCAGCTCGTCCCAGACCGCGCCCATGTCGTTGCCGGTGAACGCGGCGCCGAGGAACATCACCAGCTGCGGCGCGCCGAGCAGCATCCAGAGCGCGGTGGCCAGCGCGAGCAGCTTGGCCATCGGGTAGTCGACGGTCGGCAACGGCCGGGAGAAGTACAGCGGCAGCACACCGCTGCGCAGATCCCGGGAGACCAGTTCCGGCGCGGCCACCGCGACGAAGAAGATGACAAGCCAGCTCATCGAATCGGCGAACTGGGCGTACGTCATGAGGGTTTCGCCGATCTGGCTGCCGATCGCGGTCACCGCGCCGGCCACCATCAGGACGATGCCGACCACCAGCCAGGGGAAGATCTTGGCCTTGGCGCTGCGACCCAACCCGAAGGCGGTCCGTACGCCGTGCACGTAGAGCGCGCCGAAGACCGCTCGGCGGCCCAGCCGCAGGCCGGTGTAGCGCTGGTAGCCGATGTCGTGGATGACACCCGTCGGTTCAGACATGACTGCCCTCCCTGCGGGCGAAGAGCTCGGCCACCCGGTGCCGGCGCTGGTCGAGCCGGTGCAGCGGCAGGTCCAGGTCGGCGACCGCGCCGATGATGAGGTCGTACGTCTGCTGGTCGGCGAGCGGGACGAGCAGCAGCCGTCCCTCCCGACTCACCGGCAGGTCGAGCGCGGCCAGCCGGGCGGCCAGCGTCTCGGTGCCCTCGCTGACCTCGACGGCGAGCACGTCGGTGGTCGAGGTCATCGCGGCGATGTGGTCGGCACGCAGCAGCCGCCCGCCGTCGATGGCGACCAGGGTGTCGCAGATCCGCTCGACCTCGCCGAGCAGGTGGGAGCAGACAAGTACGGAGATGCCGAACTCGGTGCCGATCCGGTGCACCAGGGCCAGCATGGCGTCCCGGCCGGCCGGGTCGAGGCCGTTCGTGGGTTCGTCGAGCAGCAGCAGGTCGGGATCGTGCACGAGAGCCTGGGCGAGCTTGACTCGCTGCTTCATGCCGGTGGAGTAGCCACCCACCGGACGATGGCGTTCCTCGTGCAGCCCGACGTGCCGCAGCGCCTCGGAGGCCCGTTCCCGGGCGGCGGTACGTGGGAGGCCGCTGATCTGCCCGAGATGGGTGACCAGTTCGGCGGCGGACAGGTCAGGTGGCAGGCAGTCGTGCTCCGGCATGTAGCCGACCCGGGCGCGGACTGCCGCCGGTTCGGTGGTCGGGTCCAGGCCCAGCACCCGGACCCGGCCACGGGTCGGGGTGAGCAGGCCCAGCAGGAGCTTGATAAGGGTTGATTTGCCGGCGCCGTTGGCGCCGACCAGGCCGACGATTCCCGGCTCGACCGTCACTGTCAGTTCGGACAGCGCGGTCACCCCACCGCCGTAGACCTTGGTCAACGACTCGGTTGCGATCAGTGTCACGACGACAGCCTAGAGACGGACGACAACGCGGTCTGTCCGGCACGCGCCCCGGTTTTCCCTGATCCTGCTTCCGGTGACTCCCCCTAGGGATCAGTCGGGGTCGTCGTCCTGCTGCGGCTTGCATGGATTCCGGTGCACGTACCCCGCCCCGGAAAGATCGATTCACTGGTACACACTGGAGCCCACCATTCGCTCTTCCGACAGCACGATGGGTAGTGGTCAGCCATGACGACCGGCGAGCTCAAGGTAAGTGTGGTGGTCCCGACGTACAACTCGGGCGGGCACCTCCAGCAGCTGATCGACTCGCTGCTGGGCCAGTCGATGCCGGTGACGGACTTCGAGGTGGTCTTCGTCGACGACGGCTCGACCGACGACACACCGGCCCGACTGGCGGAGCTGGCCGCCGCCCACCCGCACGTCACGGTGCTGAGCTGCGAGCACTCCGGCTGGCCGTCGCGCCCCCGCAACCTGGGTCTGGACCGGGCCCGCGGCGAGTACGTCCAGTTCGTCGACGACGACGACTGGCTCGCCGACGAGGCGCTGGAGCGGCTGCACGGCTACGCGGTGGCCAACGGCGCCGACATCGCCATCGGCAAGATGACCGGGCACGGCCGGTCGGTGCCCCGCGAGCTGTTCCGGGTCAACCGCCCCGACGCCAGGCTTGACGACTCTCCGCTGATGGAGAGCCTCACCTGCCACAAGATGTTCCGCCGCGCGTTCCTGCTGGCGCACGACCTGCGTTTCCCCGAGGAACCGCACAAGCGGCTGGAGGACCATCACCTGGTCGCGCGCGCCTACCTGCTGTCCCGGCGCACGAGTGTGCTGTCCGACTACACCTGCTACCACCATGCGCGGCGACCGGACGGCGGCAACCTGACAGCCACCCGGATGGAGCCTTCCGGGTACTACGACAGCCTGCGTGAGGTGCTGGACATCGTCGACGCGCACACCGAGCCGGGGCTGCTGCGCGACACGATGCACCGGCGCTGGCTGCGCAGCGAGATGGTCCGTCGACTGCGCGGCACCGGGCTGGGCAACGCGCCCCGGGACTGGGTCGACCAGGTCGCCGCGGAGGTGCAGAAGACCATCCAGGAGCGGTTCGCCCCGGAGGTGGCGGGCGGCCTGCGGAGCGTCGAGCGCACCGTCGCCGGCCTGGCCGCGCAGGGTCGGGTCGAGGATCTGGTCCGGTTGGCCGAGTGGGACGCGGGCGTGCGCGCCCGGACCCGGCTGAAGGCGTACGAGCTGACCGGTCTGACCCTGACGCTGCTGCTCAACAGCCAGCTCCGCAACGCCGACGAACCGGTCTCGTTCACGCACGCCGACGGCCGGGATCGGCTGGTGGTGCCGGTCGACGACGTACCCGACGAGTGGCTCGACTGCACCGACGACCTGAGCGCGGCCCGCCTCGACGTCATCGCGCAGCACGCCACCACCAACGACGAGTTCTTCCTCCCGGTGCACCACGAGGTGGACCGGGTCCCCGGGGAAGCAGGTGAGTTTCAGGTGCGCTACCGGGGGGCGGCCACTGTCGACTTCGGCACCCTCAACGAGGGTCGTACCCGGGGCGAGTGGATCCTCAAGGCCCGGGTCGCCGGCTTCGGCTGGACCATCGACGCGAAGCTGCCGCTGGAGATCACCTGCGACGCCGACGGTGCCCGGCCGGTGGTGGTCGACAAACGGAAGAAGAAGACTCCCGCCTCACCACCGGCGCCCCGGCCCGGTCTGTGGCGACGGTTGACCGGTTCCGCACGGGACCGGCTGGGCCTGGCCCGCCCGCAGGCGGTGCCGCTGTCGTAACAGCGGGCGGTGGCCCGATCGGGCCGGTGGCAGTGCTGCCCTCGACCGATTGGCGGGCGACTGCGAAACTGTGTGCCGGTCGCCGGAGTTGGGGGTCTGATGAGCAACGGGTGGGTGCTGCCCGACGAGATACTGCGGGACGCACCGGCGTACACGCCGCGTCCCGGCGAGCTCGCGGATCTGGAGTTGCTGCTCACCGGTGCGTACGCGCCGTTGACCGGCTTCCTGACCCGGGCCGACCTGGTCTCGGTCAGCCGCCGGGGCCGACTCGTCGACGGCACGCCATGGCCGGTCGCGGTGACCCTCCAGGTGCCCACCGCCCTGCTGCGCGAATTCGACCTGGCCGACCCGAACCGACGCACGCTTGTGCTCACCGACGGCGAGGGCGCGCCGGTGGCGGCCCTGGAGGTCACCGACAGCTGGCAGGTACGCGACGGGGTGGCCGGGGTCGGCGGCAGGGTACGCCGGCTCGGTGACGGCGGGCACGGGCCGTTCCAGCGGCTGCGGCGTACCCCCGAGGAGATCCGCGCGCTGCTGCCACCGGGACGGGTGCTCGGTGTCGTCGCCGACCGACCGTTGCACCGGCCGCAGCTGGCCCAGATCGCGCACGCCGTGCGGACGCTCAGCGCCCATCTGCTGATCATGATTCCGGTCGGTGAGGACGGCGCCGGCGGGCTGCCGCCGGAGGCGCTGGTGCGTTGCGTCTTCGCCGCCCGGGACCGGATGCCGCCGACGACCGTGGTCGCGGTGCCGCTGGCCCGACGGCGCGACGAGATCGGCGACGCCCTGCTGCGGGCCCGGGTCTCCGCCGCGTACGGCGTCACCCACCTGCTCTCCACCAGCGAGATGCTCTCCGGGGGCGGGCTGCGGGTGCTGGTGCCGCGCGAGCTGGCCTACGACAACCGGGACGGCCAGTGGCGCTGGCGCGAGGACATCCCGCCGCGCAACCGTCGCCTCCCGCTCACCCACAACGAGATCGAGGACCTGCTCGACCGGGGGTTCCCGCTGCCCGAGTGGCACACTCCCCCGGCGGTGGCGAAGGAGCTGAGCCGGGCCCGGCCGCCCCGACGGCACCGGGGCCTGGTGGTGTTCCTCACCGGGCTCTCCGGTTCGGGCAAGTCGACAATCGCCCGTGGCCTCGCCGACGCGCTGCGTGAGCAGGGCGAACGGACGATCACCCTGCTCGACGGCGACGTGGTGCGCCGCGAACTGACCGCGGGGCTGGGCTTCAGCAGGGCCGACCGGGACACCAACGTACGCCGGATCGGCTGGGTGGCCGCCGAGATCGCCCGGCACCGCGGCATCGGCATCTGCTGCCCGATCGCCCCGTACGCCCAGGCTCGGGCGACCGCCCGGGAGATGGCGGTGGCGGCGGGCGCCGGGTTCGTGCTGGTGCACGTCGCCACGCCGCTGGAGGTCTGCGAGCGACGCGACCGCAAGGGTCTCTACGCGCGGGCGCGGGCGGGCCTGCTCACCGGGATGACAGGCATCGACGACCCGTACGAGGAGCCGACCGACGCCGATCTGGTGATCGACACCAGCGACCTCGACGTGGACGAGGCGGTGCAGCAGGTACTGCATCACCTGACCGAGACCGGCTGGATCGAGCCGCGCCTGCAGTCGTTCTGATGAGGAGCCCGTCTTCCGATGGTTGATCAGTTACCGGTCAGCGCGATGCGGCGTACCGCGATTCGCCTGGCCGACGGCCGCGAGCTGATCTACTTCGACGAGCGGGACGACGTCGTCCGGGACCAGCCGGATCGCCGCGACCTGCCGCCGCCCCCGCCCGCCTCGCAGCTGCGCTACGACCCGCTCACCGACGAGTGGGTGGCGCTGGCCGTACACCGGCAGACGCGCACCTTCCTCCCGCCGGTCGACCAGTGCCCGCTCTGCCCGTCCACCGAGCAGCGGCTCAGCGAGATCCCGGCGCCCGACTACGCGGTCGCGGTCTTCGAGAACCGGTTCCCGGCGTTCAGCCAACGGGTGGTCGACGAACCGGCCGAGATCACCCCGCTCACCGAGGTACGCCCCGGCCGGGGCCGCTGCGAGGTGGTCTGCTTCACCGCCGACCACCACGCCTCCTTCGCCGGCCTGCCGCCGCGCCGGGTACGCACAGTCCTCGACGCGCTCGCCGACCGTACGGCGGTGCTCGGTGAACTGCCCGAGGTCGAGCAGGTCTTCTGCTTCGAGAACCGGGGCGTGGAGATCGGGGTGACCCTGCACCACCCGCACGGGCAGATCTACGCCTACCCGTTCCTTCCGCCGCGTACCCGCGCACTGCTGGCCGCGGCCCGCCGCCACGCCGAGCGCACCGGCGGACGCAATCTCTACGCCGACGTGCTCGCCGCCGAACGCGCCGCCGGCGAGCGGGTGGTGGCAACAAACGAACACTGGACGGCGTACGTGCCGGCGGCGGCCCGGTGGCCGTTCGAGGTGCACGTCGCGCCGCACCGGCCGGTGCCGGACATCCCGGCGTTGACCGAAGCCGAACGGGACGCCTTCGGCCCGCTCTACCTGGACCTGCTGCGCCGCTTCGACGGGCTGTTCGACACCCCGATGCCGTACATCGCCGCCTGGCACCAGGCGCCGGTACGCGTCGACCGCGAGCTGGGTCACCTGCACCTTCAGCTGTTCAGCATCCGCCGAGCGGCGGACAAGCTGAAGTATCTGGCCGGGTCGGAGTCGGCGATGGGCGTCTTCATCAACGACATCGCCCCGGAGCGGGCCGCCGCCCTGCTCCGCGCCACCTGACCTCACCGCCGCTCGGCGTCACCCGGCTGCTCTTTCCGCTGGTCACCGCCGCACCGCCCTGCCCTGCCCGCGCCGCTCTGCCCGCGTACCCCTTTGTCCCCGCCTTTCGCCTTGCCCACGCCGGGTTGCTCCGCTCGCACAACCCTCTACCCACGCCCTTTGCTCTGCTTCACTCCACGCACTGAATGTCGACCGAAAACGTTGCGTGGGGTGAAGCAGAGCAAAGGGCCCGGTGGTGGGTTCTTGCCCGGGCGTGCGGACGCGTTGCCCAGCGATGAAGCCGGGTTGCGACTCAAGGCGAGACGGAGCCCAGGTCGAGATGGGGTCCGAGACAGGGCGCGGGGGGCCCGGGACAGGGCCCCCCGCAGGGAAGGGACGGCTGGCTGTGCTCGACAGCCGGGAAGGCTGGCTGGGCACTCGTGCCGCACGGCGGCGACGATCAACCTTCCAGGGACGGGACTGGCATCTCGTCCACCCAGGTCAACGAGGCGCGCCGGGGCAGGTGACGCTGGTTGGTGGTGGGCTGTGAAATGAACGAGCCCGCCGGCGCTGAGGCCGGCGGGCTGCGTACGACGGAAATCAGGCGGCGAGGCGGCGCGCCAGGTTCTCGTCGAGCGCGTTCATGAACTCGTCGGTGGTCAGCCACGGGGCGTCCCGCGAGATGAGCAGCGCGAGGTCCTTGGTCATCTGGCCGCCCTCGACGGTGTCGACGATGACCTGCTCCAGCGTGTTGGCGAACTCGGTGACCGCCGGGGTGCCGTCCAGCTTGCCCCGGTGGGCCAGGCCCCGGGTCCAGGCGTAGATGGAGGCGATCGGGTTGGTCGAGGTCTTCTCGCCCTTCTGCCACTGCCGGTAGTGCCGGGTGACGGTGCCGTGGGCGGCCTCGGCCTCGACGGTGCGGCCGTCGGGCGAGAGCAGCACCGAGGTCATCAGGCCGAGCGAGCCGAAGCCCTGCGCGACGGTGTCGGACTGCACGTCACCGTCGTAGTTCTTGCAGGCCCAGACGTAGCCACCCTCCCACTTGAGCGCGGCGGCGACCATGTCGTCGATGAGCCGGTGCTCGTAGGTGAGGCCGGCGGCGTCGAACTCCGCCTTGAACTCGTTCTCGAAGACCTCGGCGAAGATGTCCTTGAACCGGCCGTCGTACGCCTTGAGGATGGTGTTCTTGGTGGACATGTAGACCGGGTAGCCGCGGTCCAGGCCGTACCGGAACGACGCCCGGGCGAAGTCCCGGATCGAGTCGTCGTAGTTGTACATGCCCATCGCGATGCCGCTGCCCGGGAAGTTGGCAATCTCCATCTCGATCGGCTGCGCGCCGTCGGCCGGGGTGTAGGTGATGGTCACCTTGCCGGGGCCGGGTACGACGAAGTCGGTGGCGCGGTACTGGTCACCGTGGGCGTGCCGGCCGATGATGATCGGCTTGGTCCAGCCGGGGACGAGCCGCGGCACGTTGGACATGATGATCGGCTCGCGGAAGACGACGCCGCCGAGGATGTTGCGGATGGTGCCGTTCGGCGACCGCCACATCTTCTTCAGCCCGAACTCTTCCACCCGGGCCTCGTCCGGGGTGATGGTCGCGCACTTGACGCCGACGCCGTGCTCGGAGATGGCGTTGGCGGCGTCGACGGTCACCTGGTCGTCGGTGGCGTCGCGGTGCTGGATCGACAGGTCGTAGTAGTGCAGGTCGACGTCGAGGTAGGGCAGGATCAGCTGCTCCCGGATCTGCTTCCAGATAATCCGGGTCATCTCGTCGCCGTCGAGCTCCACGACCGGGTTGTTTACCTTGATCTTCGCCATCGGCCGGCGCTCCTCTCGGGGGACACATGCTCAAGCAGTACGAGCGTACTGGACCCGCCCGAAGCAGGAACGTCGCGGCCACCGGTTGGCCGACCACCCACCGCTGACCGGCCCACTCAGGGCACGACCGACACCGTTCGCGGTCGGCGGGCTCGCGGCCAGGCGGACCGCCGGGCCCGGCGCGGAATTACCCCACCGGGCCCGGAACATGCCGTCAGCGCCGCACTCAGCCGGCCTGCTCGGGGCTGTGCATCCACTGCACCAGCTGGAGGATCACTCCGTTGGGGTCGGTGACCTGAAAGAAGCGCTCGCCCCAGGGCTCGGTCTGGATCGGTGTGGTGATCGGCACACCGGCGGCCTGGATCTTGGCGTACTCGGCGTCGATGTCGTCCACCACGAAGGCGACGAGCACGCCCTGGGCCTGCTGTTCCTTCAGGACCGGCGGCTGGAGGCTGGCCAGGCCGGTGCGCAGGAAGACCAGGTTGAAGCCGACCCCGTCGCGGGCCAGCGAGACGAACCCGTCGGCCGACATCTCCTCCCGGAACCCGAAGTGCTGCTTGACGAACTCGGCAGAGGCCGAGACGTCCTGGACGTTTAGCGAGACGGCCGATCCGGTGATCTGCACATGCCCTCCCTGGGCGCGGGAACTTTATCTTCGTACATTGTACAACGTACTGCGTACGACGATTTGGCCTGCGAAGATCTGAGGGTGCCCGACCATCACACCGGAGGCGGCGATCCCGCCCACACCCTGCGACTGCTCTGGCGTCGAACCGAGGACGGCCCGCGTCGCGGCCCACGCCAGGGCCGCTCGCTGGACGACATCGTCCGCGCCGCGATCGAGTTGGCCGACCGCGAAGGGTTGGACGCGGTCACGATGCGGGCGCTCGCCAAGGCCGTCGGGGTGGCACCGATGACGCTCTACACGTACGTGCCGGGCAAGGCCGAACTGATCGACCTGATGCTGGACGCGCTCTACGCGGACATGCCGCGGCCGGACCGGTCCGGCGAGCCGTGGCGTACGCGGGTGGCGGCGCTCGCCCAGGACAACCGGGAGCTTTTCGCGGCCCATCCGTGGGCCGCCGAGGTGGCCACCGGCCGGCCACCGCTCGGGCCGGGCCTGATGGCCAAGTACGAGTACGAGCTACGCGCCTTCGACGACACCGGCCTGGACGACGTGACCCGGGACGCCGCGTTGACCTTCGTCCTCGACTTCGTCCGGGCCGCCGCCCGCTCCGCGGCCGAGGCGCGATCAGCGCGGCAGGCCAGCGCCTGGACCGACGAGCAGTGGTGGACCGCGAACGCCCCCCTGCTGGCCGAGGTCCTCGACGAACGGCGCTATCCCACCGCCGTCCGAGTCGGTGCCGCCGCAGGCGCCGCCCACAACGCCGCCTACCACCCCGACCACGCCTACACCTTCGGCCTGACCCGAGTCCTGGACGCCCTGACCCCCTTGATCGACCCCCCACCCACCACCCCCACTTCCCCCTGACGATCAAGAGGTTTGCGTCTGGGGAAGGGGCTTCCCGAGACGCAAACCTCTTGATCAACTCAGCTGGGGGCGGCGCCCCGGCGGTTACATGTTGGCTACGTCGGCCTGCTTGGCGCGGACGGCCTCGGCGGCCTCGTTGAGGGCGGCCAGCTCGTCGGCGTCGAGGTCGGTCTCGACGACCCGCTTGATGCCCTGGGCACCGATCTCGGCCTCGACGCCGAGGTAGACGCCGGAGATGCCGTACTCACCGTCGACCCAGGCGCAGACCGGCATGACCTCGCCGGAGTCCTCGGCGACGGCCTTGGCCATGCGCGCGGCGGCGGCCGACGGGGCGTAGTACGCCGAGCCGGTCTTGAGCAGCGCCACGACCTCGGCGCCACCGTTGCGGGTCTTGACGACCAGTTCCTCGATCTGCTCGGCGGGCATCGCCTCGCGCAGCGGCTTGCCGTCGACGGTGCTCTTGGACGGCACGGGGACCATGGTGTCGCCGTGCGAGCCGAGGGTCAGCGTCTTGACGGTCTTCACCGGTACGTTCAGCGCCTCGGCCACGAAGTTGGTGAACCGGGCGGTGTCCAGCATGCCGGCCTGGCCGAGCACCCGCTGGTGCGGGAACTGGGTGGCGAGCTGGGCCAGCGCGGTCATCTCGTCAAGCGGGTTGGAGACGACGATCACCACGGCGCTCGGGGCGTACTTGGCGACGTTCTCGCTGACCTGGCGGACGATCTTCGCGTTGGTCTCCAGCAGGTCCATCCGGCTCATGCCCGGCTTGCGGGGCAGGCCGGCGGTGATGACCACCACGTCGGAGCCCTCGATGGCCTCGTAGCCCTCACCGTTCGGGCCGGTGGTGACGCCCACGACCTTGGTCTCGAAGCCCTCGATGGCCCGCGACTGGTTGAGGTCCAGGGCGAGACCCGCGGGCTTGCCCTCCACGATGTCGGTGATCACGACGGTGTCGAAGACGTCGTACTCGGCCAGGCGCTGCGCGGTGGTGGAGCCGTAGAAACCGGCGCCGACGACAGTGACTTTCTTACCCATGGTCGTCCCACTCCCTGATACCAGTCGGTTTTCCGGACCGTATCAGCCATGGTGGCACCGATCGGGCCAGGGGCGGACGGTTATGAGCAGCTCGGGGGTTTCGTTCCACCGCTCCGGGTGTTAATAAGGGGCCCTTGCTCTACCGGAGGCGTTAAGAAGGTGCCCTTCCTTACACCTCAGCCGCGTTCGGCGCGTTCGACGACGTTGGTGAGCAGCATGGCGCGGGTCATCGGGCCGACGCCGCCGGGCATCGGCACGAGCTTGCCCGCCACCTCGGCGACCTCCGGGTCCACGTCGCCGGTGTAGCGGCCCTTGCCGTCCGACCCGATCACGCGGGTGATGCCGACGTCGACCACCACCGCACCCGGCGTGATCATGTCGGTGGTGAGCAGGCCCGGTACGCCGGCGGCGACGATCACGATGTCGGCGGCGCGGGTGTGCGCGGCGAGGTCGAGGGTGCCGGTGTGGCACAGGGTCACCGTGGCGTTCTCGCTGCGCCGGGTGAGCAGCAGGCCGAGCGGCCGCCCGACGGTGTTGCCCCGGCCGACCACCGCGACGTTGGCGCCCCGCAGCGGCACGTCGTGCCGGCGCAGGAGTTCCACGATGCCGCGCGGGGTGCACGGCAGCGGCGCGTCGTAGCCGAGCACGAGCCGGCCCAGGTTGACCGGGTGCAGGCCGTCGGCGTCCTTGTCCGGGTCGATCAGCTCCAGCACCCGCTGGGTGTCGAGGTGCCCGGGCAGCGGCAGCTGGACGATGTAGCCGTGGCAGGCCGGGTCGGCGTTCAGCTCGGCGAGCGTCTCGTCGACCTGGGCCTGGGTGGCGTCGGCGGGCAGCTCCCGACGGATCGAGGCGATGCCGACCTCGGCGCAGTCCCGGTGCTTGCCGTTGACGTACGCCTGGGAGCCGGGGTCGCTGCCGACCAGCACCGTGCCGAGGCCGGGGACGATGCCCCGCTCCGCCAGCGCCTTGACCCGTGCCCGCAGCTCGTCCTTGATCTCGGCTGCGGTCGCCTTGCCGTCCAGAAGCGTCGCCGTCACGCCTCCGATCGTCTCACGACCCGTGCGGCCGGTTTGCGCGGACCACTCCAGCTCACCCGCACCAGGCCTGTGATCACGCTCAGCAACGTGCCCATCGTCACTCTAGGTAACCTGACTCGGCAGATATCCCGCCCGGGCCGGACACCGGGGCCGGAACCTCCTCAGCACGACGACCCGATCGATGGCCACCGTTCGATGCCAGAGCCGCCGGGTTCCGGCGATACCTCGCACGATTTTACCGCCTGATGTCGGCTTTTACCTGATGGAAGCGTATAGCACGAGCGTAGCCGTCCGACAACGTACGGGTCCCGGGGAGCAACCGGCGCGTTGTCGACCCGCAGCCCGCGACCTACCGTTGCCACTCGTTGCGCAGAGTCACCCAACGCCGGGCCTGACTGCGCTGCGTAAGGAGATGAGGAGGCTTGATGCGTGTTCGTAGGCTCGCAGCCTGGACCGCCCTCCCGCTCGCGGTGACCCTGGGCCTGGTGGCCTGCGGCTCGGGCGGCAACGGCGGATCCGGCGAGAGTGACCCCAACGCGGCGGTGCGGATCGAGATCGCCGAACCGCAGCACCTGGTGCCGACCAACACCAACGAGACAAGCGGCTCTCAGGTGCTGTCCGCCCTGTTCAGCCCGCTTGTCGACTACGACGAGGCGCACAAGCCGTACGAGGTGGCGGCCGAGTCGATCACGTCCGAGGACAACACCACCTGGACCGTGAAGCTCAAGGACGGCTACACCTTCCACAACGGCGAGGACGTCACCGCCGACAGCTACATCGACGCCTGGAACTACGGCGCGTACGCCCCCAACGGCCAGAACTCCAGCTACTTCTTCGAGAAGATCGCCGGCTTCGACGACCTCCAGGGCGAGACCCCGAAGGCCACCACGCTCAGCGGGCTGAAGAAGGTCGACGACCACACCTTCACCGTCACGCTGTCCCAGCCGTACAGCGAGTTCAAGTCGATCCTCGGCTACACCGCCTTCTACCCGCTGCCGAAGGCCGCCTTCTCCGCGCCCGGCGTCCTGGCCGAGGGGTACGAGCAGGCGCCGATCGGTCAGGGTCCGTTCAAGATGAAGGGCACCTGGCAGCACGACGCCAAGGTCGAGGTCGAGCGTTACGACGCCTTCCCCGGCGAGCAGCCCAAGGTGGCCGGCGTCGAGTTCCGGATCTACCAGCAGCTGACCGCCGCGTACGCGGACGTGCTGTCGGACAACCTGGACGTGATCAAGACCATCCCGACCGAGAACCTGTCGACGGCCGCCGTCGACCTGGGTGACCGGTTCCTGCAGAGCCCGGCCTCGTCGCTGCACTTCCTGGCGTTCCCCACCTTCCAGGAGGAGTTCAGCAACCCGGACGTGCGCAAGGCCATCTCGATGGCGATCGACCGTGACGAGATCACCAAGTCGATCTTCAAGGACTCCCAGCAGCCGGCCCGCTCGTTCGTCTCGCCGGTGGTCGCCGGTTACCGGGACAACACCGTCGGCGCCGCCGGGGAGTTCGACCCGGCCAAGGCCAAGGAGCTGTACGAGTCCGCCGGCGGCCCGTCGAAGATCACCCTGTCGTACAACGGCGACGGTGGCCACAAGGACTGGATCGACGCCACCTGCAACCAGCTCAAGGCCAACCTGGGCGTGGACTGCGTCGGCAACGCCGAGCCGAAGTTCGCCGACCTGCTGACCAAGGTGAAGGCCAAGCAGCCCGTGGGCCTGTTCCGGATGGGCTGGATCATGGACTACCCGTCCATGGAGAACTACCTGGGCCCGCTGTACAGCAGCAACGGGTCGTCGAACTACTACGGCTACAGCAACCCCGAGTTCGACAAGCTGCTCGCCGAGGGCGTCAGCGCGCCGAGCGAGGAAGAGGCGATCAAGAAGTACCAGGCCGCCGAGGACCTGCTGGCCCAGGACATGCCGGTCGTGCCGCTGCGGTTCGGCCAGAACAACTTCGGACACTCGACGAAGGTGAAGAACGTCGAGGTGGACCTCTTCGACCGGGTCGACCTCGTCAAGATCGAGGTAGTCAAGTAACACAGCGCAAACGGGCGGGTCGGGTCATCACGCGATGACCCGACCCGCCACGGCATTCGCCCCTTTTCAGGGAGACTGCCAAGTATGTTCCGCTTCATCGTGCGGCGGCTGCTCCAGATGGTCGTGGCCTTCTTCGGCACCACGCTGATCGTCTACGCCCTGATGTTCGCCGGGCAGGGCGACCCGATCCAGGCACTGGCCGGCGAACGTCCGGTCACCGCCGCGCAGCGGGCGTACCTCACCGAGAAGTACCACCTCGACGCGACAGGCTTCGGCGGCTTCTTCTACCGCTACTTCGACTACCTGTCGAACCTGCTCCGGGGCGACCTGGGCGAGTCGCTCACCGGCCGGCCGATCGGCGAGATCCTCGCCAACGCCTGGCCGGTCACCATCAAGCTGGCGCTGATCGCCATCGCCGTCGCCGTCATCTTCGGGGTCACCGCGGGCGTGCTCGCCGGTATCCGGCGCGGCAGCATCTTCGACAACTCCACGCTGCTGCTGACGCTGCTGGTGCTCGGCATCCCGACCATCGTGCTCGCCCCGCTCGCGCAGTACCTGCTGGGCGTCAAGTGGCAGCTCTTCCCGGCCACCTCCGGCGCCGACCCGAGCTTCTACGCGCTGCTGCTGCCCGGCATCGTGCTCGGCTCGCTCTCCCTGGCCACCGCGCTGCGACTGACGCGTACCTCGGTGGCGGAGAACCTGCGGGCCGACTACGTCCGTACCGCCCGGTCGAAGGGCCTGCCGAGGCGGCGGGTGGTCACCGTGCACGTGCTGCGCAACTCGCTGATCCCGGTGATCACCTTCCTCGGCGTCGAACTGGGCAACCTGATGAGCGGCGCGATCATCACCGAAGGCGTGTTCAACATCCCGGGCGTCGGCTTCAACCTCTTCCGCGCCATCCGCACCGAGGACGGTCCACTTGTGGTGGGGATCGTCAGCGTGCTCGTCGTGGTCTACCTCGTCTCCAACCTGGTGGTGGACGTCCTGTACGCCGTACTCGACCCGAGGATCCGCTATGAGTGACTTCGAGACGGTGGCGTCCTCGGAGAACCAGGCCGCGCGGCGGGGGGTGTCGGGCGAGCCCGGCACGCCGGGACGCGTCGGACAGCCGGGCCGGCCCCGCAGTCTGGCCGGCGACGCCTGGCGCGACCTGCGCCGCAAGCCGATCTTCTGGATCAGCCTGGCGCTGGTGCTGCTGGTCACCGCGATGGCCGTCGCGCCCGGGCTGTTCACCCGCAACGATCCGACGGACTGCATCCTGTCGCGGCAGCACGCCGCGCCGAGCGGCGGAGCCATCTTCGGGTACGACTTCCAGGGCTGTGACACGTACGCCAGGGCGGTCTACGGCGCGCGGGCCTCGCTGCTGGTCGGCGCCCTGTCGGCGCTGCTCACCGGGATCATCGCGCTGGTGGTGGGGATGCTTGCCGGCTACTTCGGCGGCTGGGTCGACGCGGTGCTCTCCCGGATCGTCGACATCGTGCTCGGCATCCCGCTGCTGCTGGCCGCGATCGTGCTGCTCAAGCGGGTGGCCAGCGACAGCGCCACGGTACGCCTCGGCTCGGTCATCTTCGTGCTGGCGGTGCTCGGCTGGACCACCGCCGCCCGGGTCGTCCGGTCCTCGGTGATCACCGCCCGGCAGCAGGACTACGTGGCCGCGGCCCGGATGCTGGGTGCCGGCAACGGCCGGATCATGTGGCGACACATCCTGCCGAACGCGCTCGCCCCGGCGATCGTGGTGCTGACCATCGCGCTCGGCTCGTTCATCGCCGCCGAGGCGACCCTGTCGTTCCTCGGCATCGGGCTGAAGGAACCCACCATCTCCTGGGGCATCGACATCAACAACGGTCGGGTGCACATGCGGGAGTCGGCCACCCCGCTGCTGGTCCCGTCGACCTTCCTTGCCCTGACCGTGCTGGCGTTCATCATGCTCGGCGACGCGATCCGCGACGCCTTCGACCCGAAACTGCGGTGACCGACCATGCCAACGCCGACCTCACCGCCGACGCCGGCCTCGCCGACCCCGCCCGGTGAGCACCTGCTGGAGGTGCGGGACCTGCACATCGAGTTCCGTACCGGCGAGGGGGTGGCCAAGGTGATCAACGGGGTCAGCTATCACCTCGACCCCGGCGAGACGCTCGCCGTGCTCGGCGAGTCCGGCTCCGGCAAGTCCGTCACCGCCCAGGCGATCATGGGCATCCTGGACACGCCGCCGGCCCACATCCGCTCCGGACAGATCTGCTACCAGGGTCGGGACCTGCTGGAACTGCCCGAGGAGCAGCGCCGGCAGGTACGCGGCAAGGAGATCGCGATGATCTTCCAGGACGCGCTCTCCGCGCTGAACCCGGTGTTTCCGGTGGGCTGGCAGATCGGCGAGACGCTGCGCCAGCGACTCGGCATGTCCCGGGCCGACGCCCGCCGCCGTGCGGTGCAGCTGATGGAACTGGTGCAGATCCCGGGGGCGGCCAGTCGGCTCGACGACTATCCGCACCAGTTCTCCGGGGGCATGCGTCAGCGGGTCATGATCGCCATGGCGCTGGCCATGGAGCCGAAGGTGCTCATCGCCGACGAGCCGACCACCGCCCTCGACGTCACCGTGCAGGCCCAGATCATGGATCTGCTCGCCGACCTGCGGCGCGACCTGAACATGGCGTTGATCCTGATCACCCATGACCTGGGTGTGGTCGCCGACGTGGCGGACCGGATCGCGGTCATGTACGCGGGCCGCATCGTCGAGCACGCCGACGTCCGATCGCTGTACCGGGCGCCTGCCCACCCGTACACCAAGGGGTTGTTGGAATCGATCCCGCGCCTGGACCAGCGCGGCGGGAAGCTCTCCACCATCCGAGGGCTACCGCCCAACCTGATGCGCATCCCCAGCGGCTGCCCCTTCCACCCCCGCTGCCCGTACGTGCAGCAGGTCTGTGTGGACGTGGTGCCGCACGACCTGGTCCTCGGCGACGGCCGGACCAGCGCGTGCCACTTCGCGCAGGAGGTACACGATGACCGCGCCGGCTGACCCCACCAAGATCCGGGGCGAGACGATCCTCGACGTCGACAACGTGGTCAAGCACTTCCCCATCACCCAGGGGGTGCTGTTCAAACGGAAGATCGGCGCGGTCAAGGCGGTCGACGGGGTCAGCTTCGACCTGCGCCGGGGCGAGACGCTGGGCATCGTCGGCGAGTCGGGCTGCGGCAAGTCCACCCTGGCCCGGTTGCTGATGCGACTGGAGCGCCCGACCGCCGGGCGGGCCACCCTGGCCGGGCGTGACCTGTTCGCCGCCTCCGGAGGCGAGTTGCGTCGGATCCGGCGCAACATGCAGATGGTGATGCAGGACCCGTACACCTCGCTGAACCCGCGGATGACTGTCGGCGACATCATCGGCGAACCGTTCGAGATCCACCCGGAGGCGGCACCGAAGGGCAGCCGCCAGCAGCGGGTCCAGGAACTGCTCGACGTGGTCGGGCTCAACCCGGAACACATCAACCGCTACCCGCACCAGTTCTCCGGAGGTCAGCGGCAGCGCATCGGCATCGCCCGGGCGTTGGCGCTACGACCCGAGGTGATCGTCTGCGACGAACCGGTCTCCGCCCTCGACGTCTCCATCCAGGCCCAGGTGATCAACCTGCTGGAGGAACTCCAGGACGAGTTCGGGTTGTCGTACATCTTCATCGCCCACGACCTGTCGGTGGTCCGGCACATCTCCGACCGGATCGCGGTGATGTACCTCGGCCGGATCGTGGAGATCGGCACCGAGGAGCAGATCTACGAGCGGGCCACCCATCCGTACACCCAGGCGCTGCTCTCCGCCGCGCCGCTGCCCGACCCGGAGGCCCGGGACCGCCGGGACATCATCCGGCTGACCGGTGACGTGCCCAGCCCGGCCGACCCGCCGAGCGGCTGCCACTTCCGTACCCGCTGCTGGAAGGCGCAGGAGATCTGCGCCCTGGAGGACCCGCGGGCCGTGCCGCGGGCCGCCGACCCGCACCCCTCCGCCTGCCACTTCGCCGCCCTCCGGGAGTAAGGAAGGGCCCCTTCCTAACGCCTCGCGTATAGGAAGGGGCCCTTGTTAACGGCTGGCTCAGTGGAAGAAGTGCCGGGTGCCGGTGAGGTACATGGTGACGCCGGCCTGCTTGCAGGCGGCGATCACCTCTTCGTCGCGGATCGAGCCGCCGGGCTGCACGATGGCCCGGATGCCGGCGTCGATGAGGATCTGCGGACCGTCGGCGAACGGGAAGAACGCGTCCGAGGCGGCGACCGCGCCGCCGGCCCGGTCGGCACCGGCCCGGCTGACCGCCAGGCGGGCCGAGTCGACCCGGTTGACCTGACCCATGCCCACACCGACGGTCGCGCCGTCGCGGGCCAGCAGGATGGCGTTGCTCTTGACCGCGCGGACCGCCCGCCAGGCGAACGCCAGGTCGGCCAGGGTGGCCTCGTCGGCCGCCTCACCGGTGGCCAGCCGCCAGGTCGCCGGGTCGTCGCCGTCGGCGTCGATCGCGTCGCGCTGCTGCACAAGTACGCCGCCGGTGACCTGCCGCCACTCGGCCGGCAGCGGACGGAACTCCGGCGCCCGCAGCAGCCGGATGTTCTTCTTGGCCTGGAGCACCTCGGCCGCGCCGGGCTCGTAGCCGGGCGCCACCACGACCTCGGTGAAGATCTCGGCGATCTGCCCGGCCAACTCGACCGAGACCGGCCGGTTCACCGCGATGACGCCACCGAAGGCGGAGACCGGGTCGCAGGCGTGTGCCTTGCGGTGGGCGTCGGCCACGTCCGAGCCGACCGCGATGCCGCACGGGTTGGCGTGCTTGATGATGGCCACCGCCGGCTGGTCGGCGAAGTCGTTCGCGGCCCGCCAGGCGGCGTCGGCGTCGACGTAGTTGTTGTAGGACATCTCCTTGCCGTGCAGCTGCTCGGCCTGCGCCAGCCCGGCCGGGCTCGCCGGGTCGGCGTAGACGGCCGCGCCCTGGTGCGGGTTCTCGCCGTAGCGCAGCACCGCCTGGCGACGCAGCGCCTGCCCGGCGAACTGCGGCCAGCCGTCGGCGGACGGGGCGAGGGTGGTGGCGAACCAGTCGGCCACGGCCACGTCGTACTCGGCGATGTCGGCGAAGGCGCGGGCGGCGAGCGCCCGGCGCTGCGCCAGGGTGAAGCCACCGTCGCCGAGCGCGGCCAGCAGCAGCGGGTACGCGGCCGGGTCGGTCACCACCGCCACCGAGGCGTGGTTCTTGGCGGCGGCCCGCACCATCGCCGGACCACCGATGTCGATCTGCTCGACGCACTCGTCCTGGCTGGCCCCGGAGGCGACGGTGGCCTGGAACGGGTACAGGTTGGACACCAGCAGGTCGATCCCGGCGATGCCGTGCTCGTCGAGCGCGGCGGCGTGGGCGTCCTTGCGCAGGTCGGCGAGGAGCCCGCCGTGGATCTTCGGGTGCAGGGTCTTCACCCGGCCGTCGAGGATCTCCGGGAAGCCGGTCACCTGTTCCACGGGGGTCACCGGTACGCCGGCACCGGCGATCGTCGACGCGGTGCTGCCGGTGGAGACGATCTCCACCCCGGCGGCGTGCAGCGACTGGGCCAACTCGACCAGCCCGGTCTTGTCGTAGACGCTTACCAGTGCCCGCCGGATCGGGCGGCGCCCATCCTCAGTGGAACTCACGGAACTGTGACCTTTCTTCCGGTTATCGTCCAGCCCTCGCGGACCAGCCGGCCCACCTGCTCGACGAGTTGCTGCCGCTCGGCTTCCTTGATGCGCTCGGTGAGCGTGTCGACGTCGTCGTCGTCGTGGACGGGCACCGCCACCTGCGCGACGATCGGGCCGGTGTCCATCCCGGCGTCGACGAAGAAGAGGGTCGCCCCGGTGACCTTCACGCCGTAGGCGAGGGCGTCACGCGGGCCGTGGATGCCGGGAAACGCCGGCAGCAGGGTGTTGTGCGTGTTGAGGTAGCGGTCGCCGAAGGCGGCGAGGAAATGCGTGCCTACCAACTTCAGGAAGCCCGCCGAGATGACCAGGTCCGGCCGGTGCTCGGCGACCCGGGCGGTGAGCGCCGCATCCCACTGTTCCCGGGTCGGGTGATCGGAGACCCGCTCCACGAAGGTCGGCACCCCCGCGGCGGCCGCCCGGTCCAGCCCGGCGATGCCGTCGCGGTCCGCGCCCACGGCGACCACCCGGGCCCCGTACGCCTGGTCAGCGGTCGCGTCCAGCAGCGCCTGAAGGTTGCTTCCGGAACCGGAGATCAGCACGACGATACGGGCGGGCTCGTTCACCGGCACACCCTATCGGGCCGTCGACCGACGCCCGGACGCTGGGCGGGACCGGATCGGCGACTGCCGAATTCGCGTGGACCAGGTACGCTGCCGGTCGCTCGGGCCCGGCGCACGTCCGGCCCGCACCCACCAGCGACAGCAACCTGAGGAGCGCATCGACATGCAGCCCGGATACCCCTCTCAGCCACCCCAGCAGGTCGACAACAACATGACAATGTCGATCGTCGCAATCTTCCTCTTCTGGCCGCTGGCCATCCCCGCGATCATCAACGCCTCGAAGGTCAACCCGCTGCTCCAGCAGGGCGACTACGCCGGTGCGCAGGCCGCGGCGGCCGAGTCGAAGAAGTGGTCCAAGTGGGCCCTGATCGTCGGCATCGCCTGGATCGCGATCGTCCTGGTGTGCTGCGTGGGCGGAAGCGTGATCGGCGCGCTCAGCGGCAACACCGCGATGAGCTACTGATTCCGGATGCAGCCCGGTAACCCCGGTCAGGACCCGTACGGCCAGCAGCCGCCGTACGGGGATCCGACCTCTTCGCCGCCCGCCAACCCGTACGCCCCGCCGCCGGCAAACCCGTACGCTCCGCCGCCGGCCAACCCGTACACGCCGCCCGCGGATCCGTACGCCCCACCGGCGGACCCGTACGGGCCGGCCGGCAACGCTCCGGCAGATCCGTACGGTCAGCAGCCGTCCGGGCCGCCGCCGGTCTCGCCCGCACCCTACGACCCGTACGCGCCGCCGCCGGCCAACCAGCCCCCGGCGTACGGGCAGCCCCCGGCCTACGGGCAGCAGCCCGCCTACGGGCAACCGGCCTACGGCCAGCCGCAGGTGTCGGGCCAGCCGTACGGTCAGCCCTACGCCGACCCGTACGCCGCGCAGCAGCAGTACGGTGGCGCACCGATGTACCCGCAGGCCGGCTTCGGCGGTGCCAGCGGCCCACAGAACACCCTCGGCCTGCTGTCGATGATCCTCGGCATCGCGTCGATTCCGCTGTCCTGCTGCTACCTCGGCATTCCGCTGGGCGCGGCCGCGCTGATCACCGGCTGGCTGGGCAAGCAGAAGGCGGACCAGGGCCTGGCCAACAACTCGGGACAGGCGCTCACCGGTCTGATCTGCGGTGGCATCGGCGTACTGTTCGGCCTGCTCCAGATCGTGCTGCTGGTGGTGAACGTCAGCCTGCCGCAGCCCTGAGCACACCCGCATCGAGGGGCGTTCCGGACGACCGGAACGCCCCTCGGTCGTTCACCCGGCCGGCGTGACGGACTCCGCCGGCCACCCGACTCCCCCCGGATCCGAGGGCTACCCAACTCCCCCGGCTCCCCCGACTACCTGGGCAGGCCGATCAGGTCGGCCATCCGGCGCATCTGGTGGTCGAAGTACTCCTCCCGCGCCTGGATCAGCCCGTCGAGCTGGCCGAAGAGTTCGAAGCTCACCACACCGAAGCAGCACATCCAGCCGGTGGCACCGCGACTGAGCAGCGCCTCGGGGACTTCGGGGAAGAATCCGTCGCGGACGGCGGCCAGGTCGCCCTGGACCGGCCCGGGCAGGTCACCGGGGTCGCTCAGGGCACCGCTGGCGAAGCCGTCGGCGAGAATCCCGATCAGGACGGTCGGTGTCCGGACCGCCGCCACGGTGGTCTCCTGCGGCGCGGCGTAGCCGGGGACCGGGCTACCGAAGAGCAGGGCGTACTCGGCGGGATGGGCCAGCGCCCAGCGGCGTACGGCGTGACAGGCCGCGAGCCACCGGCCACGCAGGTCGGTGCGGTCGGTGACCTCGGCGTCGCCGGCCGCCACCGCGTCGCCGAGCGCGTGGTAGCCGTCCACGATCAACGCGGTGAGCAACTCGTCCCGGCTGGCGAAGTAGCGGTAGATCGCCGAGGAGACCATCCCCATGTCCCGGGCGACCGCGCGCAACGACAGGTTCGCCCCCTCCGCCGCGAGGTGCCGGCGGGCGATCGCCTTTATCTCGTTGATCATCTCGGCTCGGGCCCGAGCCCGGATGCTGGCAGCAGGCATGACAGTGAGTGTCGCACACATTCGAGAGCACTGCTCTTGACGACAGGGGCTCGCATCAGAGAACATAGCTCTCGACGGAGAGCACTGCTCTCCATTTCGAGAGGGGACTCCCGTGGCCACATCCGCACACCTGATCGTCGGCGCCGGTTTGGTCGGCTCGACCACCGCGCGACAGCTCGCTGAGCAGGGCGAACAGGTCCGCATCGTCAGCCGCTCCGGCCGGGGCCCGGACCACCCACGGATCGAACGGATCGCTGCCGACGCGGTCGACGCCGATCGACTCAGCGAGCTGGCCGACGGCGCGAGGGCGATCTACAACTGCCTCAACCCCGCCTACCACCGCTGGCTGACCGACTGGCCGCCCCTGGCCGACGCGCTGCTCACCGCGGCCGAGCGCTCCGGCGCACCCCTGGTCGTCACCGGCTGCCTCTACGGGTACGGCGAGGTCACCGGCGCGATGACCGAGAACACCCCGCTCGCCGCCACCCACCCGAAACTGAAGGTACGGGCCGACATGTGGCGTGCCGCCCTCGCCGCCCAGCGCGCCGGGCGGATCCGCGCCGTCACCGAGGTGCGTGGCAGCGATTACCTCCAGGCGCAGTCGATCTTCAGCTTCCTGCTCGGGAAGCCGCTGCTCGCCGGCCGCCGCGCCTTCGTGCCCGGCCCGCTCGACGTACCGCACACCTGGACCTCGATCAACGACATGGCGGCGATGCTGATCATCGCGGCCACCGACCAGCGGGCGTGGAACCGCGCCTGGCATGTGCCCAGCGCGGCACCGCTGACGATCCGCGAACTCGCCACCCGGTTCACCGAGGTGCTCGGTGCGCCCGCGCCGAAGCTCACCACCATCCCCGGCCCGGTCTTCCGCGCCGCCGGCCTGCTCTCCGCGATGCTGCGCGAGTTCCAGACCACGGCGTACCAGTTCGACAGGCCGTTCGTCATGGACTCCACCGCGGCCACCGACACCTTCGGTCTACGCCACCAGCCGCTCGACGAGGCGCTACGGGAGACCGCCGCACTGCTCGGCGGGCTCCCGGCCACGACCGCCCGGCGACCGGCGGCCGTCTGACCGCCGCCGCTGCCCCCGTCCCGCCCCGAACATCCGCTCTTACCGGAGGTACCAGATATGTCCGCCGTCGCCATCGCCCCGCCCGCCGTGGCCGGGACCGCCAGCACCGTCGACCGGGTCGACAACCGGATCCCGTACGCCAGCTTCGCCGTCGCCTACCTGCTCGGGCACGGAGCCGCAGCGCTCTCCAGCGGTGCCGACCCGCTGGTCGACCTGCCCGGATGGCTGCCCATGACCCTGCTCGCCGCCGGCATCGTGGCCGGCAGTGTCGCGGCCACGGTCGCCGCCACCCGCGCCCAGCGCGACGCCGGACGAGCCGAGCTGCTCTCCGGCAAGCTCCTCGGCATCGCCTGGGTCACCGCCTTCACCGGCCTGTTCTTCGTCATCACCGGCCTGGCGACCACCCTCGACATGCCCGAGCTGCACACCATCCTCTGGCCGAGCGGTTCGGCGTTCATCGTCGGCCTGATCTATCTCGCCGAGGGCGCCGTCCGTCGCAACGTGTTGCACTACGCGCTGGGCAGTTGGCTCGCCGTGGTCTCCACCGCCGCGCTCTTCCTCAGCGCACCCGGGCCGTACTGGATCCTCGCTCTCGCCGGCGGTGGCGCCTACGTCCTCGCCGCCGTACTCGAATCCCGACGGCTCGCCGCCCACTGAACGGTCCACGTCCATGCCTGCGACACGCGGCGGTCCCCCGGGATCGCCGCTGTTCGCCGTCCGGCCCGGTCAGCCGGCAGGCCGTCAGGTGGCGAACCGGGTGAGCCAGCGGGTGGCGGCGGCACCGAGCAGCGCACCCGCGCCGATGACCACGGTCGACGCGAGCGCCACCTGCCAACCGACCGGGCCCAGTTCGGCCAGCCGGCCCGCGCCGAGCGGCCCGCCGGACGCCTCGGCGACCGCACCCATCAGCAGACCTGTCACCGGCCCGGCCAGCACGGCGGGAACCAGCAGCGCACCCCAGCCCAACGGTGCTCGTTCGACGGCAGCCGCTCGGAGCAGGCGGCGGGCGAGCAGCCCGCCGATGGCCAACCCCACCAGGGCTGGGAGCGCCAGGATGGTGGCCGACCAGAAGCCGTCGACCGGCCCACCGGGCAACCCGGCGACCAACGGCAGGGCCGGCAGCGCGCCGACGGCGACCTCACTGGTCCGCACCGCCGTGTCGGTGCCCACGGCGAAGCCCGGGCCGAGCAGGTAACTGGTAGACCAGACGGTGGCGTTCGGCGCGTAGGCCAGGCTCACCAGCGTGATGCCGGCCTGACCGGCCACCCCGGTGCGGTAGGCGCCGATCAGGTCGGCCGCGTCACCGCCGCCGGTCGCCACGGCCAGCCCGGCCACAGCCGCTCCCGCCCCGAGCAGCACCAGTCCGGCCACCAACCCCGCCTGCGCACCGTCGCGCAGCGGCTTCGGCGTACGGGCGGCGAGCAGGTCGGACAGTCGGCTGGTGCGCGACGCGCCGGCCCCGGCGGCGAGCACGCCGAGCACCCCGAAGGTGAGCCCGGCCCGCACCGTCGACACCCCGAGCCCGCCGGCCCCGACCAGCATCGCGGCCAGCACACCGAGCAGGGCGTACACGACGCCGACGGCCACCGCGGCGACGAGGGTGCGGCCCGGTGATCGGCTGCCCCGGGCGCCGATGGCGCGGGTGACGTGCACCCCGGCCCGGGACAACCGCCACACCGCCAGGGCGGTCACCGCCAGCGGTGCCAGACCCAACGGCCCGGTGGCGGTCTCCAGCGGCACCCCGTGCCCGAGCAGCCAACCTGCCGTCCCCGCGCGCACCGCGCCGAGCAGGCTGGCGGCACCCTCACTGAGCTGGAACAACCAGAGCACGAGCGCCACCGGCAGCCAGGAGGTGAGGGCGGCGCCACCGGCGGCCACCAGGGCGGCGACCACCAGCGGCGCGTGGTTGCGGCCGGTGTGCCCGCCACGGGGCAGCGGTGCCCGGCGCGGCGGGCCGGCACGACCGGGCGGCCGACTGCCGGCGTCCCGGGCTTCGGTGGCCCGCCGGGGCTGGTCAGGGGTGACGAAAGACATCGGTTCTACTCTGGCATGCCGCGCCCAGGTCGGCTGACCGACACCACACCGGCGGGACACCTAGTTGCTCTTATCGCGTGTGACGCCACAGGTACTGCTCTAGCCTCGGCAGCAAGGAGCCGTGATCCGTGTCGCGGCAGCTAGCGCCCGGAGGGAAGCCGTGACCACTCCGTATCCACCACCACCGCCGCCGCCCTCGCGCCCGGCCGGTCGGGACCGCACCACGCTCTGGGGTGTGCTGGGCATCGTGACGGGCCTGCTCTGCTGCGGCATCCTCGGCATCGTCTTCGGCTGGCTGTCGATCCGCGATGCGCGGCGCTACCACCAGTCTCCGGTGCTGGGCTACGTGGCGATCGGCCTCGGTGTGCTCAACATCGTGCTGAGCCTGATCCTGCAGGCGACCGGGAACTACCCGTACTGGAACCGCTGAGGGGCCGACCAGCCGGTCAGCCCCTCAGCGCGGTTCAGCGGTCCGGTCAGCGGCCGGACATGAGCTCCCGCATCAGCTTGGCGGTCTCGGTCGGCGTCTTGCCGACCTTGACGCCTACCGCTTCCAGCGCGGCCTTCTTGGCGTCGGCGGTGCCCGCCGAGCCGGAGATGATCGCACCGGCGTGGCCCATGGTCTTGCCGGGCGGGGCGGTGAAGCCGGCGATGTAGCCGACCACCGGCTTGGTGACGTTGGCCTTGATGAACTCGGCCGCCCGCTCCTCGGCGTCACCACCGATCTCACCGATCATCACGATTGCGTCGGTGTCCGGGTCCGCCTCGAAGGCGGCCAGGGCGTCGATGTGCGTGGTCCCGATGATCGGGTCACCGCCGATGCCGACGCAGGTCGAGAAGCCGATGTCGCGCAGCTCGTACATCATCTGGTAGGTCAGCGTGCCGCTCTTGCTGACCAGGCCGATCCGGCCGGCGCCGGTGATGTCGGCCGGGATGATGCCGGCGTTGGAGGCGCCCGGCGAGGCGATGCCCGGGCAGTTCGGCCCGATGATGCGGGTCCGCTCCCCCTTGGCCACGTTGTACGCCCAGAAGGCGGCGGTGTCGTGCACCGGTACGCCCTCGGTGATCACCACGGCCAGCGGGATCTCCGCGTCGATCGCCTCGATGACCGCGCCCTTGGTGAACTGCGGCGGTACGAAGATGACGGTGACGTCGGCGCCGGTCTCCTTCATCGCGTCCGCGACGCTGGCGAAGACCGGCAGTTCGGCACCGTCGAAGTCAACGGTGGTGCCCGCCTTGCGCGGGTTGACGCCGCCGACGACGTTGGTGCCGGCGGCGAGCATCCGCCGGGTGTGCTTGGAACCCTCGGAGCCGGTCATCCCCTGGACGATGACCTTCGAGTCCTTGGTCAGCCAGATTGCCATGATCAGACCCCCGCAGCCGCCAGCTCGGCGGCCCGCTCGGCCGCGCCGTCCATGGTGTCGACCCGCTCGATGAGCGGGTTGTTCGCGCCGTCGAGGATCGCCCGACCGGCCTCGGCGTTGTTGCCGTCGAGTCGTACGACAAGCGGCTTGGTGACTTCCTCGCCACGCTGCTTGAGCAGGTCCAGCGCCTGGACGATGCCGTTGGCGACCGCGTCGCAGGCGGTGATGCCGCCGAAGACGTTGACGAAGACGCTCTTGACCGACGGGTCGGAGAGCACGATCTCCAGACCGTTTGCCATCACCGCGGCGCTCGCGCCGCCACCGATGTCGAGGAAGTTGGCCGGCTTGACGTTGCCGTGCCGCTCGCCCGCGTAGGCGACCACGTCGAGGGTCGACATGACCAGACCCGCGCCGTTGCCGATGATGCCGACCTCGCCGTCGAGCTTGACGTAGTTGAGGTCCTTCTCCTTGGCGGCCTGCTCCAGCGGGTCCACGGTGGCCTGGTCGACCAGGGCCTCGTGATCCGGGTGCCGGAAGCCGGCGTTCTCGTCGAGCGAGATCTTGGCGTCCAGCAGCAGCAGCTTGCCGTCCTTGGTCTTGGCCAGCGGGTTCACCTCGACCAGGGTGGCGTCCTCGGCGACGAACGCCTTCCACAGGCCCACCGCGGTCTCGACGACCTGGTCGGCGACCTCGGCCGGGAAGCCGGCGGCCTCGACGATCTCCCGCGCCTTGGCCTCGTCGACGCCCTTGACCGCGTCGATGGGGGCCTTGACGACCTTTTCCGGGGTGTCGGCGGCGACCTGCTCGATGTCCATGCCGCCGGCCACGCTGGCGATGCAGAGGAAGGTGCGGTTCGCCCGGTCGAGCAGGTACGAGAAGTAGTACTCCTCGGCCACGTCGGCGGTCACCGTGATCATGACCTTGTGGACCGTGTGACCCTTGATGTCCATGCCGAGGATGTCGGTGGCGCGGGCCACCGTCTCCTCCGCGCCCTCGGCCAGCTTGACGCCACCGGCCTTGCCTCGGCCGCCGACCTTCACCTGTGCCTTGACGACCACCCGGCCGCCGAGGCGTTCGGCGATCGCGCGGGCCTCCTCTGGGGTCGTAGCGACGCCGCCGGCGAGCACGGGCAGGCCGTGCCGCTCGAACAGGTCCCGCCCCTGGTATTCGTACAGGTCCACGATTGCGCGTCCCGTCCCGTCTCTGCGGCGCACCGTCGCGCCGCCACCAGCGTATGGAAAGAAAACAGTGCGATGCCTGACATCAGTGGAAGTTGAAACAGGCCATTGGGCGCAGCCTAGCGATGACGGCACGGCGGGCAACCGAGCGGGTGCGCGGTGTGCGGTAATCCACAGCCGTCGCAGACGCCGCCCGCAGCCTCCGTCAGGACCGACGGCACGGTCACCCGAACGAGCGATCCTGCCAGCTCGGACAGGGATCTCGACGATGGTGCGTAACCCCGCCGGAAGGGCGTCGTTGAGTCTGATGTCGGCGCGCTGGAAGGCGCGAGGACACGAAAGCGGCCGATGCCCTGTCGGTCGAGGGGTGGCGGCGGGGCATCGTGCATAGAGGGGCCGGACGTGTGAGGGGTGCGTCCGGCCCCTCACTCTGTCTGCCCTCAGGCCGCAGTACGCCCGTGATGACCCGATCGGCGCGCGACAGTCGGCCGGGATTCAGCTCACCGGCTGCGCGACGTTCTCCCGGACCCACTCCACGATGGACTGGGTGGTCGCGCCCGGGGTGAAGATCTTGGCCACACCCAGCTGCGTCAACTCCGGCAGATCGGCGTCCGGGATGATGCCGCCACCGAAGACCACGATGTCCCGGGCGTCGCGCTCGTCGAGCAGTTCGATCACCCGCCGGAACAGCGTCATGTGCGCGCCGGAGAGCACCGACAGGCCGACGGCGTCCGCGTCCTCCTGGATCGCGGTCTCCACGATCTGTTCCGGGGTCTGGTGCAGGCCGGTGTAGATGACCTCCATGCCGGCGTCACGCAACGCGCGGGCCACCACCTTGGCGCCACGATCGTGGCCGTCCAAGCCCGGCTTGGCGACGACGACCCGAACACGAGAGCTCATCTGCGCATCCCTTTCACCGGCTCCGCGGCAATCATCCGCGGTAATCACCTGAACGAACGGTAACCCGCGCGGGCGGACCCGGGAAACCGGGGCGAGCATCACAGCGGCCACGGCGCGCACCCACGGGATCTCGGCGACATCGGCACGCCCCCGAATCACCATGACCGACGCCAGACGAGTCAAGGAGGACGACTCAGCCGATCGGTCACGGTGTGCGACGAACGGACGATAACCAGGGCACCCTGTCGTGACCCAAAGGACTGACAATCAGGGACGGAAAGGGACAGAATGGAGCAGCGAGTTCGGCGCTCCGGCTTGTGGCTCGCCTGACGGTTGGCTACCGTGTCCACGGTTGTCATCAGGTCTACGGACGGGTGACGACGCGGAACCAGCCACACTCGGACCTCGGTCCGGGTGCGGGCCGGGCCGCATCGGAACCCCGACAACGGAGGGTATGCGTGCGCCAGCGCCTGTCGTCTGAGCCCGATAGATATCGCGGCCGTCGTCGCGTACCCACCCCGCCACGCAGCCGCTACGCCGCGGTCGTCACCACCGCCTTCGTCGGCGCCGGTGTGGTGGCCCTGGGCGCGGGAGCCCTGCCGGACGCCAAGAGCGTCAACCCGTCGGTGCTGGACGAGCTCAAGCAGGCGTCGATCAGCAGCCAGGGCGCGGCGGACCGGGCCGACGCCGCCGAGCGCGCATCCCGCGACGGCCGGGGCGCCTCGGAGATCGTCGCCGACTCCGGTGTCTGGCTGCTCCCCCTGCAGGGCTACGACTTCAACTCGCCGTACGGCATGCGCTGGGGCAAGCTGCACACCGGCATCGACCTGGTCGCGCCCGAGGGCACCCCGTACGTCGCCATCCACGAGGGCAAGGTCACCAAGGCGGGCTGGTTCGGCGGCTACGGCTACGCCGTCATCGTCCAGCACGCCGACGGCAGTGAGGCCATCTACGGCCACTCCTCCGCCCTGAGCGTCCGCGAGGGCCAGCAGGTCAAGGCCGGCGACCAGCTCGGTCTGGTCGGCAACACCGGCCACTCGTACGGCTCCCACCTGCACCTGGAGGTCCATGTCAAGGGCCAGCCGCTGGACCCGGTGCCGTGGCTGCAGGAGCGCGGAGTGGACATCAAGCTGCAAGTCGAGGCAATTTACAGCGAGGTAGCCGACTCCTGACCGCCAGTGAGGCCTGACAACCGCCCGGATCGCATGATCCGGGCGGTTTTGTCTGTGCGCTCCTCAAGCAAAGTGTCCCAGCTCACAACAGCGACTGTGGCGGATGCCACAGCACCGCCTCGCAGCGGGCCCGGACAGTCGAGCACTGCGTCGGACAGAAGCGGACAGCCACCCGGCGGCGCCGCACCGGCCCGTCCACCCCCGGTACCCACCGCACGGCGGATCGACACCAGGATTTCGAGGTCACGTGCCACTTCGATCCCGTGAGGTCCGCCCGTGCAGGACGACAACTCCACCCCGTACCGGAAGATCCCCAACGCTCCGGCGCGACACCGACGTCAGGTCGGCTGGCGCGACCGCGGCCTGGTCATCGGCGCGGTCGCGCTTGTCGGTCTCGGCGGTGTCGCCGTGGCGACCCGCGACGGCCGACCCACACCGAGCCCGGTCTCGCTCGACGCGCAGGCCGAGGTCGAGGCCGCCCGGGCCGACGCCGCCGCGCGGGCCGACCGGTCGGCCCGCGACTCGGTCGCCCCCACCGCGACGAACAGCCCGACGCCGACCCCGTCGGCCAGCGCCAGCCCGACGGCCAAGCCCAGCCCGAAGGCCACCGGGTCCGCCAAGGCCACGGCGAAGGCGACCAGGAGCGCAACACCGAAGGCCAGCAAGGGCGCGACCTCGGGCTGGGTGATTCCGATGGCGGGTGCCGCCATCACCTCGTGCTACGGCCCCCGGTGGGGCACCCTGCACGCCGGCATCGACTTCGCGTTGCCGGCCGGCACTCCGGTCCGTGCCGCGTTCGGCGGCACCGTCACCAAGGCCGGTGACGTCGGCGACGGCTACGGCATCTCCGTCGTCATCGACCACGGCAACGGCTACCTCACCCACTACGCCCACCTGAGCACCGCCCGGGTGAGCGTGGGCGAGAAGGTCAGCACCGGGCAGACCATCGGCCTGGAGGGCTCCACCGGCGACTCGACCGGTCCACACCTGCACTTCGAGGTGCACCAGGGCCAGATGTGGAACCAGATCGACCCGGCGCCCTTCCTGCGAGCCCGCGGCATCAACGTGGCCTGCTGAACGGATAGAGCCTCAAGGCGCCTCCGGCGGGTCGGCGAGCGACAGGACGGGCCAGTCGGCGAGGTCGACGAGCATCTGCCGGTCATGGGTGGCAACGACCACGGCCGCCGAGGTCTCCCGCAGGGCGGCGGTCAACTCGTCGACAAGCGGTGCCGACAGGTGGTTCGTGGGCTCGTCGAGGATCAGCAGGTCCGGCCGTTCGGCGAGGCGCAGCGCGAGGTTCAACCGGCGTTGCTGCCCCTGGGACATCCGCCCCACCGGGGTCCGCAGCGCCTCCCGGTCGAGCAGGTTCGTCGCGGTCAGCGGCAGCCGGTCCCGGTCGCCGAGCCGCCCCGCGGACTGGAGTCGACCCACGTACCGGTCGTACAACTCGTGCGCGAGGACCCCCGGCGGCCAGTCCGGCACCTCCTGCCCGAGCAGCGCGACCCGGGCCTGCGGCAGGTGACGGACCTCGCCGGTGGACGGTTCGAGCTGCCCGGCCAGCACCGCGAGCAGCGTCGACTTGCCCGCCCCGTTGGGGCCGGTCACCAGCAGCCGGTCCCCGCCGTCGATGGTGAGGGTGACGGCGCGGCGCAGCCGCCCGGTCACCGTGACGGCGGTGCAGCGCAGGATCGGTGACCGCGTCCGGGTGCCGAGTTCGGGCCAGCGCAGTCGCAGCGGCGGCTGCGGCACGGTGAGCTGGTGGGCCGCCAGGTCCTCCTGCCGGCGCCGCAACGCCTGGACGACACCGGGGGCGCGGGACTGGCGCTGGTGTTTGCCGTGGCCCTTCTCCGGACGCCAACCGGTGCTCAGCCGTTGCTGTGCCTCGTTCACCGCCTCGGCCAGCCGCTGATGCTCGACCTGCTGTGCCTCGTACTCCCGTTCCCAGCGTTCGCGCTCCCGACGGCGCCCCTCCTGCCAACCGGCGTACCCGCCGGCGAACAGGCGCGGTCGGCCGTCCTCGCTCGGGTCGAGGTCCAGGAACTCCACGGCCACGTCGCGCAGCAACGCCCGGTCGTGCGTCACGACCACCACCCCACCCGGATGTTCACGCAACCGTCCGGTGAGAAACGCCAGCCCGCCGGCGTCGAGGTGGTTGGTCGGCTCGTCAAGCATCAGCAGGTCGTAGCGGGCCCCCAACAGGCAGGCCAGGCGGACCCGGTAACGCTGACCGACCGATAGCGTGGCCAGCGGGCGCTGCCGGTCGGTGCAGGCGTCCAGCCCGGCCAGTGCCACGTCGACGCGCCGCTCGGCGTCCCAGGCGTCGAGTCGGGTGGCCGCGTCGAGCGCGGCGGCGTAGGCGTCCTCCGCCCCGGCCAGCCCCTCGGTCAGCGCCGCCGTGGCGTCGTCGAGCGCCCGCAACGCGCGGCGGGACTCGCGGGTCGCGGCCGCGACGAGGGTGCCGACCGTCTCGCCGTCACGTGCCTGGAGGGCCTGCTCGGCCAGGCCGATCGTGCCCGCCTGGTCCACCGTGCCCTGATCGGGCGCGGCCACCCCGGCCAGCACGTGCAGCAGCGTCGTCTTGCCCCGGCCGTTCTCGCCGACGATGGCCAGGCGGGAACGGGCCGAAACGGTCACGCTGACATCGGACAGCACGACCCGCCCACCTCGTACCACCCGGATGCCGTCCGCCCGTACGTGCGCCCGGTGACCTGCCGGCAGCTGGCCGGCGGGATGCAACTTGCTCATGCTCATGTGTCTGCTCTTCGGCTCGTCGTGGAGCCGGGCAGCACGAAGACGCCGCCCGGCGGGAACACCAGGACGGCGGAACAGAGATCGCTCAGAAAGAGCCGGTCAACCCTGCCGCCGTCAGCGGCGGAACCAGGGCTTCATCGAGAAGGCGCACGAGTGCATGCTCCGACGATAGCGCAGCCGGGGCGGCTCTGGTGCCCGGTAATGATCGGCGACGGTCGGCGGGCTCAGAGCTTGTCGATGGGAGCGTGTCGCAGCACCAGCCAGAGCGTCTGGTCACCGAAGTCGATCTGCGCCCGGGCGCTCGGGCCGTGCCCCTCCACGGTGACCACCCGACCCAGGCCGTACCGCTGGTGGTTGACCCGGTCCCCGGCGACGACCTTCGGCCCCTGCGGCAGCTCGCTCGCGGTGGCCAGGCGGCTGCCGTCCACGCCGAGCTTGCGCGCCAACTGCACGGCCCGGGGCGTACCCCCGGCGAAGGTGCCGCGCCCGCCGGGCGTGCGCTCCGCGCGACCGCCCACGCCGCCGCCACCGCCACCCCACGAGGTGTACGACCCCTCGGTGCGCTCCCAGCGAACCAGCTCCGGCGGCAGCTCCTCGACGAACCGCGACGGCGGGTTGTAGGACGGCTGCCCCCAGGCCGACCGGGTCACCGCCCGGGAGAGGTAGAGCCGCTGCCGGGCGCGGGTGATGCCGACGTACGCCAGCCGGCGCTCCTCCTCCAGCTCCCGGGTGTCGCCGAGCGACCGCAGGTGCGGGAAGACGCCGTCCTCCAGGCCGGTCAGGAAGACCACCGGGAACTCCAGGCCCTTGGCGGTGTGCAGGGTCATCAGGGTGACCACGCCCTGGTGGTCCGGGTCGTCGGTCGGCACCTGGTCGGCGTCGGCGACCAACGCGACCTGCTCCAGGAAGCCGGCCAGGGTGGCCCGCTCCCCCTCCTCGCCTGTCGACTCGATCCGTTCGGTGTACTCGCGGGCGACGCTGACGAGTTCCTGGAGGTTGTCGACCCGCCCGGCGTCCTGCGGGTCGAGGCTCTCCTCCAGCTCGGTCAGGTATCCCGAGCGGGTCAGCACCGCCTCCAGCACCTCTTCCGGGGTGCCGTCGACGGACAACTCCCGTGCGGAGTCGAGCAACGCCACGAAGTCGGCGATGCCGTTGGCCGCCCGACTGGAGATGCCCGGCGCGTCCTTGGCCCGGCGCAACGCGGCACCGAACGAAATCCGGTCCCGGCCGGCCAACGCCTCCACGCACGCCTCGGCACGCTCGCCGATGCCCCGGCGCGGGGTGTTGAGGATGCGACGCAGGCTCACCGTGTCGTCGTCGTTGACCACGGCGCGCAGGTAGGCCAGCGCGTCCCGGACCTCCTTGCGCTCGTAGAAGCGCACCCCGCCGACGACCTTGTACGGCAGGCCGACCCGGATGAACACCTCCTCGAAGACCCGGGACTGGGCGTTGGTGCGGTAGAAGACCGCCACGTCGCCCGGTCGGGTCTCGCCGTCGTCGACCAGCCGGTCGATCTCCCGAGCCACCCAGTCCGCCTCGGCGTGCTCGGTGTCGGCGACGTACGCGACGATCGGCTCACCGGTGCCGGCGTCGCTCCACAGCCGCTTCGGCTTGCGGGAGGTGTTGCGGTCGATCACCGCGTTCGCGGCGTTCAGGATGGTCTGGGTGGAGCGGTAGTTCTGCTCCAGCAGGATGGTGCGGGCGTCGGCGAAGTCGCGCTCGAACTCCAGGATGTTGCGGATCGTCGCGCCCCGGAAGGCGTAGATCGACTGGTCCGCGTCGCCGACCACGCACAGCTCGGCCGGTTCGAGCCCTTCGGTGCCGGAGACCAGCTCCTTGATCAGGACGTACTGCGCGTGGTTGGTGTCCTGGTACTCGTCGACCAGGACGTGCCGGAACCGACGCCGGTAGGTCTCGGCGACGTGCGGATGCGACTGGAGCAGATGCACCGTTGTCATGATCAGGTCGTCGAAGTCGAGGGCGTGCGCCTCCCGCAGCCGCCGCTGATAGAGCGTGTACGCCTCGGCCAGCGCCCGCTCGTTGGGCCCGGAGGCGCGGGCGGCGAAGGTTTCCGGATCGACAAGCTCGTTCTTCAGGTTGGAGACCTGGGCGGCCAGCCCCCGAGCGGGGTAGCGCTTGGGGTCGAGATCCAGTTCACGGGTGACCATCTGCATCAGCCGGCGGGAGTCGTCGGCATCGTAGATCGAGAAGGTCGACTTCAGACCGGCGTGCTCGTGCTCGGCCCGCAGGATCCGGACGCAGGCCGAGTGGAAGGTGGAAACCCACATCAGCCGGGCGCGCGGCCCGACCAGTCTGGCCACCCGTTCCTTCATCTCACCGGCGGCCTTGTTGGTGAAGGTGATCGCGATGATCTCGCCGGGATGCACGTCCCGGGCGGCGAGCAGGTAGGCGATCCGGTGGGTCAGCACCCGGGTCTTGCCCGAGCCCGCGCCGGCGACGATCAACAGTGGCGATCCCGCGTGCGTGACCGCGTCCCGTTGCGGACCGTTGAGGCCCTCCACCAGTTGCAACGGGTCGAGACGGCCCGGCGCGGCGGCCCGGCGCGGCGGCTGCTCGGGCGCGGGCGAGGACACGGGGATGTCGAAGAGAGGATGCATCGCAGAGCGAGTCTATGCCGCCGGCCCGACACCGCCCGCCCTGGCGGTGACGCAGCGCTCCCCACGCGCCGGACCGGGCCGCTGACAGCCGCGTTGTCGCAGCGTGTGACGGCCGTTCGCTTGCGCACCGGCCGACGCGGGCGGCATACTCGACGACATGTTCGATCAGCGCTTCTACTTTTACTACGGCACCGGGAGTCCGGCTGCCGTAGGTCGCGCCTGATCAATCAGACCTACGAAAGCCCCGGGCTCACGGAGCCCGGGGCTTTTTCGTCCCGGGATCCGGGCAGCGGGCACCAGACTCTGAGAGGTACCCGAAGATGTCAGACGTGATGGAACAGAGTGGCGTCCCGGCCGGTTCCGGCATGACCTCCGACCGCACCGGGGCGGCCGGCACACCCGACTCGGCGAAGCCGGGTACCGGAACCACGGAGCCGATGGCCGCGGCCCGGATCGTCGAGATCCGGACCCGGATCGACGAGATCGACCGGACGCTCATCGAGTTGTGGCAGGAACGGGCCGAGCTGTCCCGCGAGGTGGGCGCGACCCGGATGGCCTCCGGCGGCACCCGGCTGGTGCTCTCCCGCGAGCAGGAGATCCTGGAGCGGTTCCGCAGCGCCCTCGGCGCCGACGGCACCCAACTCGCCCTGCTGCTGCTGCGCGCCGGCCGTGGACCGCTCTGACCGGCCGCCCGCTGGGCAACTTCCTCGGGACACAGGAATCCGGGACGCCGGCCGCTGGTGATGGCCGACGCCCCGGATCACTGAGGAGGCACTTACCCTTACCGCCGCTCCCGTACGGATGGTCGGGGCGACGGCGTCTGTGCGGCTACTCCGTCGCGTGCACCACGTCGCGTACCTCGGCGAAGTGGCAGGCACTCGGGTGGCCGGACTTGTCGCGAACCTCCAACAGCGGCTCCTGCTCGGCGCAGATGTCCTGAGCCTTCCAGCAGCGGGTGCGGAACCGGCAACCCGACGGCGGGTTGGCCGGCGAGGGCACGTCGCCGGTCAGCACGATCTGGTCGCGCTGCCCACGCAGCGTCGGGTCCGGCACCGGCACCGCCGACAGCAGCGCCTGGGTGTACGGATGCGTGGGCGTCTCGTAGATCTCGTCCTCGGTGCCGATCTCGACGATCTTGCCGAGGTACATCACCGCGACCCGGTCGGCGATGTGCCGGACCACCGACAGGTCGTGGGCGATGAAGATGTACGACAGACCCAGCTCGTTCTGGAGCTTCTCCAGCAGGTTGATCACCTGGGCCTGGATGGAGACGTCCAGCGCCGACACCGGCTCGTCACAGAGGATGATCTCCGGGTTGAGCGCCAGGGCCCGGGCGATGCCGATGCGCTGCCGCTGACCGCCGGAGAACTGGTGCGGATACCTGTTGATGTGCTCGGGGTTGAGACCGACCAGCTCCAGCAGCTCCTGCACCTTGCGCCGCCGCTGCCCCTTGGGCACCACGTCCGGGTGCACCTCGAACGGCTCGCCGATGATGTCACCGACGGTCATCCGGGGGTTCAGCGAGGTGTACGGGTCCTGCATCACCAGCTGGATGTTGCGCCGGCCCCGGCGCCGCTCCTCGGCACCGACCTTGGCCATGTTGCGGCCCTGCACGAACAGGTCACCGGAGGTCGGCGTCTCCAACCCGACGAGCATCCGGGCCAGGGTCGACTTGCCGCAGCCGGACTCGCCGACGACACCGAGGGTCTCCCCTCGGCGCAGTTGCAGGTTGACGCCGTCGACGGCCCGCACCGCGCCGATCTGCTTCTTGAAGACGATCCCCTGGGTCAGCGGGAAGTGCTTCACCAGGTCACGGGTCTCCAGCACGTAGTCACTCATCGCCCTTGACCTCCCTCCAGAAGTGGCAGGCCGACGTACGGCTCGGCGTCACCTGATACAGCGGCGGCCCCGGGTTCTGGCGGCAGACGTCCTGTGCGTACCGGCAGCGGGGGTTGAAGGCGCACCCCGGCGGGATGTTGGTGAGCGCCGGGGGCAGGCCCTTGATGGCGCTGAGCTCCTGGCCCTTGAGGTCCAGACGCGGGATCGACTCCAACAGACCCTTTGTGTACGGGTGGGCCGGGCTGGCGTAGATGTCGTTCACGCCGGCTTCCTCGATGACCCGACCGGCGTACATGACCGAGATCCGGTCCGCCACGTCGGCGACCACACCCATGTCGTGGGTGATCAGCACCAGGGCCATGTTCCGCTCCTGCTGGAGCTCGGCCAGCAGGGCCATGATCTGGGCCTGCACGGTCACGTCCAGCGCGGTGGTCGGCTCGTCGGCGATCAGCACCTCGGGGTCGAGCGCCAGCGCCATCGCGATCATGACGCGCTGCCGCATGCCGCCGGAGAACTGGTGCGGGTAGTCGTTCACCCGCTGCTTCGCCGCCGGGATCTTGACCAGGTCGAGCAGCTCGACGGCGCGGGCCTTGGCGTCCTGGCGGGACATGCCCCGATGCTTGCGGAACAGCTCGGCGAGCTGGAACCCGACGGTGAAGACCGGGTTCAGCGCGGAGAGCGCGTCCTGGAAGATCATCGCGATCCGGTTGGCGCGGACCTTGCGGCGCTGCGCCTCGGGCAGCTTGAGCAGGTCGACACCCCGGTAGAGGATCTCTCCACCGGTGATGAACCCGGGCGGGCTGTCCAGGATGCCCATGATCGCCTGAGCGGTCACGCTCTTGCCGCAGCCCGACTCGCCGAGGATCGCCCGGGTCTCGCCGGCCCGCACGTCGAAGCTCACCCCGTTGACCGCGTGTGCGATGCCGTTACGGGTACGGAACTCCACCTGGAGGTTCTTGACCTCCAGTGGCAGCGCGTTGGGGTCCAGGCCCGGCAGCGCGTCCAACTTGACGTTCACATCAGTGCTCATGCCTCACCGGAACTTCGGGTCGAGGGCGTCACGCAGGGCGTCACCCATGAGGATGAAGGACAGCACCGTGCCGATCAGCAGGCCGCAGGGGAAGAGCAGCAGCCACGGATCCTCCAGGAAGTAGACCTGGTGGGCCGAGATCATGATGCCCCACGACTGGGCCGGCGGCTGGAGCCCGACACCGAGGAAGGTGAGCGTGGCCTCCGCGGCGACGAACGAACCGAGCACGATGGTGGCGTACACCAGCATCGGGGCGATCGCGTTCGGCAGGACGTGCCGGAACATCAGCCGCGAGTTGCGGGCACCCACCGCCTTCGCCGCGTGCACGTAGTCCAGATCCTTCGAGGAGATCACGCTGCCCCGGATGATCCGGGCGATGGTCGGCCAGGCCAGCAGGAACAGCACCATCGTGATGGTCCAGATGTTCTGCCGCTTGATCACGGTGAGGAACACGATCGCGCCGAGCAGGAACGGCAGCGAGAAGAAGATGTCCATCACCCGGGAGATGATCGTGTCGACCCAGCCACCGTAGTAGCCGGCCAGCAGACCGAGCAGGCCGCCGACGATCACGATGGCGGAGGTCGCCATCACCGCGATCACCATCGACGGCCGGGCGCCGTAGATGGCGTGCGCGTAGTAGTCGCAACCGAGGAGGTCGAACCCGAAGGGGTGCTCCCAGCTCGGCCCGATGCGGGACCGGTCGGTGCTGCATGCACGCGGGTCCTGGCTGGTCCAGAGCTTCGGGAAGGCTGCCATCGAGCCGACCACGAGAATGTAGAGGGCAGCGATCACGAAGACCGGGTCGCGGACCAACTGCCGTCGGGCGTCCGCCCACAGGCTTGCGCTGCGCTCCTTGCCATCGCCGCCGGTCGTGGCCTCCGTCGTCGGGCCGTCACCCCCGACCGGCGCGCCACCGACGGCCGCACCCGCACTCGTCAGGTCACTCATGTCCACACCTCGTTTCGCTCCAGCCGGAGTCGGTCGGATGCCCCGCGTTCCGCATCGTCACCACGGTTCGGTCACTCATAGCGGATCCTCGGGTCGAGCACGGCGTACAGCAGGTCGACCAGCAGGTTGGCGATCAGAACGACAAGCACCAGCATGGTCACCACACCGACCACGACTGATGATTCGCCGCTCCGGGCGGAGAACGTCACCAGTCGACCGATGCCGGGAACGTTGAAGATCGTTTCGGTGACCACCGCACCCGCCATCGCCGCACCGATGTCGACGCCGAGGAAGGTGATCACCGGGATCAGCGAGTTGCGCAGCGTGTGCACGCCGATGACCCGCTTGTTCGTCAGGCCCTTGGCCTTGGCGGTCCGGACGTAGTCGGCCCGGATGTTCTCCATGATGCTGGTGCGGGTGAGCCGGGCCGTGGTGGCCAGCGACACCGCGCCGAGCACCATGCCGGGAATGATCAGGCTGGCGAACGGATAGTCGGCCTTGAAGCCGGGCGTGAAGATACCCGCAGAGATCAGATCGGGAACCCAGTCCTGGCCCCGTAGGACGTTGCCGAACTTGACCCCGACGAATTCCCGCACCACCACGCCGAGCACGAAGATCGGCACCGAGATGATGAAGACCGTGCTGATCTTGACCATGTAGTCGAGGAAGCTGCCGCCGCGCAGACCGGCCAGCACACCAGCGGCGATACCCACGACCGCCTCGAAGATGATCGCGATCACCAGCAGCTTGAGAGTGAACGGGATGGCGTCGGCCACCAGGTCCGTGACCTCACGCTGACGCAGGTTGATGCCGAAGTCGAAGCGGAAGAAGATGTTGCCCAGGCGGTCGAAGAAGAGACCCGGCTCCAAGCTGGTGCCCAGCCAGCCGTTGCCGTCCGCCGCTACGCGCCAGAGGCAGGGATCACCCTTGCGACTCAGGCATGGGTCACCGTAACCGAGCCGCTCGGTGAGCGCCTGCAACTGGGCGGGGGAGGGGGTCCGGTCGCCGAACATGGCCCGGACCGGGTTCCCGCTGAACTGGATGGCCAGCGAGGTGATGTAGTGAAGCAGGAACATGGTGCCCAGCACGGTGGGGATGAACTGGAGCAACCGTCGAATGACGTAGCGCCCCATCTCGGGGTCTCCTCTCGGCGCTGACGTGGCGGCAACGATCACCCTGGTGAGGTGACCGTTACCGCCACGTCGTATTACGGCTGGGTCAGGAGCCTGAAGCTCACTTCTACTTCAGAGAGGTCGCTGCGTAGTCCGCGTCGGAAACGGCGTTCCAGACGAACTGGTCGACGTTCTCGCTGTAGATGGCACCAACCTTGTTGAACCACATCGGGATGACCGGCAGGTCCTCACCGATCAGGTCCTCCGCCTTCTGGTAGGACGGGATCGCGGCCTGGATCGAGTCGGCCGAGTCACCCTCCTTCATCGCGGCGTCGAACGCGGGGTTGCTGTAGGTCGAGTTGTTGCTGCCCGAACCCGTGCCGTAGAGCGGGTAGAGGAAGGTCTCCATGAACGGGTAGTCCGGGCCCCAGCCGAGCCGGAATCCACCGGTGAACTTCTTCTGGTCCGCGGTCTCGAGGTACTCGGCGAACTGCAGGTTGACCTTCAGCTCGTAGTCGATACCCAGGGCGTCCTTGATCTGGTCACCGACGGCCTGCAGCCACCCCTCGTGACCGGCGCCGGCGTTGGCCCACAGGACCAGCTTCTCACCGGCCGGCCAGCCGCCAGCCTCGGCGAGCAGCTGCTTGGCCTTCTCGACGTCCTTGGTGCAGTACTTGCAGACGTCGGTGCGGGCACCCTCGAAGGTCGGGGCGACGAAGCCGGTGGCCGGGGTGAACCGGCCGTCGAAGACGGCGTCGATGATCGACTGGCGGTCGATCGACAGCGAGAGCGCCTGACGGATCCGCTTGTCCTTGAAGTTGTCCTGGTACAGCGGCATGCCGACGTAGGTGAAGCTGTCACCCGGCTGCTCGTACATGCGGTCGCCGTAGGTGGCCTTGGCCTCCTTGTAGCGGGCCGGCGGCACGGTGTACATCACGTCCAGCTCGCCGGCCTGGAAGGCGGCGTAACCGGCGTCGACGTCGGCGAAGATCTTGTACTCGATACGGTCCGGCTTGCCGGGCTCACCCTTCCAGGTGTCGCTGCGAACCACGTTGATCGCAACGTTGTGCTGCCAGCTGCCGTCCATCTTGTACGGGCCGTTACCGATCGGCTTCTCGTTGCAGGCCGCGATGTCGGCGATGCACGCCTCGGCCATCGGGAAGAAGCCCGGGTAGCCGATGGTGGTCGGGAAGCCGGAGAACGGAGCCTCCAGCTCGACGGTGAAGGTCAGGTCGTCGACCTTCTTGAGGCCGGAGAGCTCCTTGGCCTTCGGCTCCGGGGCCTTCTGCGGGCCGTCGCCGTCCGGGTCGGTGGACTGGACGTCCTTGATGCCGGCGATCCGCTTCATGAAGTAACCGTTGTTCTGGGTGTTCGGGCTGTAGGCCGCGAAGTTCCAGGAACGGATGAAGGCGTCAGCGTTGACGGGCTCGCCGTTGTCGAAGGTGTAGCCGCTCTTGATCTTGATGGTCCAGAGCTTCTGGTCGTCCGACTCGACCGACTCGGCCAGGTCCATCTCGACCGCGGAGGTCTGGGCGTTGTACTTCACCAGACCACGGAAGAGCGAACGGATCACGTACAGCGACGGCTCGTCGTCACCACCGGAGGGCGTCAGGAACGCCGGCTCCGCGTTGTAGACGCGCAACGTGCCGCCGGTCGAGCCGGCGTCGTCATTGTCGTTGTCGCTACTGCCGCCGCAGGCAGTGGCCAACATGGCGGTGGCGGTCGCCGCGACCGCCACCTTCAGGAATTTCCCGCGCATGGGAGTGCCTCCTCAGGGCGCTCGGCTCACGAGGGGGTTGTGAGGTGCCTGCCACTGTGACACCAAATGCGCCCAAGCCGGAAGGCGTGTTATCAAGCCGATACCCGCCCGGGACGGTGCCGACATCCGCCTGGAGGCGAATTCGTTTCACCCCAGATGCATGGTATGACCTGCCCGTCAACGGCTTTTCGCGCCCGAATGGGGGATTGGCAGGGGGGCGTTATTGATCTCTGTGACGGTGGGAAATCAGAACGTGAGTCCGGCCACTTGTAGCGGGAGGCTACCCGAAAGTAGGAGGCCGCAACCAGACGTCACGGCGCGCAGACGGGCCGGGTGACCGGCCCGTCGACCCCGCCGATCGGTCAGACGAGTCGCCGGTCCGCGGCCCACCGGGACAGCTCGTACCGGTTGGACATCTGGAGCTTGCGCAACACGTTCGAGACGTGCGTCTCCACCGTCTTGATCGAGATGTACAGCTCCCGGGCGATCTCCTTGTACGCGTACCCACGGGCCAGCAGCCGCAGCACCTCGCGTTCGCGGTTGGTCAGCTGGTCCAGCTCGGGATCCGCGACCGGGGCGTCCGGGCGGGCGGCGAAGGCGTCCAGCACGAAGCCGGCCAGCCGTGGACTGAACACCGCGTCCCCGTCGGCCACCCGGCGGATCGCCGCGGCCAGCTCGTCCGGGGAGATCGTCTTGGTCACGTAGCCCCGGGCACCGGCCCGGATCAGCCCGATCACGTCCTCTGCGGCGTCGGAGACGCTGAGCGCCAGGAAACGCACCTGCGGGTGGCTGCGCCGCATCGCCTCCAGCACCGCCCGACCGCCACCGTCCGGCATGTGTACGTCGAGCAGGACGACGTCGGGTTCGGTGGCGGCGATCCGGCTGACCGCCTCGGCCACCGTGCTCGCCTCGCCGACCACCTCGACGTGTGCCCCCAGCTCAGCGCGGACACCGGCCCGGAACATGGCGTGGTCGTCGACCAGAAACACCCGCAACCGCTCTGCTCCGGCGTCGTTCGGCTCCACCGGTCGCGTCGACTGCTCAGCCATCATCTGTCCCTCTCCGCAGTGGCCGAGTCCCGGGCGATCGGCAAGATCAACCGGACCTCGGTCCCCTCCCCCGGCCGGGAGCGGATCTCCGCCCGGCCGCCGTGCCGCTTCATCCGTCCGATGATCGAGCCTCGGACCCCGTGCCGGTGATCCTCCACGGTATCCGGGTCGAACCCGGCACCCCGATCCCGTACGAAGACACTGACCTGTTCGGGTTCGACCTCGGCGTACAGCGAGACGGTCTGCACCCCGGCGTGCCGAGCGGCGTTCACCAGCGCCTCGCGGGCGGCGGCGACCAGCGCGCCCACCCGTTCGTCGGTCTCCCGGTCGCCGACCACCACCGCCTCGACCGTGATCGCGAAGGTGTCCTCGACCTCGGCCGCCGCCTGCTCCAACGCCGCCGCGAAGCGTTCCGTCGGCGACGCGGTGGGCTTGTAGAGCCAGTTGCGCAACGAGCGCTCCTGGCCCCGGGCGAGCCGCTGCACCATCTTGACGTCACTAGCGTTGCGCTGGATCAACGCCAGGGTGTGCAGCACCTGGTCGTGCACCATGGCCGCCAGCTCGGCCCGCTCCTGCTCGCGGATGCGGCCCTCCCGCTCCGACCGGAGCTGGTTCCAGGTCCGCCAGAGCACCGGCGCGGCCACCACTCCCACCCCGGCCAGCCCGACCAGGGCGAAGATGACCCCGTTGACCACGGCATCGAGGTTCTGGGCCGGGGAGTACACGGCGGCGACCCCGATGATGCCGACCGCGACCAGCACCCCACCACCGACGAAGCGGAGCACGAAGGCCCGCCGGTCGCTCTCCTCGACCACCGCGCTGAGCCACGGCACCGGCATCGACTCGTTCCACTGACGCCGCCGCTCCGGCCCGGACTGGTGCCATATCACTCCGGCGCCGACCGCGATGATCGCGACCAGCCAGCCGGCCGTGCCGGCCACCCCGACCGAGTCGAAGACCAACACCTGGATCAGCAGTACGCCCAGCCCGATCGCCACGAACGGCAGCAACTGGGTGACGTCCCGACGCGGTGGCGCCGCGGTGTCACCGGGACGCAGCGGGACGACGGCCCAGAAGGCGGCGTACAGCAGCAGACCGAGACCGCTCAGGCCGAGCAGCACCATGAAGGCGACCCGGACCCGGACCACCGGAACACCGAGGTGCTCGGCGATGCCAGCGGCCACCCCGGCGGCCATGCGGTCCTTCGGGTCTCGGTAGAGACGGGGTGGCTGACTCACGGTACTGATCACGGACTCCCTGGGCAGGACCTGCGCCGGATACGCTGGGGTTGCGGCCCAGGTTGATCGTCACACGCAGGGCGAACGGTCGACCACGGGGACGCCCCGGAGATTGCGGGCCGCAGGATCTCAGGGTGGGGTCAGGGTCGCATCCTGAGGTCGTTCGGGCATCGGGCCGCGCAGGATCGAAGACATGACCGACGACGCTGCGCAGCCGAACCGACCGGAGCCGACGGACGCGGGCACGACACCGCCGACCGCGTCGCCCGGCGCGGCCGCCGCACCGGCGGGCGCGACCGGGGACGGCGCGGCAGCACCGGGCACCCCACCGATGCCCAGCGCGCAGACCGCCTCCAGCGCCCCCACAGCGCCCGCCGGGCCCGGGCCGGCAAGCGCTCCCGGGTACGACCAGACCGCACCACCCCCCGGTGGCGGCTCGCCCAGCGCCCCACCGCCTCCCGGCGGTGCCGGGGGACCCTATGGAGGTGCCGGCGGATCGTACGGAGGTGCCGGCGGACCTCACGGAGGTGCGGGGTTCACCTCGCGGTACGGGCTCGTCCGTCCTCGCGACGGTCGCTACCTGGCCGGCGTCTGCGCCGCCATCGGCCGGGCCACCAACACCGATCCGGTGCTCTGGCGGGTGCTGCTCGCGGTGCTCGGCTTCTTCGGTGGCGTCGGCATCCTGATCTACGTCATCGGCTGGTTGATCATCCCGGGAGAGGGCGACACGGCCTCGCCGGTCGAGTCGATGCTGGGCCGGGGCAGGTCCAGCATGTCCCCGGTCACCGTGATCGTGCTCAGCATCCTGGTCGCGGTGGCCTTCGGCTACATCGTCACCGACGCGTTCCGCGCGGTGCTGCTCGGCGCGGCCATCCTGGTCGGCGGGGCGTTGCTGCTCAACCGCCAGCAACACCAGCCGCAGCCCGAGCCGACGCCGATGACCACACCGCCGAGTGCACCGGTCCCGCCGGTCAGCTATCCCGCCCCCAGCGTGTACTCACCGGCGTACGCCGCCAGCACCCAGACCAGGACCCACATCCCGCCGTACGTCCCGCCCTACAGCCCGGTCCCCCCGCCCGGTACGCCCTCCACCGCAGCGCCGAGAGAACCGAACATGCCTCCCTCCCCCACGCCGCCCTGGCCGACGACGAGCACGCAGAGCGCACCGCTGGGTCCGCCGCCCCCCGCGCCGCTACCGCCGACGTACCGTCCCCCGTTCGCCCCGCACGGCCCGTACGCCGGGCGGACCATGGCACCGCCACCGCCGCAGGCGCCGCCCAAACCGCCGAAGAAGCCACGCGAGCGGTCCGCCCTGGGCGCGGTGACGTTCTCGCTGATCTTCGTCGCGCTGGGTCTGGTGGTCGTGCTCGACCTGCTGAACGTCTTCCGGATCGGCGCCTCGGCCTACTTCGCGGCGGCGCTCGCCGTGATCGGTCTCGGCCTGCTGGTGGGTACCTGGTTCGGTCGGGCCCGCTGGCTGATCGCGCTCGGCCTGGTCACCGCCGCGGCGCTCGCGGTGGCGACCGTCGCCGAGTCGTACAACCGGCTCGGTGGCATCGACGGCGCGGTCGTCTGGGCCCCGACCAACCACCGCGAACTGGCGCTGCGGTACGAGCAGAGCTTCGACGACGCGGTGCTCGACCTGCGCGCGATCGACTTCAGCCAGCTGGACACCGAGGTCACCGTCGTCATCAACTTCGGTGAAGCCACCGTGCTTGTGCCCCCGAACGTGGACGTGACGACCGTGACCCAGGTCACCGCCGGTGACGCGGACATCTTCGGTGAGCAGCGCGGCTGGGGTCGGGACAACCACCGCAGGGAGATCGTCGATCTCGGTCCGGACGGGCCGGGCGGCGGAAAGCTACGCCTGAACCTGCACGTGAACGCCGGAAAGATGGAGGTGACCCGATGAGGGCACACCGCACCGACCTGGTGTCGTTCGCCTTCGGGCTGCTCTTCGTCGCGCTCGCCGCGTGGTGGCTGCTCGCCCAGGTGGTCGGCCTCGTGCTGCCACCGGTGGGCTGGTTCCTCGCCGGCGGGCTGATCCTGATCGGTCTCCTCGGCCTCGTCGGCGCGCTGCGTTCCAGCAAGCAGGCCAACCAGCCGGAGCAGCCCGGTCCGGGCACCGAAGACTCGGGCGCGGCCGGTACCGACGGGCCCGAGGCGACGGACGCCCAGCGACACGAGGGCTCGGGTACGGGTACCGATGTGGACCGGAGCACCGATGACGACCGTACGCTCGATCTGGCCGACGACGCGGACCTGCCGCGGCGGCGAGGCCCGGCTGCCTGACCATGCGACAGCGGCGGTGGGCCGCCTATGCTGGCCGGTGTGCTCCCGCCATCGCCGGCCGGCCCACGTCGCGGGGCATCCCGCGCGGGTCAGCCGGTCCGCGCGGGCCGCTCGCGGCCGGGCCGACCTCGCCGCCGAGCGGTGATCTCGCGTCAGTCGCCTCTATCCCGTCAGGAGCCCGTTGCAGATGACCCAGTTCCCCGGCGTGCGTGCCGCCGGCCGGTCCGGCCCGGTCCGCCTCGGCGAGCGTGCCGCCCGCACCCTCGTCGCCGAGCTCGCCCGGATCAACGACCCCAAGGCCGCGCTGCTGGTCGGCGCGGCACCGGAGTCCGCGGTGATGGCCGCGGCCATCGAAGCGCTGCTGCCTGGCGACACCCTCACCGTGGTGCCGGCCGAGTCGGTCAGCCCCACGGCCCTGCGTGAGCACGTCAGCGCCCAGGGACGCTGGGTCGCCGATCGGGTCCGCGTGGTGGACAGCCTCGCCGAAGCCGAGCCGGCCGCGGTGGTCGTGGCCGGTGAGGCGCTGGCCGGCACCGCCGAGGAGGCGCGCGCGACCGTCGAGACGCTTACCAAGTACCTGGCCGACGGCGCGGTGTTGAGTGTGGCCACCGCCGTCGGCCGAACCGCCGGTGCCGCCGCAGAGTTGGAGCGCCAGGGCGCGCTGCACGGTGTCGGTGTCGACCTGGTGCTGCGAAACCCGGAGCCGGTACGCGTGTTCCGGCTCCGTTTCACCCCGACGGACGCGGCGGCGGCGGAGCGCCTCGCCCCGGCCTACCGGCCGTCGAGCGTGCCGGTGACCCGCGGCATGCACATCGACTCCAACGGCGTGGCCGCCGCCGGCATCGCCGTCGGGTTGGCCGCGCTGACCCGGCTGGCCCGGCCGAAGTCCAAGCTGTGGCTGGTGCCCGCGCTGGCCGCCGCGCCGGTGGCCGCCTTCTTCCGGGACCCCGAGCGGGATGTGCCGGAGGACCCGTCGGCGGTGGTCGCCGCTGCCGACGGCAAGGTCCTGTCGGTCCAGCGGCTGCACGACGAGCGCTTCGGCGACGGCGAGTTCCTGCGGATCGCGGTCTTCCTGTCGGTGCTCGACGTGCACGTCAACCGTTCCCCGGTGGCCGGCAAGGTGGTCGACTACTTCGTCGCCGACGGCGGCTTCGTCAACGCGATGAAGCCGGACGCGGAGCACAACGTGGCCGCGTACACGGTGCTGGACACCACGCACGGCACGGTGGTGGTGGCGCAGCGGACCGGCCTGATCGCCCGGCGGATCGTGCAGCGGGCGCCGATCGGCACCCTGCTGGCACGCGGCGAGCGGTTCGGGCTGATCCGGTTCGGCTCGCGTACCGACGTCTACCTGCCCGTCGAGGCCGCGGACCCGCTGGTCGGGCCGGGCGACAAGGTGGTCGGCGGGTCGACCGTCATCGCCCGCTGGCGCTGATCGGAAGCGAACGACAAAGGGCGCCGCGGTCGACCGCGGCGCCCTTTCGTCGGTACGGAGATCAGATGGTGCGACGCTGGTGCAGCCAGAGCAGCGGCCCGCTGATCAGGTAGCCCACCACGATCAGGCCGAAGGTGAGCCGCACGTCGATCAGCGCGCCGATCACCGGAGCGAGCCAGAGCCACGGCGGCAGCTTGACCAACCGGGCGAGCTTGGCGTACGGGAAGCTGCTGACCATGGTGAAGGCGAGCAGCGACACCCCGGCGATCTGCACCGCGCCCGGCACCGGCAGACCGATCACCACCATCAGGGCGAGCACGGCCGCCGCCATCGTGGTGGGTACGCCGCTGAAGAAGCGGCCGTCCTGGGGCGAGACGTTGAACCGGGCGAGCCGGATCGCGGCGCAGGCGGCGACGAGCGCGGCGGCCACTCCGGCGGCAGCCGTCGGCACCTCACCGGCGAGCGAGGCGTAGACCACCACGGGCGCGGCGAGGCCGAAGGAGCACATGTCGGCCAGCGAGTCCATCTGGGCGCCGAACGGGCTGGAGACGCCGAGCTTGCGGGCCAGCGCGCCGTCCAGTCCGTCGAAGGCGACACAGGCGATGAGGAGCAGGGCGGCGACCCGTACATCGCCGTTCATGGCGATGAAGATCGCGTTGATGCCGAGCACCAGGCTGGCCAGGGTGCAGGCGTTGACCAGGGCGAACTTCACCCGACGGGCGATTGTCCGCTCGCCGGGCAGCAGCGGTGCGGCGCTGACCGTGGCGTCGTCCGTCACCGGGGTTTCGACACGGGGAGCCGGCCCGATCGCCGCAGGAGCGATCGTCTCGATCCGGGTCCGGTGGAACCGCTGCAGGCCGTAGCGACGGCGGGGACGATCCGAATACCGGGGCTCGGGCAGGGCATCGGTCGCGCCGTGCAGCTCGCCATCGCGGCGGCCGACGCGGACCAGCAGGACCTGACGGGCCAGGCTGCCGCTGCGGCGCAGCGGGCCCGTCCAGCTTCGCCCTGCGGGACGCGGGCTGTCAGTCGTACGACGCCGGCGCCAGGGGGCTCTCGGCACGCTTCCTCCATCACCGGATCAGCTGGCCGCCCGTGCGGGGCGGGTGTCCGGCTGTCTCGTTGCCGGACCGTTCGGGCCCGGCAGCCCATTTTGCGGAGTACACCATCGCATAGGCGAGTGGGGATTGGCGATAGCTGCCGGCGGTACTTATATCTCCCCTAACCACGCGAACCGCACGGTTATTCCCATCTGGGGCCTCATCGCCCGTTTTCCTCCCTCGACCCTTCTCCCGACTGTACCGGAGATCGCCTTCCGGGGCCGCCGGGCGACCGGTGAGGCCCGGTCGGCCGTCCGGCTCACCCGACGGTCGCGACAGCCTCGGCGGCGATCTCCGTCAACGGAAGTTCGCGCAGCTCGGCCGGGGTGAACCAGGCCGAACGGGCGGTGGAGCCGCCAGCCATCTCGGTCACTGCCGGCTCGGTCGGGCGGTCGACCAGCACCCGGTAGACGACGCGGATGCCGTGCCAGTCGATGGGGTAGCCCTCCGGCCCGAGCGCGGCCGGATTATGCAGGTTGTCCACCCCGATGAGTTCGGTCACCCGACCCAGTTGGCCGGATTCCTCGACCAGTTCGCGTAGCAGTGCGGTGACCGGCTGCTCACCGTGGTCCGTACCGCCGCCGGGCAGATGCCACTGCCCGGCGCCCGGGTAACCGTCCGCGATCAACGCCAGGAGCACGCGCCCGGCCGGGTCGGACACCAACCCGTACGCCCCGAAGCGCTGCCGCCGAGCCGCAACCGGTGCGGCGAACGGCTCCCGCCGACGCAGCGCGCCGGAGGGCAGCGGCACGACCGGCAGGCCCAGCGCCTCGGCGGTGAACGGCAGCAGCGGCAACCCGGCCACCTCGTCCGGCGGCAGCCAGCGCGCCAGATCGGTGGTGCCGTCCCGCTCGCCGCGCAGCGTGCCACCCACGGCCGTCACGTCGAACAGCACCCGATCGGTGTGCAGGGCGACCCCCAGGTCGGGGTAGGGCGTCACATCGGCGACCACCGCCCGCAGCCCGGTCACCTCGACGGCGAGCCCGGTCTCCTCGGCGACCTCACGCAGCACCGCCCGCGCCGGATGCTCGGCATGCTCCAGGCCGCCGCCCGGCAGCGACCAGACGCCGGGAAAGTCGGCCCGGTCGGACCCCCGCACGAGCAGCACCCGCCCGTCGGGGTCCCGCAGCACGCCGTACGCCCCCACCCGCCGTACCTGCTCCACACCGACCCCCGCCTGCACGACCGTCTCCGGCCGCCCGGCCGCCGTCGATCACGAAGTTGTCGCCACCTGTCGGGGGCGTGCCCCGACAATAACTTCATGATCGCGCGGCCGGGCGCGGAGTGTGCGGTGGTCAGGTGAGGCGGGCGGCCTGGACGGCCTCGGCGGTCACCTCGGTGAGGCGGTCGGTCGGCAGGGCACCGAGTTCCTCGCGGGCGAACCAGCGGGCCTCACAGGTGGAGCCGCCGACGTCGGCGACCGTGGGCGGGGCCGGCTTGTCGACCACCACCCGGTAGAAGGCACGTACGCCGTGCCAGTCGATCGGGTAACCCTCCGGGCCCAGGGAGGCCGCGTCCCGGTGGCTGGCGACACCGAGCAGCCCGATCAGCCGCCCGGTCTGCCCGGTCTCCTCGACCAGTTCCCGGATCAACGCGGCACCCGGCTGCTCGCCGTAGTCGGTGCCGCCGCCCGGCAGATGCCAGCAGCCGGCACCCGGGTAACCGTCGGAGACCCGGGTCAGCAGCACCCGGCCGTCCGGATCGGTGACCACGGCGTACGCGGCGAAACGCTGCGCCCGGTGCAGGCCGTCGGGACCGGGTACCGCGTAGAAGGAGGGGAACTCCGGCGGCTCGTCGGGCACGATGTCGGCCGAGGAAGTGGGCAGCCCGAGGGCCCGCGCGGTGAACGAGCGCAGGGGCAGTTGCCGGGCCTCCTCGCGGGTGAACCAGCGGGCCAGGTCGGTCGGCCGGTCGACCCGGTCGGTAAGCGAGCCACCCCGGACCGAGACCTGGTAGACCAGCCGGTCGGTGTGGATGGTGATGCCGCGCTCGGGCAGCGCCCGCATGTCGGCAAGGACGTCCTGAAGGCTCGCGACGGAGACCGACAGCCCGGTCTCGGCGGCGGTCTCCCGGACGACGGTGTGCTGAGGGTCCTCACCGTGGTCGACCGCCCCACCGGGCAGAGACCACGTACCGGGGGTGCCGGAGCGCTCCGATGCGCGAACCAGCAACACTCGGTCTACCGAATCAGTACAGACTGCGTATGCCGCGATCCTGCGGAGCGGCTCCAGCATGGTGGTCACGGAGCCAAATTCTCCCCGCGACCCGTTAACGGCGCGGAAAAGAGTCGGATTCCTGACTTCCTACTTACCCCTGAGGCGCGAGTCAGGGTATTGATCCGGGCGGTCACCGAGGTCGATGCGCCCCGAGACGCGGACCGTGGAGACATGACTTCCACACCCCACGCCCCGTACAAGCAACTGCGCCGCCCGACCACCGACCGGATGGTCGCCGGGGTGGCCAGCGGCGTCGGCCGCTACCTCGGCGTCGACCCGACCCTGGTCCGGGTCGTCTTCGCGGTCGGCACCCTGCTCACCGGCGGGATCGCCGCACTGGCGTACCCGATCATGTGGTTCCTGATGCCCGCGGAGCCGGCCAGCGCGCCGGCCTGGCCGCACCCGACGGGCGTACCGCCGCAGGGCCCGGCCGGCGGTCCGCCGCACGCCGGACCGGCAGGACCCGCCCCGCACCCGGGATGGCCCTACCCCCCACCCGGCACACCGACCACGCAGTACGGGCCAGTTCCGCCCGCCGCACAGCACGGCCCGGTGCCGGCCGCCACGCAGCACGGGCCGGTGCCGCCTGTGGCGCAGCACCTGCCGACTGTCGCAGCGGCGACCGGTGCCGCGCCGGACGCGGCGCAGGAGAGCAGCGCGCCGACGGTACGGATCGCCACCGCCGAAGGCACCGCGCCGACCAGGCCCGAGGCGGCTGCTCAGCCGCCGGCCTGAGTCGGCGTCACTCCCACTCGATGGTGCCCGGCGGCTTGCTGGTCACGTCCAGGACCACCCGGTTCACCTCGGCGACCTCGTTGGTGATCCGGGTGGAGATCCGGGCGATCACGTCGTAGGGCAGGCGCGACCAGTCGGCCGTCATGGCGTCCTCGCTGGAGACCGGGCGCAGCACCACGGGGTGACCGTAGCTGCGCCCGTCGCCCTGCACGCCGACGCTGCGTACGTCGGCCAGCAGCACCACCGGGAACTGCCAGACGTCGCGGTCCAGACCGGCGGCGCTCAGCTCCTGCCGGGCGATGAAGTCGGCCCGGCGCAGCACGTCCAGGCGCTCCTGGTCGACCGCGCCGATGATCCTGATGGCCAGGCCGGGGCCGGGGAACGGGTGCCGCCAGACCATCGCCTCGGGCAGGCCGAGTTGCAGGCCGAGGGTACGGACCTCGTCCTTGAACAGCGTGCGCAGCGGCTCGACCAGGGCGAACTTCAGGTCCTCGGGCAGCCCACCGACGTTGTGGTGGCTCTTGATGTTGGCGGTGCCGGTGCCGCCACCGGACTCGACCACGTCCGGGTAGAGGGTGCCCTGCACCAGGAACTCCACGTCACCGTGCGAGGCGATCTCCCGGGCGGCGGCCTCGAAGACCCGGATGAACTCCCGGCCGATGATCTTCCGCTTCTGCTCCGGGTCGGTCACCCCGGCCAGCGCACCGAGGAACCGGTCGGCCGCGTCGACCACCTTGAGCTTGATGCCGGTGGCCGCGACGTAGTCCTTCTCCACCTGCTCGGCCTCACCGGCGCGCAGCAGACCGTGGTCGACGAAGACGCAGGTGAGCTGGTCACCGACGGCCTTGTGCACAAGCGCGGCGGCGACCGCAGAGTCCACCCCGCCGCTGAGGCCGCAGATGACCTCCTTGTCGCCGACCTGCTCGCGGATGCGGGCCACCTGCTCGTCGATGATGTTCTGAGGCGTCCAGGTGGGCTCGATCCCGGCGATCTCGTACAGGAAGCGGGTCAGCATCTCCTGCCCGTGCGCGGTGTGCCCCACCTCGGGGTGGAACTGCACACCGGCCCGCCGACCGGCCACGTCCTCGAAGGCGGCGACCGGTGCACCGGCGGACTCGGCGGTCACCGTGAAGCCCTCCGGCGCCTCGGTGACACAGTCGCCGTGGCTCATCCAGACCGGAAGGTCGGCCGGCAGGTCACGGAGCAGTACGCCCGGTTCGAGCAGGCGGGGGCGCAGCGGCGTGCCGCCGTACTCCCGGTTGCCGGTGCGCGCCACCGTGCCGCCCAGGGCCTGCGCCATCGCCTGGAAGCCGTAGCAGATGCCGAAGACCGGCACCCCCGCCGTGAACAGCCCGCCGTCCACCTGCGGGGCGTCGGGCGCGTAGACGCTGGCCGGACCGCCGGACAGGATGATCGCGGCCGGGTTCTTGGCCAGCATCTCGGCCACGGGCATGGAGTGCGGGACGATCTCGGAGTAGACCTTGGCCTCACGCACCCGGCGCGCGATCAGCTGGGCGTACTGGGCACCGAAGTCGACCACGAGGACAGGACGCGGCAGGCTCATGTGCAGCAAGCCTACCGACAGTCACCCCCTCCCCCACCCCCACCCCACCCTCCTCGCGCTCCTCCCCACCCCACACCCCATCCCCCGTCGATCTTGCACTTTCGGTCGCGAATACGCGGCTTGTGCACCCTTTGCCCCGGCAGAAAGTGCAAGATCGACGGGGGATGGGGGGCGGGGGCTAGAGGGCGGGGTGGGTTGGGGGGATGGGAGTGAGGGGGCGGTAGGGGGAGGGGTGTGGGGGGCGGGGGTCGGGGGTGTTCTTGTTGGGCCAGAGGGACATGGCGCGCTCGGCCTGGGCGGTGATGGTGAGAGAGGGGTTGACGCCCAGGTTGGCCGAGATGGCGGCGCCGTCGACGACGTGCAGGCCGGGGTGGCCGTAGACGCGGTGGTACGGGTCGATGACCCCGGTCTCGGGAGTGGCGCCGATCACCGCGCCGCCGAGGATGTGGGCGGTCATCGGGATGTCGAACGGTTCGGTGAGCGCGCCGCCGGGCGTACCGCCGATCTCCTCGGCGAGCAGTCGGGCCGCCCGGTTGCCCGCGGGGATCCAGGTCGGGTTGGGGGTGCCGTGGCCGGGGGCGGCGACCAGTCGACGACCCAGCGGCCCGCGCCGCAGCCGGGTGGTGAGCGAGTTGTCCGCCGACTGCATCACCAGGGCGATCACCGTACGCTCCGACCAGTTGCGCACCAGCAGCAGCCGGGCGGCCTGCCAGGGATGCCGGACGAGTTGACCGAGCCAGCGGCGTACCCGGTGCGGCCCGCCGTCGACAAGCAGGGACTGCAGCAGAGCCATCGCGTTCGAGCCGCGCCCGTAGCGGACCGGCTCGATATGGGTCTGCGGGTCGGGGTGGAACGAGCTGGTGATCGCCACCCCCTCGGTGTAGTCCACTCCTGCGGCCCGGGCCCGGCGACGCGGCACCGAGGCGCCGAGGATGGCCTCCGAGTTGGTCCGGGTCAGCTTCCCCAGCGTCGGCGAGATGTTGGGCAGGGCACCACGCTCACGCATCTCGTGCAGCAGCCGTTGGGTGCCCAACGCCCCGGCGGCGAAGACCACCTGATCGGCGTGGATCACCTGCGGGCGCTTGCGCAGCCAGGCGCCGGTGCGTTCGGTGTGCACGGTGTACCCGTCGCCGGACGGCCGCACGGCGGTGACCGTGGTCAGCGGATGCACCTGGGCACCGATTCGCTCAGCCAACCACAGGTAGTTCTTGACCAGGGTGTTCTTCGCGCCGTACCGGCATCCGGTCATGCAGGCGCCACAGTTGGTGCAGCCGGTACGCTCCGGCCCGGCACCGCCGAAGTACGGGTCGGCCACCCGCTCCCCCGGTCGCCCGATGTACACCCCGACCGGAGTGGCGTGGAAGGTGTCCCCCACCCCCATCCGGTCGGCCACCCGCCGCATCGCCCGGTCCGCGGCGGTGTGCAGCGGGTACGTGGTCACCCCGAGCATCCGCTTCGCCTGGGCGAAGTGCGGGGCGAGTTCGGCCCGCCAGTCGGTGATGTCCCGCCACTGGGGGTCGGTGTAGAAGGCGTCAAGCGGCTCGTACAGCGTGTTGGCGTAGACCAACGAGCCGCCGCCGACCCCCGAACCGGACAGCACCAGCACCCCGCCGCCGGCCCGCCGGTCGGCCGCCCGCAGCAGGGTGATCCGTTGCAGGCCGAAGCAGCCCAGCTTCGGCGCCCAGAGGAACCGCCGAAGCCGCCACGAGGTCTTCGGGAACTCGTCGTCGGCGAACCGTCGGCCCGCCTCCAGGACGCCGACCGAGTAACCCTTCTCGGCCAGCCGCAGGGCGGCCACGCTACCGCCGAAGCCCGACCCGATGACGACCACGTCGTACCGCATGCCTCGAATCATTACTCACGAGTAGCCCTCGCGCCAGGAGCAGTGTGCGCGCAATCATGCTGCGCAGCCCGCCGGGAGAAGCCCACGCGGGTGATCGAAGCGACACCGAGGTCGACGCAACCCTGAGCCCACCTCACGGCGTTGTGTCGACAGGTGCTCGAAGAAGGCGGGGGAATGATGCTCGGAGAACCTCGGAGACGACTGACGCTTGTGCTTGCCGCCCTGGTCGCGGTGGCGGTGGTGGCCGTCGGCGCGGTGGTGATCACCCGGCTGGTCGGCACCGACCGGAGCACACCGACCGCCCCGAGCGCGTCGGCCGACGCGCCACCGAGCCCGAGCCCGAGCACCCCGCCGCCGGGTGCCGACATCACCGGCCCGCTCAACCTGCTGCTGGTCGGCATCGACACCCGGGTCAGCGTGCCGGGTTGGGAGCCGCACGCCGACGCGGTGCTCATCCTGCACGTACCGGCGGGGTTGTCCCGGGCGTACCTCTTCTCGCTCCCCCGCGACCTGGTGGTGGACGTCCCGGCGTTCAAGCCGGCCGGCTACCGGGGCGGGCGGACCAAGCTCACCAACGCGATGAGCTACGGCAGCCGGGTGCCGGACCGCCCGAAGCAGCCGGACCCGGCACAGGGGTACGAGTTGCTGAGCCAGGTGGTGAGCGACTACACCGGGCTGCGCATCGACGCCGGCGCGGTGCTCACCTTCGGCGGATTCGACGAGTTGGTGGACAGCCTCGGCGGCGTCGACATCCACGTCGACCAGCGGGTGGTCTCGCGGCATCGCCAGCCCGACGGCAAGCACCGCTCACCCGGGCCGGGCGTCGGCGGGTACGTCGGACCGCAGATGGTCTACGAGCCCGGCGATCGGCACCTCAACGGCTGGCAGGCGCTTGACTACGCCCGACAGCGCTACCTGCCCGGCGGCGACTACACCCGGCAACGCCACCAGCAGCAACTGATCCGGTCGCTGGTCGGCAAGATCCTCGACACCGACCTGGCCCGCCAGCCCGAGCGGGTCGAGCAGGTGGTGGCGGCCCTCGGCGACATGCTCGTCTACGTCGGCGGGCGACGGATCGTGGAGTTCGCGTACGCCCTCGGCGGGCTCTCCCCCGACGCGCTGACGCTCGTCACCCTGCCCGGCGCGGCCCTCGGTAGGGGCAACGCCTACCGGGGCGAGGAACTGACCCAGACCGGCCGCCGCTTCATCACCGAGTTGCGGGCCGGCAAGGTCGACGAGTTCCTCGCCGAGCACCCGAAACTGGTGGTGCCCCGATAGGGCGATACTGTCAAGATCGTGGATCTCGTCTTCGCCGACCGCGGCCTGCACCTCGGCGTGCTGAACGCCCTACTGGACCGGCTTCTGCGCCTCGGCGGTGACGCTGGAGTCGCTACCTCAGCTGCGCAGCCTCGACGCCTTTCACGCGGACCTCGACGACCCGGAGGTCCCGGACCGCCTGGCGGCTCGCGGAGTGGCGGTCCGCCACAGTTGGCGTGGTGAGCGCGCCGCCCGCCGGGCGACCAGCGCCCGGGCGGCGGGTCAGGGCAACGCCGGTGCGGTGGTACCTGTCAACCAGGCGTCGAAGAACGAGCCCAGCTGACGCCCGGAGACCCGCTCGGCCAGGGCGACGAAGTCAGCCGTGGTCGCGGTGCCGTCCCGCCGTTCGGTGGTCCAGGTGCGCAGGATCCGGAAGAAGTCGTCGTCGCCGACGGTACGCCGCAACGCGTGCACGACAAGTGCACCGCGCTTGTAGACGGCAGCGCTGAACATCGCGCCGGGGCCGGGGTCCAGGGTGGGCCGGGACCAGTCCGTCACGGCGTACTGCTGCTCGAAGTTGCGTTGGGCGCTCGGGCCGCCGTCGTGTTCCTCCCAGAGCCACTCGGCGTAGCTGGCGAAGCCCTCGTTGAGCCAGATGTCACTCCACCGGGCCAGCGCCACACTGTTGCCGAACCACTGGTGGGCCACCTCGTGGACGACCACGCCGTAGTTCGGCTCCCCGGAGCGGAAGAACCCGGGCCCGTAGACCGGCCGGGACTGTGTCTCCAACGCGTACCCGATCCTCGGGTCGGCCACCACCACCCCGCCGTACGCCTCGAACGGGTACGGCCCGAAGAGACCGGCCAGGTAGTCGGCGATCTCACCGGTGCGCGACAGTGACCGGGCCTGCGGCCCGGTGGCCGGCATGTCGGCCGGCACGGCCGTGATCAGCGGCTTGCCGCTGTGCGTGCCGACGTCCACCCGGTAGTCACCGATCACCAGTGTGGTCAGGTAACTCGCCATCGGTGACCGCTCGGCCCAACGCCAGGTGGTCCACCCGTCGGCCGTGGTCCGCTCCCCCGGTACACCGTTGCTCAGCGCGGCGAGCCCTTCGGGGACCGTCACCTCGATGTCGTAGGTCGCCTTGTCGGAGGGGTGGTCGTTGACCGGGAACCAGGTCGCCGCCGAGTGCGGTTGGCCCAGGGCGATCGCCCCGTCGTCGGTGTGCTGGAAACCACCGCTGCCCAGCACGCCGTCGGTGACCGCCGTGGGCACCCCGGCGTAGCTCACCTCGACGGTGAACCGGCTGAGGTTCTCCAGCCTCCGGTTCGGCGTGACGACCAGTTCGCCGTCGGCCTGCCGGTGCTCGGCGGAGGCACCGTCCACGGTGACCGAGTCGACCGTGAGACCGCTCAGGTCGAGGTTGAACCGGGAGAGGTTCTGCGTGGCGGTCGCGGTCACCACGGCCCGCCCAACGAGCCGGTCGTCGGCCGGGTCGTACCGCACCGCGAGCCGGTAATTGTCGACGTCGTAACCACCGTTGCCACTGCCCGGCACGTACGGATCGGCAACGTCCACACTGCCCGGCCGGAACCCGTCCTCATTCTCCCCCGTGCAACTCACCAGCGCCACGGCAGCCACCACCGCCACCGCAACCCCACGCCACCGCAACCCCACCACCCTGCTCACCCCGCCGAGCCTACCGCCGCCCACCCCGTCGATCTTGCACTTGCGGTCGCGGCGAACCACCCGAAACCACCACGAACCTGCGACCACAACTCCATGATCGACGCAGGAAGGGGGTGGGGGTGGGGCGGGGGGGGTGGGGGCGGGGGGGGTCAGCGGTCGAGGACGAGGCCTACTTTTTGGAATTCCTTGAGGTCGCGGTAGCCGCACTTGGCCATGGCGCGGCGGAGGCCGCCGAAGAGGTTGAGTTGGCCGTCCGGCTCGTCGGCGGGGCCGAAGAGGAGACGTTCCATGGAGCCGAGCGGTTCGCCGGCCACCTCGAAGGCGCCTCGGGGCAGTGACGGGTGGCTGGCGGCCGAGTGCCACCAGGCACCGCCCGCCGGGGCCTCCGCGCAGAGCGACAGGGGCTCGCCGAGCATGACCGCGTCCGCGCCGCAGCCGAGCGCCTTGGCGATGTCCCCGGAGGTACGGATGTCGCCGTCGGCGATCAGGTGCACGTACCGGCCACCGGTCTCGTCCAGGTAGTCCCGCCGGGCGGCGGCGGCGTCGGCGATCGCGGTGGCCATCGGCACCCGGATGCCGAGCACCGACTCGGTGGTGGACCACTCGTCGCCACCGATGCCGATGATCACACCGGCCGCGCCGGTACGCATCAGGTGCAGTGCGGTCTTGTAGTCGGTGCAGCCGCCGACGATGACCGGCAGGTCGAGGTCGGCGATGAACTCCTTGAGGTTGAGCGGCTCGTCGGTGGTCGAGACGTGCTCGGCCGAGACGATGGTGCCCTGGATGACCAGGAGGTCGACGCCCGCGTCGAGGATCACCGGGGCCAGCGCCAGGGTGTGCTGCGGGGAGACCCGCACCGCCACCGTGCCGCCGCCGGCGCGCAGCTCGCGGACCCGCTCGGTGATCAGATCCGGGCGGATCGGCTCGGCGTACACCTCCTGGAGCCGCTTGGTGGCGCGGGCGTCCTCGCCCAGACCGGCCAACTCCTCCAGCACCTTGGTCGGGTTCTCGTAGCGGGTCCAGAGCCCCTCGACGTTGAGCACACCGAGGCCGCCGAGCTGGCCCAGGCGGACCGCCGAGGCCGGGCTCATCGTCGCGTCGGAGGGGTGCCCCACGCAGGGGATGCCGAACTGGTACGCGTCCAACTGCCAGCCGGTGGAGACGTCGTCGACGTCCCGGGTACGCCGGCTCGGCACGATGGCGATGTCGTCCAGGTGGTAGCCGCGCTGCGCGGTCTTGCCCAGCCCGATCTCGACCACGTCACGCATGTGGGCTCCAGTTCCAACGAAAGGGGTGTCAGCGGGTGTGGTAGTTCGGTGCCTCGACGGTCATCTGGATGTCGTGCGGGTGGCTCTCCTTGAGCCCGGCTGCGGTGATCCGGATCAGCTGGCCACGCTGGTGCAGCTCCGCGATGCTCTCCGCGCCCGCGTACCCCATCGCCAGCCGCAGGCCACCGACGAGCTGGTGGGCCATCCGCGACAGCGGCCCACGGTAGGGCACCTGGCCCTCGACACCCTCCGGGACCAGCTTCTCGTCGCTCGTCACGTCCTGCTGGAAGTAGCGGTCCTTGGAGTACGACTTCGCCTGCCCACGCGACTGCATCGCGCCGAGCGAACCCATCCCCCGGTACGCCTTGAACTGCTTGCCGTTGACGAAGATCAGCTCACCGGGGCTCTCCTCGCAGCCGGCCAGCAGGCTGCCGAGCATCACCGTGTCGGCCCCGGCGACCAGCGCCTTGGCGATGTCGCCCGAATACTGGATGCCACCGTCGCCGATCACCGGCACGCCGGCCGGTCGGGCCGCCCGGGCGGCCTCCATGATCGCCGTGATCTGCGGCACGCCGACACCGGCCACGATCCGGGTGGTGCAGATGGCACCCGGGCCGACGCCCACCTTCACCCCGTCGGCACCAGCGTCGACGAGCGCCTTCGCCCCGGCGTAGGTGGCCACGTTGCCGCCGACGATGTCGATGGCGACGTCCTTCTTCAGCCGGGCGACCATCTCCAGCACGGCCCGCTGGTGGCCGTGCGCGGTGTCCACGATCAGCACGTCGACGCCCGCGTCGACGAGCGCCCGGGCCCGCTTGTAGGCGTCCTCGCCGACCCCGATCGCCGCGGCCACCCGCAGGCGACCGGCGTCGTCCTTGGTGGCGTTCGGGTACTGCTCGCTCTTGGTGAAGTCCTTCACGGTGATCAGCCCGCGCAGCTTGCCGGCACCGTCGACGATCGGCAGCTTCTCGACCTTGTGCTGACGCAGCAGGCCCAGCGCGTCGTCCTTGCTCACCCCGACCGGGGCGGTGACCAGCGGCGGCTGGGTCATGATGTCGCGGACCGGCGTGGCCGGGTCGGAGACGAACCGCATGTCCCGGTTGGTGACGATGCCGACCAGTTGCCCCTCGGCGTCCACCACCGGCACGCCGGAGATCCGGTAACGCCCGCAGAGCTGGTCGACCTCACGCAGGGTGTCGTCCGGGCTGGCGGTGACCGGGTTGGTGATCATGCCGGACTCGGAGCGCTTCACCAGGTCGACCTGGAGCGCCTGGTCCTCCACGGAGAGGTTGCGGTGCAGCACGCCGATGCCGCCCTGGCGGGCCATGGCGATCGCCATCCGCGCCTCGGTCACCGTGTCCATCGCGCTGGACAGCAGCGGGATGGAGAGGGTGACGTTGCGGGTGAGCCGGGTGACGGTGTTCACCCGGCTGGGCACCACGTCCGACTCGCCGGGCTGCAGCAGCACGTCGTCGAAGGTCAGCCCCAGCGGCACCACCCGGGCCGAGCCCGCCGGCAGCTCGGGCAGGTGGCCGCCCAGCTCGCCAGCATCGGCGCCGGCGGAAAGGTCGGTCTGGGGCGAATTCTCCACGATTGCTCTCCTGAGCTGCTCGAACGGGCTGCAGTGAGGGTGGTCTGGGCACCGGCGAACGGCCGGGCAGGAAGGCGTCGGCCCCATCGTACCCAGTGGCTCCGGTGGCACCCGCGAGCGGCGGTAGGTGCGGCGAAGACGCGGCGACGGGATGTCCCGAGCTGGATTGCTCGACGGGGGACGGGCATCGGCGGGTGCTTAGGTCTACGGTGAGGGGGTGCAAGACGAGCCCATCGACCCGTTCACCGGCGACCCCGCCGACCCGGCAGCCGGCCTGGACGACCCTGACCGCGACTCCTCGCTCGACCCACTGACCGACGTCGAACGTCAGGACGTGCTGGAGGATCTCGCCGATCTGGAGATCTACCAGGCGCTGCTCGCGCCGATCGGCGTACGCGGGCTCGTCATCGAGTGTGAGGACTGCCGCGAGCCGCACTACTTCGACTGGGACCTGCTCCGGGGCAACCTGCGGCACCTGCTCAGCTCCGGGCGACCCCGGGTGCACGAGCCGGCCTTCGACCCGGACCCGGACCACTACGTCACCTGGGACTACGCGCGCGGCTACGCCGACGGTGTGCACGACACACTCAGCGAAGGCACCGAGGACAGCGAGGACGAGGCCGCCTCCCGGGACTGACCCGCCCGCCCGGGTGACGGCATCAGCGGAGCACGGCCGCTCACCCACAGAGGACTCGCCCCGGCGGGGTCGGCCTACCGCCTTCAGGCGACCAGGCCAGCACGGAATCCGGCGGCCACCGCGTGGGCCCGGTCCCGGGCACCGAGCTTGCGGAACAGCCGTCGGGCGTGGGTTTTCACGGTGTCCTCGGAGACGAACAACTCACGGCCGATCTCGGCGTTGCTCTTGCCCTCGGCCATGCCGAGCAGCACCTGCAACTCGCGTTCGGTGAGCCCAATCGTGGACCGGTCGGCGCGGGGCGGCCTGGCGGCGGTGCCCTTCTCCTCCTCGGCGTCCGGCTCGGCCGGATCCTCGCCGCGCTGCACCGGCACCATCGCGGGGCTGCCCGCCGCGTCCGTTGCCGTCCAGGTCGGGGAGCTGTCGCCGGTGGGCCGACCGTTTGGTGCCGGCCGAGGGCCGCCCACCGCCGCGGTGTCCCGCGCCGGGTCGGCGATCCGGTTCCGGTTGGCCCGACCCGGTGCGGCCAGCAGCAGCAGCGCCTTGGCGACCGCGCTGGTCAGGTCATGGTCGATGCCCTGGATCAGCCCACGCGCTCCGGCGTGGATCGTCGCCGCCGCCGCCTCGGACTCCTCCATACCGAGCAGCAGCACCGCGGCCTGCGGCGCGCGTGCCAGTACCCGCCGGACGAACCCGGCACTGTCGGGGCGGGTGAGGGCGGTGTCGGCGAGCACCACGTCGGCGGGACGCTCGGCCAGCCGCAGCATCACCTCGGGGTCGGAGACGGCCGTCCGGACAGCACCGGACAATCCCAGCCGCGCCGCTGCGGAAGTCAAATGCTGTGCAGCGAGCGGCGTCCGAACGCACACAAGAACGGTACGCACAACGATCTCCTCTCCGCAGACGAGCAGACCATGACCGGGCAGCCTCGGGAGGAACTTCCGGGCAATCCTCCCAAGTTTTCCGACAGATAGGTCATTTGCCCCAAGTCGCCACAGCTTTTGGATCACAAGACGTGTGAGCGGAGAGCGGTCGGGGTACCGGGGGCTCAAGGCCGGGAACGGTGCCCTGCGCGGCCCGCCACCCGGACAAGCCGGCCAACAAGCATCTCGCGGTGCCGCGCGAGAGGAGGGGTGCTGATGTCGAACGTACGTAGACTGCCCGGACCCATCGTCGACCTGTGGGACTGGCAACGTCTGGGCGCCTGCCGTGGCCGGGACAGCGCGCAGTTCTTCCACCCGGACGGCGAGCGGGGCTCGTCGCGGCTGCGCCGGGAATCGGGCGCCAAGGCCGTCTGCCGCGCCTGCCCGGTACGGGCCGAATGCGCCGCGCACGCCCTGACCGTGCGGGAGCCGTACGGAGTGTGGGGCGGCTTCAGCGAATCCGAGCGGCTACGGCTGCTCGCGGTCGGCTGGGAGGATCTCGCCGACCGCCGGCAGACCCGGGTGGACGTCGCCCGCCTGGAGGCCCGACTGGGCAGCAGCCACCGGTCGACCGTCCCCACCCAACGCAACGTCGCCTGATCCAGCCATGAACCACCGCTGCCGCGCCCTGCACAGGGCGCGGCAGCGTGCTTCCGGCACCACGGTGGGAACTGTGGTGCCGGCTGGTCCTCGTGTGCTGCACCCGGTCAGCTGACAGCCGCTGAGCGGTACGGCGGGTGCTCCGGGAGAGCGGCGCACCCGCCGTACCGTGTCACGGACGGCTCAGAAGCCCGGGCCGTGCTGGTGGCTGTGACCGTGACCGTGGCCGTGACCGGCTGCGGCGGCCTCCGGCTCCTTGGGCTTCTCCACCACGAGGCTCTCGGTGGTGAGCAGCAGGCCGGCGATGGACGCGGCGTTGGTGACCGCGTTACGGGTCACCTTCACCGGGTCGATGATGCCGGACGCGGCCAGGTCCACGTAGTCGCCGATGGCGGCGTCGAGGCCGTGGCCCCACTTGCCCTCGGTGACCTTCTGCACCACGACGTACCCGTCGTGCCCGGCGTTCTGGGCGATCCAGCGCAGCGGCTCGACAAGCGCCTTGCGCACGATCGACACACCGACCTTCTCGTCACCGGTGAAGCCGAGGTCGTCGTCGAGCACCGACAGGATCTGGGCCAGGGCGGCGCCACCGCCGGGCACCGTACCCTCCTCGACCGCGGCCTTGGTCGCGGCGATGGCGTCCTCGATGCGGTGCTTGCGCTCCTTCATCTCGACCTCGGTGGCCGCGCCGACCTTGACCACGGCGATGCCACCGGAGAGCTTGGCCAGCCGCTCGGCCAGCTTCTCCCGGTCCCAGTCGGAGTCCGAAGCCTCGATCTCCTTGCGGATCTGGGCGACCCGGTCGGCGACCTCGCTGGCCTGGCCACCACCGTCGACGATCGTGGTGTTCTCCTTGTCGACCACGATGCGCCGGGCGGTGCCGAGCACCTCCAGGCCGACCTGGTCGAGCTTGTAGCCCAGCTCGGGCGCGACCAGCTCGGCACCGGTCAGGATCGCCATGTCCTGCAGCATCGCCTTGCGGCGGTCACCGAAGCCGGGCGCCTTGACCGCGCAGACCTTGAGGGTCTTGCGGATCGAGTTGACCACCAGGGTGGACAGCGCCTGACCCTCGACGTCCTCGGCGACGATCAGCAGCGGCTTGTTGTCCTGGAGGACCTTCTCCAGCAGCGGCAGCAGCTCCTCGATCGCCGAGATCTTCTGCGTGGTGATCAGGATGTACGCGTCCTCCAGGACCGACTCCTGCGCCTCCACGTCGGTGACGAAGTTCGGCGAGATGAAGCCCTTGTCGAACTGGAGGCCCTCGGTGACGTCCAGTTCGGTCTGCAGCGCCGAGCCTTCCTCGACGGTGATCACACCGTCGCGGCCGACCCGCTCCATCGCCTCGGCGATCAGCTCACCGATTGTGGAGTCCTGCGCCGAGATCGTCGCCACGTGCGCGACGGACTTCTTGTCGGAGACCTCGACGGCCTTGCCGAGCAGCGCCTCGGAGACCTTGGCCGCAGCGGCGTCGATGCCCCGCTTGAGACCGGCCGGGTTGGCGCCCGCGGTCACGTTGCGCAGGCCCTCGCGGACCATCGCCTGGGCCAGCACGGTCGCGGTGGTGGTCCCGTCGCCGGCGACGTCGTTGGTCTTGGTCGCCACCTCCTTGACCAGCTGCGCGCCCAGGTTCTCGTACGGGTTGGTGAGCTCGATCTCCTTGGCGATGGTCACACCATCGTTGGTGATCGTCGGCGCACCGAATTTCTTGTCCAGGACGACGTTGCGCCCGCGCGGCCCGAGAGTGACCTTGACCGCGTTCGCGAGCGCGTTGACACCGTGCTCCAGCTGGTGCCGGGCGTCATCCGAGAAGCTCAGGATCTTCGCCATGTATGTCCCTTCGAAGCGACGTTGCCCCGGCCCGGCGAGCCGGTCCGGGGCAACGACACTGATCGGTTGCTTACTTCTCGATGATCGCGAGGACGTCGCGGGCGGAGAGCACCAGGTACTCCTCGCCGGCGTACTTGACCTCGGTGCCGCCGTACTTCGAGTAGAGGACGGTGTCGCCCACCTTGACGTCCATCGGGATCCGGTCACCGTCGTCGTCGAAACGACCCGGGCCGACAGCGAGGACGGTGCCCTCCTGCGGCTTCTCCTTGGCGGTGTCGGGAATCACGATGCCCGACGCAGTGGTGGTCTCAGCCTCGTTCGCCTGGACCAGGATCCGGTCCTCGAGCGGCTTGATCGCAACCTTGGTCGCGGTAGTCACGGGCATACCCTCCTGGGGTACTGGTTTCGTTACCGGTCGGCGTACCGACCAGCGTCGGTCTGCCACATGCCACCGGGCGGGGCCGTCGTCGCGGGTGCCGGTCCGCCTGGCGTTCAACTCCCGGGCACGAGGGCCCGAGGGTTGGCACCCTCAGGGTGAGAGTGCTAATCGCAGGTTATTCCTCGGCTAGCACTCCGTCAAGGAGAGTGCCAACGCTCCCCCTTCGTGTCGACACCTTTCCGACACCCGCGGCCCGCCCGGTCCCCGGTTTCAGGGGCTTGATCGACACCGTTACGCCGAAGTAGCGGCAACCCACGCGCCGGGACACCGCCACTCCGGCGTAACGGTGTCGATCAAGCCAGCCGGGCCGGGCGGGCGGCCTGCCCAGGCGAGCCGGCCGGGCGGTCCAGGCCGGGGCCGGGTGGGTGGGGGCGGGGCCGGGTGGGTGGGGCGGTCAGTGGGGTCGGGTGGGTCGGGACAATGGGTGGGTGGATCTGGAGCAGCTTGCGGCGTTGCGTACGCCCGAGGGGTCGGGCGCGCTCGCGGCGGCGGCCCGGGTGGCCGGCGGTGACCCGCTGGCCGCGGCGGCGGCGCTGCGCTCGGCCGGGATCCCCGCCGGGTTGGCGGCGGCGGCGCTGACCCAGGCGGAGCTCCGCCGCCGGGCGGCGGGCAAGTTCGGGCCGGCGGCGAGCGGCATGTTCTTCACCCGGCCCGGCCTGGAACAGGCCACCCGAGGGGTGGTCGCGCGACGCCGCGCGCACCGGCTGCGCGAGGCCGGGGTGACCAGCCTGGCCGACCTGGGTTGCGGACTGGGGGCCGACGCGCTCGCCGCCGCCCGGACCGGCATCCGGGTGTACGGCGTGGAGGCCGACCCGCTCACCGCCGCGCTGGCCGAGGCGAACGCGCAGGCCGCCGGGCTGACCGAGCTGTTCACCGTCGAGTGCGGGGATGCGACGGCGTTCGACGTGAACCGGGTCGAGGCGGTCTTCTGCGACCCGGCGCGCCGCCGGGCCGGAACGGGACGTCGGATCTTCGACCCGAACTCGTACTCGCCGCCGTGGGACTTCGTCACCGGGCTCGCGCAACGGGTGCCCCGGACGGTGGTGAAGGTCGCCCCCGGTCTCGACCACGCCCTCATCCCCGCCGGTGCCGAGGCCGAGTGGGTGAGCGTCGACGGCAACCTGGTCGAGGCGGCGCTCTGGTGCGGCCCGCTCGCCGAAACCCCCCGCCGCGCGACCGTGTTGAAGGAAGGGCCCCCTGTTAACGCCTCCGGTAGTAAAGGGGCCCCTTCTTATCACCCCGTCGACGGAACGAGCGTCCACCAACTCGTCGGTTCGGGGCGGCAGGAGGCACCTGTCGGGCCGGTACGCCGCTTCGTGTACGACCCGGACCCGGCGGTGCTCCGCGCCCACCTGGTCGCCGAACTCGCCGCCGACCTGGATGCCTCGCTGGCCGACCCGAGCATCGCCTACCTCTATGCCGACGCGCCGACGCCGACGCCGTACGCCCGCTGCCTGGAGGTGACCGACGTGCTGCCGTTCTCGCTGAAGCGCCTGCGCGCGTTGCTGCGGGAGCGCCGGGTCGGCCGGGTGGAGATCCTCAAGCGTGGCTCGGCGCTGGAACCCGAACGACTCCGGCACGACCTGCGGCTGGCCGGTGACCAACCGGCGAGCCTGGTGCTGACCCGGGTCGCCGCCGCCCCGACGGTGCTGGTCTGCCAGCCGGTCACCGGCTAGGGCCACGCAGGGTCGAGGCGGGAAAGCTGCTGGCCTCCGGGCCGGGGGCGCAGTTAGGTTGGCGCACATGACGGGACGGGGTACGCCGGCGATGGTGCTGCTGACGAAGCACCGCATCACCCATCGCACCCATCCCTACGATGTCGCGGCGGACTCGCCGAACTACGGCGCGTTGGTCGCCGCCGCGATCGGCGTACCACCCGGACGGGTCTTCAAGACCCTGATCGCCGAGGTGGACGGTGCCCTCACCGTGGCGATCGTGCCGGTGACCGGCGAGTTGGACCTCAAGGCGCTGGCCGCGGCGGTCGGCGGCAAGCGGGCCACGCTTGCCGAACGCGGTGCCGCCGAACGCGCCACCGGCTACGTACGCGGCGGCATCAGCCCACTGGGGCAGCGTAAGCGGCTACCCACGGTGCTCGACGACTCCGCCCTGGAGCACGACACGGTGTACGTGTCGGCGGGCCGGCGCGGCCTTCAGGTCGAACTGGCCCCGGCCGACCTGGTCGCCCTCACCGACGCCCGGACCGCACCCCTCGCCACCGGCTGACCTCGACCAGCACCGTTGCGCCGCAACGGTGGGGTCCCGGCGCGCGGGTCAGCCGGGAGACCGTGTCGATCGCCCCACCTCCTGGCCCGATGAGGCCAGGTTTCGCCGGGGCGTGAACCCGCTGCCGTCCGCCACGTCCGCTGATGTGGCGTCTGACCAGGCATTACAGCTGACCGATGCCGCTGCGGTGACGTGAGCGCTTCATGGGCGTTGCCGAATTGTTACTGCCGACAACAAATTAGCGCCCAGCGCGCCCTTGTGTCGGCGCCCGGCAGCGGAATACGTTGCCGGGCACAACAAAAGAACACCATCGACACACCGACACCTTCCCACTCTCGAAAGGACCCTGCACATGCGCAAGGGCTTCCTCGCCATCGGTGCTGTGGGCGTGCTCGCCCTCGGCAGCCTGACGGCCTGCGGCGACGATTCCGGCGACCAGGCCGGCGGCGGCTCCGGCAAGACCCCGAAGATCGGCGTGATCCTGCCGGACAGCAGCTCCTCGGTCCGCTGGGAGAGCGCGGACCGCAGGTTCCTCAAGGAGGCGTTCGACGCGGCCGGCATCGAGTCGGACATCCAGAACGCGCAGGGCGACAAGAACGCCTTCCAGACCCTCGCCGACCAGATGATCACCAGCGGGGTCACCGTGCTGATGATCGTCAACCTGGACTCCGGCACCGGCAAGGCCGTCCTGGACAAGGCCAAGTCCCAGGGTGTCGCCACCATCGACTACGACCGCCTGACCCTCGGCGGCTCGGCGGAGTACTACGTCAGCTTCGACAACGTGGCGGTCGGCAAGCTCCAGGGCGAGGGCCTGGTCAAGTGCCTCACCGACGCGAAGGCGGAGAAGCCGGCGATCGCCTACCTCAACGGCTCGCCGACCGACAACAACGCGACCCTGTTCAAGGAGGGCTACGACTCGGTCCTCAAGCCGAAGTTCGACTCCGGCGAGTACACCAAGGCCGCCGACGACTCCGTGCCGGACTGGGACAACACGCAGGCCGCGACCATCTTCGAGCAGCAGCTCACCAAGACCGGCGGCAAGATCGACGGCGTGCTCTCCGCGAACGACGGCCTCGGCAACGCCGCCATCTCGGTGCTGAAGAAGAACAACCTCAACGGCAAGGTCCCGGTGACCGGGCAGGACGCCGACCCGCAGGCGCTGCAGAACATCCTCGCCGGTGACCAGTGCATGACGGTCTACAAGGCGGTCAAGAAGGAGGCGGACGCCGCCGCCGAGCTGGCCATCGCGCTGGCCAAGGGCGAGCGCAAGCAGACCGGCCAGACGGTCCGGGACCCGGAGGGCAACCGCGACGTGCCCGCCGTCCTGCTCACCCCCGCGGCGATCTACAAGGAGAACGTCAAGGACGTCATCGCCGACGGTTACGTGACCAAGGAACAGGTCTGCACCGGCGACTACGCCAAGCTCTGCGCCGACGCGGGCATCAGCTGACCTGTCCCCCGCCAGAGTGACGCCGCCCGGTACGGCAACCCCGTACCGGGCGGCGTCGCTGGACGGGCCCCGATCTCCCTCCGTGGAATAAGGAGAACCCCGTGTCCGCGACCCCACTGCTGGAGCTACGCGGGATCGACAAGAGTTTCGGTCCCGTCCAGGTGCTGCGCGACGTCGCCTTCGCCGCCTACCCGGGCGAGGTCACCGCGCTCGTCGGTGACAACGGCGCCGGCAAGTCGACCCTGGTCAAGTGCATCAGCGGCATCTATCCCATCGACGCCGGCGAGTTCGTCTTCGACGGCCAACCGGTCACCATCAGCAGTCCGCGCGACGCCGCCTCGCTCGGCATCGAGGTCGTCTACCAGGATCTCGCGCTCTGCGACAACCTCGACATCGTGCAGAACATGTTCCTCGGGCGGGAGAAGCGCAACGGCCTCGTCCTGGACGAACCGACGATGGAACAGATGGCCGCGGAGACCCTGGCCGGGCTCTCCGTACGCACCGTCAAGTCCCTGCGCCAGCACGTCTCCAGCCTCTCCGGTGGGCAGCGCCAGACCGTGGCGATCGCCAAGGCGGTGCTCTGGAACAGCAAGCTGGTGATCCTGGACGAGCCGACCGCCGCGCTCGGCGTCGCGCAGACCGCCCAGGTTCTCGAACTCGTTCGCCGGCTGGCCGACAACGGCCTGGCCGTCGTCCTCATCTCGCACAACATGAACGACGTCTTCGCCGTCTCCGACCGCATCGCCGCGCTCTACCTCGGTCAGATGGTCGCCCAGGTGAAGACGACAGAGATCACCCACGCCCAGGTGGTCGAGCTGATCACCGCCGGCCGCTCCGGCGAACTCGGACTCGCCGTCGACCCGGGCGTCAACGGCAACGGCGCGGCGCCGGCCGACAGCACCACAGGAGGCGTCTCATGAGCATCACCGCCGTCACGAAGGAGGGCCCGGCCGCCGTCGCACCGGCACCCACCGTCGGCAGCCACGTCCGCGGCTACTGGCAGCGGGTACGGGGTGGAGACATCGGCGCGCTGCCTGCGGTCGCCGGTCTGCTCGTCCTCTGCACCATCTTCTCGATCATGCGGCCGTCGTTCCTCACCGCCGGCAACTTCGCCAACCTGTTCACCCAGGGCGCGGCGGTCACCCTGATCGCGATGGGTCTGGTCTTCGTCCTGCTGCTCGGCGAGATCGACCTGTCGGCCGGCTTCGCCAGCGGGGTCTGCGCGGCAGTGCTTGCCAACCTGATCACCGTCCTGGGCTACCCGTGGTACGTCGCGGTGCTCGCCGCCCTGCTCACCGGCATGGTCATCGGCACCATCCTGGGCTTCCTGGTCGCCAAGGTGGGCATCCCCTCCTTCGTGGTCACCCTCGCCGGCTTCCTCGCCTTCCAGGGGGTGGTGCTGCTGCTGATGAAGGAGGGCCGCAACATCTCCGTCCGCGAGCCGGTGGTGGTGGCGATCGTCAACCGCAACATGCCGGTCGCGCTCGGCTGGACCCTCGCCGCGATCGCGGTCGCCGGATTCGCCGTGGTGCAACTGCTGCGCTACCGCAGCCGTGCCGCCCGGAACCTGATCAACGATCCGTTCCCGGTGGTGCTGGGTCGCATCGCCGCCCTGGCGCTGGTCCTGGGCCTCGCCGTCTACGTGCTCAACCTGGAGCGCAGCCTCAACGTGCTGATCACCTCCCTCAAGGGGGTGCCGATCGTGGTGCCGATCGTCGCCGTACTGCTGGTGGTCCTGACCTTCGTGCTCCAGCGCACCAGCTACGGCCGGCACATCTACGCGGTCGGCGGCAACCGGGAAGCGGCCCGGCGGGCCGGCATCAACGTGGACCGCATCCGCATCTCGGCCTTCATGATCTGCTCGACCATGGCCGCGGTCGGCGGGATCGTGGCAGCCAGCCGGGCCAACTCCGTGGACCCGAACACCGGCGGCAGCAACGTGCTGCTCTACGCCGTGGGCGCGGCGGTGATCGGTGGCACCAGCCTCTTCGGCGGCAAGGGGCGCATCCTGGACGCGGTCCTCGGTGGCGCCGTCGTGGCCGTGATCGACAATGGGATGGGTCTGATGGGCTACAGCTCCGGCGTCAAGTACGTGGTCACCGGCGTCGTGCTGTTGCTCGCGGCCAGTGTCGACGCGCTGTCCCGACGACGAGCTTCGGCCACCGGAAACCGCTGAACGCACCACCGAAAGTAGTAACCACCCGATGCGCGTAGGACCCAGCCAGGACGAGATCCGCCGGCAGAATCTCGGCGCGCTGCTGCGTTACGTGCACCTGCACGGGGCGACAACGCGCGCCGAGTTGACGAACGCACTCGGGTTGAACCGGAGCACCATCGGCGCGCTCACCGCCGACCTCGCCGCGGCCGGCCTGGTGACCGAGGGGGCGCCGAAGGAAACCGGCCGGGCCGGACGACCGTCGCTTGTCGTCCGGCCCGAGTCGGACCGGATCTTCGCGTACGCGTACAGCATCGAGGTGGATCGGCTGCGGGCCGCGCGAGTCGGTCTCGGCGGCGCGGTGCTCGACCGCCGGGAACTGGACCGGCCGCGCGGTCTCTCCGCCGCGGAGGCCGCGCCGCTGCTGGCCGGGGCGGTCAAGGAGATGCGGCAGGCGCTGCCGGCCGATGCCGTCTGCGTCGGCGCCGGCATCGCGGTCTGCGGCATGGTGCGCCGCGACGACGGCCTGGTCCGGCTCGGGCCGGCCACCGGCTGGGTGGACGAGCCGATCGGGGCGGCGGTCAGCGCCGAACTCGGCGTCGAGGTGCCGGTCACGGTCGGGAACGTGGCGGACGTGGCAGCCTTCGCCGAACACGCCCGGGGCACCGCCGCCGGCTGCGACAACGTCATCTACCTCTACGGGGACGTGGGCGTCGGCGCCGGGATCATCGCCGGTGGTCGACGGTTGACCGGGCACGGCGGCTACAGCGGCGAGGTCGGTCACATGGTGGTGGCCCGCGACGGGGCACGCTGCGAGTGCGGCAACCGGGGCTGCTGGGAGACCGAGATCGGCGAGCACGGACTGCTGCGCGCCGCCGGGCGCTCCGACGCCCGGGGCCGCGACGCGCTGCTGGCGGTCTTCGACGCCGCCGACCGGGGCGATGCCCGGGCGCAGACGGCGGTACGCCAGGCCGGCGACTGGCTGGGCTTCGGGGTGGCCAACCTGGTCAACATCTTCAACCCGGAGATGGTCATCTTCGGTGGGACGATGCGTGACCTGTACCTGGCCGCCGCCGCACAGGTACGCAGCCGGCTCAACTCCAACGGGCTGCCCGCCTGCCTGGAGCACGTACGCCTGCGCACCCCCATGCTCGGCGCGGACGCCCCGCTGATCGGCGCCGCCGAACTGGCCTTCGACCGGCTGCTCGCCGACCCCCTCGACGTCGGCTGAGCTGTCCGCACCCACCGCCGTGAGGTGGATTCGCGAACGATGAACTGATCGGCCGGTCGATCCGTACCAGTGTGCGGACGGGCGGCCAACGGCGTGCGGACGCCCGTCGGGCAGATGATCGGTTCTCGACCGAGGAGGCACCGCAGACATGGCATCGCTGGATTCCGCTCGTCGCCGGCAGGGCAATCGGTCCCCGCGGTTGGCGGTGCTGCTCACCACGATCGCCGCGGCCCTCGTCGTGCTGCCCGGGTTGGCGTTGGGCGCGCCCGCAGGTCAGCAACTCGCCGCCGCCGATCAGGCCCTGCTCGACGGCGTACGGCTGGCCGGGCTCTGGGAGATGCCGGCCGGGCAGATGGCCGCCGAGAAGGGCCAGTCCCGGGTGGTCCGGGAGATCGGCGCGGAGATCGCCCGTCAACACGAGGAGCTGGACCGGCTGACCGTGGAGGCCGCCAACAAGCTGGGCGCCACCATCCCCAACCAGCCGACCGCCGAACAGCAGCAGTGGCTGACCGAGATGAAGGACGCCACCGGGGCCCGCTTCGACCAGATCTTCGTCACCCGCCTCAGGGTGGCCCACGGCAAGATCTTCCCGGTGGTCGGCGCGGTGCGGGCCAGCACCCGCAACGACATCATCCGGGACCTGGCCAACGCCACCAACAAGTTCGTCGGCGACCACATGCTGATGTTGGAAAGCACCGGTCTGGTCAGGTACGCCGAACTGCCGCCGGCCGCCCTGCCCGCGCCGGGCAACGACGGTCTGATCGCCGCCGCGTCGGCAAACACCGGTCCGCAGATCGGCATCAGCAACACGGTGATCTGGGTGGTCTTCCTCGGTGCCATCGGCACCGGCGGCTTCCTCAGCTACCGCCTGCTGCGCCGCAACTGATCCCGCGCGATGCCCACCCGTACCCGGGCCGGGGTCCTGCTCGGGCTGCTCCTGGCCACCTTCTGCACCACCCTGGGCGCGGTCCTGGGGGCGGCCGGCCCGGCGGCGGCGCACGCCGTGGTGGTCGCCACCACGCCGCAGCGTGACGAGGTGCTGGGCTACGCCCCGCGCGAGGTGCTGCTGACCTTCAGCGAGCCGGTCGCCGTCGTGCCCGGTCGGGTACAGGTGCTCGCCCCCGACGGCAAGCGGATCAACGTCGGTGACCCGGAGGTCCGCGACCGGACCATGCGGATCGCGCTGCGGGCGGCGGACCGACCGCTCGGCACCTACCTGGTCAGCTACCGGGTCGTCTCGGCGGACAGCCACCCGATCTCCGGCAGCTTCACCTTTGCCGCCGGCGCCCCGTCGGCCACCCCGCCACTGCCGGCCGACGCCGGGGCCGGGTCACCGGCGGGAATCCTGGTGCCGGTGGCCAAGTACGTCGGCTACCTGGGCCTGCTGCTGGCCGTCGGCCCGCCGCTGCTCGCCGCGTCGATGTGGCCCCGCCGACGGTCCCGGCGAGGTGCCACGGTGATGGCACTGATCGGGCTCGGACTGGTCGCCACCGCCACCGTGGGCACCTGGATCGGGCAGGCGGCGCAGGTGGTCGGCGCACCCGTCGGGCGGCTGTCCCTGGCGGATCTGCGCGCGGTCGCGGACAGCGACATCGGGCTGGTGCTGGCCGTACGCCTGGCGTTTGTCGGCCTCGCCGCGGCGCTGCTGCCGGCGGTCACCCGGGGCACCGCCGGACGCGGTCGCACCGCTGCGCTCGCGGTGGTGGGGGTGGCCGGGCTGGCCACCTGGCCACTGGCCGGGCATCCGGTCGCCGCACCCGTACCACAGGTGAGCATCGTGCTCACCACGGTGCACGTCGCCGGGATCACCGTGTGGCTGGGCGGCCTGCTCGCGCTTACCGTGTTCCTGCTGCGGGGCACCCACGAGCGGGTCCTCGCCCGGATCCTGCCTGCCTGGTCGCGGTGGGCCACGGTGGCCGTGGCCTGGCTGGTGACCGCCGGGCTGATCCAGGCCGCCATCGAACTCGGCCGACCGGCGGCGCTGCTGGACACCGCGTACGGGCGGCTGCTCGGTGCCAAGGCCGCGTTGCTGGCCGTGGTGCTGGCGGTGGCCGCCGGACAGCGGCGACTGATCCGCCGGCGGGCCGCCGCAGCCCAGCCCCGACGGGTCGCCCGGGCGGCCGGCGTCGAACTCGCGGTGACCGCGGTGGTCCTGGCGCTGACCGCGTTGCTGGTGCAGACCCCGCCGGGGCGTACGGCCGGCACGGCAGCGGCCGGGGTCACCCGCGAGGGCGTCGCGCAGTCGCTGACCACCGACCTGTTCACGCTGCAGTTCGACATCTACCCGGCCGCCGCCGGCACCACGAACAGCCTGCACGCCTACGTCTACACGCCGCAGGCGCGGGAGTTGCCGGTCGCCGAGTGGACGATCACCGCGGCGCTGCCCGAGGCCGGCATCGAACCGATCACCGTCGAGGTCTTCGCGCTGGAGCCGCACCACGGCAGCGCCGAGATCCACTTTCCGGTGGCCGGTGACTGGACGCTGCGCATCGCCGCCCGGACCAGCGAGATCGACAGGTCCACCGCCACCACCACGGTGACCATCCGCTGAGCCCGCACCGGGCCGTGGGCTCAGCGGTCGACCTGGGTGAAGTCCCAGGAGTGCGGTGGCCGGGCCAGCAGCATCACCGGCGGCTCGGGCAGCGGGCGCGGGTTGCTGCGCCACTTGGAGATCACCACGACCCGGTGATCCGTGGAGGAGAAGACCTCGCTGGACACGTGCAGCGGATCGTGCTCGAACTCGGGTAGGGCCGTGTCGCAGACCCAGGTGATCAGCTCGGCGAGCCCGTACGGCTCGGCCCGCGCCTCCCACATCCGTACGATCACGTCGCCGTCCTCCCTCAGCCGCTGACCCTGGTCGTCGGCATGGCCGTCAGCCATGGCGGTCTCAGTCCTCGATGCGCCGCATCACCAGCGCGTCGGTGTTGCTCGGTTGGTAGTAGCCACGGCGTACGCCGATCGGTTCGAACCCGTACCCGGCGTAGAGCCGCTGTGCCGGGGCGTTGTCCGCCGCGACCTCCAGCAGCACGGCACGCAGGTCGCGCCGCGCCGCCTCGGCGAGCAGTTCCTCCAGCAGCAGCCGCCCGATCCCCCGGCGTTGCGCGTCCCGGCGTACCGCGATGTTCTGCACCCACGCCTCGTCGGGGGGTGCGACGGCCAGCCCGGCGTAGCCGAGCACCGTACCGTCGTCGTCGGTCGCGATCCGGTAGTGGTGCCCGTTGGCCAGTTCGTTCCAGAACATCGCGGCGGACCACTGCTCGGCGCCGAAGAGGTCCGCCTCGATGGTCAGCACCTCGTCGATGTGCCACCAGCGGAACCGGTCGAGCCGCACGGCGCTCACGGCCGGGCCGGCCTGGCTGCGGCGACCGCCCGGGGCGTGCCGCCTCTCACGGTGGCCTCGACGAGCGCCGCGGTCACGGCCGGGGTCGAGCTGTCCACCACCAGTACGAGCACAATGACCCAGCCTAGCCGCACCGCCTCCGACCCTTGGACGCCCGCCCGCCATCGCCGTAGCGCTCGCGCGTACCGCACCCATGACGGTGGGTGGTCAGGACATCGGACGGCGCCAGTCGCACCGGGTACCGGCGCTGTGATTGCACAGAGCGGTCGATCTTGCTGTGGTTCTCAACGAGGCCCGGGGCCAGGCGCGTCAGCGCCTGGCCCCGGGGGCGACAGATCAGTTGCGACAGATCAGTTGCGACAGATCAGTTGCGGCGGATCAGTTGCGGCGGCTCCACTGCTGGTTGGCTCCACCCCAGCAGCTGTACAGCTGGAGAAGCGCCCCGTTACCGCTGCCACCGGCGTCGAGGCACAGCCCTGACTGCACTCCGGTGATCGTGCCGTTGGAGTTGATGTTCCACTGCTGGTTCGCGCCGCCGTGGCAGTCGTAGATGGTCACCCGCGTACCGTTGCTGGTGCCCTGATTCGCGGCGTCCAGGCACTTGCCGTTCACCGTCAGCTGCCGGCTCGAGGTGTGGGTGAACCGCTGGTTCGCGCCACCCCAGCAGTCGTACAACTGAAGCTGGGTGCCGTTGCTGGTGCTCGAGTTCGGCACGTCCAGACACCGGCCGGACTGCTGACCGACGATCATCTGGCCGCTACCGCCACTGGGCGGCGGGGTGGTCGGGTTGCCCGGGTTACCCGGGTTGCCGGGGTCGGAGTTGCCGCCTTCCCGGAGGGTGATGTCGGAGCTTCCCTGGCTCTGGTAACCCTCGGTGGCCATGATCTGGTAGTAGTGGTTGCCGAGGTTCAGGCCAACGCGGGCCCAGGCGTCGAAGTGGTTGGCGGTGGTGATGGTGCCACTGCTGCGCTTCTGCTGCCGGACGCTCCAGTACTGGTAGAACGTCGCGGTGCCGTCGATCGAGGGCTGGTTGACCCGCTGGCTGCGCAGGATGTCGTAGGTGCCGCCGTCGGTGGTGATGCTGCCGAGCCGGGTGGCGCCGCTGCTCGGGTTGTAGCTGCCGAAGTTCTCGACGATGTAGTACTCGACAAGCGGGTTACGGGTCCAGCCGTACAGGGCGAGATAGCTGTTGTTGTTGCCCGGGTTGTAGCTGCCCGAGTAGGTGATCGTGCGGCGGGTTCCCGGGTTCCAGCCCTTGCCACCGACCCAGTTGTTGGTGCTCCTGCCCCAAGAGCTGGAGTAGCGGCCGTTCTCGCGCAACACCATGCAGGCGTCGCCGCTGTCCTTCCAGAACGAGAAGAAGAACCCGTTGTGGGTGCCTTCCGTGTTCGAGCAGACCTGCCGGTCTGCCTCGGCGTGGGCGGGGCTGGCCGAGATCGCGATGGTGCCGGTGGTGGCCAACACTGCGGCGAAGGCGGCGGCAGCCAGCATTCTGATGCGGCCGCGTCGGCGACTCTTGCGGTGAGTGGGGACTTCGTTCATGGTGGCGTGCTTCTCCTTGAGAGAGGCGGCGTGGCGTAATCGACGGGGTGTGTGTGGTCGAGGGACGGTCACCGCGCGTCGATGCTGCGCCTTGGGTGTATGAACTTCCGGACTGTCGGTTGTGTGGGTGCTCCACTGCTACTGCTACTTTGCGTCGTCGCTGACCCCCAGACTGAAAAAGTTAGCAAGCATCTATGTCTTCGATATCGTTATCTAAATATCGACGCCAGTCAAGAAATGTCGTCCGACCGGCACTTCCGGAACTACCAGGCGGCTGCCATCACCTGGTAGGTGCGGGCAGTGTGGAGGCAGGAGCACACGGCTCAGCCGGCCGACCGATCCCAGTCGATTGTGGGCAGGCCGGCGTCGGCGAACGCCTAGCTGGCGAGGCTGGACGGCCAACTGCCGACGGCGCCGTGTTCGCACGGAACACGGCGCCGTCGGTCGTGGGCGTGCCGAGGTCAGACGACCTTGAAGCTGCTCAGCGGAGCCTGCACGTTGTGCAGGTCACCGCTCGGCACGTAGTAGCTGATCCCGGTGCAGTTGGCGCCCTCGTACACCCGCAGCGAGTAGTCGGTGAGGTTCACCCAGCCCAGGAAGCCCATCGAGCTGTTCACGCAGTCGGTGCCGAAGGGTGCCGGGTACTCGACCGTGGCACCGTTGAACCACTTGGATTCGTGCAGGCACAGGGTGCCGTCGACGTAGGTGCAGCTGCGGGATTCGGCCGCAGCTGCAGGGGCTCCGGTCACCGCGATCGCGGCGGCACCGATGGTGGCGAGCAGGGCGGTCCGGACAGACTTCGACGGGCGCATGCAGTCCTCCTTGATGCGGGTGGTGGCAGGTCGGCGACGAGCCGAAGGGATCGACCCTCACCAACTGGTTGCATGGTCGACTGTCCGACTACGGAATGTCAACGCGTCAATCACTCCACCGGCATCGAAGGGGTGAACGTGCAACCGCTCTGCACGATCAGTCCGCCGTACGCTCCCAGTCGATGGTGGGCAGGCCAGCGTCGGCGAGCGCCTTGTTGGCGGCACTGAACGGCCGGCTGCCGAGGAAGCCGCGCGGGTTCATCGGGCTCGGATGCCCCGCCTCCAGCACCACGTGCTGCGGGTTGCCGACCAACGCGGCCTTCTTGCGCGCGTAGCCGCCCCAGAGCAGGAAGACCACCCGCGACTCCATCGCGTCGAGCGCCCGGATGGTGGCGTCGGTGAACTCCTCCCAGCCCCGGTTGGCGTGCGAGCCCGGGGTGCCCTGCCGCACGGTGAGCACCGAGTTGAGCAGCAGCACACCCTGCGCCGCCCAGCCGTCGAGGTTGCCACTGGCCGGCTTGGGCACCCCCAGGTCCTCGCCCAGCTCCTTGAAGACGTTGCGCAGCGACGGCGGCACGGACACGCCCTCGCGCACGCTGAAGCTGAGCCCGTGCGCCTGGCCGACGCGGTGGTAGGGGTCCTGGCCGAGGATGAGCACCCGACAGGCCGACGGGGCGCAGAGCCGGTAGGCCGAGAACAGGTCCTCGACCGGCGGGAAGACCGTGCCGGTGGCGTACTCCCGAGCGACGAACTCGCCCAACGCGGCCGTGCGGGCCGGGTCGAGGTGCGGGGTGAGCACCTCCCGCCACTCGCTCGGTAGCAGTGCCGGCAGGTCCAGGGTGACAACGTCGTCGGGCATCGGCGGCCTTTCAGTGGCGAGGTCGGTCCCCGGCACTGTAGGCAGAGGGTACGACGACCCTCGGCCCCGGGCCCTCAGCCGCTGCGCACCCCCGGCGAGCCGGTCGCTACCGCCCGCAGGTGCCGAGGAACGCCAGCAGCGCCTCGTTCACCTCGTCGGCGTGCTCCAGCATCACCACGTGCCCACTGTCGTTGATCTTGACGAACTCGGCGTGCGGCAACCGCCGGACGATCTCCTCGGAATGAGTCACCGGAGTGATCATGTCCTTGTCCCCGACGATCACCAGCACGGGCGTGTCCTCCAACGCCACGAGCGCCGGGAACCGCGAGTGGGTGGCGATGGTCCGCAGGTAGCGGGTCACCGTGTCGGCCGAGGTACGCGAGTTCATCTGCTCCACGTACGACACCAGTGCCGGGCTCGGATTGCGGGTGCCGAAGCCGTACTTGCGGGTGAGCAGCCAGGCCACGTTCGTGGTCGACCTGCGGGCCCGGTCGATCACCGGTCCGGTGTAGCGGGTGACGTTGCCGGCCACGTAGAGCACCGGACTGCCCACCCGTCCGAGCAGGGCCGGGGCGACCAGCTTCGTCTCCGCCAGCAACCCGCCCGAGGTGGCCATCAGCACGGTGCCCACCACCCGGTCGTCGAACATCTCCGGATACAACTCGGCGAGCGCCATGATGGTCATGCCGCCCATCGAGTGGCCGACCAGCACCAGCGGCCCCTCGGCGGCCACCTCGTCGATCACCCGGCGCAGCGTGTGGCCGAGCGCGTCGAGGTCGTACTCGCCGCTCTCCAGCCGACCGGACCGGCCGTGACCGGGCTGGTCGTACGCGACAACCCGGTGCTCGCCCCGCTCGGCGAGCAGCTTGCGCTGGAAGTGGAAGGTGCCCATGTCCAGGCAGAAACCGTGCACCAGCACCACTGTCGGGTTGCCCTCGACGGGACGGGTCGGCTCGACCACCTCGACGTGGATGTCGGTGCCGTCCGGCATCTCCAGCCGGTACGCCTCGTCGTACCGCTGCTGACCGAAGACCTCACCGGCGTACGGATCGGTCGGGTCCGCCTTCAACCGGCGGACCAGGGCCCGTTCGGTGGCGACCCCGGCGGCGGTCACCGCGGCGGCCACCCCGAGCGCCGCACCCACCAGACCGGCGGCCCGCCCCGCCGCCGTCCGTGGCCGGGGGATGAGGTGTCGACTCATGAACCGGTGCCGTCGTACACGCGAGGAACCCGGGTGCTGCCGAAGCGCGTGACGATCTCGTAGTTGATCGTGCCGACCGCCTCGGCCCAGTCGTCGGCGGTGGGCTCACCGTCGGCACCGCTGCCGAACAGGGTCGCCACGTCACCGGCGGCCACCGGGTCGTCGCCGCAGTCGAGGACGAACTGGTCCATGCAGACCCGCCCGGAGATGGTCCGGCGGCGTCCGCCGAGCTGCACCGGGCCGGTGTTCGAGGCGTGCCGCGGCACCCCGTCGGCGTACCCGAGCGGCACCACAGCCAGGTTCGCCTCGCGCTCGGTGGTGTACGTGTGGCCGTACGAGACGCCGGTGCCGGCCGGAACCCGCTTGGTCAACATCACCCGGGCGCGGGCGGTCATCGCCGGCCGCAGGCCGTAGGTCTCACCGGCCACCGGGGAGAGGCCGTAGACGGCCAGCCCCGGGCGGACCAGGTCGAAGTGGGTGTCGGGTCGGGTCAGGGTGGCGGCGGAGTTGGCCAGGTGCCGGTAACGGGGGCGCAGCCCGGCCCGCTCGACCATGGCCAGCCCCTCGTGGAAGACGGCCAGCTGCCGGTCCGTGGTCGGATGGCCGGGCATGTCCGCGTACACGAAATGGCTCCACACCCCGACCACCTCGACCAGACCGTCGGCCTGCGCCTTGGCCGCGGCGTCGAGCAGGGCCGGCCAGTCGGCGACCGTCGCCCCGTTCCGGGACAACCCGGTGTCGATCTTCAGGTGGATGTGGGCGGGCCGTTGCGCCCGGCGGCTCGCCTCGACCGCCTCGTCCAGCTGCGGCAGGCTCGCCACGCCCAGATCCACGTCGGCCGCGACGCCGGTGTGCAGCGGCAGTCCCGGCGCGAGCAGCCAGGCGAGCACCGGGGCGTCGATGCCGGCCGCGCGCAGCGCCAACGCCTCGTCAAGCGTGCAGACACCGAGCCAGGCCGCCCCGGCGTCGAGCGCGGCGCGGGCGGCCGGGACCATTCCGTGGCCGTAGCCGTCGGCTTTCACCACCGCCATCAGCTCGGCGCTGGTGCCGGCGCGCATCCGGTCGACGTTCTCCCGGATCGCGTCGAGATCCACGCGCACCTCAGCCTGCCACATGCCTCCACCCTACTTTCCGCGCTGATCACCGCAGGGCGACCCGGCCAGGTCCGGCCGGTCGACTGCCCCGGTGGGCGGACTCGGGGGGACCGTCAGGGCAGCCGGGCGAGCACCGGCCGCAGCGCGGCGGCCACGTCGGGCGCGGTGACCGGCCCGGACCGGGCCGCCTCCCGACCGGCCAGGCCATGCAGGTACGCCGCCGCCGCGGCGGCCCGCTCCGCCGGCAGCCCGGCCGCGAGCAGCGAGCCGAGCAGCCCGGCCAGCACGTCCCCGGTCCCGCCGGTGGCCAGCGCGGGGGTGCCGGTCGGGTTGACGTACGCCCGGCCGTCCGGCGTGCCGACCACCGTGCGGTCGCCCTTGAGCAGCACCACGGCGTTCATCCAGGCGGCCAGCCGGAGCGTGGCGGCGACCCGGTCGGCGCCCGGCGTCTCGCCGCAGAGTCGGGTGAACTCCCGGTCGTGCGGCGTGACCACGATCGGGGCGTCACGTCGGCGCAACTGATCGGCGAGGGACCCGTCGACCAGCAGGGTCAGCGCGTCCGCGTCAAGCACCGCGGGCACCGGCGCGGCCAGCACCGTGCGCAGTTCCGTCGTCGCCCGCTCGTCGGTGCCCAACCCCGACCCGCACACCCAGGCCTGCACCCGGCCGGCGTCGGCCACCCGGCCGGTCGCGATCACCGATGGATGCGCGCGTACCACGTCGTCGCGGGCGCCACCGGCGTAGCGGACCAGACCGGTCGGCCCGGCCAGCGCCCCACCGACGGAGAGCATGGCGGCACCCGGGTACGTCGCCGAACCGGTGGCCACCCCGACCACGCCCCGCGTGTACTTCTCCGACGCGGCACCGAGCCGGGGCCACCACTGCGCCACGTCCGACCACTCCACCACCTGCAGCGCCGGGGTGCCGCGCAGCCACGGGGTGAGCCCGATGTCGACCAGCTCCACCTGCCCGGCCAGCGCGGCGGCCGGACCGACCACCAGGGCCGGCTTCAGCGCACCGAAGGCGACCGTGACGTCGGCGCGCACCGCGTTGGGTCGACCGGAGGCGGTCAGCGGGACGTCGCCGGTGTCCACCACCACCCCGCTGGGCACGTCCACCGCCACCACCGTCGCCCGGGCACCGTCGCGCCCGGCGTGGTCCAGCAGGCTCGCCGCCAACTGCTCGGCTGTCTCCCGCAGCCCGCCGTGCCCGCCGATGCCCACGATGCCGTCGAGCACCAGGTCGACCACGGCCGGGGGGTGCTCCACGACCCGTCCACCGGCGGCGCGCAACGCGGCCAGCCCGTCGGCGTGCGCACGATCCGGGGTGAGCAGCAATGCCGACACCGCCGCACCCCGCTGGGCCAGACGCGCACCGGCGTACAGAGTGTCGCCGCCGTTGTCGCCGGAGCCGACCAGCAGCAGCACCGGCGCGGCGTACACCCCGCCCCGCTCGGCGAGCAGCAGCGCGCAGCGTCGCGCCAGCCCGGCGGCGGCGCGCTGCATCAGCGTGCCCGGCGGGAGTTCGGCCATCAGTGCCGCCTCTGCCGCCCGTACGTCCGCGACCCGCCAGACTGGTCTCACCCGGCCCACCCTACCGGCGCGCGGGTCGCAAGATAGCCCTCCGCCGTCGACCGGGCAACGCCTGTGGACAACCCGACGGTCCGCCCCACAGCGGTTGTCCACAGGGCACCGTCGCGCCGCCCGGCACCGCCTAGCGTCCTGCCCGTTGGCGGTACGGGGTGGGAGGGGCGATGAGCGAGCAGGACTTGACCGTGCAGCCGGAACGGCTGCACCGGACCGGGCGATCGCTTGGTGAGCACGGCCATCGGTTGGCCAGTGGGCTGGCCGGGATACCGGGGCTGGCGGCACCGGCCCCCGGCTGGTCGGCCGGGGTCGCGCTGGGCACCCTGGAGGCGGCCGTGCACTCCTGGTCGGGGCGGCTCGGCGCCCGGGTCACCCGGACCGGTGACGCGGTACGCGCCGCCGCTCGGGCCTACGAGTCGGTGGACGGTCGGGCGGCGGCCCGGCTCTCCGCCCTGCCCCGGTGACCCGGCCGGCAGTGGTCCAGTCGGACCAGGTCGTGACCCGGCCGGGAGTGGTCCGGCCGGACCAGGTCGGCTACGCCCAGCTCTCGACCGCCGACCCGACGCGCTGGCGGGCCACCGGGACGGCCTGGGCGGGACTGCTCGACCCGACCCGGCGACGGGCCACCGAACTGGCGGACGACGCGGCGGCGTTGCGGTCGCAGTGGTCGGGTCTGGCCGCGACCGCAGCCGAGAAGCAGGTGTCCGACCTGCGGGTCGAGTTGCTCGCCCTGGCCCCGGTGGCGATCGAGATCGACCAGGTGCTTGCCGAGTTCGCCGCCCGGCTGACCGCGGCCCGGGCACGGCTGGCGGCGGCGGTGACCCTGGCCGCCAGCGTCGGAGTGCTCATCGACCGGTGGGGTCGGACCAGCCCCGATCCGAGCCGGGTGCCGGCCCACCGGGCCGTCCAGACGGTGGCGCCGGTGACGACGGCGCTGCGCGACGCCCTCGACCTGGCCACCGCGGCGGATCGGGAAGCCGCCGACCGTCTCGATCAACTGACCGCGGACGCCGAGTCGGGTTGGCTGAGCCGACCGCCGGCTGACCGACCCGCACCGCACTCCGATCCCGCCCAGGTCAACCGCTGGTGGAGCGGGCTCAGCCCCGCGCAGCGCCGTTGGTTGGTCGGGCACGAACCGGAGCTGATCGGCGGGTTGGACGGCATTCCGGCCGCCGCCCGCGACCAGGCGAACCGACTGCTGCTGGAGGTACGCCGGGCCGCGCTGCTGCAACGCTGGGAGGAGTTGCTGGCCCGGATGCCCCGAGGCCCCGCCGAGATGGTCGGGCTACGCAGCGTCGAAGCCGCGCTGAGCGGGCTGGACGCGTTGACGTCTCGGCTGGCGTCGCCGGACGCACCACGCGCGTACCTGCTCGGACTGGACGTCGGCGGTGAGGGGCGGACGGTGGTGGCGTTGGGCAACCCGGATCGGGCCGCCAGCATCCTGACCCACGTACCGGGCACGACCTCCGGGCTGCACGACGCCACCGACGATCTGGGCCGCGCCGCCCGGGTGCTGTCCCGCTGCGCCGACCTGGCACCGGGGCAGGAGACCTCGGCGGTGCTCTGGTTGGACTACGACGCCCCGGATTTCCTGCACGAGGCGGCCTGGGACCGGCAGGCCCACGCGGCTGGTGACGCGCTGCACCGGTTCCAGGAGGGCTTGCGGGCCACCCACGACGGGCCGGCCGCCCGGCAGACCGTGCTCGGGCACAGCTACGGGTCGCTGGTGGTGGGCGGTGCCGCCCGGGATCACGGGCTCGCCGCCGACGCGTTGGTCTTCGTCGGGTCGCCCGGAGTCGGCGTGCAGCACGCCGCAGACCTCGGCGTACCGGCCGGGCAGGTGTGGGCCAGCCGCGCACCCGACGACGTGATCCGCCTGACCCGGTCACCCGGCGAGTTGGCTCGGCACGCGGTGCTCAGCCTCTCCCCCGCCGCCGGGATCGTCGGGCTGCTGACCGGCGACGACGACAAACTCTGGTTCGGGCGGGACCCGGTCGAAGCGTCCTTCGGCGGCCGGAGCTTCCCCAGCGGCCGGTACGGCCACAGCGGCTACTGGCATCCGGACAATCCGGCGCTGGACGGCATGGCCCGGATCGTCCTCGGCCGGTGACGGCGCTTCGGCGGCAGAATCGGCGGCCGGGCGGTGCCGGCGCTTCGACACAAGTGCGGCGGCCGGACGGTGCCGGCGCTTCGACACAAGCGCGGCGGCCGGGCGGTCAGCGGTGACCGCCCGGCGGGGCCGGCTACTCGACGGTGACGGACTTGGCGAGGTTGCGCGGCTGATCCACGTCGTGTCCCCGGGCGGCGGCGATCTCGGCGGCGAAGATCTGCAACGGCACGGTCGTCAGCAGTGGCGCGAGCAGCGTCGGCGTCCGCGGCACGTAGATCAGATGGTCGGCGTAACGCACCACCGACTCGTCGCCTTCCTCGGCGATCACGATGGTGCGGGCGCCTCGGGCGCGTACCTCCTGGATGTTGGAGACGATCTTGTCGTGCAGCAGGCCGCGACCCACCGGCGAGGGCACCACGCAGATCACCGGGGTGCCCTGGTCGATCAGGGCGATCGGGCCGTGCTTGAGCTCGCCCGCGGCGAAGCCCTCGGCGTGCATGTACGCCAGCTCCTTGAGCTTGAGCGCACCCTCCAGCGCCACCGGGTAGCCGACGTGCCGGCCGATGAACAGCACCGTCGGCTGGTCGGCCAGCTCGCGGGCCAGCTCCCGCACCGGCTCGATGCGCCCGAGCAGCTCGCGCAGCTTGTCCGGCACCTGGTGCAGCTGCTCCACCACGGCGGCCACCTCGTCGGCGAACTTGATGCCGCGCACCTGGGCCAGGTGCAGGCCGATCAGGTAGCAGGCGACCAACTGGGTGAGGAACGCCTTGGTGGAGGCGACGGCGATCTCCGGCCCGCCGTGGGTGTAGAGCACCGCGTCGGACTCGCGGGGAATGGTGGAGCCGTTGGTGTTGCAGATGGCCAGCACCCGGGCCTTCTGGTCCTTGGCGTGCCGCAGCGCCATCAGGGTGTCCATCGTCTCGCCGGACTGCGAGATCACCACGATCAGGGTGGACCGGTCGAGCACCGGGTCGCGGTAGCGGAACTCGCTGGCCAGCTCCACCTCGCAGGGGATCCGGGTCCAGTGCTCGATGGCGTACTTGGCGACCAGCCCGGAGTGGTACGCGGTGCCGCAGGCCACGATGAAGATCTTGTCGACGTCGCGGAGATCCTGGTCGCTGAGGCGCACCTCGTCGAGCATGATCTCGCCGCTCTCGGTCAGCCGGCCGAGCAGCGTGTCGGCCACAGCCTGCGGCTGCTCCTCGATCTCCTTGAGCATGAACCAGTCGTAGCCGCCCTTCTCCGCGGCCGAGGAGTCCCAGTCGATGTGGAAGTCCTTGCCGCTGGCGGGCTGACCGGCGAAGTCGGTGATCTCGATGAAGTCGGCGGTGATCAGGACGATCTGGTCCTGGCCCAGCTCGACCGCGTCGCGGGTGTGCTCGATGAACGCGGCGACATCACTTGCCAGGTAGTTCTCCCCGTCGCCGCGGCCGACCACCAGGGGCGAGTTGCGGCGGGCGCCGACCACCGCACCGGGGATCGCGGCGTCCACGGCGAGCAGCGTGAAGGCACCCTCCAGCCGCTGGCAGACCACCTGCATGGCGGCGGAGAGCAGGTGCGGCCCGTCCGGCTGACCGGCCGCGCGCAGCTCGGCAAGTGCCTTGCCGAGCAGGTGCGCCGCGCACTCGGTGTCGGTGTCGCTGACGAAGGTGACGCCGTCGTCCTCCAGCTCGGTGCGGAGCTTGGCGAAGTTCTCGATGATGCCGTTGTGGATGACCGCGACCCGGCCGTCCGGCGACAGGTGCGGGTGGGCGTTGCGGTCGGTGGGTCCGCCGTGGGTGGCCCAGCGGGTGTGGCCGATGCCGGTGGTGCCGTCACCGATGCCGAGCGGGCTGGCAGCGCAACCGTCCGGGTCCTCGGCGGCGCGTTCGGAGAGCACCTTCTCCAGGTTGGCCAGCTTGCCGGCCTTCTTCTCGGTCAACAGCTGTCCGTCGCAGGCGACGGCGACGCCGGCCGAGTCGTAGCCGCGGTACTCCAGCCGCCGCAGACCGTCGAGCACGATGCCGAGCGCCGGTCGGGCACCGGCGTAACCCACGATTCCACACATGGGTGGCAGCCTAACCAGTTTCGCTCACGTTGTCTGCGCGAAAGCCGGGTAAACAATCACTGAACTTGAGCGATTAGGCAGGATCAGGTGATCGGGCTCACAAAGCACTCAGGTTGGGCAAGGCGTCGTGATGGCGCGCACCCGTACCCTGACGGGCGTGACGAGCACTGATGTCGACCCCCTGGTGAGCCGGATGCGCCCGTTCGGGACGACGATCTTCGCCGAGATGTCCGCCCTCGCCGTCCGGACCGGCGCGGTGAACCTCGGGCAGGGCTTCCCCGACACCGACGGCCCGCCGGAGATGCTCGCCGCCGCGGCCGACGCGCTGCGCTCCGGCCGCAACCAGTACCCGCCGGGCCCCGGCATCCCCGAGCTGCGCGCGGCGGTGGCGGCCCACCAACACCGCTTCTGGGGCCTGGAGTACGACCCGGACGGCGAAGTGGTGATCACCGCCGGTGCCACCGAGGCGATCGCCGCGGCGATCCTCGCCCTCTGCGAGCCCGGTGACGAGGTGCTCTGCTTCGAGCCGTACTACGACTCGTACGCCGCCTCGATCGCGCTTGCCGGTGCGGTGCGCCGACCGGTCACCCTGCGGCCCGGCCCCGACGGTCGGTACGCCTTCGACCCGGCCGCGCTGCGCGCCGCGTTCGGCCCGCGTACCCGGCTGGTGCTGCTGAACTCGCCGCACAACCCGACCGGCAAGGTCTTCACCCCGGCCGAACTGGCCCTGATCGCCGAACTCTGCCAGGAGCACGGCGCGTACGCGGTCACCGACGAGGTGTACGAGCACCTGGTCTTCACCGACGCGGCGAGCGAACACGTCCCGCTGGCGAGCCTGCCCGGCATGCGGGAGCGCACCCTGCGCATCTCCTCGGCCGGCAAGACCTTCTCCTGCACCGGCTGGAAGGTGGGCTGGGCGAGCGGACCGGCCGCGCTGGTCTCCGCGATGCTGCGGGTCAAGCAGTTCCTCACCTACGTCAACGCCGCACCCCTGCAACCGGCGGTGGCGGTCGCGCTCGGTCTGCCCGACGCCTACTTCACCGAGTTCCGCGCCGGCATGCAGGCCCGCCGGGACCAACTGATCGGCGGGCTGGTCGACGCCGGCTTCGAGGTGCTCACTCCGGAGGGGACGTACTTCGTCACCGCCGACATCACCGCCCTCGGCGGCTCCGACGGCGTCGAGTTCTGCCGTTCCCTGCCCGAGCGTTGTGGCGTGGTGGCCGTACCCACCCAGGTCTTCTACGACGACCCGGAGGCCGGACGCCGCCTGGTCCGGTTCGCCTTCTGCAAACGCACCGAGGTGCTGGCCGAGGCGGTGACCCGGCTGCACCGGCTCGCACTCAACCCCTGAGGGATACGCGCGACAGTCACGCAGGTGGGCCGGAACCCGTACGGTTCCGGCCCACCCCCGTCAGGCGGTCACGACCCGAGTTCGGGCCGGACGCGCCGTCGTGTGATCAGCAGCAGGGCCGCACCCGCGGCCAGCGCCGCCGTACCCGTGCCGGCCAGCGGGACCAGGAACGAACCTCCGGTGACCGGCAGCTTCCCCTTCACCCGGACGGTCACGCTGGACTCCGGCGAGACCGGTGCCGGCCCGGAAGGAGGCGTGCCGGTCGCCGTGGCCGTGTTGGTGATCGCACCGTGGTGGAAGTCCGCCTTGGTCACCGTGTAGGTGGCCGTACACGTCACCGATTCCCCGGCGGCCAACGTGACCTGACCGTTGGGGGTCTGATCCGGGCCGCAGACGATCGGGCTCAGGTTCGCCGGGTCCGCAGGTGCGACGAACGTGTCAGTCACCGTCACCCCGGTCAGCGGCACCGAGCCGGTGTTGGTGATCACGTACTGGTAGACGACCTGCTCACCGATCCGGTGCACGATCTTCGTCGACGACGACTTCACCAGGGTGATCGACGCCTCGCCGGGCTGCGTGGGGATCGTCACCGACGACGGCGGGGACGTCACCGTCTCCCCCTGCGGAGTCACCCCCGACGCCGTCGCCGCGTTCGTCACGCGGCCCGCTTCCAGGTCCGCCTGCGTCACCGTGTACGTCGCCGTACACGTCATCGACTCGCCCGGCGCAAGCTCCGTCCGCGGGCAACTGATCGGGCTCAGCCCGCTACCCGACGACGGCGGTGTCCGCACGTCCGTCACCGTCACCTCGGTCAAGGTCACCTCACCTGTGTTCGTCACCAGGTACCGGTACGGCACCTGCTGACCCACCTCGGTGATCACCGTCGTCGTCGACGACTTGACCAGGCTGATTGCGGCGGGGGCCTCCCCGTTGCAGGTCAACGTCGTCGAGAACGGGAAGTAGTGGACCTCACCGCCACGGTGCTCGAAAGTGCGGGTGATGATGGTGCCCTCGGTGTTGGAGGACGCCAGATCGGTCAGGTCTGCGTTGGGGGCGTAGATCGTCCCCTCCAGGCTCGCCGACTCCGCCGTGAGCGTGAGCTCGGTGGCGGTCGGGAAGTTGAACAGGATGTAGCGGGCCTCCTCACCGCCGATGCCGGCGAAGATCGGGACCTCCCAGTCGAACTCGTTGCCGACATCGCTGGTGTCCACGTTCACCAGCAGCGGCGTACTCGCCGTCGGCCGGTCCGCGAAGGTCAGAATGTCGATGTTGTTCAGGTCGGTGGCGCTGATGTTCAGCACATTCGTCACCCCGGGGGCCAGGGTGACCACGGCGTTGGTGCCGGGCGGAATGGGCCGCGGCAGCACCTCGCCTTCGGGGTTTCGCAGGACCACCGTGTTGGCACAGGTGGCGAGGGAGTTCGAGGTGCTGCGGAAGCTCTGGAACGCCGCCGCGAAGTCGATCGGGGAGGTGGGACCGACATCGTCCGGATCCTGCCGGACCGTCAGTTCCACCCGAGGGGTGGCCTCGTAGTCGTCGGCCGGCAGGATGCGGGTGTTCACGGCCGCACCGTTGTTGTCGGTGTCCCGGACGAACGTCCCGGTCAGGTCACCGACCTTGGCGTATCCGCCGGAGAGCACCTGGAGCCGGCTGCCCGGCACGCTGTTGGCGAAGTCGACGCGGCCCCCGACGACGAGTGCCGAGGGGACGCTGTCACCCGGTGCGATGAAGGAGCCGGCCGTCTGGCCCGCCACCTGGTAGTTGCCGAAGCTCAGGTTGCCGCCGACCGCGATGGTGCCCTCGTTCTCGTCGCCGACCAGATTGGCATCCCCCTCGGTCATCACACCGAAGCTCAACGCCGGGTCCACGGGATTGACCGGGCCGACGGGCCGCTCCCACCGCCGGTGCCGCGTGCGCAGGCGCGGCAGCGAGCGACAGGGTCGCCAGGAGCATGAGCGCGACGGCTGTCCATGATGCGCGAACGACATGCACGCACCGCGTTCGAATAAGAGTTCCCATTCACTTTCCCCCGTATGAATACCGATTCGGCCGAAGCCTATCGACCCATTCGGGGCGGAAAGGGAATTAGGTCCCATTTGCCCGATAGTCACCCGCAGGTGGACAATGACTGCCTTTCAGGGCGGTGAGGCCGGTCAGGAAGCCGGGCTGGCGGTGCGGACCTGAGCGGCGATGCGTTCGGCGACCTCCTGGGCGACCGCCTCGCTGGCCGCCTCGACCATCACCCGCACCAGCGGCTCGGTGCCCGACGGGCGCAGCAGCACCCGGCCGGTCTCGCCCAGCTCGACCTCGGCCCGCTGGACCTCGGCGCGGACCGCCGGCGCGGCGGCACCCACGGTGCGGTCCCCGACCGGCACGTTGATCAGCACCTGCGGCAGCTTGGTCACCACCGCCGCGAGGTCGGCCAGGGTACGACCGGTGGCCGCCATCCGGGCCATCAGGTGCAGCCCGGTCAGCACCCCGTCGCCGGTGGTCGCGTACGCGGGCATCACGATGTGTCCGCTCTGCTCGCCACCGAGCGCCAGCCCGGAGGCGCGCAACTCCTCCAGCACGTACCGGTCGCCGACCTTGGTCTCGATCAGCCGGATGCCTTCGGCGGACATGGCCAGGCGCAGGCCGAGGTTGCTCATCACGGTGGCGACCAGGGTGTCCCCGGTCAGCGTGCCGGCCTCCCGCATGGCCAGGGCCAGGATCGCCATCACCTGGTCGCCGTCGACCTCGTCGCCGTCGGCGGTCACCGCGACGCACCGGTCGGCGTCACCGTCGTGCGCGATGCCCAGGTGTGCGCCGTGCTCGACCACTGCCTGACGCAGGGTCGCGATGTGGTTCGACCCGCACTCGTCGTTGATGTTCAGCCCGTCCGGCTCGGCGTGGATCGCGATGACCTCGGCACCGGCCTCCCGGTACGCCGCCGGCGCCACCTCGGCGGCGGCGCCGTTGGCGCAGTCCACCACGACCTTGATCCCGTCGAGGCGGTGCGGCACGGTGCCGACGAGGTGCTGCACGTAGTGGTCGGCACCGTCGAGCAGGTCGTGCACCCGACCGACTCCCGCGCCGACCGGGCGCTCCCAGGCGGTGCTGCCGTTGGCCTCGACGGTCGCCTCTATCCGCATCTCGATCTCGTCGGGCAGCTTGTGCCCGCCGGCCGCGAAGAGCTTGATCCCGTTGTCCGGCATCGGGTTGTGCGAGGCGGACAGCATCACCCCGAGGTCCGCCTTGGCCTCCGCGGTGAGGAACGCCACGGCCGGGGTGGGCAGCACTCCGACCCGGACGACTGTCGCGCCCGCGCTGGTCAGCCCGGCGACCACGGCCGCCTCCAGCATCTCGCCGCTGGCCCGGGTGTCCCGCCCGACCACGGCCAGCGGGGCATGACTTCGATCCGACTCGGCAAGGGTGTGGGCAGCCGCGACCGCCACCGAGAGTGCCAACTCCGGGGTGAGATCGGCGTTCGCGCGCCCGCGTACGCCGTCCGTGCCGAACAACCGGCCCATACCCGCCAACCTCCGATGAAACTTGCCGTCGTGGGAGAAATTGCCCTTGGAAAGGAGGACGGAAACTGCCCTGTGAGAAGGGGCGGAACCTGCCCTGTCACGAAGAGGCGGAAACGGCCGGCCCACCTCCCGAGTCGAGGGGAGGCGGACCGGCCGTCCGTCAGAAGTACAAGGTGCGGCTGAAGATCAGCGCTTCGAGTACTGAGGAGCCTTACGGGCCTTCTTGAGGCCGTACTTCTTGCTTTCCTTGACCCGGGCGTCCCGGGTCAGGAAGCCGGCCTTCTTCAGGGCCGGGCGGTCGTCCGGCTCGTTGACGATCAGCGCCCGGGCGATGGCCAGCCGCAGCGCACCGGCCTGGCCGGTGGTGCCGCCGCCACGCAGGTTGGCGATGACGTCGAACGCCTCGGGCTTCTCGGCGGTCACCAGCGGGTCCTTGATCAGCTGCTGGTGCACCTTGCTCGGGAAGTAGGCCTCAAGGTCCCGGCCGTTGCAGGTGATCTTGCCGGTGCCCGGCACGATCCGCACCCGGACGATGGCCTCCTTGCGGCGGCCCACGGTCTGGATCGGGCGGTCACCACGAGGCGCGCGGGCGACGGGCGCCGGCGCCTCGGTGGCCTCAGGGGCAACCTCGGTGGCGGTGATGTCGGTCATGCTGCTTCCTTCGCCCGCGCTCACTGCGCGATCTGCTTGATCTCGAACGGCACCGGCTGCTGCGCGCCGTGCGGGTGCTCTGCACCGGCGTAGACCTTCAGCTTCTTGATCAGCTGACGGCCGAGCTTGTTGTGCGGGAGCATCCCCTTCACAGCCAGCTCGATGGCCCGCTCGGGGCGCTTGGACAGCAGCTCCTCGTAGCCGACCTGCTTGAGGCCACCCGGGTAACCGGAGTGCCGGTAAGCGATCTTCTGCTGGCGCTTGTTGCCGGTCAGCGCAACCTTGCCCGCGTTCACGACGACGACGAAGTCGCCCGTGTCAACGTGCGGCGCGAAAGTCGGCTTGTGCTTGCCCCGCAGCAGCGTGGCGGCGTGGGTGGCCAGGCGGCCCAGCACGACATCAGAGGCGTCGATGACGTGCCACTGACGCTCGATCTCACCCGGCTTCGGGCTGTACGTACGCACAGGTCTACCTTGTCTCGTCGTCGGTCTGGGGTCGCGCGCCGAGGTGACCAGGACATCCCAGCCGGACCAGCGCGCACGAACGACCAAGCGTACCTCAGGCGGCACGCCCACAGATGTCGTACAACAGCAGGCAACGATACCCGCAGCCCGACCGGCCGGTCAAAACGGGGTCCGACAGGCGCGCCGAACGCACCGTAAATGGCCTTGATCACACCCCCGCCCGCGCCAATCGGGCCCCCGGCCGCAGGTACGCCGCCCAGGTGAGCAGGAGCAGCACCAGGAAGAAGCCCACGTAGAAGCGCAGCGCCGGCTGGATCCCACCGTAGGTCGACCGGGCCCAGGCGTAACAGATCGGCACCAGAAAACCACCGAAGGCACCGACCGCCGAGATGATTCCCAACGCGCCGGCGGCCTGTCGACGCATCGCCAGCATCACCTCCGGCGAGCCCCCCAACTCCTCCCCCTTGACCTGGAAGATCCGACTGATCATCCGGTAGGTCGAGCCGTTGCCGACGCCGGTGGCCACGAACAGCAGCAGGAAGGCCGCGAAGAAGACACCCAGGCTGCGCTGCTCGACCGACCAGAGCGCGGCCAGCGCGCCGACTGCCATCAGCACGAAGCTGACCATCGTCACCCGGGCACCGCCCACCACGTCGGAGAGCCGACCGCCGAAGGGGCGGCAGAACGAGCCGACCGCCGCGCCGAGGAACGCCCAGGTCAGTGCGACGTCCGGCCGACCGAACACCGAGGTGAGCAGGGTCGGGAAGGCCGCCGAGTAGCCGATGAACGAGCCGAAGGTGCCGATGTAGAGCAGGGACATGATCCAGGTGTCCCGATGCCGCAGCGAGGACCAGACCGGCCGTACGTCGGCCTTGGCCTCCACCAGGTTGTCCATGAACAGGTACGCGCAGACCGCGGCGATCACCGCCAGCGGGATGTACATCAGCCCGGCCCGGGCCAGCGCGAGCCCGCCACCGAGCACGATCATCTGCGGCACCAGGAACTGCACCACCGCCACGCCGATGTTGCCGCCGGCGGCGTTGAGACCCAGCGCCCAGCCCTTCTCGCGTTCCGGATAGAAGAACGAGATGTTCGCCATGCTGGAGGCGAAGTTGCCGCCGCCGAACCCGGCGGTGGCGGCGATCAGCAACAACACCGGGAAGCCGACCTCCGGGCGCTCGACCGCCCAGGCCAGGCCCGCGCAGGGCACGATCAGCAGGAGTGCCGAGACGATCGTCCAGTTCCGGCCGCCGAACACCGGCACCGCGAAGGTGTACGGCAACCGCAGCAACGCGCCGACCCCGCTCGGTACGGCGGTCAGCCAGAGCGCCTGGCTGGTGGTCAGCTGCCAACCGGCGTCACCGAGCCGGACGACGACGATGCTCCACAGCAGCCACACCGAGAAGCCGATGTGTTCGGCGAAGATCGACCAGATCAGGTTGCGGCGGGCGATCCGGCTGCCGGTCGTACGCCAGAAGGTGTGGTCCTCCGGTGCCCAGTGCCCGATCCAGCGGCCGGGACGGCGGTCCAGGGTCTCCTCCTGGACGGCCTCGGGTTGCGCGCTCGTGGTGGTCATGGCGCCGAAGCTAGGAATCGACAGTTACCGTGGCGTTCGTCCTTCGGGTCGGCCCGGCAACGGGAAGCGCACCACCGGCCGGGGTGCGCGGTGAGACGCGCCGGTTCAGAGTTGCTGGAGGATGCGCAGCGCCCGGTCGACGTGGCGCATCGTCTCGGCGTCGGCCACGTCCACGCACTCGGTGAACCACTTCTTCATCGGCGAGGAGATCCGGTCGGGCATCACCACCCAGCCGCCCATCGTCACCGCCAGCGGTGAGTCACGCAGCAACGCCGCCTCGACCACCTCGGCGACGATCACGATGGGCACGGCTGTGGAGTTGTAGACGTCGGAGCTGATCACCAGCCCGAGCCGCTCGCGGGCCCCCTCGATCCGCCAGACCTCGCCCCTACGCAGCACGTGGGCGACCGCCGAAGAGCAGGTCGTCGACCAGGCCCACCTCCTGCGCGTCGGCAAGCGAGGCGGACTCCAGATCCAGCCCGGCCCGACCCACCGCGGCGGCGTGGGCCGCGAAGACCTCGCGCAGCGCCTTCTCCCGCGCGGCCTGGTCCATCCAGGCGGAGAGGGAGAGCCCCTCCCGTTCGGCGAACCGTCGGGCGTCGGCGATCGTCTCGTCGGAGAACGACAGAGTCACCTTGGCTGTCATGCCAGACAGAATACCGCTGGTATGACCGTCAGTCATCCGATCCGCACACCGTGACTACCGGCTGCGGCGTCGAACGCCTCGGTCACATCCATGGCGACCACTCCCCTCTCCCGATATCCGGGAGAATCGTTCCACATTCCAGGCCATGCGATCCGGTGCGCCGCCGCCGTGCGGTGTGAGCGGCACTTGACAGGACCGAAACAAACGAGACGCGGGCCGGAAACTGGGCGGCGGCACGCTTTGCCGACATGACAGACGGTGCACGGTCGGCGACTGCACCGGGGCGCACACCCCGGGAGGTGGCGACGCACTGCCCGTACTGCGCCCTTCAGTGCGGGATGACGCTGCGTGAGCAGGACGGCCCGGTGTCCGTACTCCCCCGGCAGTTCCCCACCAACCGCGGTGGCCTGTGCCAGAAGGGCTGGACCTCGGCCGAGCTGCTGACCCACCCGGACCGACTGACCACCCCGCTGCTGCGCGACCCGACCAGCGGCGAACTCCGCCCGGCCAGCTGGGAGGCCGCGCTGGACCGCATCGCCACCGGCATCGGCGAGGTGCAGCGACGGCACGGCCGCGACGCGGTCGCCGTCTTCGGTGGCGGCGGGCTCACCAACGAGAAGGCGTACGCGCTCGGCAAGTTCGCGCGGGTCACGCTGGGCACCCGCAACATCGACTACAACGGACGGTTTTGCATGTCGTCGGCCGCCGCCGCCGGGATGCGCGCCTTCGGTGTCGATCGTGGACTGCCCTTCCCGCTGTCCGACCTCGGGCACGCGGACACCCTGCTGCTGGTCGGCGCGAACCCGGCGGAGACCATGCCCCCGCTGGTCCGGTGGCTCACCGAGCTGCGGCAGCGCGGCGGCACGCTGATCGTGGTCGATCCCCGGCTCACCGCCACCGCGCGGCAGGCCGACCTGCACCTGCAACCGCTGCCCGGCACCGACCTGGCGGTGGCCAACGCGCTGCTGCACATCGCCCTGACCGAGGGCTACGTCGACGACGACTACGTGGCCACCCGTACCACCGGCTTCACCGACGTCCGGCGCACGGTAGCGGGTTGGTGGCCGGCGCGGACCGAGGCACTCTCCGGCGTGCCGGTGGCCGACCTGGAGGCGACCGCCCGCGCCCTCGGCACCGCCGAACGGGCGATCATCCTCACCGCCCGGGGCGCGGAACAGCACGCCAAGGGCGTCGACACGGTCACCGCCTTCGTCAACCTCGCCCTGGCGCTCGGCCTGCCCGGCCGCCCCGGCTCCGGGTACGGCTGCCTGACCGGGCAGGGCAACGGGCAGGGTGGCCGCGAGCACGGGCAGAAGGCCGACCAACTGCCCGGCTACCGCCGGATCGACGACCCGGCGGCCCGCGCCCACGTCGCACAGGTGTGGGGCGTGTCCGCCGACGAACTCCCCGGCCCGGGGGTGCCCGCGTACCAGTTGCTGGATTCGTTGGGCACCGACGACGGCCCGCGTGCGCTGCTGGTCTTCGGCTCCAACCCGGTGGTCTCCGCCCCTCGGGCGGCGAGGATCGAGAGCCGGCTGCGTGACCTGGACCTGCTCGTCGTCACCGACCTGCTGCTCTCCGAGACGGCGGCGCTTGCCGACGTGGTGCTGCCCACCGCCCAGTGGGCCGAGGAGGACGGCACCATGACCAACCTGGAGGGTCGGGTGCTACGCCGCCGCGCCCTGCGCCCACCCCCACCCGGCGTCCGCACCGACCTCGCCATCCTCGCCACCCTCACCACCCGGTTGAAAGGAAGGGCACCTTCTTATCGCCTCGTGCATAGCAAGGGCCCCCTGTTAACAGCCGCCAACGCCGCCGAAGCAGCCGACAGCGCCGCCGACGGTGAGCGCGAAGAGCTGGCCGCCGACCCGCGTACCGTGTTCGCGGAGTTGCGGCGGGCCTCGGCCGGTGGGATCGCCGACTACGCCGGGATCGACTGGGCGCGGATCGACGCCGCCGACGGCGTGTTCTGGCCGTGCCCGAGCGAGGACGGGCCGGACTCGCCGCGACTGTTCGCCGACGGCTTCGCCACCCCCGACGGGCGGGCCCGGTTCCATCCGGTGGAGCACCGACCGGCGGCCGAGGAGGTCTGCGCGGAGTACCCGCTGCACTTCACCACCGGCCGGGTGCTCGCCCAGTACCAGTCCGGCACCCAGACCCGCCGGGTGGCCGCGCTGCGGCAGGCCGCTCCCGACGCCTTCGTGGAGCTGCACCCCGACCTCGCCGGGCGGCTCGGGGTGGTCGACGGCGAACCGGTGCGGGTGCTCTCCCGACGGGGCGAGTTCCGCGCGCCGGCCCGGCTCAGTTCGGCGATCCGGCCGGACACCGTCTTCGCACCGTTCCACTGGGGTGGGGCCGCCCGGGCCAACTCCGTCACCAACGACGCCGTCGACCCGATCTCCGGCATGCCCGAGTTCAAGATCTGCGCGGTCCGGGTGGAGCGGGTGGCGGCGTGACCGGGCAGAGCGCCATGAGCGGCGAGCGGGTGGTGGTGGTCGGCAACGGCATGGCCGGGGCCCGCCTGGCCGCCGAGCTGCACGCCCGCGGCCAGGACAAGGTCACAGTGGTCGGGGCGGAGCCGCACCGGGCGTACAACCGGATCATGCTGTCCACGCTGCTCGCCGGGAAGATCGGCGAGCCGGACGTGGAGCTGACGGAGGCCACCGGTCGCGGCGTCGACCTGCGCACCGGAGTCGCGGTACGGGCCATCGACCGCGCCGCCCGGGAGGTACGCACCGACGACGGCGGCCGGATCGGCTACGACCACCTGGTGCTCGCCACCGGCGCGCAGGCGGTGGTGCCGGCGCTGCCCGGCCTCGACCCGACCTCGCCGCCGCAACGGGTGGTCGCCTTCCGGACCCTGGCCGACTGCCGGCGCATCCTCGCCCTGGCCGACGGCGCGCACCGCGCCCTGGTGCTCGGCGGTGGGCTGCTCGGCCTGGAGGCGGCCCGAGGGCTGGCCGCCCGAGGGCTCGACGTCGCGGTGGTGCACCGGGTGCCGTACCTGATGGAACGCCAACTCGACGCCGTGGCCGGCGAGATCCTGGCCGGCACCCTCGCCGAACTCGGCGTGACCACCCATCTGGCCGTCACTCCGACCGGCCTGACGGCCGACGCCTGCGGGGTCCGGCTGAGCCTGTCCGACGGTCGTACGCTCGACGCCGACCTGCTGGTCCTCGCCTGCGGGGTACGCCCCGACACCGCGCTCGCCGAGGCGGCCGGCCTGACGGTGGACCGGGGTGTGCTTGTCGACGACCGGCTGCGCACCAGCGACCCACGGATCTCCGCGATCGGCGACTGCGCGCAGCACGGCACGGCCCCGACCGGCCTGGTCGCACCGGCCTGGGCGCAGGCCCGGGTGGTGGCCCAACTGCTGACCGGGCAGGACCCGCAGGCCCGCTACCACCCCCGGCCGGTGGTAACCCGGCTCAAGGCGGCCGGCATCGACCTCGCGGCGATGGGTGACCCGACGAGTGGCCCCGGCGAGGAGTTGACCTTCGCCGATCCGGCCCGGGGCACCTACGCCCGGCTACGCATCCACGACGAGCGGTTGGCCGCCGCGATCCTGCTCGGCGACAACCCGTCGGTGGGCACGGTCATCCAGTTGTTCGACAGGGGTCATCCGGTGCCCACCGACCGGCGGGCACTGCTGCTCGGCCGGGCCGTGGGCGGGGCTGTCGCGGCTCCGGCCGCCTCCCCGGCGTTGATGCCCGACACGGCCACCGTGTGCCAGTGCAACACGGTCAGCAAGGGCGCGCTGGTGACCTGCTGGCGGGGCGGGGCGCGCACGTTCGACGAGGTCGTCGCCGGGACCAGGGCCGGTACCGGCTGCGGCAGCTGCCGGGACGCGGTCGCCGGCATCGTCGACTGGTTGTCCAGAGCGGATCCGGTGGAGGTGGGACGATGACCGGCGGCAACGTGGTCGTGATCGGCAACGGCATGGTCGGGCAGCGGTTCGTGGACGCACTGCGTTCGCGGGACCCGCAGGGCCGCTGGCGGGTCACCGTGCTCGCCGAGGAACCCCGGCCGGCGTACGACCGGGTGCGGCTCTCGGCGTACTTCGACGGCGTCTCGGCCGACGACCTGAACCTGCACACCGCGTACGACGGGGTGCGGTTGCGCCTCGGCGAGGCGGTGACCGGTGTGGACCGGGAGCGCCGGGTGGTGACCACGGCCGGCGGCGAGTACCCGTACGACGTGCTGGTCTTCGCCACCGGTTCGTCGGCGTTCGTGCCCCCGGTGGACGGCGTCGGCCTGCCCGGGGTGTTCGTCTACCGGACGCTCGACGACCTGGCGGCGATCGAGGAGCACGCCCGGGGCCGGCGCACCGGCGCGGTGATCGGGGGCGGTCTGCTCGGCCTGGAGGCCGCCAACGCCCTGCGCCTGCTCGGCCTCTCGACAAGCGTGGTGGAGTTCGCGCCCCGGCTGATGCCGGCTCAGATCGACACCGCCGGGGGTGCGCTGCTGCGCCGGTACGTCGAGGAACTGGGAGTGGGCTGTCACCTCGGGGTGGCGACCACCGCGTTGCGACCCGGCCCGGACGGTACGGTCGCCGCCCTGGAACTGGCCGACGGCACGCTGCTCGACGCCGACCTGGTGGTGGTGGCCGCCGGCATCCGCCCCCGCGACGAGCTGGCCCGCGCGGCCGGACTCGACGTCGGCCCGCGCGGCGGGCTGCTGGTGGACGATTCCTGCCGCACCAGCGACGAGCGGATCTACGCGGTCGGCGAGTGCGCGGCGGTCGAGGGCACCTGCTACGGGCTGGTGGCACCCGGGTACGCGATGGCCGAGGTGGTGGCCGACCGGCTGGTCGGCGGGGCGGCCACCTTCCCCGGCGCGGACACCGCCACCAAGCTCAAGCTGCTCGGCGTCGACGTGGCCTCGTTCGGTGACGCGCACGGCACCACGCCGGGCTGCCTGGACGTGACGTACACCGATCCGGCCACCCGGGTCTACGCCAAGCTGGTCCTCTCCGACGACGCGACGACGCTGCTCGGCGGGGTGCTGGTGGGTGACGCCAGCGCGTACCCGACCCTGCGGGCGAGTGTGGGCGGGCCGCTGCCGGCACCCCCGTTGGCGTTGCTCGCCCCGGCCGGTGCCGACGGCGCGTCGGTGGGGGCGCTGCCGGCGTCCGCGCAGGTCTGTTCCTGCAACGCGGTGACCCGCGCGGACATCGACTCGGCCATCGCGGACGGCTGCGCGGACGTGGCCGCCCTGAAGGCGTGCACCCGGGCCGGCACCAGTTGCGGTTCCTGCGTGCCGATGCTCAAGCAACTGCTCGACGCGGCCGGTGTCACCCAGTCCCGGGCGCTGTGCGAGCACTTCGACCTCAGCCGGCAGGAGCTGTTCGACATCGTGCGGGTACGCGGCATCCGGACCTTCTCCCGGTTGATCACCGAACACGGGCGGGGCCGGGGTTGCGACATCTGCAAGCCGGTCGTCGCCTCGATCCTCGCGTCGCTCGGCAACGGGCACATCCTCGACGGCGAGCAGGCCGCGTTGCAGGACACCAACGACCACTTCCTGGCGAACCTGCAACGCGACGGCAGCTACTCGGTGGTGCCCCGGATCCCCGGCGGCGAGATCACCCCGGAGAAGCTCATCGTGATCGGCGAGGTGGCCCGGGACTTCCAGCTCTACACGAAGATCACCGGTGGCCAGCGGATCGACCTGTTCGGGGCCCGGGTGGAACAGTTGCCGCAGATCTGGCGGCGGCTGGTCGACGCCGGGTTCGAGTCCGGTCACGCGTACGGCAAGGCGCTGCGGACGGTGAAGTCCTGCGTCGGCTCGACCTGGTGCCGGTACGGCGTGCAGGACTCGGTCGGCCTCGCCGTCGCGCTGGAACTGCGCTACCGGGGACTGCGCGCCCCACACAAGATCAAGTCGGCGGTCTCCGGTTGTGCCAGGGAGTGCGCCGAGGCGCGCAGCAAGGATTTCGGCATCATCGCCACCGAGACCGGCTGGAACCTCTACCTCGGCGGCAACGGTGGCTTCCGGCCCCGGCACGCCGACCTGTTCGCCACTGATCTGTCCACAGAAGCACTGATCCAGCTCATCGACAGATTCCTGATGTACTACATCCGCACCGCCGACCGGTTGCAACGCACCGCCGCCTGGATCGAAGCCATGGACGGCGGCCTGGACCACCTGCGAGCAGTCATCGTGGACGACTCGCTCGGCCTCTGCGCCGACCTCGACGCCGCGATGGCCCGGCACGTCACGTCCTACTCCGACGAATGGCGTGACGTGCTCGACGACCCGGACCGGTTACGCCGGTTCACCTCCTTCGTCAACGCGCCGGACGTACCCGACCCGTCGATCACCTTCGTCACCGAACGCGGGCAACCCGTACCCGCCGGCGGCAGACCCGCCGCATCCGACGGCCGTCAACCGGTCACCCTCGGACTGCCGGAGGTACGGCGATGAACACCGTGACGACCGTGCGCTGGCACACCGTCTGCCCGTTGAGCCGACTGGACCTGGACCGGGGCGTCGCCGCCCTGATCGACGGCGTCCAGGTCGCGCTCTTCCGGACCGCCGACGGGTTGTACGCGATCGAGAACCGAGACCCGGTCACCGGCGCGTACGTGCTGTCCCGGGGCATCGTGGGCAGCCGCCGCGGCGTGCCCACGGTCGCCTCGCCGCTGCACAAGCAGGTGTACGACCTGCGTACGGGGGACTGTCTCGACCTGCCAGGTGTCTGTGTTGCCCGGCACGAGATCCGTTGCCGGGACGGCATGGTCGAGGTGCGGCTGCGACAGGAGGAGTGAATGCGCGAGGAACTGGCCGGCTTCACCATCGGGGTGACCGCCGACCGGCGGCGGGACGAACTCGCCGCGCTGCTCCAGCGGCGCGGCGCGCGGGTGGTGCTCGCGCCCGCGCTGCGGATCGTGCCGCTCGCGGACGACAGCGCGCTGCGCGAGGCCACCCGGGCCTGCCTGGACCGGCCACCGGACGTGCTGATGGCCAACACCGGGATCGGCATGCGCGGGTGGCTGGAGGCCGCCGAGGGCTGGGGGGTCGCCGAGCCGCTGCGCTCGGTGCTCAGCGACGCGTACGTGGTGGCCCGGGGCCCGAAGGCACGTGGCGCGATCCGCGCGGCCGGCCTGTACGACCAGTGGTCTCCGGAATCGGAGAGCTGTGACGAGGTCGTCGAGCACCTGCGCCGCCGGGGGGTGGCCGGGCAGGTGATCGCCATGCAGTTGCACGGCGATCGGCAGCCCGAGTGCACCCGGGCCCTGGAGGAGGCCGGGGCGACCGTCATCGAGATCCCGGTCTACCGCTGGGCGCCACCCACCGATCCGGCGCCCCTGCACCGGCTTGTCGACCTGGTGGCCGGCCGGCTGGTGGACGCGGTCACCTTCACCTCGGCACCGGCGGCGGAGGCACTGCTGCGCGCCGCAGGCGACCGGACGGAGGCGGTCCTGGCCGCGTTGCGCAGCGACGTGCTGGCCAGCTGTGTCGGCCCGGTGACCGCCGAGCCGTTGGTCCGCCGGGGCGTACCGGTGAGTGCACCGAGCCGGGCCCGGTTGGGCGCGCTGGTGCGCACCATCGTCGACGAACTGCCCCGCCGTACGGTCACCATCAAGGTCGCCGGGCATCTGCTCACGCTGCGCGGGCACGCCGCCGTGATCGACGGGGAACTGCGTCCGTTGGCGCCGGCGCCGATGGCGGTGCTGCGGGCGCTGGCCCAGTCTCCGGGTCGGGTGCTGTCGCGTACCGCCCTGCTGCGGACGCTGCCGCGCGGTGCCGACGAGCATGCCGTGGAGATGGCGGTGGCGCGGCTACGCGCCGGTCTGAAGGCTCCCCGGGTGGTGCAGACCGTCGTCAAGCGCGGCTACCGCCTCCGCGTCGACTGACGTGTAAGGAAGGGCCCCTCGTTAACGCCTGGAGTAGTACAGGGGCCCCTGCTTAACATGCGACGAGCACCCGTCCCGCCAGTACCGGACAGTGCCGGGCTGGCGAGACGAGTGCTCGTCGGAGGTCAGCCGACCGGGGTCGGGAAACCCCTGTCGTGTTCGGCCTGAAGCCGCGCCATGGCGTGTTCGACGACGGTCACCATCACCTGCTTGACCGACTCACGCCGCCGGGCGTCGGTCATCACCAGCGGTACGTCCGGCGAGATGGCCAGCGCCTCACGTACCTCGTCCAACTCGTACTGCGGCGCGCCGTCGAACCGGTTCAGCGCGACCACGTACGGCAGCCTGCGGTTCTCGAAGTAGTCCAGGGGGGCGAACGCGTCGGTGATCCGGCGGGTGTCCACCAGGACGGCAGCCCCCACCGCACCACGGATGATCTCGTCCCACATGAACCAGAACCGGGTCTGCCCAGGTGTGCCGAAGAGGTACAGGATCAGATCCTGCGCCATGGTGATCCGGCCGAAGTCCATGGCGACCGTGGTGGTCTCCTTGCCCGGCACCTTTGACGAGTCGTCGATCCCGACGCCCGCCGCGGTCATCACCGCCTCGGTGGTCAGCGGTGTGATCTCCGAGATCGCACCGACCAACGTGGTCTTGCCGACACCGAAGCCACCCGCGACGACGATCTTCGCGGAGATGATTCCCCGGCTCTGGCGGGCCCCGGCGGGGTCATAGCTCGCGAAGTCCACTCAGCACCCTTCCCAGCATTTCCATCCGCTCCTCGAAACCTGTGGCGGGAGCAGCCGTCTGTAGCGTCAACAGGCCGTCGGCCACCATGTCGGCGACCAGCACCCGGGCGACACCCAGCGGTAGCCGGGTGTACGCGGCGATCTCCGCCAGGGACTCGGGGCGGCCCTCGCAGACCATGGCGATGCGATGCTTGTCGTGCCCGGCAAACCGCGACTCGGCGATCTGGGTGGGGCTGGCGACCAGCACCGCCTCCAGGGCGATGTCCTGGAGCGGTTCGGTGCGGCCCCTGGTGACCGCGTACGGTCGCACCAGAGCACCCCGCGGGTCACGTCGCGGATCCATCCGCAATCACCTCCTCTCCCGTCCGCCGTCGCACCGTGCGCGCTATGACCGCACCGCGTCCCGGGGCAACGGCACCAGCGCCGCGCCGACGCGCTCGACAAGCAACGCCATCTCGTAACCCACCTGACCGACGTCGCAGCTGCGCGCCGCGAGCACCGCCATCGACGAACCGTCGCTGATCGACATCAGGAACAGGTAGCCGCTGTCCATCTCGATGACGGTCTGCAACACCCCGCCGGCGCTGAACATCCGCGCCGCGCCCTCGGTCAGGCTGACCACACCTGAGGTGATGGCGGCGAGCTGATCAGCCCGGTCCGTCGGCAGGTCGCGGGAGGAGGCGAGCAGCAGCCCGTCCGCGGACACCGCCACCACGTGGGCGATGCCCGCCACGCTGTCGGCGAAGTTGGTGAGTAGCCAACCCATGTCCTGCATGGCCGCGGGCCTGTTCATCGGCTCGTCTCCTTGGTCGAGGTGCTGTTCTGAGTCGCGCCGGCCGTTCGGCCGCGCTGGACGCCGCGGTGGTAGGCCGACAGCAGACCGCGTACTTCGTCCGGCGTACGCCGACTGTGTTCCCGTCCGCTCCGGGGCTCGATCCCGCCGGGCACGAGTTGCGCCTGCGGCACCCGCTTCGGCAGGCCGGACCGGGTCGTACCGGCCGGGGTGGGCTCGGCGGCCTGGCTGGCGCGCGTCCAGCCCTCGTCGGCCGCGGTCCGCCAGGCGTCGTCGTCGGCAGCGGCGGACGGGGCGGCAGCCGGCGTCGGTGGCGCCGCCGGCGGGGGCGCGGCCGGTGGGGGCGCCGCAGCCGGGGTACCTGTCGACGCGGCGGACGAGGTGGGGTACGACGGTGGCGACAGGGAGGCGTCGCCGGCAGCAGCACCCGGTGTACGGGTGGGCAGCGGAGTGCGCCCCTTCGTCGGCTCGACGGCCGGTGCCGACGGGCTGGCGGCCGGCGGACCGGCGGTCGCGGTCGCGGTCGCGGGTGACTCGTCGAACTGCGGCCGACTGAAGATCGCCGTCACGTCGTTGCCGTGCGACCGGAACCAGACCGCTTCCATCTCGCGGAAGATCGGCGCCTCGGCCTGCGGCTCCGGCGGCGCGGTGATCGGTGCGCTGGCCATCGGAGCGGTCGCGGCCAGGCTGGCACCCAGCCCACCGAACATCGGGGCGTCCTGACCGCCGCCCGACCCCTGACCCGCGGTCGGCGCGAACCCGCTCGGCGCCGCCGCCGGTGTGAACCCGCTCGGCGCCGCCGCCGGTGTGAAGCCGTTCGGGGCGGCGGGCGCGAACCCGTTCGCGGTGGTGACCGGGGCACCGGCGACCGGACCGACCGGCAGCACGGGTGCGGCCGGCTGCGGGTTGCTGGGGGTGTTCGCCGTCCGGTAGGACAGCGGGTCGATGGTCGGCGAGGCGACGGTGGGCGTACCGGCGTTGAACCCGCCGGCGTACGCCGGTGGAGACGTGTGCGCCGGTGGCGTGTGCTGCGGTGTGGGGTCGGCGGCGGGCCACGGCGTGGCGGCCGGCGCGCTGCGCCACCTGTCGCTGAGGGTGGCGGTGGTGCTGCGCCCCGCTCCGGCGAGCGGTTCACCGGCACCGGCCGGCGACTGCTCGACCGCGAGCGGCTGGCGCGGGCGGGTGATCGCCTGGTCGCGGCCCCGGAGGCTCGGCAGGATCACCGTGGCGGCCGGCAGCGTGATCTGGGCGACGGTGCCACCCTCGACGTTACGGCGCAGCTCGACCCGGATGCCGTAGCGGGCCGCGAGCCGGCTGACCACGGCCAGACCCATCAGCCGGAACGCCGCGACGTCCACGGTGGAGGGAGCGGCGAGTCGCTTGTTCAGCGAGTCCAGTTGCTCGTCGGTCAGGCCGAGACCACGGTCCTCGATCTGGATGAGCACGTAGTCACGGATCCGCCGGCCGTCGGCAACCACCGTGGTGTTCGGCGGCGAGAAGCGGGTGGCGTTGTCGAGCAGTTCGGCCACCAGCCGGACGACGTCGTTGACCGCGTGCGCGGCCACCGACACGTCGGTGTCGACGGTGCCGAACTCGATCCGGTTGTAGAGCTCCACCTCGGACTGCGCGGCCCGCAGCACGTCGACGAGCAACGCGTCGTCGCGGCGTGGCACGGCGGAGTCGGCCCCGGCCAGCACCAGCAGGTTCTCGTCGTTGCGGCGCATTCGAGTGGCGAGGTGGTCGAGCTCGAAGAGCTGGGCGAGGCGCTTCGGGTCCTCCTCGCCGCGCTCGATCGCGTCGAGTTCGCCGATCATCCGGTCGACAAGCGTCTGACTGCGGCGGGCCAGGTTGAGGAACATCGCCGAGACGCTGCTCCGCAGGGCCGCCTGCTCGGCCGCGACCCGGACGGCCTCCCGGTGCACGACGTTGAACGCCGAGGCGACCTGGCCCACCTCGTCACGGTTGTTGAGCTGGATCGGGTCTCGTACCTCGCGGACGATCTCGTCGACGCTGCCGTCGCTGACGTTGCCCATCCCCTGCAGGCGGCGCACCGCCTCGGGCAGGTCGTGGTTGGCCACCGAGAGCGCACCCTCGCGGAGCCGACGCAGCGAGTGGTTCAGCGAGCGGGCCAGCACCACGGCCAGGGTCACCGCGATGACCAGGGTGAGCAACACGAGCGTGGTCTCGACGATCGCCTGCCGGATGACGTCCGACCGGGCCTGCTCGGTCTTGGCGAGGAGCCGGTTCTCCAGCTCGCCCTCGGCCCACCGCATCAGCTCGTGCACCGCGCCGATCGCTGCGGTGGCGTCCTGGGCGGAGACCGGCGAGCCCCGGCCGACCGAGCGGGTGATGTCGGTGGCGATCCGGTCGGCCAGCACCACGGCGTCACCGGAGACGGTGCTCTCGACAAGCGCCCGTTGGGTCGGGTCGGCGGCCAACGAGAAGGACAGCAGCGCTTCCTGCTGGCCGGTCAGGGTGGCCACGAACGCGGAGAACTGCTCGGTGTCGAGCCGTCCGGTGGTCAGCGCAGTGAACGCGACGGCCTCTTCCTCGGCCACGGCCGCCTTGGCGCGGGCGAAGGCGGCGACCGCGCGCCGGTTGTCGGCCAGGCTCTCCTCGCCCGGCAACTGGGCCAGGCCGTCGCTGTAGCCGACCAGGTCGGCCAGGATTACGCCGTAGCGCAACGCGGCCTCGGCGACCTGCATCTGCTGGCGGTCGAGCACTTCCTGTCGGGTGCCGTCGAGGGTGTCCAGGTGCCGGTCGATGGCCGTCAGCCGGTCGCGGACCGCGGTGGGGACGTCGCCGATCCGGGCTCGCTCCGCGCGGTACGCATCGACCCGTTCCTGGGTCCGACGCACCCGCAGGTTGTACGCGTCGACCTGCTGCTGCGTCGAGGCCAGGTAGGCGGCAGCCGCCATCCGCTCGGCGTGCAGGTCGTTGGCCAAGGCGGAGATCTTCGTCGACAGGACGGTGAGCGAGCGAGCCTGGGAAGCCTCGTAGGCGCCTTCACCGACGGCGACCAGACGGACTGTGGCCAATGCGATGACCGCAGCCACCGGAACGACCAGGATCAACGCCAGCTTGGACCGGATCCGGGCGTCGCGCAGCCGGGGCAGCCTGCGCCGTCCGTTGTGCTCGGCGTCGCCGCTGGCGGGCAGGGTCGTCGGTCCGGTGCTCACGACATCGCCTCCGTCGTTTTCTCCGCGCCTGACCCGTCGACCCGTAGTTGGAACGACGGCCGGCGCCACGCGCGGCACGGCCGCGATTTCATCAGACGAGATCGGGTTTGGGAAGCCGCAGTGAGGCAGGAAACGGTTGGTGGACACGCATCCTGTTGTCCGCTCAACTAATACCTACATTTCCACAGTGCCCTTGATCAGGGCATGTCACTCCAGAGTGGTCATTCATGTCGCCAGCGTGAGCATACGAAAACATCTGGTTACGCCAACATGTGGGATTGACGTCCCGAAACGCTCCCCGGCGGCTCCGCTTGACCCCAGCGCCCGGCATTGGCAAGGTTTTGCAGGCTTCGCGCACACGGTACGGCAGACCTACCCAGAATATCCACTGAGG
>NZ_BOPA01000013.1 GCF_016863515.1 Micromonospora gifhornensis
ATCTGGCTGCCGCCGGTGACCGGGCCCCGCCCGCGCCGCATCAGGAGGACCGAGTTGACCCCCTTCCGCTCCGCGACCGCTCTGGCGGCCGCATCAGCCATGCTGGCCACCACCCTCACCGGCTGCCAGTTCGGCGGGCAGGAGCAGGACACCTCGCCGATCGTCATCGCCGCCGACCTGGAACTGTCCGGGGCGGCCGCCGGCGTCGGCAAGGCGTACCGGCAGGCACTGGAGTTGAAAGTCCAACAGCTGAATGACTCCGGTGCCCTGAACGGCAGGACTGTCGAACTGTTGTTGAAGGACAACCGCTCCGACGCCAGTGAGTCACTGCGCAACATCGCCGACTTCGGCAACGATAAACGGGTCAGCGCCATCATCATGGGCGGCTGCAACGAATGCGCGATCGGCGCAGCGCGCACCATCAATGAGAAGCAGATCCCCACCGTCGCACTCGCCTCGGCCAGCGCAGTGGCCAATCCGGTCGCAGATCGACGCTACGTGTTCAAGTTGGCACCGAATGCAGCCGACAATGCCAGCGCTCTCACCGTCGAACTCGTCCGCCGGAAGGTCACCTCCGTCGGCCTGCTGCGCACTGACGACGCCTACGGCCGGGAGGGCGTCCAAGCCCTGCGCGCCGAGTTCCGCAAGGCCGGCATCCAGCTGACCGCCGAGGCGTCGCTGCGTACCACCGACACCGAGGTGGACCGGCAGGCCGGCACGCTCGCCGCGGCCGAACCCGAGGCGTTGGTCATCTGGACCCCGCCGGAGCAGGCCATGCTCGCCGCCGCCGCGGTCAAGCAGGCCGGCTTCACCGGTCCGCTGTACTTCGACGCGTCCGCCGCGGGTGACCTCTTCCTCGGTGCGTCGGGCCGGGCCGCCGAGCGGGCGACGCTCGTCTTCACCCAGACGATGGTGATCGACGACGTCATCGCCACCACCCCCGCGAAGGCCGCGCGCCGCCAGTGGTTCCAGGACTACACCGCCCGCTTCGGCGGGTACCACGGTTCGTCGTCGTTCGCGGCGGACGCCGTGCAGCTCATCGTCGACGCCGAACTGCGCGCGGGTGGTCCCCCGGCAACTGTCGACCGGGAGGGGCTGCGCGACGTGCTGGAGACCTCGCAGATGGACGGGCTGTCCGGGCCGATCCGGATGACGCCGGACAACCACTCCGGGCTGATGCCGCAGGCGCTCACCACCCTGGTCGCCCGTAACGGCCGCTGGCGGTTGGCCAGCTGAGGTCCGTCTCTGTGGCCTCGGTGGGTGTGGCCCCAGCACAACCGGCTCCGGGCGGTCAGGCTTGATCCCTGCGCCGGTTGTGCTGGGGCCACACCTGCGTCCGTCGAAGGGTGACGGACGCGGTCAGCTTGGGTGGGGGTCTCTGTCCTGGGTTGCGGTCCGCGAGCTGTCGCCCGTCCGCTCTGAGATGAGGGTCAGCGGCTGGAGGTGGTTTCGCGCAGCCAGGGCAGGCTGAAGCGCTCGACGAGCACCAGCGCGCCGTAGAACAGGATGCTGACCAGGGCGATCAGGATGATCGCGGCCCACGCCGTGGCGGTGTCGCCGACGCCGGCGTACTGCTGGATCACGTAACCCAGGCCGCCCTCGCCGGCCTGGAACTCGCCGATCACCGCGCCGATCGCGGCCAGCGGCATGGCCACCTTGAGTCCGACGAAGATCTGCGGCAGGGCGGCCGGGAAGCGGATCTTCCGGAACGACTGCCAGCGGGAGGCGTTGTACGACCGGACCAGTTCGGCCAGTTCGGCCGGCGTGGTGGTCAGACCGGTCGCGGTGGACAGCACGATCGGGAAGAAGCAGAGCAGGAAGACCATCGTCAGAATCGGCTTCTGACCCCAACCGAGCGCCACCACCAGCAGCGGACCCAACGTGATCTTCGGCACCGCGTTGACGGCCACCAGCAGTGGGGTGAACATCCGCTCGACCGTCCGCGAGGCGGCCAACGCCAGACCGATCAGCACTCCCGCCGCAGCGGATAGCGCGAAGCCGATCAGGATCGCGCGAGTGGTGACGGCGGTGTGCTCCAGCAGCCGGTCCGGCCGCTCGAGGAACGCCGACAGCACGCTGCCCGGCGGCGGTAGGGCGGCCGGGTGGATCAGCTCCAGCCGGGCGACCAGCCACCAGAGACCGAATGCGACAAGCAGACCAACGGCCGGCAGCAACGCCGCGACGGTGGCGAGCCGCAGGTCACCGGCGCGCACTCGTCGGCCGCGCGGTACGGCATGGAGCGGCTCGGGCACGCTCCCCGCCGTCTGGCGAGGGCGGACGTCGGTCATTGGATCCTCCTACGTTTCGTGGTTCGGTGCCGAGGCGGGTACGCCGCACCGGACAACCGGTGCGGCGTACCCGCCGTCGACGTGGTGGGGCTGCTCAGGCCTTGGGGGCGAGGTTGAAGTCGATGACCTGCTCGGGGGTCAGGTCGGACTTCAGCGCACCCGCACCGCGCAGGATCGCGATGCTCTTGGCGACCCGGCCACTGTCCAACGTGCCCAGAGCGGTACCGGAGTTGCTGGAGCGGACGTACCCCGCCATCAGCTGAAGCTCGGCGGCGGCCGCAGCGGGGTTCACCGCTTCGGCGTTCTTGGCCAGGATGTCGGCCGCCTCCTGCGGGTTCGCCAGGGCGTACTCCAGGCCCTTGAGCAGCGCTGCGGTGAACCGCTTGACCGACTCCGGCTTGTCAGCGGCGTACTGCTTGGAGGTGATCAGCACGTTGCCGTAGAGGTCCTGCATCACGTTGCTGTACGGCAGCAGGACCGCCTTCTTCTTGGTCACCGCCTCGACGGTCGGCTGACCGACGACGAACTGGCCAATGCCGTCGACCGAGCTGGCGGCGAGCATGCCCATCAGGGTCTGCGCCTCACCGTTGACCCAGGTCACCTTCTCGTAGTCGATGCCGGCCATCCGCGCGTACGTCGGGAAGAGGTTACGCACGACGGACCCGGGGGTGTCGGCGAGCTTCTTGCCCTCCAGGTCCTTGGGGGTGTTGATCCCCGTGCCCTCGACGGTGGCGATGGCGGCCATGGTGCGCTGCTGGATCGCCGCGACCGCGACGAAGTCCTTGGCCTCGCCGTTGCCGAGCTGGAGCAGGCCACCGGTCAGGTCGATCGGGCCGAACTGCGCCTGGCCGCCGACGATCGTCTGGATCACGGCGTTGGTGCCCTGGCCGGGCTTGATGTCTACCTCGAAGCCGGCCTCCTTGAAGTAGCCCTTCTCCTTCGCCACCCACGCGTAGGAGTCGCGCCCGAAGTTGCCGAACGAGGTGAGGTAGGTCACCTGTTCCAGGGCCGCGCCTCCGCCGCTGTTGGTGTCGTCGGTGTCGTCCGAGCCGCTGCTGCACGCGGCGACGAGGGCGAGCGCGGTGGCCATGGTGGCCGCGGCGACCGTACGGGTCAGCCTTTTCATCAGTGCACCTTGTCCTTTCCAACCGGGGCGTCGGGCCGCCGGGAGGGAGTGTGTCGGGCGGCGCCGGCAGCCGGAAGGGGAGCCGACACCGCGCATCGAGGGGATTCTGCGCGGGCACAGCGTACGAGAGGTCCACCTTTGTGCCGCCAGGCGTATCGGGTTGCGGTACGGAAACAAAGTCATGTCCACCCCGGACGGTGCTTTTCGGGACGAGGCCGGTTAGCCTGTGGCGGATTCCTGATCAACTACTCAGCGGAGGCCCCCGGAGATGATCCGTCTGTCCGAGGTGTCCCGCACCTTCGACGGCCGCACCGGCCGGGTCGAAGCGCTGCGCGGCATCGACCTCGACGTGGGCGATGGCGAGTTCATCGCGATCCTCGGCCGATCCGGGTGCGGCAAGTCCACTCTGCTGCGACTGATCGCCGGGCTGATCCCGGTCAGCTCCGGTGAGATCACTGTGGGCGGTACGCCGATCACCAAGCCACGCCAGGACATCGCCATGCTGTTCCAGCGCCCGGCCCTGCTGCCGTGGCGGACCGTACTGGACAACGTCCTGCTGCCGGTGGAGATCTTCGGCTGGAAGCGGGCCGACCACCGCGAGCGGGCCCGGGAACTGCTCGACGTCGCCGGCCTGGCCGGCTTCGAGAAGCGGCTGCCGCACGAGCTCTCCGGCGGCATGCAGCAGCGGGTGTCGCTGTGCCGGTCGTTGATCGGCAACCCCCGGGTGATGTTGATGGACGAGCCCTTCTCCGCCCTCGACGCGCTCACCCGGGAGGAGCTGTCCGGGGAACTCCAGCGGGTGCACATGAGCAGCCGGGCCACTGTCGTCTTCGTCACCCACTCCATCGACGAAGCCGTCCTGCTCGCCGACCGGGTGGTGGTGCTCAGCCCGCGTCCGGGCCGGGTTCGCAAGATCGTCGAGGTGAACATCCCCCGCCCGCGTACGCTCGGCCGCAACGCCCACCTGGCGGAGGTCGCCCAGGTCAGCGCCGACCTGCACGAGCTGCTGATGGAACGCGACCAGCCGGTGGCCGCCGGCCCCGAAGGGCGATGAGGATGCGGGTCACCGTCTTCACCGAGCCGCACCGGGGCGCCAGCTACGACGACCAGCTCCGCTTCGCCCGGCTCGCCGAGGAAGGTGGGTTCGAGGGCTTCTTCCGCGCCGACCACTACCAGGCGATGGGCGACGAACCGGCCCTGCCCGGCCCGACCGACGCCTGGTTGACGCTTGCCGCGCTCGCCCGGGAGACCAGCCGGATCCGGCTCGGCACCCTGGTCACCTCGGCCACCTTCCGGCTGCCCGGACCGTTGGCCGTGATGGTGTCCCAGGTGGACCAGATGAGCGGCGGCCGGGTCGAGCTGGGCATCGGTGCCGGCTGGTACGCCCGGGAGCACATCTCGTACGGCATTCCGTTCCCCTCGGTCACCGAACGTTTCGACCGGTTCGCCGAGCAGCTGGAAGTGATCAGCGGGCTGTGGGCCACGCGATCGGGCGAGACCTTCAGCTACGCCGGAGAGCACTACCAGCTCGCCGACGCCCCCGCGCTGCCGAAGCCGGTGCAGACCCCGGGCCCGCCGATCATCGTCGGCGGGCGTGGTCCCCGGCGTACCCCCGAACTGGCCGCCCGGTACGCCGACGAGTTCAACGTTCCGTTCACCAGCCTTGAGCAGACCGGTGACGCGTACGAGCGGGCCCGGCAGGCCAGCGAGCGGATCGGCCGCGCCGACAGCGGACGTGCCCCGCTGGTGCTCTCGGCGGGCATCGTGGTGGCGGTCGGGCGTACCGACGCGGAGGCCGCACGGCGGGCCGCGCCCCTGCACGTCAAGAGCGCCCTGCCGCCCGAGGACGCGGTGATCGGTTCGCCGCAGCAACTGGTCGACCGGATCGGCGAGTTCGCGGCGATCGGCACCCAGCGGGTGCACCTGCGTCTGATCGACCTCACCGACCTCGACCACCTGGAGCTCATCGCCAGCGAGGTGCTCCCCCGACTGGAGGCGACCCGATGACCGGCAACTCCCCCACCACCCCGGCGACCGACCAGGATCTCGTGCTCGGCCCGGTGGGCCAGGAGATCGTCCTGGAGAACGACCGGGTACGGGTCTGGCACATCCGGCTCGAGCCGGGCGAGCAGCAGCCGCTGCACCGCCACGACCACCCCTACCTGGTGGTGGCCGTGCAGGGTGCGAAGAACGTGATCCAGACCGTCGACGGCGTACGGATCGACGCGGACGAGCCGACCGGTGGGGTGGTCTACCGCGACCCCGGCGCGGTGCACATGCTTACCAATGTCGGTGACACGACATACCTGGCCCGGCTGGTCGAACTCAAGTAGACCTACCGCAACCAGGTCGGACGGCGTTCACGGCGCGCCGGTGGCGATCGGTGGCAACGGACCGTAACGTGCCGGACATGGCCAATCGGACCTTGAGCCGCCTATTGCTCACGGCGTTCGGCGTCAGCCTGCTGGCCGGAGCCGGTCAGCTTGGCCTCGCCTTCGGCTTCGGCATCGTCCGGCTCACCGGCGCCTTCAGCGGCGCCACTGTCAACCAGTGGCCGGCCCAGCTCGTCTGGGTCGGCTGGTTCGCGGCGAACGCCGCCGTGATCGGTGCCGTGCTCACCGAGCGGACGGCCCGGCAGGACCGCCAACTCACCGGCACCGGCCGGCAACTGGCGGTCGCCGGCAGCGCTGCGCTGGGTGCCACGGTCGTGGCACCGTTGTGCATGCAACCGGCCCGCAGCGCCGAGCTCATCTCCGTCGATCCGGTCTGGGCCGTGGCCATCTGCGCCGTCCTCGGTGCGGTCGTCGGCGCGGGTGCCGCGCTGGCCGTACTCGTCCGGCCACCGTTCGCCTGGAACATGGCCGCCGTCGCCGCAGCGATGTGGCTGATCGCCCTGCTGTCGGTCGTACCGTCACTGGGTGCCAGCGGGCCGCTGATCCCGGTCCGCCTCGGTGTGCTGGAGCCGGTCTGGTTCTCCGCCGACACCGCGCAGCGGTTGGCCCTGCTGATCCTGCCGTTGACCACCCTGCTGGCCGGCATCGCCGGTGGGTGGGCGGCCCGGTGGCGCGGGCACCCGCCCCTGGTCAGCGGACCGAGCGGGGTCGCCGGGCCGGTGCTGGTGGCCTTCGCCTACCTGGCCGCCGGGCCGGGCGACTCGGCCGACCGTTATCAACTCGCCCCGTACTACGGTGCCCTGATCGCGATCGCCGTCGGCGCGCTCGGCTCGACCGCTGCCGCCCTGCTGCCCTGGCCGCTGACCGGCCGCGCCCGTCCCGACACCCAGGCCATCGAGCCGACCGCGATTCTCCAGCCGCTGCCCCCGACCCCGGCCCTGCCCACCTCGCCGACCCGTCCGGCCGGGCAGCAACCGGCGGACCCGCCACCGCACTGGCAGTGGCCGGACCAGCGGACGAGTTCCCTGCCCACGGCCGCCGGGGCGGCACCCACCCGCGCCGACACACCGTCGATCAACGCACCGGCCTTCTCCGGCCCCGCCGAGCACACCGTCGGCGCGGAGGCCACCAGCTCAGCCGCGACCGGGACGTCAGTCGACGCACCGCCGGCAACGGTAGGTGTCGCGACCGGTGCGGGGCTCGAAGCGCAGGAATCGCCGGCAGCTGACGACCGCCACCCCGCCCCGGCAACCACCGGCCGCACGTCGACGGCGGAGACACCCGCACCAGCGGACGCCGCCACGACGACCGTCGAGCCCCTGCGTCCCGAGACCCCCGCCTCAGCGGAGGCCCCTGCCGCGCCGGATGACGTCGAGTTCGCGGTCGACCCGATGCCGGTGGGAGACGGCAGCGACATCCGCCGGGCCGGGCGGGCCGCCAGGTCACCACGGGCAACGGCCCGGCCTTCGGCGCCGAGCCCGGCTTCGCCTTCGGACCTGACCTCGGACCTGGCTACGCCCCCGAGCCTGGCTCCGGCCTCGGGCCTGGCTCCGGCTTCGGGCCTGGCTACGCCCCCAGTCCAGGCTTCGCCTTCAGACCCGGCTTCGGGCCCGGCTCCGGCTCCAGGCCCGCTCGCGGACGCGGCACCGGCGGGCAAGACGCCCACGCCCCGGCGGACGCGCAAACCCCGGACCAGCACGACGGCCGCGGGTTCGGACCAGCCGTCCGAGGACGGGCAACCTCCCGCGCCCGCCCATGTCGCGCCCGACGCCAACCCGACTTCGCCCGCCGACACCCAACCCGTCGCCGCTGAGCCCGTTGCCGCTGAGCCCGTCGCCGCTGAGCCCGTCGCCGACACCAGGCCGGACGCCAAGGCCACCCCGTCCGTCGACACCAAGCCGGACGCCGACACTGCAGGCTCACCCTGGCCGAGCGGTGGCACCGGCGGGAGCGCCGCCAACGTGCGACCCGAGCCGACACCGCGCCCCCGGCACCGCCTGTCGTTGCCCGAACTGAACGCGACGACGCCCTGGAACGCCTTCGCGCCGACCCGGCCGGCCGATCCGCAACCGGGCGACGAGAAGACCGGTGCCGCCCACGAGCCTCCCGCTGCCGGCGGTCCAGCCGCCATCGAGCCGCCGACGCCGACCGGTCACGACAGAACCGGCGCAACCGGCGGAACCGACCCCGCGCCGTCCGCCGGGCCGGCAGCGGCACCCACCGGTCCGGTGGCAGCCTCGCCCGCCGGGCTGGATCCCGCTTCGCCTGCGGTGCTCGACCCGATGACCACCGCACGGGAGGTCTCGGCCGCCTTCGCCGCCGTGCCGAGCCTCTCCAGCGACCCGGCAGCCACCGCCCGCGACCTCTCCGCCGCCTTCACCAAGCCGCCCGCCGTCGCCCCTGAGGACGTCCAGCCGAGCGGCGAACGTGACAAGGGGCTGCGCGGCCTGTTTCGGCGCGGCAAGTCCCGCCCGGACAACACCGAGGGCGGCGAGGAGCCGCTGGCGGCCCAGGACGAGGAGTACGTGGACTGGGTGACCGGGCTCGGCCGGCCGGTGGCCGACGACGAACCCGCGCCGAAGAAGTCCCGTCGTTCGCTGCGCTCGACCGGCCGGCACCACCGGGACTGACGGTGCCCTGCCGGCCGAGCGCGCGACGGGTCAGACCAGCGCAGGCCAGACCAGCGCAGGCCAGGCAAGCGCAGATCAGGCAAGCGCAGATCAGGCAAGCGCAGGTCAGGCAGGCAGGAGGTCAGGCCAGCGGCAGGTAGACGCGCCCACCGGCGGCGAGGAACTCGTCGGACTTGTCCTTCATGCCCCGGGCGGCGTACTCCTTGAGATCCTGGGTGATCTTCATGGAGCAGAACTTCGGCCCGCACATCGAGCAGAAGTGGGCCGTCTTCGCCGGTTCGGCGGGCAGCGTCGCATCGTGGTACGACCGTGCCGTCTCCGGGTCGAGCGAGAGGTTGAACTGGTCCTCCCAGCGGAACTCGAACCGCGCCTTGGACAGCGCGTCGTCCCAGGCCTGCGCGCCCGGGTGCCCCTTGGCCAGGTCCGCCGCGTGCGCCGCGATCTTGTACGCGATCACGCCCGCCTTCACGTCGTCGCGGTCCGGCAGCCCCAGGTGCTCCTTCGGGGTCACGTAGCAGAGCATCGCGGTGCCGAACATGCCGATCATGGCGGCGCCGATGGCCGAGGTGATGTGGTCGTACGCGGGCGCGATGTCAGTGGTCAGCGGGCCGAGCGTGTAGAAGGGCGCCTCGTGGCACCACTCCTGCTGAAGGTCCACATTCTCCTTGATCTTGTGCATCGGCACGTGACCCGGACCCTCGATCATCACCTGTACGTCGTACTCCCAGGCGATCTGCGTCAGTTCGCCGAGCGTGCGCAGCTCGGCGAACTGCGCCTCGTCGTTGGCGTCCGCGATCGAGCCGGGCCGCAGCCCGTCGCCGAGAGAGAAGGTGACGTCGTAGCGGGCCAGGATCTCGCAGAGTTCCCGGAAGTGGGTGTAGAGGAAGTTCTCCTCGTGGTGCGCCAGGCACCAGGCCGCCATGATCGACCCACCGCGCGAGACGATTCCGGTCACCCGGTTCACCGCCAACGGCACGTACGGCAGCAGCACCCCGGCGTGCACGGTCATGTAGTCCACGCCCTGCTCGGCCTGCTCGATCACGGTGTCCCGGAACACCTCCCAGCTCAGCTTGACCGGGTCGCCACCGACCTTCTCCAACGCCTGGTAGATCGGTACCGTGCCGATCGGCACCGGCGAGTTGCGCACGATCGCCTCGCGGGTCTCGTGGATCCGCTTGCCGGTGGACAGGTCCATCACCGTGTCCGCGCCCCACCGGGTCGCCCAGGTCAGCTTCTCCACCTCCTCGGCCACCGAGGAACTGACCGCCGAGGTACCGATGTTGGCGTTGACCTTGACCAGGAACGCCTTGCCGATGATGGCCGGCTCGCACTCCGGGTGGTTGATGTTGAGCGGCAGCACCGCCCGCCCGGCCGCGATCTCGTCCCGGACGAACTCGGGCGACATGCCCTCCCGGATCGCCACGAACTCCATCTCCGGCGTGACCACCCCGGCCCGGGCGTACGCGAGCTGGGTCGGCCGTTTCCCGCCCGCCCCGGCCAACGGGGTGCCCGGTCCGCGCGCCGGGGCGACATCTCCCCGCTCGGCGATCCACGGCCCGCGCAGCGCGGGCAGCCCGACCTGCGGATCGGAGCCCGGACCGGAGGTGTCGTAGAGCCGCACCGGCGGGTTGTCCCCGGTCAGCTCCACCTCCGCGAACGGCACCCGGATCTCCGGCCGCGATCCCTCGACGTACACCTTGCGCCGTACCTGCATGACTACCTCCTGCTCAGGCGGACCAGCCGAAGTGGTCCAACGGGCCGCGTCCCGCGCCCAACTCCCAGGCCCGCGCGCCGGTCAGCCCGCGGGTCACGTACTCCTTGGCGGTGGCGACCGCCACCGGCACCGAATCGCCCATCGCCAGCCGCACCGCGGTCGCCGCCGAGAACGAGCACCCGGTCCCGTGGCTGTGCCGGGTCGGCACCCGGGGGGCCCGCAGCACCGTCGTCCCGTCCGGGCCGTGCAGCACGTCCAGCGCTTCGCCGCCGGTGTCGACGTCACCGCCGGTCACGATCACCCACTCCGGTCCACCGGACGCCAGGGCCCGGGCGGCAGTCGTCATCTCCGCCAGGTCCGTCACCGCAGCGCCGGTGAGCGCCGCGGCCTCCGCGCTGTTCGGCGTCGCCACCCGGGCGTACGGCAACAGCCGCTCCACCGCCGCCACCACGCCGAGCCGGTGCCCGCTGGTGGCCACCAGCACCGGATCGACGACGAGCTGCGGAAGTCGCCCGGCCGCCGCGGCGTCGGCGATCGCCCCCGCCACCGCCGGGGTACCGAGCATTCCGGTCTTGACCGCCCGTACCGCGAAGTCGGACAGCACGCTGTCGAGTTGGTCGGTGACCGTCTGCGGGGGCAGCGGCAGGACGGCGTCCACGCCTCGGGTGTTCTGCGCGGTCACCGCGGTGATCACGCTGGTGCCGTAGGCGCCGAGCGCGGCGAAGACCTTCAGGTCGGCCTGGATGCCGGCGCCGCCGCCGGAGTCCGAGCCGGCCACGGTGAGCACGGTCGTCGGGGTCATCTGTCTTCCTCGATGGTGAGGCCGCGCGGCTGCCCGATGGCCGCCGCGAAGGCGCTTGTCAGTTCGGCTGCGGTCTGTCGGGGGTCGGGGGACCGCATGACGGCCCCGAGCACGGCGACGCCGACCGCGCCCGCCCGCACGCAGGCGCGTACCTGGGCTGGTGTCTCGATGCCGCCGAGGGCCAGCACCGGTACCGGACTCAGGCGGATCAGCGCGGCCAGTCCCACCGTCCCCAGCGGCGGCCCGTACCCGGGTTTGGTGCTTGTCGGATAGACCGGCGAGAGGAAGGCGTAGTCCTCGGTACGCAGCCGGCGCAGCTCCGCCTCGTCGTGGCAGGACCGGCCGACCAGTTCGGCGCCCGGCGGCGGGCCGGCGTCGGTCGCCGACAGATGCAGCGCCAACCGGCCGTCACCACCTACTCCCCTGCCCCTCTGCTCTGCTTCGCTGTCCAGCAGGGGGTCCGGTCCGGCGACGATGAGGGTGCCGGCGGCCCCGGTCAGGATCGGCCGCAGCTCGGCGGCGAGGGCCGACCGCTCGGCGCGGGGCAGATCCTTCTCGCGCAGCACCACCCAGCGCACGCCCCCGGCCACGGCTGCCGCCACCACGTCGACAAGCGGCCTGCGGGCCAGCCGCCGGTCGGTGAGCACCACGACCCCCGAGACGGTCGGGGAACCCGACAGGCCGCCCTCGCCAGGGTGCGGGATCACAGGTCGGGGCGACCTTCGTCGGGGGTGGAGGCGAGGGCGTGGAAGCGGCGGGGGATGCGGCCGGCACCGGCGGCGAGACGACCGGCGGTGATCGCGTGGCGCATCGCGGTGGCCATCGCCACCGGATCGGCGGCCCGGGTCACCGCGCTGGCCAGCAGCACCGCGTCGCAGCCCAACTCCATGGCCAGCGCCGCGTCGGAGGCGGTACCGATCCCGGCGTCCAGGATCACCGGCACGTCGACGCTCTGCCGGATCAGCCGGATGTGGTGCGGGTTGGACACCCCGAGCCCCGACCCGATCGGCGAGCCGGCCGGCATCACCGCCGCGCAGCCCACGTCGGCGAGCCGGCGGGCCAGGATCGGATCGTCCGAGGTGTACGGCAGCACGGTGAACCCGTCGTCGACGAGTTCCTCGGCGGCGCGCAGCAGTTCCACCCCGTCGGGCAGCAGCGTGCGCTCGTCGCCGATCACCTCCAGCTTGACCCAGTCGGTGTCGAACGCGTCCCTCGCCAGGTGCGCCACCTTCACCGCCTCCCCGGCGGTGTAGCAGCCGGCCGTGTTCGGCAGCAGCCGTACCCCGCACCGGTCCAGCAGATCCAGCAGACCGCCCGAGCCACCGGGGACGGTGTCCACCCGACGCAGTGCCAGAGTGACAAGCTCGGTGCCGGAGGCCCGGATCGCCTGCTCCAGCACGTGCAGGTTCGCCGCGCCACCGGTACCGAGGATCAGCCGTGACCCGAACCGGGTACCGCCGATCTCGAAGCTGTCGGAGTCCATGGTCACCCGCCCTGCGCGGCGCTGAGCACCTCGACCCGGTCGCCACCGCGCAGCGCCGTCGCCGGCCAGCCGGTACGCGGCACCACCTCACCGTTCACCGCCACCGCCACCCCGCGCTGCTGCGGGGTGACCTGCCGAACCAGGTCGGCGACCGTGGCACCGTCGGGCACGTCCCGCTCGACGCCGTTCACCGTCAACTCCACAGGTCGTCCTCCTTGCTGTCCGGGTGGAACCGGTCGGCCCGAAACGGGGTGAGCAGCGGGTCGTCCGTCCCCTCCCCGGTGATCAGGCCGGTGATCAGATCCGCGGTGACCGGGGTGAGCACGATCCCGTGCCGGTGGTGGCCGGTGGCCGCCAGCACGTCCGGTCGGCCCGGGAGCGGCCCGAGGATCGGCGCGTTGTCCGGGGTGCCCGGACGCAGCCCGGCGATCGTCTCCACCAGGTCGTACTCGGCAAGCTCGGGCATCAGGTCGACGGCGGCCCGCAGCAGCCGCAGCACCGCACCGGCGGATACCGCCACGTCGGTGCGTTCCTCGACGGTGGCGCCGACGACCACCTCACCGCACTCGCGCGGGACCAGGTAGACGTGCTCGCCGTCGGCGTACCCCCGGATGACGTGCCGGAAGCCCGGCGGGCCACCGTCGGGGGTGCGTAGCCGCAGCACCTGGCCCTTCACCGGACGGACCGGCAGCCCGGTGAGGGCGGCGGCGCCGCAGCCGGCGGCGACCACTGTCACCCCGCCCGACGGCTCGGACAGCTGCCGGACCGGCTCGGTGACCAGCATCGCGCCGGCCCGCGCGGCGGCGAGGCGCAGCGCCGGCACCAGACGGCGCGGATCGACCTGATGGTCGGTGGCGGCGAGCGCGCCGCCGCGAACCCGCGGTGCCAGCGCCGGTTCGTGTTCCCGCAGCTGGGAGGGGCGCAGCGGGGTCACCGGCAGACCCAACCCCTGCTGGTACGCCCACAGTCGGCGCGCTTCGGCCAGGTCGTCGGCGGTGAGCCCGACCATCAGGGTGCCCTCGGTCCGGTATCCGATGTCGACTCCGGTCACCTCGGTGAGCTCGGCGGCGAAGCCCGGCCAGCGTCGGGCGGATTCGGTGAGCAGCCCGGTCAACTCGTGTTCGCCGAAGTACGCCTCGGCCACCGGCGCCAGCATGCCCGCAGCGACGTGCGAGGCACCCGAGCCGGGCGCCGGATCGTGCACCACGACGCGCAGCCCGCGTGCCGCGCACCGCCACGCGATCGCCAACCCGATCGGCCCCGCCCCCACCACCGTCACCTGCGGTGCAAGGAAGGGCCCCTTGTTAACTCCTCCGGTAGAGGAAGGGCCCCTTGTTAACACGCCAGTGCGTCCATGAACTCGGCTGCGGCGTGGGCGGGGTCGGCGGCTCCGGAGAGCGCGCCGACCACCGCCACCCCGTACACGCCGGCGGACCGCAACACAGGCACGTCCTCCGCCGTCACTCCCCCGATGGCGATCACCGGCACGGTGACCGCCTCGACCACCGCCCGGACGCCCGCCACGCCGATCGCCGGCGGCAGGCCGTCCTTGGTGGTGGTGGCGTGGCAGGGGCCCACGCCCAGATAGCTTGCGCCGGCGGCGACGGCCTCGGCCGCCGACACCGGCTCGCGCGCGGTGGCGCCCAGCACCGCATCCGAGCCGAGCACCCGCCGGGCCGTCGCCACCGGCAGGTCGTCGGCACCGACGTGGCCGCCGGACGCGCCCGCCGCCAGCGCCACGTGCAACCGGTCGTTGACCAGGCAGGTGACCCCGTACGGGCGGCAGAGCACCAGCACCTGCCGGGTCAGCTCGTACGCCTCGCGGTCGGTGGTGGTGTCCTCGACCCGGACCTGGACGACCAGTTCGGTGTGGGCCACCGGCAGTGCGGCGGCGAGCACGGCGAGCGCATCCCGCCCAGGGCGGGTGTCGGTGATCAGATGCAGTCGTCCGAGGGACGGCACGGCAACTCTCCTCCCTGCGCCGGCATTACCCGGATCAGGTTCGACGGTCGGGGGCTGGCAGCCCCCCTCTCAGCCCGGTACACCGGGCTCCCGTGGGTTCGTTGGGTGTCACCGTACGTTGTTTCGGCTGTGCCGCCAACCCCCGTCCTGCCGTACGAGCCGGGCCGAGGGCAGCCGCGTCAATCCGACTCGCCGGGACGCGGCGACCGGAAAAACCCCCGATATGCAGTGACTCATGCCAATTGCCCAAGCTCTCGTTACCAATCTGTTACATCAATGAGTCTTGCCCGACACCGATCGACAAACACAAATTGAATGATCGGCTCAGTTCCTCGGCAGCCAGACCCTCACCGTCAGGTACGAGCGCTCGGACCGAACCGGAGTAGTCACCGCCGCCCGCTCCGACCCGTCCCACCCGGAAGAGGAGACTTTCGTGCCCCGAACCCGCCGTCGACGAGCAACGCCCGGTCTACTGACCGTGGCGCTGCTCGCCCTCGTACTCGTACTGACCGGTGCGCCCGCTCCGATCGCCGGGCCCGCAGCCGCCCAGGCCGCCGGCCGTACCGCAGCCGCTGCCGCCGCTGACCCGTACTCCGTCCTGGTGTTCTCCAAGACCGCCGGGTTCCGCCACGACTCGATCCCCGCGGGCATCCGGGCGATCCAGCAACTCGGCACCGCGAACAATTTCACAGTCGTCACCACAGAGGACGGCGGCGCCTTCACCGACACCAACCTGGCCCGGTTCAAGGCGGTCATCTGGTTGTCGACCACAGGTGACGTGCTCAACGCCAGCCAGCAGTCGGCCTTCGAGCGCTACATCCGCGCCGGTGGTGGATACGTCGGCGTGCACGCCGCCTCCGACACCGAATACGACTGGGCCTGGTACGGCCAACTGGTCGGCGCGTACTTCAACAGCCACCCGGCGAACCAGACGGCGACCGTGAAGGTCGAGGACTACACCCACGAGTCGACCCGACACCTGCCGGAGCGGTGGTCCCGGTACGACGAGTGGTACAACTTCCGCACCAACCCCCGCGCCCGTCAGGTGCAGGTGCTGGCCTCGCTCGACGAGCGCAGCTACAGCCCCGGTAGCGGGGCGATGGGGCACGACCACCCGATCGCCTGGTGCCAGGGCTACGACGGTGGCCGGTCCTGGTACACCGGCGGTGGGCACACCCAGGAGTCCTTCTCCGACGCGGCCTTCCTGCAACACCTGCTCGGCGGCATCCAGACCGCGGCCGGTGTGGTGCACTCCGACTGCGGCGCCGGCCGGGCCGCCAGCTTCGAGAAGGTGACGCTGGACAGCAACACCAGCAACCCGATGGAGCTGGACATCGCGCCCGACGGCCGGGTCTTCTACATCGAGCGCGACGGCCGCGTGCAGATCATCAAGCCGGACAGCGGCCAGACCGTCACCGCACTGCGGTTGAGCGTCTTCGCCGGCAACGAGGACGGCCTGCTCGGCATCCGACTCGACCCCAACTTCGCCAGCAACGGATGGGTCTGGCTCTACTACGCCCCGAGCGCGGGCGGCTCCCGCAACTACCTGTCCCGGTTCACCGTCACCGGTGACACGATCAGCGCGTCGAGCGAACGGGTCGTGCTGGAGGTGCCCACGCAGCGCAACACCTGCTGCCACATGGGCGGGACGATGACCTTCGACTCGGCCGGCAACCTCTACCTGGCCACCGGGGACAACACCAACCCCTTCGAGTCCAGTGGCTACAGCCCGTTGGACGAGCGCTCCGGCCGGTCGGACTACGACGCGCAGCGCACCGCCGGCAACACCAACGACCTGCGTGGCAAGGTGCTCAGGATCCGGCCGCAGGCCGACGGGACGTACACCATCCCGAGCGGAAACCTGTTCGCCCCGGGCACCGCGCGGACCCGTCCCGAGATCTACGCGATGGGCCTGCGCAACCCGTTCCGGATCGGCGTCGACCCGGTCACCAACGTGCTCTACGTCGCCGACTACGGCCCGGACGCCACCACCACCAACGCGAACCGGGGCCCGGAGGGCCTGGTCGAGTGGAACATCGTCGACCGGCCCGGCAACTTCGGCTGGCCGTACTGCCACGGCAACAACCAGGCGTACAACGACTACCAGTTCCCGTCCGGCCCGAGCGGGGCGAAGTTCAACTGCTCCGCGCCGGTGAACAACTCCCCCAACAACACCGGCCTGACCAACCTGCCGGCGGCCATTCCGGCCACTGTCGACTACGGCTACGGCGGCAACAGCCGCTTCCCGGAGATCGGCGGCGGTGGAGCGCCCATGGCCGGCCCCGTCTACCGGTTCGACCCGACCATCTCGTCCCGCCGCCAGTGGCCGGCGTACTTCGACGGCAAGTCGATCTTCGGCGAGTGGAACCAGTCGCGGATGTACACCATGCAGGTGAGCAAGGACGGCAAGACGCTCGTCGACATCAACCGGATCCTCGATCAGATGACCTTCGTCCGGCCGATGGACATGGAGTTCGGCCCCGACGGCGCGTTGTACCTGATCGAGTGGGGCAGCGGCTTCGGCGGCAACAACGACAACTCCGGGGTCTACCGGATCGACTACACCGCCGGTGCCCGTGCCCCGATCGCGGTCGCCTCGGCGAACCCGACCTCGGGAGCGCCACCACTTGCCGTGAGCTTCTCCAGCGCCGGCTCCCGTGACCCGGACGGCGGGGCGCTCACCTACGCCTGGACGTTCGGTGACGGTGGCACCTCCACCCAGGCCAACCCGACCCACACGTACACCCGGTCCGGCAGTTACACCGCGCAGCTTCGGGTCACCAACCCGGCGGGGCGGACCGCGGTGGCGAACGTGCCGATCACCGTCGGCAACACGGCACCGACCGTCACCATCGAGTTCCCGCCGGACGGTGGTTTCTTCGCCTGGGGTGACCAGGTCGCCTACACCATCAGCGTCACCGACCCGGAGGACGGCACGATCGACTGCGCCGACGTCGAACTCCAGGTCCTGCTCGGTCACGACGAGCACGCCCACCCGCTGGAGCGGCACACCGGCTGCACCGGCACGGTGCAGACCCAGCTCGCCGACGGCCACGGAGCGGACGCCAACGTCTTCACCGTGCTGGAGGCGACCTACACCGACAAGGGCGGATCCGACGGGGCCGAGCCGCAGACCGGCCGGGCACTGAAGATCCTCCAGCCCAAGCGCAAGGAGGCCGAGTACTTCTCGGCCACCGGCCGGGTGGCGGGTGCCACCGGCGGCGGCACCGCCGGGGTCGAGAAGGAGACCACCGGTGACACCGCCGGCGGCGGGCAGAACATCGGCTGGATCGAGGACGGCGACTGGTGGTCGGTCACCCCGGCCAGCCTGACCGGCGTCACGTCGATCCAGTTCCGGGTCGCCTCGGCCACCTCCGGCGGCCGGATCGAGGTACGCGCCGGCGCCGCGGACGGGCCACTGATCACCACCGCCACCGTGGCCGGCACCAGCGGGTGGCAGACGTACACCGACGTCACCGCGCAGATTCCCAACGGCGCCTCCTCGGAGGGCGGGCTGTTCTTCGTCGCCCGGGACCCCAACCGGGGCACCGGAACCCTGTTCAACGTCAACTGGATGAACTTCGTCGGCCCCGGTGTGAGCGGCAACGCCCCACCGACGGTCACCGCCACGGGCACCCCGACCAGCGGGACCGCGCCACTGCCCGTGACCTTCACCGGTACGGCGACCGACCCGGACGGGGACACCCCGCTGTCGTACGCCTGGGACTTCGGCGACGGTGCGACGGCGACCACGCTCAACGCCACCCACACGTACACCACGCCTGGCACCTACACCGCCACCCTGACGGTCACCGACAGCCGGGGCGCGCGGGCGCAGGCCACGGTGCCGATCCGGGTCGACGGGACCGGGGGCAACGAGCCCTGCCAGGTGCAGCAGGGGCCAGTACGGTCCGACGAGTTCACCGGTACCTCGCTGGATCGTCAGCGGTGGAGCGGCGTGGTGCGGGACAACCAGTCGCTCTCGGTCTCCGGGGGTGCGCTACGCCTGCCCACCGCCGCGGGTGACCTGTACGGCACCCGCAACGACGCGACAAACCTGGTGCTCCAGCCCGCACCCAGCGGGGCCTGGCAGGCGACCACCCGGGTCACCGTCGCGGCCCGGGCCGACTACCAGCAGGCCGGCCTGATCCTCTACGGCAACGACGACAACTACGCCAAGCTGGACCTGGTCTACGGCGGCAACCGCAAGGTGGAGTTCATCCGGGAGAGCTCCGGGACGCCGCGCAACGACAGCGCGGACGCCACCGCCGCTCCCACCGGTGACACCATCCATCTGCGACTGACGAGCGACGGGACGAACCTGACCGCGGCCTACTCGACCGACGGTCAGACCTTCACCCCGGTCGGCCGGTCCGCCGCCCTGGCCGGTATCACCAACCCGCGGATCGGGCTGTTCGCCCTCAACGGCGGCACCACCGCGCCGGTGGTGAACGCCGAGTTCGACTGGTTCCGGATCACCCCGGAGGCCACCACCGGCACGAGCACCACGCCCTCGGACGAGTTCACCGGCAGCAGCCTGGAGAAGTGCCGGTGGAACGCCATCGTGCGGGAGGACGCGACCCGCTACCGGGTCACCGACGGCGCGCTGCGCATCGACGTGCCGAACGGTGACATCTACGGCACCACCAACACCGGTCCGACCAACTTCATCCTCCAGAACAGCCCGGCCGGGAACTGGACGATCCAGACCCGGGTCGACGGCAGCCTGCTCAACGAGCAGTACCAGCAGGCCGGTCTGCTGGTGTACGCCGACGACGACAACTACCTGAAGTACGACTACGTCACGGACAACGCGGCGGGTCAGACGATCTCGCGGCGGATCGAGTTCCGCAGCGAGGTCGGCGGGGTGGTGCAGAGCACCCAACCGCAGGCGACCGGCCTGACGCAGGGGATCTGGCACCTGCGGCTGACGCGTAGCGGCAGCACCTACACCGCTGCGTACTCGGCGGACGGCACGACTTGGACGACCCTGGGCTCGTTGACGAGCACCGCGGTCGGCACGACTCCGAAGGTGGGCCTGTTCACCCTCAGCGGCAACCAGACCGCCTCGAAGACGGCGGCATTCGACTACTTCCGGCTCACGCCCGGGTAGCCGACAGCCAGGGGCCGGCCCGTACCTCCACCCGGAGGTACGGGCCGGCCGCTCCATGTCGGAGATACGGGCTTTGAGCGAACTGACCAGGAATGTCACGCGCAGTTACCGAAACGTTATCAATCGAAGTGTTGCCATAAACCGTTTCAGCGGGGCTAATTTGTTCAGCGAATCGACATAATGCTGGAACGGACACCACCGGCGAGGTGTCCGGACCTGCTCCATCTGGGACGGTCTTCGGCGAGCCGGCCCCCGCGACCCCGTCCAGCAAGGACAGAGGAGACCGGAGTGTCCCGACCACCCCGTGCCCGCGTACCCATCACCGCCACACTTCTCACCCTCGGCCTCGCCGCGACCGGCCTCGTCGGCGTTCCTGCCGCACAGGCCGCGCCGAGCGTAAAGGCCGTCGCGCAGAGCGCCCCCGTCAAGCAGGCCGCGCCCGCCGCGAACGCCGCAGCCGAGGACTTCTCGGTCCTGGTCTTCTCCAAGACCGCCGGCTTCCGGCACGACTCGATCCCGACCGGCATCGCCGCGATCCAGCAGCTCGGTGCCACAAACGGGTTCACCGTCGACACCACCGAGGACGGCGCCGCGTTCACCGATGAGAACCTGGCCCGCTACGAGGCGGTGATCTGGCTCTCCACCACCGGCGACGTGCTCAACGCCGAGCAGCAGGAGGCGTTCGAGCGCTACATCCAGGCCGGCGGCGGCTACGCCGGCATCCACGCCGCCTCCGACACCGAATACAACTGGCCCTGGTACGGCGAGCTGGTGGGCGCGTACTTCGCCAACCACCCGGCCAACCAGACGGCCACCGTCAAGGTGGAGGACCCGGCCCACGAGTCCACCGCCCACCTGCCGGAGCGCTGGTCCCGCTACGACGAGTGGTACAACTTCCGGACCAACCCGCGCGGCAAGGTGCACGTGCTGGCCACGCTCGACGAGCGCAGCTACTCCCCCGGCGCGGGCGCGATGGGTCACGACCACCCGATCGCCTGGTGCCGGGACTACGACGGCGGCCGGACCTGGTACACCGGCGGCGGCCACACCCGCGAGTCGTACGCCGAGCCGGAGTTCCTCCAGCATCTGCTCGGCGGCATCCGCACCGCGGCCGGGGTCAGCAGCGCCGACTGCCGCGCCACGCTGACGTCGAGCTTCGAGAAGGTCACGCTGGACAGCAACACCAGCAACCCGATGGAGCTGGACATCGCCCCCGACGGCCGGGTCTTCTACATCGAGCGCGACGGCCGGGTCCAGATCATCAAGCCGGACACCGGTAGCACCGTCACCGCCCTCGACCTCGACGTCTTCACCGGCAACGAGGACGGCCTGATCGGCATCCGGCTCGACCCGAACTTCGCCACGAACAACTGGGTGTATCTCTACTACGCCCCGAACGACGGGATCGCGCGCAACCTGCTGTCCCGGTTCACCGTCACCGGCGACTCGATCGACCCGGCCAGCGAGAAGGAGGTCCTGCGCGTCGACACGCAGCGCAACACCTGCTGCCACGCGGGCGGGACGATGGTCTTCGACTCGGACGGCAACCTCTACCTGGCCACCGGGGACAACACCAACCCGTTCTCCTCCGACGCCTACACGCCGATCGACGAGCGGCCCGGCCGCGCCGACTACGACGCGCAGCGCAGCTCCGGCAACACCAACGACCTGCGCGGCAAGGTGATCCGGATCCACCCGGAGGACGACGGGACGTACACCATCCCGGAGGGCAACCTCTTCCCGCCGGGCACCGAGAAGACCCGTCCCGAGATCTACGCGATGGGCTTCCGTAACCCGTTCCGGATCGGCATCGACCTCGCCACGAACGTGCTCTACGTGGCCGACTACGGGCCCGACGCCAACTCCGCCAACCCGAACCGGGGCCCGGAGGGTCTCGTCGAGTGGAACATCATCGACAAGCCGGGCAACTTCGGCTGGCCGTACTGCCACGGCGCGAACAAGGCGTACAACGACTACCAGTTCCCGTCCGGGCCGAGCGGTGCCAAGTTCGACTGCGCGAACCTGGTAAACGACTCGCCCAACAACACCGGCCTGACCAACCTGCCGCCGGCCGTCTCGGCCACTGTCGACTACGGCTACGCCGCGAACCCGCTGTTCCCCGAGATCGGTGGCGGCGGCGCGCCGATGGGCGGCCCGGTCTACCGGTACGACGCCGACCTGAACTCCGACCGCAAGTGGCCGGCGTACTTCGACGGCAAGGCGCTGCTCGGTGAGTGGAACCAGTCGCGGATGTACACCATGCAGCTCACCGCGGACGGCAAGTCCCTGGTGGACATCAACCGCCTGCTGGACGGGATGAGCTTCATCCGTCCGATGGACTTCGAGTTCGGCCCCGACGGTGCGCTCTACATGATCGAGTGGGGCAGCGGCTTCGGCGGCAACAACGACAACTCCGGGGTCTACCGGATCGACTACATCGCCGGTGACCGGGCTCCGATCGCCGTGGGCAGCGCCAACCCGACCTCCGGGCCGGCTCCGCTGACCGTCAGCTTCTCCAGCGCCGGCTCGCGTGACCCGGACGGTGGCGAGTTGACCTACGCCTGGACGTTCGGTGACGGCAACAGCTCCGACGTGGCCAACCCCACCCACACGTACGCCTCGGCGGGCAACTACAACGCCCAGCTCACCGTGACCAACCCCAAGGGGCGCACCGCGGTGGCGAACGTGCCGGTCACGGTCGGCAACACCGTACCGACGGTCACCATCGAGTTCCCGCCGGACGGCGGCTTCTTCGACTGGGGTGACCAGGTCAAGTACACCATCAAGGTGACCGACCCGGAGGACGGCGAGATCGACTGCGCCGACGTGGAACTCCAGGTGCTCCTCGGTCACGACGAGCACGCCCACCCGCTGGAGCAGCACACCGGCTGCGAAGGTGTGGTGCAGACCCAGCTCGCCGCCGGACACGGCGCCGAGGCGAACGTCTTCACCGTGCTGGAGGCGACCTACACCGACAAGGGTGGCTCCGGTGGGGCCAACCCGCTGACCGGCCGGGCCCTGGAGATCCTCCAGCCCAAGCGCAAGCAGGCCGAGTACTACTCCAACACCGGCCGGCTGGCCGACGGCACCGGCAGCGGCGACCCGGGTGTGGCCAAGGAGGCCACCGGGGACACCGCAGGCGGTGGTGACAACATCGGCTTCATCGAGGACGGCGACTGGTGGTCGGTCGAGCCGGCCAGCCTGACCGGCATCGAGTCGATCCGCTTCCGGGTGGCCTCGGCCAACTCCGGCGGTCGGCTCGAGGTCCGCGCCGGTGCGGCCGACGGTCCGCTTGTCACCTCGGTCGTCGTACCGGGGACCGGAGACTGGCAGTCGTACACCGACGTCACCGCCGAGGTTCCCGCTGACGCCGACTCGAACGGCAAGCTGTTCTTCGTCGCCCGCGACCCGGCCGGCGGCACGGCGAGCCTGTTCAACGTCAACTGGATCGACTTCCTCGGCAAGGGTGTCACCGACAACGCTCCGCCGGTCGTCACCGCCAACGCCACGCCGACCAGCGGCACCGCGCCGCTCACCGTCGCGTTCAGCGGTACGGCCACCGACCCCGAGGGCGACACCCCGCTGACGTACGAGTGGGACTTCGGTGACGGCGGTACGGCCGACACGCTCAACGCCGAGCACACCTACGCCGCGCCCGGCAACTTCACCGCCACCCTGACGGTGACCGACAGCCGGGGTGCCCGGTCGTACGCGACCGTGCCGGTCCGGATCGAATCGCCGAACACCTCCTGCCTCGGGGCGCGTTCGGACGACTTCACCGGCGACACGCTCAACCGCGACCGGTGGACCAGCGTGGTCCGGGAGAACCAGCTGCTGTCCGTCTCCGACGGCGCGCTGCGCCTGCCCACCGGGGTCGGCGACCTCTACGGCGACCGCAACGACGCCACCAACCTGGTGCTCCAGCCGGCACCGTCGGGTGCCTGGCAGGCGACCACGAAGGTCACTGTCCCGGTGACGGCGACCTACCAGCAGGCCGGTCTGATCATCTACGGCGACGACGACAACTACGCCAAGGTCGACCTGCTCTACAACGGCAGCCGGCGGGTGGAGTTCCTCCGGGAGACTGCCGGCACGCCGCGCAACGACAGTGCCGACAACGTCGCCGCACCGGACGGTGACACCGTCTACCTGCGGATCAGCAGCGACGGCACCAACCTGACCGCGGAGATGTCGGCCGACGGGCAGACCTTCAGCCCGGTCGGGCGGTCCGCCGCGCTGGCCGGCATCGAGAACCCGCGGATCGGCCTGTTCGCCCTCAACGGTGGCACCGACGCCCCCGTCGTGGATGCCGTGTTCGACTGGTTCCAGGTGACGCCGGACTCCCCGGCCGGGCCGGTCGACCCGTCCGACGAGTTCGACGGCATCTCGCTTGACAAGTGCCGGTGGAACGCGATCCTGCGGGAGGACCCGAGCGCCTACCGGGTCAGCGGCGGGAAACTCTACGTCGACGTGCCCAACGGTGACATCTACGGCACCAACAACACCGATCCGACGAACTTCATCCTGCAGAACGCCCCGACCGGCGACTGGACGATGGAGACCAGGATCGACGGCAGTCTGCTGGACGAGCAGTACCAGCAGGCGGGTCTGATCGTGTACGGCGACGACGACAACTACCTCAAGTTCGACTTCGTCGTGGACAACCAGGCCGGTCAGCCGGTGACGCGGCGGATCGAGTTCCGCAGCGAGATCGACGGGGTGATCCAGGACCCGCAGCCGGGTGCGGAGAACCTGACCTCGTCCGAGTGGTCCCTGCGGGTGTCCCGCGCCGGTGACACCTTCACCGCGTCGTACTCGGCGGACGGCACCACCTGGACGGCATTGACCGAACTGGTCAACGCGGCCGTGGGGGCGACCCCGAAGGTGGGCGTGTTCACCCTCAGCGGCAACCAGACCGCCTCGAAGGTGGCGTCGTTCGACTACTTCCGGTTCTCCGCGGAGGAGGTGCCGAGCGACACCGTGGCTCCGGTGACCACCGCCGAGGTGTCCGGTACGCCGGTCGAGGGCTGGCACACCGGTCCGGTGACCGTCACGCTGTCCGCCACCGATTCCGAGGGCGGCAGCGGGGTGGCCCGCACCGAGTACCAGCTCGGCGAGGCCACCGAGTGGACCGCCTACACCGACCCGGTGCAGGTGACCGGGGACGGCGAGCACGAGCTGCGGTTCCGCTCCGTCGACGAGGCCGGCAACGTGGAGGCGACGAAGACGGTCACCGTCCGGATCGACACCACCGCGCCGGTCAGCACCGCGTCGTTCGCTCCGGCGAACGACGAGGGCTGGCACAACGGCACCATCCCGGTGGTGCTCACCTCGACCGACGCCGGTTCCGGGGTGCAGCTGCTGGAGTGGTCGCTCGACGGTGGCGCGTGGACGCCGTACACCGAGCCGGTGGAGATCACCGGCGACGGCACCCACGAGCTGCTGTACCGGGCCACCGACAAGGTCGGCAACGTCGAGACGTTGAAGTCCGCGGTGGTACGCATCGACGGCACCAAGCCGACCCTGCTGGTCTCCGGCATCGCCGACGGTCAGCTCTACGGTGACAGCCAGGACGTGCGCGTGTCCTGGCAGGCGGTCGACCCGACCTCCGGCATCGCCACCGTGGTCGGCACGCTCAACGGCCGGCCGTACGCCAGCGGCACGCTGCAGGCGATGTACGAGCTGCCGTTGGGTCTGCACGAGCTGACCGTGACCGCGACCGACAAGGCGGGTAACGCCACCACCGCGTCGGTCCGGTTCTTCGTCACCACCTCGTTCCGGGACATGCAGAACCTGCTGGACCGGTTCAAGGCGACCGGACGCCTGTCCAACAAGGCGTACGACCAGTTGTCGAAGCAGCTCGAGAAGGTCCGCAAGGAGGAGGCCAAGGGCAAGGACGACAAGGCCATCAAGGAGCTGATCAAGTTCCGTGACCTTGCCGCCGACACCAAGCTGGTCGCCGAGGCGGAGATCCGGGAAGTGCTGATCCGGGACGCCGACGCGATGATCGTCCGGCTCGGCGGCACGGCCAGCACGGCGGGCGTCAAGGCCAATGACGGCAAGTCCGTCAAGGGCGCTGGACGCCTCGGTGACGACCCCACCCGGCTCGCACCCGGCCGTCGCCTGTGATCAGTGGGCCCCGCCCGGCATCGTCCGGGCGGGGCCCCGCTCAACGACGTGAGGAGGCACCGTGACCCGGATCCGGACGGTGACCACCGCCATGATCGCCGCTCTGCTCCTGGCGGTCCTCGCCGCGAACCCGGCGGCGGCGCACAACAACAAGCTCAAGCTGACGGTGGCCGGTGACGGTGCCGACGGGGTGACCATCCAGGCCACCTACGCCGACGGTCACTACCTGGACAAGGCGGTCCGGTTGGTGCTCACCGCCACCGGCTCGGAGGGCCGCACGGTCGGCCCGGTGCAGTTGGAACCGGCCGCCGAGGGACAGGGCTTCTACACCACCGGCCCGATTCTCTCCCCCGGCGAGTGGAAGGTGCGGGTGAAGCCGGCCGCGCCCTACTCCGGCACGGCATCGGCGAAGGTGCAGGCACGGGTGGCGCAGCCGCCGCCGGTGGTGCCCGTCGCCGAGAACCGGGACGCCGAACCGGCGCGGGCCGACCGTGGCGGCGACGGCACGGCACCCGGCTGGTGGTGGGCGGTCGGGCTCGGTGTCGCCACGCTCATCGTGGTGGCGTTGACCGCACCGCTGCTCGGCCGGCGTCGCCGCCGCCCGTAACCAGCGTCGACGGATACGGCCCGGCACGCATCACGCGTGCCGGGCCGTTCCGCGTCCCGTGTCGTTTCGCTGGCCGCTAGCGGCGGTCGAGCACCTCGCGCAGCGCCTTGAGGTCGGCGTCGGTGGGCTGCCAGGACCCGGCCGCCGCGTTGGCGCGTACCTGCTCGGGCGTGGTCGCTCCGGCGATGACCGAGGCCACCGACGGTTGGGCGGCCAGCCCGCCGATTGCCACGTGCAACATGGGTACGCCACGCTCGGCGGCGTACGCCTCGATGGCCTCGATGGTGTCCCAGTCGGCGGCGGCGAGCCGCTGGGCGTACCGGCCGCCACCGGCCAGCCGGCTACCGGCCGGCGGCGCCTCGCCACGCTTGTACTTGCCGGTGAGCAGCCCGTTGGCCAGCGGGAAGAACGGCAGCATGCCGAGCCCGAAGCGTTCACAGGCGGGCAGCACCTCGATCTCGGCGTCCCGGTTGAGCAGGCTGTAGTTGTTCTGCGCGCTGACGAAGCGAGTCAGCCCGCGAGTCTTGGCCGTCCAGTCGGCGTCGGCGATCTGCCAGCCGGCGAAGTTGGAGTTGCCCAGGTAGCGCACCTTGCCGTCGCGGACCAGGTCGTCCAGGGCGGCGAGGGTCTCGTCGATCGGGGTGCCCGGATCCGGCTCGTGGAACTGGTACAGGTCGATGTGGCCGGTGTCCAGTCGGCGCAACGACGCCTCCACCGCCCGCATCACGTACCGCCGTGAGCCGCGTACGCCGAAGTCCCGCCCGTTGGCGCCACTCATCGACATGCCGAACTTGGACGCCAGCACCACGTCGTCGCGGCGGCCCTTGAGGGCGGCACCGAGTTGCGTCTCCGACGCGCCGTGCGGCTCGCCGTAGATGTCGGCGGTGTCGAAGAAGTTGATCCCGACGTCGAGAGCCGCGTCGACCACCGCGCGGGTGCCGTCGAGGTCGAGTTTGCGGCCGAAGTTGTTGCAGCCGATCCCCACAGCGGACACCACGAGCCCGGAGTCGCCCAACCGGCGATAGGTCATCTCACTCACGAGATCACCATATGCCGCAGGCTCAGCGGCCGGGCGGCCTCACCGGACGGTGACCCGGGGCGGCCACCGTCAACCGACGTCCCACACCGGTTCGTCGGTCTCGACCACCTCGCCGTCGCCGCGGAACAGCAGGAACCGGTCGAAGGTGCGGGTGAACCAGCGGTCGTGGGTGACCGCGAGCACCGTGCCGGCGAAGGCGGCCAGGCCGGCCTCCAGCGCCTCGGCGGAGGCCAGGTCGAGGTTGTCGGTGGGCTCGTCGAGCAGCAGCAGGGTCGCCCCGGACAGCTCCAGCAGCAACACCAGGAAACGGGCCTGCTGCCCACCGGAGAGGGTGCCGAAGCGCTGGTCGCCCTGACCGGCGAGTTCGTACCGGCTCAGCGCCGCCATCGCCGCGTGCCGGTCCATGCCGTCCCGGTGCTCGTCACCGCGCCAGAGGATCTCGACAAGGGTCTTCGCCGTCAGCTCGGGACGGTCATGGGTCTGCGAGAAGTGCCCGGGACGCACCCGGGCGCCGAGCCGCGCGACACCGCCGTGCGCCACCGGTGCGAGCACCGCCGCGCCGTCGACCGGCGGGTTGGCCGGATCGGGGTCCGTGCCACCGCGCGCCAGCAGCCGCAGGAAGTGCGACTTGCCGGTGCCGTTGGCACCGAGCACCGCGACCCGGTCGCCGTACCAGACCTCCAGGTCGAACGGGTAGGTCAGGCCGTCGAGCTCCAACTGCTCGCAGACCAACGCGCGTTTGCCGGTCCGTCCGCCGGTCAGGCGCATCCGGATGTCCTGGTCCTTCGGCGGTACGGGCGGCGGCCCGGCCTCCTCGAACTTGCGCAACCGGGTCTGTGCGGCCTGGTAGCGCGAGGCCAACCCGTCGTTGTACGCGGCCTTCTGCTTGTACATCAGCATCAGCTCACGCAGCTTCTGGTGCTCCTCGTCCCAGCGGCGGCGCTGCTCGTCGAGGCGGGCGTGCCGGGCCATCCGAGCCTCGTGCCAGCTCGCGAAGCCACCCGGATGCACCCAGGCGCTGCCGCCCTCCACGGCAACCACCCGGTCGGCGGTGTGCGCCAGCAACTCCCGGTCGTGCGAGACGTAGAGCACCGACTTGCCGGATTCGCGCAGCCGCGCCTCCAGCCACCGTTTGCCGGGCACGTCGAGGAAGTTGTCCGGCTCGTCGAGCAGCAGCACCTCGTCGGTGCCGCGCAGCAGCAACTCCAACGCGAAGCGCTTCTGCTGACCGCCGGAGAGGGTGCGTACCGGTCGCTGCCGGGCGGTGTCCCAGGGCAGGCCCAGGACGATGGTGGCGACGGTGTCGAAGAGGACCTCCGCGTCGTACCCGCCGGTCTCGCCCCAGGCGGCCAGCGCGTCCGCGTACGCCAGTTGGGCCTTGCCGGCGGCGTTGCTGTACTTGCCGCGCAGCTCGGCCGCGCGCATGGCCGCCTCGGTCTCGGCGAGTCGGCGACCGGCCTCGCGCAGCGGTGGCGGGGCGAGCGACAACGCCAGGTCGGCAAGCGTCGACTCGTCCCCGATCATGCCGATGAACTGGCGCATCACGCCCAACCCACCGGTACGCGCGATGGTGCCGGCACGCACCGGCAGGTCACCGGCGACCATCCGCAGCAACGTCGTCTTGCCGGCGCCGTTCGGCCCGACCAGTGCCACCTTGGCACCCTCACCGACCCGGAACGACACGTCGGCGAAGAGTTCCCGCCCGTCCGGCAGGACGTACCCGACCGCTGCCACGTCCACATATCCCACGCGGGCATCCTCCCGGAGCCCGACGGAGGAGCCAACCGATTACCGGCGTCGGCGGCTCACCGCGTGACGCGAAGCACCCGGAAGCCCTTCTGGCTGGCGTGCCGTTCCACCTGCCAGCCCTGCTCGACCAGCCAGCGGTGCAGCGAGTCACCGCCGAGGTGGCGACCGACCACCAGCCAGGCCACCCCGTCCGGGGTCAACCGCGGCAGCCAGCGCAACAGCAGCGCGTGCAGCTCGTCCTTGCCCGGTCGGATGGGCGGGTTGGACCAGATCTGGGTGAAGGCCAGGTCGGCGGGTACGTCCTCGGGTGCGGCCACCCGCAGGCGGTCGGCGAGACCCAGGCGGTCCGCGTTGGCGGCGGTGAGTTCCCGGGCCCGCTCGTTGACGTCCACCCCCCACACCGTCGCCGTCGGTGCGACGGTCGCGAGCACGCAGCTGATCGGACCGAAGCCGCAGCCGAGGTCGAGCAGGGCGCCCTCGGTCGTGGCGGGCGGCAGGTCGGCCTTGCGCAGCAGCACGCCGGTACCCGGATCGAGGCGGGTCGCCGAGAACACCCCGGACGCCGAGGCCAGGGTGAACTCGCGGCCGGCGACGGCGAACTGCACCTCGCGCGGGTGGGCGGATGCGCTCGGTGCGGTGGTGAAGTAATGGTCCCCGGTCACGCCGGTCATTCTCGCACCGGCCTCGACCCGCCCGACGGGACGGAGTAGCCCGGCGGCGACACGACCCGCCGCTCGTTTTCCCAGAAAAACCTACTAAAGGGATAAAAGTCCCTACTCTGGACGACATGGTATATCGGTACGACTCCGATGAGGACGCCTTCGTCCCGTACCGGGACGACGACTCCGAGGGGCAGCCACCGCCCGCAGCCGGTGCGGTGCCGTCCGGCCCGTCGCCGTCGCGCTTCCCCGCGCCGTCGTTGCCCCGGCCCAACCAGCTGGTGCTGCCCTCGTCGGGGACGTCGACAGCAGCCTCCCCGCCGGTGCAGGACGCGGTGCCGCACTACGAGGCCGCTCCGAACTACGAGGCCGCTCCGACGGCCCAGTACGACCTGCCCGCCGCCGTACCCGCACCGCAGGAGGCCGCGACCGTGCCGCCGCCACGTCGCGGCGGTGGCCGCACCTGGCAGGTGCTGATCGGTGGCGCCGCCGCGTTGGTGCTGCTCGCCCTCTGTGGTCTGGCCGGTGCCGCGCTGCTCGACGGCCGGCAGCTGATCGGCCAGCAGGCCGCCCCGAACACCACACCGGACAACACCCCGGGCACGGATCCGACCCAGGCGAGCGACCTCGACTCCCGCGACACCGACCAGGCACCGCTGACCGCCCGGGAAGTCTTCCCCAGCAGCACCCTGGCGATCGGCGACAGCCAGAACGGGTACGAGGTGCTGCGCACCCAGTCGAGCGCGAGCTGCCCGGTGGCGGCCACCGGCGAGGTCGCGGATCTGCTCGTGCGGCTCGGCTGCAACCAGGTCGTCCGGGCCACCCTGCGCGCCCCCGACCAGGAACACCTGGTCACCACCGGCCTGTTCAACCTGACCGACAGGTCCAGCGCCGAACGGGCCCGCGACCGGATCCGCCAGGTGCTCGACGAGCGGGAGGGCCGCTTCCGCGGCATGCCGGCCGGCGACGGCACCGACGCCATCGCCACCGCCCCCGCCCGCGTCGGCTGGCAGGTACGCGGCCACTACGTCGCGTACGCGGTGGTCTCCCGCGCGGACGGCGCAACCATCCGCTCCGGTGACACGGCCGTCCGCGAGATCCTCTTCGACATGCTCGAACTGCACCTCAACCGGGACGTGCTGGAACGGCGGGCCAACGGCGGTGTCGCCAACCAGCCCTCGCCCGAGCCCACCGACGGCGCCGGACGTCAGGACGGGTCCGACGAGGACTGAGCCTCAGGCGTCGGCCGGCACCCGCAACCGTCGGGTCGCCTCGGCACGGCGCGCGTACTCGGCCGGATCGTCCGGGTAGCCCACCGCCACCAGGGACAACCCGTGCGCGGGCGCGACGGTCACCTCGCTGGACCGTTCCCGCCGCGTCAGCAGGCCGGCCGGCCACTCCACGGGTCGGCGGCCGTCCCCGGCGACCAGCATCGCGCCGACCAGGCTGCGCACCATCGCCTGGCAGAACGCGTCGGCCTGCACGGTGGCGACCAGGATCCCGTCCGGGTCACGCCGCCAGTCCAGCCGGGTCACCTCCCGCAACGTGGTGGCGTTCTCCTTGCGTCGGCAGTACGCGGCGAAGTCGTGCTCCCCCACCAGCCCGGCGGAGGCGGCGGCGAGCCGATCGGTGTCGAGCGGGCGCGGCCAGGCCAGCACCTCGTGTCGACGCAGCGGCTCGGCACCCCACGGGGCGTCGGTGACCCGGTACTCGTACCGCCGGAAGGTGGCGGAGAAGCGGGCGTCGAAGCTGGCCGGCACCTCGGTCATCGCCCGGACCCGCACATCGCCCGGCAGCAGCCGGGCCAGCCGGCGCAGCAGCCGGCCCTCGTGCTCGCGCCAGACCTCCACGGGCAGATCGAGGTGACAGACCTGCCCGGAGGCGTGCACACCGGCATCGGTACGACCAGCCACCGTCAACCCGGTCGCGGTCCCGGCGCCGAGCACCAGATCCAGCGTCTCCACCAGGACCCCGGCGACCGTACGCCGATCCGGCTGGGCGGCCCAGCCGGAGAAGTCCGTGCCGTCGTACGCGACATCCAGCCGTAGCCGGACCCGCTCGTCCACGTCGTACCTCCCTCAAGACGACTCGGGCCCGGCACCCCGTGGGGATGCCGGGCCCGACGACGGCCTGGATCAGGCCTTGCCTTCTTCGGTGGCCAGGTCGCTGTCCTCGCGGGCGGCGGCGGTGTCACCGGACGCCGACACCGGAGCCTCGGAGTCCTGGTCGGCCGAACGCGCGGCCGGGGCCTCCTCGGCCGGGGCGAGCGCCTCGACCTTGTCCTGCTGGGCGGCCTTGCGGGCGGCGGTCTTGCGGTTCGCCGTCGGCTCGGTGACCTGCAGCTCCTCGACCAGCTCGATGATCGCCATCGGAGCGGCGTCACCCTTGCGCGGACCGGTCTTCACGATCCGGGTGTAGCCACCGTTGCGGTTGGCGTACCGCGGCGCGATCTGGTCGAACAGGGAGTAGACCACGTCCTTGTCCTTGACGACGCCCAGTACCCGCCGACGCGAGGCGAGGTCGCCGCGCTTGGCCTTGGTGATGAGCTGCTCGGCCAGCGGACGCAGCCGCCGGGCCTTCGTCTCGGTGGTCTGGATCTTGCCGTGCTGGAACAGCGCGGTGGCCAGGTTGGCCAGCATCAGCCGCTCGTGCGCGGGGCTGCCGCCGAGGCGGGGGCCCTTGGTGGGCGTGGGCATGCTTGGTGCTCCTCAGGTGTGGCGGCAGCGCGGACTAGAGCTGCTCGGTCTCGCGGTAGTCGTCGGTGTCGTAGTCGGCCTCGCCGAAGGCGTCCACGACGTGCGCCGGGTCGAAGTTCGGAGCCGAGTCCTTCAGCCCCAGACCCATCCCGGCGAGCTTCATCTTGACCTCGTCGATCGACTTCTGGCCGAAGTTACGGATGTCGAGAAGGTCGGCCTCGGTACGCCCGATGAGCTCACCAACGGAGTTGATGCCCTCGCGCTTGAGGCAGTTGTAGGAGCGGACGGTGAGGTCCAGCTCCTCGATCGGCAGGGCCAGGTCCGCCGCCAGCTGCGCGTCCTGCGGCGACGGGCCGATGTCGATGCCCTCCGCCGTCTCGTCCAGCTCCCGGGCCAGCCCGAACAGCTCCACCAGCGTCGAACCGGCCGAGGCCAGCGCGGTACGCGGGCCCATCGACGGCTTGGTCTCGACGTCGATGATCAGCCGGTCGAAGTCGGTCCGCTGCTCGACACGGGTCGCCTCGACGCGGTACGTCACCTTGAGCACCGGCGAGTAGATCGAGTCGACCGGGATCCGGCCGATCTCCGCGCCCGCCTGCTTGTTCTGCGCCGCCGTGACGTAGCCACGACCCCGCTCGACGGTCAGCTCCATGTCGAGCCGGCCCTTGCCGTTGAGGGTGGCGAGCTTCAGGTCCGGGTTGTGCACCGAGACACCGGCCGGGGGCTGGATGTCACCGGCGGTCACGTCGCCCGGGCCCTGCTTGCGCAGGTACATGCTGACCGGCTCGTCGTGCTCGGAGCTGACGCAGAGCTCCTTGATGTTCATGACGAGCTCGACCACGTCCTCCTTGACGCCGGGGATCGTGGTGAACTCGTGCAGCACACCGTCGATCTTGATCGAGGTGACCGCCGCACCCGGGATGGACGACAGCAGCGTACGCCGCAGCGAGTTGCCCAGGGTGTAGCCGAAGCCCGGCTCCAGCGGCTCGATGGTGAACCGGGACCGGGTCTCGTTGATCGACTCCTCGGAGAGGGTCGGTCGCTGGCTGATGAGCATGTCTTCTCTTCTCTTCCGGGGCGCCCGCCATATGACGCCCACGACACAAACTGTTCCGGTGGCCCGCCCGTCGCCGGGCGGACCACCGCAACGAGCCCTTACTTGGAGTAGAGCTCGACGATCAGCTGCTCCTGGACCTGGGTGTCAATCACCTGGCGGGCCGGGAGCGAGTGCACGAGAACCTTCATCTGGCTCGGGATGGCCTCCAGCCACGCCGGCACGGTCTTCGAACCGGCCTCGGCCTGAGCCACGATGAACGGGGTGAGCTCCTTGCTCTTCGCCCGAACCTCGATGATGTCGTGTGCACTGACGCGGTACGACGGGATGTCGACCTTCTTGCCGTTCACCGTGAAGTGACCGTGCTTGACCAGCTGACGGGCCATGTCCCGGGACTTGGCGTAGCCAGCCCGGTAGACCACGTTGTCCAGCCGCGACTCGAGGATCTGCAGGAGGACCTCACCGGTCTTGGCCTGCTTGGCCACGGCCTCCTCGTAGTAACCGCGGAACTGCTTCTCCAGCACGCCGTAGACCCGGCGAGCCTTCTGCTTCTCACGGAGCTGGAGCAGGTACTCCGTCTCCTTGGTGCGGCCGCGGCCGTGCTGCCCGGGCGGGAACGGCCGGGACTCGAACGGGCACTTCGGACCATCGCACTTGCTGCCCTTGAGGAACAGCTTCATCTTCTCCCGCCGGCAACGGCGGCAGTCAGCACCGGTGTAACGAGCCATCTCTCTCTAACCTCTCAGACCCGACGACGCTTCGGCGGACGGCATCCGTTGTGCGGCTGCGGGGTGACGTCGGAGATCTGCCCGACCTCCAGGCCCACCGCCTGCAGCGAACGGATGGCGGTCTCCCGGCCGGAGCCGGGGCCCTTGACGAACACGTCGACCTTGCGCATGCCGTGCTCCATGGCCCGACGCGCAGCGGCCTCGGCGGCCAGCTGGGCGGCGAACGGGGTCGACTTGCGCGAACCCTTGAAGCCGACCTGGCCCGCGGAGGCCCAGGAGATGACGGCACCGGTCGGGTCCGTGATGGACACGATGGTGTTGTTGAAGGTGCTCTTGATATGCGCCTGCCCGTGGGCGACGTTCTTGCGTTCCTTGCGCCGGACCTTCTTTACAGCGGCCCCGGCACGAGCCTTCGGTGGCATAAGTCTGTGCGCTCCTAGTTGACTTCCCGGCACGGGTTGCGGCCTGGCCTACCTGGGCAGACCCGGACCCGCACTCCGGTGAAAGAGAATTACTTCTTGCCGGGCTTCTTCTTGCCGGCGACCGTCCGCTTCGGGCCCTTGCGGGTGCGGGCGTTGGTACGGGTCCGCTGGCCACGGACGGGCAGACCCCGGCGGTGCCGGATGCCCTCGTAGCAGCCGATCTCGACCTTGCGGCGGATGTCAGCGGCGACCTCGCGGCGCAGGTCGCCTTCAACCTTGTAGTTGGCCTCGATGTGGTCACGGAGCTGGACCAGCTCCTCGTCCGTGAGGTCCCGGGCGCGCTTGTCCGGCGAGATGCCGGTGGCAGCGAGCGTCTCCAGAGCGCGGGTGCGACCCACGCCGAAGATGTAGGTGAGCGCGATCTCCAGCCGCTTCTCGCGGGGGAGGTCGACGCCGACTAGACGTGCCATCTGTGGGCGTACTCCTTGTGTTGTCTCGCGGAGGTGTGGACCCGTCCCACCCCGCTACCGACCGACCTGTCCCTCCGGCGCGTGATGCGCCGGCGACGCGGTTCGGTCGCTGCCCAAGCGGGCCCCGGCCTCCGACCGGGGGTCAACCACGAGAAAGTACGCGCTGCGCACCGCTCGCGGCTGGGACGAGCATGTGTGATGTGCTGGCTGGATCTGCGGCCCGGATCACGCCCTCGGCCGACCGGTGGTCACCGGTCGGCCGTGACGATCAGCCCTGGCGCTGCTTGTGGCGCGGGTCGGTGCAGATGACCATGACCCGGCCGTGCCGGCGGATAACCCGGCACTTGTTGCAGATCCTCTTGACGCTCGGCTTGACCTTCACGGTTGCCTTACTTCCCATCTGGCCCGGCACCACGAGGCGCGACACCGGACGTCGAAGACGGACACGGGACGTTTCCGGCCGTCGTCAGGACTACTTGTAGCGGTAGACGATGCGCCCGCGGGTCAGGTCGTACGGCGAGAGTTCCACGACGACCCGATCCTCCGGCAGGATACGGATGTAGTGCTGCCGCATCTTGCCGCTGATGTGAGCCAGCACCTTGTGGCCGTTGGCGAGCTCCACCCTGAACATGGCGTTCGGCAGGGGCTCGATGACCCGACCTTCGATCTCGATGGCTCCGTCTTTTTTCGGCATGTCCTCCGCTGTCCTGACGTCGGTTACTCCGGACCGGCTCACAACGCCTTACACGGGTGCTGATCATGATCAGTTGACCCGCGCCAGCCGCGGCTCCGCGTCCCACCGAAGCGCTTGGTGGGCATGGCGGAGTGGACGCTGTGCGCCGATCAGAAAGTGTACGCCCGCATGCACGCCGTCGCCAAACCGACCGGCCAATACGCCCGGACCGGCACGACAAACGTGCCTTTCAGGCATTCCCCTCCGGCTGCTGCGGCACGCGGCCCGGTTCGGTCGCCTGGTGACCCAGGTCATGCTGCGACCCTTGCGCATCGGCCAGGGCCTCGGTTCCGCCCGCCGATCGCCGGCCGTGGTGCGGCAGATGACGGGCGGCCTTGCGGTCCCGCTTGACGGCCCTCTTCTCGGCCCGCCGCCGCCGGCGGCGCTCCCGCTCTGCCGCCCACCGCCGGGGCTCGCCACCGACCAGCCCGGTGACGGTCTGGACCAGCAGGATCGCACCCCACGGCGCGGCCACCCAGGCGGGCCAGAAGTAAAGCAGGTCGCGGGAGGCGAAGGAGGTCACCGCCCAGATCGCCACCACGATCCCGACAGTCTTCAGCCACGGCTCCCAGACCTCGACCAGCCAGCGCACGGTCACCGTCCGGTCGACGGCGCCGTCGGACGCCGATACCGCACCGTCGGCCGCCCGCTGCGCAGGCACCGCACCCGGCGTCGGTGCCACCGCACCCGCCGCCGGCAGATCACGCACCAGGTCGTCCAGGTCGGCGTAGGTACGAGCGGCGTACGCCCGCTGGAGTCGCTCGTCGTACTCGTGCAGGTTCAGCCGGCCCTCGTCGAGCGCGACCCGCAGCCGATCGGCGATGGCCTGACGGTCGGCGTCCGCTGCCCGCATCCCGTCACGCCCATCCATGCGGGCAAGCATGCCACCGGCCCGCCAGTCCGCCCACCCGGCACTCGATCGAAGGTGGGTCGGGGTCCTTGGCTCGGGCGCGACTCAGGCGGACGGCGCGTTGCTCGGCTGGCGGGCGGTGACCAGGTCACCGAGGCGGCCCCGGCCACCATCGGGGGCGGTCAGCACCCACACCCCGTCGGGCAGCAGCGCCATGGTGTGCTCGACGTGCGCAGCCCGCGAGCCGTCCCGGGTGACTACCGTCCACCCGTCGGCCAACTCGACGGTACGCGGGGAACCCATGGTGATCATCGGCTCGATGGCAAGCGCCATGCCCGGCACCAGTCGGGGCCCCTTGCCCGGCCGGCCGTGGTTGAGCACGTGCGGGTCCTGGTGCATCTCGGTGCCGATGCCGTGACCGCCGTAACCGTCGACGATGCCGTACCGGCCGCCCTTGCGTACCGCGTTCTCCACCGCGTGCGAGATGTCGGTCAGCCGGCCCTTGCCGCTGGCGGCGCCCCGGGCGGCGGCGGCGATTCCGGCCCACATGGCGTCCTCGGCGACCGTCGCCATCCGCAGCAGCGCCGGATCGACCTCGCCCACGCCGACGGTGATCGCCGCGTCGCCATGCCAGCCGTCGAGCACCGCACCGCAGTCGATCGAGATCAGATCCCCCTCGGCCAACGCCTGCTCCGGCGACGGGATGGCGTGCACGATCTGCTCGTTCACCGACGAGCAGATCGACGCCGGGAACCCGTGGTAGCCCTTGAAGGACGGGACGGCACCCGCCTCACGGATCGTCGACTCGGCGATCGCGTCCAGATCGGCCGTGGTCACCCCGGGCGCGACCGCTTCCCGCATCCTGCGAAGCGCCTCCGCGACCACCAGGCCGGCGGCTCGCATCTTGTCGATCTGCTCGGGGGTTTTCAGCTGGATGTCCAGCTGGGGACGACGCATGGAGGCGATACCTTTCGTTGCCACGAACAGCGGGGCACGCCGAGCGTACCCCGCTGTTCGCACTCTATCCGGGTGGCGGTCAGCCGACGGCGGTCAGCTCCCGTAGGAGCGCAGGGCGTCGATCGCGCGGACCGTGACGTCCTCCACCGGGCCCGTGGCGTCTATGCCGACCAGCTTGCCCTGAGCGCCGTAGTAGTCCACCAACGGCGCGGTCTTGTCCGCGTACTCCCGCAGCCGCGCCGCGATGGTCTCCGGCTTGTCGTCGTCCCGCTGGAACAACTCGGCGCCGCACCTGTCGCAGATGCCTTCCCGGCTGGTCGCGTCGAACTCGACGTGCCAGATCTTGCCGCAACCCCGGCAGGTGCGCCGGCCGGACAGCCGCCGGATCACCTCGTCGTCATCGACCACCAGCTCCAGCACGATGTCCAGAGCGGTGCCCAGGTCGGCCAGGAGCTTGTCCAGGGCCGCGGCCTGCGGGGTGGTCCGAGGGAAGCCGTCGAGCAGGAAGCCCTCGGCGGTGTCCGGCTCGGCGAGCCGGTCCCGGACCATGTTGATGGTGACCTCGTCCGGGACCAGCTTGCCGGCGTCCATGTACCGCTTGGCCTCGACGCCCAACGGCGTGCCCTGCGAAACGTTGGCCCGGAAGATGTCCCCGGTCGAGATCTTCGGAACGGACAGGTGCGCGGCGATGAACTCTGCCTGTGTGCCCTTGCCCGCGCCCGGCGGGCCAACCAGAACCAGTCTCATCTACCGCAGGAACCCTTCGTAGTTCCGCTGCATCAGTTGGCTCTCGATCTGCTTGCTGGTCTCGAGAGCAACACCAACCATGATCAGCACAGCGGTACCACCGAACGGGAAGTTGAGGTACTGCTGCCGGTCCAGCCAGATGAAGAAGAAGTTCGGCAGGATCGAGATGATCGCGAGGTACAGCGCCCCCGGCAGGGTGATGCGGCTGAGGATGAAGTCCAGGTAGTCGGCGGTGGGCTTGCCGGGGCGGATGCCCGGCACGAAACCGCCGTACTTCTTCATGTTGTCCGCGACCTCGGTCGGGTTGAACGTGATCGAGACGTAGAAGTAGGTGAAGAAGATGATCAGCAGGAAGTAGACCGAGATGTAGATCGGGCTGGTCGGGTCGACCAGGTTGTTCTGGATCCACGCCTGGGTCTTGCCCGGGTCGTTCTGGTCGAAGAACTGGAGCGCCAGCTGCGGCAGGTAGAGCAGCGACGAACCGAAGATGACCGGGATGACACCCGCCTGGTTGACCTTCAGCGGGATGTAGGTCGAGGTGCCGCCGTACATCCGCCGGCCGATCATGCGCTTGGCGTACTGCACCGGGATGCGGCGCTGGGCCTGCTCGATGAAGGTGACCGCGGTGATGACCACCAGCACCAGAGCGATGACGAGGAAGAACTTGAACCAGCCCTGGCTCTCCTTGATCCGCCAGCCCTCACTGGGAAGCCGGGCGGCGATCGAGGTGAAGATCAGGACGGACATGCCGTTGCCGACGCCGCGGTCGGTGATCAGCTCACCGAGCCACATGACCACGCCGGTACCCGCGGTCATCGTCATCACCAGGATGGACAGCGTCAGCCAGTCCGGGATGCCGGTGCCCTGCGGGATGATCGGGAACTCGTCGCACTGGTTGTTGAACAGCTGGCCGGAGCGGGCCAGCGCCACGAACGCCGAGGCCTGGAGGACACCGAGGCCGAGGGTCAGGTAGCGGGTGTACTGGGTGATCTTCGCCTGGCCGGCCTGGCCCTCCTTGCGGAGCTGCTCGAGCCGGGGGATCACCACCGTCAGCAGCTGCAGGATGATCGACGCGGTGATGTAGGGCATGATGCCCAGCGCGAAGACCGACAGCTGGAGCAGTGCGCCGCCCGAGAAGAGGTCGAGCAGGTTCAGCACACCGGTGGAGCCCTCGATCGTGTCGAGGCACTTCTGCACGTTGCCGTACGAGACACCTGGGCTGGGCAGAGTGGCGCCGAGCCGGTAGATCGCGATGATGCCTACTGTGAACAGCAGCTTCTTGCGCAGGTCAGGCGTACGGAACGCACTGAGAAAGGCGGACAGCAACTTCTTCCTCCTGCGCGAGGCGGGCCGCCGGGCATCCCAGGCGGATCGGGGTGGTGGTGGTGTCGGGCAGGGTGCCCGATTCTCCATGCTGGGAAGGGACTCTAACAGCCCGATCCCGGTCCGGGCAGATGTGCCCGGCTACATAAACCGAATCCGATGTTACCGGGCGCACACGCCCGAGTTGAGAGCATGGCGCCCGCCAGCTGTGATCAACTGGCGGGCGCCAAGCGTTTGTGCAGCTTACAGCTCTGTTACCGAGCCACCGGCGGCGGCGATCTTCTCCTTGGCCGACGCACTGAAGGCGTGCGCCGAGATCTGGAGCGAGACACCGCCCAGGTCCCCGGAACCGAGAACCTTGATCGGCTGGCCCTTGCGGACCGCGCCGGCCTCGACCAGCTCGGCCGGGCCGACCTGACCGCCGTTGGGGAACAGCTCAGCCAGGCGGTCCAGGTTGACCACCTGGAAGACCACCTTGAACTTGTTCTTGAAGCCCTTCAGCTTCGGCAGTCGCATGTGGATGGGCATCTGCCCACCCTCGAACGCCGCCGAGATGTTCTTACGGGCCTTGGAACCCTTGGTACCGCGACCGGCGGTCTTGCCCTTGGAGCCCTCACCACGACCCACGCGGGTCTTGGCGGTCTTGGCCCCCGGCGCCGGGCGCAGGTGGTGGACCTTGATCGTCATTACTCGACCTCCTCGACCTTCACGAGGTGGTTCACCGTGAAGATCATCCCGCGAATCTCGGGCCGGTCCTCCTTGACCACCACGTCGTTGATCCGCTTGAGACCGAGCGAACGCAGCGACTCACGCTGGTTGTGCTTGGTCCCGATCACGGACCGGACCTGGGTGACCTTGAGACGTGCCATCAGGAAGCCACCCCCGCCCGGGACGCCAGCATGGCGGCCGGCGCAACATCCTCCACCGGCAGGCCCCGACGCGCGGCCACGGCCTCAGGGGACTCGAGCCCCTTCAGCGCAGCCACGGTGGCGTGCACGATGTTGATCGGGTTCGACGACCCGAGGCTCTTGGAGAGCACGTCGTGGATGCCCGCGCACTCCAGCACGGCACGCACCGGGCCACCGGCGATGACACCCGTACCGGCCGAGGCCGGCTTGAGCAGCACCACACCGGCAGCGGCCTCGCCCTGCACCGGGTGCGGGATCGAGGAGCCGATCCGCGGCACCTTGAAGAAGTGCTTCTTGGCCTCCTCGACACCCTTGGCGATCGCCGCGGGCACCTCCTTGGCCTTTCCGTAGCCCACGCCCACGGTGCCGTCGCTGTCGCCCACGATCACCAGGGCGGTGAAGCTGAAGCGACGACCACCCTTCACGACCTTGGCGACACGGTTGATCGCGACGACCCGCTCAAGGTGCGGGGTCTTCTCGGCGGGCGCGTTTCCGCGGCCGCCCTCACGGCGGTTGTCGCGGCGACCACCCTCGTTGCCACCGGACCCGCCGCCACGGCGCTGTTGACCTGGCATCAGCAGCCTTCCTTTTCTCTCGTGACGGGGATTGTCAGAACTCGAGCCCGGCTTCGCGGGCGGCGTCGGCAAGCGCGGCTACCCGCCCCGCGTACCGGTTGCCACCGCGGTCGAAGACGACCTTGGAGATGCCAGCGGCCTTGGCCCGCTCGGCGAGCAGGGTGCCGACCTTGCCGGCCAGGGCGCTCTTGTCGCCCTCCGTGCCGCGCACCGAGGCGTCCAGGGTCGAGGCCGACGCCAGGGTGTGACCCTTGGTGTCGTCCACGATCTGGGCGACGATGTGCCGCAGCGAACGGGTGACGACCAGGCGCGGACGCTCGGGCGTGCCGTTGACGCTCTTGCGGACCCGGAAGTGCCGACGCGCACGCCCGACGGCACGCTTGGCGGCGACGCCGCGGCGGCGCTTGAGCAGCGTGGCGCTCACTTCTTACCTGCCTTTCCGGCCTTACGTCGGATGACCTCGCCCTGGTACTTGACACCCTTGCCCTTGTAGGGCTCCGGCGGGCGAATCTTCCGGATGTTGGCGGCGACCTCACCGACCTGCTGCTTGTCGATGCCGGCCACGTGGAACAGCGTCGGCTTCTCCACCGTGAAGGTGATGCCGTCCGGCGCGGGGACCGTGACCGGGTGCGAGAACCCGAGCGCGAACTCGAGGTCCTTGCCCTTGGCGGTGACCCGGTAACCGGTGCCGGAGATCTCCAGGCTCTTGCGGTAGCCCTCGGTGACTCCGACGATCATGTTGGCGACCAGGGTGCGGCTCAGGCCGTGCAGTTCCTTGGCCTTGCGCTCGTCGTTCGGGCGGTTGACGCTCAGCTGCCCGTCCTCGGCCCGCTCGATGGAGATCGGCTCGGCCAGAGTGTGCGACAGCTCGCCCTTGGGGCCCTTGACCTTGACGGTCCGGCCGTCGATCGTCACGTCGACGCCGGATGGTACCGGGATCGACTTACGTCCAATACGCGACATTTCTACCTGTCTCCCGTTACCAGACGAAGGCGAGGACTTCCCCGCCAACGCTCCGCTTGCGGGCCTGCCGGTCGGTGAGCAGCCCCTGGGACGTCGAAATGATCGCCACGCCCAGCCCGCCGAGCACCCGCGGGAGCCCGTCCGACTTGGCGTAAACCCGCAGACCGGGCTTGGAGACGCGCTTGATGCCGGCCAGGCTCCGCTCCCGGTTCTGGCCGTACTTCAGCTCGACGACCAGTCGCTTGCCGACGGCACCCTCTTCGGGCTCCTCGACCGACCAGGTGGCGATGTAACCCTCGGTCTTGAGGACCTCGGCGATGTTCGCCTTGATCTTCGAGTAGGGCATCGTCACCCGGTCGTGATACGCCTGGTTGGCGTTACGCAGACGCGTGAGCATGTCTGCGATCGGGTCGGTCATCGTCATGAAACTCGTCAACCTTTCTCGCCGGGGTTCCCGCGGCTTTGTCAGCGCAGGCCTACGGCGAAGAGACAGTCCAGCTAACGCGCGGGGCGCGCCGGGCTATTACCAGGAAGCCTTGGACACGCCGGGCAGCTCACCGCGGTGGGCCATCTCCCGGATGCACACCCGGCAGAGCCCGAACTTGCGGTAGACCGCCTTGGGACGCCCGCACCGCTGGCAGCGGGTGTACGCGCGAACCGAGAACTTCGGCTTCGCGGCCGCCTTGATGATCAGCGCCTTCTTGGCCATCTCAGTTCTCCTTGAACGGGAAGCCCAGGAGCTTGAGCAGCGCCCGGCCCTCGTCGTCGGTCGTGGCGGTCGTGACCACCGTGATGTCCATGCCCCGCTGGCGATCGATCTTGTCCTGGTCGATCTCGTGGAACACCGACTGCTCGGTCAGACCGAACGTGTAGTTGCCGTGCCCGTCGAGCTTGCGCCCGTCGAGGCCGCGGAAGTCACGGATACGCGGCAGCGCGATGGACAGCAGCCGGTCCAGGAACTCCCACATCCGGTCGCCGCGCAGGGTGACCTTCGCGCCGATCGGCATTCCCTCCCGCAGCTTGAACTGCGCGATGGACTTCTTCGCCCGCCGGACCAGCGGCTTCTGGCCGGTGATCGTGGCCAGGTCGCGGACCGCGCCGTCGATGAGCTTGGCGTCGCGAGCAGCCTCGCCGACACCCATGTTCACGACGATCTTCACCAGCCGCGGCACCTGCATCGGGTTGCCGTAGTCGTACTGCTCGCGCAGCTTCGCCACGATCTCGTTGCGGTACCGCTCCTTGAGGCGCGGCATGGTCTTGGTTTCGGTAGCCGTGGTCATCACAGGTCCTTACCGGTGCTACGCGCGATGCGGACCTTCTGGCCATTCTCGTCGATGCGGTAACCGACACGGGTCGGCTTACCGTCGGAGTCCAGGACCATCACGTTCGACACGTGGATCGGGGCCTCCTGGGTGACGATGCCACCGGTCTTGGCGCCACGCTGAGTGGTGCTGATGCGGGTGTGCTTCTTGATCCGGTTCACGCCCTCGACCAGGACCTTGTCCTGCCGCGGGTAGGCCGCAATGACCTTGCCCTTGGCACCCTTGTCCTTGCCGGCGATGACGACGACCGTGTCGCCCTTCTTGACCTTCACGGTCACAACACCTCCGGCGCGAGAGAGATGATCTTCATGAACCGCTTGTCCCGCAGCTCACGACCGACCGGGCCGAAAATGCGGGTGCCCCGCGGGTCCCCACCGTCCTTGATGATGACGGCGGCGTTCTCGTCGAAGCGGATGTACGAACCGTCCGGCCGACGCTTCTCCTTGGCCGTACGCACGACGACCGCCTTGACGACGTCGCCCTTCTTCACACCAGCACCGGGGATCGCGTCCTTGACGGTGGCGACGATGACGTCGCCGATGCTCGCGTAGCGCCGACCGGAGCCACCGAGAACTCGGATGCACAGGATCTCCCGGGCACCCGTGTTGTCGGCGACGCGCAGTCGCGACTCCTGCTGAATCACGTCTATCTCCTATGTCTGCCGGTTCTCCGGCCGCCGGAGCGGCCGGAGCCTGGCGGAACCTGCGCCCGACCGATCCGGCCGAGCTCGAGCCTTCGCTACTTGGCCTTCTCGAGGATCTCCACGAGCCGCCACCGCTTGGTGGCGGACAGCGGACGGGTCTCCATGATCAGGACCCGGTCGCCGATGCCCGCGGAGTTCTGCTCGTCGTGGACCTTGAGCTTGCTGGTCCGGCGCATGATCTTGCCGTACAGCGCGTGCTTGACACGGTCCTCGACCTCGACCACGACGGTCTTGTCCATCTTGTCGCTGACCACCAGGCCCTCGCGGACCTTACGGCGTCCCCGCACGAGCTCCGCGCCCGCGGTCGTCGTGTTCTCGCTCATGAAGCCACCTCAGTCGGCGCGGCCGAGAGCCCCAGCTCACGCTCACGCATGATCGTGTAGATCCGGGCGATCTCCCGACGGATGACCTGCAGCCGCCGGTTGTTGTCCAGCTGCCCGGTTGCGGCCTGCACGCGGAGGTTGAACAGCTCCGCCTTGGCCTCACGCAGCTTCGTGACCAGCTCCTCCTCGGAGAGCTCACGCAGCTCGGAGGGCTTGACGCCCGCTGCCATCAGGATTCACCCACTTCGCGCGTCACAATCCGGCACTTCATCGGGAGCTTGTGGATCGCGCGACGCATCGCCTCTCGCGCGATCTGCTCGTTCGGGAAGGACATCTCGAAGAGAACCCGTCCCGGCTTGACGTTGGCGACCCACCACTCCGGCGAGCCCTTACCGGAACCCATCCGGGTTTCGGCCGGCTTCTTGGTGAGGGACTGGTCCGGGAAAATGGTGATCCAGACCTTGCCGCCACGCTTGATGTGACGGGTCATCGCGATACGCGCCGACTCGATCTGCCGGTTGGTCACGTACGCCGGCTCGAGAGCCTGGATCCCGAACTCGCCGAACACCACCCGGTTGCCGCCCTTGGACGCGCCGCTACGGTCCGGGTGGTGCGGCTTGCGGAAGCCCTTCGGGGGCTTGCGCGGCATCAGCATCTGTCAGCCCTCCTGCTGCGTTTCTGCCGCGGCGGCGACGGCGGACGTGTCCACCGGCTCGCCACTCGGCGTCTCGGCCTGCTGCGCGACGGTCGTCGCGGCAGCCCGGCCGGCCTCGGTGCCACCGGAGGTCGTACCGGACGAGCCGGAGCGACCACGACGCGGCCGCTCGGGGCGGTCACCGCGATCCCGGCGCGGGCGCGACGGCGCCTCGGCCGGAGTCTCCCGACCCGGCACCGCGTCACCCTTGTAGATCCAGACCTTCACGCCGATGCGGCCGAAGGTGGTACGGGCCTCGAAGAAGCCGTACTCGATGTTGGCCCGCAGCGTGTGCAGCGGAACCCGACCCTCGCGGTAGAACTCCGTGCGGCTCATCTCGGCGCCGCCGAGGCGACCCGAGACCTGCACCCGGATGCCCTTGCACATCGGGTTCTTCATCGCCGACTGCATCGCCTTGCGCATCGCCCGACGGAAGCTGACCCGGCTCGAGAGCTGCTCGGCCACGCCCTGGGCAACCAGCTGCGCATCCGACTCGGGGTTCTTCACCTCGATGATGTTCAGCTGCACCTGCTTGCCGGTGAGCTTCTCCAGCTCGCCGCGGATCCGGTCGGCCTCCGCACCCTTACGGCCGATGACGATGCCCGGCCGGGCGGTGTGGATGTCAACGCGGACCCGGTCGCGGGTGCGCTCGATGTCGACCTTGGAAATGCCGGCGCGCTCCAGGCCCTTGGACATCATCCGGCGGATCTTGACATCCTCGCCGATGTAGTCCTTGTAGAGCTTGTCCGCGAACCAGCGGGACTTCCAGTCGGTCGAGATGCCGAGGCGGAACCCGTGCGGGTGAACCTTCTGACCCATTACTCGGCGCCCTCCGTGTTGCTCTGCGTCTCGGCCGGTGCGCTCTGCGCCGCCGGTGCCGCCTTCTTCGCCGACTTCTTCGGCGCGGCCGGCGCCACCGCCTCGACCGCCACCGTGATGTGGCAGGTGCGCTTACGGATCCGGTACGCCCGGCCCTGCGCCCGCGGCTGGAACCGCTTCATGGTCGGGCCCTCGTCCACGAACGCCTCGCTGACGAGCAACGCGTCGGGGTCCAGCCGCTCGTTGTTCTCCGCGTTGGCGATCGCACTCGCGAGCACCTTGTACACCTGCTCGCTCGCAGCCTGCGGCGCGAACTGCAGCACCGTGAGAGCCTCCTTCGCGGGCAGGCCGCGGACGAGGTTGACCACCCGGCGCGCCTTCATCGGCGAGATGCGCACGTATCGCGCAACCGCCCGCGCGCCCGGAAGCACCGGAGCGTCGCCCTTTCCTGGCATCGCTGTAACCCCTTGATCCTCTATCCGTATGCCCGCGGCGTCAGCGCCGGCGGCTCTTCCGGTCGTCCTTCTCGTGACCCTTGAACGTGCGGGTCAGCGCGAACTCGCCGAGCTTGTGCCCGACCATCGCCTCGGTCACGAACACCGGGACGTGCTTACGTCCGTCGTGCACCGCGATCGTGTGCCCGAGCATCTCCGGGATGATCGTCGAGCGCCGCGACCAAGTCTTGATGACGTTCTTCGAGCCCTTTTCGTTCTGCGTCTCCACCTTCTTGAGCAGGTGGTCGTCGATGAACGGGCCCTTCTTCAGGCTGCGAGGCATGTCTTATCTCCCTCAGCCGCGCTTACGCGTGGCGTAGCGGCGGCGGACGATCAGCCGGTCACTCGGCTGGCCCTTACGACGGGTGCGGCCCTCGGGCTTACCCTGCGGGTTGACCGGGTGGCGACCACCGGAGGTCTTGCCCTCGCCACCACCGTGCGGGTGGTCGACCGGGTTCATGGCCACACCACGGACGGTCGGGCGCTTGCCCTTCCACCGCATCCGGCCGGCCTTACCCCAGTTGATGTTCGACTGGTCGGCGTTGCCGATCTCGCCGATGCTGGCCCGGCACCGCACGTCCACACGCCGGATCTCACCCGACGGCATACGCAGGGTGGCGTACACGCCCTCCCGGCCGAGCAGCTGGATGCCGACGCCGGCCGAGCGGGCCAGCTTGGCCCCGCCACCCGGACGCAGCTCCACGTTGTGGATGGTGGTACCGACCGGGATGTTGCGCAGCGGCAGGTTGTTGCCCGGCTTGATGTCGGCGCCCGGACCGGACTCGACCCGGTCGCCCTGCTTCAGGTCCTTCGGCGCGATGATGTACCGCTTCTCGCCGTCGGCGTAGTGCAGCAGCGCGATGCGCGCGGTGCGGTTCGGGTCGTACTCGATGTGCGCGACCTTGGCCGGCACACCGTCCTTGTCGACCCGCTTGAAGTCGATGATCCGGTACTGCCGCTTGTGGCCGCCGCCCTGGTGCCGGGCGGTGATCCGCCCGTGGGCGTTACGCCCACCCTTCTTCGGCAGCGGTGCCAGCAGCGACTTCTCAGGCGTCGACCGGGTGATCTCGGCGAAGTCGGCGACGCTGGAGCCACGCCGGCCCGGCGTCGTCGGCTTGTACTTACGGATAGCCATTGTCTACACCCCTCAGCTGACCGGGCCGCCGAAGGCGTCAATACGGTCGCCCTCAGCCAGCTTCACCATCGCGCGCTTGGTGTTCTTGCGCTTGCCGAACCCGGTGCGGGTCCGCTTGCGCTTGCCCTCGCGGTTGAGCGTGTTGACCGTCAGGACACGGACGTTGAAGATCTGCTCGATAGCGATCTTGATCGCGGTCTTGTTCGCGTCCGGGTGCACCAGGAAGGTGTACCAGTTCCGGTTCAGCTCGCTGTAGCTCTTCTCCGAGACGACCGGCGCAACGATGATGTCGCGCGGGTCGGCGATCGTGCTCACTTGCCACCCTCCTCGGTGGTCTCGGCGGGAACGCCCAGGAACTCGTCCAGGGCCTCCTTGGTGAAGACCACGTCGTCGGCCACCAACACGTCGTACGTGTTGAGCTGGCCGGCTTCGATCAGGTGCACCCGCGGCTCGTTGCGCAGCGACACCCAGTTCAGCTCGTCGACGCTGCTCAGCACGACCAGCACCCGGCGGGCCTCGGTCACCTTGGTGAGCGCGGCCAGCGCGGCCTTGGTCGACGGCTTCTCGCCCGAGACGAACGCCTCGACGACGTGCACCTGCCCGGCGCGTGCCCGGTCCGAGAGGGCGCCACGCAGAGCGGCAGCCTTCATCTTCTTCGGGGTGCGCTGGCTGTAGTCGCGCGGCACCGGGCCGTGCACCACGCCACCGCCGGCGAACTGCGGCGCGCGGATCGAGCCCTGCCGGGCCCGACCGGTGCCCTTCTGCTTGTAGGGCTTCTTGCCGCCGCCGGAGACTTCGCCCCGGGTCTTGGTCTTGTGCGTGCCCTGCCGAGCCGCGGCCAGCTGCGCCACCACGACCTGGTGCATCAGCGGCACGTTGGCCTGCACGTCGAAGATGTCCCCGGGAAGCTCGACCGAGCCGGTCTTGGTGCCCTCGGAGTTCAAGACGTCAACGGTGGTCACTTGGCCGCACCGCCCTTCTTCGCCTTCGTCTTGGCCGCAGTGCGGACCAGGACCAGCGCGCCCTTCGGGCCGGGAATGGCACCGCGGACGAGCAGGAGGTTGTTCTCGGTGTCGACCGCCTGGACGGTCAGGTTCTGCACGGTGTAGCGCACGCCGCCCATGCGGCCCGCCATCCGGGTGCCCTTGAAGACCCGACCCGGGGTGGCGCAGGCGCCGATGGAGCCCGGCGAGCGGTGCTTGCGCTCGACACCGTGGCTGGCGCGCAGACCGTGGAAGCCGTGCCGCTTCATCGGGCCGGCGTAGCCCTTGCCCTTGGTCTTGCCGGTGACGTCGATCGAGATGCCGGCCGGGAACTCCTCGACCGTGATCTCCTGACCGAGCGAGTAGTCCGCGGCGTCGGAGGTGCGCAGCTCGACGATGTGCCGGCGCGGCGCCACGTCAGCCTTCGCGTAGTGCCCACGCAGCGGCTTCTTGGCCTTGCGCGGGTCGATCGTGCCGTACGCCAGCTGGACCGCGGAGTAACCGTCCTTGTCGGCGTCACGAACCTGGCTGATGACGCACGGGCCGGCCTGAACCACGGTCACCGGAACAACCTTGTTGTTGTCCCAGACCTGGGTCATGCCGAGCTTCGCGCCCAGGATCCCCTTAACTTGCCTGTCCATGTGTCCGGTCCCTACAGCTTGATCTCGATGTCGACGCCAGCCGGCAGGTCGAGGCGCATGAGCGAGTCGACCGTCTTCGGGGTCGGGTCGATGATGTCGATCAGCCGCTTGTGCGTACGCATCTCGAAGTGCTCGCGCGAGTCCTTGTACTTGTGCGGCGAGCGGATGACGCAGAAACGGTTGATCTCCGTGGGCAGCGGCACCGGGCCCGCGACCTGCGCCCCGGTACGCGTCACCGTCTCGACGATCTTCCGCGCCGAGGAGTCGACGACCTCGTGGTCATAGGCCTTGAGCCGGATGCGGATCTTCTGTCCCGCCATGGTGGCTTCTGTTCCTTCTCTCGATGCCGCTGTGTTGCGGGTGTCCTGTACCGGCTGGTACAGACCCTCTTCGCCCACCCCCGCGGTCGGGCGTGTCGCGTTCTGTGGCCCAGCTCCGCCCCAACCTTCCGGAGCGATCCTGACCGCGGTGGGTCGAGGCGCCGATCGCACTACCGCGACCTGAACGCCGCGCGAGGGTGGTTGACGGGTGAACCGCCAACCACCCCACGCCCGACTGTCCTGCCTACCCGGAGGTTCGACGTGAGTCGAACGCGGGCAGCGAACTGTCGTTACGCAACCTGACTAGTATGCCGCACGACCGGCGGCGGGTCTAATCGGGGTTACCCAGCTCACTTGATGATCTTGGTGACGCGACCAGCGCCGACCGTACGGCCACCCTCCCGGATCGCGAACTTGAGGTTTTCCTCCATCGCGATGGGCTGGATCAGCTTCACGGTCATCGTGGTGTTGTCACCCGGCATGACCATCTCGGTGCCCTCGGGGAGGGTGACGACACCGGTGACGTCCGTGGTCCGGAAGTAGAACTGCGGACGGTAGTTCTGGAAGAACGGGGTGTGCCGGCCGCCCTCCTCCTTGGAGAGGATGTAGACCGTCGCCTCGAACTCGGTGTGCGGGGTCGTGGTGCCCGGCTTGACGACCACCATGCCGCGCTCGACGTCCTCGCGCTTGATGCCACGCAGCAGCAGACCGACGTTCTCACCCGCGCGGGCCTCGTCGAGCAGCTTGCGGAACATCTCGATGCCGGTGCAGACCGTCTTCTGCGACTTCTCGCGGATACCGACGATCTCCACCTCCTCGTTCGGCTTGAGGATGCCGCGCTCCGCGCGACCGGTGACGACGGTGCCACGACCGGTGATCGTGAAGACGTCCTCGATCGGCATCAGGAACGGCTTCTCGGTCTCGCGCTCCGGCTGCGGGATCGCGGTGTCGACAGCGTTCATCAGCTCCAGCAGGCGCCCGGTCCACTCCGGGTCACCCTCCAGGGCCTTGAGCGCCGAGACACGCACGACCGGCAGGTCGTCGCCCGGGTACTCCTGCGACGAGAGCAGCTCACGAACCTCGAGCTCGACGAGCTCCAGCAGCTCCTCGTCGTCGACCATGTCGCTCTTGTTCAGCGCCACGACGATGTACGGCACGCCGACCTGGCGGGCCAGCAGCACGTGCTCGCGGGTCTGCGGCATCGGGCCGTCGGTCGCGGCGACCACCAGGATCGCGCCGTCCATCTGGGCGGCACCGGTGATCATGTTCTTGATGTAGTCGGCGTGACCGGGGCAGTCGACGTGCGCGTAGTGCCGCGCCTCGGTCTGGTACTCGACGTGCGCGATCGAGATCGTGATGCCCCGGGCCTTCTCCTCCGGCGCCTTGTCGATCTCGTCGAACGGCGTGTACGGGTTCAGGTCGGGGTACTGGTCGTGCAGGACCTTCGTGATGGCCGCCGTCAGCGTCGTCTTACCGTGGTCGATGTGACCAATGGTGCCGATGTTGACGTGCGGCTTAGTCCGCTCGAACTTCGCCTTCGCCACTGGTGTCCTCCTGTGGACTTCTTGGTTCGTTCGCCCCGGTACGCCACGAGTGGCGCTTAGGACTCTGTCGACAGCCTTTCCGGCCTGACGGCCGGGAAGCTTTTGTGGGCTCTGCGGCGATGAAGCCTACAGGCCCGGAATTCACCCAATCCGACCGAGGTGGTCGCGGTCGGGGAAACCTCCCGCGACCACCGTCGGCTCAGCTCAGGCGGACGTCACTCACCCGTCGCCTTGGCGATGATCTCCTTGGCCACCGAGGCCGGAACCTCGGCGTAGGAGTCGAACTGCATGCTGTAGCTAGCCCGGCCCTGGGTCTTCGACCGCAGGTCGCCGACGTAGCCGAACATCTCCGACAGCGGCACCAGAGCCCGGACGACGCGGGCGCCGCTGCGCTCCTCCATCGCCTGGATGATGCCACGGCGGGAGTTCAGGTCACCGATGACGTCACCCATGTTCTCCTCAGGAGTGGTGACCTCAACGGCCATCATCGGCTCGAGCAGCGCGGGATCGGCCTTGCGGGCCGCGTCCTTCATCACCATCGAGCCGGCGATCTTGAACGCCATTTCCGACGAGTCGACCTCGTGGTACTGGCCGTCCAGCAGCGTCAGCTTGACGCCCACCAGCGGGAAGCCGGCGAGGATGCCGTACTGCATGGCGTCCTGCGCACCCGCGTCCACCGAGGGGATGAACTCCCGGGGGATACGGCCGCCGGTGACCGCGTTGGCGAACTCGTAGGTCGGCGCGTCGTTGCCCAGCGGCAGCGGCTCCAGGCTGACGATCACCCGGGCGTACTGGCCGGAACCACCGGTCTGCTTCTTGTGGGTGTACTCGACCTTCTCCACCTTGCGGCGGATGGTCTCGCGGTACGCCACCTGCGGCTTACCGATGTTCGCCTCGACGTTGAACTCGCGGCGCATCCGGTCGACCAGGATGTCCAGGTGCAGCTCGCCCATGCCGGAGATGACCGTCTGACCGGTCTGGTCGTCCAGCTTGACGCGGAAGGTCGGGTCCTCCTCGGCCAGCCGCTGGATGGCGGTGCTGAGCTTCTCCTGGTCGGCCTTGGTCTTCGGCTCGATGGCCACCTCGATGACCGGCTCCGGGAAGGTCATCGACTCCAGGATGACCGGGTTCGCCGAGTCGGCCAGGGTGTCACCGGTGGTGGTCTGCTTCAGACCCTGCACCGCGATGATGTCGCCGGCCTTCGCGGTGCTGCGCTCTTCCCGCTTGTTGGCGTGCATCTGGTAGATCTTGCCGATCCGCTCCTTGCGGTCCTTGGTGGAGTTGACCACCTGGGAGCCGGACTCGAGCGTGCCGGAGTAGATCCGCACGTAGGTGAGCTTGCCGAGGTGCTTGTCCGTCTGGATCTTGAAGGCCAGGCCGGAGAACGGCTCGGACACCGACGGCTTGCGCAGCATCGGGGTCTCACCGTCGGTGGCCGTACCCTCGATCGCCGGGATGTCCAGCGGCGACGGCAGGTACGCGACGACCGCGTCCAGCATCGGCTGGATGCCCTTGTTCTTGAAGGCGGTACCGGTGAGGACCGGGTTGGCCTTGCCGGCGATGGTGGCCCGACGGATGGCGGCCTTGATCTCCTCGACGGAGATCTCCTCGCCCTCCAGGTACTTCTCCATCACCGCGTCGTCGACGTCGGCCAGGGTCTCCATCAGCTTCTCGCGCCACTCGGCAGCGGAGTCGGCCAGCTCGGCCGGGATCTCCTCGACCGCGTAGTCCTCACCCTTCTGGGTCTCGCCACGCCAGGTGAGGGCGCGCATCTCGACCAGGTCGACCACGCCGATGAAGTCGCTCTCGGCGCCGATCGGGATCTGAAGCACCAGCGGGGTGGCGTTCAGCCGGTCGATCATCATCTGCACGCAGCGGAAGAAGTCCGCGCCGGTACGGTCGAGCTTGTTGACGAAACACATCCGGGGGACGTTGTACTTGTCCGCCTGACGCCAGACGTTCTCCGTCTGCGGCTCCACGCCGGCCACACCGTCGTAGACCGCGACGGCACCGTCCAGGACTCGAAGCGACCGCTCCACCTCGACCGTGAAGTCGACGTGGCCGGGCGTGTCGATGATCTGGATCGTGTGGCCCTTCCACTCGCACTTCGTGGCGGCGGAAGTGATGGTGATACCGCGCTCCTGCTCCTGCTCCATCCAGTCCATGACGGCGCCGCCCTCATGAACCTCACCGATCTTGTACGTGATACCGGTGTAGAACAGAATTCGCTCGGTGGTAGTGGTCTTACCGGCATCGATGTGCGCCATGATGCCGATGTTGCGTACGTTGGCGAGCGCGTCTGCGGCGGCCACTTCAATCCCTACTTATCGTCGTCCCGACACAACTGGTGGCGGCCCCGGCGCCGGTAGGCGCCGGGACCTCAGGTGTTACCAGCGGTAGTGCGCGAAGGCCTTGTTGGACTCCGCCATCTTGTGGGTGTCCTCACGCCGCTTGACGGCGGCACCGAGGCCGTTGCTCGCGTCCAGCAGCTCGTTCATCAGCCGCTCGACCATGGTCTTCTCGCGGCGGGCGCGGGAGTAGGTGACCAGCCAGCGCAGCCCCAGCGTGGTCGCCCGGGCGGGACGGACCTCGACCGGAACCTGGTAGGTCGCGCCACCGACACGGCGGCTGCGGACCTCGAGGGTCGGCTTGACGTTGTCCATCGCGCGCTTGAGCGTGACGACCGGGTCGGTGCCGCTCTTCTCGCGGCAGCCCTCCAGGGCGGCGTAGACGATGCGCTCGGCGAGCTGACGCTTGCCGCGAAGCAGGATCTTGTTTACCAGCTGGGTGACCAGCGGCGAGTTGTACACCGGGTCAGCGACCAGCGGCTTACGCGGGGCAGGTCCCTTACGCGGCATGTCAGCTCTTCTCCTTCTTCGCGCCGTAACGGCTGCGCGCCTGCTTGCGGTTGCGGACACCCTGAGTGTCCAGCGAGCCGCGGACGATCTTGTAACGCACGCCGGGGAGGTCCTTCACACGGCCACCGCGGACGAGCACGATCGAGTGCTCCTGCAGGTTGTGCCCGACGCCCGGGATGTAGGCGGTCACCTCGACCTGGCTGCTGAGCTTGACACGAGCAACCTTGCGCAGCGCCGAGTTCGGCTTCTTCGGGGTGGTGGTGTACACACGGGTGCACACGCCGCGCCGCTGAGGGGAACCCTTCAGCGCCGGGGTCTTGGTCTTGGTGGTCTTCGCCTGGCGGCCCTTTCGGACCAGCTGTTGGATCGTGGGCACCGGGTTTCTCCGCTCCCTTCGGCCGCTTTCGCGACCGCGCCGTCTGCCGTAGCCGACCTGATGACCGGCTCTCCTACATTCCGACCAGGGCCACCTCGCGGAGGTCCCGGCACCCGCGGTCGGGCGTGTCGCCCGATCACGGTCCCGGTTCCGCACGCTTGTGAGCGCAGCCCCGGGGGTCTGTCACCGGCACACGCGACCGTGCGCCGGATCTTTGGCTCATTCGTGGCGCCTTCCGGAAACCGGAGGCCGGATCCAGCGCACGCACGATTTGCCCGGGCTGGCCCGGGCACAAGGGGAAAGAGTACCTACCACAGCCGCGCAGGTCAAAACGGGAGACCTGCCGAACTTCTCACCGCTCGGCAACCGGCTCCGTCGCTCCACCCGCCCGTGATGGGCACCTACAGATACAAGTGTACCGGCTCCACCGGAAACCACCCGCCGAGCCCCCGAGCCGAGGCCAGCAGTCTGACGCGCGGCAACAGCCGCTTCTGATCAGGCATCTTGCTCAGGCCAGCGTCAGCAGGAGGGCCAGGCCCACGCCGAGCAGGCTCAACAGCAACCCGACGCCGCCGCAGCTGATCCCGGCGATGGCGAGACCACGGCCGGTGAACCGCACCGCCGGCGCCGGCGTCGGCCGCCGGATCTGCCGGACGCCCAGCAGGCCCGCCACGAGGGCACCGGCCCCGGTGAGGCCGCCGAGGGTGGCGAAGGACCCGGCCGCCCAGACACCGTTCAGCCCGCCCCCCACCGAACCCACACAGATGACCAGGAACGACACCAGAATGGAGATGATGCCGGCGATCAGGGAGCCGACCGCCAGGCCCGAAGTGACCGGCGGCACATCCAGGTGCACCATGGCGAACGGAGTGCCCGGTACGGGCTCCACCCGACTCGGCGGTCGGGGCCGCTCCTGCGGCGGCGGGACCCGGCCACCACCGCCGTGCCCCGGGCCGGAACCCCACCCGCCGGGTACGCCCACACCCGGCCCACCCACCGGCCCGGACGGCACAGCCCCGAACGGCGGCCCGGACGGACCGGGTCCGAACGGCGGCGCGGACGGTACGGGTCCGTACGGCGGCGCGGACGGTACGGGTCCGTACGGGGCAGAGGGTGGAGATCCGAACGACGGCCCGGAGGGAACGGACCCGAACGGCGGCGCGGAGGGTACGGGTCCGTGCGGGGTCGGTGGAGACGGCGGGTGCCCGGCGGAGAGGTCTGCCCCGGTCGGTCCCGGTGATGTCCAGCTGCCCGGTTCCGGTGCACCGGCCTCCGAGCGCCCGGCGGTGGGCTGAGCGGGTTCGCCGCTCTCGGGACGCGCCGGTTCCGTCACGGGAATCCTCCTCATCGGCCGCGTCCGCCGCCGTGCGGCGGACACCGTCAGGCTACCGTCGCCGGTCAGCCCACCGGCCTGCGGCGCGAGAGCGGTCTCAGTCCATGTTCGGCGCGAAGTCGTGCCCGTAGGGTGCCTCGGCGAGCCGGATCACGCCGATCACCAACGCGACGACCACACTCACCGCGACCAGCCCCAGGCCCGTCCAGGCCAGGGTCTCCCCCCGCCGCAGCCAGGCCGCGCCGGTCAGGAACCCCCCTGAGGCGTACGCCTCGCGGCGCGCCTGCCGGGCCAACTGGAGCGCCACCGTGGCCGGCACCACTCCCCCGATGAACAGTCCGGTCAGCGCACCCATCAGTCCGAGCGCGAAGACGGCCCGCGCCTTCGTGGCCCGGACCGGATCCGGGTCGAGCGGATGCCGGGGCGGCCCGGGCGGTGAAGCGACCGGCATCGGTCCGGCGGCGGTCGTCATGCCTCCATCATGCCCCGCCCTCGGCGGATCGGTAGGAGCATGACCGCCGCCACCGACGACGAGGCCCCCGGCGGGTTGCCGGGGGCCTCGTCGTCAGAGCGAACAACTCAGCGGTACGACCCGAAGTCGAAGTCGTCGAGCGGAACCGCCTGGCCGCTGGCCGGCCCGAAGCCGTAGTCGGTCTCCGGGTAGCCGGTCATCGAGTAGACCTTGGCCTTCGCCTCCTCGGTCGGCTCGACCCGGACGTTGCGGTACTTGCTGATGCCGGTACCGGCCGGGATGAGCTTACCGATGATCACGTTCTCCTTGAGACCGATCAGCGAGTCGCTGCGGGCGTGGATCGCCGCGTCGGTCAGCACCCGGGTGGTCTCCTGGAAGGAGGCCGCCGAGAGCCAGGAGTCGGTGGCCAGCGAGGCCTTGGTGATACCCATCAGCACCGGACGACCGGCGGCGGGCTCGCCACCCTCGCCGACGAGTCGGCGGTTCTCCGACTCGAACAGCGCCCGGTCGACGAGCACACCCGGCAGGAACTCGGTCGAGCCGGAGTCGATGACCGTCACCCGCTTGAGCATCTGGCGAATGATGATCTCGATGTGCTTGTCGTGGATGAGCACACCCTGCGAGCGGTAGACCTCCTGGACCTCCTGGGTCAGGTGGACCTGGACCGCCCGCGGGCCGAGGATGCGCAGCAGCTCGTGCGGGTCGATGGTGCCCTCGGTGAGCTTCTCGCCGACCTCGACGTGGTCGCCGTCGTGCGCCCGCAGCCGGACCCGCTTCGAGATCTTGTCGTACACGATCTCGTCGCTGCCGTCGTCCGGGATGACGACGATCTTGCGCGACCGCTCGCCGTCCTCGATCCGGATCCGGCCGGGGGTGTCGGCGATCGGCGCCTTACCCTTCGGGATCCGGGCCTCGAAGATCTCCTGGACACGGGGCAGACCCTGGGTGATGTCCTCACCCGCGACACCACCGGTGTGGAAGGTACGCATCGTCAGCTGCGTACCCGGCTCACCGATCGACTGGGCGGCGATGATGCCGACCGCCTCGCCGACGTCCACGATCTTGCCGGTCGGCAGCGAACGGCCGTAGCACGCACCGCAGACGCCCAGCTTCGACTCGCAGGTGAGCACGCTGCGCACCCGGATGGTCTCCACCCCGGCGGCGACGATCTTGTCGACCAGGATCGAGTTGATGTCCACGCCCCGCTCGGCGACGACGGTGCCGTCCGGACCCTTGATGTCGTCGGCCAGGGTACGGGCGTGCACGCTGGTCTCCGCGTGCTCGTGCACCACGAGCCGGCCGTCGAGCTGCTGACCGATCTGCATCGGGATGGCCCGGTCGGTGCCGCAGTCCTCCTCGCGGATGATGACGTCCTGCGAGACGTCCACCAGACGACGGGTCAGGTAACCCGAGTCGGCGGTACGCAGGGCGGTGTCCGCGAGACCCTTACGGGCACCGTGCGTGGAGATGAAGTACTCCAGCACGGACAGACCTTCCCGGTAGCTGGCCTTGATCGGCCGCGGGATGATCTCACCCTTCGGGTTGGCCACCAGACCACGGATCGCCGCGATCTGCCGGAGCTGGAGCAGGTTACCGCGAGCACCCGAGTTGATCATCTTCCACAGCGGGTTCTCCTGCGGCAGCGCGGTGTCCATCTCCTTGGCGACCTCGTTGGTCGCCTTGGTCCAGATCTCGATGAGTTCGCCGCGACGCTCCTCGGCGGTCATCAGACCACGCTGGTACTGCTTGTCGATCCGGTCGGCTTCCTTCTCGTACTTCTCCAGGATCTCCCGCTTGCGCGGCGGAGCGATGACGTCCTCCATGCCGATGGTCACGCCGGACCAGGTGGCCCAGTGGAAACCGGCCTCCTTGAGCCCGTCGAGGGTGGCCGCCAGGGCCACCTTCGGGAACCGCTCGGCGAGGTCGTTGACGATCGCGGAGAGCTGACCCTTGCGGATCTCGTAGTTCACGTACCGGTAGCCCTGCGGCAGGGTCTCGTTGAACAGCACCCGGCCGAGCGTGGTCTCCACGGTCAACGGCTCACCCGGGGTCCAGTCCTCGGGCGCGGTCCACGGCTGCCCGCCGGCACCGTTGTCGACCTCGACCACACCCCGCAGCCGGATCTTGACCGGTGCCTGCAGGTGCAGCTCGCCGTTGTCGTACGCCATCCGCGCCTCGGCGTCCGAGCTGAACGCCCGGCCCTCGCCACGCTCACCGGTGGTGAGGTGGGTCAGGTGGTACAGGCCGATGACCATGTCCTGGGTGGGCATGGTGACCGGCTTGCCGTCGGCCGGCTTGAGGATGTTGTTCGACGACAGCATCAGGATCCGCGCCTCGGCCTGGGCCTCGGCGGACAGCGGCACGTGCACCGCCATCTGGTCACCGTCGAAGTCGGCGTTGAACGCGGTGCAGACCAGCGGGTGGATCTGGATGGCCTTGCCCTCGACCAGCTGCGGCTCGAAGGCCTGGATGCCCAGTCGGTGCAGGGTCGGCGCCCGGTTGAGCAGCACCGGGTGCTCGCCGATGACCTCTTCCAGCACGTCCCACACGACCGGCCGCTGCCGCTCGACCATCCGCTTGGCGGACTTGATGTTCTGCGCGTGGTTGAGGTCGACCAGCCGCTTCATCACGAACGGCTTGAACAGCTCCAGCGCCATCTGCTTGGGCAGACCGCACTGGTGCAGCTTGAGCTTCGGGCCGACCACGATGACCGAACGGCCGGAGTAGTCGACGCGCTTGCCCAGCAGGTTCTGGCGGAACCGGCCCTGCTTGCCCTTGAGCATGTCGGACAGCGACTTCAGCGGACGGTTACCCGGGCCGGTGACCGGCCGGCCCCGACGGCCGTTGTCGAACAGCGCGTCGACGGCCTCCTGGAGCATCCGCTTCTCGTTGTTGACGATGATCTCGGGCGCGCCGAGGTCGATCAGCCGCTTGAGCCGGTTGTTCCGGTTGATCACCCGGCGGTAGAGGTCGTTCAGGTCGCTGGTCGCGAACCGGCCACCGTCGAGCTGCACCATCGGACGCAGGTCCGGCGGGATCACCGGTACGCAGTCCAGCACCATGCCGAGCGGCGAGTTGCGGGTGTTCTGGAACGCCGCCACGACCTTCAGCCGCTTGAGCGCCCGGATCTTCCGCTGGCCCTTGCCGGTGCGGATGGTCTCGCGCAGGCTCTCCGCCTCGGCGTCGAGGTCCATGTTCTGCACCAGGGCCTTGATCGCCTCGGCACCCATGCCGCCGGTGAAGTACTCACCGAACCGGTCGCGCAGCTCACGGTAGAGCAGCTCGTCGGTGACCAGCTGCTTCGAGTCCAGCTTGCGGAAGGTGTCCAGCACCTCGTCCAGGCGGTCGATCTCGCGCTGGGCCCGGTCGCGGATCTGGCGCATCTCGCGCTCTCCGCCCTCCTTGACCTTGCGCCGGACGTCCGCCTTCGCGCCCTCGGCCTCCAGCTCGGCCAGGTCGGCCTCGAGCTTGGCGGCCCGCTTCTCGATCTCCGAGTCGCGGCTGTTCTCCGACTGCCGCTTCTCGGCCAGGATCTCGTTCTCGATGGTCGAGAGGTCACGGTGACGCGCTTCGGCGTCCACGCTCGTCACGACGTACGAGGCGAAGTAAATGATCTTTTCGAGGTCCTTCGGAGCGAGGTCCAGCAGGTAGCCCAGCCGGCTCGGCACGCCCTTGAAGTACCAGATGTGGGTCACCGGAGCGGCCAGCTCGATGTGGCCCATCCGCTCACGGCGGACCTTCGAGCGGGTCACCTCGACGCCGCAGCGCTCACAGATGATGCCCTTGAAGCGGACCCGCTTGTACTTGCCGCAGTAGCACTCCCAGTCCCGCTGCGGACCGAAGATCTTCTCGCAGAAGAGCCCGTCCTTCTCCGGCTTGAGGGTGCGGTAGTTGATCGTCTCGGGCTTCTTGACCTCGCCGTGCGACCACTGACGGATGTCGTCCGCGGTCGCCAGCCCAATTCGCAACTCGTCGAAAAAGTTGACGTCGAGCACGTTCAATTCCCTCACACGTCGCTTGTTGCGTCAGCAGCTCACCGGGTTTGTTTCGGAGCGGAGCGACCCTCGCACGGTCAACCTGCCCGCCTGGAGTGGGTCGCCCCGCTCCGAAACCCCAACGTCACACTTCCTCGACCGAGCTCGGCTCGCGCCGGGAAAGGTCGATGCCCAGTTCCTCCGCAGCCCGGAAGACCTCGTCGTCGGTCTCGCGCATCTCCAGGGCCACGCCGTCGCTGGAGAGCACCTCAACATTGAGGCACAGCGACTGCAGCTCCTTGAGCAGCACCTTGAACGACTCCGGGATGCCCGGCTCGGGGATGTTCTCGCCCTTGACGATGGCCTCGTAGACCTTCACCCGGCCGAGGACGTCGTCGGACTTGATCGTCAACAGCTCCTGCAGGGCGTACGCGGCTCCGTACGCCTGCATGGCCCAGCACTCCATCTCACCGAAGCGCTGGCCGCCGAACTGCGCCTTACCACCCAGCGGCTGCTGCGTGATCATCGAGTACGGGCCGGTCGACCGAGCGTGGATCTTGTCATCGACCAGGTGGTTGAGCTTCAGGATGTAGATGTAGCCGACGGCGATCGGGTCGGGCAGCGGCTCGCCGGAGCGGCCGTCGTACAGCTGCGCCTTGCCGGTGGCCCCGATCAGCTGCTTGCCGTCCCGGTTGGGCAGGGTCGACGCGAGCAGACCGGAGATCTCCTCCTCGCGGGCACCGTCGAAGACCGGAGTGGCCACGTTGGTGTCCGGCTCCGAGGTGTCCGCGCCGATGCTCTGCAGCTGACGCTTCCACTCGGCGTCGTCGCCCTCGACCTTCCAACCGGTCTTGGCCACCCAGCCCAGGTGGGTCTCCAGCACCTGACCGATGTTCATTCGGCTTGGCACACCCAGCGGGTTGAGCACGATGTCGACCGGGGTGCCGTCCTCCAGGAACGGCATGTCCTCGACCGGCAGGATCTTGGAGATGACGCCCTTGTTGCCGTGCCGGCCGGCGAGCTTGTCACCGTCCTGGATCTTCCGCTTCTGGGCGACGTAGACCCGGACCAGCTCGTTGACGCCCGGCGGCAACTCGTCGCCGTCCTCGCGGGAGAAGGTACGCACGCCGATGACCGTGCCGGTCTCGCCGTGCGGCACCTTCAGCGAGGTGTCGCGGACCTCGCGCGCCTTCTCACCGAAGATCGCGCGGAGCAGTCGCTCCTCCGGGGTCAGCTCGGTCTCACCCTTGGGAGTGACCTTGCCGACCAGGATGTCGCCGGGGACGACCTCGGCACCGATCCGGATGATGCCGCGCTCGTCGAGGTCGGCGAGCATTTCCTCGCTGACGTTCGGGATGTCGCGGGTGATCTCCTCCGGGCCGAGCTTGGTGTCCCGGGCGTCGACCTCGTGCTCCTCGATGTGGATCGAGGTGAGCACGTCCTGCTGCACGAGGCGCTGCGACAGGATGATCGCGTCCTCGTAGTTGTGGCCCTCCCAGCACATGAACGCCACCAGCAGGTTGCGTCCGAGCGCCATCTCGCCCTCGTCGGTGCACGGACCGTCGGCGATGACCTGGCCGGCCTCGACGCGGTCGCCCTCGAAGACCACCGGCTTCTGGTTGACGCAGGAGCCGGCGTTGGAGCGGCGGAACTTGTGCAGCAGGTACGTCCGGCGGTGACCGTCGTCCTGGTGAACGGTGATGTAGTCGGCGCAGAGGTCCTCGACCACGCCACCGACCTCGGCCACCACCACGTCACCGGCGTCGACCGCGGCACGGTACTCCATGCCGGTGCCGACGAGCGGGGACTCGGCCTTGACCAGCGGCACCGCCTGGCGCTGCATGTTCGCGCCCATCAGGGCCCGGTTGGCGTCGTCGTGCTCGAGGAACGGGATCATCGCGGTCGCGACCGAGGTCATCTGCCGCGGCGACACGTCCATGTAGTCCACGGCGCCCGGCGCGACGTCCTCGGTCTCGCCGCCCTTACGACGGACCAGGACGCGGTCCTCGGCGAACGTGCCGTCGGCCCGCAGCGGCGCGTTGGCCTGCGCCTTGACGAACCGGTCCTCCTCGTCCGCGGTCAGGTAGTCGATCTGGTCGGTGACCCGACCGTCGATGACCTTCCGGTACGGCGTCTCGATGAAGCCGAACGGGTTGACCCGGGCGAAGGTGGACAACGCGCCGATCAGGCCGATGTTCGGGCCTTCCGGCGTCTCGATCGGGCACATCCGGCCGTAGTGGGACGGGTGCACGTCGCGGACCTCGAAGCCGGCCCGCTCCCGGGACAGACCACCCGGGCCGAGCGCGCTCAGCCGGCGCCGGTGGGTCAGGCCCGCCAGCGGGTTGGTCTGGTCCATGAACTGGGACAGCTGCGAGGTGCCGAAGAACTCCCGGATCGCGGCCACCACCGGGCGGATGTTGATCAGGGTCTGCGGCGTGATCGCCTCGACGTCCTGAGTCGTCATCCGCTCGCGGACGACCCGCTCCATCCGGGACAGGCCGACCCGAACCTGGTTCTGGATCAGCTCGCCCACGGTACGCAGCCGCCGGTTGCCGAAGTGGTCGATGTCGTCGGCCTCGTAGCCCTCCTCACCGGCGTGCAGCCGGCAGAGGTACTCCACGGTGGCGACGATGTCGTCCTCGGTGAGCGTGCCGGTGGTGATCGGCACGTCCAGCTCGAGCTTCTTGTTGAACTTGTACCGACCGACCTTGGCGACGTCGTACCTCTTCGGGTTGAAGAAGAGGTTGTCGAGCAGGGTCTGGGCGTTCTCGCGGGTCGGCGGCTCGCCAGGGCGCAGCTTCCGGTAGATGTCGAGTAGCGCCTCGTCCTGGCCGGCGATGTGATCCTTCTCGAGCGTGGTCATCATCAGCTCGGACCAGCCGAACTTCTCACGAATCCGCTCGGCGGACCACCCGATGGCCTTCAGCAGCACCGTGACGGCCTGCCGACGCTTGCGGTCGATGCGGACACCGACCGTGTCGCGCTTGTCGATGTCGAACTCCAGCCAGGCACCCCGACTCGGGATGACCTTCACGCTGGAGAGGTCGCGGTCGGAGGTCTTGTCCGGCTGCTTGTCGAAGTAGACGCCCGGCGAACGGACGAGCTGGCTGACCACCACACGCTCGGTGCCGTTGATGATGAAGGTGCCCTTCGGCGTCATCATCGGGAAGTCACCCATGAACACCGTCTGGCTCTTGATCTCGCCGGTGGTGTTGTTGGTGAACTCCGCGGTCACGAACAGTGGCGCGCAGTAGGTGAGGTCCTTCTCCTTGCACTCCTCGATCGAGGCCTTGACCTCGTCGAAGCGCGGAGCCGAGAAGGAAAGCGACATGGTGCCGGAAAAGTCCTCAATGGGACTGATCTCGTCGAGGATTTCCGCGAGACCCGAGCGTGCGTGCGGGTCGTCCGCCGACCGGCCCTGCCAAGCCTCGTTGCCGACGAGCCAGTCGAAGGACTCGTTCTGAATGGCGAGGAGGTTGGGGACCTCGAGGTGTTCGGTGATCCGGCCGAAGGAAACTCGGCGGGGAGCGAATGCGCTCGACGTACGACTGGTCTTCGCAGGGCGGGAAGCTGCCAAGATGCGTCCTTCCGAGGACCGGTGCTGCAGAACGGCTGGTACGCGTGCACTCCAATGACCCCACCAGAAAACATCCATAACCGGACATTTCCGAGCAGGGGTCAAGTCGGAAGGCAGCGCAAACTAGCAGTGTAGCCGAGAGGCTAACCGCTGTCCAGCCCATCCCGCAGGACGTTGCGGATCTGGCCACGGGACCCTGTGAACCGGGTCGTACCGGGCCGCTCGGAACGCAACGTTCCCGCCGGGCCGCTCGGGTGTCGGCGGCAGTGGTGCTGCCGTGATCTACCCACGCGGTGGCCGTCGCAAGCGCGGAAGGTCTTGCTGATGTCAGCGTGCCTGTCAGCCCATGGTTGCGTCAAGGGCCGAGATTGCCATCCGCTGTTCTTTCCCTACCGACCGGAGGCCCGCCTGACGCGTCCAAAGCTCCCACCGCCGGTTCCACGCCTGCTCATGCCCACTGTGCCCGCATCCACCTGCACTGCGGGCGGCGATCCGTCAGATCGGATCGCCGCCCGCCGCGACATGGTGTGCCCCGGCTCACGTGAGCGGGGGCGGCCAGGTGGAGCTCAGGTCACTTGAGGGTGACCTTGGCGCCCTCACCCTCCAGCTTGGCCTTGGCCTTGTCCGCGGTCTCCTTGTTGACCTTCTCCAGGACGGCCTTGGGGGCCGACTCGACCAGGTCCTTGGCCTCCTTGAGGCCCAGGCCGGTCAGCTCACGCACGACCTTGATGACCTGGATCTTCTTGCCACCGTCGGCGTCGAGGACGACGTCGAACTCGTCCTTCTCCGGCTCGGCCTCGGCAGCGGCGCCACCGCCGGCCGGACCCGCCATCATCATCGCGGCCGGAGCGGCGGCGGTGACCTCGAAGGTCTCCTCGAACTGCTTCACGAACTCGGAGAGCTCGATCAGCGTCATCTCCTTGAACGCGTCGAGCAGCTCTTCGGTGCTGAGCTTCGCCATGTCTGGCGTCCTTTCCTAAAGGTTTAACTAAGAACGTGGGTGCGCCGTACGGCCTCAGGCCGCCTCGGCGCCTTCCTTCTCGCGCTTGTCCTGCAGGGCAGCCGCCAGACGGGCGGTCTTCGACAACGGGGCCTGGAACAGGGCCGCAGCCTTGCTCAGGTTGCCCTTCATCGCGCCGGCCAGCTTGGCCAGCAGCACCTCACGGGACTCCAGGTCGGCGAGCTTCGTGACCTCGGCCGCGGAAATGGCCTTGCCCTCGAAGACACCGCCCTTGATGACGAGCTTCGGGTTGGCCTTCGCGAAGTCGCGAAGCCCCTTCGCCGCCTCGACGACGTCGCCCGAAACGAAAGTCAGCGCGGTAGGACCGGTGAACAGCTCATCGAGGCCGGAGATGCCCGCGTCCGCCGCGGCACGCTTGGCCAGCGTGTTCTTGGCAACCGTGTAGCTGGTCTCCTGACCGAGCGAGCGCCGCAGCTGGGTGAGCTGGGAAACCGTCAGGCCGCGGTACTCGGTCAGCACGGTGGCACCCGCGCTGCGGAAGCTTTCGGTCAGCTCAGCAACAGCCGTGGCCTTGTCGGCCCGGATCGGCTTGTCCGCCATGTCCCTCCTCTCTCGTTGCTCGAGGCTGGTCGCCAGCACAGGCGGGTGCCTGCGACTGGAGCGAGGGCGTCGCGACAACAGGAAAGCCCCGGCGCAGGGCGCACGGGGCGAGACAGGCAACGCTCACCGCAGTCGGCGGACCACGGGATACTGCCGATGTTCGCTTACCGCCCTGCGCGGGTCGCCCGTCTTCGCGGAACCTTCGACCGTGCCGGAGCACGGTGACCAGCGGTCTCTGGGTGGAACTTCACGCCTAGGCTACGCCCTGCCCCCGGTAGCCACCAAATCGCCCCCCGCAGTGCGCTCCCTCACCACACCGGCGAGGTCAGGCACGCCGACGACGTGACTGGGCGTACCCGGCCAGCAGCATCGCCGCCCAGACCAACGCCCAGCCGGTCAGCAGCACCCCGGTCACCGGCGGGATCGGCCCGGTCAGTGCGCGGGCGGTGGGCAGCAACGGTGGTGCGAGCCACCCCAGCGCCGGACCGGAGATGCCGAGCACCAACGCGAGGACCACGCCGAGGGCGAGCACCGCGACGCCGTACCCCGCGCTGCGGGTGATCGCCCGGCTGGCCAACCCGCCGAGCGCCACGGCGGCGGGCAGGGCGAGCAGGTGCGCCCAGAGGCCGAGTGCCAGTCCGACGACGATCGGCCGGTCACCCGGCCCGGTCGGGGTGGCCACCCCACCGACCAGCCAGGGCACCGCCAGCGCGACCACGATCAGGGCCAGACCGGCCGTCAGCGCCGCCAGCAGACCGGCCGCCCGTTCCCGGGCCGGACCGACCGCGACCAGCGACAGCCTCCGCTGCACATCCGGCTCCGCGTCCAGCAGGATCTTGGTCTGCCAGGCCAGGACCGGGAAGAGCACGACCGCCGACACCCCGTATGCCTCCGCCGGCTCGGCGCGGCCGCCGCCGTAGAGGATGCCCAGTGCCAACAGGCCCGCCAGGACCGGTGCCAGCGCCCGCCCGGTACGCAGGAAACCCGAGAGCCGGAAGCGGACGAGCGCGATCATGAGCTCTCCTCGACGGCCGCGCCGGACACGAGCCGGGTCACCGGCGGCGGAGCGTCGTGACCGCGTACGCGCAGGACGTGATGGCCCTCGGCGCGCAGCCGGTGTACGGCGTCGGCGACCCGTGCGGCCGGGATGGCCAGCTCCACCACGACCATGGCCCGCTCGCCGGTCGGCACCCGCTCGGTCACCGTCTGGTCGGCGACGGTCCACTCCCGTGCACCCGGCAGTCGGGCCGTCTCGCCGCGATGGTCGCTGACCAGCACACGGCCTCCCGCGGCCAGGACTTCGCCGACCACCTCCGGGACCAGCTCGCGAGCTGCCGCGTCGAGCCCTTCCCAGGGCTCGTCCAGCACGAGCAGGCCCGGCGGACGCAGCAACGCCTGGGCCAGACCGATCTTCTGGGCGGTGCCCTTGGACAGCTGTGGCAGCCGGACGCACTGGAACGGACCAAGGCCGAGTCGTTCGACCCAGCCGCGTACCGCTTTGTCGGCCTCGATCCGGGAAAGGCCGCGCATCCGCGCTGCGGCGGTGAGATAGCCCTGGACGGTGAACGGTTGGCCGGCGGGAAAGCGTTCCGGCACCCAGCCCACCACGGCTGGTCGACCGTCCACCCGGCCCCGCGCCGGCGGCAGGATCCCCGCGGCGAGTTGGAGCAGAGTCGACTTGCCGGCACCGTTACGCCCGAGCACCACCGCGGCCTCGCCGGGGGCGATCTCGACCGTCACCGAACGCAGCACCCACGGACCGCCCCGGCGGTATCGCAGCCAGACGTCCTCCAGTCGCATCAGGCGAGTTTGCCACTCCGGTAGCGGCGAAGGGGCCCCGCCACGACGTGGCGGGGCCCCTTCCGGGCGCTCGTGCTCAGCTGTCGGCCGAGCCTTCCTGCAGGTTCTTCACCACGTTCGGGTCGACCGGGACACCCGGGCCCATGGTGGTGGTCAGGGTGACCTTCTTGAGGTACTTGCCCTTCGCCGCGGACGGCTTGGCCCGCAGCACCTCGTCCAGCACGGCCGCGTAGTTGTCGACCAGCTGGGCCTCGCTGAAGGAGGCCTTGCCGATGATCAGGTGCAGGTTCGAGTGCTTGTCCACCCGGAAGGTGATCTTGCCGCCCTTGATGTCGGTCACCGCCTTGGTGACGTCCATGGTCACCGTGCCGGTCTTCGGGTTCGGCATCAGGCCGCGCGGGCCCAGGATCCGCGCGATCCGGCCGATCTTGGCCATCTGGTCCGGCGTGGCGATGGCCGCGTCGAAGTCCAGCCAACCACCCTGAATCCGAGCGACCAGCTCGTCGGTGCCCACCTCGTCGGCACCGGCGGCGACGGCCTCCTCGGCCTTCGCGCCGGCGGCGAAGACGATCACGCGGGCGGTCTTACCGGTGCCGTGCGGCAGGTTGACCGTGCCGCGGACCATCTGGTCCGCCTTGCGGGGGTCGACGCCGAGGCGCATGGCGACCTCGACCGTGGCGTCGAACTTGGTGGCGGTGGTCTCCTTGGCCAGCTTCACGGCCTCGGCGGGGGTGTAGAGCTTCGACCGGTCGATGACGTCGGCGGCCTTGCGGTAGCTCTTGCTGCGCTGCATGTTCTGTTTACTCCTGTGGTCTCTGGCGGGCCGCGATGCTCGCGCGCCCTCCCACGATCCGTACGGGTCTGTGGTGGCCGAGGTCAGTCGGTGACGTCGAGGCCCATCGACCGGGCGGTGCCGGCGATGATCTTCTCAGCCTGGTCGAGGTCGTTGGCGTTGAGGTCGGCCATCTTCTTCTCGGCGATCTCCCGCACCTGGGCGCGGGACACCGTGCCGACCTTCTCCTTGTGCGGAACGCCCGAGCCCTTCTGCACACCGGCGGCCTTGATCAGCAGCCGGGCGGCGGGCGGGGTCTTCAGCACGAAGGTGAAGGACCGGTCCTCGTACACGCTGATCTCGGCGGGGACGATGTCGCCCCGCTGCGACTCGGTCTGCGCGTTGTACGACTTGCAGAACTCCATGATGTTCACGCCGTGCTGACCGAGCGCGGGACCGACCGGCGGCGCCGGAGTGGCCTGGCCCGCCGGCAGCTGAAGCGTGAACGTCTTGACGAGCTTCTTCTTCGGAGGCATGTCTCTTCCTGGGGCTTGGAACTGGGAATGGTTCGCACCGACACCACCACCGGGGCGCGCACGGTCAGCGCGGGAGGGTAGCAGCGACGTTCTAGGGTAGCGCAGGCCGGGACCGGCGCACCCACGGAGGTTGACCGGCCGGGCGAAGCGGACAGAAAACGACCGCTGGCAACGGCCCGAAAGCCGCCACCAGCGGTCGTTGAATCAGATCTTGGCGACCTGGTTGAAGTTCAGCTCCACCGGCGTCTCGCGGCCGAAGATCGACACCAGCACCTTGAGCTTCTGCTGGTCGGCGTTGATCTCGCTGATCGTGGCCGGCAGCGAGGCGAAGGCACCGTCGGTGACCGTGACCGAGTCGCCGACCTCGAAGTCGAGGACCTTGATCTCCGGCTTGGCCTTCTTCTGCTCGGTCTCCACCGCCGGTGCCAGCCACTTCAGCACCTCGTCGAGGCTCAGCGGCGCCGGGCGGTCGGCCCGGTCCGTGGCCCCCACGAAGCCGGTGACCCCGGGGGTGTTGCGTACGCAGGAGTACGACTCGGCGGTCAACTCCATCCGGACCAGGATGTAGCCGGGGAAGACCTTGGCCTGCACCTGGGACCGCTTGCCGTTCTTGACCTCGACCTCTTCCCGGGTCGGCACCTCGACCTGGTAGATGTAGTCCTCCATGTCGAGGGACGTGATCCGGGTTTCGAGGTTGGTCTTGACCTTGTTCTCGTAACCGGCGTACGAGTGCACCACGTACCAGTCGCCGGGCGCGTAGCGCAGCTTCTGGCGCAGCTCGGCGACCGGGTCGTAGTCCTCCTCGGGCGCGGGCTCGGTCATCGCGAACTCCGGCTCGCTGGCGGCCTCGACCGACTCGTCGCCAGCCGCCGTCGCCACCGTGGACTGCTCGTCCGGGGTCTCGGCGGTCTCGTCGTACTCAGGCACGCTCGCTCACTTCCGTCACTATCGGCACAGTCAGCCGGTCAGCTGGGGTTGCCGAAGACCCACAGCACGCCCTTCGCAAAAGCGAAGTCAAGGAGGGCGACGATCGCCAGCATCACCGAGACGAACGCGATAACCACGCCCGTGTAGGTCAGCAACTCCTTGCGGGTCGGCCAGATGACCTTACGCAGTTCCGCCACGACCTCGCGGATGAAACGCGCGACGCGGCCGAACAGGCCCACCTTCTCGCCATCGGCACGCGTCTTCGACCGGCTGTCGGCGGATTCCGCCTTCGCTCGCTCCCGGGTGGCGGTGCCGCCCCGGGTTACCGGCTCGTCCGCGTCGGTGGCGTCGTCGTCGGCGCCGTCACTGACGACCTCGTCGTTCAGGCGGTCGTCGTCGGCGTCCTCGCCGCGCCGCTTGTTGTCGGCCACTTCGCCCTCCGTCGCGGGATATCGGGGTCGCACGCGGTTCGCGTACGCGGCGTTTGGTCACGCCAGCCGGACCCAACCGTCCCGGGACGGGCCGCGGCCGGCGGATCAGCCGGAAGGCCCGATGCCTCGGAACCTCCCCGCCGATGCCACCACCACGGGCCGGGCGCCACCTTTCGGTGGCGCGACCCACGGAACGGTCAGGCCTGAGGCGCAGGGGTGACAGGACTTGAACCTGCAGCCTGCGGTTTTGGAGACCGCTGCTCTGCCAATTGAGCTACACCCCTATGCGGCAACGCTCATCCCACCAGGTCACACGACCAGGCAGGAGTCACTTGCCCCACGGCGGACCAGTGTACGGGTACGGACCCGAGTTTCCCAACCGGTCTGGCCATCGCGCCCTGCGGTGCAGGTCAGCCCGCTGTTCGTACGGTGGCACGCGCCATCGACAGCACCTTGTCCCCCTGACAGGTGGCGGTGATGTCGAGCCTGGTCAGACCGTCCTCGGTCACCTCGCGGACCACCGCGGTCACCACGATCTCGGTGCCGGAATCGTCGTCGGGAACCACCACCGGCCGGGTGAACCGGACCCCGTAGTCGACGACCGCGTCGGGCGCGCCGGCCCAGGTGGTGACCGCGCGACCGACCAGCGCCATGGTGAACATGCCGTGGGCGATCACCCCGGGCAGGCCGACCTTGGTGGCCAACCGGTCGCTCCAGTGGATCGTGTTGAAGTCGCCCGAGGCGCCCGCGTAGCGGATCAGGTCCGCCCGGGTCACCCGGAACGTCTGGGTGGACAGTTCCATCTCAGGCCTCCCCGCGTACGACGAGCTTCATCCAGGCGGTGACCACCGGCTCGCCGGCGGTCGTGGTGACCTCGGTCCGGCTGGTCACGAAGACGTGCCCCCCGCGGCCGGTGATCTCCTCGATGGCGTTGACACAGACCAGCTCGTCGCCGGCCACCACCGGACGGGTGTACGCGAACCGCTGGTCGCCGTGGACGACCCGGGTGTAGTCGATGGCGAGGTCCGGGTCCTCGATCATCTGCTGGTTGGCAGCCATGGTGAGCACGATCGGGAAGGTCGGTGGCGCGACCACGTCCGGGTGGCCCAGCGCACGGGCGGCTTCCGGGTCGTGGTAGGCGGCATCGGTGGCCCCGATCGCGCGCGCGAACTCACGGATCTTTTCGCGGCCCACCTGATAGGGGGCGGTCGGCGGATAGGTCCGGCCGACGAAGGACTGGTCCAGGGACATGCCGCCGAACCTACACGCAGAACAAGATCGCCGATCCACGCGGGCTGGGAGCGGCAGAAAGCCGCGCCCGCCGCGTGAACCGGCGATCGTGATGGTTCAGAAGAGTGCCGGGCGAGGCCCGGCGACGCTCAGCGCGTCTCGCGGTGAACGGTGTGCCGACCGTCCCGGGGGCAGAACTTCTTCAGCTCGATGCGGTCCGGGTCGTTACGGCGGTTCTTGCGCGTGATGTAGTTGCGCTCCTTGCACTCCACACACGCCAAAGTGATCTTCGGCCGGACATCGGTCGCCTTCGCCACGGCGGAGTGCCTTCCTCGCTAACGGATACAACTACGGCGTCAAAGCCTACGCGCCGCCGGAGCGGACACGCAAAGCGGGCGCCTGTGGCGCCCGTCCCACTGACCACCGGGTTCACCCCGGCGGCGGAGAGTAGCGGTGGCCGGACTTGAACCGGCGACACAGCGATTATGAGCCGCTTGCTCTGCCATCTGAGCTACACCGCCGTGGTGGGCCCAGCCGGACCCTCTGAGCCCCCTTACGGAATCGAACCGTAGACCTTCTCCTTACCATGGAGACGCTCTGCCGACTGAGCTAAGGGGGCCTGCGCGATCACTCGGTGGCCGCGCAGAGGTAAGAGTACACGGCCATCCCCTGCTGGTGAAATCGGATCCCCGGTGCCGGCGTACGCCCAGCTCAGGGCACTGCGCGCAGGCGCGGAAGCTCGCGGCTGGAGATCGACTCGGGGTCGACCTGGGCACCGAACCAGGCCTCCAACCGCTCGTACGGCAGGGGCCGGCTGAACAGGAATCCCTGCCCGATCTCGCAGCCGATGTCCTGGAGCAGCTCCAGGGTCAGCTCGCTCTCCACCCCTTCGGCCACCACGGTCAGCCCGAACTGCTGGGAGAGGGTGACCACGGCGTTGACGATGGCCAGGTCCCCCGGGTCGGTCGCCATGCCCTGCACGAAGGAGCGGTCCACCTTCACCTCGTGCACCGGGAGCCGGCGCAGGTGGGCCAGCGACGAGCTGCCGGTGCCGAAGTCGTCCACCGACAGCCGTACGCCCAGATCACGCAGTCGACGCAGGCTCGGGATCGGCCGGTCGGTGCCGTCGAGGACCCCGGCCTCCTCGATCTCCAGCGTCAGCAACTGCGGCGGGATGTCGTACTCCGCCAGGAGGTCCCGGACCTGCTCGGGAAAATGTTCGTCGTTGAGCGTACGCGCGGACAGATTGACCGCGACGGCGAGCGACTGGCCGCCGTGCGCCCAGTCGCGGCTGTGCCGCAGCCCCTCCCGAAGCACGAACTCGGTGAGCCGACCGAGCTGGCCGGTGTGCTCGGCGACCGCGACGAAGTCCGCCGGGGCGACCGTGCCGTGCGTCGGATGCTCCCAGCGGGCCAGGCACTCCACCCCGACCAGCCGGCGGTCCCGCAGCGTCACCTTGGGCTGGTAGTAGATCTCCAGCTCACCGTTGTCGAGGGCGCTGCGCAGGTCGCCGGCGAGCCCGAGGCGGCGCAGCGAACGCGACTCCAGCGCCGGGTTGTACAGCTGCACGCTGCCCGGCACCGACTTCGCGGCGGTCGCCGCCACATCGACCCGTTGCAGCAGGGTCGCCGGGTCACTGCCATGATCCGGGTGTACGACGACCCCGACGGCGGTGTCCACATCGAGGGTGAGCGCGTCGAAGACCATCTCGTCGCGAATCTGCTCGCGGAGCTGGCCGGCCAGCTCCACCGCTGCTTCGGCGCTCTCCAGTCGCAGGGTCACCAGGAACTCGTCGCCACCGGCCCGACCGACCAGGGCGGCCGACGGCACGCAGCCGCGCAGCCGGTTGGCGACCTCGGTCAGCACCTTGTCTCCGGCGGCATGCCCCAGCGACTCGTTCACCTGGCGCAGCCGATCCACGTCGAACAGCAGCAGCGCGACGACCTCGCCGGGGGCCCGGATCCGGACCGCCTCGGCGAGCGCGCCGAGGATCCGACGCCGGTTGGGCAGCTTGGTGAGCCCGTCGTGGTACGCGTCGTGGCGCAACCGGTCGACCAGCCGGGAGTTCTCCAGTGCGACCGCGGCGTGGGCGCTGACCGTCTGGAGGACCGGCACGTCCGCCGGGCGGAACGAGTTGACGTCGCCGAGGCGGTTCGCCACCTCAAGCGTGCCGATGACCGCCTTGCCCGACCGCAGCGGTACCACGATCACGTCCTTGGCCACCCGCCCCAACGACTCCCGCAACTCCGGGTCGGCGCCGAACCGGCTGCCCACCGACACCGTCGACTGGCGGGTCACTGCCGCGTCCCGCAGCGCCTGCGGGGTGAGCGCCGAGTCGAGCAGACCGGACTTGCCCTCCTGCGCGGTGAGCAGCACCTCCGGGTGCCGCCCCTGGGCGGGCAGCCACAGCGTCGCGTACTCGGCCTGCATGAGACTGCGGATGCGGACCAGCAGGGCGTCGATGAGGTTGCCGTCCGACCCGCTCTCGGTGATCGCCTTGGTCAGCTCGTACATCTCCGTCAGCGTGCGGTGCTGCCGGATGACCTGTGTGTACGTGTCGTAGACGAGCGCGAACGCCACGGCGAGACCGGCGAAGAGGAAAACCGCCCACGGCGTGCTCTCCAGGCCGATGATGATCAGGATGCCGACGGAGAGGTTGATCGCCACGGTGAGCGACATCGGCGGAACCGCCCGGATCAACTCCCGGCCGGACTGCCAGCCCTGCACGACGGAGATCACCGCGACCACCGCGACGAACCCGACAAGGGCGTGCGTAGCGATCGCCGCGAGCAGCAACCCCCAGGTGGCGGGCCCGGCACCCACCGGAGTCGGCAGGACCGTGTAGACCATCGTCGCCAGGGCGGTCGCCGCCGCAGCGAGGGCCACGTTGAACCAGAGCTTCGGCGGCAACAGCTTGCGGCGCACCTGCACCACGAGCGTGGCCACGGTGTACGCCAGCACCACCGACAGCGGGGGCAGCACGAAGAGCGCGACGACGAGCGGAATCTCGGTGAACGTGGTGCCGAGCGCCTGCCGACGCACCACCACGTTGATGGTGGGGATGGCGGCAATGATCATCGCCACCGTGAGCAGCAGCGTGAGCAGCCAGTCACCCAGCGCGGGCCGAACGGTCAAGCCCAGCAGGAGTGAGAAGAGGACAGCACAGAGGGCGAGCGGAGCCGTGATCAGCCAGGCCCGTTCGGTACGTCCGCGAGAAGAGCCAGACCTCGACGGCGTCATGGCTCTCCTCGGGACGTGGGGTGCTGGAGGTGTAGAGCCCGAGTCAGGACGGGACGCGCGTCAGCGCACCTGCGTGCCCAACACCGGCATCATCCATTCGATGCCGTGGGTCCGGACCTCGAACTCGCCGGCGACGCCGGCCGCGACCACCAGGCCGGAGACGAGCAGAAGGGAGCCGAGTAGCCGGCCCAGACGGTGAGCAGACATGAGCGCTCCTGGCGGGGTGACGAATGTGCGTAACAGGGCTCTCCGATGGTGCCACAGCCTGCGGGGCGGTGGAAAGCTCGCAAACCCGATGTTGGTCGGGTTGCCGCTTGACATCAGCTGCACGTGCACCGCCGCACCGCATCCGACCAGGTCAAAGCCCTCCGGACGACAGCTAGCCGGAAGAACACGCTATCCGCACATACGCCACTTAGGTGGCTTAGCGGGTCTAGCGGACCAACCGCGCCACCCTGCCGCCAGCGGCCGGCAGTGTCCTGAAACGCCGCCGAAAGCGCCCAGTCAACGCCCCCGACGACGGCCCCCCTGACCGCCTCCCGCACCACGACCAGAGTAGGCGCGACATACCAATTCAGTCACCCCCATGAATGGATGATTCAGCCAGTCAGTCCAGGACGACGGCCCCGAGACGGCCGCGAGATCTGCCTATGCCCAGCAAGGACCCCTCGCCCGCCACTCGAAGCCGGCCACCGCAGTGAAGTGTCGGATCACGCACGCCACCGATCATGGTCGCCACCAACAGATACCCGCCATTGCGACTCGTCCAGCAAGTGCTGCCCCTCGTCCCGTTCGGGGTTCACAGCCATCGGACGAGGAACCTACGAGTGGATATGCCAGTGACGTCAGGAACTTGCTGGCAGATCCTGTACGAGTGCACGATGCCCTCGCTCGCCTCCAGGACGCCGCCACCCTGTGGAGCATGAACCCGAGCACGGCGGCCGACGTGATCGACACCGCCTGCGACTGCCTCGTCGTCGGTATCGACAGTCCGACCCTTCGGATCATCGCCGGCATCTCGCCGACGAGAGGCAACGAAAGCGACGAGTTGCGGCGCTGGCTTGAAGGCGCCCTCGCGGAACTCTCGCTGACCTACTACCCGACGGGCAGCCGAGAGGGCGAAGATGCGGCACTCCGCGTCATGGCCCGCCGACTGCTCGCGCAGACCATCGCGCCCCGCGACCTGACATCCTGGGCGTACCGATTCATCACCTGGGACGGCACTCCACTGGCAGCCGACCTGATCGCCCTCGACATCGCCTACGACTACGTCGACTCGGTCTACAACGGGCAGCCGTACACCAGCACAACGACCGCAGACCTCGACGAGGACGTCATCGCCGAAGCCCGCCGCCTCGCCGGCGACACCACAGCGCTGAGCAACTGAACGACGCTTCCAACTACCGCGTCAGCCCAAGCCCCGGACTACCTGCCAACCCCGACCCGTCTCCCACAGACCCCGATCGCCCGCGCCCGACAGAGGTAGATCGACGAAAACGGCCCCCGATCAGCATCTCTGCTGGTCAGGGGCCGTTTCTGCACCTGGTGGCGGGTAGAGGATTCGAACCTCTGTAGCTTTCGCGACGGATTTACAGTCCGCTCCCATTGGCCGCTCGGGCAACCCGCCAGGGCACACCTCCGCACCGAGGTGCGGCGGCGGAAGCAAGGATAGCGGCTCCTCCCGGCTTCGGCGCAACCGGGTACCGTCAGGGGGTCGCACCCCTGGTCATCCAGGGGCAAACGATCACAAACAGCAGGAGTATGAGCATGGCAGCGAACCCGTCGTTCGACATCGTCAGCAAGGTTGACCGCCAGGAGGTCGACAACGCCCTTCGCCAGGCGGAGAAGGAGCTTGCGACGCGGTTCGACTTCCGGGGTACGGGTGCGGAGATCTCCTGGTCGGGCGAGGAGGCGATCAGCCTCCAGGCGGAGACCGAGGAGCGGGTACGGGCCGCGCTGGAGGTCTTCAAGGAGAAGCTGATCAAGCGGAACATCTCGCTGAAGTCGCTGGACGCCGGGGATCCTCGTCCGTCGGGCAAGATCTTCAAGATCGACGCCAAGGTGGTGCAGGGCATCGACCAGGAGAAGGCCAAGGCGATCAGCAAGAAGATCCGCGACGAGGGCCCCAAGGGCGTGCAGGCGCAGATCCAGGGCGACCAGCTGCGCGTGACAGGCAAGAAGAAGGACGACCTTCAGGCCGTCATCACCCTGCTCAAGGCGGAGGACTTTGGCGTCGCCCTTCAGTTCACCAACTACAGGTAGACCACCGTCCTAGCCGGTCGGCGGACCGGCTGCCCCTGTGGCCTCGGCAGGAGTCGTCGGCACTGGTCCCTACCTGACCGCTGACGGCCTGGTGACGGCTTGGTCGAGTCTGGTCCTGATGCCGTCACACCACGACGACCCATCCCACTGCCTGCCATCGACCCGCCTCCTGGGGAGCGGGCCGCCGCCCGGCCCGCTACCTCAAACGGCTCGTCCGAACGTGGGCGGGTCGGGCGGAGGTCTGCCCGGTCCGCCACCTGGCCGATGGCGGGCGGGAATGCTTCTGCGCAACCGCCGGGGACCGCGACGCCGGCCACGGGATGCGAGACGACCGGCAGCCTTCTCGGGTGGCGTGTCACTGCTCCCTCGGCAGGGTCGGGTGGTCGGTGGGATAAACGCCGATCGCGAACCCGTACATGGTCTCGCCGGATCTCGGCATCCGGTCGAACTCGTCGACCAGCTGCGCCATCCGGTCCCAGAACTGAGCGGCCTGCGCCTCCGAGATGCGCGCATGCCGGATGAAGCCCCAGAGCTTTCCCTGCTCGAACGCCTTCGCTGACTCGCGTGCAGCCACCTCGAAGTCGTTGAAGTCGCCAGGCATCTGTCCGCCGGCGGGCGATGGCTCCGCCGGGATGTAGAACATCCGCGCGGTGCGCCCGTAGAAGCGCTCCTCGACCGCCCGCACCTTTCGCGTACGCACCACCTGGAGCAGGCCGTTGCGGGTGAGCACATCCACGTGGTGCGCGACCGTGCTCTTGGGGCGCTCGACCGCTGCCGCCAGCTCGGTCACGGTCGCGGCCCGCTCGTGGAGGAGGTGCAGGATCGATGTGCGGAGCGGATGGCCGATGGCCTTCACCTGGTCCGGGCTGGTCAGCGCGATCCGCTCGGCCAGGTCGTAGTCCGGGGGGTTGTCTGCCATAGCGGAACAGACTAGCGTCCCGGAACGTTCGAGAAATTTCGATCGTTCACAGGGGGTTCTACGCCGTGGCCAACGTGCTGCTTTACCACCACATCCAAGGTTTGACCGACGGGGTCCGGAGCTTCGCGGACAGCCTGCGCCAGGTCGGACACACCGTGCACACGCCGGACCTGTTCGATGGCCGTACGTTCGGCAGCATCGAGGAAGGGTTCGGATTCGCTCGTGAGTTGGGGCCGGATGCAATCCAGGAGCGCGGCATCGCCGCGGCCGACGAACTCGGCCCTGGGCTGGTCTACGCCGGATTCTCCTTCGGCGTGACGATCGCCCAGCAGCTTGCGCAGACACGGCCCGGTGCCCGCGGGGCCCTCCTGATGTACTCCTGCCTCCCGGTCACGGAATTCGGAGAGGCGTGGCCCGAGGACGTGCCGGTGCAGATTCACGGCAAGGAGGGCGACGAGTTCTTCGACGAGGACCTGCCGGCCGCACGCGAACTCGCCGACTCCTCAGCGAACGCCGAACTGTTCGTCTATCCCGGCGACCAGCACCTCTTCGCCGACTTCTCACTCGACGCGTACGACCCGGAGGCGGCCGCGCTGCTCATGGAGCGGGTACGGGCGTTCCTCGCCGCCGCCTGACCGGCGTGGCCCACTGAGCTGACCCACGCCGGTCGGGTGGTCTTCGGTGCAAATATCCCGTCGGGCGGCAGCCGGGTCAGCGGTTGAAGATCAACAGAAGCACGATGGTGCCGATGGCGCTGACCAGGATCGAGCCGAGGCAGCCGAGGCGGTTCGAGAAGAAGGCGAACATGCCTCGGTGATACCCACCGCCGGCCCGGTCAGACCGGGGCGGGGGTTTCGACGCGTACGGTGGCGGCTTCCGCGCGGGCGATGGGGCCGGCGGGCAGGGCGGCGAGGGCGGCCCCGGCGGCGACCGCCGCACCGGCGAACAGGAACGCCCACGGCACGCCGCCGGCGTGGTCGACGATCAGGCCGGCCACCGCGCCTCCGGCGGCGCTCGCCCCGACGGACATCGTGACCACCCAGGTGTACGCCTCGTTCAGCATGCCGACCGGCGAGATCCGCCCGACCAGGGTGTTCTCCAGGGTCAGGGCCGGCGCGATGGTGGCCCCACCGACCACCAGGGCGGTGCCGAGCGCCAAGGGGGTGGGCATCACGGCGAAGACGGCGAAGCTGCCCGCCACGGCGGCGAGCAGCCAGGCGAACTGTCGGGTCATGTTGCGGGCCGGGCGGCGGATCCCGAACCAGAAGCCGCCGACGGCGCTGCCGACGCCCCAGACGGCCAGCAGTACGCCGGCCAGGCTGTCCGGGTCATCGGGGGTGTAGCGGGTGGCGAAGGCGGGCACCGTCACGCCGGCCGCGCCGAAGGCGATGCCGAGGCTGGCCACGCAGAGCAGCAGGGCCGGGAATCCGGGGACCCGCAGTGGGCCGAGGCCTCGGGTCTGGTGCTCCCCTTCGTGCCGCTGCCAGCCACGCATGGTCTGGCCGAGCGCCACGGCCACGGTGCCGACCAGGGTCACCACCGCCGCACCGATCAGCGCGGCCCCGGCGTCGGCGAACAGGACGAAGCCGGCGACCAGCAGTGGGCCGAGCACGAAGACGACTTCGAAGAGGGTGGTCTCGGCGGCCAGGGCGGTGTTGCGCAGGTGGTACCGGCCGGAGGCGACGCTTGTCAGGTCGTTCCACGCGCCGCGGATCGCGGCGGTCAGCGGCGGGTAGGAGGCACCGGCCAGGGCGGCGGCCACCAGGACCAGGGCGAAGGGTGTCTGCTCGGAGCGGGCCGCCCAGAGCAGGCCGATCAGGGCCAGTGGGTGGGCGACCGCGGTGCCGATCAGGACCGGGGTGGGGCCGATGCGGTCGGCGATCCGCCCGGCCACCGGGCTGAGCGCGGCCCCGGCGAGGGCGTAGCAGCCGCCGGCCAGGGCGGCCAGCGAGTAGCGGCCGGTGACCTCCTCGATGACCAGCAGCAGGGCCAGCGGGGTCATGCCGATCCCGAGTCGCCCGATGATGCCGGTGATCAACAGGGTCGGCGCCCCGGGAAGGTGCCAAACGCCCAGGTAACGGCGCAGACCAGCCACCGAGGACCTCCACAGGTGTAATGAGCGAGAGCGGTTTGAACCCTAACGCTGTCCAGGTGGTGGCCCGCAACCGAATAGGGTGCCGCCCACACCGGGTGGACCCGGTGTGGGCGGCGAAGGATCGGTGCGGGTCAGCGCTGGTAGCGGACCGGGCCCATGTTGCGGGCCATCTGCTCCAGCCGGGCGACGCGCTGTTCCATGGGCGGGTGGGTGGCGAACAGCGCCGCGACCCCGCCGCCCTTGAACGGGTTGGCGATCATCAGGTGCGCGGTGCTGGTGAGCTGCCCCTCGGCCGGCAGCGGCCGACGCTGGGCGCCCATGTGGATCTTCCGCAGCGCGCTGGCCAGCGCCAGCGGGTCACGGGTGAGTTCCGCGCCGGAGGCGTCCGCCTGGAACTCCCGGCTGCGGCTGATCGCCAACTGGATGATGCTGGCCGCGATCGGGCCCAGGATGATGGTGAGCAGCAGCACTGCCGGGTTGGGGCCGTCCTCGTCGTTGCCGCCGAGCGGGATGAACAGGGCGAGGTTCGCCACCATGGTGATGATGCCGGCCAGGCCGGCGGCCACGCTGGAGATCAGGATGTCCCGGTTGTAGACGTGTGACAGCTCGTGCCCGATGACGCCCCGCAACTCCCGGTAGTCGAGCAGCTCGACGATCCCCTGGGTTACGCAGACCGCCGCGTTCTGCGGGTTACGACCCGTGGCGAACGCGTTGGGCTGGGCGGTCGGGCTGATGTAGAGGCGGGGCATGGGCTGCCGTGCCTCGGCTGCCAACTCCCGCACCATGTGGTACAGCTCGGGGAACTGTGCCTCGCTGACCGGTTGTGCCCGCATCGAGCGAAGCGCCAGCTTGTCGGAGTAGAAGTAGGTGACGCCGTTCATCACAAGCGAGATGACGACGGCGATGACCAAGCCGCCACTGCCGCCGAACCAGTAGCCCACCGCCAGGATCAGCGAGGTGAGCAGGCCGAGCAGCGCGGCGGTCTTCAGACGGTTGTGGTGCACGAATCACTCCTTCGGTGCACGGATGCGTGGATCCGTCGACCGGTACAACAACCCGGTACCCGTCAACCATCCGGTTCATGACTGAGAGTTACCTGAGTGACAGTCATGTTGGGGAATGCACCGGCAGGTCAGGCCGGATTCAGCTGCCGGCGAGATCGAGCACCAGTTGCGGTGCGAAGCCGACGATCACGGCGATCGCGGTCGCCACGGCCAGCGCGACCACCACCACGCGAGCCGGTCGGATCGCCCCAGCAGGCGCGTCACCGGCCGGAGCGCTGCCGGCGAGGGCGCTGTCGGCCGGGGTGTAGAGCAGCGCGGCGAAGCGCAGGTAGTAGGCCAGGCCGATGACCGCGTTCAGCGCCACAAGCAGGGCGAGCCAGGCCGCATCGCCGCCGAGCAGCGACCGCACCACGGTCACCTTGGCGAACAACCCGGCCAACCCCGGTGGCAGGCCGGCGAGCCCGATCAGCGCGAACGCCAGGCCCGCGCCGACCCAGGGGTGCCGCCGGGCCGCGCCGCGCAGGTCGTCGAGGCGACCACCGTCCGCCCCGGCCGGGCGCAGGGCCACCACCCCGGCGAAGGCGGCCAGTTCCAACAGCACGAAGAAGACGGCGTACGCCAGGGCGGCGGCGTACGCGGCGGAGCGGGCGTCGACGTCGGCCAGGGCGAGGGCGCCGAGGGGGGCCAGGATGTAGCCCGCCTGGGCCACCGAGGACCAGGCCAGCAGCCGCACCGTACGCCGCTGACGCAGGGCCACCAGGTTGCCCACGGTCATGGTCAGCGCGGCGACCAGGGCCAGCACCGGCCCGGCGACGCTCAGTGGCAGCGCGTGCTGCACCACGGCCAGCAGGGCGACCACCCCGCCGAGCTTCGACGCCGTCGACAGGTACGCGGCCACCGGCAGCGGTGCCCCGTCGTACGTGGCCGGGGCCCAGGCGTGGAACGGCACCGCCGCCACCTTGAACGCCAGCCCGGCCAGCACCAGCGTCACCGCGACAGTGGTCAGCGGCAGGTCCAGCAGGTCCGAGCGGTCGGCCAGGATCGCGCCCAGCCGTTCCAGGTGCAGGCTGCCGGTGACCGCGTAGAGCAGCGCCGCACCGAGCAGGGTGAGCGTGGTGGCCACCACGCTGACCACGAAGAAGGTGACCGCCGCCTCGGCGCTGGCCAGGCTCCCCCGGCGCAGCCCGACCAGGATGTACAGCGGCAGGGTCAACGCCTCCACCGCCACGATCAGGGTGATCAGGTCGCCGGCCGCGCCGAGCACCACACCACCGGTCATCGAGCAGGCGAGCAGGAAGCAGAACTCCCCCACCGGGGTCACGCCGTCGCGCAGCAGCGGCCCGGCCAACGCCAACACCCCGAGCGCCAGCAGCGCCACCAGCCCGGCCACCAGCGCGGCCCGCCCGCCGAAGACGTACGAGCAGTCGGCCCCGACGCAGAAGGTGCGGCGTTCGGCTCCGGCGCCGACCGCCACGGCCGCGACGAGGGTGGCGAGTGCACCGGTGGCCGCCGCGACGATCGTCGCCGTCCTGCGGGCCAGCACCAGGTCGACCAGGAGCGCCAGCACGGCCGTCCCGGCGGCCAGGTACGCCGGCAGCAGCGCCACACTGTCGACGCTCTGCACCCTGCTCACGGCTGCCTCCCGTCGGCCCGGTCCCGGGTCGTCGTCATCGCAGGACCTCCACCAGGGCCGTCACCGGTGCCTCGGCGACACCAAGCACCAGGGTCGGTGCCAGCCCGACGGCCAGCGCGAGCAGCACCAGCGGCGTCCAGGCGGCCACCTCGGCTCCGGCCAGTCCCGGTTTCAGCTCGGCCACCGCAGGCGTCGCAGTGCCGTGGGTGACCTGCCGCAACAGCCGCAGCAGGTACGCCGCCGTCAGCGCACCGCCGAACGCGGCAAGCACCGCCAGCGTGATCCACAGCGCGCCGCCCACTTCGACGGCGGCGACCACGGCGAACGCCTCACCCCAGAACCCGGCCAGGCCGGGCAGCCCCAGCGAGGCGACCGCCGCGAAGGCGAGCAGCCCGGACAGCCGGGGGGCGGTCTCCCGCAGCCCGGACAGTTCGCGCAGCGCCCCGGTGTGGGTCCGGTCCTTTATCGCCCCGGCGAGGAAGAACAGCAGGCCGGTGATGATGCCGTGCGCGACGTTGCCGATCAGCGCCGCCTGGATGCCGGTGGCGGTCAGCGTGGCGATCCCGAGCAGCACGAAGCCCATGTGCCCCACGCTTGAGTACGCGATGAGCCGTTTCAGCTCGGTCTGCGCCAGACACACAAGTGATCCGATCAGGATCGCCGCGACGGCGAGGACGCCCAGCACCGGTGCCGCCCAGCGGGCCCCTTCCGGCGCCACCCCGACGGCGACCCGGATCAGGCCGTACGTGCCCATCTTGAGCAGCACCCCGGCGAGCAGCACGCTGCCGACGGTCGGGGCCTGGGTGTGCGCGTCGGGCAGCCAGGAGTGCAGCGGCCAGAGCGGACTCTTCACCGCGAAGGCCACCGCGAGCAGCGTGAACGCGGCCAGTTGGGTGCCCCGGGCCAGTCCGTTGCCGCCGGTCAGCGCGACGATGTCGGCGGTACCGGCGGCGGCCACCACCACGTAGACCCCGACCAGCAGCAGCACCGAGCCGAACAGGGTGTACAGGGCGAATTTGCGGGCCGCCCGACGCCGTGCCGCCACCGCCGCCGGGTCGGTGCCGTCGCCGCCCCAGCCGACGATGATCGCGTACATCGGCAGCAGGACGATCTCGAAGAAGAGGAAGAACAGCACCAGGTCCAGGGCGAGGAAGGTGCCGAGGATGCCGACCTCGACCACCAGCAGCAGCGCCACCAGGGCGCGCCCGCTGCCACCGGGCGGTACCCGCCAGCAGGTGTACCCGCAGCAGAGCAGGGTGAGCAGGGCGGTCAGCACCACAAGTGGCCAGGAGATGCCGTCCACCCCGAGGTGGAAACGCAACTCCAGGCCCGGCACCCAGGGCAGGTCGAGGGCGTGCCAGGGGCGTACCGCAGGCGGGGTCACCGCGTAGGCGGTCCAGCTGCCGGACCGGTCGACGGCCAGCGCCAGCGCCGCGACAAGGGTCAGCCCGGCGGCCACCGTACCGGCCACGCGGGCGGGCAGGTCGCGGGGGATCGCCGCCACCGCCAGGGCACCGAGCGCCGGTAGCGCGAGGACCGCGACCAGCAGGAACTCGCCGAAGCTCATCGGGCAGCTCCGCTCCGCGATTCGGCCCGCGACGCGCTGCGGCTCATCACATTGCTCCGATCAGGGTGGCGGCCAGGGCGATCAGCAACGCACCGGCGAGCACCGCGACGACGGCTCGGGGCAGCGCGGAGCGGTGCAGGGCGGCCAGGCCGCCGCCGAGTGCACCCGCACCCCGGCCGGTGCCGGTGACCGCGCCGTCGACGACCCGCTCGTCGGCGACGCGTGCCGCCCGGGCCAGCGCGGTCGTGGGGCGTACCACAAGGGTGTGCTGGACGTCGTCGAGGCGGAACGCGCCGGCGAAGACCGGCCGCAGCGGACCCAGCGCCGCCGCCGGATCGGCGGCGGTGTCCCGCCGCCAACCGGCCCAGGCCAGGCCCGCCCCGAGCAGCAGCAACGCCAGGGGCAGCAGGACGGTCGGGGTGAGGTGGATCAGCCCGTCCGGCGGCATCAGGTCCGACACCCCCTCGGCGTCGGACGGCGTCGTGCGTTGCAGCTGGCTGGCGAACCAGCCGGGGAAGCCGGCCAGACCGAGCAGGGCCGCCGGCACGGTCAGCGCCAGCACCGGCCAGCGCAGCAGGGCAGGCGGGTCGTGCGGGTGGGTCAGCGGGGTGCGCGGCGCGCCGAAGAAGGTACGCAGCAGCAGCCGCGTGGCGTACCAGGCGGTGACGGCAACGCCGACCAGCCCGGCCAGCCAGACCAGCCAGCCCACCCAGGCCGGAGCCGGGCCGTCGCCGTGCAGGGCGGCACCCTCGGCGGCGGCGAGCACGCCCTCCTTGCTCCAGAAGCCGGAGAGCGGGGGTAGGCCGGCCAGCGCGCCCAGCCCGATAAGCATGCACCAGAAGGTGACAGGCATGCTGTGCCGCAGCCCGCCCATCCGGGACATCGCCGCGGTGCCGACGGCGTGGATCACCACACCGGCGGCGAGGAACAGCAACGCCTTGAACGCGGCGTGGGTGAGCAGGTGGAACAGCGCGGCAGGCGGCGAGCCGACGGCCAGCGCACCGGTCATGTAGCCGAGTTGGGAGACCGTCGACCAGGCGAGCACCCGTTTGATGTCGTCCTGTGCGGTGGCGGCGAACGCGCCGAGCAGCAGCGTCACCGAGGCCATCACCCCGAGGACGGCCAGCACGGTGGGGGTGGCCTCGAACAGCGGCCAGAGCCGGGTGATTGCGTACACCCCGGCGGCCACCATCGTGGCGGCGTGGATCAGCGCGGAGATCGGGGTGGGGCCGGCCATCGCGTCGGGCAGCCAGGTGTGCAGCGGGAACTGTGCGCTCTTGCCGGCGACCCCGGCGAGCAGCAGCAGACCGGCGGCGGTCAGCGTGCCGGTGCCGTGGTCGTGGGCGAGCACGTCGGCGATCCGGAAGCTGCCCGCCGAAACCCCGAGCAGGGCGATGCCGAGCAGGAACCCGACGTCGCCGACCCGGGTCACCAGGAACGCCTTCTGCGCGGCGGCCGGCGCCTGCGGCAGCCACCGGTCATGGGCGATCAGCAGGTACGAGCAGATGCCCATCACCTCCCAGCCGACCAGCAGCATGATCAGGTCCCCGGAGACCACCACCAGCAGCATGGCGGCGGTGAAGAGGCTGATCTGTGCCGCGTACGGCGGGTAGCGGTGGTCGACATCCGTGTCGTCGTGCGGCCCCCGCGTGAGGTAGCCGACCGAGTAGACCTGCACGGCCAGGGCCACGGCGGCGACCGCCACGGCGACCAGGGCGGCGGCGCCGTCGAGGCGTACCCCGAGGGTGACGGTGAGCTCGCCGAAGCGGATCCAGGTGGTCGAGGACTCCGCCGGGGCGTCCAGAGTGACGAGCAGCGCCACCGCCAGCACCAGAGCGCCCGCAGCCCCGGCCACACCGAGGGCGATCGCCGCGCGCCGGGAAGTGTCCCGGTCGGTGGTCGCGCCCCGCGCCGCCGGTGGCAGCAGCAGACCGACCAGACCGGCGACCAGCGGTACGACCGGCAGCAGCGCGCCCAGCAGCGTCGTGGTGCTCACCGCTGACCCTCCATCGGCACCTTGTCCATCGGCACCTCGTCCAGTGGCGCCGTGTCCAGTGGCACCTCGTCGACGGCGACGCTGGCCCGCATCCGGTAGAGCTGGAGCACGATCGCCAGCCCCACCCCGATCTCGGCCGCCGCCAGCACGATCACGAAGAGCGCGAAGACCTGACCGCTGTGCGGCAGCAGCGCCCGGGTCGTGGTGTCGGCGGTGATCAGGATCAGGTTCACCGCGTTGAGCATCAGCTCGACGCCCATCAGCACCAGCACCGCGTTGCGTCGTCGCAGTACGCCGTACACGCCGAGGCCGAACAGCAGCGCGGCGGTGACGTACGGGATGACCGGTCTCACCGGGCCCCTCCCTCGCCACCCGAGCCGGCCCGCTCGGCCGGCTCGTCCCCGGCTGGACGGTCTCCCGGTGTGCGGTCCCGCGCAGCGCTGTCCCCCGGTGTGCGGCCGATGTCGGGGCGGGACAGCACGATCGCGCCGACAAGCGCCGACAGCAGCAGGATCGACAGCACCTCGAAGGGCAGCACCCAACTGGCGAAGACCTGCTCGCCGATCCGCTCGGCGGTGCCCGCCTCGGGCAGCTCCACAGTTGTCCAACGGAACGCGTCGATCAGCAGGGCGGCCAGCCCCAGCCCGACCCCGCCGCCGATCAGCGCGGCCGGCCACCCCGGACGGTCCAGGTCGTCCGAGGCACCGATCGGCGCGCGGGTGAGCATCACCGCGAACAGCAGCAGCACCACCACCGCGCCCACGTAGATCAGCACCTGCACCCAGGCCACCAACTCGGCGGTGAGCACCAGATACATGCCCGCCACGGCACCGAGACAGACCACCAGGTAGAGCCCGGCGCGGACCAGGTGCCGGGTCGACACCACAAACACCCCGGACCCGACGGCCACCGCGCCCAGGGCGAGCAGCAGCACGTCCACGCCGGTCACTCGGAAGCACCTTCCCCGTCGCCGGGCTCACCCGTACCGCCGGGTGCCGGCTCGGGGCGTACCGGCGGGGCGGTCGGCCGGGCGGCGGGCGCGGCGGGGATCGCGGCCTTGCGCGCGGCGGCGGTCTCCTCCTTGGCCGGCTCACCGTTCGGATCGTGCGCCGGTGGCGGCGGTACGGTCGCCATCCACTCGCCGAGATGCTCCTTGTCGTGCAGCAGGTCCTTGATGTCGTACTCGGCGTACTCGAACTCGGGCGACCAGTAGAGGGCGTCGAACGGGCAGACCTCGATGCAGATGCCACAGTACATGCAGAGCGAGAAGTCGATGTCGAACCGGTCGAGCACGTTGCGCTGGCGAGGGCGGGCGGCGCCGGGCACCGCCACCTCCTCCTTGTGCGAGTCGATGTAGATGCACCAGTCCGGACACTCGCGTGAGCAGAGCATGCAGACCGTGCAGTTCTCCTCCAGCAGCGCGATCACCCCACGTGAGCGGGGCGGCAACTCGGGGGCGACGTCCGGGTACTGCTGGGTGGTGGAGCGCTTCGTCATCGTCTTGAGCGTGACCGCCAGGCCCTTGACCAGCCCGCTGCCCGGCACACCCGCCGGCTCGCTTCGCTCGCTCATGCCGACACTCCGCTGCGCTCCGTGTCGTCACGAGGCACCAATGCGCCGAGCCGATGATTCGCTCGCTGACGCTCGCTCATGTCGACCATCCTGCCCTGTGGGCACGGCGCGCGCGACCACCACCCGGGCTCTGCTGTCAGTACCGTGACCACGGGGAGAACGACACATCGGAAAGGACCCGTCAGATGACCGCCGCGCTGCACCAACCGCCGTCGGGCGAGTGGACGACGGACGACCTCGACGCCCTGCCCGACGACGGTCGCCGCCGCGAGCTGCTCGATGGAGTGCTGCTCGTGCCTGCCTCCCCCACCGCCGCCCACCAGACCATCGCCATGCGACTCGGCGTCGCGCTCGAAGCGGAGTGCCCCGACGAGTACGAGGTCACCCAGGGTGTCGAGGTGCGGACTGGCGGATCGAGACCGAGACGGCCGGTCTCGTGGTACACACCCACCGGATCGATCCGGTGCACGAGGTCTACACCGAGACCGGACGGTGGACCAAGTTCGTCGACACCGGCGAGCCATTTCCGGTGAACCTGTCCGTGGCCCAGTTGACACCCCGATACCTCTGATCGGCCCGACGGGTATCGCACGGTGTTTCCCGCGCTTCCGCTCGATCACCGCCCCTTCTGCCGGGCCAGCGGTCGCAGTGTCAGCCATGATGGGACCGGCATGGCAGGCGGCGCGGGCAAGGAGCAGGGCGATGACGGCAGACAACGGCACGGGCCAGAGACAGACCGGCGGGAAGTACGTGGAGCCGGGCGGGGAGTTCAACCGGGACCAGAACTACATCACCACCCGGATCACCGCGGACGGGCGGGACGGCTATCCGGTCGAGCCCGGACGCTATCGGCTGGTGGTGAGTCGCGCCTGCCCGTGGGCGAACCGGCTGATCATCGTACGGCGGTTGCTGGGTCTTGAGGACGTCCTGTCGATGGGCGTCACCGGGCCGACCCACGACGCGCGGAGCTGGACCTTCGACCTGGACCCGGGTGGCCGGGACCCGGTGCTCGGCATCGAACGCATCCAGGAGGCGTACTTCGCCCGCCACCCCGACTATCCGCGCGGCATCACCGTGCCGGCGATCGTCGACGTGCCGACCGGGCAGGTGGTGACCAACGACTACGCCCAGATGAGCCTGGACCTGTCCACCGAATGGACCGCCCACCACCGACCCGGTGCCCCGGACCTGTATCCCGAGCACCTGCGGGCCGAGATCGACGAGGTAAACGCGGTGGTCTTCCAGGACGTCAACAACGGCGTGTACAAGTGCGGCTTCGCCGGCAACCAGGAGGCGTACGACAAGGCGTACCACCGGCTGTTCGACCGGCTGGACTGGCTCAGCGACCGGCTCGCCGGGCAGCGTTACCTGGTCGGCGACACCATCACCGAAGCGGACGTGCGGCTGTTCACCACGCTTGTGCGCTTCGATCCGGTGTACCACGGCCACTTCAAGTGCAACCGGCAGAAGCTCAGCGAGATGCCGGTGCTGTGGGCGTACGCCCGGGACCTGTTCACCACCCCCGGCTTCGGCGACACGATCGACTTCGACCACATCAAACGGCACTACTACGAGGTGCACCGGGACATCAACCCGACCGGGGTGGTGCCGCTGGGCCCCGACCTGTCGAACTGGCTCACCCCGCACGACCGCGAAGCCCTCGGCGGCCGCCCCTTCGGCAACGGCACTCCCCCACCACCCCCATCCCCCACCGAACAGGTCAACCCCGCCCACACCCCCCTGCAC
>NZ_BOPA01000014.1 GCF_016863515.1 Micromonospora gifhornensis
AAGCTCCATTCGGGGGTCGGGCGTCACCGACGGGGGATCGGCAAGGTGACACCAGCGCCGTCATGGCGCACAGAGCATGAGGGGAAAGACTTGGGGGTTTCCGGCGGCGGACCTGAGGTCTTCGCGGCACCGGACCAGGTATAACGACCTGCCGGGGCGGGTCATTCCCGCCGGCCGTGCCATCTGCGTCGGGGATCGTGGCGCTGCATGGGGGATCGTGGCGCGCACGGCCCTGCTCGGTCGGCCACCGGTTACAACGCCGGGCACCCGCTCGGCATTCCGTCCGAGCGACGTGGCTGAATCCGGCATAACGCTCAAACGGTCGGCACGGATCACAGCCAGGCAGATACGCCCTACAACGGCATGGACGGTACGAACCGGGTGTCCGCGCCGCGAGCGGTGTGCGGACCATCGGGGGACGTCGGCGGCCTAGGGTGGGTACGTGGCCACACTTCTGCTCCTGCGGCACGGACGTACCACCGCGAACGCCGACGGCGGACTGGCCGGTCGGCAACCGGTCGACCTCGACGAAACCGGTCAGGCCCAGGCCACGGCGGTGGGTGAGCGCCTGCGTGCGCTGCCCCTGGCCGCGGTGGTGAGCAGCCCGCTGGTCCGCTGCCGGCGCACCCTCGAACTGGCGCTGCCGCAGGCGTCGCCGGTGCCCGACGACGGACTCATCGAGTGCGGATACGGCACCTGGGAAGGACAGCCGCTGAAGAAGCTGGCAAAGGAGCCGCTCTGGCCCGTGGTGCAGCAGCACCCCAGCGCCGCGGTCTTCCCCGAGGGGGAGTCGATGGCACAGATGGCGGCACGGGCCGTCGCCACGGTACGCGCCTGGGACGCCCGGGTGACCGCCGAGCACGGCCCCGAGGCGGTCTGGCTGGCCTGCAGCCACGGCGATGTGATCAAGGCGATCGTGGCGGACGCGCTCGGCGTACACCTTGATCTTTTTCAGCGGATCGTGGTGGACCCGGCGTCGGTGACCGCGATCCGTTACACCCCGCTGCGCCCGTTCCTGCTGCGCCTCAACGATGTCGGCGGCGACCTGGCCGGGCTGGTCCCGCCGCAGCGTAAGCGGCGTCGGCGGGCCAGCCGGCCCACCGACTCGGACGCCGCGGTGGGCGGTGGGGCCGGAGGGGCCCGGTGAGCCACCCGGCCCGGACCGACGACAGGCCCGCGAACCGCACGAGCGCACGCGCGGCGGGGCGGGCCGGGGAGCGTACCGGAAATCGGGTCGGTGGGGTGCGCGGTGCCTGGGGCCGCCGGATAGGGTCGTGGGTATGACGCACCAGGTGCACGCCTTCGAGCCGCCGGAGCGGTTCGTCGCCGGGACCGTCGGGCCGCCGGGGGAGCGCACGTTCTTCCTCCAGGCGCGCGGCGGTGGCCGACTGGTAAGCGTCGCGTTGGAGAAGGTTCAGGTCTCGCTGCTCGCCGAGAAGCTGGAGGAGCTGCTCACCGAGGCCCAGCGACGGTTCGGGGTGGAACTACCCGAGGCGCCGGCCTCGGTCGGCGACAACGAGCCGCTGGACACGCCGGTCGACGAGGAGTTCCGGGTCGGCACGCTGGGCCTGGCCTTCGACGCGGACACCGCGACCGTGGTGATCGAGGCGATCGCGGTCGGCGAAGTCGAGGCCGAGATGGAGTTGGGCGAGTCCGAGGAGGACGAGGCCGACGACGTCGAGCCGGACGAGGACCTCGACCGACTCCGGGTGCGGTTGACCCCCGAGGCGACCCGCGAGTTCATCGAACGGGCCCGGCGCGTGGTAAACGCCGGCCGTCCACCCTGCCCACTCTGCGGCCAGCCGCTCGACCCGGCGGGTCACCTCTGCCCCCGAAACAACGGCTATCACCGGTGACGACGTCCGGCGTGACCCCCCGACAGGACGGTGCCGCCGCGATGCGCCTGCTGCGCGACGGTGAGCTGACCGTGGAGGGCCGGCTGGTCGACGCGTCGAACACCACCCTGCGCGGCATTCTCACCCTCGACGGCGCCACCGCCCGCTGCGTGTACAAACCGGTGCGCGGCGAGCGTCCGTTGTGGGACTTCCCGGACGGGACCCTGGCCGGGCGGGAGGTCGCCGCCTACCTGGTGTCCGCGGCCACCGGCTGGGATCTGGTGCCGCCGACCGTGCTGCGGGACGGGCCGTTCGGGCCGGGCTCGTGTCAGCTGTGGATCGACGAACCAGACGACGCCGAGCCGCTTGTCGGGTTCGTCCCGGCCGACGCCGTGCCACCCCGCTGGTTCCCGATCGCCGCGGCCCGCGACGACGACGGCACACCGTACGCCCTGGCCCACGCCGACGACCCCCGGCTGGCCCGACTCGCGGTGCTCGACGCGGTGATCAACAATGCGGACCGTAAGGGCGGCCACGTCCTGCTCGGCCCCGACGACCGGATCCACGGAGTCGACCACGGCGTCAGCTTCCACGTCGAGGAGAAGCTACGTACGGTGCTCTGGGGCTGGTCCGGGCGGCCGTTGCCCACCGACGTCCTCGAGGTGCTCGACCGTCTCGCCGGTCAGGTCCGTGGTCCGCTCGGCACCGAACTCGCCGAACATCTCACGCTCAGTGAGATCGCCGAGCTGGCGGTGCGCATCGACCGGCTGTGCCGACGCGGCCGTTTTCCCCAGCCGTCCCGGGACTGGCCGGCAGTGCCCTGGCCGCCACTGTGAGCTGAGGTGTTGATCACCCCTGGCTGGCCGTGGCCACGCCCCCCGGCTGGTTAGGCTGACGGTCATGGAGTCTTGGGTGGGGCACGAGGTGCCGCGTTTGCCGGGCAGGAGCAGGGCGCTGAGGTTGTTCGACACGGCCCGGCAGGCTGTGCACCCGACCGATCCGCCCGGCACGGCGACCATGTACGTCTGCGGCATCACCCCGTACGACGCCACTCACCTGGGTCACGCCGCCACCATGATCACATTCGACCTGGTGCAGCGGATGTGGCGGGACGCCGGCCACGAGGTGCGGTACGTGCAGAACGTCACCGACATCGACGACCCCCTGCTGGAACGCGCCGAGCGGGACGGCGAGGACTGGAAGGTCCTGGCCATGCGGGAGACCGCGCTGTTCCGGGAGGACATGGAGGCGCTGCGGATCATCCCACCGGCACACTACGTCGGTGCCGTCGAGTCGATCCCGGAGATCGCCGAGAAGGTCTCGGAGCTGCTCAAGGACGACGCCGCGTACCGGCTGGACGACGGCACCGGCGACGTCTACTTCGACATCACTGCCGCCCCCCGCTTCGGCTACGAGTCCAACCTGTCCCGCGCCGAGATGCTGGAACTGTTCCCCGAGCGCGGCGGCGACCCGGACCGGGCCGGCAAACGTGACCCCCTCGACCCGCTGCTGTGGCGGGGCGCCCGCGAAGGCGAACCCTCCTGGCCCGGCGGCGAACTGGGCCAGGGTCGGCCCGGCTGGCACATCGAGTGCACCGTGATCGCCCTGGCGCTGCTCGGCAACACCATCGACGTGCAGGGCGGCGGGAACGACCTGATCTTCCCGCACCACGAGTGTTCCGCCGCGCACGCCGAGCGGCTGACCAGCGCGGCGCCCTTCGCCCGGCACTACGTGCACGCCGGGATGATCGGCCTGGACGGCGAGAAGATGTCCAAGTCGCTGGGCAACCTGGTCTTCGTCTCCCGGCTGCGCGCCGACAAGGTGGACCCGATGGCGGTACGCCTGGCGCTGCTCTCCGGCCACTACCGCGCCGACCGGTCGTGGACCGATGACCTGCTGGCCACCGCGCACCAGCGCCTGGACCGCTGGCGACGGGCCGCCGCCGCCCCCGCCGGCCCGTCCGGGGAGGCCTTCCTGGCTGCCGTACGCGACCGCCTCGCCGACGACCTCGACTCGCCCGGCGCCCTGCGCCTCGCCGACGAGTGGGCCGACCAGACCCTGACCCCCTCGCCGGACACCCCCACCGACCCCACCGCCCCCGCCCTCTTCTCCCGAACCCTCGACGCCCTCCTCGGCATCCGCCTCTGACCCTCCCTCTCGGCCCCTCCTCCCTCCCTCGCGCCTCGCCCTCTCCACCCCCCCCCGGGGGCCCCTCGTCCCGTCGATCTTGCAGTTTTGGTCGAGGATGTGCGGCTTTTGAGGCTTATGCGGCGACAGGAAGTGCAAGATCGACGGGCGCGGGCGCGGGCGCGGGCGGGGCGCGGGGTGCGGGGGTGAGGGGTAGAGGGCAGGGCGTGGGTGGGTGGGTTAGCCGAGGATCAGGCCTGGGTCGGGGTGGGGGTCTGGGGTGGGGGCGGGGATCTTGTATTCCTCGGTGAGGGTGGTGACCGGGCCGGGCCAGGTGGCCTGGGCGACCTCGATGGGCTTGCGGTGGGTGTCGTACGCCACGTGCAGCAGGTGCAGCACGGGAGTGTCGGGGCGGATCTGGAGGGTTTCGGCCTCCTCCCGACTGGGCTGGCGGGCGGTGATCGTGTCGGTGGCGGTGGTGTACCGCCGGCCGGTGGCCTCCTCGGCCTCCTGGTAGAGCGGGCGGCCGAAGGCCTCGGCGCGTTCCAGAGTGGTGCCGGCGGTGTCGGCGGGCAGGAACCAGGAGGCGCCCACCTCGACCGGTGAGTCCTCGGTACGGACCAGATGCCGACGGCAGAGCAATTCGGTGCCGTCCGGTACGCCGAACGCGTCCGCCACCTCGGGTGGGGCGGGGGAGCGGCCCACGGAGACGAGTTGTTGCCGGTAGCGGGCGGCCAGATCGGTGTGGTAGCCGCGGAAGCCGCCGTAGCGCCCCCGGGAGAGCCGGTTGAGTCGTCGCCGGGTGCCGCGGACGTACGTGCCGGAGCCGGGTTTGGTGATCAGGACGCCCTCGACGCGCAGTTGGTCGACGGCGCGCTGCACGGTCTGCTTCGCCACGCCGAACATCTCGGCGATGGCCGGGATCGACGGCAGGCGCTCGCCCGGACCCCAGTCGCCGCGCCGGATCTGCGACTTGAGCTGCGCGGCGATCTGCCGGTGCGGGAACTCCGCCGCCCCCGGGTTGATCTGCATCCCGACCCCCTATCAGCTAGGTTCCTAGGATGCCCCACGCGTGGTGATCCGCGCCACCCCGACACCCCAGCGCACCAGGCGACAGGGGAGAGGTGAGCAGAAACAGGCCCCAGGCGATACCGCCTGGGGCCTGCGAGGAATGACGGGGGTGACTACCAGGAGCCGGCGGTGGGGCCGGCGGAACCGCCTCGACGGCGGAGGTACTTCTCGAACTCCTGGGCGATCTCGTCCCCGGTCAACGGGGTGATGCCCGCGTCGCCGACCCGTTCCTCCAGCTCACGGACGTACTCACCGAGTTCGGCGTCCTGCTCGGCGGCGCTGCGCACCCGCTGCTCCCACTCGGCGGCCTCTTCCGCCAGGTCGGCCATCGGCACCGGCAGGTCGACGACCTCCTCGACCCGATGCAGCAGGGCCAGGGTCGCCTTCGGGCAGGGCGGATTGTTGGCGTAGTGCGGCACGTGCACCCAGAACGAGACCGCGTCGACCTCGGCGCGGGTGCAGGCGTCGTGCAGGACGCCGACGATGCCGGTCGGCCCGTCGTAGCGGGTCGGGGTGAGCTGGTAGCGCTTGGCGGCGTCGGCATCGGAGGCGCTGCCGCTGATCGGCAGCGGTCGGGTGTACGGCACGTCGGCCAGCAGCGCGCCGAGCAGCACCACCCGCTCGACCTCAAGACTGTGGCAGATCTCCAGCACCTGCTCGCAGAAGGTGCGCCAACGCATGCTCGGCTCGATGCCCCGGATCAGCACCACGTCCCGCTCGGTGCCGGCCGGGCTGGCCACGGTGAACCGGGTGGTCGGCCACTCGACCCGCCGGGTGGCGCCGTCGGACATCGCGATGGTGGGTCGGCTGACCTGGAAGTCGTAGAAGTCCTCCGGGTCGAGTTCGGTGATCGGTCTGGCCTGCCACACCTGTTCCAGGTGTTCGACTGCGGCGGTCGAGGCGTCGGCGGCGTCGTTCCACCCCTCGAAGGCGGCTATGGCCACCGGAGACCGCAGCACCGGCAGCCCGTCGAATTCGGTCACGCCGTCACCTCACCCCGTGCCTCACCGGCGCGACTCGGGCTGGCCCCGGTCGTGCGCCCGTCGTGCATGGTGATGTCGCTGTAGTCCCTCACATTGGTAGCCTACGTGCCTTGTCCGGACCGGGCCCGCCGGCCGCGCCGGATCGCAACCGACACGCCTTACGGATCGGTACCGACACCCCCCGCCGGACGCCGGGCGGCCGGTTCCCTTCGATCTCAAGTCTGCCGGCGTGACGCCGCAGAGTGGGGCAGCTGTCATCGACGGCACGATGTGGGATGGCACGCTGCGGTAGCCCAGTTCGTGCCGGAGCGGACTAACCTGACAATGTGCGGACTTCGTTGCTCGATGCGTTGGCAGACCGGATCCTCATCACCGACGGGGCGATGGGGACGATGCTCCACGCCGCCGACCTGAGCCTGGACGACTTCGATGGCCTTGAGGGCTGCAACGAGATCCTCAACGTCACCCGACCGGACGTGGTGCGCGGGGTCCACGAGGCGTACCTCGCGGCGGGTGCCGACTGCATCGAGACGAACACCTTCGGTGCCAACCTGCCGAACCTCGCCGAGTACGACATCGCCGACCGGATCTGGGAGCTGTCCGAGGCCGGCGCGCGGTTGGCCAGGGAGGCCGCCGACGCGTACGAGACGCCGGAGCGCCCCCGCTGGGTGCTGGGTTCCATCGGCCCGGGCACGAAGCTGCCCACCCTGGGGCACGCCTCCTACGCCAGCCTGCGCGACGCGTACCAGCAGAATGCCGGTGGTCTGATCGCCGGTGGGGCGGACGCGCTGATCATTGAAACCTGCCAGGACCTGCTCCAGGTGAAGGCCGCGGTGATCGGGTCGAAGCGGGCGATGGCCGAGGCGGGCCGGCAGGTGCCGATCATCTGCCACGTGGCTGTCGAAACCACCGGAACGATGCTGCTGGGCAGTGAGATCGGTGCGGCGCTCACCGCGATCGAGCCGCTCGGGATCGACCTGATCGGCCTCAACTGCTCGACCGGCCCGGCCGAGATGGGCGAGCACCTGCGCTACCTGTCCCAGCACTCCACCGTCCCGGTGTCGGTGATGCCCAACGCCGGGCTGCCGGTGCTCACCTCCGACGGGGCGTACTTCCCACTCGAACCGCAGGAGATGGCCGAGGCACTGGAACGCTTCGTCGTCGACTACGGCGTGGCGCTTGTCGGTGGCTGTTGCGGCACCACCCCAGAACACATCCGGGTGCTCGCCGAACGGCTGCGCGACGTCGCGCCGGTGGCCCGTGAGCCGCGTATCGACCCGGGTGTCTCCTCGATCTACCACCACGTGCCGTTCGCGCAGGACGCGAGTGTGCTGATGGTGGGGGAGCGGACCAACGCCAACGGCTCGAAGGCGTTCCGGGAGGCGATGCTCGCCGCTGACTGGCAGGCGTGCGTGGAGATCGCCCGGAGCCAGGCCCGCGACGGCTCGCACCTGCTGGATCTCTGCGTCGACTACGTCGGTCGGGACGGCACCGTCGACATGCGGGAGTTGGCCGGCCGGTTCGCGACTGCCTCCACCCTGCCGATCATGCTTGACTCGACCGAGCCGGCGGTGATCGAGGCCGGGCTGGAGATGCTCGGTGGCCGGTGCGTGGTCAACTCGGTCAACTTCGAGGACGGCGACGGCCCCGACTCCCGGTACGCCCGGGTGATGCCGGTGGTCGCCGAACACGGCGCCGCCGTGGTCGCGCTGCTCATCGACGAGGAGGGCCAGGCGCGTACGGCGGAGTGGAAGGTACGCGTCGCCGAGCGTCTCATCGGTGACCTGACCGAGCGGTGGGGGTTGCGCCGCGCCGACATCCTCATCGACGCGCTGACCTTCCCGATCGCCACCGGGCAGGAGGAGACCCGACGCGACGGCATCGAGACCATCGAGGCGATCCGGGAGATCGCTCGCCGCTGGCCGGGGGTCAACTTCACCCTGGGCATCTCGAACGTCTCCTTTGGCCTCAACCCGGCCGCCCGGCAGGTGCTCAACTCGGTCTTCCTGCACGAGTGCGTGCAGGCCGGGCTCACCTCGGCGATCGTGCACGCCAGCAAGATCCTGCCGATGGCGAAGATCCCCGAGCAGCAGCGGGAGATCGCCCTCGACCTGATCTACGACCGGCGTCGTGAGGGCTACGACCCGGTGCAGCGGTTCATCGAGATCTTCGAGGGTGTCGACGCCGCGTCCGCGCGGGCCACCCGGGCCGAGGAGCTTGCCGCCCTGCCGCTCAACGAGCGGCTCAAGCGGCGGATCATCGACGGTGAACGCAACGGCCTGGAGGCCGACCTGGACGCCGCGATGCTCGCCGGCACCGCCCCGCTGGCCATCATCAACGACATCCTGCTCGACGGCATGAAGGTCGTCGGTGAGCTGTTCGGTTCCGGGCAGATGCAGTTGCCGTTCGTGCTGCAGTCCGCCGAGGTGATGAAGACCGCGGTGGCGTACCTCGAACCGCACATGGAGAAGGCCGACGACGGCGGCAAGGGCCGCATCGTGCTCGCCACCGTCAAGGGCGACGTGCACGACATCGGCAAGAACCTGGTCGACATCATCCTGTCCAACAACGGCTACGAGGTGGTGAACATCGGCATCAAGCAGCCGATTTCCGCCATCCTCGACGCCGCCGAGCAGCACCGCGCCGACGCCATCGGCATGTCCGGCCTGCTGGTCAAGAGCACGGTCATCATGAAGGAGAACCTGGCCGAGATGGCCACGCGCGGGGTCGCGGAGCGCTGGCCGGTCCTGCTCGGTGGCGCCGCGCTGACCCGGGCGTACGTCGAGGACGACCTGCGGTCGATGTTCCCCGGCCAGGTGCACTACGCCCGCGACGCCTTCGAGGGACTGTCCCTGATGGACCGGGTGATGACCGCCAAGCGTGGCGGCGCACCGGTCATCGATCCCGAGCGGGAGGCGGCCCTGGCCGCCCGCCGGGCCCGCCGCGAACGGCAGCGCGCCATGGTCACCGAGTCGCTGCCGGAGCTGACGGACACCTCGGTCCGCTCCGACGTGGCCGCCGACGTGCCGGTGCCGACCGCCCCGTTCTACGGCACCCGGGTGGTCAAGGGGGTGCCGCTGGCCGACTATGCGGCGCTGCTGGACGAGCGGGCCACCTTCATGGGCCAGTGGGGGCTGCGCGGTGCGCGCGGTGGCAAGGGCCCGTCGTACGAGGAACTGGTGGAGACCGAGGGCCGGCCCCGGCTGCGCTACTGGCTGGACCGCCTGATCGCCGACCAGGTGCTGGAGGCGGCCGTGGTGTACGGCTACTTCCCGGCGTACTCCGAGGGCAACGACCTGGTGGTGCTGGACGAGAACGGGCACGCCGAGCGGGCCCGGTTCACCTTCCCCCGGCAGCGGCAGGAACGGCGGCTCTGCCTGGCCGACTTCTTCCGCCCCCGCGGCGAGGAGTTGGACGTGGTCGCGCTGCAACTTGTCACCGTGGGTCAGCCGGTCAGCGAGTACGCGGCCAAGCTGTTCGCCCGCAACGAGTACCGCGACTACCTGGAGGTGCACGGCCTGTCCGTGCAGCTCACCGAGGCCCTCGCCGAGTACTGGCACAAGCGGGTACGCGCCGAGCTGACCCTGCCCGACGGCCGTACCGTCGCCGACGACGACCCGACCGACCTGGCCGGCCTGCTGCGCACCGACTACCGGGGCTGCCGGTACGCGTTCGGCTACCCGGCCTGCCCCGACCTGGAGGACCGGGCGAAGATCGTGGAGCTGCTCGGCGCGGAGCGGATCGGCGTGCAGTTGTCGGAGGAGTTCCAGCTCATGCCCGAGCAGGCCACCGACGCCATCGTCGTCCACCACCCCGAGGCCAGCTACTTCAACGCCAAGTGATGACCGCAGGTGCCGTGACCTGCACTTCCGGCACCTGCGGTAGGCGTTGAACCATGATCATGCCGTCCCCAGGCCGTCACTGGGTTCCGGATCCGGTCGGCGTGCCCAGGTACGTCGACAGGGCCTTGATGCTCTCCCCGGCATCCAGGAGAACCGAGGCGTAGGTGTGCCGCAGGACGTGCATCCCGTTGGGCCGGTCGTCCGGGATGCCGGTGGCCCGGATCGCGTGCTTCCAGACGCCAGGGTTGAACTTCGAGCGGCTGAGCGGCAGGTCGTCCGCGTCGGTCAGTAGAGCGTGACCGACACCGGGTCACCAGTCTTGGGCGGGGCGAAGATCAGTGCCCCGCGTACGAGCTTCACCTGTCGGACCACGTGGAGAACGGGCCGTGTCGGGTCGAGGTCGGCAGGGCTCATGCCGAAGATCTCTCCCTGCCACAGGCCGCAGCCCGCACCCAGGTCGACGCTGACCCGATAGCGGTCCGGCATCTTCGCGCGGAACGCGGTGAGTTGGTCGACGGACCATGGCCGTCCCAGCAACTGTTTGACAGTGGGGTTAGTAGGCGTGCCCATGGCCGGGGCCAGTGGCCGAAGACGTCAACGCATGCAAGAGCCGTTGGTACTCGGCTGGTTCGCCGATCGCGGCCCTGTGCTGTGGGTGGTCGACGTAGTGGCGGATCGTGTCGGCGATGAACCAGGGGTGGACGTTGTCGATGCGCAGCCGCCGCCGGCCGTGCGGCAGTATGCCACGGCGGCGTACCAGGTCCGGTTGTGCGTAGGTCAGGGCCATGGTGGATGCCCTGACTGCGGGCTGGGAAGGGCGGCCGGGTGCCAGGGCCTCCCACGGCACCATCAAGGAGCCGGTGAAGTCGCGTTGACAGATACCGTCCGGTCGCAGCTCGACCGAAACACCACGCCAGCCGCCGGCAACGTGTACACCGACGCCGACCAGGAGCAGCAACGGCAACACCATGGACGGGTGGCCCCCGTAAGTTTCGCCAAGGTCGCGAGCCCCCAGCGGCAGTGAGGCCAAGAACATGTACGCGACGGCTATATAGACCTGGAACGCGCTCGGTTCAGTGGCGAACGCCTGAACCTCGGGCTTGACCAGAAAGACCGCCTGCCGTGGCCGAAGCAGGGCGAGTATGGCCAGCGACAACGCCAGCATCCCGGCGAGGATGGTCGCGGTGCCCAGGATCGAGCCCAACTGATCGGACAGCCGACGGCCCACGGCCAGGACCACGGCCATAACAAGCGCAATGGTGAGGATCGGCCGCCGGTATCGGACCGTCACGGCGGAGAACGCGGCCAACATGCCAGGAGCGTAGTCGACCTTCTCCACACCTTTGGCCCCTCGAGGGCGCCGCGCCCGCGCCAGCCCCGGCGCCGCCCGCCGCGCCGGCGCATTGTTGAGCTGGGTGCGTAAACGCATCGGTCGGTGGGCTGGACGTGGTGGGTCGCCGCGGTCCGGAACGTACGCGCGATGCTCTGCCCTTACCGGCGGTCGTGGATTCTGGCACACTCACCCGCCGTGATGATCTTTCGTGGTCGTACGGCGCTGACCGCGGTGACCGGTGCGGTGCTGCCGGTTCTGTTGCTCGCGGGCTGCGCCGATGGCGCAGCGCCGGAGGGGACGGCGTCGTCCGACGCGATTCGTGTCGTGTCGGACGACTTCTGCGACCGTGTCGACTACACGCTCGCGACGTCGGCCTTCGGCGGCAAGCCGACGCCGATTCCGCCGGCGGACGACGATCGTGGCCCCGACTTCCGGTGCGCTAAGAGCTTTTTCAGTGGGGCTGGGTTTCTCGGCGGGTTCGTGTTCGTGAAGGTGCAGAGCTTTGGTGATGCGAGTGAGGCCCGCACCGGCTTCGAGCGTTCGGCCACCGTGAGTTCGGTGGAGCCGTTCGAGGGCGGTTCGGAGATCGTCGCCGATGTGGTCCGTTATCAGCAGCTCCGGGATGATGCCAAGATCGAAATCCTGGAAGCCAACGTGATCATGGAGGTCCGGGTGACAGTCGTGGGCTCGGTGGGCGACGAGCAGGCGGCGGCGTTGCCGCCGGCAGCGGTCCGGCTGGCAGCGCACACGCTGGATCTGATCCGCGCCGGCTGATCACCGCCGGACTGTCTCACCGAGGCCCGGTTGGCGGCGGCCCCTGCCCGACGGCCGTACCGTCGTCGTTGACGACGCCCTGGGTCTGGTCGAACGCGGCGAGCCGGGCGGCAGTGTAGTGCTCGCCGGTTTCGCGGGTGCCGGAGCAGATCGCGCGTTCCGCACCTAGCTCGAAGGATGTCGTGCGCCCGGTGCGTTCGCAGATGAAGCAGTCCAGGCTGAGGGCGAGCTTGCCACGCCAGTGCAGATGATGCAGCGGCGTTTCGGGGACGGCTAGGACGGTCCGGACTTGAATCGATCTCAGCACGGCTCGATCTTGTCAGCCGTCCGGCCGCGTTGTACTGATCGACTCCGTTTCGGCGAAACGGTGGTATCGGGCGGGGGCGGTAGGCGCCGTTTCGGCGTAACTGTGGGCGCCGACTGGCCGGTGGCCGGGCTGGCACATGGCGCGCCCGCGCGGACGGGGGACTGGGGGAGGCTTCGCCGTCGATGATCATCATGGCTGGCAGGATGTAGATCATGCTCGCCCTGCGCCGCACCCTGTCCACCTGGACCGTGTTCGTACCGATTGCTGCTCTGCTGGTGCTCGCGCTGACGTGGAACCAGAAGCTCGACGGCATCATGGTCGTGATCGTGGGCCTGTTCCTGGCCGGCGCGGTCCTGGCGGCGGTGCACCACGCCGAGGTGGTGGCGCACAAGGTCGGCGAGCCGTACGGGTCGCTGGTGCTCGCGGTGGCGGTCACCGTGATCGAGGTGGCCCTGATCGTCACGCTGATGATCAGTGGTGGGGAGAAGACGCAGTCCCTGGCGCGGGACACGGTCTTCGCCGCCGTGATGATCACCTGCAACGGCATACTCGGCCTGTCGCTGTTGATCGGCGCGTTGCGTCGTCGGTTGGCCGTGTTCAATCCGGAAGGTACCGGTGGCGCGTTGGCCACTGTGGCCACCCTGGCCACCCTCAGTCTGGTGGTGCCGACGTTCACCACAGGGCGGTCCGGTCCGCAGTTCAGCCCGGCCCAGTTGACCTTCGCGGCGGCGGTGTCGCTGGCCCTGTACGCCCTGTTCGTGATGGTGCAGACCGGCCGGCACCGGGACTACTTCCTGCCGGTGGGCAGCGAAGGGGAGACGCTGCCGGAAGAGGTGCACGCCGATCCCCCGTCGACCCGGCAGGCCCTGATCAGCCTCGGGCTGCTGCTTGTCGCCCTGGTGGCGGTGGTCGGTGACGCCAAGTCGGTGTCCCCGGCGATCGAGGCGGGCGTCGCGGCGGTGAACCTGCCGCCGGCGTTCGTCGGGGTGATAATCGCGCTGCTGGTGCTGCTGCCGGAGACCCTGGCGGCGGCCCGTGCCGCCCGCCGCGACCGGGTGCAGATCAGCCTCAACCTGTCGCTCGGCTCGGCGATGGCAAGCATCGGCCTGACCATCCCGGCGATCACGATCGCCTCGATCTGGCTGGAGGGTCCGCTGCTGCTCGGCCTCGGCGGCACCCAGGTCACCCTGCTCGCGTTGACGGTGATAACCGGTGTGCTGACCGTGGTGCCGGGGCGGGCCACCCTGCTGCAGGGCGGGGTGCACCTGGTGCTGTTCGCCGCCTTCGTCTTCCTCGCCGCCAGCCCGTGACACCCCGCCGGCACGCCAGCACCGTCCGGCGGTGAACCGGGGAAGGCGATACGGCGTACCAGACGGCGACGGGCATGCCGGTCGTACCGTGGGGGTATGAGATCCGGCATCGCCGAGGCGGGAGGATGCGGTGGCGGCAGACGGGCGGAAGCGGCGTCGGGGCAGGTTCGCCGGTCTGGTGGTGGCGCTGGTGGCGGCGACCGCGTGCATGGTCGACCCGGTGGGTCAGCCGGCTGAGCCGACCGAACAGCGGGAACCGGCGTCGCCGAGCGAAGAGGTGACTCGGGCCGACGGCACCGACACGGTCGAGGAGTTCCAGGAGGACGTGGAGGTCGCCCGTCGCACCGCCGAACGTTACTGGGCGGCGCAGTTCGAGGCGTCCGGGAGTTCGTTCCGGCCGATCCGGCAGGTGATCGCGTACCAGCGTGACGGCGAGGTGTCCTGCGGTGGGCAGGAGGTGCCGCGCAACAACGCCGTCTACTGCACGGTCAGCGACTTCATCGCGTACGACATCAACTGGTCGTTCGGGGCGTTCCGGCAGGTCGGTGACGCGTTCGTGTACTACCTGATCGGCCACGAGTACGCCCACGGGATCCAGACCCGCCTGGGCGTCCAGTACAACTTCACCATCCAGCAGGAGTTGCAGGCCGACTGCATGGCCGGGGCGTACCTGGGTGGTTCGGTGGAAGCCGGTTGGCTCACCCTCGACGAGGGCGACCTGGACGAGTTCCGTGAGGGTCTGCTCGCCGTCGGCGACGACCCGGGTCAGCCGTGGTTCGCCGAGGGCTCGCACGGCACCCCGCAGCAGCGCGCCGAGGCGTTCTTCCGGGGCTACGAGCGGTCGCTGTCGGCCTGCGGGCTGGGTTGAGAAAGGTCACCGACCCGGGCGTACGGCGGTGACGTGCTGACAGGATTCACCGGGTACCCGACGCGAGGAGGATCCGGTGACGAGTCACCCCGCCGCCGTGCTGTTCGACATGGACGGCACCCTGGTCGACAGCGAACGACTCTGGGACGTGGCGTTGGCCGAGCTCGCCGAGACGTACGGCGGCAGGCTTTCCGCCGAGGCGCGGCGGGCGATCGTCGGCACCGGGATGGCCGACTCGATGCGGATCCTGCACGACGACCTGGGTCAGCCGCACCGCGATCCGGTGGCCAGCGCGGAGTGGATCAACCGACGGATCCTCGAACTGTTCCGTACCGGGTTGCAGTGGCGGCCGGGCGCGTTGGCGTTGCTGGCGGCGGTGCGGGCGGCGCAGGTCCCGACGGCCCTGGTCACCTCCAGCGGCCGGGCGTTGGTCGAGATCGCCCTGGACACCCTGGGCCGGGACAGCTTCGACGTGGTGGTCTGCGGTGACGAGGTCGAGGCGACAAAGCCGCACCCGGAGCCGTACCTGACGGCGGCGCGGCTGCTCGGCGTACCGATCGACAGGTGTGTGGCGATCGAGGATTCGGCCACCGGGGTGGCCAGCGCGGTGGCCGCCGGAGCGGCGGTGCTGGCCGTGCCGGCGGAGGTGCCGATCGCGCCGCGCGACGGCGTACACCAGGTGGAGAGCCTGCTCGCGGCGGACCTGGAGTTGTTGGCCGCGCTGCTCGCCGCCCGCACCGCCGCCTGACGCCTGCACCCGACGCTTGTGTTAAAAAGGGCCCCCTGTACCGCGCTAGGCGTTAACAGGGGGCCCTTCCTTACACCTCAGTCGTGGGCGATGGCGCCCAGGACGTTGATGCGGGCGGCGCGGACCGCGGGCAGGACCGCCGCGATCACGCCGATCAGCGCGGCCAGGCCGAGGAAGACCCCCATCTGACCCCACGGCAGCACCAGGTCGGTGATGCCCTCGTCGCGCAGCGCCTCCACCACGGCGGCACCCAGGCCGGTGCCGACGACCACGCCGAGCAGCGCGCCGAACACCGAGATCACCACCGCCTCCACCGTGATCATGCCCATGGTCTGCGACCGCTTCAGGCCGATGGCGCGCAGCAGGCCCAGCTCGCGGGTCCGCTCCAGCACCGACAGGGCCAGGGTGTTGATGATGCCGAGTACGGCGATCACGATGGCCAGCGCCAGCAGGATGCGGATCATCGTGAGCAGGCTGTCGAGCTGACCGGCCTGCTGATCGATGTACGCGTCGAGGCTGACCACCGACACCTCAGGGCTGTTGGCCAGCAACGTCTCGATGCGTGGCTGCACCGCGTCGACCGCCGTGCCGGGCTCCAGCTGGACGAAGCCCTGGATGGGCTGCGGGACGGCGAAGTTGCGGGCCGCCTCGGTCGGCACCACCATCTGCACGCCGGTGAACAGCGGCGAGTCCTCGAAGATGCCGCTGACAGTGAAGGTCTGGGCCTCACCGCGGGCGAACTGGATCGGCACTGTCGAACCGATGGACAGGCCACGGTCGGTTGCGGTGTCCACGCTGACCAGCAGCTGCCCCGGCCCCAGTTGGTCGAGGCTGCCGGCGGTCGCGGTCAGGCTGTAGACCTGGCTCAGCGCAGCCGGTTCGGTCACCGCTCCGGTGTAGGTGCGCTCGCCGTCGGCCAGGGACATGTCGCCGTAGAGGCCGTCGACCAGCCGTACCCCGGGGATCGTCTTCGCCTCGTCCAGCACTGCGGGATCGAAGGTCGGCGGGCGGGGGCCGGACTGCGCACCGGCGATCACCAGTTCCGCCTTGACGGTGTCCTGGGCCAGACCGCTGATGCTGCTCTTGGCCGAGTCGAGGATCACGGTGATGCCGGTGACCAGGGCGATGCCGACCATCAGCGCGGCGGCGGTGATCGCGGTGCGGCGCGGGTTACGGCCGGAGTTGAGCCGGCCCAGCCTGCCCGGCACCCAGCCGGAGAAGGCCGCGCCGAGCGCCGCCACCACCGGCTTGCTGATCAGCGGCGTCAGCAGGGCCACCCCGATGAAGGCGAACAGCACGCCACCGAGGATGGTGGCCAGCGTGTTGCTGTCGGCGTAGCCGCCCAGGCCGAGGAAGAGCAGGGTGGCGCCGATCGCGGTGACCACCGCACCAGCGATGGTGATCTTCGTCAGCGGACGGTCCGGCGTGGCGACGTCCTGCATCGCCGCGATCGGGGGGATCCGCGCGGCCCGCAGCGCCGGCAGCAACGCCGCCAGCACGGTGATCACCAGGCCGACACCGAACGCACCGATCACCGCCGACGCGGGCACCGCGATCCCGGCCAGGGGCATCCCACCGGCGAGGTTGCTGAACAGGTACGCCAGCAGCGCGCCGATGCCGATGCCGGCGGCCAGACCGAACACGGCGGCGATCAGGCCGATGGCGATCGCCTCCAGCACCACCGAGCCGATGATCTGCTTGCCGCTGGCACCGACGGCCCGCAGCAACGCCAGTTCCCGGGTGCGCTGCGCCACGATGATCGAGAAGGTGTTGAGGATCAGGAAGGTGCCGACCAGCAGCGCCACCGCGGCGAAGCCGAGCAGGATCCGGTTGAAGAAGGACAGGCCCTCCTTCAGTCCGGCGGCGGCGTCGGCGGAGAGCTGCTCGCCGGTCTTCACGTCGTAGGCGTCGCCGACCGCGGCGGCCACCGAGTCGCGCAACTGCTCGTCGGAGACGCCGGTGGCGGCGGTGGCCACGATGTTGGTGTAGACGTCCGGCTCGCCGAGCATCAGTTGCTGCGCCGTCGGCGTGGTGAACATGATCTCGTTGGCGCCGCCCATGGAGTCCCGGTCGCCGCTGTAGCCGAAGATGCCGACGATGGTGAAGTCCTTGCGCGGCTGGAGGGTGAGCACACCCACCCGGTCGCCGACGGCCACCTTGGCCGCGGTCGCCAGACCCTTGTTGATTACGATCTCGTCGTCGGCCTGCGGCTCGCGGCCCTCGCGCAGCTGCACCAGGTCGCCCTCGCCGACCCAGTTGCCACCGAGCTGCGGCGGGCCGAACGAGGCGACCACCTTGCCGTTGCTGCCGATCAGACGGGCACCTTCGGCGACCACCGTGCCGGTCACCTCGGCCACCCCGTCCACGCCCTGCACCTTCGCAAGGAGGGCAGCCGGCACCGGCCCGGCCAACTGCGGGCCGTTCATCTCGTTGCCTTGCACCTTCGGCTTGGCGGCGACGCTGACGTCGACCTCTTCGTAGGCGTCGGCGAAGATCTGGTCGAAGGTGCGGCCGAGGGTGTCGGTGAGCACGAACGCACCGGAGACGAACATCACGCCCAGCACCACGGCCAGGCCGGACAACATCAACCGGACCTTGCGGGCCAGCAGGCTCTTCAGTGTCGCCCGGAACATCAGCGGGCCACCTCGGTAATGGTGTCCAGCTTCTTCATCGTGTCCAGCACCGTGTCGGCGGTCGGCTCGATCAGATCGGAGACGATCTGCCCGTCGGCCAGGAAGACCACCCGGTCGGCGTACGCGGCGGCGGTCGGGTCGTGGGTGACCATGACGATGGTCTGACCGTGTTCGCGTACCGAGTTGCGCAGGAAGTTCAGCACCTCGGCGCCGGCCCGCGAGTCCAGGTTGCCGGTCGGTTCGTCGGCGAAGATGACCTCGGGGCGGGCCACCAACGCCCGCGCGCACGCCACCCGCTGCTGCTGGCCGCCGGAGAGCTGCGCCGGCCGGTGGTCGAGCCGGTCGCGCAACCCGACCGTGTCGATGACGGTGTCGTACCAAGCCTGGTCGGGCTTGCGGCCGGCGATGGAGAGCGGCAGCAGGATGTTTTCCTTGGCGGTCAGCGTCGGCAGCAGGTTGAACTGCTGGAAGATGAAGCCGATCTTGTCCCGGCGCAGCTTCGTCAGGCCGGCGTCACCGAGACCGGTGACCGTGGTGTCGCCGACGTGCACGGTGCCTCGGGTGACCGTGTCCAACCCGGCCAGGCAGTGCATGAGTGTCGACTTGCCGGAGCCCGAGGGGCCCATGATCGCAGTGAACCGTCCGCGCTCGAACTCGGCGCTGACCCCCCGCAGCGCGATGACCTGAGCCTCGCCGCTGCCGTACACCTTCCACACGTCGCTCGCCCGGGCTGCGGCCTCTGCCGACCGGCCTGTCGTAGCGGTCACGTTATAACCTCTCCGTTGCTGTTCAGATCGTGCCGCCCTCCCGTGGATCCCGGCACGAGTTCCATCATCTGCGCCGAGTGCCGGCGATCCCTACGACTCCTGGGGGAGTGGGTGCGGATTTCCGGCTGCGGGTAGTCCCCCACCCGGGGTCAGGGTTATCCCCGGATCAGCGCTGTGAGCAGCGACGAAGCTCGTCGCCACACGATAGTCCGTGACCTTGGCCCCCGCGAGAGACAACTGTTCTCGATGCAGACCGTCACGGTAGGTGACGGATGCAACGGTCACGTTACGCCCCCGGCCGGACCAGACCCGACTCGTACGCCAACACCACCGCCTGCACCCGGTCGCGCAGCCCGAGCTTGGTCAACACGTTCCCGACGTGGGTTTTGATTGTGGTCTCGCTGACCGACAGGGCACGGGCGATCTCGGCGTTGGACAACCCGCGGGCCACCTGCCCCAGCACCTCCCGTTCCCGGTCGGTGAGCGTGCTCAGCGCCTTCGGTGGTGACGCTGCGGGATCGGGCAGCACGTCGGCGAAGCGGTCCAGCAGTCGCCGCAGGATGCGGGGGGCCACCACCGCGTCGCCGGCGGCCACGGTATGGATCGCGGTGATCAGATCCTCGGCGGGCACGTCCTTGGACAGGAATCCGCTCGCCCCGGCCCGTAGCCCACCGACGACGTACTCGTCGAGTTCGAAGGTGGTCAGGATGAGCACCCGGACCGGCAGCCGGGCGTCGACGATCGCCCGGGTGGCGCTCACCCCGTCCATCCGCGGCATCCGGATGTCCATCAGCACCACGTCGGGCAGCAGCCGGCGGGACAACTCCACCGCCTCCGCGCCGTCGCCGGCCTCGGCCACGATGTCCAGGTCCGGCTCGGCGCCGAGCACCATCCGGAAGCCGGTACGCAGCAACGGCTGGTCGTCGGCGAGCAGGATGCGCACCGGTCGGGTCGTCGACGGCGTCGGATCGGTCATCTCATCCTCCGGAGTCAGGGTGCCGCTCAGCGGGTCTCGGTCAGTGGCTCGACCGGAATGCGCGCATACACCCGGTAGCCGCCGCCGGCGCGGGCCCCGGTCCGCAGGACACCACCGTAGAGGGCGACCCGCTCACGCATCCCCACCAGGCCGTGCCCGACCCGCTGGCGGTCCGGTGACGGCCCTCGACCGGTGTCGGTGATCTCCACTTCGACGGCGTCGTCGGGGTAGCTGACGCGTACCTGCGCGGTGGCCCGGCCGGCGTGTTTGAGGGCGTTGGTCAGCGCTTCCTGCACGATCCGGTACACGGTCAACGCCACGCCCTGCTCCACCGGCCCCGGCGTGCCGGTCACCGCGAAGGTCACCGGCAGACCGGCCTCGCGGACCTGTTCGACGAGCGTCTCGATGCCGGCGAGCCCGGGCTGGGGGGCCAGGTCGGCGGCCGGCTCCGCCTCGGTGCGCAGCACGTCCAGCAGCCGTCGCAGCTCCCGAAGGGTGGCCCGGCTGGTTTCCTCGATGGTGGCGACCGCCTCGTCTGCGGCTCTGGGATCGCGGGGCAGCACCCGCCGGACCCCGGTGGCAAGCACCCCCATCACGCTGACGTGGTGGGCCACCACGTCGTGCAGTTCCCGGGCGATGCGTCGCCGCTCGTCGGCCACCGCCTGTTCGGCGAGGGCACGCTGGTTGGCCTCGGCGACCCGGGCCCGTTCCCGTAGCGCCGCCGTGGTGGACCGGCGGGCGTGCACCGTACGACCCACGGAGAACGACACGATCCCGACCAGCAGGTTGTTCGCCACCACGTACGCCGCGCCGACCTGCGGCAGGCCCTCGGAGGGCAGCATGGGCGCCAGCACCGCCACCGGCACCCACAGCGCCACCGCGGTCGCCACCGCCGGGCGTATCGGCTGGCATGCGGCCACGGTGTAGGTGAGCACGACCAGGGTGAGGCCCTGGGTGGTCGGCACCACCTCGATCACGACCGGCAGGGCCAGCGATGCCAGCGCGGCCAGCACGGCGAGCCACGGCGCGATCCGACGCAACAGCACGGGGCTGGCACAGAGCAGGCTCCAGCCCAGCGCCTCCGGCAGCGACCGCGGCCAGAACTCCCGCGGGGACAGCAGGGTGAACAGCACCTCACCGAGCACCAGCCCGACGGTCAACAACGCGTCGCCGGCCAGCGGGCGTGCCCGTAGCCACTGCCTCAGCTGCCTACCCATGCCACGACGCTAGCCGCCCCAGCCGATAAAAGATCATCTCGGCTGGTGAACTGCCTCTCCTTCCTGAGGAGGAGAGCTACTCGTCCGCACCCGGCGTGGCGGGGCGGGTGCGGGCGTCACGCAGCGGATCCGCGCCGGGCAGATGCTCGGGGAAGGGCGGCGGGGTGCCGCCGTAGCTCGGGCAGAGCGCCTGGTGGCTGCACCAGTCGCAGAGTCGGCTCGGCCGGGGCCGGAAGTCCTGAGCGGCGGTGGCCTGCTCGATCGCCCGCCACAGCGCCACCACCGTGCGTTCGAAGCGCACCAACTCCTCGGCGTCCGGGGTGTAGTCGCACACCTCGGTGTCGCGCAGGTAGAGCAGCCGCAACACCCGGGGCACCACGCCGCGGGTGCGCCACAGCACCAGCGCGTAGAACTTGAGCTGGAACAACGCCCGCGCCTCGAACGCCTCGCGTGGCGCACCACCGGTCTTGTAGTCCACCACCCGCAGCGCGCCGTCGGGTGCCACGTCGAGTCGGTCGAGGTAGCCGCGGATGAGCAACTCCTCGTCGATCACGGCGGAGATCAGGCTCTCCCGCTCGGCCGGCTCCAGTCGGCGCGGATCCTCCACCGCGAAGTAGCCCTCCAGCAGGGCCGCCGCCGAACGCAGGAACTCGACCGCGTCGACCGTGCCGTCGTCGGCGAACAGCCCGGCCAGCTCCGGCTGCTCGGTGACCAGCCGGTCCCACTGCGGGGCGACGAGGTCACCGGCCGCCTGCGGGGTGCGCCCGGCCGCCGGCAGGTCGAACAACCGCTCCAGCACCGCGTGCACAAGCGTGCCGCGCGCCTGCTCGACCGTGGGCCGCTCGGGCAGCCGGTCGATGCTGCGGAACCGGTAGAGCAGCGGACAGGTCTTGAAATCCGCGGCGCGTGAGGGTGACAGCGAGGCCCGCACCGTTTGTGGCAACGGGGTCGAGGTCGGAGCCTGCTGGGCGATCACCGGATCCGCGGTCATGCCGTGGAAGACTAGGGCACCGGTACGACAGGGCGGCCGCCGCCGCACCGAAGGTGATCTCCCGCCGCGTAGCATCGGCTCGGTGGAGCAGAGCAGGCAGTCACGGCCGGGCCGGCGTACCGGCTTGCAGGTCGGCCGGGTCTTCGGGGTGCCGCTGTACCTGAACGCCTCGATCCTGCTGCTGGCCCTGCTGATCATCGTGCTCTACGGCGAACTGGCCGGCCAGCGGCTGGCGCTCTCGCCGACCCTCGGCTACCTGGTCGGCGCCGGCTTCGTGGTCTCGCTGCTCGGCTCGGTGCTGGCTCACGAGCTCGGCCACGCGCTCACCGCACGCCACTTCGGCATCGGTGTGCGGGGGATCACTCTCGAACTGCTCGGCGGGTACACCGAGATGGACCGGGACGCGCCGTCGCCCCGGGTGGACCTGCTGGTGTCGCTGGCCGGGCCGGCGGTCTCCGCGCTGCTCGGCGTGGCCGCCGTCGCCGCGACCGTGGCGCTGCCCGACCGCACCGTGGCCCACCAGCTCGCCTTCCAACTGGCGGTGAGCAACGTCATCGTCGCCGTGTTCAACAGCCTGCCCGGGCTGCCGCTGGACGGTGGGCGGGCGTTGCGGGCGGTCATCTGGGCGGTCACCCGGGACCGGCACCGGGCCACCGAGGTGGCCGGCTGGGTCGGCCGGGTTCTCGCCGTGGCGACCGTGGCGCTTGTCGGCCTGCTCTACGCCGCTGACCTGCTGAGTCTGCTGGCGTTGCCGCTGACCGCCCTGGTCGCGCTCACCATCTGGCACGGCGCCGGACAGTCGATCCGGTTGGCCCGGATCGGCCGGCGACTGCCCCTGATCGACCTGGCCCGGCTGGCCCGGCCGGTGTTCGCCGTACCCACCGCCACCCCGCTGGCCGAGGCCCAGCGCCGGGCCGACGAGTCGGCCCCGGACAGGCCGGTCGCGCTGCTGGTGACCGACGCCGCGGGTCGACCGGTGGCGGTGGTCGACCCGGCCGCGGCGGCGGCCGTGCCGCCGCACCGCCGGCCCTGGCTCGCCGTGGACGCGGTCGCCCGCGCGGTCGCCGACCTGCCGCGCATGTCGGTGGCCACGGACGGGGAACGGGTGCTGGAGACGGTGCAGGCACACCCGGGCGCGCAGTACCTCGTGACGGCAGGCGAAGATGTCGTCGGCATCCTGCACATCGCGGATCTGGCGCACCTGCTCGAACCTCACCGGAAGATGAACACGTGACCGTGACCCACTCCGACCCGGCCACCCCGGGCGACGCCGTGCCCGCCGAGACCCCGGAGCTGCCCCCGGTGCACCGTGGGCCGTTCCGGCCCGGTGACCGGGTGCAGCTGACCGATCCCAAGGGCCGGATGCACACGGTCACCCTGGAGCCGGGCAAACAGTTCCACACCCACCGGGGCATCCTGGCGCACGACGACCTGATCGGGCTGCCCGACGGCAGCGTGGTCACCACCTCCGGCGGCGGTACGGCCTTCCTGGCGCTGCGCCCGCTGCTGTCGGACTACGTGCTGTCCATGCCCCGTGGCGCCCAGGTGATCTACCCCAAGGACTCGGCGCAGATCGTCGCCATGGGCGACATCTTCCCCGGTGCCAAGGTGCTCGAGGCCGGCGCCGGTTCCGGCGCGCTGAGCTGCTCGCTGCTGCGCGCCGTCGGCACCAGCGGCGAACTGCACTCCTACGAGCTGCGCGAGGACTTCGCCCAGATCGCCCGGCGCAACGTGGAGGCGTTCTTCAACGGGCCGCACCCCGCCTGGCACCTGCACGTCGGTGACGTCGGCGAGTGCACCGAGACGGGTTTCGACCGCATCATCCTGGACATGCTGGCCCCGTGGGAGAACCTCGACATGGTCGAACGGGCATTGCTGCCCGGCGGGGTCTTCATCGGCTACGTCGCCACCACTCCGCAGCTGTCCGAGCTGGTCGAGGCGTTGCGGGAACGGGGCGGCTGGACCGAGCCGCGGGCCTGGGAGTCGCTGGTGCGCGACTGGCACGCCGAAGGGCTCGCGGTACGCCCCGACCACCGGATGATCGCGCACACCGCGTTCCTCGTCTCCGCGCGTAAGCTCGCCCCCGGAGTGACCGCACCGCCGCGCCGGCGCAAGCCCAGCAAGGGCACCGAGGCGTACGTGCAGCGCCGGCAGGCGCTACGCGAGGCGGAGGCGGCCCGACAGGCGAGCACGGTGTCGCAGACGCCACCGGACACGACGCAGGAGACGGGCAGGCCGTGACGGCGGAATGGGGCGGCTGGCAGTGAACGGGCGGAGCCTGGACGCGGGTTGGCGGTGGCCGGGGGTGGCCGCATGAGTCGGCCCGGTTTCGGCGGCGGTGACCTGCCGGCGGTCTTCCCCGACTGGTCGCCCTACACCGACCTCGAATCGGCGGCGCGGGCCTACCTGCGTGACCCGGACGTCGCGCTGGAGGCGCTCGGCGGCGTGCTGCGGGGGGCCTCGGTGCTCGGCTTCACCCTGGAACGCTTCGTCAACGAGGTGAACGGGGTGTGGCAGGAGGTCGTCGTCTGCGACGGCAGCCGGCTGGTGCTCTGGCACGGCGAGGACGTGCCGCCGGGGGAGGGCCCGCCCGGGTCGATGACCTCGTCGCTGCGGGTGGTGCCGGTCTCCTCGGTCACCGAGGTCGGCTGCCGCCGTCGGCTGTTCCGGCACGACAACGGCGAGATCCGGGTCGACAGCATCGACGTGTACCTGCTGCTCACCTCGCTCGACGAGACCCCGCCGAGCGAGGAGAGCGTCGGCGGGCCACGCCACGACGCGCTGCGCTTCGGCAAGACCCTCGACGACGGTGGCGCCGGGCAGATCGCCCGCCTGGAGGAGTTCGCCCGGCTGGTCGCCTCGGTGGTCGGTCGCCCGCTGCTGTGAGTGGTCGGCCGCCCGGCTGCGGTCAGCGGTCGGCCGCCCGGCTGCGGTGAGCGCGGGGAGGTGGCGTCAGTCCTCGGCGTCGGGGCCGGCCACCTCGACGCCGTCGCTGGCGCGGACGACGTGGATGCACTCGCCCGGGCACTCCCGCGCCGAGTCGATCACCTCGAGGCGCAGGTGTTCCGGTACGCCGACGCGGGCGCCCGGAGCCTGCTGGAGCTCACCGTCGGGGCCCTTGACGTACGCCAGGCCGTCGACGTCGAACTCGAAGACCTCGGGCGCGTACTGCACGCACAGCCCGTCGCCCGTGCACAGATCCTGGTCCACCCAGACCTGTACCTCGTCGGTCGCGACCTCGGCCACCGGTGCACCCCCCATGTTCTCGCGTCCCACCCCCCGACGGTACCCGAATGCCCGTACCCGCCCGCCAACCCACCCTTGGCGATCAAGCTTCGGTGACGGGCGCGTTGCGGAGGACCGAATCGGGCTCATAGCGGCTAGTGTTAGGTCAGAACGTTCAAGCCCCCCGGGGAGGTGGGACGTGGCACGCAGCGACGACGCGGACTCGCGCGCCGCACGGTGGGAGAAGGAGGCCCACGATCTCTCCACGCAGGTCGCGTTCCTTCAAGAGGAACTCGCTCTGGTGCGGCGCAAGTTGACCGAAAGCCCCCGACACGTGCGGCAGCTCGAAGAGCGACTGTCCGCCACCCAGGCGCAGTTGGCGCGGCTGACCGAGAACAACGAACGGCTCGTGAGCACCCTCAAGGAGGCTCGCGCGCAGATCGTGACGCTCAAGGAGGAGATCGACCGGCTGGCCCAGCCACCAAGTGGCTACGGCGTCTTCCTGGCCAGACACGACGACGGCACGGTGGATGTCTTCACCGGCGGGCGCAAGTTGCGCGTCGCCGTCTCGCCCTCGCTCGACGTGGGTGAACTCCAGCGCGGCCAGGAGGTCCTGCTCAACGACGCGCTCAACATCGTGGACGCGTTCGGCTACGAGCGGGTCGGCGAGGTGGTCATGCTCAAGGAGATCCTGGCGGGCCCCGAAGGTGCGCCGGGTGACCGGGCACTCGTGGTCTCGCACTCCGACGAGGAACGGATCGTCCACCTGGCCGAGACCCTGATCGGCAGTGCGATCCGGGCCGGCGACTCGCTCATGATCGAACCTCGCTCGGCGTACGCGTACGAGCGGATTCCCAAGAGCGAGGTCGAGGAGCTGGTGCTGGAGGAGGTGCCCGACGTCGACTACAGCGACATCGGTGGCCTGCACTCCCAGATCGAGCAGATCCGCGACGCGGTGGAACTGCCGTTCCTGCACGCGGACCTGTTCCGCGAGCACCAGTTGCGTCCGCCGAAGGGCATCCTGCTCTACGGCCCGCCCGGCTGCGGCAAGACGCTGATCGCCAAGGCGGTCGCCAACTCGCTGGCGAAGAAGATCGCCGAGCGGCGGGGCGAGGAGAAGCACACCAGCTTCTTCCTCAACATCAAGGGCCCGGAGCTGCTCAACAAGTACGTCGGCGAGACCGAGCGGCACATCCGGCTGATTTTCCAGCGGGCTCGGGAGAAGGCCGGCGAGGGTACGCCGGTCATCGTCTTCTTCGACGAGATGGATTCGGTCTTCCGGACCCGTGGCTCGGGTGTCTCCTCCGACGTGGAGAACACCATCGTGCCGCAGCTGCTCAGCGAGATCGACGGCGTGGAGGGCCTGGAGAACGTCATCGTCATCGGCGCCTCCAACCGGGAAGACATGATCGACCCGGCGATCCTGCGTCCGGGGCGACTCGACGTCAAGATCAAGATTGAGCGTCCGGACGCCGAGGCGGCCAAGGACATCTTCTCCAAGTACATCCTCTCCGGCCTGCCGCTGCACGCCGACGACCTGGCCGAACACGGCGGAGACGCCCAGGCCACCGTCGCCGCCATGATCGACGCGGTGGTCCTGCGGATGTACTCCGAGACGGAGGAGAACCGCTTCCTGGAAGTCACCTACGCCAACGGTGACAAGGAAGTCCTGTACTTCAAGGACTTCAACTCCGGCGCGATGATCCAGAACATCGTCGACCGGGGCAAGAAGATGGCCATCAAGGAGTTCCTCACCTCCGGCCGCAAGGGGCTGCGCCTGCAGCACCTGCTCGACGCCTGCGTCGACGAGTTCCGCGAGAACGAGGACCTGCCCAACACCACGAACCCCGACGACTGGGCCCGCATCTCCGGCAAGAAGGGCGAGCGGATCGTCTACATCCGTACGCTCGTCTCCGGTGGCAAGGGCACCGAGGCCGGTCGCTCCATCGAGACCGCCAGCAACACCGGCCAGTACCTCTGACCGCTACCCGTAGGGCCCGTGACGCTGTCGTCACGGGCCCTACGTCTATGTGTGGCCCCGCGCCACGGCCCGCACAGATCGGGCGTCAGCGCTAGACTCCGGACAACCCTCCTCGTATGCAAGGATTTCGCGTGCCCGCCGAGCAGCGCACCGTGGCCCCGCCGATCGTCCCGAGTCTGACCGCCAGCCCTGGCAAGCCGTACCGTCGACGCAATCTCGCCGTGCTGGCCGCCCTGCCGGCGGCCTGGCTGCTGCCGCTCGCCGCGGTCGCCCTCGACGCCCGCTGGGTATTGCCCCCACTGGTGCTGCTCGCCACCGCGAGCCTGCTGCGCGGCGGCCGTACCCTGCTCGACCGGCTGTTGCTGGCCACCATCCTGCTGGTCTGCCTCACCACCGCGGCCGGTCTGATCTTCGCGGTCTGGCCCTGGGGGATGAACCCGGTGGCGGTCAGCGGCACCGCCCTCACCGCCCTCGTGCTGACCGCCCTGATCACCGGACGGCGTCCCATCCTGCCGCGCCCGGCCTGGGCCGACCTGCTGCCCGTCATCGGCACCGCCGGGCTGCTCTGGTATCTCGCCCAACCCCTGCTGCGCGCCGGCGACCTGGGCGGTCGACTGAGCATCCTCAACCGCGGTGAGGACTACCTGCGGCACCTGAGCCTGGTCGACGTCATCGGTCGGCACGGCGGCTACCTCTTCGTCGACCCCGCCGCCGTCCGCGACGACCTGTTCTCCGCACTCGTGCACTACCCGCAGGGCTGGCACCTGCTCGTCGCCCTGCTCGACGGCCACCGCACCCCGCCCGGCGGTGGGCCGGCCGGCGCGGCCGCCGTGGAGCCGTTCCTCTGGTGGAACTTCGCCACCTTCGGGCTGCTGGTCCTCGTCCTGCTCTGGGCCGCACAGCGGCTCCCCGGCCCGCTGCACCCACTGAGCCGCCTGGTGCTGACCGTCGTGGTCGGCGCACTCGTGCTCGGCAGCCAGATGCCCCGGATGCTGGTGTCCGGATACCCCACCGAGACGCTCGGACTGACCCTCACCATCGTGCTCGCCGCGCTCGTCGCCCGGCCGGTGGCCGCGCCCCGGGAACACTTCCTGCTGCTCGGTGCCCTGCTCGTCGGCATCGGCTACACCTACTACCTGTTCCTGCCCGCCGCCGTCATCCTCGTCCTCGGGGCGCTGCTGGCACGGCGGCGCGAAGTACGCCGACTGCCCGGCACCACGCTCGTCGTCGGCCTGGCCACCGCCGTGCTCGCCCCGGTGCCGATCCTGCTCGGCGTGCTCCGTGCCAACCAGACCGAGTCGCTGGCCGCCACCGTCGGGCCGGACCTGACCGAGACCTGGCTCGCCCTCGGCGGCCTCGGCGTGTTCGTGGTGCCCGCCCTGCTGGTGCACGCGGTACGGCGCGGGCGGGCCGATCCGGCCTGGCGGCGCTGGCTGTTCGCGCTGCTGGTAAGCGTGGCGCTCACCCTGGCCATCGGTCAGGCCAGCATCAGCGTCGGTGGTCAGGCCGGCTACTACTTCAACAAGGCCGGTCACCTCACCACCGTGCTGCTCATCATCGGCACCGCCGCGGTGGTGCGGCTGCTGCCGGTGCCGACCCGGGGCCGCCCGGCGCGTAGGGCCGTGGCCGGTCTCACCGCCGTCACGGTCGCCGTCGCCACCGTCTGGTTCGCCGGGGTCACCGGCGGGCAGAGCAGCCTGCTCGTGGTCACCCCGCAGAGCTGGGCGCAGCGCTGGATCCACCAGGACGTCGACCGACCCGGCCGGGCCGCCGCCGTGTGCGAGCAGGTCCACCAGCGCTATCCGGCCGTCGACGGCGTCACCACGCTCATCCTCGACCGTCGGCCGTACCAGTCCTACCTGGCCAACATCTGCGTCTCCACGATGCAGGGCACCACCGCCCGGACCGAGGCCGGCATCTACGAGATGGTCTTCACCGAACCGGGCCGGACCTGGCAGATGCTGCACCGCGTGCCCGGTGAGATCCGGCTGGTGGTGGTCACCGACGGGGCCCGGGTACGGACCAACAGGATCCTGCGGGCCGTGCCTGAGCTGGCCGACCGGGTGCACATGGAGACGATGATCATTGATGATCCGCCGAGCTGATCCGCGCGACTTGCGACGCACCGACCACCACGGCAGGCCCCCGTGCGCTCACATGCCGACTACGCTCGACTGTGACGGGGATCGGTCGGGCAAGCGAAGCGGGTAGGTCGATGAGCGTAAGACGGATCATGGGCACCGAAGTCGAGTACGGCATCTCCGTGCCCGGTCAGGCCGGGGCCAACCCGATGGTCACCTCGTCCCAGGTGGTGAACGCCTACGGCGCCCGCCCGGAACTGAACCGGGGCGGTCGGGCGCGCTGGGACTACGAGGAGGAATCGCCACTGCGCGACGCCCGGGGCTTCACCTACTCCGGCGCGGTGTACGACCCGGCCGAGGCGCTCGCCGACGATGATCTCGGGCTGGCCAACGTCATTCTCACCAACGGCGCTCGGCTCTACGTGGACCACGCCCACCCCGAATACTCCACTCCGGAGGTCACCAACCCGCGTGACGTGGTCCGCTGGGACAAGGCGGGGGAGCGGGTGATGGCGGAGGCGGCGCGTCGGGCCGCCACCATTCCCGGCACCGCACCGATCCACCTCTACAAGAACAACACCGACAACAAGGGCGCCAGCTACGGCGCCCACGAGAACTACCTGATGCGCCGGCAGACGCCGTTCGCCGACATCGTGGCGTACCTGACCCCGTTCTTCGTGACCCGTCAGATCGTCTGCGGCGCCGGTCGGGTCGGCATCGGGCAGGACGGCGGCCAGAACGGCTTCCAGATCTCCCAGCGTGCCGACTTCTTCGAGGTCGAGGTGGGGCTGGAGACCACACTGAAGCGGCCGATCATCAACACCCGGGACGAGCCGCACGCCGACGCCGACAAGTACCGCCGGCTGCACGTCATCATCGGCGACGCCAACCTCTCGGAGATCTCCACGTACCTCAAGGTCGGCACCACCGCGCTGATCCTGACGATGATCGAGGAGAAGGCGCTCGGCTCGGACCTCGGCATCGCCGACCCGGTCGGTGAACTGCGCGCCGTCAGCCACGACCCGTCGCTGACCCACCGGATGCGGTTGCGCGACGGCCGTCGGCTCACCGCGCTGGACGTGCAGTGGGCCTACCTGGAGCGGGTACGCGCCTTCGTCGAGGACCGCTACGGCAGCGACGTCGACGAGCAGACCGCCGACGTGCTGGACCGCTGGGAGTCCGTGCTGGACCGTCTCGGCCGCGACGTGATGCTCTGCGCCGACGAACTCGACTGGGTGGCCAAGCTGCGGTTGCTGGAGGGCTACCGGGAGCGGGAGAAGCTCGCCTGGGGTTCGCACAAGCTGCAACTGGTCGACCTGCAGTACTCCGACGTACGGCCGGAGAAGGGGCTCTACCACCGGCTGGTCTCCCGGGGCGCGATGAAGACGCTGCTCAGCGACGAGGAGAGCCGCTCGGCGATGACCCAGCCGCCGGAGGACACCCGCGCCTACTTCCGGGGCCGCTGCCTGGCGCAGTACGCCTCCGAGGTGGTCGCCGCCAGCTGGGACTCGGTCATCTTCGACGTCGGCCGGGAGTCGCTGGTGCGGGTGCCGATGATGGAGCCGGAGCGCGGCACCAGGGCGCATGTCGGGGCGTTGTTCGACAGGTGCGCCAGCGCCAAGGACCTGCTGGAGAGCCTGACCGGCGGCTGAGTGGCCGGTGGTCGGTTGTCGCCGCGTGCGGTTTCCATACCGGCGCGTGTGAGTGATTCGTCGCTCCCGCGAGGTAAGTTCATCGCAGGGAGATCGTGGAGGAGGCAACAGTGGCCACTCGTGACAGCGGCGGTCAGTCGCAGTCGGGCAAGTCCCGCCAGGGCGAAGAGGTCGAGGACGTCACCGTCGAGGCGAACCCGGAGGTCGCCGAGCGGCACGCCGAGATCACCGAGGACGTCGACGACCTGCTCGACGAGATCGACTCCGTCCTTGAGGAGAACGCCGAAGAGTTCGTGAGGGGGTATGTCCAGAAAGGGGGAGAGTGAGGCGTATGTCCGATTCTCCGCCTGGGATGGACAAGACCTGCCCGCAGTGCCAGCGTTCGTTGCCGCGAACGGAGTTTCACCGTAACCGCCGCCGTGTGGACGGTCTTGCCTATTACTGCAAGGCGTGCGCGACCATCCGGTCGGAGGCCAGCCGACGCAAGCGTGGCGTTGCTCCGGCGCGACGATCGGCGGTACCGGTGGGACAGGGCCTGAAGTGGTGTCCCGACTGCGAGCGGATCAAGTCGCTGGACGATTTTCCGAGCACCAGCCGGAAGGCCAGCGGCCGGCACAGCTACTGCAAGCCCTGCCACAACGCGCGAGGCAAGGAGACCGCTCAGCGGCTCTACGGTGGGATCCGCGAGTACCACCTGCGGCGTCGCTACGGCATCGGGCAGGCGGAGTTCGACGAGCTGTTGGCCGAGCAGGGTGGGTTTGCGGGGTGTGCGGTGACCCCGATCCGGAACATGTGGACCACGATCATGCCACCGGGTGGGTGCGCGGGATACTCTGCTTCAACTGCAACGGTGGTCTTGGCCAGTTCCGTGACAGTCCTACGAGGCTGGCCAGGGCCATCACGTATCTGAGAGGAACCACGTGGCAGCGGGTTTTGATCCATCCGGGCGTCTACCAGATGTGTTCACCAACGCGGGGACGTCCTCCTTCACGTCGTTTCTGAGCAAGGTGGCCCCCGAGATGCTGCCCGGCCGCCGGCCACTGCCCCCGGGTATGGCCGCCGACCTGGCCCCACACGCCACCACGATCGTGGCCATCTCCGCAGCCGGTGGCGTCGTGATGGCCGGCGACCGGCGGGCCACCATGGGCAACCTGATCGCCCAGCGGGACATCGAGAAGGTGCACCCGGCCGACGCGTACTCGCTGGTGGGCATCGCCGGCACCGCCGGCATCGGCATCGAGCTGATGCGACTGTTCCAGGTGGAGCTGGAGCACTACGAGAAGATCGAGGGCGCCATGCTCTCGCTCGACGGCAAGGCCAATCGCCTCGCCTCGATGATCCGGGGCAACCTCGGTGCCGCGATGCAGGGGCTGGCGGTGATCCCGCTGTTCGCCGGGTTCGACCTGGCCGCCAAGGACCCGGCCCGAGCCGGTCGGATCTTCAGCTTCGACGTCACCGGCGGCCCCTACGAGGAGACCGGCTACGACGCGATCGGCTCGGGTTCGCTGTTCGCCCGGTCGGCGTTGAAGAAGCGGTTCCGGGCCGGCCTGTCGATCGACGACGCGGTGCGGTTGGCGGTGGAGGCGCTCTACGACGCCGCCGACGACGACACCGCCACCGGTGGCCCGGACCTGACCCGGCGGATCTACCCGGTGGTGATGACCGCGACGGCGGAGGGGACGCACCGGCTGACCGACGCGGAGACGTCGGCGATCGCCGAGAGCGTCGTCGCCGGCCGGATGGAAAACCCGGGCGGCTGAGCCGGTCCCGCAATCCCACCTGATCGCAGTTGCCCAGCACAGCGCCTGAAGGAGAGCCGCCGCCGTGGCCATGCAGTTCTACGCCTCGCCCGAACAGATCATGCGCGACCGTTCCGAGCTGGCCCGCAAGGGCATCGCCCGGGGACGCAGCGCGGTGGTCCTGAGCTACGCCGGCGGGGTCCTCTTCGTTGCGGAGAATCTCTCCAGCACCCTGCACAAGGTCAGTGAGATCTACGACCGCATCGGGTTCGCCGCGGTCGGCAAGTACAACGAGTTCGAGAACCTGCGCCGCGCCGGGGTGCGGATGGCCGACCTGAACGGTCTCAGCTACGACCGGCGCGACGTCACCGGTCTGGCCCTGGCCAACGCGTACGCGCAGACACTCGGTGCCATCTTCACCGAACAGTCCAAGCCGTTCGAGGTGGAGATCTGTGTGGCCGAGGTGGGGGCCACGCCGGAGGAGGACTCGCTGTACCGGCTCACCTACGACGGTTCGGTCAACGACGAGCCCGGCCGGATGGCGATGGGTGGCCAGTCCGAGGCGATCGCCGGGGTGCTGAAGTCGAACCACCGGCCGGACATGTCGCTCGGCGACGCGGTGAAGGTGGCGGTGCAGGCGCTGAGCAGCGTCGGTGGTGAGGGTGGTGCCGCCCGGACGATCGCCGCCAACCAGCTGGAGGTGGCGGTCCTGGACCGCAGTCGGGTGGGGCGTACCTTCCGGCGGATCACCGGCGCGGCGCTGACCGCGTTGCTCGACGGCAGCGCGGCGGGTGAGGCCGCCGACGAGGACCGGGCGAAGACCCCGACCACGCCGACCGAGGAGGCCCACAAGCCGACCACCTCGGCGGGCTCGGCCGACCTGGAGGACAAGCCCGGCAACCCGTCCGAGGCCTGACCCCACCCGGTCCGGCCGACCCGACTCGGCCCGACCACGTTCTGCGCGGCGCTCGGCAGCTTTCCGCTGCCGAGCGCCGCATCCGTTGTCGGCCCACCTGCCCGGCGCAACACCCACCGAGATGGCGTACGCCCGACCCGATCCTCCACGAGTTTCGACTCGGCCCTCCGCGCGCTGATGCACGGACTGCGCCGGCTCGAGGGTGAGCGGGCCGGGGTGGGCCGGGCTGGGTCAGGGGCGGGCGAGCAGGGGGCGGACCAGGGCCCACCAGGCGGCGGCGATCGCGTTGAACACGCCCATGCCGGGTGGGGCGTCCACGTTCGACGGTGCCACCCGGGCGGTGATCAGGTGGGCGAGGGCGCCGTCGCCGACCGTGCGTTCGGACTGGAGTTGGCGGCGGCGGGTGCGTACCCAGTTGCGGTGCCGCCACAGCCAGGACCAGCCGCGTACCTTCTGCCGGCCCCAACCGCCGGCGAGGGCCGCGGCGAGCATGGCGGCCTCGGTGAGCAGCAGCATCGGCGCCAGCAGCGCCAGGGTCCGTCCCTGGTACGCGGTGAGCAGGGTGATCAGCCGGTTGCGTTCTACCAGGTAGAGCTTGAGGGCGTTGCGGGAGAACTCGTAGTGGTGGCGGACCACCGCGTCGGGCACGTACTCCAGCCGTAGGCCACGTTGCCACAGCCGGAGGCTGAGTTCGGTGTCCTCGTGGTAGGCGAAGTACTCGGCGGCGAAGCCGCCCAACTCCTCCCAGCGTTCCCGGCTGATCATGAAGCAGCAGCCGCTGAGCGACGGTACGGCGGTGCGGCGCGCGTGGGCGGTGGCCGGCTCGCCGTTGCCGCCGGCCCAGGACAGGCCGGTGAAGTGCAGCGGGTTGCCGGAGGTGTTGATCAGTTCGGGGTTGTCGGCGAGCCGGATGGAGGCCATCGCGGCGCCCACGCCGGGCTCGGCGGCCACCGCGGTGACCTTGGCGAGCGCGTCGGGGGCGACCACCGCGTCGGAGTTGACGAAGGCCAGCCAGTCGCCGCCGGCCTCGGCGGCACCGAGGTTGCAGCCGCCGGAGAATCCGGTGTTCTGCTCCGGGCGGATCACCCGTACGCCGGGCAGGCCCTTGACCACGTCGATGCCGTCGCTGGTGCACCCGTTGTCGACGACGATGAGTTCCACGTCGACGCCGGTGCTTGCCAGCACCGCCTGCGCGGCGTCGACCAGCCAGGGTTCGGGGCCGTAGGCGAGCATCACCGCGGTCACTCGGGCCGGGCTCATCGGACACCTCCGGGAGCGGTCGCGGGCAACGTGACCGCGACGGGTGGGTTCGGGTCGGACTGACGACGGCGGCGCAGCAGGGCGAGCATGACGGCGGTGACCACCACCGAGCCCACGGTGTAGCCGAGTTCGACCCGCAGGGCGACGGACAGCGGGGCCAGGGTCGCGGCGGCCAGCGCGGCGACGCCGAGGGTCCAGGCTGCCGCCTGGGCGCGGTGCCGGTCGCGGGCCAGTAGCGCCTGGCCGAGCACCATCGCCCACAGGTACGCCAGGGTGGCCACGGCGAGCCAGGCGAAGTCGCCGCGGCCGAGGACCGCAGGCGCGTCGAAGAGGGCGTGTACGAGCCACGGCCCGAGCAGCACGGTCAGCACACCGCCACCGACGCCCAGGGCGGTGACGACTGCCAGGGCGCGTCGCAGCAGACCGCCGAAGGCCGCCTCGTCGTCGGTGGCGGCGGCGGTGGACAGGCCGGGCAGCAGCGCGGCCTGCATCGAGCCGAAGACGAACAGCGGGATGCGGACCAGCACCAGCGCCGACAGCAGCGCGCCGGCGGTGGCGACGTCGTCCGGGGCCAGCAGCCGTACGTTGATCACACCGACGTTGACCACGACCTGCGACAACAGGCTGGAGACGGTGAGCAGTGCCAGTCCGCGCAGCAGCGGCGGCCAGGGCATCGGCGTCCCACCCCCGACGGCGCGAGCCACCGGCGGGGCGGTGAGGGCGACCGCCAGCAGCGGCGCGGCGACCAGCACGAGGGCGTACGCCACAGGAGAGTCGACTCCGGCTGCGGCGAGGGCGGCGACCCCGCCGATGCGCAGCCCGCCGTCGAGCCCAAGTTGGCTGCCGTACCAGGTGAACTGGCCCAGCCCGGCGAGCACCCCACGGGTGGTGTGCGCCAGCGCCAGGGCGACAAGCGCGCCGACCAGGGTGGCCACCATGGCGCGGTTGCCGTCGAAGAGGCGTTCGGCGAGGGTGTCCGTGGCGGCGGTGACGGCCAGGACGAGCAGGGTGAGCACGGCGGCGGCGACGGTCGCGCCCCGCGCCAGCACCGGCCCCGGTGGCAGGTCGCGGGTACGCCGGGCGGCGACCAGCCGGGCGACCTCCTGCTCCACCGGCAGGAACACGCCGATGCCGACGGTGAAGACGATCGACCAGAGCACCGACAGCGACGAGTAGTCACCAGGAGTGAGGGTGTGTCCGGCCACGGCGAGATGCACGTACGAGGCCAGCCCCACCAGGGCCAGCCCGGCCCCGACGGGGACGGTGCCGGGTGGGACGAGGCGGAGCAGTCGGCGGATCACCGGCGGATGAGCGCCAGGGTGAGGACCGCCAGCGCCCGCCCGAGGTAGATCATCGCCTTGGCGGGGGAGTGGCTGGGGGTGCCGGCCATCCGCCGCCGCATCGCCACCGGGACCTGCTGGATGCGGTAGCCGCGGCGGGCGGCGTGCACGAGCGTCTCGACCGTGTCGCCGAGGTACTCGGCCGGGTACCAGCGGGCGAACATCTCGATCATGCGGCGGTTGGCGGCGCGGAACCCGGAGGTGGTGTCGGTCAGGGTGGTGCCGGCCAGGCCGGACAGCACCACCGACAGCATGCCCATCGCCCAGCGGCGCGGCCCGCGTACGGCGTAGTCGCCCTCACCGGCGAACCGGGCCCCGATGACCAGGTCGTAGTCGTCGAGCAGGTCCACCAGCTTCGGCACGTACCGGGGGTCGTGCTGCCCGTCGGCGTCGATCTGCACCGCGACGTCGTAGTCGTGGTCGTGGGCGTAGCGGTAGCCCAGCCGCATCGCCCCGCCGACACCGAGGTTGTACGGCAGCCGGGCGACGCGGGCACCGGCGGCGACGGCGACGGCGGCCGTACGGTCGGCCGATCCGTCGTCGACGACAAGCACGTCCACGCCGGGCAGTTCGCCCCGGATCTCGCGGACCACGTCGGCGATCGAGCCGGCCTCGTTGAGCGCCGGGATGATGACGAGCAGTCGTTTGCCGTTAACCATCGCGGCCCACCAGTTCCTGCTGCTGCGTCCGTTCCGCCCGGTCGGCCTCGACCTCGGCACGGAGCAGGGCGAACTCCTCGGCCAGCGTCCGGGTCTCCTCCTCCAGGGCGCTGACCTCCCAGCTGAGGTGGATGCAGACCAGCAGGAGGAAGACGATGCCGAGGAAGAGCACCAGACTGACGCCGGAGGCGACGCCGACCAGGTCGGCGACGCCGTCGAGCAGTCGGGGGAACAGCGACAGCGGGATCACCACGAACAGCAGCCCGAGCCAGAGCATGCCGTACTTCTCCCGCAGTTGCCGCCGGCGCAACAGCTCGACGATCGTGGCCAGCAGGACGAGTCCGGTCAGGCCGGTGACCAGGGTGAGCTTCATGCGACCTTCCACGGGGAGGGTGGAGCGGCGGGGGTGAACGCTTCGGTGAGCGTGGTGTGCCAGTCCGGCAGGGGGGACAGGCCGGCTTCGGCCCATCGGCCGTGCCGCAGCACACTGTACGCCGGTCGCGGTGCCGGACGCGGAAACCGACTGCTGGTGGTGGGTCGGATCCGGTCGGGGTCGAGCCCGTGCAGGGCGAACACCGCCCGGGCCAGGCCGTACCAGGTGGTCTCGCCGGAGCAGGTGCCGTGCCAGACGCCGGGCCGGGCCCGACCGTCCCGGGCCGCCTCGGCGAGCCTGACCAACTGCTCCGCCAGCGTGTACGACCAGGTGGGTTGGCCGCGCTGGTCGTCGACGACGTCGAGGAAGTCGCGCTGTTGCGCCAGGCCGAGCATGGTGGTGACGAAGTTGCGGCCGTGGGTGCCGTACAGCCAGGCGGTGCGCACCACGTGGCCGCGGTCGGGCAGCAGCCGGCGCACGGCCTGTTCTCCGGCGAGCTTGCTGCGACCGTACGCGTTGACCGGGGCTGTCGGCGCGTCCTCCGGGTAGGGGGTGTCGGCGTCACCGGCGAAGACGTAGTCGGTGGAGACGTGCAGCAGGTACGCGCCGTGCGCGGCGCAGGCGGTGGCGAGGTGGGCCACGGCGGCACCGTTGACCGCGGTCGCCGCCGCCTCGTCCTGCTCGGCCCGGTCGACGTCGGTCCACGCGGCGGCGTTGAGCACCACGTCGTGGCCGGCCACCGCGTCGGCGACGGCGGTCGCGTCGGTGACGTCGAGCTGGGTGCGGGTGACGGCCGTCGCCGTGTGTTCGGGATGACCGGCGAGCACCTCGACGGCGTCCCGCCCGAGCATCCCGCCGGCACCGGTCACCAGGAATCTCATGCGGCCGCCGCCTTCCGCAGCGGCTCCCACCAGGAGCGGTTGTCGCGGTACCAGTCGACGGTGCTGGCGAGCCCGTCGTCGAGACCGACGGTGGGCGCGTACCCGAGCTCCTTGTTGATCTTGCTGATGTCCAGCGAGTAGCGGCGGTCGTGGCCCTTGCGGTCGGCGACCAGAGTGACCCGGTCCCAGTCCGCGCCGCAGGCCTGCAGCAGCCGGCCGGTCAGCTCCTTGTTGGTCAATTCCGTGCCGCCGCCGATGTGATAGACCTCGCCGGCTCGTCCGCCCTGCTGGACCATTGCCACGCCCCGACAGTGGTCGTGCACGTGCAGCCAGTCCCGCACGTTGCCGCCGTCGCCGTACAGCGGCACGGTGCGGCCGTCGAGCAGGTTTGTCACGAACAGCGGAATGACCTTCTCCGGGTACTGGTAGGGGCCGTAGTTGTTGGAGCAGCGGGTCACCACCACGTCCATGCCGTGGGTGCGGTGGTAGGCCAGGGCGAGCAGGTCGGAGCCGGCCTTCGAGGCCGAGTACGGCGAGTTCGGCGCCAACGGCCAGTCCTCGGTCCACGAGCCCTCGGCGATCGAGCCGTACACCTCGTCGGTGGAGACGTGCACGAACCGACGCACCCCGTGCCGCAGCGCGGCGTCGAGCAGCGTCTGCGTGCCCAGCACGTTGGTGCAGACGAACGGCCCGGCGCCGGAGATCGAACGGTCGACGTGCGACTCGGCGGCGAAATGCACGATGACGTCTTGCCCCGCGACGACCTCGTCGACAACCTCGGCGTGACGGATGTCACCGTGGACGAATTCCAGTCGGGGGTCGTCGGCCACCGGCGCCAGGTTGGCCCGGTTGCCCGAGTAGGTGAGCGCGTCGAGCACCGTCACCCGGGACGGCTGGATCGGGGGCACCCCCTCGGCGCTGCCTCCGGGCGCGCCCAGCAGCATGCGCACGTACTCCGAACCGATGAAGCCGGCGCCGCCGGTGACCAGGATCCTCACGGGTCCGGAAGTCTACGCGAAACGCCCGCATTCGCCTGCGCTCGCGCCCGCGTGCCGGTTGCCCGAGCTGTCGGTACGCTTCCGCGGGTGCGTGGAATATTGCTTGCCGGTGGGACCGGATCGCGGCTCTGGCCGATCACCCGGGCGGTGTCGAAGCAGCTGATGCCGGTCTTCGACAAGCCGATGATCTACTACCCGCTCTCCACTCTGGTGATGTCCGGGGTGCGCGAGATCCTGGTGATCACCACGCCGGAGGAGCAGGCGCAGTTCCGGCGCCTGCTCGGCGACGGCAGCCAGTTCGGGCTGCGGCTGGAGTACGTCGCCCAGCCCCGGCCGGAGGGCATCGCCCAGGCGTTCGTACTCGGCGCGGACTTCATCGGCGACGAGAGCGTGGCGCTGATCCTCGGCGACAACATCTTCCACGGCGTCGGTCTCGGTCGACAGCTCGCCGCCGCCGGTGACCCGGTCGGCGGACGGATCTTCGCCTATCCGGTGGCGAACCCGCAGGAGTACGGGGTGGTGCACTTCGCCCCGGACGGCCGGGTGCTGTCGATCGAGGAGAAGCCGGACAAGCCCCGATCCCGGTACGCGGTGCCCGGCCTGTACTTCTACGACAACCGGGTGGTGGAGATCGCGCGTGGCCTCACTCCCAGCAACCGTGGCGAGTTGGAGATCACCGCGGTCAACGAGGCGTACCGCCGCTGGGGTGAGCTGTCGGTGACCGTCCTGGACCGGGGTACCGCGTGGCTGGACACCGGCACCTTCACCTCGCTGATGCAGGCCGCCGAGTTCGTCCGGGTGATCGAGGAACGGCAGGGTATGAAGATCGGCTGTATCGAGGAGGTCGTCTGGCGGGCCGGGCTCATCGACGACGACCAGTTGCGGGCCCTGGCCGAGCCGCTGACCAAGAGCGGGTACGGCGACTACCTGCTCGACCTGCTCGCCGGTGAGCGCCACGAGCTGATCAGCCCGGGAGAGGTGCGATGAAGCTGCGACAGTTGGGCATCGAGGGCGCCTGGGAGATCACGCCACAGCAGCACGGTGACTCCCGAGGACTCTTCCTGGAGTGGTACCGCTTCGACCGGCTCGCCGAGGAGGTCGGTCATCCGCTGCGGCTGGCCCAGGGCAACCTGTCGGTCAGCGCCCGCCACGTGGTGCGCGGCATCCACTTCGCCGACGTGCCACCCGGCCAGGCGAAGTACGTGACGTGTGTGCGCGGCGCGGTCCTGGACGTGGTGGTGGACCTGCGGGTCGGCTCGCCCACCTTCGGCCAGTGGGAGAGCGTGCGCCTCGACGACGTGGACCGGCGGGCGGTCTACCTCGCCGAAGGGCTCGGCCACGGCTTCTGCGCGCTGACCGACGACGCCACCCTGAGCTACCTCTGCTCGACCACCTACAACCCGACGGCCGAACATGCGGTGCACCCGCTGGACGAGGAGCTGGGCATCGAGTGGCCGACCGGCACACCGCTGCTGTCCGCCCGCGACGCCGCCGCGCCGCGCCTGGCCCAGGTGCGCGCGGCAGGGCTGCTGCCGGAGTACGAAACGTGCCGACGGCACGCCGCCGAGCTGGACGCCGAGACGCCCGGCGGGTGCTGACGTCGCGAATGCGGCAAGCGTACGTGTCACGACAGTGACGAATCAGGGCTCCGTACGGCTAATGTCTCATCATGGAACGGCGAATCTTCGGTCTGGAGACCGAGTACGGCGTCACCTGCACCTACCGCGGACAGCGCAGGCTGTCCCCCGACGAGGTAGCCCGGTACCTCTTCCGCCGGGTCGTGTCCTGGGGCCGGTCGAGCAACGTCTTCCTGCGTAACGGCGCTCGGCTCTACCTGGACGTCGGCTCGCACCCGGAGTACGCCACCCCGGAATGCGACTCCGTCATCGACCTGGTGGCCCATGACCGGGCCGGTGAGCGCATCCTGGAAGGGCTGCTCATCGACGCGGAGAAGCGGCTGCACGACGAGGGCATCGCGGGCGAGATCTACCTGTTCAAGAACAACACCGACTCGGCCGGCAACTCGTACGGCTGCCACGAGAACTACCTGGTCTCCCGGCACGGGGAGTTCGGCCGGCTGGCCGACGTGTTGATCCCGTTCCTGGTCACCCGGCAGTTGATCTGTGGCGCGGGCAAGGTGCTGCAGACTCCACGCGGCGCGGTGTACTGCCTGTCGCAGCGCGCCGAGCACATCTGGGAGGGGGTCTCCTCGGCCACCACCCGCAGCCGTCCGATCATCAACACCCGCGACGAGCCGCACGCCGACGCCGAGCGGTACCGCCGGCTGCACGTCATCGTCGGCGACTCCAACATGAACGAGGTCACCACGCTGCTGAAGGTCGGCAGCGCCGACATCGTGCTGCGGATGATCGAGGCCGGGGTGGTGATGCGCGACCTCACCCTGGAGAACCCGATCCGGGCCATCCGGGAGGTGTCGCACGACATCACCGGCCGACGGAAGGTGCGACTGGCCTCGGGTAAGGAGATCAGCGCCCTGGAGATCCAGCAGGAATACCTGGCCAAGGCGACCGAGTTCGTCGAGCGCCGTGGCGGCGACCAGACCGCCAAGCGGGTGGTCGAGCTGTGGGGCCGGGTGCTGCGGGCGGTGGAGACCGGCGACCTGGAACCGGTCTCCCGGGAGATCGACTGGGTGACCAAGCTGCGGCTGATCGAGCGCTACCAGCGCAAGCACGACCTGCCGCTGTCGCACGCCCGGGTGGCGCAGATGGATCTCGCCTACCACGACCTGCGCCGGGGTCGGGGCCTCTACGCCCTGTTGGAACGGCGCGGCGACGTGGATCGGGTGGCCACGGACCCGGAGATCTTCGAGGCGAAGGAGACGCCGCCGCAGACCACCCGGGCGCGGCTGCGTGGGGAGTTCATCCGGCACGCCCAGGAAAAGCGGCGGGACTTCACCGTCGACTGGGTGCACCTGAAGCTCAACGACCAGGCGCAGCGCACCGTGCTCTGCAAGGACCCGTTCCGGGCGTACGACGAGCGGGTCGAGCGGCTGATCGCCAGCATGTGACCGGCTGCACCGGGCCCGTCCGCTCCGGACGGGCCCGGGTACGCTGGCCGGACCATGTTGCCTTCCGAACCTCCCACCCCCGGCGCCCAGCGGCAGGGCTGGCTCGAACGCCGCCGCGACAAGGTCCGCGCCGAGATCGAGCGCAATCGCCGAGGCGAGCACACCGTCCCGACCTGGGTGCTGGCGGCAGCGCTGGCACTGATCGTCGGCGCCTGGCTCGCCTTGATCATCCTCGCCTGAGGCGTAAGGAAGGGCACCTTGTTAACGCCTGCGGTAGAGCAGGGGCCCCCTTTTAACGCGTACGCCCGGTCAGCTCAGGCTGTGCCGCTGCCGAGCAGGCGGGCGGCGTGCCGACCGGCGGCGGCGGCGGCCAGGAAGTAGGCGTGATCGGCGTCGAGCCCGCGGCCCATCGTCGACAGCGGCACCGGACTGCGCCGCAACGCGGCGTCCAACCCGGCGGTGTCCACCCGCAGCACGGTGTGCCGGTCGGCGAGCGGCACCAGCGCGGCGTCGACCTCGGCGGCCAGCGCCGGGTCCAGACCGTCGGGAACCACCAGCTCCGCGCGGGCCAGCGCCACCCGGCCGTACGCGGTCAGGCTGTGATGCGACACGCCACGGTGCCTCGGCCGCGGGTCGGCGTCGGAGATGCGCAGCGAGCCCACCGGCCGGCCGCCCAGCGTGGCGATCGCGTTGACCGCCTCACCCATCGCCACGCCGGAGAAGCCCCACCGGGTACCGGTGCCGAGGTTTCCCGGGCCCTGCGCCACCACCGCCACGTCGGCGTGCAGCACGTGCCGGGCGGCGAGCAGGCCGCTGTGCAGCGTCGACGCTTCCAGGTCACCGCCGAACGCCTGCCCGACGCTGATCGTGCCGACCAACTCGTCGCGCAGGGCGGACAGCGTCCGGGAGAACCAGGCGGGCAGCGCCCCACCATCGGTGAGCAGGTACGCCACCCGGGCCTGCGGGGCGTCAGCGCGGATGCCGGCGAGGATGGCCGGCAGCGCCGAGTGCAGGTCGGCGGTCACCACCGGCAGGCCGCCCAGATCCTCGGCGCTGGCCAGCACCTCGTGATGCGGTGACGCCTCCTCGTCGACGCCGAGCAGGATCGGCTGCAACGGGGTGTACCGGGCTTTCACCAGATGGCCGGCGTCGCGACTGTCGAGCGCCTGCGGCGGATCCGGCGGCAGCCGGTCCGGTACCGCCACGACCAGGGCGTACCCGCCGGTGCCCAACCCCATCAGCAGCGCCCCGGCGTTGAGCAGCACCCGGTCGCCCACCTCCGGCACGCCCACCAGCTCCGGGTACGCCAACGCCCGCATCGACGTCCCGTCGACGAGCGTGACATCCAACTCCACGGCACCCACCCACCGCCGCCGTACCCCCGCCACCGTCCCCACCCGCCACCGCACCATGCCCCGCACGCTAACCCACCCCCTCCCTCCGCCACCCCACCCCCGTCCGCCCCCGCCCGCCCCGCCCCGCCCTCCGACCCGTGGATCTTGCACTTCTTGTCGGGGCATAACATGTCAAAAGGGGTGAGTTGGCGACGGGAAGTGCAAGATCGGCGGGGTTGGATGAGGGAGGGGGTTGACGTGTCGGCGGGGGTGCGTGTGGGGGGTGGGTTGGCTGCTAGCGTCTACGGGGTGTCGCGCAGCCGCACCGAACGCCTGGTCAACCTGGTGATCTGTCTGCTGTCTACGCGGCGGTTCCTGACCGCCGCGCAGATCGCCGCGACCGTGCCCGGTTACGAGCACGATCCGGACGACGCCCGTGAGCACGAGGCGTTCCAGCGCAAGTTCGAGCGGGACAAGGCCGAGCTGCGGGAGTTGGGCGTGCCGCTGGAGACCGGCACGGCGAGCGCCTTCGACACGGAGCCGGGATATCGGATCGCCCGCAGGGAGTACGCCCTCCCGGAGATTCCGCTCAAACCCGACGAGGCCGCCGCGGTGGGCATCGCTGCCCGGCTGTGGCAGCACGCGGGGTTGGCGGCCGCCGCGTCGTCCGGCCTGGCGAAGCTACGTGCGGCCGGCGTGGACGTGGATCCCCATGCCACCCTCGGGCTCGAACCGATGGTCAACGTCGATCCGGCGTTCGCGCCGCTGACGGCCGCCGCCCGGGACCGGCGCGAGGTCCGCTTCGACTACCGGGTACCGGACCGGGACGCACCCGATCGCCGGCGACTCCAGCCGTGGGGCGTGGTCTGCTGGCGGGGACGCTGGTACGTGGTCGGCCACGACCTGGATCGTGACGCCACCCGCTGTTTCCGGCTGTCCCGGGTGGTCGGCCAGGTGCGCGCCACGGGTACGCCGGGCGCCTACCAGCCGCCCGTCGGTGTCGACCTGATCAGCCACGTGGCACGCTGGTCCGGCCCGACCGAACACACCGGACGGGCCACCGTGCTCGTCACTCCCGGGCGGGCCGCCGGGCTGCGTCGGGTGGCCGTCGAGGTGACTCTCGGGCCGGAGGCGGACCGCCTGGTCCTGCCGTACACCGACGTGGATCTGATCGCCAGTCACCTGGTCGGCTACGGACCCGAGGTGCGGGTGCTGGACCCACCGGAGGTGCGCGACGCGGTCATTCAGCGCCTCAAGGAGATCGCCGCCCACCACGACCTCCCGCCCGCCGTCCCGGTACGCGCGAGGAGTGAGCTTGCGAGCCCGGCAGTCGCGAACGGAAGGTCTGACCGGTGAGCGCGAGGAGTGAGCTTGCGAGCCCCGCAGTCGCGAACGGAAGGTCCAACCGGTGAGTGTGAAGGCTGGCACGCGGACCTCTGCCGACCGGTTGGCGCGGCTGCTCAACCTGGTGCCGTACCTGCTCGCCCGGCCCGGCATCGAGATCGCCGAGGCGGCCGGCGATCTCGGGGTGACCGAGCGGCAGTTGCGGGAGGACCTGGAGCTGCTCTGGGTCTGTGGTCTGCCGGGTTACGGTCCGGGCGACCTGATCGACATGGCTTTCGACGGCGACCGGGTGACCATCACCTACGACGCGGGTATCGACCGGCCGCTGCGGCTCACCCCGGACGAGGCGCTCGCCCTGGTCGTCGCGCTGCGGATGCTGGCCGAGACCCCCGGGGTGGCCAACCGGGAGGCCGTCGAGCGGGCCCTGGCGAAGATCGAGGATGCCGGCGGCGACCTGGTGGCGGCGCCGGTCGAGGTACGGCTGCCCGGTGACGCGCGCCGGGTCGAGCAGTTGCGGGCCGCGGTGGAGGGTGGGCGCGCGTTGCGCATCACCTACTACACCCGGGCGCGCGACGAGACCACCGAGCGGGTGATCGACCCGCTGCGGATGCTGATGGCCGGTGGTCGGGCGTACGTCGAGGCGTGGTGCCGGCGGGCCGAGGCGGTACGGCTGTTCCGGGCCGACCGCATCGACGCGGTCACCGAGTTGGACGAGCCGGCCGTGGTGCCGCCGCAGGCCCGCCCCCAGGATCTCAGCGAGGGCGTGTTCCGCCCCTCGCCGGACCTGCCGCTGATCACGTTGCGGATCGGTCGGGGCGAACGGTGGATCACCGAGTACTACCCGTGCGAGCGGGTGGAGTCCGACGGTGAGCGGTGGGTGGTCTCGTTGCGGGTCACCGATCTCGGCTGGGCCCGACGGTTCGTGCTGGGCCTGGGCTCGGAGGTCACCGTGCTGGCCCCGGCGGAGCTGGCCGAGCAGGTCCGGGACACGGCGGTGGCGGCGCTGGAGGCGTACGCGAGGCCGGTGCCGGCCGGCGCGGACCCGGCGGCGGCGGTGCCCAGGCAGTAGGCTGACGCCGTGCTGAAGTGGATCGTGCTCGCGCTGGTGCTGGTGCCGTTGGTCGTCCTCGCGCTGGCGGTCCGTCCGCTACTCGCCCGGTTGCCGCAGCTGCGTCGGGCCGCGGTGCGCCTGCAACGGCGGGCCGACGAGGCGGCGGCGTTGGGCGTGGCCGCGGAGAGCCTGCAGCAGCGGGCCGAAGGGTTGCAGGGGCGGCTGGAGACGACCCAGCGTCGCCTCGCCGTGATCAGGGCCCGCCGAGGCGACTGAGCTGCGGTGCTGTGGATGTGGGCAGCCACGCCGATCGTTCGCGCAGCGGGACCGGCTTTCGGTCCGAAGATCGGAGTCAACTGGTTGACGAGACGCTTGCGGGTGGCTGAGACTTCACCCGCCGGAACGGATCCACCACCGCCCCGGTGGGTGGCAACAGCTCTCGTCGCACGTACGATGGGCTGCGGAACCACCCCCGTTGACACAAGCGACTGGAGCTTCACATGGGTGCCCTCAGGCCCTGGCACATCGCCGTACTCGTGGTCGTGATGATCCTGCTCTTCGGCGCGAAGCGGCTCCCGGACGCGGCGCGTTCCCTGGGTCGTTCGCTGCGCATCATCAAGGCCGAGACCAAGAGCCTGGCTGACGACGACGACCGCGACCTGGCCGGCAAGGCCGACGCTCAGGCCGGCTACCAGCCGCTCGCGCCGCAGCCCCCGCAGCAGCAGCCGTACCAGGGCACGGTGCAGCAGCCGGTCGTCGACCCGGTGCAGCGCGTCCGCGACAACTGAGCGAGGGGCCCGACCACCGTGGCCTTCGCCCTGCGTAAGCGTGGCCCGAGCAAGTTCGAACGGGCCGCCGACGGCTCGATGACGCTCGTCGAGCACTTCCGCGAGCTGCGTTCCCGGCTGTTCCGGGCGTCGCTGGCGATCGTGGTCGGGCTGATCGCCGGCTTCGCGCTCGCCCAGCCGGCGTTCAACCTGCTCAAGCAGCCGTACTGTCGACTGCCGGGCATGATGGTCGACGGCGACTGCCAGCAGTTCCTGATGCTGGCCCCCGCCGACGGCTTCATTCTCAAACTCAAACTGGCGCTCTGGATCGGGCTGATCATCGGCGCCCCGGTCTGGCTCTACCAGTTGTGGGCGTTCATCGCGCCCGGCCTGCACCGGCACGAGCGCAAGTGGGCGTACGTCTTCGTCACGATCGCGGCGCCGCTGTTCGCCGCCGGCGCGGTGCTCGCCTACTTCGTGGTCGACAAGGGCCTGGCGTTCCTGCTGGAGGCCGGTGTCACGGGCACCGACTCGCAGCTCGAGGTGACCCGCTACATCAGCTTCGTCACCACCATGATCCTGCTGTTCGGGGTGGCCTTCGAGTTCCCGCTCACCCTGCTGATGCTCAACTTCACCGGGGTGGTCAGCGCCAAGCGGCTGCTGAGCTGGTGGCGGGTGGTGGTGTTCATCTGCTTCGCGTTCGCGGCGGTGGCAACGCCCGACCCGGGCCCGTTCGGGATGACGCTGCTGGCGCTCTGCCTCAGCCTGCTCTACTTCATCGCGGTCGGGGTGGCGTTCCTCAACGACCGGCGCAAGGGCCGCGGCAAGGAGGTCTACGCCGGCATCGGCGACGACGAGGCCTCCCCGCTGGAGGTCGACCGCGACCAGGTGGCGGCGGGACAGCCGGTGGAGGCGGTCAGCCCGATCGAGGCACCGGAGCCGATCACCGCGCCCAAGCCGATCGAGCGGCGCTACGACGACGTGACCTGACGGTCGCCGAGGTGACCCGTCCGCGCCTGTGATGCAGCGGGCGGGTCGCCTGCTGTTGGCAGCCATGCGCTGCGACGGGCTCCTAGCGCATGGCTCACTGCCTGTCAGCGATGCAGTCGGTAATCCGTCACCGGGCCTACTCGGCGCAACAGACGGGTAATGACGCCTTAACGATGTGTTGTCGCACTTCGACGAGGAAGGTCGTTGCCACGTGCGCCGTACGTTGCGTTATCGCTCGCCGACTTGACCTGCTCGTGCACGGGTGACGACGACCGCGTGTGTCCCGGCCGTGTGGTGGTGAGCCAGCTGCCCGCACGTCCGTCGGTAGCCGCCCGGCTCGTTGTGGCACCCGTGTCCTGCGAAGAATCCGGCCTAACCCCATGCTGCCCATGGGAGTCCCATCAGCGGGACCACGACGGCGGCGGGTGCGTTCCCCGATCGGAGCCAGGTATTGATTCGCGTCGTCGTCGCCGAGGAGATGAGTCTGCTGCGCAGCGCGCTCTGCGTAGCGCTGTCGAGCGAGGATGAGATCGAGGTGGTGGCCCAGGTGGCCCGGGCGTTGGACCTGTCCGACGTCCTGCGACGGCACCGCCCTGACGTCGTACTGGTGGACCTGGCCTCGGAGGTCGCGCCGTCGGTCGAGGTGGTCGCCGAGATCGCGGGTGCGGCACCCGACGCCGCGGTGCTGGCGATGGGCCGCCGGTGGAGTCCGACGGTGGTCGGGGATCTGCTGGCGGCCGGAGCGCACGGGCTGATCGGCATGGACGCGCCGGTGGAGGCGCTGGTCGGGGCGGTACGGGAGGTGGCGACCGGCGGACGGGTGATCGACGCCGAGGTCGCCGTGACCGCGCTGATGCCCCCGGGTAGCCCGCTGACCCGTCGGGAGGCGGAGGTGCTGCGGGTCGCCGCCGAAGGGCTGCCGCTCAAGGAGATCGCCCGCCGTCTCTTCCTGGCGCACGGCACGGTGCGCAACCATCTGTCGGCAGTGATGCGCAAGACGGGTGCCCGCAACCGGATGGAGGCGGTATGGCAGGCCCGCCGCCACGGCTGGATCTAGGCCCTTCGGGCGGCCGGAGACACCGTGAGCCGTACTGACCGGTACGTGTTTAAATGCTGACGGTTCGTGATCCGCCTGGCGATCTCCGGGAAGGTCCACCGTGATCCGTACCCTGCTTGCCCTCGACGGTGCTCTGGTCCGTGGCGCGCTCTCCCTCGTGCTCACCGCCGAGGCGGACATCAGCGTGGTGGCGGAGGTGGACCGGGGAGACGGTCTGGCCCGGTTGATCAGGGCCCGGCGTCCCGATGTGGCGGTCATCGATCTCGACCTGGTCGGCACGGCCACCGTCGCGGGGTGGTGTCCGTTGCTGGTACTCGTCGACAAGCGTCGCGCACGCCGCCTGCACCGGGTCCTCGTGCCGGGGCGTCCCCTCGGCATCCTCGGCAGGGACGTCGCCCCGTACCGGGTCCTGGACGGGGTCCGGCGGCTCGCGCGCGGGGAGTCGGTGATCGATGCCGAATTGGTGATGGCGGCGTTGACCCGGGCAAGCCCGCTCACCTCCCGGGAGACCCAGATTCTCGATCTGACCGCAGCGGGCGCTCCGGTCGCGGAGGTCGCCCGGGCCCTCGGTCTCGCGCCGGGCACGGTCCGCAATCACCTCGGTCGGATCACCCGCAAGGTCGGTGCCCGCACCAGGGTGGAGGCGGTCCGGGTGGCCCACGAGGCGGGCTGGATCTGACCGCCCGGAACGTCGGTGGGCGTGGAGTTGCCGTCCGGGACCGAGATCCGGCTTCAGGTGGCCGTGCGAGCCGGCGACGGCGACGGCGGCGGGGCGACGGAGCGGCGGCGGTCGGCGGTCATGTCCGGGTGAGCGGCCGGTGGGCCGGGATGGTCAGTTCCTGCCAGTGGCCGACCAGTTCCTGGTAGGTGGGGGAGCGGCGCAACAGTTCCTCGTGGCTGCCGGCCAGGGGCCGGTCGTCGTCGAACACCAGCACCCGCCGGGCGCGGATCGCCGAACTGATCCGGTGTGCGATCACCACCAGGGTGCCGGGGCGGCGGGCGAACGCCTCTTCCACAGTGGCCTCCAGCATCGGGTCGAGGTGGCATGTCGCCTCGTCGAGGATGACCAACGGTGCCGGGGCCAGGTAGGCCCGGACCGCGGCGATGAGCTGCCGTTCCCCGGCCGAGAGGCGACCGGGCTCGACCTCGGCCGCCAGGCCGCCGAGACGCTCGACCAGCGGCCCGGCCCCGAGCGCGTCCAGTGCGGCCGCCACCGTCTCCTCGTCGGCGTCCGGGCACAGGTACCGCAGGTTGTCGGCGAGGGTGCCGGAGCGGACGTACGCCTCCTGCGGCACCAGCACCCGCAGCCGGGCCAGTGTCTCCGGCGCAACGGCGGCGACCGCCGTGTCGGCCAGGTGCACGCTGCCGGAATCCGGCGGCACCAGCCCGGCGATCAGCGCGGCCAGGGTGGACTTGCCGGCGCCGCTCGGCCCGACCACGGCCAGGTGCTCACCGTCGGCCACGGTCAGGGTGAAGTCGGCGAGGATCGGCCGGGCGTGCGGGCCGTACCGGAAGGTCAGCCCGCGGACCCGCACCGCCGGCACCACGCCGCCCTCCGCCGTGCCGCCCTCCGCCGTGCCGCCCTCCGCCGTGGCGGCGTTTCGACCGGCGGCGGTGTTCGGGTCGGTCGGCGGGCAGCTGCGCAGGATCCGGTCGAGGGTGACGGCGTAGCGCAGGCCGCCACCGCCCACGCCCTGCACCAGGGCGTGCAGGGCGGGTTGCAGCCCGGTGGTGACGTAGACCAGCGCGCCCAGCACCGCACCCGTGCTGAGGCCGCGCCCCACCAGCCACGGCGCGGCCAGCAGCAGGACCACCACCGGCAGCCAGCCGCCCAGCCCGAGACTGAGGGAGCGCAGCGCCGCCATCCGGGCCAGCGTCCGTTCGGCGTCGGCCTGAGCCACGACCCGCCGGTCGACCACAGCCACGACCCGCTCCTGCCCACCGCAGGCGATCACGTCACGATGCCCGGCCAACGTGGCGGCCGCCGACCGGCCGAGTTCCTCACCGGCCGCCACCTGAGCCCGCTGGTGGGCGACCATCGACGGCAACGCCGCCGCGAACACGACCAGCCCGAGCACCAGCGGCGCGGCCACCGCCGCGGCCAGCGGCGGCGACAGGGAGAGCAGACCGAGCAGCGCCGCACCGGCGGTGAACAGGAAACCGCGGACCACCAGCAGCAGCCCGCCGAAGGTGTCCCGGACCACCTCCACCTGCTGGGTCAGCCGGGCCACGGCGGCGCTGTCCGGGCGACCACCGGCCCGGGTGGCCTCGCGCAGCGCACCGTCGACCACCCGGGCTGCCAACTCGTCGCGGAACGGCTCCACCACGGCACCGAGACTGCGGTACACCCGCCCGGTGGCGACCGCCCCGACCAGCACGGCAACGGCCAGCCCGGCCAGCCACACCAGGCCGGTGCCGAACTCGCCGGCCAGGAAACCCCGATCGACCGCGCGGGCCACGATCAGGCCGCTGAGCAGCGCCGGCAGGGACTCGGCCACCGACCAGGCAGCCAGTCGCCCCAGCGGGCGGCGGCGGGCCCGCAGGGCAGCCCAGGTGGTGCGGCGTACGCCGATCATCGGAGGTCACCACCGGGGGTGAAGACCGCCCGGTAGTCCGGGTCGGCCCACAGCCGGCGGTGCGGCCCCACCGCCCGAACCCGGCCGCCGTCGAGCCAGGCGACCAGGTCGGCCGTGGCCGCCGTCGCCGCACGGTGGGTCACCACCAGCCGGGTACGACCGCCGACCCCCTCGGTCACCGCCCGGCTGATCCGGTGCTCGGTGGCGGTGTCCAGGCTGGACGTGGCGTCGTCGAGGATCAGCAGCCGCTGCGCCGGGAACGCGCGGGCCAACCCGATCCGCTGTGCCTCACCGCCGGACAGCGGCGCCTCGGTCAGCCGGGTGCGGAACCCGTCGGGCAGGCGGTCCACCACGTCGGCCACCTGAGCGGCCCGCGCCACGGCCAGCACCTCGGGGGTCGCCGGGGCGGCGCCGGCGGGCGGGCCGGCCGATTCGTCGGGCAGGGCGAGACCGATCGCGTCATGCACCGTGTCGCCGACCAGGACCGGGCGGTCGAACGCCTGCCCGACGCCCCGGCGCAGTGCTCCCGGGCTCAACCGGTGCAGCGGCACCCCGTCCAGCAACACCTCACCGGCGTCCGGGTCGTGCAGTCGGCCCGCCACGGCGGCCAGGGTCGACTTGCCGACGCCGGAACGCCCGACGACGGCGAGCGTGGCACCGGCCGGCACCAGCAGGTCGATGCCCCGCAGCACCGGCCGCCCGTCCCCGCTGCGCACGCCGACACCGCACAGCCGCAGCTCACCCTGGCCGGACGGTAGGGGCTCGTCGCCGTACCGGCGGGTCGGGTGGGCCAGGGGTTCGGCGATCCGGTTGGCGGCCGCCCGGGCGCGTACCAGCCGGTGGAGCGTGGCCAGCACCGCGCCCAGTCCGGCGCCGAGGGCCGCGTACTGCATCGCGGCGACCAGTTGCCCGGGGGTGAGCCAGCCGACGGTGAGCGCGTACCCGCCGACGGCCACGACGGCCGCCTGCAACAGCGGACCCACGGCTGCGGTACGGGCGCTCGCCCGGGCCAGCAGCCGCCAGCCGAGCTGCCCGTACCCGCGCAGTTCCGGTAGTGCGCTCAGCACCCGCTCGCGTTCCTGGTCGACGGTTGCCGCGGCGGCGATGGTGCGGGCCCCGCCGAGCGCCTCCAGCAGCCGCCCGGCGATGGCACCCAGCACGCGCTGGTATCCGGTCACGGCGGCGGAGGCGTCGGTGACGAAGGCCCGCATGAGCACCGCGAGCACCGCCAGCCCGCCGAGGAGGGTGAGCCCCAGCAGCGGCTCGATCAGGGTGAGCGCCACGACGCTGCCGACCGGGGGCAGCAGCGCGACCACACCGAACACCACGGCGGTCCCCGCCTGCCCGGCGTCGGTGGCCTGACCGACGAGCCGGCCGACCAGGTCACCCACCGGGTAGCGGCGGACGGTGCGTACGTCGCAGGCGAACAGGTGACGCAGCAGCCGCCGACGCAGCAGGGCGGTGGCCCGGGCCGCGCCGTAGCCGGCGGCGACGTCACCGAGGATGTCGGTGGTCAGGAGGATCACGACGAGCGCGCAGGCGACGGCCGGCCACCAGGAGGCCGTACCGCCCACGGCGGCGTCGACGGCGAACCCGAGGGACGCCGGCAGAGCCAGTTCGGCGGCGGCGCCGATCAGCGCCACCACGGTGAGCAGGCCGGTCCAACCGCCGCCGTCACGGACCACCCGGCGCAGCAGCCGGTCGGGGCCGGTCGGTGTCGGCATCGGACCTCCCGCGAGAAAGACGTGCGGCCCTGGGCGGGTACATCGCCCCGCCCAGGGCCTCGCGTGGCGACCCGTCAGTTGCAGGTCGTGACGGACAGCGAGCTGTCGCCGCAGAGCAGCAGGCTCGCCCGGCTGCCACCGCCGGTGCGGTCGGCGGGGGCCATCTCCAGGCCCTGAAGGTCGAGAAGCGCCATGTCGTGTCACCTCCTCCCGTGCTTGTCGGGTTGGTCGGTTCCCCTCGCATCGGCGAGGGTGTCGGTGGCGCCCGTCAGGGGCGCGAGGAACGGCAACGTCACCGCCGTGTCGGGTCGGGCGGCGGCCAGTGCCAGCAGGACGCCGGCGGTGCCGGTGCCGAGGTCCATGGACAGCCGCAACAGCTGCTCGCCGGGGAAGGCGACCCCGTCGGCGTACGGCAGGGCGTGCCAGGCGAGGCGTCGCACCTGCGCGGTCAGTTCCGTGGACAGCTCCGGATCGTCCGGGTACGCCGCGAGGTAGGCGACGATGCCCGCCCGCCCGGCGAAGAGGCCGGACTGCGCGTAGAACGGGGACCTGGCGGCCCGACGGACACCGGCGCTCGCTTCGGCGAACCGCTCGTCGGCGCGGTGCCGCAGGTACTGGTCGAGCACCAGTCCGATGCCGACACTGCCCTGCCCCAGGTAGGGCATGGTGCGCCAGCCCTCGTTGACCTCCAGCGCGCCGTCGGGGCGTACCACACAACGGTGCAGGTCCTGCCGCAGCGCGGTGGCGGCGTGCTCCAGCAACTGCGGATCGCCGGTCAGCTCGTACAGCCGTATCAGCATCAGGGCCGGTCCGGTACGGCCGCGCAGCAGTCCCGCGTACGGGTGCCGGCCGCCGCTGACGTCGGACTCCGGTGCGTCGGCGAGTTGCGCGATCACCCGGTCGGCGGCCCGCCAGGCGGCGTCGCGAAGGGTGGTCTCACCGGTGCGTCCGGCCAGCTCGGCGAGGTTGAGCGCGATCCCGGACAGGCCGCCGGCCAGGCTGTGGTCCAGCCCGTCCCACGGTTGCCGCAGACAGATGTCGAGCACGTCGAGGGCGTCCTGCCGGCGATCCAGCTGCTCCAGGGCGTACGCGACGCCGTGCAGGCCGTCGTAGAAACCGCAGCGGGTGCCGGCGGCGGGCGAGGTGGCCCGGCGTACCAGCCACCGTTCGTGTTCCGGCCGGCGTCCGGCGCCGCTGAGGTGCAGCGCGTACAGGACTCCGGCGGCGCCGTGGGCGAGGTTGAGCCCACCGCTGCGGAACTGCTCGATGTCGCCGGGGAAGAGTCGGTCGTCGCGCTCAGGTGTCGCGCTGGCCAGGATCGCCCGGGCCAGTCGGTCGCGGTGCGAAGGTCCGACGTCGACGGTGAGATCGGGTCGGTCTTCCGCTGCTGCCGGGCTGTCGCCGGTGATCTGAGCGACGGCGGCGTCCAGGAGTGCTCCGGGCACCGGGAACCGGGCGGCGATCACGTCCGCCAGGTGTGCGGTCTTGGCCGGTACCAGCCGGAACAGTTGGGTCAGCGGCAGGAACAGGGCCAGGCGCAGGCAGGCCAGGGCGTAGTGGTCGACAGCGGGACCGGTGCGGTCGCGGGGTGCGGCGAAGCCCTGGTTGCGCAGGCCGGGCCGGCGATGCCCGTCGATCGGGGCGGCAACCTCGAAGTCGACAAGGGCGATCCGGTCGTCCGGGCGGACCATCACGTTGAACAGGTGCAGGTCGCCGTAGACGAGGCCACGTTCGTGGATGGCCTGGACGACCTCCTCGACCTGCCGGTGGATGTCCAGCGCCCAGCGCGTGTAGGCGGCGCGGTCGGCGTCGGTGGCGTCGGCGTCGATGAGCGGGTACCTGTCGACGAGCACCTTGTTCAGCGCCCGGCCCTCGATGAACTCCAGGGCCAGGAACCGGTGCTCGCCGAGGGTGAACTCGTCGTGCACCCGGGGCACCTGCGGGAGGTCGGCGAGTCGACGCAGCGCCGCTGCCTCGCGGCTCAGGCGGGCCACCGCGTCGGTGCCGTCGGCGTCCAGACCGGCGTACGGTCGTGCCTCCTTGAGTACCACCTGCGTGTCGGTACGCAGGTCCCGGCCGATGTAGAGGCCACCGCCGTTGGAGAAGTGGATGACCTTCTCGACCCGGTACGGCACCTCGTCGGTGCTTGTGGCGTTGCGGGCGGCCAGGTGCGGCGCGAGGAAGTCGGGCAGGCTCACCCAGGACGGTACGTGGAAGACCGGGTCACGCCGGTCGGGCACCAGAGCGCCGTTGTCGTCCTCGATCGCCGGGACGACCTGGCCGTCGGCGGAGTGGCAGTAGCGGGCGGCGAAGCCGCCGTAGCGTACGTACACCGGGCCGGCGCCGTAGCGCAGGTCGCTGAGGATGTACGGACCGGACTCGCCGGTGAGCAGTTCGTCGAGCTCCTTGCAGACCAGTTCCAGTTCGGCGTCGTCATGCGGGTAGACGGTGACGAACTTGCCGCTGGCCGCCCGGGAGGCGTACTTGGAGTTGCGCAGCAGCAGGGTGCGGGGGCCGCGGAGGAACTTGAACGACAGTCCACGCGGGACGCAGTAGTTCCAGACGGCGTCCAGCACCTGCTCGGCGTTGTCCAGGGTCGCCGACACGTGGATCTTCCAGCCCTGTTGCGGCAATGAGCCGCCGTCAGGGGCGTAGATCAGCCAGTCGTCGAGCGGCTCGGTGCGCCAACCCTCGGGCAGGGACCGCCGGGCCGCCGCGAAGGTGGGCTCTGCGGCGGCGTTGCCCAGCGAGTCGTAGAAGTGTCGGTCGGCGGCGCAGTAGCTGTCGTAGCGATCGTCCACCGTGACCACTCCCTCCGCCGATCGGCTGAGCCCTCGGTCTTGCTGGCTGATATGAGTTTGTCTATTCGGCCTATGGCGCTTCCAGTGTGATCAGTCATGACGTGAGGTGTGTGCCACACTCTTGGCCGTGACAAATGTCAGGCGGGTCCCGGGCGACGGCGGTGGGTGCGACCCCTCGCGGTGCGGGCCGACGCGACCGAGAGCCCGGGTCGTGCGTGTCGGCGGTGAAGACGCCGCCGACCTGCGTCTGGCGGCGAGGGCTCAGCAGCAGCCGGGACGGATGCGGCGTACGCCGTGACACCTGACGACGACCCCGCAGCCGTCGATCGGCCGGCCGCCGTGACACCTGACGTTCACCCCGCAGCCGTCGATCGGCCGGTCGCGGTACTGGCCAACCCCACTGCAGGTCGGGGGCGGCACCGGCGACTGCTACCCGAGGTGCTGGACCGCCTGTCGGCGGGTGGACACCCGGTGCGGGTGCTGGAGGCGTACACCCGTGGCCAGGCCGAGGCCGCCTGCCGCGAGGCCGTGGCCGACGGAGCGGCGGCACTGGTCGCGGTGGGTGGCGACGGCACGGTGCACGTGGCCCTGCAGGCGGTGGCCGGCACCCGGGTGCCGTTCGGCGCGGTGCCGGCCGGCACCGGCAACGACTTCGCCGTCGAGACCGGTTTCCCGGCCGATCCACTGACGGCCGTGGACACCATCGCGACGGCGTTGCGGGACGGCCGTTCCCGCCCCGTCGACCTGGCCCGGATCACCACGGCGACCGGCGAACGCCGCTGGTTCGGCGCCGTGCTCGCGGCCGGCTTCGACGCGATCGTCAACGAACGGGCCAACCGGATGCGCTGGCCGCGCGGCCCTCGCCGGTACGACCTGGCGATCCTGGTGGAGTTGGCCCGGTTGCGCCCGCGTCGCTACACGCTGCGCCTCGACGGCGAAACCCACGAACTGGACGCCGCGCTGGTGGCCGTCGGCAACTGTGCGTCCTACGGCGGCGGCATGCGAATCTGCCCGGACGCCGACCCGACCGACGGACTGCTCGACGTCGTGGTGGGCGGGCGGTTCAACCGGCGCATGCTGATCCGCGAGAAGCCGAACATCTACCACGGCACCCACATCCACCACCCGCTGGTGCGCAGCTACCGAGCGCGCACCGTGGAGATCGCCGCACCCGACATCACCACCTACGCCGACGGCGAACGCTGCCTCCCCCTCCCGATCACCATCACCGCCACCCCCGCCGCCCTCCACATCCTCCTCCCCTAACCACCCACCCCACCCCCGCCGCAGCCCACCCACCCTCCCCACCCGCGCGCCCCTCCCAGCCCTGCCCCGCGATCTTGCACTTTCGGTCGCGGAATAACGGGCGTATGCCCTATATCGGCGACCAGAACTGCAAGATCGCGGGGGCGGGTCCAAGGTCGCGGGGGCGGTGCAAGATCGCGGGCGGCGCCCCTTGCGGGCCCCTCGCGTCGCTCGCGGCTCTCTCGGCCCCGCGATCTTGCACTTTCGGTCGCGGAATAACGGGCGTATGCCCTATATCAGCGACCAGAAGTGCAAGATCGCGGGGGCGGTCCCAGGTCGCGGGAACAGTCCAGGCCGCGGGTGCGGGGTGCAAGTGTGCGGGGGGTGGGGTGGGGGGTGGGGGGTTACGGGGTGGTGAGGGGGAGGATGGAGCCTAGGCCGTTGGGGCGGCCTACGTCGGCGGCGGGGAGGACCAGCGCGGCGCAGCCGGCCGCCACTGCTCCCGCGTCGGCCGGGGTGTCGCCGACCATGAGGGCGTGCTCCGGGTCGACGCCGAGCATTCCGCAGGCGCGCCAGAAGATCGCCGGGTCCGGCTTGCAGCGACCCACCTCGTACGAGAGGACGAAGGCGTCGACCAGGTCGGCGAGGCCCCAGGCGGCGAAGTGGGGGCGGATGTCGAAGCCGATGTTGCTGACCACCGCCACCCGTACGCCGGCCGCCCGTAGGGCCGCCAGGGTGGGCGCGGTGTCCGGGTACGGTACCCAGCCCTCGGGCGTCAGCACCCGCTCGTAGAGGGCGTCGGCGAAGCCGTCGATGCCCGCGTCGACCGTGGCGGCCAGCCCGGTGTACGCGCCCCGGTGGGCGTGCTCGTAGAGATCCCGGTCGGCCCACAGCTCGGCCAGCTGCGGTGGCACCCGGGCGGGCAGCGGCCCGCCGGCCCGACCTGCGGTGAGCAGCCGGTCGGCCAGCGAGGTGGCCCGGACCCGGTCAAGGTCCACACCACACGTGGCGGCGGCGGCCAGGACCCACTCGCGGGGCTCCTCCACCTGGGCGAGCGTGCCGTGGAAGTCGAGCAGTACCGCCTCCACCGGACGGCGGGACGGCGTCGGCTGGACATCACGTACGGAGTCGGTCGGTTCGGCATGATCCGGCACGTGCTGCACCCTACCGACCCCCTCCGACCCGGCTGGCGGTCGGCCTTGCCGGGTACCTGTCAGGCGTACGGACTAATCTTGAGAACATGTCGAGCCCCGCCGAGCGGTACGCCGCGGCGCGCCGCCGGGCCGCCCAGGCCTCACAGTTCCCGGCGCTGGAAGAATTCACCTCCGATATCGGGTTCGACCTGGACGATTTCCAGCGTGAGGCGTGTCAGGCGCTGGAACGGGGCAGCGGCGTGCTGGTGTGCGCGCCCACCGGCGCCGGCAAGACCGTGGTCGGCGAGTTCGCCGTACACCTGGCGTTGCGCGGCACGCCCGGCAAGCCGGCACCGACCGACGGCGCGCGGCGCAAGTGTTTCTACACCACGCCGATCAAGGCGCTGTCCAACCAGAAGTACCACGATCTGGTCGACCGCTACGGTGCCGAGCAGGTCGGGCTGCTCACCGGTGACAACGCCATCAACGGCGACGCTCCGGTGGTGGTGATGACCACCGAGGTGCTGCGCAACATGCTCTACGCCGGCTCGGCCACGCTCGAAGGCCTGGCGTACGTGGTGATGGACGAGGTGCACTACCTCGCCGACCGGTTCCGGGGCGGGGTGTGGGAGGAGGTCATCATCCACCTGCCCGCCTCGGTCACCCTGGTGTCGCTGTCGGCGACCGTGTCCAACGCGGAGGAGTTCGCCGACTGGCTGATCACCGTGCGGGGCGAGACCACGGTGGTGGTCAGCGAGCACCGGCCGGTGCCGCTGTGGCAGCACATGCTGGTCGGCAAGCGGATGTTCGACCTGTTCCACGACGCGGCCGCCGCCCGTAAACACGACGTGCACCCGGAGTTGCTGCGCTACACCCGGGAGACGGTCCGCCGTCTCGACCTGGGCGAGGGGCGCGCCGCCGGCTGGGGTGGGCGGCGGGGACCGCGCTGGCGTGGGCCGTCGCGGCCGGACATCGTCGAGCGGCTGGACCGCGAGGGGCTGCTGCCGGCGATCCTGTTCATCTTCAGCCGGGCCGGTTGCGCCGCCGCCGTGCAGCAGTGCCTGGCCGCCGGGCTGCGACTGACCTCGCCCGAGGAACGGGCCGAGATCCGTCGGGTGGTGGAGTCCCGGGTGACCGCCATCCCCGGCGAGGACCTGTCGGTGCTGGGCTACTGGGAATGGCTCGACGGCCTGGAGCGTGGGCTGGCCAGCCACCACGCCGGGATGTTGCCGGTGTTCAAGGAGGTCGTCGAGGAGTTGTTCGTCCGAGGGCTGGTCAAGGCAGTCTTCGCCACCGAGACCCTGGCCCTGGGCATCAACATGCCGGCCCGCTGCGTGGTGCTGGAGCGCCTGGTCAAGTACAACGGCGAGGCGCACGTCGACCTGACGCCGGGGGAGTACACCCAGCTCACCGGGCGGGCCGGGCGGCGGGGCATCGACGTGGAGGGGCACGCCGTCGTGGTGTGGTCCCCGGAGACCGACCCCCGGCACGTGGCGGGTCTGGCCTCGACCCGCACGTACCCGCTGCGGTCCAGCTTCCGGCCCTCGTACAACATGGCGGTCAACCTGGTCGGCAGCGTCGGCGCCGACCCGGCCCGAGCGTTGCTGGAGTCCTCGTTCGCCCAGTTCCAGGCGGACCGGTCGGTGGTCGGCCTGGCCCGGCAGGTGCAGCGCAACACCGAAACCATCGAGGCGTACGGCGTGGAGGCGGAGTGCCACCACGGTGACTTCGACGAGTACTTCGCGTTGCGGGTGTCCATCGCCGACCGGGAGCGGGCGATCGCCCGGCAGGGTCAGAGCCAGCGTCGGGCGGCGGCGGTGGCCGCGTTGGAGCGGCTGCGTGTCGGTGACGTGATCCGGGTGCCGTCGGGTCGGCGTGCCGGCCTGGCCGTGGTGCTCGACCCGGCCGCCGGTGGGTTCAGCGAGCCGCGTCCGCTGGTGCTGACCCAGGATCGCTGGGCCGGGCGGATCAGCCCCGGCGACTTCACCACGCCGGCCGAGGTGCTGGCCCGCATCCGGGTGCCCAAGCACTTCAACCCCCGTAACCCGGCGGCCCGTCGTGACCTGGCGGCGCAGGTCAGCGGCACCGGCCTGGACCGGCACAGCCGTCGAGGCGCCCGGGGCCGGCAGTCGGGCGAGGACCACCAGCTCACCCAGTTGCGGGCCGAGTTGCGGCGACACCCCTGTCACGCCTGCCCGGAGCGGGAGGAGCACGCCCGTTGGGCGGAGCGTCGTCGCCGGCTGGAGCGCGACACCGAGGAGTTGCGTGAGCGGGTGGCCGGGCGGACAGGATCGCTGGCGCGTACCTTCGATCGGATCGTCGCCCTGCTCACCGCCCGGGGCTATCTCACCGCCGAGGGCGAGGTGACCGACGCCGGGCGGATGCTGGGACGGATCTGGACCGAGGCCGACCTGCTGGTGGCGGAGTGCCTACGTCGGGGGGTCTGGGACGGGATGTCGCCTGCCGAGTTGGCCGCCGCGGTCTCGGTGGTGGTCTTCGAGGCACGGCGTGACGTCGACGAACGGGCGTCCCTGCCGCGCGGTCCGGTCGCCGAGGCGGTCGACGCGACGTTGAAGCTGTGGAGCGAGATCGAGGCCGACGAGGCCGCCCGTGGTCTGACCGTCACCCGCGAGCCGGATCTGGGTTTCGCCTGGCCGATCTACCGGTGGGCCCGGGGCGAGGCGTTGGCCAAGGTGCTGGCCAGTGGACACGAACTCGACGGCGAGATGCCGGCCGGTGACTTCGTCCGCTGGGCTCGTCAGGTGGTGGACCTGCTCGGTCAGGTCGCCGACTCCGGTGGCGCCTCGGCGGACCTTCGGGCCACCGCCCGGCAGGCGATCGGTGTCGTCAACCGGGGTGTGCTCGCCTACCACGCACCGGCCTGATCCGGCTTCGTCACTCAACGTAAGGTCGAGTCGGGCTGGCGGTGAGGTCACCGAACGGCAACGGTTCGCATCCGACAACTGTTCCTATTGTGCCTGCTGAACGCTTCCCTGATCATTCTACCGGTGCGTAAGCCGCGTGCCGGTGGAAGCTCTGGGGGGAGCTGTCGTGGCGGAAATCAATCACTTTGAGTACGGATGGATCACACCTGCGCTCAGCTACGCGCTGTCGGTGCTGGGGTCCGTTCTCGGGCTGATCTGTGCGGGCCGGATCCGCACCGCGTCGAGTGCCGGCCAGCGGGCCTGGTGGGGAATTCTCGCGGCCTGGGCCATCGGCGGCACCGCCATCTGGACGATGCACTTCATGGCGATGCTCGGCTTCGCCGTGAGCGGCTCCCGGATCAAATACGACGTGCCGGTCACCGTCGTCAGCGCGCTGCTCGCGGTGGTGGCGGTGGGTATCGGGCTGGCCATCGTCGGCACCGGCCGGCTGTCGGCGGTACGGCTGCTCGCCGGTGGGCTGTTCACCGGCGCCGGGGTGGCGGCGATGCACTACACCGGCATGGCCGCGATGCGACTCAACGGCGAGCTGGGCTACGACCCCACCCGGGTCGCGCTCTCCCTGCTGATCGCCGTGGTCGCCGCCACTGCCGCGCTGTGGCTCGCGATGACGGTACGTCGCGGCGTGGCGATCTTCGCGTCGGCGCTGGTGATGGGCGTGGCGGTCAACGGTATGCACTTCACCGGGATGAGCGCCCTGTCGGTGCACCTGCACGAGCGGCGGGGGGAGGTCGCCGGCGCGGAGGTGGGCAGCCTGCTGATCCCGATCGTACTGCTCGTGATCTTCGGCGTGGTGGGCCTGGTCTACGCGCTGCTCGCGGCGCCCACCGACGAGGACCGGGCCGCCGCGGCCTACCTGGCCGCCCGTCGAGCCCCGGCAGCCGAGCCGGTCGGCGACGACTCGCCGGACCCGGTGGGGTTGCGCGCCCGGTCGACCCTGGCCCGCCCCGGTGCCCAGTTCCCGTCCCGCCGGGACCGTCCGCCGCGCTGACCCGCGCGCACCGATCTGCGCGGTCCCTCGTGGACGGTGGCGGAAAGTGTCGTACCCGGTACCCATCATGTATTCATGGCTGTCCCCGCCCTCACCCCGCGCAACACCCCACCGCGCTCGCTGCCGCTGCGCGAGGCGCGCACCCGACTGAGTCAGCTCGTCGCGATGGCGGAGCTGACCGACACCGTCACCGTGGTCACCCGCGACGGCGACTCCCGGCCGGTCGCCGCGATCGTGCCGGCCGACGCCGCCCGCAGCGCCGCGCAGGCTCGCGCCGACGCCGGCCGGCTCGCCGAGGTCACCGCGGGTTGGTCCCGTCGCCTCGAAGCGCAGCGTGAGCAGGCCGGTCGCCGGCACGCCGCCGAGCTGCGCGCGATGCGGGCGGCGCTGGCCGAGGTGTGGGCCGCGCTGGAGCGCCGGGCCGCGCCGGGCGACGCCGAGCTGGCCCGGCTGCGCGCCGGACACGCCGACCTGCTCGACGGCTGACCGTCCGCTGCATCGCCTCGACACGCATCTCGCTTGGGTAACTGTGGGTCACCCGATGGCGCTGGTCGGCCACAATAGACCCTCACGATGGGCGTAGCCGGGGGTGACGATGAGCGGATCCGAAGCACCAGGCGGCGCGCCCGCGCCGTCACCCGCGAGCTCCGGTCCCACGCCGCGGATGCGGTGGCTGCGCCTCGCCGCGCTGATCCTGCTGCTGGTGGTGGCTGTGGTCACGGTGGTGCGGGTGGTCAGCGTGACCGGCCCGCCCAGTCGTGACCAGTTGCGGGAACGAGCCGGGCTCACCGGCAAGCAGGAGCTGCTGATCGGGGTCAAGGACGATCAGCCGGGTGTGTCGCAGTTGCTGGAGAACGGCGCGTTCGTGGGCTTCGACATCGAGATCGCCTACATGATCGCCGAGGATCTCGGCTTCGACGCGCCACGGGTGCGGTTCCTGCCCATCGAGAGCGAGGACCGGGCCCGTCGGCAGGCCCCCACTCCGGACGGGCGCTTCGTCACCGTCGATCTGGTCATCGCCTCGTACAGCATCACCGACGACCGTCGACGTCAAGGCGTGGTCTTCTCCGCACCCTATCTGCAGACCGAGCAGTCGGTGGTCACCCGCGCCGACAGCAAGCTGGCACCGACCACGTTCGCCGATCTGGCCGGCCGCAAGGTCTGCACGCTGGCGACCTCGACGGCCGAGCGGAACCTGGCTGCGGCCGGTGCGCAGGCTCACGGCCGCAACCGGATCAGCCAGTGCATCCAGGAGCTGTACGACGGCACGATCGACGCGGTCACCACCGACGCGGCGGTCCTGGCCGGATTCGTGGCTCCGCCCCTCGCCGAGCAGGCGCCGCCGGTGCGGAAGCTGAAAAACCCCACCCCGTTGCGTCACTTCGACATCGGTGCCGACGGTGATGAACTGTGGGGGGTCAACACCGGCCCCAACCCGGCCATGCGTGACCTGGTCAATCTCTCCTTGGAGGAGGCGCGCAACGGCCGCAACGGCAAGCGGTGGCGGACGGCCTTCGACCGCTACTTCGGCTACTCGCAGAAATACAACGACCAGCAGCAGGTTGCGGTTGACCAGCAGCCACCGCCCGGCCCGGCGGACAAGGTGGAGGTGCGGCAGTGGCCATGGGAGAGGTTCGCCTGGCGGCACCCGAACCAGCCACGGCCGGGCCTGTCGGCCGCCGCCGTCCGGGTGCGCGCCAGACGCAGCAGTGGCTGCTGACCGTACTGCCGGCCTTCCCGGTACTGCTGCTGGTCCTGCGGTTGTGGCGGCTCAGTCGACAGGACATGTCGACAATGCTGCTGCTGGTGCAGTACGTCAGCCCGCTCGGGCTGCTCAGCGCACTGCTCATCGCGCTGGTCTGGGCGGTACCGCTTGTGGTGCTGGTGCCGGTCGTGCTCGGTCGACTGTTGCAGGTCAGCGCCCCGCAGCGATTCGACCCGGAGCGGTCGCTGCTGGCGTACGCCGCCGCGCGTACGCCGGGTTGGGTGCTGGTCGTGGCGGCGGCGCTCGCCGCCCTCACCTGGCAGCTGCGGTTCCTGCCCGGGCTGGTGATGATGCTGGTCTGGCTGGTCGCCCTGCACACCCGCAGCCGCTACCCGGATCGACCGCGGCTGCTGCTGGCCACCGGCCTGATCCTGCCGGTCGTCGTGGCGGCGGCCAGCTACGCCTGGCTCGCACCGGCCATCGGGTCGGCCGTCGGGCACGGCGAGCTGGCCACGGCCCTGCTGCTGGCGCTCCCGCCCGCCGGTGCGCTGGTGTTGACCGGCCCGGTGCCGGCGCGGATGGCCCCGGCGGTGACCCGGGCGGTCATCTACGCGGTCGGCGGGCTGCTGCCGCTGCTGACGGGTGCGGTGTTCCTGCGCGTCCCGTTGCTGCCCGCGGTGGCCGTCGAGGTCGGTGAGCCGCAGACCCAGGAGGTGGTGCTGGGCGAGGCGGTGACGGTGACCGACCGGATGACAATCGTGCTGAGCCGCGCCGGCGAGGTGCGCTTCCTGCCCAACGACGAGGTGCGGGCGCAGGTGCTCTGCCCGGACGCCGACCGGGTGCCGAGCAGCCGGGTCACCGTGGCCCGATGGCCGGTGGAGGACACCGCGTTGGAATGGCTCATGCCGCGTCGACCGGTGGGCCCGCCCGATCCGCGCTGCGGCGGCCTGGTGCCGTTGCCGGCGCCCTCCCCGTCAGCCGGGCCGTGACCGCCCCTTGAGGCGGCGGCCCAACTCGCGGGCGATCTCCCGATCCGCGTCGCGGGCGGCGAGCGCCTGACGCTTGTCGTACGATTTGCGGCCCTTGGCCACGGCGAGTTCGACCTTGGCCCAGCCGCCGGAGAAGTACATCGACAGTGGCACCAGGGTGAACCCGCCCTCCCGGATCTGCGCCAGGATCCGGGCGATCTCCACCCGGCGCAGCAGCAGCTTGCGGGTTCGGCGGGGAGCGTGGTTGGTCCAACTGCCGTAGCCGTACTCGGCGATGTGCAGGCCGTACAGCATGATCTCCCCGTCGCGTTCCTGGGCGAAGGCGTCGACAAGCGAGACGCGGCCGGCCCGCAGCGACTTGACCTCCGTACCGGCCAGCACGATCCCGGCCTCGTACGTCTTGAGGATGGTGTAGTCGTGCCGGGCCTTGCGGTTCGATGCGACAAGGGTCCGCTCGCCACTGCGGGAGGTGCTCACCCGGCGAAGGATATCCGCCGCGGGCGGAACCGACGTCGCAGCGCCCTGCTCAGGGCAGCCGGTTGCGCAGCCGGTCGGCCAGATCCGTCACCGCGGCCCGGAACCGGGGATCGGCCTCGCCGGGCCAGTGCCCGATGATCTGTGGTGGCACGCTGTCGCCGGGTGGGGGAACCACGTCGACCGGGTCGCGGAGGCGTCGATCGACGGTGCCCGGTGGCCCGGGCAGCACCGGATCCCGGCCCGGGCGGTGCGGTGAGAAGACCCAACCGCCGATCGGGTCGGTGTCGCGCCACAGGTTCAGCCACCGCCAGTTCACCCGCTTGCCCACATCGAGCAGCGCCTGCTCGTTGACGTACGCGGGAAACAGCCGCCCGTACAGCCGGCGCAGCGGTGACCCGTACGTGAGCAGGGCCAGGTGGCCGCAGACCTCCCGGGGCAGTTGCAGCACCGTGGCGGCGAGCAGCACCGCGCCGTGGCTGTGCCCGGTCAGCAGGACGCCGTGACCCTGCTCGGTGAGGTAGGTGATCCGTCGGCTCAGCTCCGGCACCGCCCGCTCGGCGTAGCAGGGTGGGGCGAACGGGTGTGCCGCCCGGGGCCAGAAGGTGCCCAGGTCCCACAGCACCCCGACGTACCGGCGGAACTCGGCTGTGCGGTAGGCGAAGATGCCGCCGATGAACAGGGCGAGCACCACAGCCGCGATGAGGAAGCTGCCCACCTGGATGCCGAAGTTGGTCGCCGCCTCCGGTATCCCGGTCAGCTGCTCGACGACCTGGCCGGGAGCGAGTTGCAACATCCCGAGCAGAATGGTGGGTAACCCCACACCGACCACACCGGCGTAGATCACCGCGAGGGTCTCCAGACGTTCGGTGAACCGTGCCCGGGCGATGGTGTGTACGACCTGCCGCAACCGGTACCAGGCCGAGGCGGGGGCGTGGGGGAAGTCGCGGGCGACGGTGGCCCGGGCGCTGCTCATCCGCACCGGCCAGCTCGCGAGGGTCACCACCACCGCGCCCACCAGGACGATCACCGCCGCCAGCAGGAACACGAAGATGGCCCACTTGAAGCCGAGCGGCGCGGAGACGGTGTGTTCGTCGTCGGCCCGGGCCCGGCGGTTGAGCAGATCCGCGACCCGGAAGACGAGGTCTGCGGTGAGGGCGAGCGCCAGACCGGTCGCGGTGGCGGCGATGACCGGTGCCCCGAGCCCCTGCAACGGCCCCCATCCGAGCCCGTTGCAGCCGAACCCACGCCGCATCTCCTCCGGGTCGATTCCCATGTCCGGGTCGATCCCCGAGCCGCTAGACGGGATTGCCACGCCAATCTTGTCGCGTAGTTGGCCCCGGGTGGCGAGGGCCGCCACTCCGAGCGTGAACAGCAGGGCCGTCTGCGCGAGGATGACCAGGCCGACCATCACGCTGTATCCGGGCAACCCCTCCGCCGATCGCCAGGGTGTCGGGTCGACCGCCACCACGACCAGGACCAGTGCGGTGAGCACGCAGGCAGCGGTGCGCAGAAAAGAGCAGAACCGGTCCACCCGTCTGCTGACCGGGGCGTCGATCCACGGCCGGACGCAGAGCATCGTGACGCAGGCACCGAGTATCGCGATCGCCACGACGGTGGGAGCGACACTCACCGCCGACGGGCCGGCGACGCAGCGGGCGATGAGCAGGCCGATGCTCAGGGTGGCGAACCCAGCGGCGACGTGCAGCGAACGCAGGCGACCCACCAGCGGCGCGCCGTCCCACTGGCCCACCGCACTGAGTGCGTGGGGGTTCGACTCGTCGGCCGTCCGGTGGAAGGCGTCGAAGTTGTGTCCCGGTCGTATGCCGAGCCGCCAGACCAGCCCGAGGGCGGCGGCCGGTGCCAGGGCGAGCACCGACAGACGTAGGCCGGTGGGTCGTCCGCTGAGCCAGGACAACCACGGTCGGTTCGCCGTGCAGATCGGGTTCGACATGCACCGGACGGCGATCAGGTCCAGTGCCACCCCCATCGTGGCGAGCACGTACAGCATGGTGAGGGTGAGGGCGAGCAGCCGGCAGGTCGCCTTGATCCCCGCGCCGGAGTTGCCCCGGGTCGCCGGTCGCATCCAGATGGCGACGTTGCAGAGCATGAACGGCAACAGGAACATCAGCGACAAGGTCCGGACGGTCGTCCCGGAGGGCAGATCACTCCAGCGGTACGCCTCCAGGGTCACCCCGGCCGGGCCCTTGGCGTCCGGATAGTCCGGATGCGGCCGGTAGAAGCCGCCGCTGCCGTCCCCGGCGACCTGGTAGGCGTGCGGACGGTTCAGAATCTGCTCGGCCCCGGCACCGGACACACCATGGACCCGCAGTTCCACGACATCGACGTGGGCCTGCGGTCCGCTTGTCATTCGTCCCCCGGGGTCGTCTCTGCCGGCCGGGCGTGGCGGAACCCGACCGAACCGCTGCGGGTGCGGCGTCGCCGTCTACCCGCCCCGAAGCCGGTCACGCCTGCGGCATGGGGTGGACGTTGTGCCGGACGGGATTGCCGGTGATGCGGCGGGCCCGACGAACGGGAGCGGACAAGGGGCTTGAAAACCTAGTTTCCCGGTAGGAATATAGGTCTACTTCATCTGTGCTTCCGCCCTCGGCGGGCGCTCCGCCCCGTCGATCTGTCGAAAGAGACGATCATGACCAAGCTGGAACCCCAACCGTCACCCACCGCACCCGAGAGCCGGTTCTCCATCAACGAGGACTGGGCCGCCACCATCCTGGGTCTCGCTCTGCTCGGCCTGGTCCTGGCCGGTGCGATCCCCGCTGGGCTGGTGCCCTGATGGCCACCGACGCAACCCGAGGTGCCGCGCAGACCGCGCCGCAGGCCGGGCTCCTCGCTCCGCCGCCGCGAGACCGCAGGTTCTGGGCCTGGACGGCCGCCGGCCTGCTGGTGGTCCTGCTCCTCGCCGCGCTCACCCGCTATCTCGAACAGCAGGTGCCCGAGTGGGCGGCCGGCACGGCGCTTGAGGACATCGCGGCAGCGATCGAGTATCCCGTCTACGCCATCGTGCTCGGTCTGCTCGGCAATCTGGTGGTCACGCTGACCGGGTTGCACGACCGCATCGCCGCCGCATTCCGTACCGAGTTCTTCATCAAGACCGGCCTGGTGCTGCTCGGTGCCTCGATCAATCTGGCGGTGATCGCCAGTGCCGCCGGGCCCGCCATCGCCCAGGCGCTCCTGTTGATCTCCGGCGTGTTCCTGTTCACCTGGTGGCTGGCCGGGCGGCTCGGACTGGACGACAAGCTGCGCGCCCTGCTCGCCTCCGCGGTGTCGATCTGCGGAGTCAGCGCCGCGATCGCCGCTGCCGGGGCGGTCCGCGCCCGTCGCGAGCAACTCGCCTACACGGCGAGCCTGGTGATCGTCTTCGCCCTTCCGTCGATCTTCCTGCTGCCCTGGTTGGCCGACGTGCTCGGGCTGTCACCGGCGGTGGCCGGTGCCTGGATCGGCGGCAACATCGACACCACCGCGGCGGTCACTGCGGCCGGGGCGCTGGCCGGCGAGGACGCGCTCCAGATCGCCAGCATCGTCAAGGTCACCCAGAACGCGCTGATGGGCGTGGTGGCGGTGGCGCTCACCGCGTACTTTGCCCTGCACGTCGAACGGCGGCCCGGCTCGGCCCGGCCAGGGCTGAGCGAACTGTGGCGGCGCTTTCCGAAGTTCGTCCTCGGCTTCGTCGCGGCGTCGGTGATCGCCACCTGGTACCTGAAGGCGGTCGGCGCCGACGGCAAGGCCACCATCGCGATCGTCAACGACCTGCGGACCTGGTTCTTCATCCTGGCGTTCGTCAGCATCGGCCTGGAGGTCCGGGTGGCGGCGCTGCGGCAGGCCGGCTGGCGTCCCATCGCGGTGTTCGGTGCTGCCACCGTGTTCAACCTGGTTCTCGCGCTCGGCCTGGCCTCGCTGTTGTTCGCCGGCTTCAGCCTCAGCTGACCCTCAGGGCGGCACCGGCGCGCGGCCGGGGACCGGACGACGGTTCCCGGCCGCGCGCCGTCCTCACAGGGCGGGTACGCCGAGGCGGTCGAGCAGGCGGCGGCGTAGCGCGCCGAAGGCCGGATCGTCGGGGGAGCGGGTGGGCCCGAGGTCAACCGGCAGTTCCTCGGCGATGACACCGGCTTCCAGGACGAGCAGGCGGTCGGCGAGCAGCAGCGCCTCCTCCACGTCGTGTGTGACCAACAGGGCGGCGAAGCCGTGTTCGGCCCGCAACCGGCGCAGCAGGCCCTGCATCCGCAGCCGGGTGAGCGCGTCGAGCGCGCCGAACGGCTCGTCGAGCAGCAGCAGGTCCGGCTCGCGGACCAGCGCCCGCGCGACCGCCACCCGCTGCGCCTGCCCGCCGGAGAGTTCGGCGGGCCAGGCCCGGTGCCGTTCGGCGAGGCCGACCTCGGCCAGCGCCCGGGCGACCCGCTCGGCCATGTCCGGACCGCTCAGCCCGAGGGCGACGTTGTCCGCCACCCGTTTCCACGGCAGCAGGCGGTGTTCCTGGAACACCACCGCCGCCCGGCCGCGTAACGTGATCTCGCCGGTGGCCTCGTCGTCGAGGCCGGCGAGCACCCGCAGCAGGGTGCTCTTGCCGGAGCCGCTGCCGCCGAGCAGGGCGACCACTTCACCCGGTGCGATGCGCAGATCGACGCCGGTCAGCACCGTGGTGGCACCGAACCGGCGGCGTACGCCGGTCGCGGTGAGCAGCGGCCCGTTCAGCTGGCCCGAAGTCCGCGACGCCATGTCAGCGTCCTCCTCTCCACGATCCGGATGGCGACGTCGGACAGCAGGCCGAGCAGGGCGTACACGAGCAGGCCGAGGACCACCACGTCGGTCTGGCTGAATTCGCGGGCCTCCATCATCAGGAAGCCGATGCCGGTCTGGGCGTTGACCTGCTCGCCGACCACGAGACTGAGCCAGGCCGCGCCGATGGCCAGCCGCAGGCCGAGGAAGAGCGCGGGCAGCGCGCCCGGCAGCACCACGTGTCGCAGCCGGGCGAGTGCGCCCAATCCGCAGGTACGGGCCGCCTCGACCAGTCGCTCGTCGATGTCCCGGATGCCGGCGTACGTGTTGAAGTAGAGCGGGAAGAACGCGCCGAGGGCGACCAGACTGATCTTCAACGACTCGCCGATGCCGACCCAGATGATCAGCAGCGGCACCAGCCCGAGGTGGGGCAGCATCCGGGCCATCTGCACCGGCGGGTCGACCAGGTCGTCGCCGATGCGCAGCAGCCCGGCGAGCGCGCCGAGCAGGACGGCGAGTCCGCCGCCGATGAGCAACCCGACGCCGGCCCGGGTGAGCGAGTCGAGCAGGTGGGTCAGCAGGGTGCCGTCGCGGGTCAGTCGCCAACCGGTGGCCAGCACCGTGCTGGGTGCGGGCAACTTCTCCGCGGCCAGCAACCCGGACCGGGCCGCCAGTTCCCACCCGAGGACCAGCAGCAGCGGGGTGGTCGACCGACGCCATGCCAGGCGGCGTCCGGGCCGTCCTGGTGTGCCCGCAGCGGTGGCCGGCGCGGTGACCGGTGCGGGCCGTACGGCGGTCGCCCTGGTCACTGGAACACCTCGGTGAATCGGCCGTCGATCCGGGACCGGATGTCCACCGTGCCGGGGATCAGGTCGAGAGTGGTGAACCCGTCCGCGATGGCCTGCAACTCGTCGCCGACGGCCGGGGTGACCGGTGCCAGCGCGCGGGCGCTGCGGGCCAGCGCCCGGCTGGTGACGTCCTCGGGGATCTTCAGTTCCGGGGCGAGCACCGCGGTGCGTTCGGCGGGGTTGGCGATACCCCAGTCGGTGACCGTGCGGTAGGTGCGCAGGAACGCTTCGATCTGCGGGGACTTGTTCGTCAACGCGTCCGGGTGGGCCAGCACGTACTCGCGGTTGCTGGCCAGGCCGGTGGCGTCGGCGAGGATCCGCACCCCGGGTCGCTCGGCGAGGGCGAAGTAAGGGTCCCAGATGATCCAGGCGTCGACCTGCCCGTTGTCGAAGGCGGGCCGGGCCTCGGCGGGCTTGAGGTACTTGACGTTGATGTCCGACAGCGTCAGGTTGTTGGCCTCCAGCAGGCGGACCAGCAGCCAGTGCACGTTGGAGCCCTTGTTGAGCGCCACCGTCCGCCCCTTGAGGTCGGCGAAGGTGCGCAGGCCGGAGTCCTCCTTGACCAGTACGGCCTCGCCCTGCGGAATCGGCTCCGAGGTCCCGATGATCTGGAACGGGATCCGGCCGGCGGCGGCGAAGATCGGCGGCGCCTCTCCGGTCTGGCCTATGTCGATGGAACCGGCCTTGAGTGCCTCGGTCAGCGCCGGCCCGCTCTCGAACAGCGACCACTCGGCATCCGGCGCTTCACCTCGGGCCTTGACCAGGCTCAGCCCGCCGAAACGTTGGTAGCCGATGCGCAGTCGGGGCGTGTCGTCGCCGCCGGCCGGATCGTCGGCGCAGCCGGTCAGCGCCCCGACGGCGACCAGGGCGAGCACCGTCAGGGCGGCGGTGACGACGCGGGAACGGCGCGGGGCAGAGGTACGCATGAGCACTCCTCGACGGCGGAAGGGGTCCCGTGGACATCGATGAGGTCCAGCGGCGACGACAGCCTACTAACTCGATAGGTTTTATGGGTAGTCTGTTCGCGTGGTCGTTCCCGAGCGCGTCGAGGACGACCGGTCGGACCAGCCAACCCGCGCCCGGAGGATCGAGCCATGTTGACCTTCCACTGGTTCCTGCCCACGTACGGCGACAGCCGGGACATCGTGGGCGGCGGTCACGGCGTGCCGGTGGGCAGGGCCGGCGGCTCTCGTCCGCCGACCGTCGCCTATCTGGGCCAGATCGCCCGTACGGCCGAGCAGTTGGGCTTCGTCGGCGCCCTCACGCCCACCGGGGCCTGGTGCGAGGACGCCTGGCTGAGCACCGCGATGCTGACCGAGGTCACCGAGCGGCTGAAGTTCCTGGTGGCCTTCCGCCCAGGCCTGCTCTCACCGACCCTGGCGGCGCAGATGGCAGCCACCTTCCAGCGTCTGTCCGGTGGGCGGTTGCTGGTCAACGTGGTCACCGGTGGCGAGGCCCACGAACAGCGCGCCTACGGCGACTTCCTGGACAAGGACGCCCGGTACGCCCGTACCGACGAGTTCCTGCACGTGGTGCGGGCCCTGTGGGGCGGTGCGACGGTCGACCACGACGGACAACACGTCCGGGTCGAACGGGCGCGACTGGCCCGGCTGCCCGACCCGGTGCCACCCGTCTACTTCGGAGGGTCGTCGGCCGCCGCCGGTCCGGTCGCCGCCCGGCACAGCGACGTCTACCTCACCTGGGGCGAGCCACCCGCGCAGGTGGCCGCGAAGCTCGACTGGATCCGGGGGCTGGCCGCCGAGGCCGGCCGCGACGTCCGGTTCGGCATCCGGCTGCACGTCATCGCCCGTGACACGAGCGAGGACGCGTGGGCGCAGGCCCGCCGGCTGCTCGACGGCATCGCCGACGCCGACATCCGGGCCGCCCAGGAGGGGCTGCGTCGCAGCGAGTCGGAGGGGCAGCGCCGGATGCTCGACCTGCACGGCGGGTCCCGTGACGACCTGGAGATCTCGCCGAACCTGTGGGCCGGCGTCGGGCTGGTCCGCGGCGGCGCGGGCACCGCCCTGGTGGGCAGCCACACCGAGGTGGCCGACCGGATCGCCGAGTACCACGCCCTCGGCATCGACGAGTTCGTCCTGTCCGGACAGCCGCATCTGGAGGAGGCGTACTGGTTCGGCGAGGGAGTGCTGCCGGTGCTGGGTGAGCGTGGCCTGTGGCGGCACCCGGCCCGACCGGCGGTGACCGTGCCCGAACCCACAGGCATCCCGTTCGCCACCCCACCGGTGCCGGCCGGGCGCGGCTAGGGAGCCGCGCGGAGCCGGGCGGTCAGCCGGCGTGGCGGGCGAAGAAGTCGGCAAGCACCTCGGTGTGGGTGGAGAAGGCCAACTCGGTCGGCCGGGTCAGCACCAGCCATTCGGTGGCCTCCGCCGTGGGCGCCGAGGCGGGCAGCTCCTCGATCGGGCGGGCCGGCAGTTCACCGAAGACGAGCAGGGTGCCGCCCGCCGGCGCGTTCCGCACCGCGACGAGGTCGACCTGGTCCGGGTCGGCGACCAACCCGGTCTCCTCCCGCAGTTCGCGCACCAGCGCGTGCGCCCACTGCTCGCCGTACTCGATGAAGCCGCCGGGCAGGGCGAGCAGCCCACGGGCGGGCTCGATGGCGCGCCGTACGGCCACCACACCGAGGCCGTCCGGGGTGCGCACCGGCAGCAGCGCCACCGCGACGGGCAGGGGATTGCGCCACACCGTCTGACCGCAGTTCGCGCAGAGCCGGGGCCAACCGGCCTCCGTGGGATACGCCGTGCCGCAGTACGAGCAGTGCGAGTAGGCCACTCCGGTCATGCCGATGCACGTTACGCCCCGCCCACCCGCGATCGCCGGCCCGGGTCGGCGCGCACCGTCCGGTGTGGTCAGGTGGTGATGCGGGCGTTGCCGATCGCGTCCATCCGCCCCCACCGGCCGGGGATGTCGAGCAACTCGATCCGGCCGAAGCGCTGCGGGATCGCGGGGTGGACCACCAGGTGCTCGCCGTACGGTTCGAGGCCGAGCAGGGTGCGCAGCAGCAGGAAGGTCGAGCCGGTCGCGGACGCCTGCGGGCTGTTCGCCGCCGGATACGGCACGGGATACCGGGTCAGTTCCCGGTCGTAGCCGGCGAACGACTCCGGCATCCGCCCGCCGAAGTGCTGTGCGGCGTCGATGATGCCCTCGGCGATGATCCCGGCCTCGGCGACGAAGCCGTACCGGCGCAGCCCGGCGGCGATCAACGCGTTGTCGAGCGGCCACACCGTGCCCAGGTGGTAGCCGAGCGGGTTGTACCTGGCCTGTCCGGTGCCCAGCGTCCGCACTCCCCAGCCGGAGTACATCTGGGGCCCGAGCAGGTGTCGGGCCACCGCCGGGGCCCGGGACTCGTCGACGATGCCACTCCACAGCAACTGGCCCATGTTCGAGGCGAGGGCGTCGACGTGGTCGCCGTCCGGGCCGAGCGCCAGCGCGAAGTACTCGCCGTCCTCGACCCAGTAGTCCCGGTTGAACCGCTGCTTGAGCTCCTCGGCCTGCCGTTCCAGGCGGTCGGCGTACGCCGGGTCGCCCCAGAACTCACGGGCGAGCCGGGCACCACGACGCTTGGCGTCGTACGCGTAACCCTGGAGTTCGCAGGTGGCGCGGGGCAGTCCCGGCAGCCGGCCGTCGCGGTAGCAGATCGCCTCCGGCGAGTCCTTCCAGCAGTGGTTCATGGCACCGCTGTTCTCGTTGCGTCGCCGGTACCAGAGGTAACCGTCACCTCGGATGTCGCCGTACTCGTCGATCCAGTGCAGCGCCGCGCGGGCGGTGTCCTCCAGGTCACGGACCAGTTGACCGTCACCGGTCCACCGCTCGTACTCGTCGAGCAGTACGACGAACAGCGGCGTGACGTCGGCGCCGCCGAAGTACGGGGACTGGGGGCGTTCCTCGAAGGCCGCCAACTCCCCGTACCGGAACTCGTTGAGGATCTTCCCGGGTTCCTCGTCCCGGAAGTCGTCGAGCACCGTGCCCTGGTTCAGGGCGAGCAGCCGGAGCGTGGTGGCGGCCGTACGGGGCACGAAGGGCAGCGTCTGGTAGCAGGTGAGGATGGCGTCGCGGCCCACGATGGTGGCCGACCAGGGCAGACCGGCGGTGAGCATCGTCTCGTGCGGCATCGCGAGCGGGGCGAACCGCAGGCCGGCCAGGTCGGCCAGGCCGCGTTGGTAGGTCGTGGTCAGTGGTTGCCAGTCGCAGTGCAGTCGGGGCGCGTCGGCCAGCCACCGACTCAGGTCGTGGCGCAACTGGGCACCGACCTGGCCGTGGGTGTGCCCCAGCTGTTCGCGTACGTCGGCACCGTCCGGGCGGAGCACCAGGCTCCGGACGGTCAGGGTCGTGCTCCACCGCCCCTGCCGGTCGACCTGGATCCGGTAGGTCATCCCCTGGTTGTCGACAGCGGCCGGTTCGGTGGTCGAGATCTCGGTGGCCCGGTGGAACCGTTCCCGGCGGTAGCCGAGCCGCAACCGGTCTTCGGACACCTCCCGGTATCCGCGCAACCGCGTCGCCCGCGGCCAGACCACGTTGTAGATCGGCGCGAAGTCGCTGTCGATGTCGATGCGCAACACGTAGTCGGCCGGCTCGCAGGTGTGGTTGAGCACGGTGAGGCGTTCGGTGAAGCTGCTGTCGGAGATCCACCGGTCCCGGATGATCGAGACCTTCGCGTCGACGTAGTGCGTCGGGTTGCCGGGGACCAGGAACAAGCGGAGCTCGTAGTAGCTCGGTTCGTGGATCGCCAGCGGGTGCAGCTGCTCGCCGTCGAGGGTCAGCCGCCAGGTGGACAGGAAGCGGGTGTCGAAGACGAAGAACCCGCTCGGGCTGGGCGGGTCGAAGGTCATGTCCCCGTTGTCCTCGCTGAGCGCGAAGATGTTGCCGTCGAGGATGCGCACCATCCGTTTCATGCGGGTTCCGCCGACGGCATTGTCGCCGCGTCCCGCGGATGGTGGGCACCCTTCGGCGGGGCGAAGAGGCGCTCCAGCATGATCACGAAACGGAATTCGCCGTCCGCGGTGAAGTCGTTGCGCAGCCAGGCGGACAGGGGCTTGATCTCGCCGTGTGCCATCCGCAGGAACAGCGTCTCGTCGGCGCCGATCACCGTGTCGGCCGTCACCGCGCCGCCCTGGGAGACGGTGATCCGGCCCTGGTCGATGGTGACCAGCCAGTGGTCCACCCCGCGGGCGTGGACGAGATCGAAGCGAACGCTGCCGGAGACCTGCCGGAGCATCCGACCACCGCCGTGGGTGAGGTCGTCGAAAAACGCCCGAACCGACTCCGACATCGCACCAACTCCAAGGGTCGCGCCCGGCGGTGATCGCAGCGAAGGATCGGATCCGCGCAAACGGTCGGTCGGGTGGAGCGCAGACCCCGCCGCTGTTTGTCACTTTAGCGGCTTTGATCCGGGTACGAGCCCTCCTCTGCCGGGCTGTCGGCTCCGGCGGCCAGGTCCTCGATATTGCCGTTGGTTTGCCCTGCGAATGCGTCTATGGTGGTTCGATGTACCCCGTCGCCCTGCTGAACCGCGTCGCCGTCGTCACGGCGACGCCGGTGTCGGCTGCGGCGACCCGCACGGTCTGGGTGCCCGGGCAGGTTGGTCACGGCCAGCCGAGCCCCGCAGGCCGGAGCCCTCCGGGAATCGTCCAACCCACCGGACGACCAAGGGCGAAGCCAAAGGCTTCGGCCCTTTTCTATTTTCCAGGAGAGGGATCCGACATGAGCACCGACACGTTCGACCAGAAGTGGCTGACCGACCTCAAGACGACGCTGACGTACGAGTTCGAAGCGCAGACCGCGCGGCTCACCGAGTTGACCGCTGACACCGGCGACCCGGCCGAGGCACACACCAACGCCGCGTTGATCGCCGCCACCCGCCAGAGCCTGGCCCAGATCACCGACGCGCTGCGACGGATGAGCAGCGGGAGCTACGGCGACTGCGAGAAGTGCGGCACGGCCATCCCGCGTGAGCGCTTGGAGATCCTGCCGCAGGCCCGCTTCTGCGTGCCCTGCCAGCAGAAGCAGAACGGCTGACCCGGCACGGGCTGCCGGACCGGGTCACCGGTGCGGCAGCCCACCGTCGCCGGTGGCGCTGCCCTCCGCCAGGGTGGCGCTGCCCTCCGCCAGGGTGGCGCTGCCCTCCGCCAGGGTGGGGTTGGTGGAGCCCATGATCAGTGAGGCGGTGACCGTGGCGGTCACGCCGTCGGGCCGGTGGGTGAGGGTCAACGCCCCGGTCAGCTGATGAGCCAACCAGAGCCCCCGACCGCCCGGGGTGTCGGTGGCCGGCCGCTGCACGGTCAGGTCGACCCCACCGGGCCCGTGGTCGCTCACCTCGCAGACCAGGCGGTCGGGGTACCGGAGCAGTTCGAGACGGCCCCGGCCGCCCCCGTGCAGCACGGCGTTGGTGACCAGTTCGTGGACGGCCAGGACGAGATCCTCGGCCGCGTCGCCGCGCAGACCGGCGGCGGCGATCCGCGCGGCGAGCAGGTGCCGCAGCGCGGTCACCGTCTGCCCGGTGAACGACAGCGAGAGTAATGAGTCGACCTCGTCACCGCCGGATGAGGCGCCGTCCGGGCCGCTGGCATCCGGTCGGTCGAGGTTGCTCATGCTGGCAGATTACGTCGTCCGGCGACATCCGCACCCGTTGCCCGACGGCAAGCTCCTGCGAGCGGGCGCTCCGGCAACGCTTCGCGGCCCGATGTGCCGTCTCGGGTGAGGCGGGCGTCGCGGTGGCCGCCGTGCCCTGGCCGTGCTTTGCTCTGCTTCAATCCGTGCCACGCTCCGCCCCCGCAGTCGGGTGCGGCAGGGCCGGACCGCGCCCGTGGTTGCCAGGGGCGCGACGAGCATGACAAGGAGATCCGGACATGGCTGACTTCGTCGGCGCCGTCGACCAGGGCACCACCAGCACCCGCTTCATGATCTTCGACCATGGCGGCAACGAGGTGGGTCGCCACCAGCTGGAACACCAGCAGATCCTGCCGCGGGCCGGCTGGGTGGAGCACAACCCGCTGGAGATCTGGGAACGGACCCAGACGGTGGTGCGTACCGCGCTGAACACGCACAGCCTGGCCGCCTCCGACCTGGTCGCGCTCGGCGTGACGAACCAGCGGGAGACCACGGTGGTGTGGAACCGGCGCACCGGCCGGCCGTACTACAACGCCATCGTCTGGCAGGACACCCGTACCGACCGGATCGCCGCGGCCCTGGACCGCGACGGTCGCGGTGAGATCATCCGGCGCAAGGCCGGGCTGCCACCGGCGACCTACTTCTCCGGCGGGAAGATCCAGTGGATCCTGGAGAACGTCGAGGGGGTGCGGGCCGCCGCCGAACGCGGCGAGGCGATTTTCGGCAACACCGACACCTGGCTGCTGTGGCACCTCACCGGCGGCACCGACGGCGGTGTGCACCTCACCGACCCCACGAACGCCAGCCGCACCATGTTGATGAACCTGGAGACCCTCGACTGGGACGACGAGCTGCTGTCGTTCTTCGACATCCCCCGCGCGATGCTGCCCCGGATCGTCGCGTCGTCGGACCCACACGCCTACGGCACCACCGCGTCGGGCGGCCCGTTCGCCGGCACGGTCCGGATCACCGGCGACCTGGGTGATCAGCAGGCCGCCACCGTCGGGCAGGTCTGCTTCGCGCCGGGCGAGGCCAAGAACACCTACGGTACGGGCAACTTCATGCTGCTCAACACCGGTACGGAGATCGTCCGCTCGGAGTCGGGACTGCTCACCACCGTCTGCTACCAGTTCGCCGGCGAACAGCCGGTGTACGCGCTGGAGGGCAGCATCGCCGTCACCGGTTCCGCCGTGCAGTGGCTGCGCGACCAGTTGAAGATCATCAGGACCGCCGCGCAGAGCGAGGACCTCGCCCGGCAGGTCGACGACAACGGCGGGGTCTACTTCGTACCGGCCTTCTCCGGCCTGTTCGCCCCGTACTGGCGCGCCGACGCCCGAGGGGCCATCGTCGGGCTGTCCCGCTACAACACCGACGCCCACCTCGCCCGGGCCGCGCTGGAGGCGATCTGCTACCAGAGCCGGGACGTGGCCGAGGCCATGGCGCAGGACTCCGGGGTGGCCGTGGAGTGTCTCAAGGTCGACGGTGGGGTCACCGTGAACGAGTTGTGCATGCAGTTGCAGGCGGACATCCTCGGTGTGCCGGTCAGCCGGCCGGTGGTCGCCGAGACGACGGCGCTGGGCGCCGCGTACGCCGCCGGGCTGGCCGTCGGCTTCTGGAAGGACACCGACGAGTTGCGGGACAACTGGAACGAGAGCCGGCGGTGGCACCCGTCCTGGTCGGCGCAGCAACGCGCGGCCGGGTACGCGGGCTGGCAGAAGGCGGTCGGGCGCACGCTGGACTGGGTGGACGTGGAGTGACCTCACCTTTGTGCGGCTGGTCGGCGGTGGGGCGCGCCCGCTGACGGGCCGTTGCCGGGCATACCCGGCTGATGTGGCTTAACATCGCCGATGTCGGGCACGGGGGCCAGGCGTGGAGAGGGGCAGCCATGCGGGTCACGCGTGCGATCGTGGCGATCGTCGTCGTCCTGTCGGCCGGGGTGTTGACGGGATCGGCGAACGCGGCCGTGTCGTCACCGTTCACCGTGGTCAACGGATCCATCCAGCCGGCCACCGGGACGCCGAAGCCGGCGTCGGGCACCCATGCCACCCTGTGGCGCAACACCAGCTACGCGCTGACCACCGTGCAGGGCGCAGGGACGCTTGTGGTGGGTGCGATCGGCGACCACTGCGAGGGGTGGCCCACGATCCGGGTGAGCGTGGGCGGCACCCCGGTCGGCGAGGTGACGGTGGTCAGCGCCACCGACTACGGCGCCTACCAGGTCGGCGCGCCGCTGCCCGCGGGACAGCACACCGTCCGGATCGACCTGGTCAACGACCGCTACACCGGCGCGTGCGACCGTAACGCCCACCTGGCGTACGTCCGGACCGAGGCGACGCCGCCGACCGACACCAGGTTCAGCTTCGCGGTCGTCCCGGACACTCAGGAGGAGGTGCTGGACGCTGCGGACAACCGGTTCCGGCAGCGGATCGACTGGCTGGTGGCGCAGCGCAACGCGCTGGATCTGCGCTTCGTCACGCACTCCGGGGATGTGATCAACTACGACACCTCGGACCACGTCCAGTACGTGCGGGCGAGCAACGCGCTGCGCCCGCTGGAGCAGGCCGGGGTGCCGTACACGTTGGCCATCGGCAACCACGACGGGCAGGTCTTCGGCCCGGACGGCAAGCCACGCAGCCCGGCCGGGCCGCTGCTGCGCGACACCGCCGTGTTCAACAGGTACTTCACCGCCGCGCGTTTCGGGTCGGTGCAGGGCCAGTTCGAGGCGGGCAAGGTCGACAACGCGTACGCCACCTACACGGCCGGGGGAGTGCACTGGCTGGTGCTGACCCTGGAGCTGTGGCCCCGGCGGGCGGCGGTCACCTGGGCGCAGCAGGTGGTCGCCGCGCACCCGCGCCACAACGTCGTCCTGGTCACCCACCACTACCTGGAGAGCGACGCGAGCATCGGGCAGAGCGCCGGATTCGGTGCCAGCAGCCCGCAGTACGTCTTCGACAACCTGGTGCGGCGCTATCCCAACATCCGGTTCGTCTTCTCCGGGCACACCGGCACGGCGGCGTCGCGGGTGGACACCGGTGTGAACGGCAACCGGATCTACTCGTTCCTCCAGACCTTCCACTCCAAGCGGACCAATCCGGTCCGGCTGGTCGAGATCGACACGGCGGCGGACTCGCTGCGCACCTGGATCTACGCGCCGCACACCACCGAGAACTTCCCGGCGCACGAGCGCCGGTACACCGGTCTCGGTCTGGTGCGCTGATCCCGCGACCCGCGTCGCAAAACTATCTCGATACTGTCTCGTTATTGTCCGGCGAATTGAGATGCCGGTAGAGGGTCGCCCGGGACACGCCGCAGGCGGCGGCGATCTCGTCGATGGAATGCGTGCCTGCCGCGTGCATCCGGCGGGCCACCAGCAGCTGCTCCGGGCCCATCGAGCGGGGTCGGCCGGGCCGCCGCCGGCCCACCGCCCCGACCGCCGGCTCCTCGTCGACATCCCGGGCATCGGTGCTGCGATGGCTGCCATCGCGGTCAGCGCCGAGGGGATCGGTGCTTCGCGGATCGGTGCCGTGCGGATCGTCGGTCAGCAGGCGGCGTACGCCGTCGAGCATGTCCGCGCGCAGCACCGGCGCGGGCACCTCCATGAGGAACACCACCGGGTCGCTGCACATCGCGATCGCCTGCACCGCGCGGACCCGGTCCCGCCGGCTCGGGTCGGGGCCGGCGAGGATCTGGTTGGCCCGCATCGCGATGCGCAGCAGCCGCTGGTAGGTGCTGCCCTGATCGACGAGCGCGAGGTCGTGCAGGAGCAGACCGAGACGGCCGCGGTGCTCCAGCATCGTGTCCACCCAGCCCTCCAGCAGCGTCCACCTCGCCGGCCCGGGCGGCAACGTCTCGGCGGCGTCGACGAGCCTCTCCAGGTCGCCGACCATCGGTTCGGCCAGGGCGGTGAGCAGGTGCCCCTTGCTGGGGAAGTGGTAGAGGATCGCGGCCTTGGTCAGCCCGAGCCGCTCGGCGATGCGGCGCAGCGAGGTGCGCTGGTAGCCGTGCACAGTGAACAGGTCGAACGCGGCGCGCAGGATCCTCTCGCGGGTGCCGTCGGTCTCCGCCCAGGTCATGCCGTCGAGGGTAACCGCTCCTGACCGGCGGTCGGACAGACTCGCCTCCGACCCTTACCATCGGTCAGTGCAGTGAGTCGTGTTCGGTGCGGCGGGAGGCCCCCATGTCCGTGATAGCCATCGACAACCTGGTCAAGACCTTCGGCAGCGTACGCGCCCTCGACGGACTGGATCTGCGGGTGGAACCGGGGGAGGTGCACGGCTTCCTCGGCCCCAACGGCTCCGGCAAGTCCACCACCATCCGGATCCTGCTCGGCCTGCTACGTCGCGACTCCGGGCAGGTGCGGGTCCTCGACGGCGACCCGTGGCGCGACGCGGTGGCGCTGCACCGGCGGCTGGCGTACGTGCCCGGCGACGTCAACCTCTGGCCCAACCTCTCCGGCGGCGAGGCGATCGACCTCTTCGGCGCCCTGCGCGGCGGCCTCGACGAGCGCCGCCGCGACGAGCTGCTGCGTCGCTTCGAACTGGACCCCACGAAGAAGTGCCGCACCTACTCCAAGGGTAACCGGCAGAAGGTCGCCATCGTCGCCGCCTTCGCCTCCGACGTCGAGCTGTACGTCCTGGACGAACCGACCTCCGGCCTCGACCCGCTGATGGAGGCGGTGTTCCAGGAGGAGGTCCGCGAACTCACCGCCGGCGGTGCCAGCGTGCTGCTCTCCAGTCACGTGCTGGCCGAGGTCGAGGCGCTCTGCGACCGGGTCAGCATCATCCGGGAGGGGCGGATCGTGGAGTCCGGCACCCTCACCGAGCTGCGGCACCTGGCCCGCACCACGGTCACCGTCGAGACCGTACGCCCGCTGACCGGGGTGGCGGAGCTGCCGGGGGTGCACGAGGTCCGCGCTGTCGACGGGCGGGTCCGGTTGGAGGTCGAGCCGGCGCACCTCGACACGCTGCTCGCTCACCTGCTCCGCTTCCAGGTCCGGGCCCTGACCAGCGCACCGCCCACGCTGGAGGAGCTGTTCCTGCGGCACTACGGCGACACTGTCACCACCTCCGACGGCGGTGCCCGATGAGCACCTTCGCCGGCACCGGTCGGCTGGCCCGGCTCGCCGTGCGCCGTGACCGGATCCGGCTGGGCATCTGGGTGCTCGGCGCCCCCCTGCTCGGGTACGCCATCGCCGAGAGCGTCGCCGGGCTCTACCCCGACGCGCAGACCCGCCTCGGCTACGCCGAAACCGCGATCACCAGCGTGGTCGCCCGGGCATTCAACGGCCCGATCGCCGGCGCGGACGTCGGTGCCGTGGTGGTCACCGAGTCGTACCTGACCCTGGCTCTGCTCGCCGCGCTGCTCAGCACCTTCGCGGTGATCCGGCACACCCGGCAGAACGAGGAGACCGGCCGGGCGGAACTGCTCGGTGCCGCGCCGGTCGGGCGGTACGCCCTGCTCACCGCCGCCCTGGTCGTGGTGGTGGGTGCCAACGTGCTGGCCGCCGGGCTGCTGGCCCTGGCCCTGGTCGGCATCGGCCTGCCGGTCGCCGGGTCGCTGGCCGCCGCGGCGGCGATCGGCGGGGTGGGTGTCGCCTTCACCGGCGTCGCCGCCGTCACCGCCCAGCTCACCGTCACCTCGCGCGGCGCGAACGCCCTCGCCGCCGCCACGGTCGGTGTCGCGTTCCTGCTGCGTGCCGCCGGTGACGTGCTCGGTGAGCGGGCCGCCACCGCGACCCGCCTGGACAGCGCCTGGCCGGTGTGGCTGTCCCCGCTGGGCTGGGGCACCCAGGTCCGGGCCTTCGGGCCGGAACGCTTGTGGGTGCTGGCCCTGCCGATCGCCCTGCTCGTCGCCTGCGTCGCCGTGGCCTACCTGCTGGCCGAGCGTCGGGACGTCGGCGCGGGCCTGCTCGCCGCCCGCCGCGGACCGGCCCGGGCCGCGTCCGGGCTGCTCAGCCCCGCCGGGTTGACCTGGCGGCTGCACCGGGGGGCGTTGGCCGGTTGGGCGGTCGCGGTGGCGGTCCTCGGTCTCGCCATGGGCGTGGCCGGGCACGAGGTCGACGCCATGATCGCGGAGAACCCGCAGGCGGCCGAGGTGATCGCCCAGCTCGGCGGCGGTGCCGAACTTGTCGACGCGTACCTGGCCGCGATGCTCGGAATCTTCGCGCTGACCATCGGCGCGTACGTGGTGCAGGCGCTGTTGCGGACCCGCACCGACGAGTCCGACGGCATCCTGGAGGCGCTGCTCGCCACGGCGGTCAGCCGCACCCGGTGGCTCGGCACGCAGGTCCTCGGCGCGGTCCTCGGCGCGTCGGTGCTGGTGCTGCTGGCCGGGATCACCACCGGCCTCGGGTACGGCGTGGCCGACGGCGATCCGGTCGGCTGGACGGTCGACCTGGCCGGGGCGGCGCTGCTGCGGCTACCGGCACTGCTGGTGGTCGCCGGGGTGGTCACCGCGCTGTTCGGTGCGCTGCCCCGCTGGTCGGTCGGGCTGAGCTGGGCGTCGCTTATCGTGTTCCTGCTGCTCGGCCAGCTCGGTTCGGTGCTCGACCTGCCGCAGGCCGCCCTCAACCTGTCCCCGTACACGCACGTGCCGTCCGTGCCCGGCGCCGACGCGACCGCACCGCCGCTGCTGGTCCTCACCGCCGTGGCGGTGGTGCTGCTGGCCGCCGGACTGGCCGCCTTCCGCCACCGCGACACCCCACGGTGACCAGGTCTTCTCGAGTGCGCTCCCGGCACGCCCACCGCGCGTCGGCGGGCCGGTGCGGCGAGGCTCACTAGACTCGATGAGGTGGGACGAGGACGCTCAGGCCACGGCACGGGTGGTCCGGGCATGCGCGACCTGCTCACCCCGATCGAGACGGCCGTCCACCAGGGACACCAGGACGAGGCCCTGCGCCGGTTGGCGGCCGTACCGGCGGACCTGCCGCTGCCCGCGGGGTTGGCCTGGCGGCTCGGTGTGCTGCTGCACCAGCAGGGCCGGTTCGACGCGGCCGACGCCTGCTATCGCCGCGTCGACCTCGACCTCGATCTCGACGACCAGCACCCGTCGGCGCTGGCCGACCGCGCCCAGGTCCTCGCCGGCTGGGCCGCGACCCGCTGGGCCCAGGGCGACCAGACACGGACCCGGCAGCTGGCCACCGATGCGGTCCGGATCGCCGAACGCAGCGGCGACGACGCGGCGGTGGCGGCGGCCTACCTGGCACAGGCGCTGGCCGCGTTCGGCGACGGCGACCGCGCGGGAAACGAGCACGCGTACGCCCAGGCCCTGGCGGCGGCCGAACGCGCCGGCGACTTCGGGCAGCAACTGCGGATCCGGTGCAATGTCGGGTCGCGGCTCGTCGAGGAGGGACACTACCGACCGGCCATCGAGGAACTCGACGAGGCGGTCCGGCTCGGCGAGCTGCTCGGCCAGCAGATGCTGCTCGCGCTGGCGCTGCACAACCGCGCGGAGGCATGGCTCGGCCTGGGCGACCTGCACCGCGCCCGCAGCGACGCGGACAAGGCGCTGGCCCGGTGGCAGCGGGCCGGTTCCCCGCTGGCTGCCTTCGGGCTGACGTTGACCGCCCGGGTGCACCGGGTACGGGGGGCCACCCACCAGGCGGTGGCCGCCTACCGGGCCGCGCTGGCCATGGGAGAGCCGGACGGCAACGCGCAGGTGCTGGTGGAGGCGTGCGCCGGGCTCGCCCGGCTCAGCTACGCCGACGACCCGCAGGCGGCGGCCCGCCACGCCGAGCGGGCCCTGTCGCTGCCCAGCTCCGCCGGCCCCACCGTCGCCGAACTGGCCGCCGGCTGGGTCGCCCTCTGCTCCGGAGACCCGCACACCGCCCTGCGGTACGGCGAACAGGTCCGCGCCGAGGCCGGTCGCCGTCGGGACACGGCGGGCCTGGCCGAGGCGATGGAACTCGTCACCCTCGCCGCCCACCGCGCCAACCCCGGGGCGAGTTCACCCCGGACGGTACGCCGACTGCTCGCCGACCTGGTCGAGGCGGCGACGATCTGGGCCGAGCTCGGCAACGAGTTCGCGCTCGCCACCAACGCCCTGCTCCAGGCCCGGCTCACCGGTGACCTGGTCGCGGAGCGGATCGCGTACGAGCGGCTGCGCCGCATCGGCGTACAGGAAGGTGGCTGGCACGTCGCCGGACCGTTGGCGGCGATCGGGCCGGCACCGGTGCCCGAGGTGGAGGTGCAGATCCTGGGCCAGTTCGCGGTGCGGCTGGCCGGCGCGGCGGTGCCGGTCGGCAGCTGGCAGTCCCGCAAGGCGCGCGATCTGCTGCACATGGTGGCCGCGCAGCTCGGCAGACCGGTGCCCCGCGACGCCCTGGCCGCCGCGCTGTGGCCGCAGGCCCGCGCCGAGGTGGCGCTGCGCCGCCTGTCGGTGCTGATCTCGACCGTACGGGGTGTGCTCGACCCGGTTCGGCGACATCCGGCGGACCGTTACCTGATCACCGACTCGGCCACCGTGCAGCTCAGTACGGCACATGTGGTGGTGGACGCGTTGCGCTTCCACGACGCGGCCCGGGCGGCCGTCGTCGCCGACACCGCGAGCCCGCCGCCGGCCGGCACCGCCACCGACGATCGGTTGCTGAGCCAACTGGAGACGGTGGTGGCCATGTACGCCGGTGATCTCTGCGCCGACGACGAGGTCGTCGGTGCGGCGGTCCAGCGGCCCCGGGCGCTGCTGTCCGCACTGCCCGCGAGGTGACCCACCGGCTGGCGAGGCGGTATCTGCACCTGGGCCGGGCCGACGCGGCGATCGGTTGGTACCTGCGGCTGGTCGGTGAGGACGGTTACGACGAGCCGGCCCACCTCGGGCTGATCGGTGCCCTGTCGGCCGCCGGACGGCACGGTGAGGCCAACCGGCGCCATCAGGAGTACGTCGTGCGGATGGCCGAGATCGGTGTCGAGCCGGCCGCGGCCGCGCTACCGGATCGGGCTCGCCTGAACAATTCCTGAACCGCCCCCGAAGACCGCCGATCAGACTGCTCGGTGTCCGGACACGGCCGTGGTGGACGCCGACGTGGCGGGTGCCGCGACCGTGGCGACGCCGGAGGCGGACGGGGGCGGTCAGCGTGTTCAGGTCGAAGGAGAAGACGATGGGACGGGTTCGAGGGCTGCTTGTCGTGCTCGCGGCCGGGCTCATGCTGACCGGCTGTGCCGGCGGAACGGACGACGACACCGCCTCGGGTGGGGCCGAGCCGCCGGCGGCGACCACCGACGCCGACGGCGGGCAGGCGCCGGACCAGGGCAGCGGCGGGAAGAACACCGGGTCCGGTGACGGGGACCGCTGGTGCGACGCGGTGCAGGCGTTCACCGGGGCGATGGACCCGCTGTTCACCGAGAGCGCGGGCAAGGCCGAGGTGGCGCAGGCCCGTACCCAGCTGAAGGAGCTGAAGGCGGCGGCACCCGCCGAGATCAAGTCCGACGTGGCGACGGTGAGCGAGTTCTACGCCGCCGTCATCGAGGCCTCGGGCAAGAGCATGCCTCAGGATCCTGCGGCGTACGCCCGCCTCGGCCAGACCATGGAGGGGCTCAAGACGGCGATGCCGCCGGTGTCGGACTACACCATGAAGCGCTGCCCTGAGTTCGACGGGCAACTGCCGACCGGACAGTGACGACGGCCCCCGGGCTGCTCAGCGCACCCGGGATCAGCGCACCTGGGGTCAGAGCACCTGGGAGAGGAAGCGGCGCAGGCGCGGGTGCTGCGCCGCTTCGAAGATCGCGGCCGGCGGACCGGCCTCCAGCACCACCCCGGCGTCCATGAACGCGACCGTGTCGGCGACCTCCCGGGCGAAACCCATCTCGTGGGTCACCACGACCATGGTCATGCCCTGCGCCGACAGGTCCGCCATCAACGCCAGGACGCCCTTGACCAGCTCCGGGTCCAGCGCCGAGGTGGCCTCGTCGAAGAGCATCACCTGCGGCTGCATGGCCAGCGCGCGGGCGATGGCGACCCGTTGCTGCTGCCCACCGGACAGGTGCGCCGGGCGGGCATCGGCCTTCGCGGCCAGCCCCACCCGGTCCAGGTGTTCGCGGGCCGCCGCCGCCGCCTCGTCCTCGCCGAGCTTGCGGATGCGCCGCAGCGCGAGGGTGATGTTGCGCAGCACGCTCATGTGCGGGAAGAGATTGAACTGCTGGAACACCATGCCGACCCGCTGCCGCAGGGCGTCCGGGTCGTCGCGCAGCACGCTGCGTCCGTCCAGCAGCACGTCGCCGCGGTCCGGTTCCAACAACCGGTTGACCGTACGCAGCAGGGTCGACTTGCCCGACCCGGAGGGGCCGATCACGCAGGCCGTCGCGCCCCGGGCCACGTCCAGGTCCACCCCGCGCAGCACCTGGTGACGCCCGAAGGCCAGGTGCACGTCGCGCAGGCTCAGACTGACCGAGTCGCTCATCGTTGGTTCCCTCCGGCGGCGCCGGGCAGCGCCAGGTCGAGGTCGTCGGGGTCGTCGTCGGCCGGGCCGGTGGCCGGTCGGCCGTGTCGCAGTCGCCCGTCGATCCAGTTGACGACGTGGGTCAGCGGGACCGTCAGCGCCAGGTAGAAGAGCCCGGCCAGCAGCAACGCCGACTGGTTGCCGGTGTTGGCGGCGTAGTCCTGCCCGATCCGGAAAAGCTCCCGCTGGCTGGCCAGCAGGCCGAGGAAGTAGACCAGGCTGGAGTCCTTGATCAGGGCGATCAGCTGGTTCACCCAGGCCGGCAGGATCCGCCGGATGCCCTGCGGAATGATCACCCGGCGCATCGCCTCGCCCCAGGAGAAGCCGAGCGCCCGGGCCGCCTCCAGCTGGGTGGCCTCCACCGACTGGATGCCGGAGCGGAAGATCTCCCCGATGTACGCCGACGCGATCAGCGACAGCGCCAGGATGCCCAGCGGGTACGGGTTGGGCCCCCACACCTGCATGCCGAGCGGGGCCAGGCCGACCCCGATCAACAGGATCGTCGCCGCGGCTGGCAGGCCCCGGAACACGTCGGTGTAGACCCGCGCCGGCCACCGCAGCCAGCGGGTCCGCGAGATGCCCGCGACGGCCAGCACGATGCCCAGCGCCGAGCCGAGCAGGGCGGCGGTGACCGCCAGGATCAGCGTGTTCGGCAACCCGACAGTGATCATCTCGGGTAGCGCCTCGCGCATCGACTCCCAGTCGAAGAACGTCTCCCACAGGGTGCGCAACGGATCCACGGGTCAACCTCCGCCCTGCTCGTTCCTACTCGCCGTCAGGAAGCCGACGGGACGGTCACGGTGCCGCTGCCCGGGGTGAAGTCGGCCGGGATCGCCCGACCCGGGTAGTACTGCTCGCTGAGCCGGGTCCAGGTACCGTCGGCGATGACCTCGTCGAGGGCCTTGTTCAGCGCCTCGCGCAGCGCGTCGTTGCCCTTGGCGAAGGCGTACGCCGTCGGGGCCGGGCTGAGTTCCTTCGCCGCCACCTCGATCTTGCCGCCGCTGTCCGCGGCGGTCTTCTCACCGATCTCGGCCGGGGAGATCCAGGCGTCCGCGGTGCCCGCCTTGAGCTGGTTGAGCGCGCCGTTGTAGTCGGGCACCCGCACCGGGTCGAGGCCCTTGGTGGTGGCGTAGTCGTCCTGGACGGTGCCCTGCACGACCACCACCCGCTTGCCGGGCAGCTCGTCGAAGCTGCTCAGCGTCGAACCGGCGGGCACGTTGAGGCCGAGGTAGCCGAAGTCGTAGCCGTTGCCGAAGTCGACTGTCTTCTTCCGCGCCTCGGTGATGGTGATCGAGGAGCTGCCGATGTCGAACTTGCGGTTGTTGACCTGGGCCAGCAGGCCGGAGAAGTCGGTGCCGACGAACTCGACCTTCAGTCCGAGCTTGTCGGCGGCGGCGACAAGCAGGTCGTTGTCGAACCCGGTGAACTTGCCGTCCTTGAGGTACACGTTCGGCGGCGCGTCGGTGAGGGTGCCGGCCCGCAGCACGCCCGGCTGGAGCAGGTTGTACGGGTTGTCGGCCTCGCCGGCCGAGTCCGAGCCGCAGGCGGTAAGCGTGACGGCGGCGAGGACTGCGGCGACGCCGACGGCGGCGGCCCGGGTCAGGGCAGGAACGAATCGCACAGGTGTCTCCTGGATGAACGACGGCGGGCACGGACGTGCCGCACCGACGGTCCGCCGTGGGACGGACCGCTGGGATGAACCGATGGCAGAGGGGGAGATGCCGAGGCCCGCAGGCTCGGCGACCGGCAGCGACGCGGTCAGCTACACGCGGCGCTACAGACCCGCATCATGTCGACGTGCCGACGTTGGGTCAGATCGAGGCAGGCCGCCACGGGAGCGGATCGACTGCGGTACGACATGGGTCTCCCTCGAGGTCGTGATGACCTGGAAACCAGGCCACGCTTGCACCGGTGGTTGCACCGGTGCCTGGTCCTCACCCGGGGCACCCCTGCGCGGACGAGGGTTGCCGGCCAGCAAGCCGGGGCTTCACGCTGGCACTCATGACCTGCGGCCGAGGCTAGCAGCAGGGGACGGGTCGGCGTCCACCCGGTATGACGGCCCTCACGCTCTGGTCATCTCCGGTGGTGCGGCAGGTAGGCGCACCGTGACGTGGAGCCCGCCGGTGGGGCGGGGGGCGAGGGTGAGGGCACCGTCGTGTGCCTGGACGATGCTCGTGACGATGGCCAGGCCGAGGCCGACACCGGCGTGCTCCGCACGGACCCGTTCGGTGCCGCGCTGGAACGGCTCCACCAGCGTGGAAACCAGGTGTGGGGTGAGTCGTTCGCCGGTGTTCTCGACGGTGAGCAGCACAGCCCCGGGCGCGACACTTGTCGTGATCCACACGGTGCCCTGATCGGCGGTGTTGTGAATGATCGCGTTGTGCAGGAGGTTCGTCGTCATCTGCAACAGCAGCGGGTGGGAGCCCAGGACCGGGGCAAGATCGGCCCGCGACTGAATGGTCAGGCCGCGTTTCTCGGCAAGCGGCAGGAGCGTTTCGGCAGCCTCTTCCGCGAGCAGGGAAAGGTCGAGGCGTTCGCGGGTGAATGACTTTTCGTTGGCACGACTGAACAGAAGCAATGCCTCGGTGAGTTTGATGGCCCGGCAGTTGACGGCGTGCAGGCGATCGATGATCTCGCCGAGGTCGCGGTGCCGATCGGTACGTGCCACGTCGAGAAGTGTCTGCGTGATCGACAGTGGGGTGCGTAGTTCGTGTGAGGCATTGGCGGCGAATCTGCGCTGCTGCGCGACGTGTGTTTCAAGGCGGGCGAGCATGGTGTCGAATGTGTCGGCGAGTTCGCGGAACTCGTCCTGGCGGCCCGGCAACCGGATCCGGTGGGAGAGCGATCCGTCGGCGGCCCTGCGGGTGGCATCGGTGAGGCGAGTCAGCGGGGCGAGCATCCGGCCGGCCAGGATCCACCCTGCCACGAGGCCGAACAGAAGTAGCAGCGCCCACAGCGCCGCGGCCTTCGGCGCGAAGGCGCGCAGCAGGTCGGACCGATTGGGAATGAAGAGGCGGGGGGGCGACCCCGGCGGTCCCGTGACCAGCACACCGTCGGGCACGTAGCGGAGCAGGAACAGCCACACGACCGCGAGCAGCAGGGCGACGGCGAGCAGGAGAAACCCGGCGTAGCTGAGGGTGAGTTTGAGGCGAACGCTCAAACCGGGTGGCCGGGCTACGGTCGTGCCTCGTCGATGCGGTAGCCGACGCCGGGCAGGGTGGAAATGATCCAGGGCTCGCCGAGTCGTTTGCGCAGTGCCGAGACCGTGATGCGTACGGCGTTGGTGAACGGGTCGGCGTTCTCGTCCCACGCCTGTTGCAGCAGTTCCTCGGCGCTGACCACACCGCCTTCGGCGGCGACGAGCACCTCGAGCACGGCGAACTGTTTGCGGGTCAGCGCGACATAGCGGCCGTCGCGGTGGACCTCGCGGCGGAACGGATCCAGACGCAGCCCGGCGATCTCCCGCACGGGTGGCCTGGTGGGGGCGCGGCGCCGATCGAGTGCTCTGAGCCTGAGCACGAGTTCGCGCAGTTCGAAGGGCTTGGTGAGGTAGTCGTCGGCACCGAGTGCGAATCCGGACGCCTTGTCGTCGAGTCGGCTGGCGGCGGTGAGCATGAGGATGGGCGTACCGCTGCCGGAGGCGACGATTCTCTCGGCTATCTCGTCGCCGGACGGGCCGGGAATGTCGCGGTCGAGGACGGCGACGCTGTAGGCGTTCCTGTCCAGCAACTCAAGGGCGATGCCGCCGTCAGCGGCGATGTCGGCGGCGATCGCCGCGAGGCGTAGACCATCGCGAATGGCATCGGCCAGATAGGGCTCGTCCTCGACGATCAACACCCGCACACCCTCGATGCTACGAGGTGCGACATGTCGTCGGCGTATCGAAAAACGCGTACGCCGTCGCAACAGCCGTTCCTGTTCGGTAGAGCGCAGACCACCGTGATCTGACGATGCCGGTCGGCTCGTCGAACAGGAAAGGACCGTGAACATGAATCCGGAATCGGCACGTGGCATCGACCGGCGGCGACTGATCGAGTGGGGCGGGTTGGCGGCGGCCGGGGCGCCACTGGTGGGCACCGAATTCGCCCGCGCCGCCCCGCCGACCGCAGACAGCCGCGTCACCGCCGGACCGCCCGGATCGGGCCGGGTCCCGCCGGAGACCCGGCCCGGCGGGGCCTATGACCGGTTCGTGGCGAAGCTGGCGGCACAGGACAGGTTCTCCGGCGTGGTGCTGCTGTCGTACCGGGGTCGGACGGTGTTGTCACGCAGCTATGGCATGGCCGACAAGGAGCGGGGGATCCGCAACCACGAGAATGTCGCGTTCCACCTCTCCTCGGCGAGCCAACCGTTCCTGTCGGTGGCGATCCTGCAGTTGGTGCAGCGGGGGAAGGTGTCGCTGTCGGACCCGGTGGGCAGCCACCTGGAAGGAGTGGCGACGGAGATCGCCGAGCAGGTGACCATCCACCACCTGCTCACCAGCACCTCCGGCATCGATGCTCCGATGCCGGACTGGCAACGCGTCTACCACAGTCGGCAAGAGGTGCACGAGGTCGGCGAGCAGTGGGTCCGGCAGGCGCGGTTGATGGGGGTCCCCGGCTCGGGAGCCAACGCTCATCTCCCCGGTGGCGGTGTGGGTCTGGCCATGGCGGCGCAGATCGTCGAGGTCGTGTCCGGCATGACGTACTGGGACTACACCCACGAGCACATTTTCGAACGCGCTGGCATGACCGGCTCGGGGTTCTTCACCCGGACGCAGTGGCTCACCGACGCGCGCATCGCGCACCCGTACATGCGCCAGGACGACGGCAGCCGGGTGGACGCCGTACGTAACCTGGACAAGGGCAGCGTCAGCCCGCCCATCCGGGGCAGGAATCCGGGGCGCAGCTTCATCGGGTACGCCTCGAGCGACGGCTTCGCCACCGCACCGGACCTGGCCCGGTTCGCGTACGCGCTGCACGACGGCACGTTGCTGGAGCGGCCCTACGCCGATCTGTTCGCCGGGGCCAAGCTTCCCGGTCCCGGCCCCGCCGGGTTCGAGGCGTACACGATGCCTGTCTCGATCATCGGCGGCCAGTGGGTGATCGGGCGTGGCGGCGGCGCCGGCGGCGTCGGTGCGAACTGGACCGTCTACCCGGACACCGGTTGGGTCGGTGTGGTTCTGAGCAATTACGACGACATGCCGTTGCTGGAGATCTGCGCCCGGGAGGTCGAGGCCGTCACCGGTGAGCGGGTCGACCTGCCCGGCGGCGGCTGAACGCGGGCACGTCAGGCGGGTTCGACTGCGGCGTCGGGCGCAGCGCCGGTGGCCCGCCGGCGCTCGCGCAGCGACAGGCGACGGGCCAGTACCGTGGCGCCGGCCAGCGCGGCGAGCACCATGACGACTTCGACGACCAGCACCTCCGGTGCGGTGCTGTAGTCGGTGGACCAGGCGTACGCCATGGTGATCGGGGTGACGACGATGCCGGCCGCCGGCAGCAGCAGGCTCATCAGCAGGGCGGTTCTCCGGATCTGGGGCAGGTCGCGTAGCCGGAGCCGAACCGCGGTGACCGCCCCGGCCACCACCACGGCGGCCGGCACGCCGTAGTAGACGACTACAGCGACCTGGACCGGGATCTCGATCGAACGGGGGATGTCGATCAAACGGACGAGCAGCGGATACAGCGCTGTGAAGATGCCGGCACCGAGCAGGCTGCCGAGCAGGGCACCGGCCAACGCGGTCAGCAGGAGACGGTGGTATTCCGGGCGTACCCGCCGGACAGCGGCCTCGTCGGCGAGCCGTCGGGCGAAGCCGGCCACGTCACCGCCGACCAACTGCACCGGGTCGCCCCCGTCGGCGGCCGCGGCGGCCAGATCGAGGCGCAGGTCGGCGGCGAGTACCCGCCGATCGGCCGAACTGACGCCGTAGGCCCGCCACGCACGGTCGGCCTCGGACAGGACGCTGTCGATGGTCTCCACGGTCAACTCCTGGGCGGGCTGTGGTCGGTCGGGACGAGGATGGCGTCGACGGTGCCGGCGAAGCGGGTCCACTGGTTCTGCCAGGCATCGAGGCGAGCGCGTCCGGCCCTGGTCAGCGCGTACACCTTGCGGGGTGGGCCGGTCGGACTGATCTGCTGTTCGTCGGCGACGAGGCCGAGGCGGCGCATCCGGGTCAGCAGCGGATAGAGGGTGCCGTAGCTGATCGTGCTGAAGCCGGCCGACTCCATCCGCCGCACCAGCTCGTAACCGTGGGCGGGTTCGCGGGACAGCAGCGCCAGCAGGCACATGTCCAGCACGCCGCGCAGAAGCTGGGTCTGACGGTCGTTGTCGTCGGTCGGTTGGCCTTCTGCCACTACCATGCGAGGCATAATACCGCGCTATTTGGTGTCGCGATATACCGAAGTTGGTACGGGTGTTGCCGACGGCCGCGTGATCCCTTACGGTCGGCTCAGCGGTGGGCGGTGCGGTCCGCATCCGAGAAGACACCGTCGGTGCCTCGCCAGGTGGGCCGGGAGGGTGGAACTCCCGAGGCCCGCACACGTGGCGGGACTCGACGGGCGAGCCCCGAACCGTGGGACGGCGCGTCGAGGCGTCGCTGCCGGCGGTCGACGGGGCGCGGACACCCACCGGGAGCCACCCTTGTATCTCACTCCCCATGAGCAGGATCGTCTGCTCGTCCACGTGGCGGCCGATGTCGCCCGGCGCCGTCGTGAACGCGGCCTGCGTCTGAACTATCCCGAAGCCGTCGCGGTGATCACCGCCTTCCTGCTCGAAGGTGCCCGCGACGGGCGCTCCGTGGTCGACCTGATGTCCGCCGGTCGTACCGTGCTGACCCGCGAGGACGTCCAGGACGGCATCCCCGAGTTGCTGGGGGAGGTGCAGGTGGAGGCGACGTTCCCGGACGGCACCAAGTTGGTGACGGTGCACCACCCGATCCCGTGATCCCGGGGGAGATCCTGCCGGCCGCCGACCCGGTGGAGATCAACGTTGGTCGGCCGGTGACCACCCTGCTGGTGGTCAACACCGGCGACCGACCGGTGCAGGTCGGCTCGCACTACCACTTCGCCGAGGCCAACCCCGCGCTGGACTTCGACCGGGACATCGCCTGGGGGCAGCGGCTGGCCGTACCGGCGGGCACCTCGGTGCGTTTCGAACCGGGGGTGAGCCGCAGTGTCGACCTGGTGCCGTTGGCCGGTGCCCGGATCGTGCCCGGCCTGCGGGGCGAGTGCGGCGGGGCACTGGACGCCGAGCCGGGAGGAGCGGCATGAGCATCGTCGAGCGAAACCGTTATGTCGCCCTGTACGGGCCGACTACCGGTGACCGGATCCGGTTGGCCGACACCAACCTGCTCATCGAGGTCGAACACGACCACTGCGTCGGCGGCGACGAGGCGGTCTTCGGCGGCGGCAAGGTGATCCGCGAGTCGATGGGCCAGTCCCGGGCCACCCGGGCCGCGGGCGCCCTGGATACCGTCATCACCGGTGCCGTGGTGCTCGACCACTGGGGTGTGGTCAAGGCCGACGTGGGGCTGCGCGACGGGCGGATCGTGGCGCTGGGCCGGGCCGGCAACCCGGACACCATGGACGGGGTGCACCCCGACCTGGTGATCGGCCCGGCCACCGAGGTCATCGCCGGCAACGGTCGCATCCTCACCGCCGGAGCGGTCGACACCCACGTGCACTTCATCTGCCCGCAGATCGTCACCGAGGCCCTCGCCGGTGGGGTCACCACCCTGGTCGGCGGTGGCACCGGGCCGGCCGAGGGCACCCGGGCCACCACGGTCACGCCGAACGCCTGGCACCTGGCCCGGATGCACGAGGCCCTGGACGCGTTCCCGGTCAACGTGCTGCTGCTCGGCAAGGGCAACACGGTCTCCACCGAGGCGCTGTGGGAGCAGCTGCGGGCCGGTGCCGGCGGGTTCAAGCTGCACGAGGACTGGGGCACCACCCCGGCCGCCATCGACGCCTGTTTGCGGGTGGCGGACGCCTCCGGGGTGCAGGTGTCCATCCACACCGACACCCTCAACGAGGCCGGGTTCGTCGCCGACACGCTGCGGGCGATCGGCGGGCGGGCCATCCACTCGTACCACACCGAGGGGGCCGGGGGCGGGCACGCGCCGGACATCATCACCGTCGCCGGGGAACCCAACGTGCTGCCCTCGTCGACCAACCCGACCCGCCCGTACACCCGCAACACCCTCGCCGAGCACCTCGACATGCTGATGGTCTGTCACCACCTGAACCCGGCCGTACCGGAGGACCTGGCCTTCGCCGAAAGCCGGATCCGGCCGTCCACCATGGCCGCCGAGGACCTGCTGCACGACCTCGGCGCGATCTCCATCATCGGCTCCGACTCGCAGGCGATGGGCCGGGTCGGCGAGGTCGTGCTGCGTACCTGGCAGAGCGCGCACGTGATGAAGGCCCGGGTGGGGGCGCTGCCGGGTGACGGCGCCGCCGACAACCACCGGGCCCGGCGGTACGTGGCGAAGTACACCATCTGCGCGGCCATGGCCAACGGCCTCGACCACGAGATCGGGTCGGTGGAGCCGGGCAAGCTGGCCGACCTGGTGCTCTGGGAACCGGCCTTCTTCGGCGTACGACCGCACCTGGTCATCAAGGGCGGCATGATCGCGTACGCGCAGATGGGGGACGCGAACGCCTCGATCCCGACCCCGCAGCCGATGTTGCCGCGGCCGATGTTCGGTGCCTACGGCGGTGCGGCGGCGGCGACCAGCCTGGCGTTCGTCGCCCCGGCGGCGCTGGAGGCCGGGCTGCGCCTCGACGTACGCCGCCGGGTGGTGCCGGTGGCCGACGTGCGTTCACGTGGCAAGGCGGACCTGCCGGAGAACAACGCCCTGCCGCGCATCGAGGTCGACCCGGACACCTTCACCGTCCGCATCGACGGCGAGGTGGTCGAACCGGATCCGGTGACCGAACTGCCCATGGCCCAGCGGTACTTCCTGTTCTGATGACCGCGACGACGATTCAGCTGCTTGTCGCCGACGGGCGGTTCCCGGCCGGGGCGCACGCCCACTCGTCCGGTCTGGAGGCGGCCGTCGCGGCCGGGCGGGTGACCGACCTGTCCACGCTCGACGAGTACCTGCGCGGTCGACTGGCCACCGCCGGGTTGGTCGCGGCGGCCTTCGCGGCGGCGGCCCGGTCCGTGGCCGCGCCGCCGGGGTCGGACGAGGCCCCCGGTCGACGGTCAGCGCTCGCCCTGCTCGATGCGGAACTGGATGCCCGTACCGCCTCGCCGGCGCAGCGGGCGGTGTCCCGTCGGCAGGGCCGTGCGCTGCTGCGGGCCGGTCGGGAGATCTGGTCGGCCGCGACCTTCGACGATCTGCCCGCCACACCGGGCGGCCCGCACCAACCGCTCGCGCTCGGTCTGGTCGGGGCCGCCGCCGGCCTCGACGCGGCACAGGTCGCCACGGTCGCCGTACACGCCACGGTGACCGGGTCGGCAAGCGCCGCCGTACGCCTGCTCGGTCTCGATCCGTACCAGGTGCAGGCCCTGCTGGTGCGGCTCGCCGACGCCTGCGACGCGACCGCGACCCGCGCGGCGCGGGCCGCCGAACTACCACCGCGGCGGCTGCCCGCCGCCGCAGCGCCACTTGCCGACATCCACGCCGAAGCTCATGCCACCTGGGAGGTGCGTCTCTTTGCGTCCTGACATCGCGCACGACGAGTCTGTTCCCCACACCCACCCCGAACCGGGGGTCGACCCGCACGCCCCGCTGCCCACCGCCGTCCGGGCGCTGCGGGTCGGCATCGGCGGCCCGGTCGGCTCCGGCAAGACCGCCCTGGTCGCCGCGCTGTGCCGGGCCTTCGCCGACGAACTGCGCCTCGGTGTGGTGACCAACGACATCTACACCACCGAAGACGCCGACTTCCTCAAGCGGGCCGGGGTGCTCGACCCGTCCCGGATCCGCGCGGTGGAGACCGGCTGCTGCCCGCACACCGCCATCCGCGACGACATCGGCGCGAACCTCGACGCGGTCGACGAACTGGCCGAAGCACTGGGCCCGCTGGACCTGGTGCTTGTCGAGAGCGGCGGCGACAACCTGACCGCCACCTTCAGCCGCGGGCTGGTCGACCGGCAGATCTTCGTGGTCGACGTGGCCGGCGGGGACAAGGTGCCACGCAAGGGCGGTCCGGGAGTGACCGCCGCCGACCTCCTGGTGATCAACAAGACGGATCTGGCGCCGATGGTCGGCGCGGACCTGTCCGTGATGGACCGCGACGCCCGGGCCCGGCGCGGCAGCCTGCCCACGGTGTTCCAGTCCATCACCGAGGATCCCCTCGCCACCCAGGTCGCCGCGTGGATCCGGCACGAACTGGCCCACCACCGCGCCACCGGCCTCGATTCCGCGCCCAGCGCCGGTACCCGGGCGGCGGTTCCCGCCGGGCAGGCCTGATGCGGGCCACCGCCCGGCTGGTGGCCCGTGCCGACCGGCACGGCCGCACCACCCTGGCCGAGCTGCGCGGCGAGAGCCCACTGCTGCTGCGCCAGGTCCCCGGCCCGGACGGTGGCGTCACGGTGTACGTCGTCGGCGGGGCGGCCGGTCCGCTCGCCGGCGACGACCTGCGGCTGGACGTCGAGGTCGGCCCGGGTGCGGTGGTACGCGTGCACACAGTCGCCGCCTCCATCGCGCTGCCGGGCCGCCCCGGCGCGGTCTCCCGGATGCTGGTACGGGCCACCGTCGAGGCGGAGGCCGTCCTGCACTGGCTGCCGGAGCAACTGGTCGCCGCGGCCGGCTGCGCGCACGTCGCCGACGCCCAGGTGGAAGTCGCCGAAGGCGGCACCCTGCACTGGCGGGACGAGTTGATCTGCGGCCGGCACGGCGAGCAGCCCGGTCACGCCGAGATCAACACCTGGGTGGACCTGGCAGGTCGGCCGCTGTTGCGCCAGTCGTTGACGGTCGGACCCGAGGCACCAGGCTGGGCCGGCCCGGCGGTCCTCGGAGGCGCACCGGCCACCGGCTCGCTGCTCGTCGTCGACCCGACCCTACCCCCCGCCACACCGTTGGTACGGGGCACGCTCGCCCGCCTGCCGTTGGCCGGTGGGCCGGCGACCCTCTGGACCGCCACCGCTCCCGACGCACACACCCTGCGGTCGTATCTTGAGCCGGACGATCCTGCGGACAGCCTCGCTGCTGCGACCGGGGGAAGATCGGCCGGGTGAGATTCGGCTGGGTGAGATTCGGCCGGGTGAGATTCGGTCAGGGGAGATCGGACCGGAGGAGATTCGGTCGGGGGAGAGGAGCACGAGGTTGTCCGGACTGGGTGAGGTCGTCGCCGAGCGGCGCATCGTGGTCATCGACCCCGAAGGTGCCACCTCGGAACTGGTGGTCCGCCTCGGGAGGCCGTATCCGGATCCGTTGTCGCACAACGGCGACTGGGGTTGCCCGTTCCAGGTCGAAGGGCTGGGCGAGGATTCGGTGCAGACTGCGTACGGAGTGGACTCCCTACAAGCGCTGCTGCTGGCCGCGTACCGGGTCCGGCTGCTGCTGGCCGAGCACGCCGAGCAGACCTCGGCCCGGCTGGACTGGCTGGGACAGCCGGACTTCGGCCTGCGTGTCGACCCGGGACCGACCGTGCCACCTGCCAGCCTGGGTTGAGCGGCCGGTCCCTGGTAATCCGGCCGGTCCCTGGTAATCCGGTTGGCCCCGATGTCGCCGGTGGCTAGCGTCCCGGTGCATGGACCTGCCGCGACAATTCGTCATCCGCGAGGGTGACCTGCGCATCCTCAACCCCTTCGACGCGGACAAGCTGGCCACCCTGGGCCGCGCACTGAAGCTCGCCCCGGGCACGTCGATCCTTGACCTGTGCAGCGGCAAGGGCGAGCTGCTCTGCACCTGGGCCCGCGATCACGGGGTGACCGGCACCGGTGTGGACATCAGCACCGCCTTCACCGCCGCCGCCCGGCAGCGGGCGACCGAGCTGGGCGTGTCCGATCAGGTCCAGTTCGTCCATGGCGACGCCGCCTCGTACGTGGCCGACGAACCGGTCGACGTGGCAACGTGTGTCGGGGCCACCTGGATCGGCGACGGTGTTCCCGGCACTCTGGAGATCCTGGCCCGCCGACTACGGCCCGGTGGGATGGCGCTGGTCGGTGAGCCGTACTGGCGGATCGACCCGCCGGACCAGGCGACCGTCGAGGGCTGCGACGTCACCAACCGGGACGACTTCCGGGACCTGCCCGGCCTGGTCGGGCTCTTCGGTGAGCAGGGCTGGGACGTGGTCGAGATGGTGCTGGCCGACCAGGACAGCTGGGACCGCTACGCGGCGGCCCACTGGCTCAACCTGCGCCGCTGGCTGGACGACAACCCGGACGACCCGCTCGCTCCCGAGCTACGTCAGGAGTTGACCGAGGATCCGTTGCGCCACGTGCGCTACCGCCGCGACCACCTGGGCTGGGGAGTTTTCGCTCTGATCCGCCGCTGACCGGTACTGCACTGGATCAGGTGATATGGCACCGTGTGTCCGGTGCCGGCACCTGCCGGGTTGGAGCGCTGAGCGGAGGAGTGGCGAATGGCCGAGCAGATGAGTCGTCGGGCCGCCATCGGGATCGGGGCGGCGACGGCGGCGTTTGTCGCAACGCCAGGCAGAGCCGTGGCGGCACCGGGCCCCGACGCAGGCTCGTCGGTCGGCACCCGGCCGGCGGCGGAGGTGATCCGGCGTGCGTACCGGAGGCAGAAGGCGCTGGCGGGGGGTTCGTGGCACACGCATGTCGCGATGGTCGGTGCCGCCGGTGGGCTGAGTGTCGTCGTGGACGACGACGCCGACCGGGTGACGCACGGCTACAGCGTGCAGAAGCTCGCCGTCGCGGTGGCCGTCATGGACAAGATCGACCGTGGTGAGCTGTCCCTCGGTCAGCGTCTGGACCTGACCGGAGACATCATCCTCGGCGGCAGCGGGATCTACTTTCTGCACACCGTCTGGGGCGACGAGATCACCGTGGCGAACTTCCTCACCGCGCTGCTGCTCGTCTCCGACAACACCGCCGTACGAATGTGTGGCCGGGTGGTGCCGGCCCTGGAGATCAACCAGATCCTCGCGGCCAAGGGCTTCACCCACACCCGGGTCGAGCCGGTGGCCAACCCGAACCGGTTCTTCCTCGGCGTGACCACCCCACGCGAGACCCACGACCTGCTGTGGCGGCTGGTCAACAAGACCCTGCTGTCCCCCCGGTCCAGCGACTTCCTGCTCGGGATCCTGCGCTGGATCAACGGCTACCACGACGGAATCCGTCGTGACATGTCCTCGGCCGAGCGCAGCCGGGTGGCCACCAAGTACGGCGCGGACTACGACTCGCAGGGAGCTGCCCGACACGAGGTGGGCGTCATGTTCGACCCCACCGGCGCACCCACCCTTACCTACGCCTTCTTCGCCGACTCCCTCGGCGACCTGGACAACTACGGCGGCACCCACCCGGCCGTACGCGCCCATGCGGTTCTCGGCCGCACCATGTTCGACGCCATCTCCCCGACCACCAACCGCACCGCACCCGCCCGCCACCGCGTCCCCCGCTTCCACCCCAACAACGGCGGCTGACCACCCCACCCTCACACCCTCCCACCCTCTCGCTCCCTCCCCCTGGCCTCGACCTCGCCCCCGCTGACCCCGTCGATCTTGCACTTTCTGTCGGGGCATAACGCCCCAAAAGCCGCGAATCCGCGACCAAAAGTGCAAGATCGACGGGGCGGGGCGGGGTGGGGCGGGGCGAGGCGGGGTGGGGTGGGGTGGGGTGGGGCGAGTGGGGGTGGGGGAGGGGGCCGGGTTAGGCGGGGGTGGGGGTGGGGTGGGGGGTTAGGCGGGTGATGAGGGCGGAGAGGTGGGTGGCGAGGGTGGGGTCGTCCACTGTGCTGAGGGCGGCCAGGTCGGCCTGGATCAGCATGGAGAGGCGTTCGTGCTCGCGGCGGCCTCGGGCGGTCAGGTAGGCCCGGATGCGGCGGCGGTCGATCGGGTCGACCCGACGGAAGACCAGGTTGCGGTCGACGAGTTGGTCGACCAGCTTGGTCAGGGTGCCCGGGGGCAGGGACGCCTCGGCGGCCACTTCGCTCATCGGGTGGCCCAGCCCGTCGGCGAGCAGACCGAGCACCCGCCACGCCTCGATGGTGAGCCCTTCGTCGGTCAGCAGGGCGCCGACCCGGCGGGAGAGCAGTCGTTCGGCGCGGGTGAGCAGGGGCAGCAGGTCGGCTGCGGAGCCGGGGAACTCTGACATGTCACTCCCGCCTTGCGGTTGCCGGTCATCGTACCGAGACGTCCCGCCCAATGGGGAGAACTGGTCACCGGGATCGGCGACGGCCACGATGTGTTCATGTCCGGTCCGGCATCGGGGAACGGGAGTCCATCGGCGACGTCGAGTGTCGCCGCCGGGACGTCCTGGCTGACTGTCGACCGGGGCGTGGTCAGCATCGCGTTGGTGGTGCCGATGCGGGGGCCCGCCGGGATGTTCGGCCCGAGCTGCGAGCTGTGCGCCCAACTCGCGGTGGAGGAGGTCAACAACCGGGGCGGGGTGCTCGGTCGCCAACTGCGGCTGATCCCGGTCGACGGCGGGGCACCGCCGGCCGAGGTGGCCGCCGAGGTCGAGGCGCTGGTGTCGGTCGGTGCGGTGCAGGGCGTCACCGGTTGGCACATCTCCTCGGTCCGTCAGGCGGTGGCACCGCGCATCGCGCACCGGGTGCCGTACGTCTACACCGCGCTGTACGAGGGCGGTGAGCGTACCGAAGGGGTCTTCCTGACCAGCGAGACCCCTGATGCGCAGCTGTTGCCGGCGATGCGGGTGCTCGCCACCGACCTGGGGGTGCGGCGCTGGTTCGTGGTCGGCAACGACTACGTCTGGCCTCGGCGGACCACGCAGGCCGCCTACCGGTACGCGCAGCGCAACGGTGGCCGCGTGGTCGGGCATCATTTCCTGCCGCTGGAGACCCACGACTACGCCGAGGTGTTGCGGCGTATCGAGCGTAGCGACGCCGACGCGGTGCTGATGCTGCTGGTCGGCGCGGACGCGGTGCGCTTCAACCGAGCGTTCGCCCGCTCCGGGCTGGATCAGCGCTGTCTGCGGCTGAGCACGCTGATGGACGAGAACATGCTGCTGGCCAGCGGGGTGGCCGGCACCCGAGGGCTGTTCAGCACAGCCGGTTTCTTCGCCGGCCTGGTCACTCCGGAGAATCTGGACTTCCACGGTGCGTTCGCCCGCCGCTTCGGGTTGGAGGCACCGCCGTTGGGCAGCCTCGGCGAGTCCTGTTACGAGGGGGTCATGCTGCTGGCCGCGCTCATCGCCAAGGCCGGCACGCTTGACGTCCGGGCGGTGGAGGCGTCGGCGGACGTGGTGTCGTACGACGGACCGCGTGGTGAGTTGCGGCTGCGGCGGCGGCACGTGCGTCAGCGCATCTACCTGGCTGAGGCCGACGGTCTGGATTTCACAGTCGTCGCCGAGCTCTGACCCGCGGCAGCGTGATCGGGCCGAATCGATCAGGGCGTGACCCGACCGTGCCTTGACACGCCCGGGAAGCGGCCACATAAGATACTTCCTGCGTGAAGTATCCGGTGCCGAGCCGGAAGTCGCCAACCGCTCGACGGCAGTCCAATAATTGCCGTCCACTGCGGCCGATAATCGTATGCCGGTCGCCTGTACGCCCTTTTGGGGCAGCAGGTGCCGGCATTTTCCGTGTCCACGACACCGGCCGTTACGCGGCAGCGGAAACAGTCTATTGAGGATCGGGAAACATCCGCGCAATGAAGCGGATCGAAGCTTTCCCTGCCCGATATCCGAATCGGTGCCCGGCCGGCGTCCACCCGCCCCGCCGGACGCCGCGATGTTCCACCGGACCGCACCGCAAATCGCAGCTCGACATCCTCGCTCGGGACCGGCGTTCGTTTCCGGGCAACTGACTCCACGCTTCACGTGCGACGCAGGGAGATTTGATGACACTGTTCCGGGGACGACGCATCCTGGCGGGTGCCATGACCCTGGTCGCCGCGGCCGCGCTGGCCGCGTGCGGCAGTAAGACCACCGACGAGAAGGTCTCCGCCGGCGTCACCGCCGACACCTCCGGCGACACCGTCAAGGTGGGCCTGCTCAACTCCCTGTCCGGCACGATGGCCATCAGCGAGGTCACCGTCCGCGACTCGATCATGCTGGCGATCGAGGAGATCAACACGGCGGGCGGGGTGCTCGGCAAGAAGATCCAACCCGTCGGTGAGGACGGCGCCTCCGACTGGCCGACCTTCGCCGAAAAGGCCGAGAAACTGATCCGCGAGGACCGGGTGGCAGCCGTCTTCGGCTGCTGGACCTCGGCCAGCCGAAAGGCAGTCAAGCCGGTCTTCGAGAAGCACAAGGCGCTGCTGTTCTACCCGGTGCAGTACGAGGGACTGGAGCAGTCGCCGTACATCTTCTACACCGGGGCGACGACCAACCAGCAGATCGTTCCCGGCCTGGACTACCTCAAGGCACAGGGCGCCAAGTCGCTCTACCTGGTCGGTTCCGACTACGTCTTCCCGCGCACCGCGAACAAAATCATCAAGGCGTACGCCGAGGCCAACGGAATGACGGTGCTGGGGGAGGAGTACGCCCCGCTCGGCTCCACCGAGTTCGGCACGATCACCAACAAGGTGAAGTCATCCGGTGCCGACGCGGTCTTCAACACCCTCAACGGTGACAGCAACGTCGCCTTCTTCAAGGAGTACAAGTCCGCCGGGCTGACCGCCACCAGCATGCCGGTGGTGTCGGTGTCGATCGCCGAGGAGGAGGTCAAGAGCATCGGCACCCAGTACCTGGAGGGGCAGCTGACCGCCTGGAACTACTACCAGACCACGCCGGGTGCGGCGAACGAGAAGTTCGTCGCCGCGTACAAGGCCAAGTACGGGAAGGACAAGCCGACGAGCGACCCGATGGAGGCCGCGTACGTCTCGGTCTACCTGTGGAAGGCGATGGTGGAGAAGGCCGGCACCTTCGAGGTGGAGCAGGTCCGCAAGGCCTCCGACGGCATCACCTTCGAGGCGCCCGAGGGCCTGGTCACCGTGGACGGCGCGACCCAGCACATCGCCAAGACCGCCCGCGTCGGCAAGGTCGGCCCGGACGGCCTGATCACCGAGGTGTGGAACTCCGGCAAGCCGATCACCCCGGACCCGTACCTCAAGAGCTACCCGTGGGCCGGTGGCCTGAGCTAGCCGGCAACCGGTTCGGGCGGGACCTGCGGGTTCCGCCCGAACCGCCCCACCAGCAGTACGGAGTACCCACCGTGACAGTTCTCATCGGCCAACTCTTCACCGGCGTCAGCATCGGAGCGGTGCTGCTGCTCATCGCGCTCGGCCTGGCTCTCACGTTCGGCCAGATGGGCGTGATCAACATGGCGCACGGCGAGTTCATCATGGCCGGCGCGTACACCACCTTCGTCCTGCAACAGGTCATCTCGGCGGCCGGCTGGTCACTGCTGATCGCCCTGCCGGTGGCCTTCGTGGTGGCCGGCGCGATGGGTGTGCTGCTGGAGTTCCTGCTGATCCGCCGCCTCTACGCCCGCCCACTTGACACCCTGCTGGTCACCTGGGGGGTGTCGCTGATCCTGCAACAGTTGGCCCGCGACATCTTCGGCAGCCCCAACGTGCAGACCCGCGCCCCCGAGCTGCTCACCGGCAACATCGCGCTGCCCGGCGGGATCACCGTCGCCAACAACCGGCTGTTCATCCTGGCGCTGGCCGGCGGTGCCGTCGTCGCGCTGACCGTCGCGTTGCGCATCACCCCGTTGGGCCGCCGGATCCGGGCCGTGGTGCAGAACCGCGACCTGGCCGCCGTCTCCGGCATCGCCACCGCCCGGGTCGACCGGATGACCTTCTTCATCGGCTCCGGCCTGGCCGGCATCGCCGGTGTCGCCCTCACCCTGCTCGGCCCGATCGGCCCCACCATGGGCACCAACCTGATCATCGACGCCTTCCTGGTGGTCGTGGTCGGCGGGATCGGTCAGCTCAAGGGCACCGTGATCGTCGCCTTCGCCCTGGGCGTGCTCCAGGCCACCGGCGAGTACCTGACCACCCTCAGCGTCGCCAAGGTGATGGTCTTCGTCGCCATCGTCGCGTTCCTCCAGTGGCGGCCCCAGGGCATGTTCACCCTGCGAACCCGGAGCCTGGCATGACCACCGTCGCCCGTGATTCCCGTACCGTCGTCGACCCCGCGCCGCCACCGGCCAAGCCGGCGGCCGGGCCGTCGCGGCACCGCTTCCGCGCCGTGGCCGGCTTCGCCTTCGGCGCCGCGCTGTTGTTCGCCGTGGCACCGCTTGTGCTGTCGGACTTCCGGCTCTCCCTGCTGGCCAAGTACCTCTGCGTGGCGATGGTCGCGATCGGTATCGGCCTGGCCTGGGGGCGCGGCGGCATGCTCGCCCTCGGCCAGGGCGTCTTCTTCGGCCTCGGCGGCTACGCGATGGCCATGCATCTCAAGCTCGCCGACGCGGGACCGGGCAACATGCCCGACTTCATGCTGCTGTACGGGCAACTCGACGAGTTGCCACTGTGGTGGCGACCCTTCGCCAGCCCCTGGTTCGCGCTGCCCGCCACGGTGCTGCTGCCGATGGCGGTGGCGTTCGTGCTCGGCTCGCTGGTGTTCCGCCGCCGGGTCCGCGGCGCGTACTTCGCCATCCTGAGTCAGGCCCTCGCCGCCGCCATGGTGATCCTGCTGATCGGCCAGCAGGGCACCACCGGCGGCACCAACGGCCTCACCGACATCCAGGGCTTCTTCGGCTACGACCTGGACGACCCGGTCAACCAGCGGATGGTCTACTTCATCATCGCCGGCACCCTGCTGGCGCTGCTGGCCCTGGCCCGGCACCTGATGCAGTGCCGCTACGGCGAACTGCTGGTGGCCGTACGCGACGGCGAGGAACGGGTCCGCTTCCTCGGGTACGACCCGGCCACGGTCAAGCTCGTCGCGTACGTGGTGGCCGCCGGCATGGCCGGGCTGGCCGGTGCGCTGTTCGTGCCCGCGGTCGGCATCATCTCCCCGGCCCTGATCGGGATAGTCCCGTCCATCGAGTTCGTCATCGGGGTGGCCGTCGGTGGGCGGGCCACCCTGCTCGGGCCGGTGCTCGGGGCGGTGGCGGTGGCCTGGGCGCGTACCGCCCTGTCGGAACGGTTTCCGGGCGGCTGGACGTACCTGCAGGGGCTGTTGTTCGTGGTGGTGGTGGCGTTCCTGCCCGGCGGCCTGGCCTCGCTTATCGGCCTGGCCCGGCGCGGCGACGGTGAGCGGTGGTTCGGCCGGCTGCGTCGGACCCGCCGCACGGAAGGGCAGGCGTCATGACGGATCAGCTACCCGGACTCTACGTACGGGATCTGCGGGTCAGCTTCGACGGCTTCACCGCGGTCGACGGGGTGAGCCTCGACGTGGCGCCGGGGGACATCCGGTTCCTGATCGGCCCCAACGGTGCCGGCAAGACCACCCTTGTCGACGCGGTGACCGGGCTGGTCAGGGCCACCGGCTCGGTACGCTTCGGCGACCGGGAACTGCTCGGCCGCCCGGTGCACCGGATCAGTCGCCTCGGGGTGGGCCGTACCTTCCAGACCTCGACGGTGTTCGAGGAACTGACCGTCCTGCAGAACCTCGACATCGCGGCCGGTGCCCGGCGCGGCTGGGCGACCCTGCTGCGCCGCCGGCACGGCATCCCCGACGAGGTGGCCGAGGCTCTGGAGGTGATCGGCCTGGCGGGCCGGGCCGACCAACTCGCCGGCACCCTCGCCCACGGTCAGAAGCAGTGGTTGGAGATCGGCATGCTGCTCGTGCAGGACGCCCGGCTGCTGCTGCTCGACGAGCCGGTGGCCGGGATGAGCCACGAGGAACGCGACGCCACAGGTGAGCTGCTGGAGCAGGTCAGCCGGGACCGGACGGTGGTCGTCATCGAGCACGACATGGACTTCCTGCGTCGGTTCGCGCGGACGGTCACCGTGCTGCACGCCGGCCGGGTGCTCAGCGAGGGCAGCGTCGCCCAGGTGCAGGCCGACCCCCGGGTGCAGGAGGTCTACCTCGGCCACCCGGTCGACGCCGGTCCGACCCCTCTGGAGGCATGATGTTCAGTCTGCGTGGCGTGCACGCCGGCTACGGTCGCAGCCGGGTGCTGCACGGCGTCGACGTCCAGGTGCCCGGCGACGGGGTCGCCACGGTGCTCGGGCACAACGGTGCCGGCAAGTCCACCCTGCTGCGGGTCGCCGCCGGGCTGCTGCGGCCCACCGCCGGTCAGGTCGAGTGGGACGGTGAGGACATCACCCGGCTCGCCCCGCACCAGCGGGTCGCCCGGGGCATCGCGTACGTGCCGCAGGGCCAGCAGTGCTTCCCGCACCTGACGGCGGCGGAGAACCTGCGCCTGGTGGCCGACGGTCGCCGCGACGGTGCGGCGGCCACCGCCGAGGTGCTGGACCTGTTCCCGGCACTGCAACCGCTGCTGCGCCGGCGGGCCGGGCTGCTCTCCGGCGGGCAACGCCAGCAACTGGCCATCGCCCGCGCGCTGATCACCCGACCCCGGTTGCTGATGCTCGACGAGCCGACCGAAGGCATCCAGCCGTCGGTGGTGGCCGAGATCCAGGACCGGATCGTGGCGTTGATCGCGCAGACCGGGTTCAGTGTGCTGCTGGTCGAGCAGCATCTCGGGTTCGCGTTGCGGGTCGCCGACCGCTACCACGTGCTGGAGTCCGGGCGGGTCACCTCCTCAGGTGAGGGTGGCGGCGACGCGGAGCACACCGTCCGGGAGGCTCTCGCCGTGTAGCGACGGCGCTTGATCGACTCCGTTTCGCCGGATTGGCGGCGTCCGGTCGGCGGTGGCGCCGCCGAAACGGCGTACGTCCACTTCCGCTGCTGGCGACGACCGCATAAGGTGTCGATGGAAGCGCTCCCACGGCCTCGGGCAGGGCCGTTGTGTCGACGTTCCTCGTCACCCACCACAGAGGAAGTCGCATGTCCGCACGGAGAACAATCCAGGCCGTCGCCACCGCGGCTGCGGTGCTGCTCGGCCTGGCTGCCGCCGCGCCCGCCGCAACGGCGGCCCCCACGGCCGACGCCGTGACGAGCGCCGCCGTCCCGGCCAACGACTGGCTGCGTACCGACGGCAACAAGATCGTCGACGAGGCCGGCAACCAGGTCTGGCTGACCGGAGCCAACTGGTTCGGCTTCAACGCCACCGAACGGGTCTTCCACGGCCTGTGGTCGGCGAACATCGAGAACATCACCCGCCAGATGGCCCAGCGGGGCATCAACATCGTCCGGGTGCCCATCTCCACCCAGCTGCTGCTGGAGTGGAAGGCCGGCCAGGCGATCCGGCCGAACGTCAACACGTACGTCAACCCGGAGCTGGAGGGCATGAACAACCTCCAGGTCTTCGACTACTGGCTCCAACTGTGCGAGAAGTACGGCCTGAAGGTCATGCTCGACGTGCACAGCGCCGAGGCCGACAACTCCGGGCACACCTATCCGGTGTGGTGGAAGGGCACCGTCACCTCGGAGCTGTTCTACCAGGGCTGGGAATGGGTCACCGCCCGCTACCGCACCAACGACACCATCGTCGCGATGGACATCAAGAACGAGCCGCACGGCACCCCGAACGACCCGCAGCGGGCCAAGTGGGACTCCAGCACCGACCAGGACAACTTCAAGTACGCCTGTGAGACGGCGGGCAAGCGGATCCTGGCCATCAACCCGAACCTGCTGATCCTCTGCGAGGGCATCGAGGTATACCCGCGTCCCGGCGCCACCTGGAACTCGCCAAACACCAACCCGGACCGCAGCCCCAACTACTTCTACAACTGGTGGGGTGGCAACCTGCGCGGTGTCGCCGAGCACCCGGTCGACCTGGGCGCCCAGCAGGACCAACTGGTCTACTCGCCGCACGACTACGGGCCGCTGGTGTTCGAGCAGCCCTGGTTCGCCGGTGACTTCGACAAGGAGTCGCTGACCAACGACGTGTGGCGGCCGAACTGGTTCTACATCCACGAGCAGAACATCGCCCCGCTGTTGATCGGGGAGTGGGGTGGGCGGCTGGGCCAGGACGCCCGGCAGGACCGCTGGATGGCCGCGCTGCGCGACCTGATGATCGACAACGGCATCCACCACACCTTCTGGTGCCTCAACCCCAACTCCGGTGACACCGGTGGTCTGCTGCTCGACGACTGGACCAGCTGGGACGAGACGAAGTACAACCAGATGCTCAAGCCGGCGCTGTGGCAGCACAACGGCAAGTTCGTCGGCCTCGACCACCAGGTGCGCCTCGGCGGTGCCGGTGCCACCACCGGCATCAGCCTCGCCGAGCGCTACGCCGACGGCACCGACCCGGTGGACACCACCGCGCCGACCGCGCCGGGCCAGCCCACGGCCACCGACGTGACCGCCACCGCCGCCACGCTGAACTGGGCCGCCGCCACCGACAACGTGGGTGTCACCGCGTACGAGGTGCTGCGGACCACCAGCGGCTCCGGTGGGGCCAGCGTGGTCACGGTCTCCGGCACCAGCTACCGGGCCACCAACCTGACCGCCTCGACCAGCTACACCTTCACGGTGCGGGCACGCGATGCGGCAGGCAACATCTCGGCGGCCTCGCCGCCGTTGACCCTGACCACACCGGCCGACAACGGCGGTGGTGGCGATCAGGGCTGCGCGGCGACGTACCGGGTGGTCAACTCCTGGCAGGGCGGCTATCAGGCGGAGGTGACCGTACGCAATTCCGGCACCTCGGCGATCGGCGGCTGGACGGTCAGCTGGACCGCCCCGGCCGGCACCACCATCTCGTCACTGTGGAACGGCAGGTTGACCACGTCCGGCACCTCGGTGACGGTGCGCAACGAGCCGTACAACGGGCAGCTCGCCGCCTCGGCCAGCACCACCTTCGGGCTGACCGGCAACGGATCGGGCGTGCCGACCGGGCTGAGCTGCGTCGCGTCCTGACACGAACGGCCCGGACACCTGCCCCATCCGCCCGGCGGGTGGGGCAGGGGCCGTCCGGATCACGTGATCCGGACGGCCCCGCGCGGCCCGGGCCTGGGATGGGCCGCGTCTAGGCCAGCCGGATGGCGTCACCGTCGACTGTGACGTTCGCGGCCGGCAGCGGGGCACGCGCCGGTCCACTGCGTACCGAGCCGTCGGCGATGTCGAAGACGCTGTTGTGGCAGGCGCAGGTGATGGCGCCGTTGTCGACCGAGGTGACCGTGCAGCCCTGGTGGGTGCAGGTGGCCGAGAACGCCTTGATGGTGCCCTCGGTGGGCTGGGTGACCACCACCCCGGCCGAGGCGAAGATCGCTCCGCCGCCGACCGGGATGTCGGCGAGCGTGGCCAGCGCCGGTGGGCCCGGCTCGTCGTCCGGCGCACCGGACCCGCCGGGAGCGGGGCTGCCCCCGCCAGGGGCGGTACCACCTCCGGCCGGCGCGGTGCTGCCGCCCGGCGCGGCAGGTGGCGGCGGGGCTGCCGCCGGCTGGCCGTACGTCGCGCAGCCGGTCAGCGCGGCCACTCCCGCCGCGCCGGTGCCGGCCAACAGGGCCCGTCGCGACCGGCAACAGCCGGCCTGCTCGTGGTTCATCGTGGCTGCTCCGCCCTTTCGAAGATCAGAACTGGATGCCGAAGGTGGTGAAGTACCACACCGACGAGGTCAGGAAGATGCCGATCAGGGCGACGAAGACCACCCCACCGACCACCGGCAGCACCCAACCGGCGAGACCGCGTTTGGGCAGGGTGAGCATCTTGGTGGCGAACGCGCCGAAGAAGAAGCAACCCAGCAGGGAGTGCAGCAGCGTACGGGTGTCGTAGCCGTCGAAGCCGAGCGCGTACAGGCAGTGCACCGCGACCGGTACGGTCAGCAGGAAGGCGACCCGCCCCGACCAGCGGTGCGCGGCACCGGCCCAGGACGGGGAGAACCCGCCGAGCCGGCCCCACATCGACAACGCCGACAGCAGCTGGATGACGGCGAAGAACGCCGCCCCGGTACCCAGCCACACCTTCACCGTCAGCGGTGACGAGAAGCCTGCCACGTTGACCGCGATGCCGGTCGGGGTGTGGTTGCGGCCGTAGACGCCCAGCGCCACCGCCACGCCCGCCCCGACCAGCAGCGGCACCATCATCGAGGGCCGCCGTCGCGGTGCCGGTGCCGCGCCGAACTCGCGGATCACCTCGACGTCGGGCTCCGACGGGCGGCGGGGCACCGTACGCACGTTGCCCTGACGGTGCTGGGACATCACCGCGCCCCGGGGATGACCGGCTCGGCGACGATGGTGACTCCGTTGACCACTGTGCTGTTGAAGGCCGGGTCCAGCGGCGGCGCGGGGATCGGCTTGCCGTTCCAGGTGACGATGCCGATCTGCGTACCGTCGGGCAGCATGATCCAGCCGCCGTCGATGCCGGCCTTGCGGATCTCGTCGGTCGCGCGGTAGATCGCCGGAGCGGTGCCCGCACCGGACTTGGTCTCCGCCTCGTCGGCCTTCTCGTTGTCCGGTCGGGCGGTGAACTTCCAGCGGCGTACGCCGACGATCATCTCGCCGCTGGCGCTGTCACCGCGGATGATGCCGGTCAGCTTGGCGTCCTTGCCGGTCAGTTCGATCTTTCCGTCGCGGACCGTGCCGGACAGCCACAGCTCCATGCTCCGGCCGTCGCAGACGTACGCCTCGGCCTTGCCGCCGGAGACCGTGATGGCGATGGTGGCGCCGTTCTCCAGCTGGCCGATCCAGTTCTGCTCGACCGAGTCGGCGTCGACGTCGTCCGGCGACTCCTCCGGCTCGTCGGGCGGCGAAACTCCAGGCTGGCGGCTGTTCTCCGGATCGGGTTGCTCGTCGTCCACCGGAGCCTCGTCGTCGACGTCCGCCTCGTCCTGCGACGGCGCGGCGACGGCCGGTGGGGCGTTCTCCCCGGTGGGCTGGGTGCGCGGCGGTGATGCCTGCGCACTCATCGTGAACAGCACGGCAGCCGTCACCGCCCCCGACAGGAGGGTGAGCAACGGGGTCAGGCGCTTCATGGGCCACTCCCTTCGCCATCAGGTACGGCATCGGAAGTGGATCGGTTCAACACCGGCCGGAAAAGCTTTTCGCCCGCGAGTTGCGCTCCCGGGCCGGGTCCTCCCGCCCGACCGGTGGCCGGGGCTCAGACGGTGACGCGGGTGACCGGGCGGCTGGTGGCGGCGTTTCTGGGCGCGGTGGAGCGCACCCGGCCGGCCTCGGCCGGCGTCACGTCGACCCGTACCGGGTCGCCGGTGGCGGAGGCCTGGGCACGCAGTTGGGTGAGGGCCTCGTCGAGGCTGGCGAAGATCGGGAAGACGCCGTCGAGCTTCATCGTGTGCAGCACGGTACGGATGAAGCGCGACGGGGCGGCCAGGCAGAGCCGTTCGCCGCGCTCGCGGACCTCCCGGTGCGCACGGACCAGCAGGCCCAGCCCGACCGAGTCGATGACCTGGACCCGTGCCAGGTCCACCACGACCGTCCCGGCCAGGCTGGCGGCCGCGCGCAACGCGGCACGCAGCGCCTCGCTGGACTCCGCGCCGATGACGGCGTCGCTGCTCAGCACCGTCACCTCGTGACTCTGCCCGCCGGCACCGGGCCCACCGGCCGTGGAGTCGCCGGCACCGGAGCGGTCGGTGCGGCCGTTCGTCGTGACGCCCGGCGGCAGGGTGCTGCACCGTGGGCAGCGGTGCGGACCGGTGGCGAACGGGGAGCCGCTCCAGCCGTGATCGGAAACCAGCGTCCAGACGACCTCGGCGTCGGGCAGCACGCAGGCCATGCCGGTGGTGGTCTCGCCGCACGTGTCGCAGATCAGGGTCATCAGGTTGTCGTCCGGTACGACGGTCATCCTGCTTCCTCTCCGGTGCTGGCGGTGCAGGGGTGCGGGACGGGACTCGGGGCGGGCGGCCGTTGGGCCGTCGCCAGGTGTGCTCAGCGGGAGTCTGAGTGTTCCTTGCTGGCGGTGGCGAGCACGATCACCACGCCGATCGTGGCCAGACCGGCTTGCACGATCAGCGCCAGCAGATTGAGCTCGCGGGCACCCACGAGCCAGGCGCTGATGGCGCCGAGCAGCGCGGCGGCGGCGCCGATGGTCATGGTGAGCCACAGCGGGACACCGGGACGGCCGGGAACGACGAGCCGGCCGAGCGCGCCGACGGTGAGCCCGACGGCGATGGCTGCGGCGATCCCGGGAATTGTCATGCTGCTCCTCGTCCTGGCAGTGGCGGTGTTCGCCGGGTCAGCTGCGTACGGTGACGGCCGCCCGGCCGTACACCGTCGGATGACCGGCGGCACTCACAGCCGCGTCGCTGGATACAGCCCCAGGGGCGGTGGTTCCGGCCGGCGGCGCCGCGCCGTCGACGTGCACCGGCAGGATCTGGTCCAGCCGGGCGGTCTGCAGAATGCGGGCGATGCGCGGATTGGGATTGCGTACCGACAGCACTCCGCCGATGCGCAGCATCCGGCGGTGCACGTCGAGCAGCAGCCCGATGCCCGCCGCGTCGATGTGCCGACAGTCGGAAAGATCGACTATGACCTGGTCGGGGTGCAGGGTGAGCAGCCGGTCGAACACTGTGCCGGTCTCCGGCAGGCAGGCCAGGTCGAACTCGGTGATGGCCACCTCCACCAGCGGCACGGTGCACTCGGGGCGTCGTGGCGTGGTCACGTCGCTGCCCCCTCTCCTGCGGTCCCCAGGTGGCTCTCACCCTGCCCAGCGGGGTTGGCAGGCACTGCGCGGACGTATGACAGTTGCGTGACAAAACACCCTGGAGGCGGTGGTGGTTGGCCGGTCGGCGGACGCTTGGGGATGATTCCCGGTATGACAGCGGTACTGGTGATCGAGGACGACGACCGCATCCGACTGGCGCTGCTGCTCGCACTGGAGGACGAGGGCTACGAGGCGTACGGTGCGGCCACCGCCGAGGAGGGCCTGCGGGCGCAGCGCCGGAGCCCGGCGGACTACGTCCTGGTCGACCTGATGCTGCCCGGAATCGACGGTTTCGAGTGCATTCGCCAGCTGCGGCGCGACGACGACGTGCCGATCGTGGTGGTCAGCGCCCGCGACGACACCCACGACATCGTCGCCGCACTGGAGGCCGGTGCCGACGACTACGTGGTCAAACCGGTGGCGATAAAGGAACTGACGGCTCGGCTGCGGGCCCTGCGGCGGCGGGCCCGCACCGTGGCACCGGTGGAGGAGCCGGTGCCCGTGCTCGTCTTCGGCGAGCTGGAGGTCAGCCCCGAGGCGGGGGAGGTACGCCGGGCGGGCACGCCGGTGGCGGTCACCCGCACCGAGTTCCGGCTGCTCTGCGAGTTGGCCGAGCACGCCGGGCGGGTGCTGTCCCGCCAGCAGCTGCTCAGCCGGGTCTGGGGATACGACAGCGGCGACGAGCGGCTGGTCGACGTGCACGTGGGCCGGCTGCGGCAGAAGATCGAAGCCGACCCGGCCAACCCGAAACACCTGGTCACCCTGCGCGGGCTCGGCTACAAGCTGCAACGATGAGACGACTCGGACTTCGTGCCCGGGTCACCGCGGCCTTCGCCATCGGCGCCCTGCTGCTGTCCGCCTCGATGGCCCTGGTGTCCTACGAGCTGACCCGCCGTACGCTGCTCGACGAGCGGGAACGCACCGTGCTGCGGGCGGCCTACTACGACGCGGCCGTGGTGCGCGCCGGACTCGACACCGAGAATCCGGACGCCGGGGAGGCCCTGCGCACGCTGGACACCGGCACCGGCCGGCGGGCGGTGCTGCATCTCAACGGCGACTGGTACGGCCGGGCCGCCGACAACGGCCTGACCGCCGCGATCCCGGCGCGACTGCGTGAACTGGTCAGCGCGGGGGAGCCGGCGGTGCAACGCATCCGCGTCGACGACCAGCCGGTCCTGCTGGTCGGTGTGCCGCTGTCGGAGTCGGCGTCGTTCTACGAGATCGCCTCGCTGCGGGAGCTGGAGCAGACCTTCCAGGTCCTGGCGTTGGCCCTGACCGCCGTGGCGATCATGGTGGCCGGCTCGGGTGCGGCGCTGGGCTGGTACGCCACCCGGCACGGGTTGCGCCCGCTCACCGCCGTCGCGGACGCCGCCGAGCGGATCGCCGCCGGTGACTTCACCACCCGTCTGGCACCCGACACCGACCCGGATCTGACCCGGCTGTCGACCTCCTTCAACCGGATGGTCGACGAGCTGGCCCAGCGCATCGACCGGGACCGGCGCTTCGCCGCCGATGTCAGTCACGAGCTGCGGTCACCGCTGCAGACGCTCGCCGCGGCGGCAAGCGTGCTGTCCCGGCGTCGGGACAACCAGGACGAGCGCACCGCCACCGCGGCCCGGCTGGTGGCCGACGAGATCGACCGTTTCCAGCAGCTGGTCAACGACCTGCTGGACCTGGCCCGCAGCGACCAGTCGGTGCACCGACAACCGGTGGACCTGGCCGAGCTGGCCCGGCAGGTCTGCCGGGATCGGGACCTGCCGGAGACGATGGTGCGGCTGGCCGAGGACACCCCCGCGACCTGGCGGGTGGATCGGCGTCGGGTGGCGCAGGTGCTGACCAACCTGCTCGACAACGCCGAACGCTACGGCGCGGGACCGGTCGCGGTGCTGCTGTCGCGTACCGGTGACACCGGGGTCATCGAGGTGGACGACGACGGACCGGGGGTGCCGGTGGAGGACCGTGAGGCGATCTTCGATCGTTTCGTTCGTGGCCGGGCGGCCAACTATCGGGGCGGCGGCGACGGTACCGGCCTCGGGCTCGCCCTGGTCGCCCAGCACGCGGCCGCCCACGGTGGCAGCGCCTCGGTCAGCGACCGCCCGGAGGGCGGCGCCCGGTTCCGGATCACCCTGCCCGGGAGCCTGTCATGATCGGCGGCCGGCGCGTCCACGTCGCCGTGGCGGCCCTCCTGCTCGCCGTGGTCACCGCGTGCGGGGTGCCGGGCGAGGACCGACCCCGTGCGGTGACCCCACCGCCCGGCCCGTTCCCGCCGACCGCGACCGTCGCGCCGACCACCGCCGAGACCGGCGCGGTGACCGAGGTGCTCTACTTCTCCCGCGAGGACCGGTTGGTGCCGGTGATCCGCCGGATAGACGAGGTGCCCACCGTCGACGTGCAGTTGCGGGACCTGCTCGCCGGGCCGACCCACACCGAACGCGACGACGGGCTGACCAACGCCCTGACCGGCGCGCTCAGCAACGCCGAGGTGGAACTCGTCGACGGGCAGGCCCGGGTCACGGTCACGCCGACGGTCGCCGACACCGGTCGTACCGACGAGATGCTCGCCTACGGGCAGATCGTCTGTACGCTCACCGCCCGCGCCGACGTCGACGCGGTGATCTTCCTACGCGACGGCGCGCCGTTGAGCGTCCCCCGGGGAGACCACTCGCTGTCGTCGGATCCGCTCACCGCCGCCGACTACGCGGTCCTGATCACCCTCCGGTGACCGGTCCATGACGGACGTCACGCGGAACCGTGACGATTACGACACAAACCGTCGGTGACGGGGCTCCCGCGTTTGCCCTTCGGGCCGGCCGGGGCACCACGTCGGGCGAGGTAACCGTTCGGAAGGGCAGGCTCTCGTGGAAATCACCGGCTTCTTCACCGCAATCATCATCGGTCTGATCATCGGTGCGCTCGGCCGCCTCGTCGTGCCGGGACGTCAGCGCATCCCGATCCTGTTGACCCTGGCGATCGGCGTCGTCGCCGCGCTTCTCGGCACACTCGTCGCCGGCCTGCTCGGCGTGGACGACACCCGCGGCATCGACTGGATCGAGCTGTTCATCCAGATCGCCTTCGCTGCGGTCGGTGTCTCGCTGCTCGCCAGCACGTACGGCCGCCGCCGCTGACCCGTTCGTCCGCCGGCCCGTCCCCGCTGTCGCAGGGGGCGGGCCGGTGTCGTGCCCGCGGAGGCGGACCGGCCACGCACGCGGACAGCGACGGCTCGTATCCTTTCCGCGAGTCGTCGTGGCTGACGAGCGAAGAAGGGGAAAGGTGTGAACGACCGGGCTGAGACGTTGGAGTTCCAGGCCGAGGCCCGTCAGCTGCTCCAGCTGATGGTCCACTCGATCTACTCGAACAAGGACGTGTTTCTTCGCGAGCTGATCTCGAACGCCTCCGACGCGTTGGACAAACTGCGGCTGGCGGCGCTGCGCGACAAGGACCTCGCCGTCGACACCGATGACCTGCACATCAGCATCGAGGTCGACCGGGACGCCCGCACCCTCACCGTGCGGGACAACGGCATCGGGATGACCCGCGACGAGGTCGTCTCGGTCATCGGCACGATCGCCAAGTCCGGCACCGCCGAGCTGCTGCGCCAGCTGCGCGAGGCCCAGGACGCGGGTGCCTCCCAGGAGCTGATCGGGCAGTTCGGGGTCGGCTTCTACGCGGCGTTCATGGTCGCCGACTCCGTCGAGCTGACCACCCGGCGGGCCGGCGAGAGCGGTGGCACCCGGTGGGAGTCCAGCGGCGAGGGCACGTACACCATCGCCGCGCTCGACGACGCGCCGCAGGGTACGGCGGTGACGCTGCACCTCAAGCCGGCCGACGCCGAGGACAACCTGCACGACTACACCGCCGAGTGGACGATCCGTGAGATCGTCAAGCGGTACTCCGACTTCATCGCCCACCCGATCCGGATGACGGTCGAGCGTCCCGGCACCGACGGCGCCGAGGCCACCACCGAGACGGTGACGCTCAACTCGATGAAGGCGCTGTGGGCCCGCCCCAAGGGCGAGGTGGAGCCGGCGGAGTACCACGAGTTCTACAAGCACATCGGCCACGACTGGGCCGACCCGCTGGAAACCATCCACATGCGCGGCGAGGGCACCTTCGAGTACGAGGCGCTGCTGTTCATCCCGTCGCACGCGCCGATCGACCTGTTCTCCCCGCAGGGCCGTCGCGGCGTGCAGTTGTACGTCAAGCGCGTGTTCATCATGGACGACTGCGACGCGCTGATGCCCAACTATCTGCGCTTCGTCAAGGGTGTGGTGGACGCCCACGACCTGTCGCTGAACATCTCCCGGGAGATCCTCCAGCAGGACCGGCAGATCCGGGCCGTACGCCGTCGGCTGGTCAAGAAGGTGCTGGCCACCGTCAAGGACCTCAAGACCGGGCAGCCCGAGCGGTACCGCACCTTCTGGACCGAGTTCGGCGCCGCCGTCAAGGAAGGCCTGATCGACGACACCGACAACCGGGACACCCTGCTGGAGATCCTGTCGGCGGCCTCCACCCACGATCCGGCGGAGCTGACCGACCTGGCCGGCTACGTCAGCCGGATGAAGGACGGCCAGAGCGACATCTACTACGCCACCGGCGAGAACCGGGCCACCATCGAGAACTCCCCGCACATGGAGGCGTTCCGGGCCAAGGGCTACGAGGTGCTGCTGCTCACCGACCCGGTCGACGAGGTCTGGGTGGAGCGGGTCGGCAGCTACGACGGCCGGACGCTGCGGTCGATCGCCAAGGGCGAGGTGGACCTGGACACCGAGGAGGAGCGCACCGAGGCCGAGGCGGAGCGGGAACGCCAGCGCACCGAGTACGCCGACCTGCTCACCTGGATGGGCGGCGTGCTGACCGACTCGGTCCGGGAGGTACGCCTGTCGTCGCGGTTGACCACCTCGCCGGCCTGCGTGGTCGGTGACGCCCATGACCTGACTCCGACGCTGGAGAAGATGTATCGGGCGATGGGTCAGGAGCTGCCGAAGGTCAAGCGGATCCTGGAGATCAACCCGGGGCATCCGCTGGTGACCGGGCTGCGCAAGGCGTACGAGCAGGACGGTGCCAACGACTCCCTGGCGGAGACCGCCGAGCTGCTGTACGGCACGGCGTTGCTGGCCGAGGGCGGTGACCTGGCCGACCCGTCGCGGTTCGCCCGGATCCTCGCCGACCGCCTTGCCCGCACCCTGTAGCCGCTGGGTGGTTCGCAGACTGAGCGTCCGACTCGGGGTCGGGTGTGGCGGTACGCCCACCCGACCCCGAACCGGATGGCCCTGCGAGCGGCCATGGACCGTCGGCCTCGACTCGGTCCGGCCGGTGGCACCACGTCCACTGTGAACTACGCGTAAGCCTACTGTCCACTATGGACATTTCACCTGCTTCACCCTGCGATTTCTAGCCGACCGGTGAATAGGCCGTCACCGGTCAGCGTCCACACAGGACCGAGGAACGAACCGGTACGCCCCGACGGGAGCGACTTTGCCGTCCGCTCGCCCGTTGTCGTCGACATTGGCACACACGTACGGTTACGACGCCAGCCGCTCGGGTGACCAGTCAGAGGACTCGGGGCGGTCGCAACAGAGCTGGTGGAACTGAAATCCATACCATGCAGTAACGAAAGTTGGGCAATATGAGGCGTTTTGTGGCGGTATTGGCGGTCTTCGCGGTGGCCGCGACGGGATGTGCACAGGACGAGACGTCCAGCTCGCCGGCATCCACGCCGACCGCATCGACGAGTTCGGCATCCCCTGCTGCGGCATCCCCTACCGCTGACTCGTCCGCGGCGGCGGCGATCGACACGTCCATCAACGAGGCCCCGGTGGACGGCTCGGACCCCGCTGCCGTGAAGACGGTCGACGTCAAGGCGCAGCCGGCGGCGCAGCTCCCCGCCGCCGCCTCGGGGTACTACAAGCTCAAGACGGTGTTCCGGGGCGAGGACGAGTGTCTGGAAGGCAACCGGATCGACGGCAACTCGACCCTCGCCGGCGCCGCGTTCCAGGACACCTGCCAGGACGTGGACGGGCAGGCGTGGAGCTTCACCAAGCGCCCGGACGGCTACTACACGCTGCGGACGAAGTTCCTCGGCGAGGACAAGTGCCTGGAAGGCAACCAGGTCGCCGGCAAGGTCCTCGGCGGCGCCGCCTTCCTCGACACCTGTAAAGAGGTCACCGGCCAGATGTGGAAGTTCGTCAAGGCCGGTGACAACCTCTTCCGGCTCCAGACGAAGTTCCGGGAGAAGGAAGGCGAATGCCTGGAAGGCAACCGGTTCGCGCCGGAGTCCGTCCTGAAGGGCGCGTCGTTCATGGACAAGTGCCAGAACGTCACCGGCCAGCTCTGGTACGTCACCGCGATTCCGGCCTGACGCCATTGCCTTGACCGGAGGAGCCCGGACCGCGGTCCGGGCTCCTCCGCACTGTGCTGCCGGCCGGCACCGCACGGTCCGGGCCGCGCAGGCTGGACCATTCAGGTGGGCACGATCCGTAGGGCCTCGGTCGAGACCTCCGCAGGGTACGGCGGGTCGGCGTCGAGGATGCGGTGGGCGATGCCGGTCCGCAGCGCGGCCACCGTGATGCCGCCCGTGCCGTCCGCGATGACGTGGTCGGGGTCGACCTCGGCCAGGGCGGCCAGGGCAATCGGGTAGATCTCTCGCACGGCGTCGGGTGGCGGGGACTGCAGCAACATCATTGCCTCCCCGGAGGCGCTCCGGCTGCGCAGCCGGATGTCCCAGAGGTGGACGAAGTGCGCGATGTCGGCGACCAGGACCAGGTCACCGAGCTGCCGAGCCTCGGCGGTGACCACGGCCAGCCAGCGCCAGGGGCGGTCGAAGCCGAGGTCGCCGGTCTCGTAGATCCGGTGGACGTTGCGCACCAGTTCTTCGATACCGGTGACGCCCCCGCCGGCCTGGACCACCGCCGCCGCGGCCGTACTCATCCGATCGTCGTCGCCGAGGCTGGCGAGGAATGCCCGGACCACCTGCTGCGCGACCGCCAGGTCGCCCGGTGCCAGAGTGGGTGGTGGTGGCGGGTATGGCGGTAGCTCAGGCAGTTGCTCCGGCACCTGCCTACGCCGTCTGAAGATGCCCATGGGTGACCACTCCGTCTCGTCTGCGGCCTGCCGCCCATTCGTGGTGGGAGCAGAGGCCGGTTTCAGGAAGTCTGACGGTGGGTGCCGGCCTGGGCACCCACCGTTCTGTCGATTGTCAGTGGATCATCGGATGCTTCGCAGTCGATCTCCGGGTGCTACCGTCCCTGATGGACGAAGCCGTGCCACCGCACCATCGGAGAGCCCAGGTGACCGACGCATCCCCGCTCAACGCCGCCATCCAGAGCGACATACCCCACTCCGCTCGACTGTGGAACTACCTGCTCGGCGGCAAGGACAACTTCGCCGCCGACCGGGAGGCCGCCGAGCAGGTCCTGGCCTACATGCCGGAGCTGGTGCAGTCGGCCCGGTTCAACCGCGAGTTCCTGGGCCGGGCGGTGCGACACCTCGTCGCGGAGGCAGGCGTACGGCAGTTCCTCGACATCGGCACCGGGCTACCCACCGCGAACAACACCCACGAGGTGGCCCAGTCGGTCGCTCCGGAAACGCGGGTCGTCTACGTCGACAACGACCCGATGGTGCTGGTGCACGCGCGTGCCCTGCTCACCAGCGACCCGCAGGGTGCGACCGACTACATCGACGCCGACGTGCGCCAGCCCGACCACATCCTCACCGAGGCCCGGCGCACCCTGGACTTCACCCGGCCGGTGGCGGTCATGCTGCTCGGCATCCTGAACTTCGTGGTCGACGACGCCGAGGCCACCCGGATCGTGCGACGTCTGGTCGAGGCGTTGCCCGTCGGCGGGTACCTGGTCATCTCCCATCCCACCCGCGAGGTCAACCCCGAGGCGGTGGATCGGGCGATGGACTCGTGGCGGGCGGGCGGCGGTGCGGCGATGGCCGTGCGTACCCCGGCGGAGATCGCCGCTTTCGTCGACGGTCTGGAGATCCTCGAACCCGGCCTGGTCACCTGTTCGCAGTGGCGGCCGGACGGTAACGACACCACGCCCGTCTCCGAGTACGCGGTGGTCGCCCGCAAGGCCAGCTGAAGTCGGCCGTACGGCTCAATCTCAGACTCCGGTCGGTGCCGGCTGCGGTGACCGCGCGCCGGCCCGGCCGGATCGGGGCCGGCTCCGCCGGCCGGTGGCCACGGCGGCGGCCAGGCAGACGGCGGCGGCGAGGACGAGTGGTAGCCGGGCACCCAGCAGTACGGCGGCGGCACCGAGCGGGGTGGCCAGCGCGATCGGCCCGAACATGATCGTGTTGGCGGTCGCGGAGGCGCGGCCCAGCAGATCGTCGGGGCTGTGTGTCTGGATCGCGGTGACGGCCGCGACGAGCGTCCAGGGCAGCCCGACCCCGGCCACCACCGAGGCGGTGAGCACCGCCGGCCACCACGGCACGCAGCGGCCCAGGCAGCTCGCCGCGAACAGGGCGGTGCCGACGACGGCCACGGTGGTCGGGCTGAACCGGGTGATCAGTCGGCCGACGACGAGCCCGCCGGCGACCGAACCGGCACCCTGCGTGCTGAGCAGCACACCGAGGAAGGTCGCCGGTAGGCCCAGTTCGACGGTGACGATCTCGTACCCGGCGGCGGTGGTGAGGGCCTGCATGCCGATCGCGGTCGCGGCGAGGCTCACCGGACGGCGGATCGACGCCGAACCGACCAGGACGGCGAGACCGGCGCGGACCGCACCACGTCGCCTCGCGGTGGCCGGCGGGGTCGGGGTCAGGCGCAACGCCGCGTACCCGACGGCCACCAGCAGTGGCAGGACGGCGGCGAGCAGCGCGACGAGGTGCCCGCCCCGCCAGGCGTACAGGCCGGCCCCGGCCAGCGGGGCGACGAGTTTGACCCCCTCCTGGGCGCTGGACCGCCAACCGTTGACGTGCCCGAGTTCGGCGGGGGAGAGGGCGGCCGGCAGGATGGCGCTCTCGCCGGCATCGACGACGACGTACGCGAGGCCGTACACCGCGCAGACGGTGAACAGCAGCCACAGCTGCGCGGGACCGTGCACCGCCAACAGGGTGGGCAGCACGGCGGCCAGGGTCAGGTTCGTCGCGATCAGCAGCCCTCGGCGGGGTAGCCGGTCGACCAGGGCACCCAGCCACGGTCCGGCGAGCGTGGGGGCGTACACGCAGAGCCCGGCGAGCGCGGCGAGCCCGCTGGACCCGGTCAGGTCGAGAATCCAGATGCCGGCGACCAGAGCCATCGCGCTGCCGCCGAAGCCGGACAACACGGAGATGGTCACGAACAGGGCCGCGTTGCGCCGCACCACGCCTCCAGGGTTGAGTCGACCTGACTCACAGCCTCGATGCTGAGCCGGATAGAGGCAAGACTGCTGCGGCTCTGTCAATACGGCATTGACAAGATGGCGTGCAGTTCGGCGGTGATGATGCGGACCGGTCCGGGCAGTTCAGGGCCGGCGGCGGTGAGATCGGCGGCGACGTGCCGGGCCAGATCGTGGAGGGCGCCGGGTTCGGCGTCCAGGGCGAGCAGGGCGGTGTGCCGGGTCAGGTTGGCGCCGGAAAACCTGCCGTCCCACCGGCGGTCCGCCTCGATCCAGCGGTGCAGCCCGGTGAGCGCGGTGCGCAACCCGGTGACCTCGTCCGGCCAGCGCCGGTCGGCCGCCGCGCGGCGGGCCCGGCGGCCGGCGGTCAGCCGCTGACGCCGTTGCTCGGCGGCCTGGCGGCTGCTCAGGCCGAGCGCCCCGGCTACCTGCTGCCAGGTGGCTCCGGCCTGCCGGGCCTGGTCGATGAGATCCAGTTCAGCCTCGTCCAGGCGGTCGCGGGCCGCCGGTATCCCGGCGAGACGGTCCAGCGGGTCAGGCACCTGTCAACGCTACATTGACATCGCCGGGACCCTCCACGCCCCGGGGGCGGCGCTGTCGGCGGTGGGGCGCCGCCCCCGTGAGCGGCGCGTCCGGGATGGAAGAGGGGTCAGGCGGCGGCGGAGTCGCCACGCGACTGCTCGCCCTGCCGGCCCGGCAGCGTGAACGGTGCGGGGTAGGTGGTCCGCTCGGTGGCCTGGGTCTGCCGCGTCGAGCCGCCCTGTGCCAGGTTGAGGGCCCGCTGCGCCTGCTCCCAGGGCCCGCAGGGCCAGTCCTGTCCGGCGCAGAGCAGGTGCTCGCAGCCGCCGTCCTCCGCCGGAGCGTGCGCCTCGGCGACGTCAAGGGCGAGCCGCCACAGCAGTGGATCGGTCACCTCTTCCGGGCGGTCATAGGTGCGGCTGGGCCGATTGCCGGCATTGTCGGACACGGGTGGTCCCCCCTTGCACTCAAGCTTCCTTGCTCTTGCCTCTCCAGTCTGCACGCAGGTCAAACACGTGACCCTGGACGGTTGGCCGAGGTGGGGGTGATCACCCGCCCATACTTCGGGACGATTGACAGATGACCTTCAGGGCGTGAAAGTTGTCCGCAACCTGATCACTCCTAACGGTCCGGTGTGTGACGCTGCGTAGTCGGTGATGCGGGCAGCGTCTACATCGGATGCCTCACCGCGCTGCCCGCACGAGTCGAGCGCGGCCGAGGCGCATGCCTAACCCCCACCGCACACCGAGAAGGGGCTACGAGCCTCATGTCCGAATTCCGTTCCAGTGCCCGGTGGCGACGCCGGGTACCCCTGGCGGCCGCGCTGGCGGCCGGCACTGCGGTGCTGCTGCTGGTCAACCCGGCAGCCGCCGTCGTGTCGCAGACCGCCACCACCGGAGTCAGCGAGGTGCCTGAGGACCTCGGCCGGCTTGCCGACGAGCAGGCCAACGTGGTCGAGGTGCTGCTGGCCGACAAAGACGAGTTGGACGCGCTGGTGGCCACCGGCGTCGACCTCGACCACCACGTCCACCAGAGCGAGGACGGCATCGTCGTCCACGCGGTGGTGACCGGTAACGAGGTGGCCACCCTGACCGCCGCCGGATTCACCTTCGGCGAGGTGCTGCACACCCCGTCCGACTCCGCGGCGCGAATCGCCGAGCGCGAGGCGACCATCGCCGCGCACCTGGCCGAGAACGAGGAGTTCATGGAGGGCGCGGGCTTTGCCGCTCGTGCCGCCGCCTCCGACGTGAAGATCATCCGCGCCGACTACTACACCAACGGCACCAGCCAGGTGCTGTCGGTGGAGGCGAAGTGGGCGGGCGGCCAAGACGCCAACAACGCCCTCACCGTCTCCCGGGACAGTGGGCCGGGCACCGAGATGGGCTCCGGCGGTACGCAGAACATCACCCGCTTCGTCGACGCCGGGGTCTACATGTACCACCGGGGCGCGTCGAACGTGACGAGCAAGCCGGAGTACGTGCAGATCACCAGCCCCACCGGTGACGTCGCGGTGGCCAAGGTCAAGGAGTGGCTGCCGATCTCCGGTGACGCCCCCGAGGGCCCGGGCTACCAGAAGGACTTCGTCAACAGCTACCTGACCCCCACGGAGCTGTACGACCGGATCCACACCCTGGCCGCGCAGTACCCGGCCATCTCCGAGATCGTCGAGCTGCCGCACAAGACCAACGGCTACCGGCGCAAGGCCCAGGCCGTGCTCGGTAGCGCCAACGCCAGCCGGGTCGGCGTCGACTCGCTGGCCTGGGGCCACGAGGGCGGCAACGACATCTCGGTCGAACTGGTCAACCCCGGTGCCGCCGACTCGGCGCTGACGGTGACCGTCACCGGCAACGACGTGCGGGTCAGCCTGGCCACCGACGCCTCCGGCGCGGTCACCAGCACCGCCGCGCAGGTCGCCGCCGCGCTCAACGCGGAGGCGGGCACGCTGCTCACGGCGTACACCTATCGGGGTAACGAGGGCGCCGGTGTGGTCGCGCCGGCCGCGCCGACCAAGCTGTCGGACGGCCTCTCCGCGCCGGAGTCGGTCTCCCGCGAGCCGCACTCCGTCTACGCCATCCGGATCGGCAAGCACCGCGACGGCTCCAAGCTCGGTGTCCTGGCCTACGCCCAGGAGCACGCCCGTGAGTGGGTGCCGCCGCTGGTGACCATCGAGACCGCCGAGCGGCTGCTGCGCAACTACGAGCAGGACGCCAACACCCGCGACCTGGTCGACAACCTGGACATCTGGATCGCACCGTCGGTCAACCCGGACGGCGGGCACTACTCGTTCTACGACTTCAACTCGCAGCGTAAGAACATGACCAACCACTGCACCACCGAGACGAACGGGGACTTCCTCGGCCGTACCTCCTGGGGTGTGGACAACAACCGCAACTACACCGAGTACAGCCTCTTCGACGGCTACTCGGGCGCCTCGGCCAGCTGCACCAGCGGCACGTACGCCGGGCCGAGCGAGCTGTCGGAGCCGGAGAACAAGAACGTCGACTGGATGGCCTCTCGGGGCAACATCAAGTTCTCGATGAACCTGCACTCCTCGGGCAACTACTTCATGTGGTCGCCCGGCGCCTACGCGACCCCGGGCCGGATCTCGGCGCCGCGGCCGACGCTGGCCGAGGAGTCGCTGTTCTGGGGTGCCTCGTCGCGGATCCTCACCGCCATCAAGCGGCACCGCAACCTGGCCGTCACCCCGGCGCGGACCGGTCCGATCGCCGACGTGCTCTACTCGGCGGCCGGCAACTCCGGTGACATGCTCTGGTACAAGTACGGCATCTACGCCTGGAACTTCGAGGTCGGCACGTCCTTCCAGCCGGCGTGGGCATCGGCCAAGGAAGAGACCATGGAGTTCTCCAACGGTCTGGTCGAGATGCTGCGGGTGGCCCGCGACTACGACACCGACACGGCGGCCCCGACCAGCACGATCACTGTCGAGCCGAGCGCCACGGCGGGCATGGTCGACGTCACCTTCGACACCAGCGAGCCGGCGGGTGTCTTCTACACCGTCGACGGCAGCCGGCCCACCCTGGAGTCGACCCTCTACGGCTCGGCGGGTGTGCGTGAGGGTGGGGAGACCCTGACCCTGCCGAACGGCACCACCGTGAACTGGTTCTCGGTGGATTCGAAGGGCAACGTCGAGAACGGCTACCTGCCCGACGGCACCGGCACCAACCACAACACGACGAAGGCCTGGGACCCGGAGGCACTGCGGGTCACGGTGACCAGCCAGGTGCGGTGTGTGGCCGGCAAGGCGTACGTCGCGGTGCAGGCGCACAACCACAACGACGCGGCCGTGAGCATCTCCCTGGAGAGCACCTACGGCACCAAGGCCGCCGTCAACGTCGCGCCGGGCGCGAGCACCTTCCAGCAGTTCAACACCCGGGCCGGGACGGTCTCGGCCGGCTCCGCCTCGGCGCACGCCACCGGGGCTCTCGGCGGCGAGACGGTGACCACCACGGTCACCGGGGAGTACGCGGCCGTCAACTGCGCCGACCCTCGGCCCGCCCAGTAACTGACAAGCGACGACGGAGAAACGAATGAACACATGGAGTCGTAAGCGGCTGCTGGCGGCCGGTGCGTCCGGTGCGCTGCTGGCCGGTGTGGTGGCGGTGGGTTCGCCTGCCTTCGCCGAGCCGGGTGACGAGGCCGGGGTGGAGGTGACCGTCGAGATCGAGGAGATTCGGGAGCCGGGTGTCCTGGCGATGACGGTGGCCGCCGATTCGGTGATGTTGTCGGAGGACGGGTCGACGCTGCTGGTCCGTCAGTTCACCGGCAACCTGCCGACGGTGACGGTGACGGACACTCGTACGGCCGACGAGGTGCCGGCTGGTGCGGCGTGGGCGGTGTTGGGTAGCGCGACCGATTTCGTCGGTGACGCGGGTCAGGCGCCGATCGGTGCCGGTCACCTGGGTTGGAAGCCGAAGCTGATCGACGGTGGGGACACCGGTCTGGTCAGTGAGGGTGAGGAGGTCGTCACGGTGTTGGACGAGCCGACTCAGCCGGGTAACAACGTGGGTCTGGTCGACCAGGAGCTGCTGGTGTCGACCTTCGACTCCGGTGCGGTCGCCGGTGGCGAGTACACGGTTGACGCGGATCTGTTCCTGCGGACTCCGGCGGACGTCGAGGCTGGTGCGTACACCTCGACGCTGACCCTGTCCCTGTTCGAGTAGGAAACCGACGGTGCGGGCCACCCTGACGGGTGGCCCGCACCCCGGTGCTGCGACACCTGCCGCCAGTGCCGTACGGCCGACGCCGGGCAGCTTCGCCCGGGTCCCGACGCGGCCCGCAGCAGCGCCCGCCATGATGAGACGGTGAAAATCCTGTCCATCCAGTCCTCGGTCGCCTACGGCTACGTCGGCAACTCTGCCGCCGTGTTTCCGCTGCAACGACTCGGGCACGAGGTCTGGCCGGTACTGACCGTGCACTTCTCCAACCACACCGGGTACGGCGCGTGGCGCGGGCCGCTGCTGGCCCCGGCCGACGTCGCCGAGGTGATCGCCGGTATCGCCGACCGGGGCGTCCTCGGTGACGCCGACGCGATTCTCTCCGGCTACCAGGGCGACCCGGCGATGGGCGCGGTGATCCTCGACGCGGTGAGCCTGGTCAAGACCGCCAACCCGGACGCCGTCTACTGCTGCGACCCGGTCATGGGCGACGTGGGCCGGGGCATGTTCGTCCGGCCGGGCATCCCCGAGTACCTGCGCGACGTGGTGGTGCCCCGAGCCGACATCGTCACCCCGAACCAGTTCGAGCTGGAGTTCCTCGCCGGCCGCCGGACCGACTCGGTGGTGGATCTGCTGGCCGCCGTCGACATCGTCCGGGCGAGCGGGCCACGGCACGTCCTGGTCACCAGCGTGCTGCACGGTGCCGTACCGGCGGGATCGCTGGACGTGGTGGCGGTCTCCGACGAGGGCGCCTGGGCGGTGACCACCCCGCTGCTGCCGATCAACCCGAACGGCGGCGGCGACGTCACCGCCGCGCTCTACCTCGCGCACCTTCGGATCAGCGGCTCGCCGGCCATCGCGCTGGAACGGACCACCGCCTCGATCTTCGCCGTGCTGGAGGCGACCCTGGCCGCCGGCACCCGCGAACTCCAGCTGATCGCCGCCCAGGAGGCGATCGCCCACCCGCCGAACCGGTTCCCGGCCCGCCGCCTGCGTTAGCTGCTCAGGCCGGAGGCCACCGCCCCGGGCTGGGGAGGTGGCCTCCGGATTGTTCGAGCGGTCCGACCGCCACCGCCCCGAGACCAGCCGATTGGTGATCACCTCGGCGGGCCGGTGCGGTGGCGGCCGATCAGGCTAGCGGCAGGAGTTCAGTACGCCCACCACGCCGACACCCGGGTTCTTCAGCGGCAGCTTGGTCGACGAGGCCGGGCAGCTCGGCACGGACACGTCGTAGATGCCGCGGCCGAACGTGGCGGCGGTCAGCTGCCGGCTCGGCTCGTGGTAACGCAGGTACATCACCGGAGCCTGCGGCAGGTTCTTGCCGAGCGCGGCCCACTCCCCGCCGTTCCAGGCGGAGAGGAAGACGCCGACGTCGGTGCCGACCATCAGCAGACCGTCGGAGGTCGGGACGATCGAGTTGACCGGAGCGTCGGGCAGGCCCTGCCCGATGTTGCTCCAGGTCTGCCCACCGTCGCGGGTCATCAGCACGTGCGCCCGGCTGCTGCCCGAACGGAAGGCGGAGAAGGTCGCGTACGCGATCTTGGCGTCCTTCGGGTTGACCGCGATCCGGGTGACCCAGGTGCCCGGCAACTGCGCCGAGTTCACCTCGTTCCAGGTGGCGCCGAGGTCACGGGTCCACCAGACCTTGCCGTCGTCGGTGCCCACGTAGAGGGTGTTGCTGTCGCTGGGCGCGACGGCGACAGTGGTGATCGTGCCCCACGGGTAGCCGGACGGGTCGTTCGGGCCACCGTTGGTCAGGTCAGGGCTGATCGGGGTCCAGGTACGACCGTTGTCCGTCGACCGGTTGAGGATGTTGCCGGCGTAGTACATGACGTTCGGGTCGTTCGGGTCGAACAGCAGCGGGGTCAGCCAGTTACGCCGCTGCGAGGTGGTCTGGCCGGTACCGATGGTCTGCCGCGGCGTGCCACCGGCGTTCTCCGACCGGTAGCAGGAACCGTACTGGCTGCACCCGAAGACGATGTTCGGGTTCTCCGGGTGGATGATGGTCTGCAGACCGTCACCACAGCCGATGGCCTCCCACGGGCCGAGGCGGCCGTTGTAGCCGCGGTTGCAGCCGTTGTCCTGGGCGCCGGCGACCTTCAGGCTCGGGTCGGTCTCCGCCACGTCGACGGTGTAGAACTGGGTGTACCGCTCGTCGGTGGCCTTCACCCAGCCGGCCGCGCCGTTCTGCTCCGAGCGGTAGACGCCGCCGTCGTTGCCGAGGTAGACCCGGCCCGGCACCTTCGGGTCCCAGCGCATGACGTGCTGGTCGGCGTGCGGACCGCGCACCGAGGAGAAGCTCTGCGCGCCGTTGGTGGAGCGCATCAGGTTGACACCCATCAGGAACAGGTGGTCGGCGTCGGCCGGGTCGACCCAGATCTTGCCGAACCACCAGCTGAAGGTCGACTGCGAGGCCTGGTTCGCGTTGACCGGCATCAGCGTCCAGCTGTCACCGCCGTTGTCGGAGCGGTAGAACGCCCGGAACGGGCCGATGGCGGTGCCCACGTACGCGTAGAGGCGCTGCGGGTTGTTCGCCGCGACGGCCAGGCCCCAGCGGCCCTGGTCGGCGTCGGTGGGCAGACCGTTGGTCATCCGCTGCCAGGTCTCACCGCCGTCGTTCGAGCGCCAGAGGCTGGAACCGGGGCCACCGTAGGTGCGCTGGTGCGGCTCGCGCAGGTGGTCCCACATCGCCGCGTACACCCGGTTGGGGTTGCTCGGGTCGATGATCACCTCGGTGGCGCCGGTGGTGTCGTTCAGCGGGGCGAGCACCTGACGCCAGTTGTCACCGCCGTCCTCGCTGAGGTAGACGCCGCGCTCGCCGCCGGGGATGAACAGGTTGCCGCTGGCCGCCGCGAAGATCCGGTCCTCGTTGGTCGGGTCGATCGCGAGCCGGCCGATGGCGTGGCTGTCGGTCAGACCGACCCGCTCCCAGGAGCCCCCGCGGTCGGTGGAGCGGTAGATGCCGTCACCACCGAAGGTGATGGAACCACCGCCCGGCTGGGCCTCACCGGTGCCGGCGAACAGGACGCCGTCGCTGGTCATGGCCAGCGCACCGATGGGCTGGGACCAGCTGTCCGGCCAGACCGGGGTGAAGGTGTCACCGGCATCGCTGGACTTCCACACACCACCGGAGGCGGCGGCGATGAACAGCTGGTCCGGCACCTGCGGGTCGACCACGAGGTCGGGGACCCGGCCACCGATGTTCAGCGGACCGAAGAAGTCCCACTCCTGGTTGCCGAGCTTGCGGTAGCTGTTCTTGGTGCGGACGGCGAGCTGGTTGGCCTGGCTCCGGGCGTTGGCGTACTGGGTGACCGACAGGCTGGTGCTGCCGTCACTCAACCGCTGGGCGGTCATCCACTCGTCCGGCATCTCCATGGGGCCGGTCGGCAGGTTGGTGGCCAGCGACGGTTCAGCAGCGGGGGGTGGGCTGGACGACGCGGCCAACGCGACCGTGGCGAGCAGCCCGACCACAGCTGTCGCCGCCAGTCCGCGATAGTGCCTCGCGAACGTGAGTTTCATGGGGGTCTCTCCTGATCCGGACACGAACGGTCCTTGCTGCGCACGCTAGATCGCTGGTCGGTGCACGTCACCGATCAACTGTCGAGGAAACCCCCGGTCTGGTTAGGACAATTGTCGAGGCGGGTCATCCGCCGCTGCGGAACTCGGGCAGACCGGCGTCCTCGGAATCGGGTCCCACCACGACGGTCAGGCTGGAGCCGTCAGCACACAGCGCCGAGGCACGCAGGTACATCCGCCGCGCCTCGGTCCGGGCCAACACCTCGGTCTCGAAGATCTCGTCCTCCACGCGCAGCACATCGATGTCCGTGCGCTGCTCATAGTGTGCGCGAACGTCCAGTGGAGACATCCGCAGAGTCGCCTCAACCGTGGTCAGCACGCCCTGCTGCACCACGGCGGTGACCCGGGAACCCTCCGGCAGGGCCAGACCCGGCACCTCGGCCTCGACCTCCGGATCGTCCATCGGCACCCGGTCACAGCTGGGCAGATTCGCCAACAGGTCGCGTCCGCCGCCGGGTGACGGTGCCGCCGAGCCGCCACCACAGGCGGCCAACAGCGGGAGGACGACGACGGTGGCGACCAGTACCCGCAATCTCATCGCAGCAGGATGCCAGCTCATCGCAGCACCCGCCAGCGTCGTACGGCAAGCAGCAACACGATGATGATCACGGCAGTGATCAGCATCAACAGGATGGTGACGAGGGAACCGTACGCGAAGCCGGAGAACTCGAAGACCTGGTCGAAGATGTACACCGGCAGGTACAGCGTGGCGTTTGCGGGTCGGCCGTCGGTGAGCACGTACGCGGGCACGAAGTTGACCTGGAGGGTGAGGATGATGTCCCGTACCGCCAGCAGCACCAGCACCGGGGCGAGCAACGGCAGGGTGAGCCGGCGCAACTGTCCGAACGGTCCGCAGCCCTCCAACGCCGCCGCCTCGTACAGTCGCCCGTTGAGCAGCCGGCGGGCGGCGAGCACCACCACGAAGCCCTCACCGATCGGGAAGGCCAGCATCAACACCACCCCGATGCGGGCCGTGGTCGGGTCGGCGAGCCAGTTGTAGCCCTCGTGACCGAACAGCCCGAGAAGCTGGTTCAGCGGCCCGTACAGCGGGTTGAGCACCCACAGGAACAGCACCGCCAGAGCCACGTCGGGGATGACGGTGGGCAGGTAGACGGCGGTGCGGAACCAGCGGCCACCCGGGCGGGGGGCGGCGAGCAGCAGACCGAGCCCCACCGCGGCGACGAACCGTACCGGCACGGCGAGCGCCACGTGGAACAGGGAGGCTTCCATGCTGTCGAGCAGGAACCGGTCGTCGAGCATCCGACGGATGTTGTCCAGCCCGATGAACTGCGGATCCCGGGTCAGGCCGGTGTGGTCGGTGAACGCGTACCCGAGGTTGAGCAGTGCCGGCACCGCGACCAGCAGCGCCACCGCAATGGCGTACGGGGCGAGGAACGCCCAGCCGGTCAGGGGCCGCCGGGGACGGCTCATCGCCGTCGGCCGGTGGTCGCGTCGAACCGGTGCAGCCGATCGGCGCGCAGCCGCACCTCGTCTCCGCCAGCCACGCCGGGGCGAGGGCCGGTGCGCACGATCAGCCGGGTGCCGTCCGGGCAGCGGGTCGACAGGTTCGCCTCGCTGCCCAGCGACTCCACCGCCTCGACGGTGGCGGTGACCGGCCCGGCGTCGTCGAGGGCCAGATCCTCCGGCCGTACGCCGATGGTCAGGGTGGCGTCGCCGCCGAGCACTCCGCCGCCGGGTACCAGGTTCATCGGCGGGCTGCCGAGGAATCCGGCGACGAAGGTGTCGGCGGGCTCGTCGTACACCTGCTGGGGTGGGCCGACCTGGCGGATCTGCCCGTCGGCGAGCACCACCACCCGGTCGCCGAGGGTCATCGCCTCGTGCTGGTCGTGGGTGACGTGGATGGTGGTGGTGCGCAGTTCCCGGTGCAGGGCCAGCAGGTCGGTGCGGGTGGCGAAGCGCAGCGGACCGTCCAGGCTGGCCAGTGGCTCGTCGAGCAGGTAGACGCTCGGGTCGCGCAACAACGCCCGGGCCAGCGCCACCCGTTGACGCTGGCCGCCGGACATCTGGTCGGGGTAGCGGTCCAGCAGGTCGTCGATGCCGAGCCGCTGCGCGGCGACCCGGGCCCGCTGCTCCGCCTCGGCCCGGCGCACCTTGCGCACCCGCAGCCCGAAGGTGAGGTTGCCCAGCACGGTCAGGTGCGGAAAGAGCGCGTAGTCCTGGAAGACCATGGCCACCGCCCGCCGGGGCGGCGGGACCGTGGCGACGTCGACGTCGTCGACCAGGATCCGGCCGCTGTCGGGCCGGTCCAGGCCGGCGATCAGCCGCAGGATTGTCGACTTGCCGGACCCGGAGGGGCCGACCAGGGTGATCAACTCCCCGGCCGCCACCTCCAGGTCCACGCGATCGACGGCGGGTTTGCCGCCGTACGAGCGGGTCAGGGCCTCCAGTCGGATGACGCCTCTCACTTGCCCACCGAGAACAGTGGACGGACCCGATCCTCCAGTTGGCGCAGCCCGTCCTCGCGGTCGATGCGGCCGTAGAAGACCTCGGCCAGCAGGCTGTTGCCCTCCTTCTCCACCCGCGACCAGCTGCCGGTACGGGGAGTGGCCCGCAGGTACGGCTCCGCGTCGAGGAACACCTGCGAGGACCGGGGCGCCTTGGTCGGGTCGAGGAAGGCGGGGGAGTTCGCCACCTCCAGCCGCGACGGCACCGTACGACCCGACTCGGCGAGGGTGCGCTGCCCGGCGTCGCCCATCGCGTACTCGATGAACCGCCACGCCGGACGGTGGTCGGCCAGGCCGGCGCTCATGCAGTACGCGTCGCTGTGCAGGATCGACGCCGGCTTCCCGCCCGGTGCCACCGGCAGCGGCGCGACGTCCCAGGTGAAGTCGGTGATGGTGCGCAGGGTGGGCACGGCGACCCGGCTGTTGAGGTACATGCCGAGCGTGCCGCGCAGGAACCGGGCCTCACTGGACTCGCTCTGTTCCTCGGCGTCCGGCGGCACCACGCCGTGGCGCGACTGCAGGTCGAGGAACCAGTCGACGGCCGCCCGGGAGGACGGGTTGTCGGTGAGGGTCAGCCGGCTCGGCTTGTCCGAATCGTCGACCAGCTCACCACCGTTGGACCAGACGAACGGGGCGAGTCGGGGCAGCGACGGGTCGACACCGACGCCGTAGCGGCCGTCGCGGGTCAACGCCTTCGCCGCGGCGAGGAAGTCGTCCCAGGTCCAGCCCGCGGTCGGGGCGGGAATGCCGGCGGCGGTGAACAGGTCGACGTTGTAGTAGACGACAAGCGAGGACAGGTTCTGCGGCAGGCAGGTCAACTCCAGACCGTCGAACCGGAACGCGTCCAGGGACCGCGGGCTGAAGTCGCTCTCCCGGATCGCCTCGCTGGAGTCCAGGTACGCCTGCACCGGCTCGATCGCCCCCTGCGCGGCGAACTGCCCGTAGCGGCGGTAGTTGAGCAGGAACACGTCCGGCGGCTGACCCCCGGCGAACGAGGTGGTCAACCGCGCCATCAGTTCGTCCTGGGTGGCCACGGGGGAGAGGGTGACCGGAATGTCGGGATGGGCGGTGGTGAAGCCGGCGACCAGGTCCCGGTAGCCGGCGATCTCCTCGGCGTCACCGAACAGCACGACGGTGATGCCGCTGTCGTCCGTCGCCTTGTCACCGGACGAGCATCCGGTGCCGACCAGCAGCACCGTCAGCAGGGTGGCGCAGACGCGCCGCCAGAGGGAGGTCATCGGTTTCCTTTCGAGCGAAGCGCCGCCAGTGGATCGTCGGCCAGCAGGATCCGCTGGGCGAGCAGAAACACAAGTACGCACGGCGCGGTGGCGATCACGCTGCCGGCCATCAGCAGCGGCCAGTCCGTCGGGTTGAGCAGCAGCAGGAACCGCAGCCCCAACGGCCAGGTGTAGCGGTCGCCGCTGGTCAGATAGAGCAGCGGGTCGATGAAGTTGGACCAGTGGAAGGTGAAGGCGAGCACCGCCACGGCCAGCGTCGCCGGTTTGACCTGCGGCATCGCCAACCGTCGCCAGATGGTCAGCCACCCGGCGCCCTCCAGCCGCGCGGCCTGCAACTGGCTGTCCGGGATGCCGCCGAAACTCCAGGCGTACAGCAGGATCAGGAACGGGCTGACGGCCAGTGCCGCCGGCGCCAGCAGCGGCAGGTACGTGTCGACCGCGCCGAAGAGCCGGAACACCTCGAACCGGGTGGCCCACACGGCGGTGACCGGCACCAGCAGCACGACCAGCAGCGCGAGCAGCGCCCGGCGGCGCGCGGTCCCGGACAGCAGCCGCAGCCCGAATCCGGTCAACGCGGCCACCAGCACGGTCAGCGGTACGGCCAGTGCCACCACCAGCGCCGAGTTGGCCAGGTACCGCGCCAGCGGCACCAGTTCCGGCAGCCGGGTGTACGCGGCGGTGGTGGGATCGGCCGGCCACAGTTCCAGGGTGCGCGGTGGTGGGGAACCGGCCGGTCGCAGCGAGCCGACCAGCATGAACCACAGTGGCGCGACGAAGATCGCCGCGAAGATGGCGGGCACGACGAACCGCCCGAGCCATCGCCCGACCACCGCGCCACCCCCTGCTTTCCGGAACCCTCGGCCGAACCTAGGGATCGACCTGCCATCGGTCATCGGTCACCTGTCGAAGATCTCCGAGCCGGGTTACTACGTGTGTCGCAGATGGTCTACTCCTCGGGCCGATGCTGCCCGGTCAACCGGGCCAGCTTGAGCCCCAGATGCAGGCAGAGCCGCTCGTCGCCGTCCTTGAGGTCGGTGTCGGCGAGTTCCTCGATCCGTTGCAGTCGGTAGTAGAGGGTGGTGCGGTGCAGCCGCAGCCGGGCGGCGGTGGCGTGCGCGTTGCCGGCCTGGTCCAGGTATCGCTCCAGTGTGGTCAGCAGGACCTCACTGCCCGGGGTGGCCAGCAGCCGGGCCAGCCCGGGATGCACGTCGGCCACCGTGAGCTGCTGGTCGCCGAGTCGGGCCAGCGCCCGGTAGCTACCCAGACCGGACCAGAAGACGACCTGGCCCAGCGCCGGCAGTTGCGCACCGACCCGTGCCGCGTGCAGGGCCTCGACGTACGACTCGGCGGCGTCGGCCAACCGCGCTCGCGTCTGACCGACGCCGACCACGGTACGTTCCACCGAGCCGAGCGCGCGGGTGACGTGTTGCAGGTCCTCGTCGAGTTGCCGGGCGGCGACCTCGGGAGCGGGTCGTCCGGCGACCGGCTCGGCCGGTAGCAGCAGCACGCCGTGGTCGTGGCGGATCAGATGCAGGGCCTCCCTGATGCCGGCCCGTCGGCGCGCGGCCACCAGCGCCTGTTCCAGCGCGATGCGGGCCAGCTCGTCCGGCTGCCGCTGCGCGGGGGCGACCAGCCGGGCCACAAGCGCCGTCCGGGGCCCGTCGGCGGCGATCATCCCCGCCTCCAGCAGGGCGCGGGCCGCCTGGTCGCGGGTCTCCGGGCTGTCGGCGAGCAGCGTACGGGCCGCCTCGGTCTCCCGTTGCGCAGCCAGTTCGCCGAGCAGGTTCTCCCGGTACAGGGCCAGGGAGAGTTCCTTGAGCAGCCCGGTGGCGGTCAGGTCCACGTCGGTCATGGTGCCGTCGGGGTCGATGAACCAGACGTAGCCGAGCAGCAGTTCGTGGTGCCGCACCGGCACGCACAGGCGGGGCAGCATGCCCAGATCCGGTCGGGCCGGAGTACGTACCGGCCCGCGTGCGTCGGAAAGGCCGAGGTCGCGTACCCAGGCGACGACCTCGGGGCTGCTCTGCCGGCGCAGGATCGAGGCCCGGCGGACCTCGTCGGTAAGCCCGTTCTGCTCGCTGTACACGACGACCCGTTGCCGACGGTCCTCGATCAGTGCGGGACGTCCGGCGTGGGCGGCGACGGCGTCGACGATGCGTTGCAGTTCGCCCCGCACCAGCCCTCCTCTCACGTTGTGGATCTCTGGCGGGCGGTAGAACCGCCCCGCGCACCGCCGCCATGATCAGATTCCTGTCTACACCCGGGATAGGCGTACGACCAGGCTGGTTCGTTACAGTCATGCGGATCGTTCTCGCGTTGGCTGTCACATAAACTTGCCCGTGATGAGCCGACCACCGAGCCGGGCTCCCGGTGACCTTCGGGTTCACCTGCGCCGCGCACGCGACCACATGGACCGCCACTACACCGAGGCGCTGGACCTCGCCGCCGTCGCGGCCGTCGCCGGCATCAGCAAATATCACTTTCATCGATTGTTCACCATCACGTACGGGCTCTCGCCGGCCGCGTACCTGTCGCAACGGCGCATCGAGCGGGCCCAGGACCTGTTGCGGGCCACCAACCTCACCGTGACCGAGGTTTGCTACGCGGTCGGCTTCGCCAGCCTCGGCTCGTTCAGCAGCCGGTTCCGGGAACTCGTCGGCGAGTCACCCCGCGAGTTCCAGCGTCGTTGGGCGCAGGCCGGCACCCCGCACATCCCGGGCTGTTTCGTGTTCATGTGGGGGTTCGCGGAGCGACGCGGCGACGCCGCAAGCTAGGAGAAGCCGCCCCGGCGCCGACGGGGCCTAGCCTGGCTCCCATGATTACGAACGTCTCGCTGACCACCGTTTTCGTCAAGGACATCGACGCCGCCAAGGCGTTCTACATCGACGTGCTCGGCTTCGTCGAACGCACCGACATCACCATCGGCGACGGCTCCTACCGCTGGTGCACCGTCGGCCATCCCGGCCAACCGGAGTTGGAGGTGCACCTGCAACTTCCCGGGCCGCCGCTGTCGCCGGAAGTCGCCGAGATGTTCGCCCGGGCGCGCGACGAGGGCAGCTTGTTCGCCCTGGGCCTGGCCGTCGACGACTGCCGCAAGACCTACGACGACCTGCGGGCCAAGGGCGTGGAGTTCCTTCAGGAACCGGCGGACCGCCCGTACGGGGTGGAGGCCGTGGCCCGCGACAACTCCGGCAACTGGCTGGTCCTTGTCGAGCACAAGGATTTCAACCCGGCCGACTTCGACTGATCGGCGCGCGTCGCGGTCCGCCTCGCTGCCCCGCCCGGCGATCCGTCCCGTCGGGCGGGGTGGGCCGCCACCGGTCAGGACGGCACGCGCGCGGATGCCGAGCGCGGTCGGCCTCAATACGCTGTCCGACATGCGGGTGTTCGACATGATCGTCGACGAGCGGCACCGAGCAGCCGACCTCCTGGACGGGCTGACAGCCGAACAACTCCGCCGGCCGAGCCTGTGTGCGGGCTGGACGGTGCACGACGTCGCCGCTCACCTCACCACCTACCTGCGCTTCGGCCAGTTGAAGATCTACGCCGCGATCGTCACCACCGGCGCCGATTTCGACAGGTTCAACCTCCGGCTGACCCGCCGCGCCGCCCGCCTACCGATCGAGGAGATCGTGGCGACGCTGCGGCGGCACGCCGGCTCCCGCACCACCATCCCGCGCTCCGGCTACGACCCGGTCCTGACCGACGTGCTGCTGCACGACCTGGACATGCGGGTTCCCCTGAACATCGCCCGCGACATCCCGGAGGAACGGCTCCGGGTGGCGTTCCGACACCTGACCGACCAGCCGTCGCCCGGGTACACGATGGGCGACCGGCTGCACGGTCTGCGACTGGAGGCGACCGACACCGGATGGACGCACGGCAGCGGCCCGGTGGTACGCGGTCGCGCCGAAGCCCTGTTGCTCGGCATCGGCGGCCGGCCGTGGGCCTTCGACCAGTTGACGGGCGACGGGCTGGCGCTGCTGCGCACACGGGTGCAGGACCGAACCCGACCGGGGACGATCCGTCGCCTGATGGCACCACTGCGGGTGCTCGCCAGCCCGCCACCACGAGACCGACGCTCCCGCGACGCCGGCGTGCCCAAAGCGCGGTGAGCAGCGCCGTCGACTGACCTGAGCGGACAGTGGAAGCTCAGACGGTGTTGCGGTAGCCGACGCTGATGACCCGGCGGGCCGTCTCTTCGTAGAACTTCGGATCACTCGGGGCGAAGGTGCCGAGACCGTCGACGTACCGGTTGACCATGCAGAAGGCCGCCGCGATCAGGACGGTGTCGTGGATCTCCTCGTCGGTGGCGCCCTCGGTGCGGGCCGCCTCGACCAGTTCGGTGGTGACGTCGCGTCCGCTGCGCTGCACCGCCCCGGCGATGTGCAGCAGGGCGCGCAGCTTGGCGGAGATCGGTGCCGTGGCCGGGTCGGCGCGTACCTGGTCGACCAGGGGCATGCCCTCGTCGAGCAGTGCGGCGGCGAACGCCGAGTGCGCCGAGCAGCAGTAGGTGCACTCGTTGAGGCCCGAGACGTACGCGGCGATCAACTCGCGGTCGGCCGTCGGCAGGCTGAGTGGCCCACGCAGCAGGGTCTCCGCCAGTTCCAGCATCGGCTTGCCGGTGACCGGGCGGTACTTCATCGGCCCCCGTACCCCGGGAAACTCTGTCTCGTCCACGCCCAGGTCGATGTGTGCCATGACGTCATGCCCTCATTCGGTCGAGTTGACAGCCCGGTACGGCTCAGCGGTCCAGCACTGGTAGGTAGCCGTGGGTGGCGATCCGTTCGGACGCCTGCGCGTACCACCCTGGGTCGGCCGCCGGTACGGTGCCGAGTCCGTCGACGTACCTGTTGAACATGCAGAAGGCCGCCGCGATCAGGACCGTGTCGTGGATCTCGAGGTCGGTGGCGCCTTCCGTGCGCGCGGCCTCGACCAGGTCGGCGGTGACCTCGCGTCCGCTGACCTGAACGGCGGCGGCGATACGCAGCAGCGCACGCAGCTTCGCGGAGATCGGAGCGCGGTCCGGGTCGGCGTGCACCTGGTCGACCAGGGACATGCCCTCGTCGAGTTGTGCCGCCGCGTAAGCCGAGTGCGCCGAGCAGCAGTAGGTGCACTCGTTGCGGCCGGAGACGTACGCGGCGATCAGTTCCCGTTCCCCCGCGGTGAGGGAGTGTGGTCCGCGCAGCAGCACCTCGACCAGGTCGAGCAACGGTCGGCCGGTCTCGGGTCGGAAGCGCAACGGCCCACGGACGCCGGGGAACTCGGACTCCTGCACCCCTAGATCGATGTGTGCGATGGTGTCACGCTCCTTGACGTCGAAGATGATCCATAGAATTTAGTGAATTGCCTTCGTTCCCTCAAGGGGCTGGCTGTCCTCTGTCGGAATCCCTCCACTGCGGACCTTGCGGTGCTGGCGGCGGTCGACCAGCCGCAGCGACCAGCCCGTCATGGCGGTGGTGACCAGGGCCATCACGACGAGCGCGAGGTACAGCTGCCCGGTCACGATGCCGGCGGCGTGTCCGGCTTGCAGCAGCGCGATCTCGGTGAGGCCGCGGGCGTTGAGCAGCACCCCGATCCGCTGCGCGGTGTGTGGCGTCTCGCCGGCCAGGCGGGCGCCGACGTAGCTGCCGACGGTCTTGCCGATCACGGCGAGAGCGGTCGCCACGGTGATCGCCAACCACGGTACGGCCGTGGCCCCGGTGGACCAGACGGTGAGGCCGGTGGCGACGAAGAACGCCGGCAGCAGCGCGGTGCCGAGACGGTTGATCCGGGTGACAGCGGCCGCCGCCCAGGATTGCTTCGCCGGCAGGCACAGCCCGACGAGGAAGGCACCGGAGATCGCGGTCAGTCCGCCGGACTCGGTGGCGTGTGCGGCGACCAGGGCGACCACGGCGATCACCGCGGCGACGGGGTAGGGGTGTCGGACGAGCGCCGAAGGCACGGTACGGGCGGCGAGCAGACGGCGGAGCAGGAGCGAGGCGCCGAGCCCGCCGACGAGCACCAGGATGGCGGTCAGCGCCGCATGGGTGCCGGTGCCGGCGAGGCCGACTGCCGTTCCGAGCAGCAGCCAGGCGATCGCGTCGACGACCACTGCGGAGGACAGGGACAGTCTGGCGGCGCGGGTGCCGCTCAGGCGGTGGTCGGCGATGATGCGGGCGAGGACGGGCACCGCCGAGACGGTGAGCGCGATGGTGATGAAGATGAGGAACGCCGGTCGGGGAGCGCTGCCGCGCAGGTCCGGGTCGTTCTGCCAGAGCAGCCACCCGGCCAGTGCGGCGCCGGCCGCCAGCGACGGGAACAGCGTCCCGGCCGTCACCCAGGCGATCACCCGACCCCGCAGGGACACTGTGGAGGCGGTGAGTTCGGTGGCGGTGGCGACGAGGAAGAGGACGAGGCCGACGTGACCGCAGAGGTACAGGACGGTCAGGACGTCGGCGGGAAGTAGGGCCTGGCGGGCGTCTTCGCCGCCGAGCGTCAGGATGAGTGGGCCTGCGAGCAGTCCCAGCGTGATCTCTCCGACCACCCCCGGTTGGCCGACGAACCGGGCGAGCCGGCGGAAGAGGTGGGCGGCGGTGAGGACGATGGTGAGCGCAGCGACGCTGTGCAGCCCGCTGATCGTGTAGCTGACCGCGCCGTTCACAACTGTGACATCTGCGGGGCGGTCGGACCCGACGGGCGGGTGCCGCTCCGGGGCTCGTGCGGGCCGTTGGAACACGGCCCGCACGGCACCGGATGGGTGGGTTTACCAGGGCCAGTCGATGAGGTGAGGGGTAAGCACCGGACAACCTCCCAACCGTGTGTTGGCGATCCACTACCTGATGCATCGTTACTGATCGCCGTAACTCTTGTAAATATGAACCGGGTGGGATTCTCGTCAAACCTTGTCCTGTGGGGGGTGCGCGTCCCGGATGGAGGGTCGAGGGGGATTCGTTGACGCTGCATGCAGTTGACATTACTGTAGTCACGGCTTGAAGACTACAGTCATGCAACAGGCGGGGTGGTTATGGATAGCTTCGGCGATCGGGTCCGTTCACTTCCGGCTGACGAGCGGGACAAGGTGCTCAGGAGGCTCACCGGCAGCCTCGCCGAACCGGAGCAGGACCTGATCAGGCGACGTCCTGACGGCACCCACCCGCTGCCGCTGTCCTACCTGCAGGAGCACCTCTGGTTCCTGGACCGGCTGAACCCGGGAACCAGCACCTACAACCTCGGGGCCACCTTCCGGCTACGCGGACGCGTGGAGATCGGCGCACTCTGCGCCAGCCTGCACGACCTCGTCACCCGGCACGAGGCACTGCGCACCACGGTCGTCGACCAGGACGGGCGGCCGGTCCAGGTGGTCCACGACGCGGGGGCCGCTGTGACCGTCGTCGACCTGTCCCGTACTCCGGAGGCCGAACGCGACAGCACAGTTGCCCGCTGGGCCCGCGAGGCCGTCGACCGGCCCTTCGACCTTGACCGGGAGACCCTGTTCCGCGCCACGATCGCCGTCCTCGGCCCGCAGGACTACCTGCTCGCCCTCACCATGCACCACATCTGCGTCGACGGCTGGTCGTCACAGACCCTGCTCGCCGAGTTGACCGAGCTGTACCGGGCCGCGGTGACCGGTACCGAACCGGCGCTGGGCGTACCGCAGGTGCACTACCCCGACTTCGCGGTCTGGCAGCGCAGCCGAGGCGACGAGATGCTGACCGGGCAGCTGGACTACTGGCAGCGGACGCTGCGGGACCTGCCGACGTTGGCGATGCCCACCGACTTCCCCCGGCCGGTCGTACCCTCCGACCGCAGCGAGAGCGTGACGACGGTCCTTCGCGGCGCGGTGGTACCGGCCCTGCGCGAGCTGTCCCGTCGGCGCGGAGCGACGCTGTTCATGACCCTCGTCGCGGCCTTCGACGCGGTCCTGTCCCGCTACACCGGTCAGGACGACATCGTCATCGGCACCACCACCACCGGCCGACACCGCCCCCAGCTGCCGGAGATGATCGGTCACTTCGTGAACATGGTCGTGCTCCGCACCGATCTCGGCGGCAACCCCACCTTCGACGAACTGCTCGACCGGGTACAGCAGACAGTGCTGGGTGCCTGGCGCAATCAGGACGTACCGTTCGAGAAGGTCGTCGCCGCGGTGCGTCCGGAACGGGAAGCCGGGCGCAACCCGCTGTTCCAGGTGGGGTTGCAACTGCTGCCCGGTGCAGCCGCCGGTGCCGCGCTGGACCTGCCCGAGGTGAGCGCCGCACTCGTCGACGCCGGACTGGACCGGCATCCGTTCGACCTGTCCCTGACCGTCCAGGAGGACGAAGAGGCGCTGCACATCACCGCCGACTTCCGCACCGACCTGTTCGCCGTACCCCGCATCGAACGACTCGTGGGGCACCTGTGCACCGTGCTGGAGGCGGTGGCGGCGAACAGCGGCACCGGACTGGGCGAACTGCCGATACTCACCCCGATCGAACGTGAGCGGGTCCTGGAGGCCTGGCAGGGGGCCCGCCGGCCGTACCTGCGTGAACCGGTGCACCGACAGATCGCCGCCCAGGCTGCGCGTACGCCCCGCACCGTCGCCCTGCGCCACGGCGACGAGCAACTCACCTACCGCGGGTTGATCGAGCGGGCCGACCGCCTCGCCGGGTACCTGCGGGGTCGCGGAGTCGGACACGAGGACATCGTCGGGGTCGCCCTGGAACGTGGCATCGACACCGTCGTCGCCTTCCTCGCCACGATGAACGCGGGCGCCGCGTTCCTCCCACTGGATCTCGCCCACCCCCGCAACCGGCTCGCCTACCAGCTCGACGACGCGGGCGCCAAGGTGGTGATCAGCCACTCCCGGGTACGGGACCGGCTTCCGGACAGCACCGGCTGGGAGCCGGTCTGGTTGGATCTCGACGCCGCCGCGATCGCCGCCGCGCCGACACCTGCTGAACCGTCGCCAGTCACCGAGTCGTCGCTTGTCTACGTCCTCTACACCTCCGGTTCGACGGGACGGCCCAAGGGCGTGCTGATCGAGCACCGCGCGCTGTCCAACTTCGTCTCCTGGATGACCGGGGTGTTCGAACTCGGACCTGGCGACCAGATGTTGCAGTACGCCGCGGTCAACTTCGACCTCGCCGAGGGGGAGATCTTCTCCGCGCTCACCTCCGGAGCGACCCTGGTGCTCGCGCCGGAGCAGTTGCGCAGCGACCCCGGTTCGCTGTCCGGGGTGATCGAGGCCGAGGGCATCACCTATCTCGGTGCTCCGCCGGCGGTGCTGAGCCTCATCCCACCGGCGGAGTACCCGCTGCTGCGCAAGATCCTCGTCGGTGGTGAGGCGTTGCCCGGTGACCTGGTGAACCGGTGGCGGGCCCCCGGCCGTCGCTTCGTCAACGGGTACGGCCCCACCGAGATCACCATCGGGTGCAGCTACTACGTCTGCGAACACCGGGAATGGCGGGGACAGCCGCCGATCGGTCGGGCCATGCCCAACCGCTTCGTCTACGTGCTCGACCGTTTCGACAAGCCCACCCCGGTCGGGGTGCCCGGCGAGATCACCGTCGGCGGTGTGGGTCTGGCCCGCGGCTACCTCAACGCCCCGGAGCTGACCGCCGCCCGGTTCGTGCCGAACCCGTTCCGTCCCGGTGAGCTGATGTACCGCACCGGAGACCTCGGCATGTGGGGCGAGACCGGCCAGTTGCAGTTCCTCGGGCGCATCGACACCCAGGTCAAGTTGCGCGGCGTACGGATCGAGCTGACCGAGATCGAGGCCTGTCTCGCCGGCCATCCGGAGGTACGCCAGGCCGCCGTCCTGCTCCGTACGGACCTGCCCGGCGGTCCCCGGCTCGTCGCGTACCTGGTTCCCGGGTCCCGGGTGCCGGGGGAGGCCGAACTACGCGCACACCTGACCCGGGAACTGCCCGCCGGCGTCGTACCCGGCAGCTATGTCGTACTTGACGAACTGCCCCTGACCACGGTGGGGAAGATCGACCAGGCGGCACTGCCCGCGCCGCAGCTCACCGAGGGGCGCGCACCGCGTACCGAGACGGAGCGGGTGCTCTGCGAACTCTTCGCCGAGGTGCTCGGGGTGGACACGGTCACCATCGACGACAGCTTCTTCGACCTGGGCGGGTACTCGCTGCTCGTGGTGCGGCTGGTGAACCGGGTACGCGAACGGCTCGGTGCCGAACTGGAGATCCGGACCATCTTCGACACGCCGACCGTGGCCGGGATGGCGCACACCTTGGACGGCGGCAGCGGCGCGGACGACCAGGACCTCGCGGTACCGACCGAACAGCTGCAGGTCGAGGCACCGACCGAGCAGCCGCAGGTCGAGGCACCGACCGAGCAGCCGCCGGTTGCGGACGTCGGTGCGGTCCCGGCTGGCGAGCCGGGACGCCCGGAGCGGGTGCCGCTCTCCTACGCCCAACGGCGGCTGTGGTTCCTGGCCCAGATGGAAGGCCCCAGCGCCACCTACAACGTGCCGATGGCGTTGCGGCTGACCGGGCCGCTGGACCCGGACGCCCTACAGGTGGCGCTCGACGACGTGGTGGGCCGGCACGAGGTGCTGCGTACCGTCTACCCGCAGTTCGACGGCGAACCGACGCAGCACGTCGTGGCCGACGCCCACGTACCGCTGATCCGCCCGGACGTCACGCCGGGACAGCTGCCACAGCTTCTCGCCGACGCCGCCGCAACCGTCTTCGACCTCGCCGTCGACCTGCCGGTCCGCGCGTGGCTGCTGCCCACCGGGCCGCAGGAGCACGTGCTCATGATCGTCCTGCACCACATCGCCAGCGACGGGCTCTCCCTGCTGCCGCTGCTGACCGATCTGGGCACCGCCTATGCGGCTCGCCGCGACGGGTCGGCGCCGACCTGGCCGCCCCTGCCGATGCAGTACGCCGACTACACCCTGCGCCAGCGGGCGCAACTCGGCGAGGTCACCGACCCCGACAGCCCGCTGGGCCGGCAGCTCGCCTACTGGAAGCGGACGCTGGCGCAGCTGCCGGCGGCGTTGCAGCTGCCCGCCGACCGGCCCCGGCCCCCGGTCGCCAGCTACCGCGGTGACCTGCTCACCTTCCCGATCGACGCCGAGCTGCACGCCCGCCTGCTCGACCTGACCCGACGCCACCGCGTCAGCATGTTCATGCTCTTCCAGGCCGCGTTCGCCGCCCTGCTGACCCGCCTCGGCGCGGGCACCGACATTCCCGTGGGCGCCCCCACCGCCGGGCGGGCCGAGGCCGACCTCGACGCCCTTGTCGGCTTCTTCGTCAACACCCTGGTGTTGCGCACCGACACCGCCGGCAACCCCACCTTCGCCGAACTGCTGACCCGGGTACGCGACACCGACCTCGCCGCCTTCGCCCACCAGGATCTGCCCTTCGAGCTGCTCGCCGAGGCGCTCAACCCGCCGCGCGCCGCCGGGCACCACCCCCTGTTCCAGGTGGTGCTCCAGGTCAACAGCGGTGGGGCGGGTGGCCTACCGCCGCTGGGCGACGTCACCGTGACCGCGGAGCTGGTCGACCTGCACGTGGCCAAGTTCGACCTGGTGCTCGGCGCGGAGGAGAGCTACACCGAGGCGCGACCCGCCGGCATCCTCGGCTCGTTCGAGTACGCCACCGATCTGTTCGACCGGGACACCGTGGCGCGGCTGGGGGCGCGACTGGTCCACCTTCTCGACGCGGTCAGCCGCGATCCGGCGCAGCCGCTGGACGCCATCGACCTGTTCCTGCCGGGTGAACGCGAGCGGGTGCTCGACGAGTTCAACCGCACCGACCGACCCGTACCCGACACGGTGCTGCCCGATCTGTTCGAGGCGCAGGTGCAGCGCAGCCCCGAGGCCACCGCCGTCGTCGCCGACACGGGTGCCGTCAACTACGCGACGCTCGACGAGGCGGCGAACCGGCTCGCGCATCACCTCCTCTCCCACGGGGTCACGCCCGGGGCGATCGTCGCGGTCGCGATTCCCCGGCGGATCGAGCTGATCGTCTCCCTCTACGCCGTGCACAAGGCAGGTGCGGCGTACCTGCCGTTGGAAACCGACCACCCGGCCGAGCGACTGCGGTACGCGGTACGGCACAGTCGACCGACCCTCGTGTTGACCACCGGCGACACCGAACTCCCCGATCTCGGCGTACCGGTCGTGGTCCTGGACGATCCCCGGACCCGCACCGAACTGGCCACCCGGCCCGCCACCCGGCCGGCGCGCGACCTGCACCCCCGACACCCCGCGTACGTGATCTACACCTCCGGGTCGACCGGGCGGCCGAAGGCGGTCGTCGTGTCACACCACGCGATCGTCAACCGGCTCGCCTGGATGCTGCACCACTACCCGCTCGACGCCACCGACCGGGTGTTGCAGAAGACCCCGGCCGGGTTCGACGTGTCGGTGCCGGAGTTCTTCGGGCCGCACCAGGTGGGTGCCACGCTCGTGCTCGCCGCACCGGGGGAGCAGGCCGACCCCGGTCGCCTCGCCGCGCGCATCCGCGACGACGCGGTCACCGTCGTGCACTTCGTACCGTCGATGCTGCGGACGTTCCTGGCCGAGCCCACCGCGGCGACCTGCACCGGCCTGCGGCGGGTCTTCGTCAGCGGGGAGGAGCTTCCGACCGCGGTCCAGCGGCGCTTCCACCAGCTGTTCGACGCGGAACTGCACAACCTGTACGGGCCCACGGAAGCGGCCGTCGAGGTCAGCGCCTGGCAGTGCCGCCCCGACGACACCGGACCGGTACCGATCGGACGACCGGTCTGGAACACCCGCCTGCACGTCCTCGACGACCAACTGAACCCGCTGCCCATAGGTGTCACCGGCGAGCTGTATCTGGCCGGCCGCCAGCTCGCCGACGGCTACCAGCACCAGCCGGGCCTGACCGCCCAGCGGTTCCTGCCCGACCCGTACGGTCCGCCGGGGTCCCGGATGTACCGCAGTGGTGACCTCGCCCGGTGGCGGGCCGACGGCGCGCTGGAGTTCCTGGGGCGGGTCGACGACCAGATGAAGATCCGTGGCCTGCGGATCGAGCCGCAGGAGGTGGAGGAGGCGCTCGCCCGGCACACCGGCGTGGCGTCCGCCGCGGTCGCTGCCCATCCCGCCCCGGACGGCGGCGCCCAACTCGTCGGTCACCTCGTGCCGGACCCGACGGTGGAGCCGTTGCTGCACCGCCTGGCGGCACTGCGCGCGACCGAGTCACTGCCGTGGCAGACCCTGCCCGACGGCACCGCGGTCGTGGCCCCGGACCGGGCCACCGCTCAGTTCCTGTACCGGGAGCTGTTCGAGGACGGCCCGGTGTCACCGGCACGTCTGGAGCTGCCCGCCGACGCGTGCGTGTTCGACGTCGGCGCACACGTCGGCATGTTCAGCCTCGCCCTGCACCGCGCCCACCCGGATGTGGTGACGTACGCCTTCGAGCCGGTGCCCGCCCTGCACCGGATGCTGGCGGCCAACACCGCCCTGTACGGACTGACGGCGCAGACCTTCGCCCACGGGCTCGGCGACACCGAGGGCGAGGTCGACTTCACCTACTACCCGCACCTGTCGATCATGTCCGGCCGGTACGCCGACACCGCAGCCGACGCCCGCGTCGTCCAGGGGTACGAAGGGGTGTCGGCGGACAGCCCGCACTGGGCTGAGCTGCGCGACGAGCGACTGCGACCGGAACGTGTGACAGTCGCGCTGCGCACCCTGTCCGCCGTCATCGACGAGACCGCCGTGTCGCGCATCGATCTGCTCAAGGTCGACGTCGAACGCAGCGAACTCGACGTGCTGCGCGGAATCCGCGACGAGCACTGGCCGCTGATCCGGCAGGTGCTCGTCGAGACCGACAACGCTGGCGCCGACGAGGTCGGCGACCTGCTGGTCCGGCACGGTTTCGCGGTCACCCGGCACACGCCGGAACTGCTCGCGGGCACCGGGTTGGTCAGCCTGCACGCCGTCCGTCCCGACGATTTGTCGCGGCCAGCGCGGCCGGCGCAGCTCAGGTGTCCCCGTACGGAGGCGGAGTTCGTCGCCGAGGTGCGCGACGAGGCCCGCCACGTGCTACCGGCGCATCTGGTGCCGCAACGCCTCGTCCTGCTCGACCGGCTTCCGCTGTCGGCGAGCGGCAAACTCGACAGGTCCCGGCTGCCCGCACCCGGCCGGGACGGAGGGCGGGGACGAGCACCGCGAACCCGGGACGAGGAGATCGCCTGCGGGATCGTCGCCGAACTGCTGCACCGCGACCAGGTCACCATCGACGACAACTTCTTCGACCTGGGTGGGCACTCCCTGCTGACGGTCCAACTGGTCAACCGGATCGCCGCGGCCACCGGACGGCAGCTCAGCGTCCGGTCGGTGTTCGTCACCCCGACCGTCGCCGGGCTGCTCTCCGACGCCTCCGAGCAGGGCGGCCTCGACGTCCTGCTGCCCCTGCGAGCTACAGGTGACCGCGCGCCGCTGTTCTGCGTACACCCGTTCACCGGGCTCAGTTGGGGCTACGCGGGACTCGCCCGGCATCTGGAGTCCGACCGACCGCTGTACGGCCTCCAGTCGCCGCTGCTGACCGATCCGGATTCGGCCGCAGCTGACGTCGCGGCCCTCGCGGAGCTGTACCTCGAACGGATCCGCGCGGTCGCGCCCCAGGGGCCGTACCACCTGCTCGGGTGGTCCTTCGGAGGCCTGGTGGCCCACGAGATCGCGGTCCGGCTGCGGGAGCGGGGCGAGCAGGTCGGCGTGCTGGCACTGCTGGACGCCTACCCGGTGCCGCAGCAGGGCCCGGCGGCCCAGCCGCCCACTCCGGCCGAGGTGCTCGGCGTGCTCACCGGTGACCCCGAGCTTCGCAGCACCGATCCGAGCCTGTCCGTACTGCCCGACGACGAGGAACTCGCCCAGCTGGTACGGGAGGCGAACCCGGCGCTGGCACAGTTGCGGACCGCGGAGATCGCCGGGATCGCCCGCGCCGCCGCCGGGCACGTCGAGGCGATGCGCCACCACCTGCCCCGCCGGTACGACGGCGACCTGCTCTTCGTCACCGCCACCGAGGACCGGCCCGAGCAGGCGCCCACCGCGGACGCGTGGGAGCCGTACGTGGGAGGTGGGGTGACCCGGGTCGACGTGGCGGCGAACCACTGGTCGATGACCGAACCCGCGCCGCTCGCGCGCATCGGGGCGGCGCTGCGGCAGCGACTGGACGAGGTGTAGCGCACAAGCGTCGGGCACCTCCACCCCTCGGGGGCGGAGGTGCCCGACGATCGTGCGTGAGGTGCGGGTGAGCGGTCAGCCCGCCGGGGGGACCACCACTGTGGCCTCGGCGGTGACCGCGACGACCGGCGGTTGCAGCGGCTGCGCCGCGGTGACCCCCCGCTCGGGGGTGGCCCGGCAGAGCACCGAACAGGTCAGGGCGACGGTACGGGACCGGGTACGCAGCCGGGTCACCGTGGCCGTGAACTCGACGACGTCACCGGCCCGGATCGGGGCGTGGAACTCGACGGCCCGGTAGCCGGCGAGCAGCCCTTCGTCGCCGTCGGTCCGGATGGTGAGTTCGGTGACCGCGTCGCCGAACCCGGCCAGGGCGTACGCGCCGTTGACGAGGTCGCCCGCGTAGCGGACGTCGGCGCGGGAGACGTAGCGCCGGTGGGCCACGCTCATGCCGAGTCGCGGGTCGGTGTCGGGGCCGCTCACTGCGGGGCTCCCTGGCCGGTCCCGCCCTGGAGTTGGTCCACCACCAGGCGGGTCAGCACGTCGCTTGTGGGTTGCTGGAAGAACGCGGCGGCGTCCACCTCGACCTCGAAGACCCGGTTGGCGCGGTTCACCAGCCGGATCAGGGCGAGGCTGTCGGCACCTGACTCGAACAGGTTCGCGGTGGGCTGCACGTCGAGTCCGGGCAGGACGGCGGCGAGGACCTCGTCGCGCAGGATGGCCGCCACCGGCTCGTGCAACCCGGTCGGCTCGTGAAATCCGGTCGGGTCGTGCAACGCGGTCATGCCGGATCCTCGGCCAGGCCGAGTTCGGTGACGAGCTGCGCCTGCTGGGCCACCGTCGGATGCTCCAGCAGTTCGATCAGCGGCACCGCGCCGCCGAAGGCCTCCGAGAGTCGGGCCGACAGTTGCTGCAACATCAGCGAGTGCCCGCCGAGGTCGAAGAAGTTGTCGTCGACCTGTGTGGGTGCCCGACCCAGCAGGTCGCGCCACGCGTCGACGACGACCTGCTCGACGGGGCCGGACGGGGCCCGGCCGCCGGTGCGCCCGTCGGCGGTGGGTGCGGGCAGTGCCGCCCGGTCGATGTACCCGTCGGCGGTGTACGGCAGTGCGGGCAGCACGGTCAGCCCGGGCACGGCGAAGCCCGGTAGCCGCTGCTCCAGCCGTTGCCGTACCTGCGACACGTCGGCCGTACCGTCCAGCACCAGGTACGCGTGCAGGGTGCCGTCCGCGGTGGTGATCGTCGTCGCGTCGCGTACGCCGGGACACTCGACCAGCAGGTCGGTGATCTCGCCCGGGTGCAGGGGCACCCCGCGCAGGACGGTCCTCTCGTCGGCCGGGCCGACGAGTTCGACGCGGCCGTCGGCGCGGATCCGGGCGTACCAGCGGGTCGGCTCGCCTGCGTCCGCAGCGTCGCCCAGGTGCAGGGTGCCGAAGGCGCCCTGCGGTAGCGGGCGGCCCGACGGGTGGGCCGTCCACGCCCGCAGCGGGGCGAGCGGTCGACCGGCGTCGACGCGGTGCGGGCCGACCGACAGCCGACCCACCGTGGCCAGGCCGCCGGCGGTGCGCAGGCAGCCGTACCAGACCACGTCGGCGCGGGCGGCGAGCCGCGCGGCGGCGGCGCGGTGCAGGTCACCGACGGCCAGCAGGGCGCAGCCCTGCGGGGCCCGCCAGCCTGCGGGAAGTCGCGCCAACAGGGGCACGGTGGCGCTGAGCAGACCGGGCCGCAGCCGGTCCACGAGCGCGGTCAGCTCGCTGCCGTCGTCGGGAACGCGGATCAGCTCGGCGCCGGTGGCCTCGGCCAGCGCGGCGTCCACGTCGGCCAGGGCGCTGCCGGGGGGTGCGGTGCTGAGCAGGCGGCCGATCGCCCCGAGGGCGGCGGCGGCAGCCGGGATCGTCGCGAGCGGGGAGTCGATCGGGGTACGCCGAGCGCCGTCACCGGCTGCGGTGGTCGGGGCGGTGCGGGCCTCGTGGACCACCGGCAGCGCGGTGACCGGCGTGTCGACGTCGTCGACCACGGCGGCGACGAGCGCCCAGAACTGTCCGGCGAGGGCGACGATCGTCGACTCGTCGAAGATGTCGTCGTTGTACGGCCACTGCGCGCCGAGCTGCGCCCCGTGCAGGATGTTGACGCCGAGGTCGTACTCGGTGCCCTCGGACCGCAGCGGGAACGGCTCGCCGCGCAGGCCGGTGGGGGCCAGCGGCAACCCGGTGCCGTCGTCGGCCAGGTACGAGTAGGAGACCTGGTACAGCGGCGGGACACCGGCCTCGCGGACCGGGTTGACGTCACGCACCACCCGCTCGTACGGCAGCTCCTGTCGGGCGTACGCGGCGAGGGCGTGGGCGTGTTCGCGCGCGATGACCTGCCGGGCGGTGTCGGTGTCGCGTACCTGGGAGCGCAACGGCAGCACGTTGACGAAGTAGCCGATGAGGTTCTCGGTCTCCGGGTGGGCCCGCTCGCTCTTGGGCACGCCGATGACGATGTCCTCCTGGCTGCTGTACTGCCACAGCAGGAGGCGGTAGCAGGCGAGCAGGAGCACCGACGGGGTGGTACGCCACGCCCGCGCGGCCTCGTGGACCCGCTCACCCAGCCCGTCGGGGGCGGTGTCGTAGTAGAACCGTCCGGCGCCCTCGTGCCGGGCGGGGCGGGGCCGGTCGGTGGGGATGGCGAGCTTGTGCGGCGCGTCGCGTAGGTGCTGCTGCCAGTAGTCGAGCAGCCGGTCCAGCCGTTGGCCGTCGAGGCGGTCGCGTTGCCAGACGGCGAAGTCGGCGTACTGGATCGGCAGGGTGGGCAGCGGCGGCGCGGTGCCGTACGCGGCGGCTTCGTACCGGTTCCACAGGTCGCGGAGCAGGATCGCCCGGGACGGCATGTCGGCGACGGCGACGTGTTGGTTGACGACCAGGACGTGGTCGTCGTCGGCGAGCCGGTAGAGGCGGATCCGCAGTGGCGGCTGCGTCGCGAGGTCGAAGCCGGCGAGCGCGTCGGCGCTGGCCCGCTCGGCACAGGCCGCGGGGTCGGCGCCGGTGAGGTCGACGAGCGCGAAGTCCACAGTGCCCACGGGCAGGATCTGTTGGGCCGGTCTGCCGTCGATCGTGGTGACGATGGTGCGCAGCGAGTCGTGTCGGGCGGCGAGGTCGGCGCAGGCGCTGCGCAGCGCGGCCAGGTCGAGCTCCCCGTGCAGGCGGCTGGCGGTGGGGAAGGCGAAGATGTCGCGCCGCTGGTAGAGCTGTTCGAGATACCAGAGCCGTTCCTGTGCGTACGACAGCGGTGCCGGCGCGTCGGGATCGGGCCGGGGGGCCAGCGGCGCGGTCGATCGGGGCGGTTCGGCGCGGGCGCGCAGCACGCGTTCCAGCGCCCTGCGCCGGTCGGGCGGCAGGTGGTCGAGTCGCCGCTGGAGGGCTTCCGTGTCGGACTCCATGGTCATGCGTCGCCTCCGAACTTGAGCCTTGACTCACGATATAACTGTAGTCAATAGTCTAGTTGTTGCTTGGTTGATCAGGGGGTGCGGGTGGACACCGAAAACCGGACCGGCGACACCGGAGACGACCAGGTTCTGCGCCGACTGCGCGACGAGTGCTACGCCGTCGTGCTGCCGGGCGTCCCGGTGTCCGCCGACGACGACCTGTTCGAGGTCGGTGGCGACAGCGTCATGCTGATCCGGCTGGTCGCCATGGCCCAGCTCGCCTTCGGCGTCGAGATCGACGCGCTGCGCTACTTCCAGCGCCCCACGCTCGCCACGCTCGCCGCCGAGGTGCGGCAGGGCCTGGCCCCGCAGACCGTCGACGATCGGCTGCTCGACGACGTGCTGGCGCGGGTGGAATCGATGACCGACGACGAGGTGCAGCGCCTGCTCGACGGCGCGGGATCGTGACGAGGGAGGCACCCATGCGGCTGGCCGGCAAGGTCTGCCTGATCAGCGGCGGTACCGCAGGCATCGGCCTGACCACCGCCGAGCTGTTCGCCCGGCACGACGCGCAGGCCGTCGTGGTGACCGGCCGCGACCCCGAGCGTGGCGCCGAGGCGGTCGAACGGATCGGCGGGCCCGCCTGGTACCTGCCTCAGGACGTGGTCGACGAACACCGCTGGGACGCGGTCGTCGACGCGGTCGTCGCCCGGTACGGACGCCTCGACATCCTGGTCAACAACGCCGGCTGGATCGGCGACGAGCAGGCCCAGGACATCGAGGAGGTGGAACTGGAGCAGTGGCGGCGCATCCTCGCGGTCAACCTGGACAGCGTCATGCTCGGCTGCCGTGCCGCGGTACGGGTGATGGGGGCCAGCGGCGGCGGCAGCATCGTCAACGTCTCCAGCACCGCCGGGCTGATGTCCACCCCGCTGTTCACCGCGTACGGCGCGGCGAAGGCCGCCATCACCCAGCTCACCAAGTCCGTCGCGGTGCACTGCGCCTGGCGGCGGTACGGCATCCGGTGCAACTCGGTGCACCCTGGACTGATCGAGACCGACCTGGGTGACCGGGTGCTCGCCCTGTTCGATCCGGACGTGGACCGGGCCCGCACCGCGTACCTGGCCCGGGTGCCGATGGGTGAACTCGGCACCCCCGACGACGCGGCGGCGGCGATCCTCTATCTCGCCAGTGACGAGTCCCGGCACGTGACCGGGACCCAACTGGTGGTCAGCGGTGGCCTCGGGGTCTGAGGCTACGGCGTGATCTGACTCTTCAGCAGTCGCTGCACCAGGTCGGTGTCACCGCTGACCAGGTGTGTACCGTCGGCGAACGGCAGCCGCTGCCAGAGCAGCAACAGCACCTGCTGGGCCGGTCCGCGTACCACCGCCACCGACTCGTCCGCAGCAGCAGCCCTCGGGCCGCTGACCGCCGGAACCCGGTTGCCCGACGGGGTCAGCACCCACCGGTGCCCGGTGTCGGACAGCTCCACGGTCACCGGGCCGGTGAGCGTGGTGACCGGTTTGCCGTCCCAACGGTGGCCGACCGCCAGCATCACCCGCAGCACCTCGTCCACGCCGTCGGCGGCCAGCAGTTGCGGCACCGGTCGCAGTTCGCCCAGGGTCAGGTCGGCGTCGCGTCCGTGGATCAGGGTTTCGTGGAACTGCCGCCGGAACCAGAAACCGGCGGCCCGGGGCACGGTGCTGAAATTCCAGCAGGGCGCGTCCGGGTCGGTCCGGGCCAGCTCGTCGAGCAGCAGGTCCGCTCCGGCGCGGTACCAGTCCGCCAGGTCGGCGTCGTCGTCCGGCTTCGGCACCTGCCGGGCCCGCTTGCCGGTACGGATGTTCTCCACCGCCCACCGGTGGATGCCGCCGAGGTGGGCCACCAGATCCCGCAGTTGCCAGTAGCGGCTCACCTGTGCCGGCACCGGCACCGACAGGTCGGCCTTGCGGGCGATCGCCTCGAACGCGGCCATCTCCGCCGCAAGTGGATCGAGGTAGTCCCGTGCCGCCAGGGGCAGCGCAGTCGGTTCCATCGTCAGATCACCCTCCCGCGGTCAGACGGTCACCCGCCAGCCGCAGCGTATCGAGACGTTTGCAGAATGCGAAGCGGACAAGTCCTCGGCCCCGCTGCGGATCGGCATAGAACCGGGAGGCCGGGATCGCCGCCACCCCCCGACTGTGGATCAGCTCCGTGCAGTACTCCACATCGTCGTCGGCGCACCTGCCGAGCAGGAAGAACGTCCCCTCGTTGTCGGCCAGGGTCAGCGGGGTGCGTTGCAGGTAGTCCCGCAGCACCGCCCGCCGCTGGGCGTACTGGGCGCGCAACAGCTCGTAGTAACCGCTGGCCGGGGCGTCGGTCACCATCACGGCGGTGGCCAGTTGCAGGGGAGTGGCCGGCGCGAACGTCACGAACTGCTTGACCGCGCGCAGCGCCGCCGTCAGTGCCGGTGGGGCCACCGCCCAACCGACCCGCCACCCGGTCGCCGAGAAGGTCTTCGACACCGACGAGATCGTCACGGTACGGTCCCGGCACGCCGCGACCTCGGCGACCGGAAGGTGCGCCACCCCGTCGAAGGTCAGGTGCTCGTACGTCTCGTCCGCGACCAGGTACGCGTCGTACTTCTCGGCGAGTTCGCCGATGAGTGTCAGCTCCGGCTCGCGGAGCACCCGACCGGCCGGGTTCCACGGCGTGTTGAGGAAGACCAGTCGGGTGCGCGGATTGAACGCCTCGACGAGCCGCTCGGGATCCAGCCGGAACTCGGGGAAGTCACAGGGGACGTAGCGCACCGTCGCCCCGGCCGCCGTCACCGCGGGTGGGTACTGCTCGTAGCAGGGTTCCAGGACGATCGCCTCGTCGCCCGGTTCGAGCAGCCCGAGCGCGGCACACCAGATCGCCTCGCTGGCACCGGCGGTCACCGTGACCTCGGTCTCCGGGTCGACCTGACGTCGATAGCGGCGCAGCAGGTCGGCGGCGATCGCCTGACGCAGCGCGGGCACCCCGATGCTCATGCTGTACTGGTGCCCGCCCCTGCGTACCGCCTCGTCGGCGGCGGCCAGCAGGGCGGCCGGTGGACCGAAGTCCGGTGCCCCCTGGGCCAGGTTCACCGCCTGCTGCCGGGCCGCCTGCTGGCTCATCGCGGTGAAGATCGAGGTCCCGTACGGGCGCAGGGAACTGCGGAGCAGGGTCATGCCGGCACCTCCGCCCGGAGCCGTACCTGGTCGCCTCCGGTGGCGAAGATCCGCCCGCCGTTGAGGATGCCGTGCGGGTCGAGGGCCTGCTTGAGCAGGCGCATCGTCGCGATCTCCGCCGGGCGTCGAGAGTAGGCCAGGTACGGCTCCTTCTCGAAGCCGATACCGTGCTCGGCGGAGATCGACCCCTGGTAGCGCTCCACGTTGCGGTAGACGATGTGCTCGACCTCCGCCTTGCGTCGACGGGTGGTCTCACCGGTGATCACCGCGATGTGCACGTTTCCGTCGCCCAGGTGCCCGAACACCTGCAACGACACCTGCGGCCACAGTTCGCGCAACTCGCGGTCGACGGTGGTCAGGTAGGCCTCCAGGCACGTCGCGGGCAGACTCACGTCGAAGCCGAACAACGGCCCTTCGCCCCCGAGGATGAGCGACGGGATCCGTTCCCGTACCGCCCACAGGGCGGCCACCTCGGCGGGCTCCAGCCCGACGGCGGACTCGGTGATCAGGTCGTCGCAGCCGTCCAACGCCGAGACGAACCGCTCGGTGTCGCCGACCGGGTCCGAGCCCTGGATCTCCACGAGCGCGTAGACCGGGTACCGGCCGACGAGCGGTGTCCGCACCGTGTCGCGCAGCGGCAGGATCAACTGGTACGCCTCGTCCCAGATCGCCTCGAACGCGCTCACCGAGCCCGGCAACGCCGCGCGGAGCCGGCCCAGCAACGCCAGTGCCGCGTCCACGCCGGACAGCCCGCAGAAGGCCACGTAACGGGTACGGGGCAGGGGCTGAAGGCGCAGCACCGCTCGGGTGATCACCCCGAGTGTTCCCTCGGAGCCGATGAACAGATGCTTGAGGTCGTACCCGGCGTTGTTCTTGACCAGCTTGTGCAGCCCGGGCAGCGTGGTCCCGTCGGCGAGCACCGCCTCGACGCCGAGCACCAGGTCACGTGTCATGCCGTAGCGCAGCACCCGGTTACCGCCCGCGTTGGTGGCCAGGCAGCCGCCGATCGTGCACGACCCGCGTGAGGCCAGGTCCAGCGGGAACATCAGCCCGTGCCGTTCGGCGGCCTCCTGCACCTGTTGCAGCGTCGCACCCGCCTGGACCGTCATCGTCGTGCCGACCACGTCGATCTCCTCGATCGCGGTCATCCGTTCCAGCGAGAGCACCACCTCGTGTGCGTCCGGGACGCCACCGCCCACCAGCCCGGTCATCCCGCCCTGCACCACCACCGGCTGACGCCGACGATGGCACTCCGCCAGTACGGCGGCGACCTCACCGGTGTCCGCCGGGCGGACCACCATTGTCGGCGTACCGATCCGGTCGCTGCCCCACAGATCCTGTGCGTACCGGGCGCCGATCGCGTCACCGAGCAGCACGTGGTCGGCACCGACGAGACCGGTCAGTCGCTGCACGAGGTTCATCGGACCCTCCCGAGGTCGGTGAGGCGCTGGTAGGCGGAGATGTGCGTGAGGCTGGTGCGTACGTGCACCACGACCGGGCCGGGGTGGGCGAGCGCCTTCGACAGCACCGGCTCCACCTCGGCGTCGGTGCCGATGGTGAGACCCAACGCCCCGTACGCGTGGGCGAGCAGGGCGAAGTCGGGATTGGTCAGGTCGGTGCCGACGACCCGGCCCGGACTGCGGCGCTCCTGGTGTTGGCGGATGGTGCCGTAGCTGCCGTTGTCGGCGACGACGATGACCACCCGGGCGTGGCGCTGGACCGCGGTGGCCAGTTCGCTGCCGGTCATCAGGAAACCCCCGTCGCCGACGAAGACGACTGTGGGCTGCTCCGGGCGACGCAGTGCGGCCGCCACACCCGCCGGTACGCCGAACCCCATCGCGCTCGACCCGATGCCCAGCAGCCGACCTTCCTCGACCACCCGGTGGTACCGGTGCACCCAGGAGGTGAAGTTGCCGGCGTCGACGGTGACCACGCCACGCCCCGAGGTCAGGTCGCTCAGCACCGCGACGACCCGACCGAACACGACCCCGTCGCCGGCGGTGACGGGAGTCCACTGTGCCTGTTCGGCCTCGTGGTCGGCGAGTTGCCGGACCCAGTCGTCGTCGACGGTGGCACGGGGCGGTGCGGCGGCGAGCTGCTCCAGGAAGGCGGCGGGGGAGCAGGCGTACGCCAGCCGGGGCCGGTAGGCCCCACCGGGCACCGTCGCGTCCGGGTACACGTGCACCAGCGCGGTGCCCGGGTCGGGCAGCGTGTACCGCTGGGTGCTGACGGCGTCGAGTCGGGTGCCGACGGCCAGCACCAGGTCGGCGCGGCCGACCAGGTCGCGCTGGTGTGCCGGGGTCGCCAGGTGCAGGTGCCCGGCGTACAACGGGTCGGTGTTGTCGTACAGGTCCTGCCGCTTGTTCGTCACCAGCACCGGCAGGCGGTGCCGGTGGGCGGTCACTTTCAGCGCGCGTCGGCCCTGCGGGGTGTCCACCTGGGAGCCGGCGACCAGGACCGGTCGTCGGCTCGCGGACAGCAGGGCCAGGGTCCGGTCGATCGCGTCGGCCGGCGCAGGGGGGACCTCGGTCGCCACCGGCGCCCCGGAGCCGGACACCGGCACCGGTGCGGTGAGCACGTCCTCCGGTACGACGAGCACCGCCGGTCCGGGTACCCCACCGTGTGCGGCGGCGAGAGCGCGGGCGGTGAACTCGGCGACATGGTGGGGATGCCCGACGGTGAACACCCCGCGCGACATCCCGGCGAAGGTGCCCTGGTGGTCGAGTTCCTGGAAGGAGCGTCGCCCGCGCTCGGCGGTGGGCACGTCGCCGACGATCAGCAGCAGCCCGGTGGCGTCGAGGTCCGCCGAGTGCACCGCGATCGCGGCGTTCGTCGCACCCGGGCCGCGGTTGACCAGCACCACCCCCGGTGTGCCGGTGAGTTTGGCGTCCGCCAGCGCCATGAAGGCGGCCCCGCCCTCGTGGCGGCAGGTGACCAGGTCGATGCCGGCGTCGGCGAGCCCGTCCAGCACCGGCAGGAAACTCTCGCCCGGTACGCAGAAGACGCGGTCCACGCCGTGCGCGCGCAGCGTGGCGACGAGCCGGGCGGCGGCCGTCGTACCTGCGGGGTCGGTCACCGGACGACCTGCGCGTCGCGGTCGGGGCGGGTCAGCGTACCGGTACGGGCCTGGGGCGGGTAGACGATCGTCGCGTCGTCGAAGGTCTGTCCGACCTGCTGGTACTGCATCAGGACGATGGGTGGCGGGCTGTGGTGCCAGTGCTGGTCGTCCCGCTGGAACCGCACCGGGCCCCGCCAGGTGTCGAACTCGTGGGTCTCCAGCGCCTCGATCAGCGCCTCGCGGCTCAGTTCGCGCGCGGCGTCGGCGGCCTGACCGAGGATCGTGACGTCGGTGAAGGCGTTCAGCGCGTTGTCCGGTGGGAACGACCCGAAGCGTTCGGCGTAGCGCTCGGTGAACCAGCGACCGATCTCCGTCAGGCCCGGCCAGGACGGCCGGTACAGCAGCGCGGGCCAGATGACGTGGTTGCCGACCTCGCCGGCGAGGCGCCAGTAGTCCTGCGAGCGCATCGGGAAGGGGAAGAGGACCACGAGCATCGGTCCGGGCAGCAGTCCGACTTCCGCGGCCTGCTGGATGATCATGTAGTTGGTCCGGACCACACCCCCGTTGATGAGGGCGTCCGGCGCGAAGTCCTTGACCGCCCGGAGCTGGTCGCGGACGTCGTCGGTGGTGTCCTGCGGGAAGTCGAAGCGGAGCACCTCGACGCCGCGTGCGGTCAACTCGTCGGCGATGGTGTCGGCGTTCATCAGGCCGAAGACGGTGTCCGCCGCGAGGATCCCCGCCTTGCGGACCCCCTGTTCGACGAGCAGGTCGGCGATCATCGGGGCCCGGTCGGCGATGGTGAAGTAGGTGCGGAAGAGGGTGCGGCGACGTTGCTGGGTCAGCGTGCTGTGCCCGTTCTCCACGAACAGCGGCACGCCGAACAGTTCGGCGGCCGCCGACACTCCGGGTGCGGTCCGCAGATGCCACTGCCCGATGACCGCGTGCACCTGGTCCACCAGGGCGAGTTTCGCCAGCCCGCCGACGGCGCTGCGCTGCATGATCTCGCCCTCCTCCAGGGGCTGGTCGTTCTGCAGCACCAGCCGTACCGGCAGCCCGCCGCGTACGCCGCCGCGTTCGTTGAGGTACTCCGCGCCGAGGCAGGCCGCCCGCACGATCAGTTCACCGGCGGTGGCGTCACCGGGACCGGTGACCGGCGTCAGCAAGCCGATGGTGAGCGCCTCGCCCGCCCCGACCGTGGCGTCGTTGGTGGCCGCGATCAGCGCGGCGGCGCGAGATTGGGGTGTGGTCACGGGGTCCTCCCTGGTGCGGCGGTGCTGCGGGGCAAGTCACGGACGGTGGAACGCGGCGAACTCCCGGGCCAGGCGGGCCGGATCGAGTCCGTAGTCTTCGGCCCGGTACCGGTAGGCGCCGGTGCTGTACTGCGGGTGGTCCGCGAGGTAGCGGCGCATGGCCGCCTCGGCCGGTGCCGCCAGCCCGATGCCGAGCTGGTCGCAGATGTCGCGCAGGACGGCGATCGGGTCGCGGAGCAGGGCGGGGTAGTCCGCCTCGACCAGTTGCACGGTCGAGGGCAGGGCGCTGCGGTCGCGCGCGTACCGGCGCAGTCCGGTGCCGACCGCCGTCGACCACTGCCGACCTATCTCGTGCCGGTCGATGGTCGCGCAGCGGGCGCCGCGTACCGTCTCGCAGAGCAGGCAGGTGGAGGCCACGGTGACAGCGGGATCGCGGTGCAGCACCACGATCCGTGCGTCGGGGTAGACCTGGACCAGGTCGCGCAGGTGCCACAGGTGGAACGGGCACTTGAGGACCACCTGACGGCCGGGGCGGCGCCACAGGATCGCCTGGAGTTGGCGGCGGTGGTCCCGGTACGCCTGCACCATGCCGGTCTCGTCGAGCCAACGGTCGTACGACGGCACCCGGTAGCGCATCCCGTAGACCATGCTGGCGAAGGCGTTGCCGGTCAGCCGGTGGCACTCGTCGGGGCGGTTCGCGTCGAGGAAGTGCATCGACCGCAACAGTGGGGCGACCCGGTAGTACTCGTCGACGTACCCCTGGGCCCGGTCGGCGAGCGTCCGCGCGTCCGCGCCGGGTTCGCTGACCGGCAGCATCAGCTCCCACAATGCGGGCGCCCGCAGCGCGGGGTGTTCGGTGAGCAGGTTCTGCACGAGCGTGGTGCCGCTTCTGAGCAGCCCGGTCACGAAGATCGGCCGGTGCACCGGGACGGCGCCGACCTGAGGTACCTGCGCGTGCAGCCGGTCCACCGCGGTCCGCGTCCGCAGGGCCGCGACCAGACTGGCGTGTACGGCGGCCGCACCCTGCGGGTGCAGTCGGGCCTCCTCGCGCAGCGCGTCGGCGAGCCGGTGCAGGCCCTGCTGGTAGTGGGCGTCCGGGTCGACGGGGTGGTCCGCCTCGGCGAGCATGGCGGTGGTGTCGAGGGTGACCTGGGTGGTCATGCGATCTCCGTCCGGGCCAGGTAGGGGCAGCCGGTAGCGCCCTGCTCGGCCGGTGCCACCGCGGCCGACCAGGCCGCGAACTCGGCGAGGAAGACCTTGGCCACGGCGTGTTCCTCCTCCGGGAAGCGGTACGCCCCGTGCGGCGTGACGAACAACCGGGGCACGCTCCACAGCGGGCTCCCCGGTGGCAGCGGCTCCTCGTCGTGCACGTCCAGCACCGCGCCGCGCAACCGCCCGGCCCGCAACCTGTCGACCAGGGCGGCGGTGTCCATGGTGTCGGCGCGGCCGACGTTGACCACGACCGCGTCGTCCGGCAGCGCCTCGATCACCTGCCGGTCGACCAGACCACGGGTGCCCGGGTTGCTCGGCAGGGTGTTGACGAGGTGGTCGGTGTCCGCGGCGGCGGCCCGCAGGACGTGCGGCGGCAGGACCGTGCCGGCCAGTGGTGACGGTCGGGCGGTGCGGGTGATCGCGGTGACCCGTACCCCGAATGCGGCGGCCAGTTCGGCTACCGCCGAACCGATGCGGCCCAGGCCGAGCAGCAGCAGTCGGGAGCCGGCGACCAGTCGCGCGTCGGGTAGCTGCCAGCGATGCTCGTGCTGCTGGTCACGGAGTCGGGGCAGGTCCTTGGCCAGGGCCAGGACCGCCGTCCAGGCGAACTCGGCGACGGCCCGGACGGGGACGGTGGCGGAGGTGGTGACCCGCAGTCCGGGCGGCGCACCGGCGGCGGCGAGATGATCCGTACCGGTCCCGGTCAGGTGCAGCCAGGACAGCCGGGTGCACCGCTTCAGCAGGCCGTCGGGGAGCCGGTTGGCGACGAGTACGTCGATCGTTTCCGGCTGCGGCGGGTCGGTCCGCAGGTCGGACGCGACGTCGACGCGTACCCCTGGGTGGGCTGCCTGTAGGGCCCGGGTGATGGCCGGGCCCATGCTCGGGTGGTACACACAGACGCGCGGGCTCATACGCTCAGCGGTTCCGCGGCGATGGTCCGTGCGTGGACGCGCTGGGCGGCGAGGGAGTCGGCGACGACGCTCAGCGGGCGATCGGTGCCGTGGGCCTGGGTGATGACCTCGGCCGTGTTGTCCCTGATGATCGTGGCGACGGTCTCGAACAGGGCGGCGACCAGGCTGTCCGGGTCGGTGTACGTGCCGACCGAGTCGGTGAGCAGCATTCCTGTCACCGCCGCCGCCCCGACGTTCACCACCGGGCCGGGCAGGGTGTGCACGCCGCGCTGGAGGAGCAGCTTCTCGGCGGCGGGGGTGCAGGTCAGGTTGCCGGCCTCGACGAGCAGGTGCGGGATGACCCGGTCCACGTTCGTCTCGTTGACAGCTCCGCTGCCGGCGGCGAGGACCAGGACGTCGGCGGGGACGTCGAGCCAGGCGTCCGACGCGTCGGTCAACTCGATTCCGGCGGGCAGGCGGCGCCGGTCGATGGTGCCGGTGCTGTCGGTGGCGTCCAGCAGCGCACTGACCGGGAGTCCGCCGGTGGCGCTGATGGTGCCGAGCCGGTCGGCGACGGCGACGATCGGATAGCCGCGGGCGGCGAGCCCGGAGGCGACCGCCCGGCCGACGACACCGAAGCCCTGGATGACGATGGAACGCACCGCCTCCGGCCCGAGCAGCTGGGCGGCGGCGGTGTCGACCGCCTCGCAGACCCCGAGCCCGGTCACCTCGCGGCAGCGCCGCCACAGTTCCCCCCAGCTGCACGGCAGCCAGGGGAGTTGACGCCGGGGATCGAAGCCGGCGGCGGAGAAGAACAGGTCCCGGTCGTCGTGGGTGATGCCCTGGTCCGAGCCGAGGTACAGGCCGCCGCGCAGCAGGGGGGTGAGCTGCCGGCCGAACGCGGTCAGGACCTTGTTGCGGTGCGGTCCCGGTGGCAGGCCGCAGCGGATGCCGGCCTTCGCGCCGCCGATCGGCACCCCGGCCAGGGCCAGTTTTCTCGTCATCGCCGAGGCGAGGCCGGCGACCTCGTCGACGGTGACGTCGGTGGTCATCCGGGTTCCGCCCATCGCCCGGCCGGCGACGAGTGAGTCGACGACGACGAACGCCTCGACGTCGTTCTTCTCGTCGCGGATAAGGATCCTCATCTGACTGGTCATGCGACTCCGATCAGGGAAAAGCCGCCGGTCACACCGACGTCGGCTGCCGTGGCGGTCCGCGTCCCGCGCGCCGTTGACGAGGCGATACTAAACAACTAACGTGACAAGAGTAAAGCAGACATAACAACAGTCAACAGTGGTGGGAGTCGAAGTGTTCCGTGACATCCCGTACCTGGACCTGGTCACCGACGATCCGCAGAGCGTCATCGGCTACCTGTCCGACCAACTCGCCTTCGTTCCGGCGGCACGCGCCGCCGATGCCGATCGGCAGGCGTTGGCGCTGCGAAACGGCCCGGTGACAATCGTCGTGTCGTCCCCGGTAGGCGCCCGTGGGCCGTACGCGAAGCACCTCGACCGGCACGGCGCGGGCATCATCGACGTCCCGATGACGAGCACCGACCTCGACGCGGACGTCCACCGGCTCGTACGGTCCGCGACGCCGATGCTGCCCGCGCCGGGCGGCGCCGCCCGCGCCGCGGGGTTCGGACCGGTCGTGCACACCCTGCTCCCCGTCGGAGCCGATCCCCTGCCGCCCGGCCTGTCCTGGACCTACCTGCCCGAACAGCCCGTCTCCCGGGGCGCGCTCGACATCCAGGCCCTCGACCACATCGCCGTCTGCCTGCCCGGGGGCACCCTGCAACAGACCGCCGACCACTACGCCGACGCCTTCGGCCTGCCCCGGTACTCCAGCGAGTACATCGAGGTCGGGGCACAGGCGATGGATTCGGTGGTGGTCCGCAGCCCGTCCGGCGCCATCACCTTCACCCTCATCGAGCCCGACCTGTCGCACGCGCCCGGACAGATCGACGAGTTCCTCGACCGGCACGCCGGAGCGGGCGTCCAGCACCTGGCCTTCCTCGTCGACGACATCGTCACCGCCGTCCGGCAGGGACGCGACGCCGGGATCAGCTTCCTCACCCCACCGGGCGTCTACTACGAGACGTTGCTGGAACGAGTCACCTCGCTGCGCGACCGCATCGCGGACCTGCGCGACACCGGGGTGCTCGCCGACTGCGACGAGTGGGGCTACCTGCTCCAGATCTTCACCCGCTCGCCGTACCCGCGTCGGACCCTCTTCTACGAGCTGATCCAGCGCAACGACGCCCGTGGCTTCGGCAGCGCCAACATCCGCGCCCTCTACGAGGCGGTGGAACGCGAGCGCCAACGCGAGAGCACGCGGACCCGATGACGGCGTACCTCACCCTCGACGACCTCGCCGCCACCGCCCGCAGCAAGCTACCGGCCGAGGTCTGGGACTTCGTCGAGGGCGGCGCCGGCCGGGAACGGACCCTCGCGGCCAACCGGGACGCGTTCGCGCGGATCAGGCTCCGGCCCCGGGTGCTGACCGGGGTGACCGAGGTGGACCCCAGGGTCGACGTCCTCGGCCGTGCCTGGGCCGCCCCGGTCGGCATCGCGCCGCTGGCGTACCACACCCTGGTCCACCCGGACGGGGAACTGGCCACCGCGCGGGCCGCCGGCGCCTGCGGCGTACCGCTCGTCGTCAGCACCATGGCCGGTCGCGCGTTCGACGAGATCCGCGCAGAGACCACCGCGCCGCTGTGGCTGCAGCTGTACCCACTGCGCGATCCCGCCGCGACGGCACATCTGGTGCGTACGGCCGAGCGAGCGGGATTCGACGCGCTGGTGCTCACCGTCGACGCTCCCCGTCTCGGCCGCCGCCTGCGCGACCTGCGCAACGGCTTCCGGCTGCCGGACGGCGTCGCACCGGTCAACCTGCCCGCGTCCTGGCGCACCGGGGCCGCCCGTCCCGCCGGACACGCGGAGACCCACTTCGCGACCGGACTCACCTGGGACGACGTCGCCCGGTGGTGCGCCTCGACCACGCTCCCCGTCATCGTCAAGGGGGTGCTGACCGCCGAGGACGCCCGGCTGGCCGTCGCGGCGGGCGTCGCCGGCCTGGTCGTCTCCAACCACGGTGGACGGCAACTCGACGGCGCGACCGCGTCCATCGACGCCCTGCCCGAGGTGGCCCGCGCCGTCGACGGCGCCGCCGTGGTCCTGCTCGACGGCGGCGTACGCACCGGCGCCGACGTCCTCGGCGCGCTGGCTCTCGGCGCCACCGGGGTGCTGGTCGGACGGCCGGTGCTGCACGGGCTGGCCGTCGACGGGGAACAGGGGGTCGGCGAGGTCCTCCGCATCCTGATCGAGGAGTTCGTCGAGAGCATGTTCCTGACCGGTCTGGCCGCCGTCGCCGACATCGGTCCGGCCACGGTCACCGCCCCCGTCACCGGCTCGGTCACCGGTCCACCGGAGCCGACCGCCGGCGCGCTGCCGACCGGACTGCATCTCACCGACCTGCACGCGAGCCTGCGTCATCCGGTGCTCCGCACCATGACCTTCCTCAACGAGATCGTCGCCCGCTATCCCGACGCAGTGTCGTTCGCACCCGGTCGTCCCTTCGAGGACGGCTACGACCTGGCGGAGCTGTCCGGGCACCTGGGTGCCTACCTCGAACACCGGCAGGCCGGCGGGCAGACCGGAACCGTCCTGACCCGTGAGCTGTTCCAGTACGGCCCGACCGCTGGCACGATCCGCGACATCGTCGCCCAGACGGTCGCCCAGGACGAGGGAATCCACGTTGCCCCCGAGGCGTACGTGATCACGGTGGGGGCGCAGGAAGGGCTGTTGATCACCGTCCGGGCGTTCTGTGCCGGCCCCGACGACGTGCTGCTGGTTCCCGATCCCTGCTACACCGGCGTCACCGGCGTGGCGAGCCTGCTCGGCGTGAGCGTCGAGGCGGTCCCGGAGACCACCGACGGTCCCGACCTGGCGTATCTGGACCGCCTGCTGGCACGGCTGCACGCCGAGAAACGGCGGGCCCGACTGCTGTACCTGGTCCCGGACGCCGCCAATCCCTCCGGCACCACGATGAGCCGCGACGCCCGCGAGCACCTGCTGCACCTGCTGCGGCCGTACGGCACGGTGGTGCTCGAAGACACCCCGTACCGGCTGCTCGGCCCCGCCGACCGTCCACCCACGCTCAAGGCGCTCGATCGACACGGGCAGGTCGTCCACGTGGGATCGTTCGCCAAGTCCGCCTTTCCCGGTGCCCGCGTGGGCTACGTCATCGCCGACCAGACCCTGTACCGACCCGACGGCACCGGCCTGCTGGCCGACGAACTCAGCAAGATCAAGAGCATGGTCACGGTGAACACCTCACCGGTCAGCCAGGCACTCATCGGTGGACTGCTGCTGCGCGCCGGTCACCGGCTCGGTGCGGCCACCGCCCCGGCCGCCCGCCGGTACTCGGCGATGATGCGCCTGCTCCGCGCCGAACTGGACCGCCACTTCCCGCAGCCGGTACGCGACCGGCTCGGGGTCAGCTGGAACGACCCGGACAGCGGCTTCTTCCTGAGCCTGACCGTGCCGTTCGTCGCCGGCGACGAGCAACTCGACGACTGCGCCCGTCGCTACGGGGTGCTGTGGACGCCGATGAGCTACTTCCACGTGCGTTCCGACGCCGGGCAGCGCGCCGTACGTCTGTCCGTCAGCTACCTCACCGAGCAGGAGATCGTCGACGGCGTCGGACGGCTGGCCCGCTTCATCACGGACACCGCGTCATGACGGCAGCCGGTACGACCCTCGCCGTACCCCTGGTGCGCCGGTGGATGCGGCGTGCCCCGCACGCCCCGGCCGTCCGTCAGGGTTCTGACACCCGCGACTACCAGGCCGTCGCCGGTCTGGCCCGGGCCGTGGCCGAGCGGCTCACCGCCGCCGGTATCCGGGCCGAGGACCGGGTCGCGGTCCTGGCCGACCGCAGCGCGGACCTGCCCGCGGTACTGCTGGGCATCGCCGCGGCCGGTGCGGTCTGCGTACCGATGGACGCCACCCACCCGGCGGACCGGCTCCGCTACGTCGCCACCGACGCCCAGGCCCGTCTCCTGCTCACCGACGGGACGCAACCGGTGCCGCCCACCCTGGCCGGGCTGCCGGTGCTGCGCCTGGACATGCTCGTCCCGGTGTCCGGGGAGGTCGACTTCGACGGCCATCCGCACCAGCTCGCCTGCCTGCTCTACACCTCCGGCTCCACCGGGCGCCCCAAGGGAGTCGGCGTGACCCACGGCGCGCTGGCCAACTGCCTCACCGCGACCGCCGAGGCGCTGGCCTACGCCCCCGGCGAGCGCTGGCTCGCGGTCACCCCGCTCACTTTCGACATCGCCATGCTGGAACTGCTCATGCCGCTCACCACGGGCGGACAGGTCGAGATCGCCAGCCGTGAACAGGCGCGCAGCGGCCCCGACCTGGCGCAGTTGCTGGCCACCACCAGACCGCGCTACCTGCACGCCACCCCCTTGACCTGGCAGATGCTGTTCACCGCAGGCTGGACCGGGGACGGCGGGCTGGTTGCGCTGATCGGCGGCGATCGGGTGCCACCGGCCCTCGGCGGTCGACTGGCGGAGCGCGTCGAGCGGGTGCACCACCTGTACGGCCCCACCGAGGCGACCATGTACGCGGTCAGCGACATCGTGCCTCCCGGGCCACAACCCGCCGTGCTGCCGATCGGTACCGCGATTCCCGGCACCCGGGCGGTGGTCCTCGACCGCGCGCTGCGACCGGTGCCGGCGGGCACGGTCGGCGAACTCTGCCTCGGCGGTGTCTGCCTGGCTCGCGGCTATCTCGGTCGGCCCGCGCTGACCGCCGAGCGCTTCGTACCCGACCCCGATCATCCCGGCGAGCGGCTCTACCGCACCGGCGACCGGGCGCTGGTGCTGCCCGACGGGCGGCTGGAACTGCGGGGCCGCGACGACGACCAGGTGAAGATCCGTGGCCACCGGATAGAGCTCGGCGAGATCGAGAACGTGATGAGCGAACACCCCGACGTCGCGGTGGCCGCCGCCGTGGCCGTACCGGTCGGCGCGGACCAGCGTCTCGTCGGGTACGTGCAGCTGCGTCCGGCCGCCTCGGCGTCGGCGCTCGACACGCTTCGCGCGTACCTGCGCGACAAGCTGCCCGGACACATGCGGCCCACCGCGATCGGGGCGCTGCGCACCATGCCCACCACGACGACCGGGAAGGTGGATCGCGCCGCGCTCGCGCGGATCCGTCTGCCCTGAGGGAGGACCCATGACGGTAGACGCCGCACGCGCGAACGGATGGTTGCTGCGCCCGGTCTCCGGTGATCCGGCCGCTCGCCTGTTCTGCCTGCCGTACCTCGGTGCCGGCGCGTCGATGTATCACCGCTGGCCGCGCCGCATCGGCGAGGTCGAGGTCTGCCTGCTGCAACCACCGGGTCGGGAGAACCGGCTGCTGGAACCGGCCCACCGGGCGTACGAGCCGTTCGCGGAGGATCTGCTGGCCGCCGTCGAGCCGCTGCTGGATCGGCCGTACGCCCTCTTCGCGCACTGCAACAGCGTCTTCGCCGCGTACGTGGTGGCGCTGCGGCTGGCCGCGGCCGGCCACGCACCACGGCGCTTCTTCGCCTCTTCGATGGTCGCCCCCGACCAGGTCCCGTTCGGCAGCCTGCTCGACGTGCCCGCCGACCGCCTGCCCGAGGTCGTCGCCGACCTGATGCGGGCGCGCGGCACCGAACCCTCACCGGAGATCGTCGAGCTGGCGATGGAGGCCGTCGAGGCAGACCTGCGCGCCTACCGTGACTTCGGTGGTGCCGCCCCCGCACCGATGCCCTGCCCGGTCACCGTGCTCTCGTGGCGCGGCGACCGGACGGTCCCGCCGAGCCTGACCACCGGCTGGACCCGGTTCGGTCAGGACCGGACGGTCAGTCTCGACGGTGACCACTGGGCGTTCCTGGACCCCTCGCCGGCCCTCCTGCGGATCATCGCCGAGGATCTGGCCGGCTGAGGGGTCCACCGCACCGGGTACTACAGCCGTGCGACCGCTGCGGCGAAGTCGGCGAGCACCGGCTTCTCGAACAGCAGCCGCATCGGCAACCGGTTGAGCTGGTACGCCTGTCGCACCGAGCCGATCATCTGGGCCGCCACCAGCGAGTGTCCACCCAGCTCGAAGAAGCTGTCGGTACGCCGTACCTGGGCGACTCCCAGCGCGTCCCGCCACAGGCCGGCGATGCGCTGCTCGTCCGGGGTCTGCCACTGCTCGACCGGCCCGGCGGGCGCCTCGCCCGACGTCTCCGGCAGGGCGGCACGGTCGATCTTGCCGCTGCTGTTCAGCGGCATCGCGTCCAGCACCACGTAGGTGGCCGGGAGCATGTACTCGGGCAGCGCCCGGCTCAGCGCCGCGCGCAGCGCTCCGCGTAGCGCCACCGGGTCGGTGCGCGCATCGTCGACGGTCAGGTACGCGACCAGCCGGTCGTGATCGCCGTCGCGGCGCATCACCACGGCCGCGTCGCGCACCATGGGCTGAGCCATCAGATGATGCTCGATCTCGCCCAGTTCGACCCGGAAACCGCGCAGCTTCACCTGATGGTCCACGCGCCCGAGGTGGTACAGCCGGCCGTCGTTGCCGAATCGGCCGAGGTCTCCGGTGCGGTACATGCGCGAGCCGGCCGGGCCGTGCGGGTCGGGCAGGAAGGCTGCCGCGGTCAGCGCGGGCTGGCGGCGGTATCCGCGGGCCAGGCCCACTCCGGCCACGAAGATCTCGCCGGGCGCGCCGACCGGTACCGGCCGCAACCGGTGATCGAGCAGTTGGACCGCGAGGTTCGGCAGGGCGGTGCCGATCGCGGGCGCGTCGGTGACCGGGGCGGCGACGTCGGTGAACGTGGCACACACTGTCGTCTCCGTCGGGCCGTACGCGTTGACGAACCGGCGGCCCGGCGCCCAGGCGGCGGCGAGGTCGGTGTCGCACTGCTCCCCGGCGGAGACGACCAGGCGCGGGTTGCCGAGGTCGTCCGGGGTGAGCGCACGGAGCAGGGTCGGGGGGTACGTGCCGACCGTCAGGCCCAGCTCCCGGATCTCGGCGGCGATCTCGGCCGGGGTCGCCTCGGCGGTGGTGAGGACGCCGAGGGTCGCCCCACCGGCGAAGGCCATCGTCATCTCCCAGACGGAGGCGTCGAAGGCCGCCGAGGAGAACAGCGACACCCGGTCCTGCGGACCGACCGCGAACTCGTCCCGCAGGGTCACCGCCAGGTTGGCCAGCCCGGCCTGGGTGACCTCGACGCCCTTGGGTCGCCCGGTCGACCCGGAGGTGTAGATGAGGTAGGCCAGTTCCGCCGGGTCCGGCAGGTCGGTGACGGGCGTGTCGGGCTGGGCGGCGATCGCGGCCTCGTCCCGGTCGAGCAGCAGCAGCGGGCCGCTGTGCGCCGCGACCGCGACGGCCTCGCTCGCGGTGCTGACGACGAGTGTCACGTCGGCGGCGTCGAGGATGTCCCGGAGCCGTTCGGCCGGGTGGCGGGGATCGAGTGGCAGGTACACCGCCCCGCTCTTGAGTACGGCGAGGAAGCTGAGCGGCAGGTCGATGCCGCGTCCGACGCAGACGCCGACCACCCTGCCCGGCCCCGCGCCCGCCTGCCGCAGGTGATGTGCCAGCTTCGTGGCCCGGACGTCCAGCTCCCGGTAGCTGATCGAGGTGTCCCGGGTCCGGACCGCGGTGGCGTCCGGGTGGGCCGCGGCTACCTCGGCGAACAACTGCGCCGGTACGGCCGTGACCGGCGTCGCGCCCGGACGGGGCGGACGGTCCAGCAGCTCCTGGTCGGCCGGGCTGAGCATCGGCAGGTCGGACAGGCGTGTGCCGTCCTGCGCCGTGGCGCCGGCCAGCAGCAGGGTGAGCTGGTGCAGCAGCCGCTGCGCGGTGGTGGCGGTGAACCAGGGCGACCGGTAGTGCAGCGCGGCACGGCTGCCGTCGTCGGCCAACCACAGCTGCAACTGCGCGCCGCCGACCATCGCGGGTGGCGTGTCCGCGACCGAGACCACCAGCTGGGGCGGCCCGGAGAGCGCCGACAGCGTCGACGCGTCGAGGTTGCGGTGTGCCAGTGCGTCGAGCAGTACCTCCCGGGTGCGGCGCAGCACGTCGGTGAAGGTGGGCTCGCCGGAGCAGTCGAGACGTACCGTCACGGGCAGGACGTGTTCCGGGTGCCGGGCCCTCGCCAGGGGCGTGGTGACCAGGATGTCGTCCTGTCCGGTCAGGCGCGACGCCCAGGCGGCCACGGCGGCCGTCACCACCATCAGGGTGCTGGCCCGCTCGCGTCGGGCGAGCACGGCGACCGCCCGGCCGACGGTCGGTGGCAGCGTCAGCTCGCAGGAGGCGGGTGAGGCGGACGGTGCGGACACCGGCGGTTGGTCGTACGGCAGGCCGAGCCGGGGCGGCGCGCCCCGCAGGTGCCGCCGCCAGTACTCCACGTGTCGCGGGTCGTCGCTCAGGTCGGTCGGGGTGCCGGGCCTGCTCGTCGGTCCTGCGGAGGTCAGCGCCTCAGTCACGATCGTCCTCCAGGTGAATGCGTACGGGAAGCTGGTCCAGACCCCACATCAGGTTCGACCTGAGCCGGCGGACCGGTCCGGTCAGCTCGAAGCGCGCCACCTGACTGGCCAGTGCGTCGAGGGCGACGCGTAGTTCGAGCCGGGCCAGGGCGGCGCCGATGCAGAAGTGCTGCCCCATGCCGAAGGTGACGTGCCGGTTGGGCCACCGGGTGATGTCGAAGCGGGACGCGTGGGGGAACGCCGCCTCGTCGCGGTTGACCGCCGGGTTCCAGATGGTCACCTGTTCACCGGCCTCGACGAGTTGCGGCCCGACCACCACGTCGGTGAGTGCGGTACGCATGACGTGCAGGCTCGGCGCGGTCCACCGCAGGATCTCCTCGACGGCGGTCGCCATGACCGCTTCGGTGTCGTGTCGCATCCGCTGCCACTGGGTGGGGTTGTCGATGAACGCCAGCACCCCGCCGGCCGTGGCGTGCCGGGTGGTCTCGTTACCGCCGGTCAGGATGCCGTTGATGTTGACCTGGATGTCCTCGTCGGACATCCGGTAGCCGGCCGACTGTCCGGTCACCATGGCGCTGACCAGGTCGTCGCCGGGGCGACGTCGGCGTTCGGCGATCAGGTCGGCCGAGTACAGGAAGATGTCGGCGTGCGCCTGCTCCTGCAGCTGCGCGCTGATCGGGTCGCCGCCGTCCTCGGTGACCGAGCCGAACGCGGTACGGGTCAGCTCGATCATCAGGTCCCAGTCGTCGCGTGGTACGCCCAGCAGTTGACAGGTGACGTAGAGCGGCAGCCGTCCGGCGATGCGGTCCACGAAGTCGAACGAGTCGAGATCGCGTACCTCGTGGAGGAGCTGCCGGACGATGGTCCGCATGCTCTCCTCGAGCCGTCGTACGGATCGTGGGGTGAAGGCCGGGTTGAGCACGTCCCGCATCCGCCGGTGCCGGGTGCCGTCGGTGACGATGAGCATCTTGCCGGCGGAGGCCCGTCCGGCCGCGCCCTCCCCACCGATGCGCATGCCACGCTCGGAGGTGAAGGACTGCCGGTCCTCGTAGACGGCGGTGGCGAGCCGATGGGTAGTGATCGCCCAGAACTCGGAGCCGTCCGGCCGCCGGTTGTGGTACATCGGGGCGTGCTCGCGCAGGTGGTCCCAGACCTGGTACGGGTTGCCGCTGACGTACAGCTCGGGGTCGCCGAGGTCCACGTCGGTCAGTTGGTTCACCGCGCACCTCCGGTGGGGCGTACCGCGAACAGTTCGAAGATGTCGGTGCCGGTCAGCAGCGGATCCTGGGCCACACCCACCCGGTATCCGCGTTCGGTGAGTTCCTGCCGCAGCTGGTGCAGCCGTCCGCCGATGTCGTGCAGCTGCACGACGACCTGCCGGATCGTGGGCCAGTGCCGCTCGGCGATCCCGCGCAGCACCTCGACCTCCGCCTTCTCCACGTTGATCTTCAGGAGGTCGATCGGCTCGCCGCCCAGTTCGTCGGCGATCTCGGAGAAGGTGCGCAGCTCGCAGGTGAGCGTCTCGCTGTCGTGCCGGTCGGCCACCATCTCCTCGATGTCGTCGGTGTCGAACCCGCTGTTGGCGAGGAAGGCCCGGGTGAGCTGTTCGTCGTACCCGCGATCGGCGTGGAAGCTGGTCATCGCGGTGATCTGCGGATAGTTGGTCAGCACCGCCCTGCCGGGCCGGTCGGACAACGCGAACGGGTAGGCGGTGCCCCGGACGCGATGTTCGGCGAAGTTGGCGGCGAGTGCCTGGTAGCACCGGGGTGCGGGTTCGAAGGCGAAGACGCGGCTGCCGGCCTCCCAGTGGAAGAACAGTGAGGCCACACCGACGTTCGCCCCCACGTCGAAGACGGTCCCACCTGGCGTCAGGGTGACGCCGTGTTGCAGGTAGGCGCGTCCGGTCACGATGTTGCGGTACATCAGGCTCGTCTCGCCAGCATTGAGTTGCATGACGTCGTAGCCGTTGGGCAGGCGCATCCGTTCCACGCGCCGTACCTCCGTTTCGGTCGACCCTTCGTACCCTGCCATTTCAGTCACTTAATATTGACTGTAGTTGTGCAGAGATTACAGTAGTTGTTGGACGCTGACTATGGATCGGTGCTGGGGGAGGGGCGAGTACGTGACAGAGTCGCTACCGGAATTGGTCGACCACCATCGATGGGAGCTGTCCGAGGCCGCGGCTACGGCCGTGACGAGGGCGGCCCGCAGCGCGCAGGTGCCAACCCGACAGGTGGTCGCGGCGGCCTGGGCCAAGGTCAGGTCGGTCCTGACCGGTGACCCCGAGCTGCCGCCCGGACCCTGGCGCGGCCTGCTCGGCACCGACACCGGCGAGGCCACGCCCGTCGGCGAACCGCCCACCGCCGTCGAGCTGGAACAACCCGCCGACCTGCTGCGCGGCGTCGACGCGTCACGAACCGGCGAGTACCTGGACGGGGTGCTGCGGGCCATCGCCGCGGACCTGGACGCGCCGCACGAGAAGCACTCGCTGCTCACCGGCAAGGATGTCTGGCGGCAACTGCACGTGTTCCACGGCGAGCTGCGCGAGCTGCCCGACCGCCGGGCACACGAGCTGATCGGCGAGCAGGCCCGGCGTACGCCCCATGCGGTCGCCGCCGTCCGCGGCGAACTGCGCTGGACGTACGCCGAACTGGACCAGCGCGCCAACGCGGTGGCGAACCGGCTCGTCGCGGCCGGCGCCCGTCCCGGCGACGTGGTCGCCGTGCTCAGCGACCGGACCCTGCCCTGGGTGGCCGCGATCCTCGGCATCCTCAAGGCCGGCCTGGTCTACCTCCCGGTCGACCCCGCCTACCCGCACTCCCGGATCGCCGGCATCCTGCGGCGCAGCGGAACCCGGCTGCTGCTGGCCGAGGTGCCGATCGAACCGATCGCCGACGTCCCGGTGCTGCCGCTGGAGGCCGCCGGACCGACAATCGACCCACAGGTGTCCGTACCGGCCGACGCCCCCGCGTACATCTACTTCACCTCCGGCTCCACGGGTGAGCCGAAGGGCGCGGTCTGCGCCCACGCCGGCATGCTCAACCACCTGACGGCCAAGATCGATGACCTTGGCCTCACCGAGCAGGACGCCGTCTGCCAGAACGCGCCGCAGTGCTTCGACATCTCCCTGTGGCAGGTGCTGGCGCCACTGCTCGTCGGTGGGCGGACCGTGCTCGTGCCGCCGCAGGTGATCCTCGACGTGGAGGCGTTCGTGTCCACTCTCGACCGCGAGCGGATCACCGTCCTTCAGGTCGTTCCCTCGTACCTCGAAGTCCTGCTCGGCCACCTCGACCTGAGTCCGCATCAACGTCCGGCACCACGGATCGTCTGCGTCACCGGGGAGGCCATCTCTCGCAGTCTCGTCGCCCGTTGGTTCGGTTGCTTCCCCGACGTTCCGCTCGTCAACGCCTACGGTGCGACCGAGGTCTCGGACGACACCACCCACGAGATCATGCGTGCGCTGCCCGCCACCGAACTGGTGCCGGTCGGCCGCCCGGTGCACAACGTATCGGTGTACATCCTGGACAGTCAGCTCGCCCTGGTGCCCTTCGGCGCACCCGGACAGATCGCCTTCGCCGGCATCTGCGTCGGCCCCGGCTACATCAACGACCCGGACCGCACCGCGGCGGCCTTCGTGCCCGACCCGTTCCGACCCGACCAGCGGATGTACCTCACCGGCGACTACGGTCGCTGGCTGCCCAACGGGCATCTGGAGTTCCTCGGCCGGCGCGACGAGCAAGTCAAGATCAGCGGGATGCGGGTCGAGGTCGGCGAGGTCGAGAACACTCTGCTGCGGGTGCCCGGGGTACGCTCGGCCTGCCTGGTGGTGGTGCCGATCGGGACGAGCAAACGCCTGGCCGCCTTCTTCACCGCCGACGAACCGGTGCCGGACCTCAAACGGCGGTTGGCGGACCTGCTGCCGGCCCACATGGTCCCCTCCACGGTGCACCAGCTCGACGCGTTGCCACTGACCGAGAACGGCAAGGTCGACAAGGCCGCACTCGTCGCCGCCGCGCTGCGCGCCGGCGCTCAGGCAACCGTGTCCCAGGAACGTGAACAGGCGACCAACCCGCTGGAGCGCCGGCTCGCGGCCGCCTGGGCCGAGGTCCTCAACCGCCCGCTCGAGGACATCTACCGCACCGACAACTTCTTCGCCCTCGGCGGCGACTCGCTCTCGGCGGTCCGGCTGGTCGTCAAGCTCAAGCACCTCATCACCCTCACCACCCTGACCAGCAACCCGGTGCTGGCCGACCTGGCCGAGGCCGCGAGTCGTACCGGTCAGGCGCAGCTGCTCCAGGCCCTGGCCACGCCGCAGGAGCCGGTGGCGACGGTGGTGACCGTGCCCGACGCGGCCGGCACCGCCCTCAACTTCCAACCGCTCGCCGCCGGCCTCACGGCGATGAACTGTGCTCTGCTCGCCACCGAACTGCCCGGGCACGACCTCGCCCGTCCCGAGGAGCCACTTGTGGACGTGGCACAGGTCGCCACCCGGCTGGCGGACGAGATCGCCGCACGGGTCGACACCCCGCTGATCCTCTGGGGCCAGGGCAGCGGCGCGGCTGTCGCGGTGGAATGCGCTCGCCTGCTGCACGACCGGGGTCGGCCCGCGGCCCGACTCGTCCTCGCCGCGGCCACCGCCGACCCGCATCAGCTCGCCGCGGATCTCGCCGAGGTGCAGGCGATGGGGGAGGGGGAGATTCGGCGACACATGGCCGCCCAGGCGACCTACACCGAACTCGACGAACTCAAGAGCGAGCGGGAGGCGCTCATCGAGCGGGCGTACCGCCACGACACCCTCGGCGCAGCGCACTTCCTCCGGCACGCGCGCGACGGGTGGCCGGCACTGGCGGTGCAGACCTGGGTCGTCGTCGGCGACGACGACATGCGACTGGCCACCGAACCCCGTCCCGAGCTGGCCTGGCGGCACTTCGCCCCGACAGCCGAGCAGGTCGTCCTGCCCGGTGCAGGACGGCACTTCCTGCGCACCCACGCCGACGAGGTGGTCACCCTCCTCCGGTCGATCGTGACCACCCGGACCGGCGCGTGAACGGGCAGCCCGTGGTGGAGCCGACCGCGATGCCGCTCACCGGGCGGCTCGGCCGTACCCCGTCCGTCGTCCTGCACGAGCACGTCCTGGCACCGCAGTTCCAGTTCGAGGTCGACCACCTGCTCGGGTGGTACCGGGTCGTCGAGCGGGTGCTGCTGGCCGAGTACACCCGGATGGGGCTGGTCACCGAGCCCGAGGCAGCCGCCATCGCCGCACTGCTCGACACGGCCACCGCCGACCGGATCACCGCCGACCCGGCGGCCAACCTCTCCGACATCTGCCTCGCGCTGGAGCGGCACGTGCTGGCCGGGCTGGCGACGGTGCCGTCCGCCTGGCACGTGGACCGCAGCCGCAACGACATCCAGGCCACCGTCCAACTCCTGTACGCCCGCAGCGAGCTGCTCGACATCGCCGAGGCGCTGGTGGAGCTCACCCGGGTCGCCCAGCACCGGGCCGCCGCCGTGACGCACCTGCCGATGCCCGGGTACACCCACCTGCAGGCAGCCCAGGTCAGCACGCCGGGCTTCTTCCTCAGCGCCCTCGTCGAGCACTGCCTACGGACGCTACGGCGGCTCCTGGCCACCTACGACGAGATCAACCTGAGCCCGCTCGGTGCGGGTGCGCTCACCGGTCAGGAACTGCCCTGGGACCGGGACCGGATGGCCCTGCTGCTCGGCTGCGCCAGTCCGCATCCGCACGCGCTGACCGCCGTGGCGTCCCGGGCCTGGGCGTTGGAGATCGCCGGCGAGCTGTCCCACTTCGGGGTGGGGACGAGCCGGTTCGTCACGGACCTGATGGCCTGGGCCAGCAGCGCGTACGGCTTCGTCGAACTGCCCGACGAACTCGCCGGCATCTCCGCAGCCATGCCGCAGAAGAAGAACTATCCGGTGCTGGAGCGGATCCGGGGTCGCACCGCCCACCTGACCTCCCTCGCCCTCGACCTGGCCACCGCGCAACGGGCCACCCCGTACAGCAACATGGTCGAGGTCTCCAAGGAAGCCGGGGCGTACCTGCACGACCTGTTCCGATCGGCGCGCGGGGTGCTCGCCCTGCTGCGGACGGTGCTGGAGAACCTGGACTGGCGGCCCGAGGCGATGCGGTCCGCCTGTGACCGGGAGTTCCTCGGCGGATTCACCCTCGCCAACCGGCTCACCCTCGACGAGAAGGTCCCGTGGCGGACCGCGCAGGTCATCGTCGGACGGTACGTCAGCGCCAAGCTGGCCGCCGGTGACCCCCTGGACCGACCCGACGCGTCGTTGCTGGCCGATCTGGCCGAAGCGGCGGGGTACCTGTTGACCGACCCGGCGGCGCGGCTGCGTGGGCTCGACAGCGAGGGGCAGTTGGCCGTCAAGTGCTCTGCGGGGTCCGCCCGTCCCGACCACGTCCGTGACCTGCTGGACCGCCAGGGTGTCGCGCTCGACGCGCTGGCCGGGCAGCTGGGACGTCGTCGGGCCACCGTCGAAGCCGCGATCCGGGAGGTCCACGCCCTCTTCGCGGCCGGCTCGCCCACCGCGGCGCGAGGACCGGCGTGAGCACCGGACAGGCGCACCGGTCCCGGACCGCCACCGGCGTCAGCTCCGCCTTCGGCACCTTCGGCGAGCTGCTCCAGGGGGTGCTGCCGGATCAGGTCGACTTCCTGGTCACCATGCCGATCGCCCGATGGGCCACGGCGACCTTCGAGCTGGCCGCCTCGGGCGGGGTCGGTGTCACCCCCGCGCACAAGACCAAGGCCCGACGACTGGCCGAGTCGATCCTCGCCGTCCACGCGCCGGGCGCCGGGGGACGACTGACGCTCGACGGCACCATCCCCGAAGGCAAGGGCCTGGCCAGTTCCTCCGCCGACCTGGTGGCGACCGCCCGCGCGGTCGCCAACGCCCTCGGCGTCCACCTGCCGGACACCGACATCGAGGACTTCCTGCGGGAGATCGAACCCACCGACGGCGTCATGTACCCGGAGGTGGTGGCCTTCGACCACCGGGCGGTACGGCTGCGCGCCCGGCTCGGCGTACTGCCGCCGCTGACCGTGGTCGGCATCGACGAGGGAGGCACGGTGGACACCGTCGCCTTCAACCGCATCCCGAAGCCGTTCCCCGCCGCCACCCGCGCCGAGTACGCCCGCCTGCTGGACACCATCACCACCGCCATCGCCGTGGGTGACCTGGCGACCGTCGGGCGAGTGGCCACCCGCAGCGCGGAACTCAACCAGCAGCTGCGGCCCAAGCGGTCGCTGACCGCGATGCTCGCGATCTGTGCCGAGGCGGGCGGGGTCGGTGTCGTGGTGGCCCACAGCGGTACGGCCATCGGCGTACTCCTGCCCCACCAGGCGCTCGGGTACGAGCGCCGCCTCGATCTGACCCTGCGCCGCTGTGCCGAACTCAGCGACCAGGTCCTGCTCTACCACGCCCTGTGCGTGGACTACCGATAGGAGCTGCGGTGCGTTTCGACTCCATGGTGGACGCCATCGGGCATACACCCCTGGTCCGGCTGCGGGCCTCCGGTGACGTGCACCTGTTCGCCAAGCTCGAACTACAGAACCCGTACGGGATGAAGGACCGGGTCGCCCGTGAGGTGGTGCTCGCGGCGCGGGAGTCCGGTGAGCTGGCCCCGGGGGCACCGATCGTGGAGAGTTCCTCCGGGACGTTGGCGCTCGGGTTGGCGCTGGTCGGAACCGTGCTGGGTCACCCGGTGCACATCGTCACCGACCCCCGCATCGACCCGATCACCCTGGCCAAGCTCCGCTCGCTCGGTTGTGTCGTGCACGTGGTGCCGGCGATGGCACGCCACGGCTGGCAGAGCGCACGCCTGGAGCGCCTCGCCGAACTGCGCCGGGAGCTGCCCGGCGCGTACTGGCCGCAGCAGTACGGCAATCCGCTGAACCCGCGGGCGTACCAGGCGCTGGCCCGGGAGATCGTCACCGACCTGGGACCGGTCGACGTGCTCGTCGGCTCGGTGGGCAGCGGTGGCTCGCTCTGTGGTGCCGCCCGCGCGTTGCGCGCGTACCAGGCGGAGCTGCGGGTCGTCGCGGTCGACTGCGTCGGCAGCGTCCTGTTCGGTCAGCCCGATCTGCCCCGCCGCCGGCAGAGCGGTCTGGGCAACAGCCTGCACCCGGAGAACCTCGACCACACGGTCATCGACGAGGTGCACTGGCTCAACGACCGGGAGGCCTTCGCCGCCACCCGCGACCTCGCAAGGGAACAGGGCATCTTCGCCGGCAACTCGGCCGGATCGGTGTACCAGGTGATGAAGGGGCTGACCGGACTGCTCGCCCCGGGGACCCGGGTGGTCGGCATCCTGCCCGACAGGGGCGACCGCTACGCCGAGAACCTCTACGACGACGGGTACTGGGCCGAGCAGAACCTCGACGACCTTCCGCTGGCCCGCGAGCCGGTGCAGGTGCCGTACGGCAGCCGCATCACCTCGTGGTCGTACGCGGCGGTGCCGTCCCGGGAGCTGGTCTTCGTCGAGTCCAACACCACCGGCACCGGCATGCTCGCCCTGCACCAGGCGGTACGACTGGGCCTGCGCCCGGTTCTGCTGACCCATCGTCCGGGACGGTATCGCGGGCTGCCCGACACCCCGGCGGAGGTCGTCGAGTGCGACACCAACGACGTCGACGCCCTGCGCGCGCTGCTGTCCCGGCGGAGGTCCCTGGCCGGCGTCACCACCACGAGCGAGTTCTACCTGGAGACCGCTGCCACCCTGGCGGGCGGCCTCGGCCTGCCCGGTAGCAGCGCGGACGCGGTGGCGGCGTGTCGGGACAAGGCGCGTACCCGTGACCTGCTGAGCCGGGCGGGGTTGCCGCAGCCGCGGTACTCGGTGGTCCGTGCGCCGCACGAGGTCGCGGCTGCGGTGGCGCGGGCCGGGCTGCCCTGCGTGGTCAAGCCGACGGGCGACTCCGCCTCGACCGGGGTGCGGCTGTGTCGCACCGAGGCGGAGGCGCAGGCCCAGGTGGCGGCGCTGCTCGCGGTCACCGTGAACGTCCGTGGCCAGGCCACGAATGCGGCAGTGCTGGTCGAGCAGTATCTGCGCGGTGCGGAGGTGAGTGTGGAGACCTTCGCCGCCGACGGGCGCGTGGAGATCGTCGGCATCACCGACAAGACGATCGGTCCCGAGCCGTACTTCGTGGAGACCGGTCACATCTTCCCGGCGCCGCACCGACCGGAGAGCGAGGCGATCCGACAGACCGCCCGCTCGGCGCTCGCCGCGGTCGGGCTCGCGCACGGCGCGGCGCACATCGAGATGCGGCTGACCGAGGCCGGACCGGTCGTCGTCGAGATCAACGCTCGGCTGGCCGGCGGCATGATCCCCGAACTGATCCGCATCGCCACCGGGCTCAACATGGTGGAGCGGCAGCTGAGGGCGGCGAGCGGCTTGCCGCTGGAGCCGCTGGCACCCGCGACCCGGTACGCCGGGATCCGCTTCCTGACCACCGCGACCACCGGGGTGTTGCGTGCCGTCGACGGCGCCGATGAGGTCGCCGCGCTGCCGGGCGTGCACGACGTGACGGTCACGGCACGTGTCGGTGCCGCCGTAGGCCCGGCCACCGACGCCTACGGGCGACTCGGCTGGGTGATCGCCGACGGCGACAGCCCCGAGGAGGTACGGGCCCGCCTCGACCAGGCCGTGGCCCGCATGGCACTGGACGTGACGCCCGCGTCGGACGCGGCGGCTGACGAGAAAGTGACGGTATCCGCATGATCGAGATGCGCAGTGACACCTTCACCCTGCCGACGGAGCAGATGCTCGCCGCGATGACGAGCGCCCCGCTCGGCGACGACGTCTACGGCGAGGACCCGACAGTCCGTGAGCTGGAGGAGACGAGCGCGCAGCTGACAGGTAAGGAGGCGGCCTGCTTCCTGCCGAGCGGCACGATGGCCAACCTGTGCGCGATCATGGCCCAGGTGCCACGCGGCGCGAAGGTCATCGTCGGCGACGAGTCCGACATCTACCTGTACGAGGCCGCCGGGGCGAGCGTCTGTGCCGGGGCGGCCTACGAGCCGGTCCGCACCGACGAGGAGGGGCGTCTTCCGCTCGACGGGCTCGCCGCGGCCTTTCCCGCCGACCCGGACGACCCGCAGTTCGCGCTGCCGGCGTTGATCTGCCTGGAGAACACCCACAACAGGGCCGGCGGCATCGTGCTCGACGAGGCGTACCTGCGCGCGGTGCGGGACTTCGCCGACGAGCGGGGAGTTCCTGTCCACCTCGACGGGGCGCGCCTGTTCAACGCCGCACTGGCGGCCGGTACCACCGTCGAGGCCGTCGCGCGGCACGCCGACACCGTGCAGTTCTGTCTGTCCAAGGGGCTCAGCGCTCCGGTCGGTTCGATGCTCACCGGCCCCGCCGAGGTCATCGGCCGGGCCCGCCGGGTGCGCAAGTTGCTGGGCGGTGGGATGCGGCAGGCGGGTGTGCTTGCGGCGGCGGGGCTGATCGCCGTGACACGGATGCCGCAGCGACTCGCCGAGGACCACGCGAACGCGCTGCGCCTCGCCGAAGGGCTGGCGCAGCTGCCCGGGGTGACCCTCGACCCGAAACGGGTGCAGACCAACATCGTCCTGTTCCGGCTCGCCGACATGCCGTGGGAGCGGTTCGTCGCCGAGACGGCCGACCTCGGACTGCGGGTGGCGGAGTTCGGGCACGGTCGGATCCGTGCCGTGACCCACCGCGGTGTCAGCCGTGCCGACGTCGACCGGGCCGTGGAGATCGTCGGGCGGGTGGTGGCGCGGTGACCGCGGTCGCGAGCGGCGGCCGGGTCGTCGAGCCGTGGCGGGTCCACGCCGGCACCGACGACTGGCTGTACGACAACCGTGTCGAGCTTCGTCAGCGGCTCACCGAGACCGGCGTGGTGCACCTGCGGGGGCTCGGGCTCGATTCCCCCGAACGGTTCGCGGCGGCCGTCGAGGCGCTGGTACGGCCCTGCCCGCGCCGGGAACCGTTCGCACCACGGCCACACCTGGGCGGGCCGGTGTACGGGCCGCCTGCCTGGCCGTCCTACCGGGACATGTGCCCGCACAACGAGCAGAGCCACGCCCTGGTGTTTCCCGGCACGCTGCTGCTGGCACACCCGCCAGGGGCGGCGGCGACCGGGCGGACCCTGCTCGCCGACGGGGTCGAAGCGTTGTCCCGGATGCCGTCGAGGGTGCGGGACGCGTTCGTCACGCGGGGGTGGATGCTGGTCCGCAACTTCCGGCCGTACGTGGGCATGGGTTGGCGACAGGCGTTCGGGATGGAGACGGTCGCCGAGGTCGAGGCGTACTGCGCCGGACAGTCGATCGGGTACGACTGGCTGCCCGACGGCACGCTGCGTACCCGGCAGGCCCGGGCGTCGACGTTCGCGCATCCGGTGACGGGCGCGACGGCGTGGTGCAACCAGATCGCCTTCCTCAGCGAATGGAGTCTCCAGCCCGAGGAACGCGAGGTGCTGGTGGGGGCGTACGGCCGCACGGGGCTGCCCTTCAACACCTTCTTCGGTGACGGGGAACCGGTGCCGGCCGAGGACCTGGCGGCGGTGCAGGAGGCGATCGACGCGTCGACGTTCGACCTGTCGTGGACGCCGGGGGACGTAGTGCTCGTCGACAACGTGCGGATGGGGCACGGGCGTACCGCCCACGACGGTACGTGGCCGCTGTGGGAGGCACAGGGCGACCCGATTCCGGCTGTTGACTTTGCATGACTCCTGTCATGACTTGGGCCGTTAACTCTGGTAAGTTTCGTTGTCATCGGCAGTCAAGACGAGTTGAGGTGCTGATGAACAAGTGGGTGAGCATCGCCACGCCGAACCCGACCGCTCCCACGCGGTTGTTCTGCTTCCCGTACGCGGGCGGCGGCGCCTCCGCGTACCGGGAGTGGCACCGCTGGCTGCCGCAGGTCGAGGTGGCCGCCGTGCAGTTGCCGGGGCGGGAGAACCGGCTCGGGGAACGACCGATCGCCGCCATGGACCGCCTGCTCGATCTGCTGGTCGAGGCCCTCGACCCGCTGCTGCGGCAACGCCCCTTCGCCTTCTTCGGCCACAGCATGGGCGCCCGGATCGCGTACGCGCTGACCCGCCGGCTCGAACAGGACGGCGCGCCCCTGCCGAGCTGGCTGTTCGCCTCCGGCAGCCCCGCACCGTGGCTGCGGATCCCCGAAGCGGCCTGGGCCGAGCCCGACGACCGGCTGCTGGCCTGGCTGGCCGACCTCGGCGGTACGCCCCCGGAGGTGCTCGACAGCCCGGACCTGATGCAGCTGGCGCTGCCCGTCATCCGCGCCGACCTGACCCTCGGCGCCACCTGGCAGTACCCGTACACCACCGCGTCGTCGGTGCCGGTACACGCCTTCGCCGCCACCGACGACGACTACGCCACACCGCAGCGGGCTCGGGCCTGGGAACGCGAGACCACCGGCCCGTGCCGGGTGAGCGTCTTCCCGGGCGGGCACTTCTTCCTGCACGAACACACCGCACAGATACTCCGGTTGATCGACGAAGACCTGCTCAGCGTGGCGCGGTGACGGCCATGACCTCCACCGGACTCGCCGCCACTGCGCCCGCCATCGACCACCCGCAGCAGTGGCCGGTCTACGACACTCAGGCTGTCGCAAGAGCCACCGACCTGATCCGCGCCGGCCGCACCTTCGACTACCGGCACGGCCCCGAGATCGCCGAGATCGAGCAGTTGTTCTCCGAACACCTGGACGGTCGACACGTCCTCGCGGTCAACTCCGGCACCAGCGCGTTGCTCGCCGCGTACTACGTCCTCGGGCTCGGCCCCGGTGACGAGGTGCTGGTGCCGTCCCTGACCTTCCTCGCCACCGCATCGCCGCTGTTCGTGCTCGGCGCCACCCCGGTGCTCTGCGACAGCGCAGCGGCCAACGGCAACGTCACCGCCGCCAGCCTGGCCGAGCGGATCACCAGCCGGACCCGGGCCATCGCGGTCACCCACCTGTTCGGTCACCCCTGCCCGATGGCGGAGATCGCACAGCTCGCCCGCGAACGGTCACTGGCGCTGATCGAGGACTGCTCGCACGCCCACGGATCGACGATCGACGGAGTCCCGGTGGGCACCTTCGGCGACCTCGCCGTCTTCAGCATCGGCGGACTCAAACTCGTCAGCGGTGGGATGGGCGGTGTCCTCGCCTGCCGCGACACCCGCCACTACGACCTGGCGTGCCTGCTGAGCAGCTTCCGGCAACGCAGCAACCTCACCGTCCGGGATCCGGCGTTGCGTCGCCTCGCCGACGTCGGGCTGGGCGGCAACCTGCGGATCAGCCCCGTCGCGGCCGTCCTGGCCAGCAGCCACATGCGACGGCTCGACGCGCTGGTACGCGCCAAACACGACAACGCCACCGCACTCGTCGCCGCGCTCAGCACCCACCCGGGCATCGAAGGGCTGGGCGTCACGGCCGGACACACCATGGGCGGCTGGTACGACATCGTGCTGCGCGTCGACCCGCTGCGCGCCGGCTTCGACCGCGACGAACTGATTGCCGCGCTGAAGCGGCACGGCGTACGGGCCGGTGTGCCGCAGACCGCCCCGCTGCACCGTACGTCGGTCTTCACCGGCGCCCGGCCACCGACCTGGCACGCCTACTCACCGGCCACGTTGCGCCGACGCTTCACGTACGCCCCGGAGGACCTTCCGGTGAGCGCCCGGCTGCACGACGAGTGGATCAGCCTGCCGGCAACCTACTTCAACGAGCCGCAGGAGGAACTGCTCGGCGCGTACCGGCGGGCTGCCGAGCGGGCGCTGTCCGACCTGGCGGCGACCCGATGAGCCAGACCTCGGTCTACCTCGTCGGCGTGCAGAGCCTCGCCAGCTGGTTCACCCACTTCGTCCAGTGGCGACCGGGCGATCGGCACCTGCATCTGGGGGAGGGGCCGGTCGACGCCGAGGCGCTCCAGCGCAGCTTCCAGGGCCTCGACGCCGCCACCGCCGTCTTCCTCACCAGCCACGACACGCTGTTACGCGACCGGGAACTCGCCGCCGGGCTGCGCGTCGCCGGCCACCGGGTCATCGTCCAGTCGGCGAGCGCGGCGAGCCTCGGCCTCGACAAGGTGGCGATGAAGCGCTTCTTCGACCGGCACGGCATCCCCACCGCGCCGTGGCGGTACCAGGACGAGGGCACCTTCGACGGAGCCGGCGACGACCTGCTGGTGGTGAAGGGCCGCAACAGCACCCAGAGCATCGGTATCCGGATGGCCACCGAGGTGACGTCGTCCCCGCAGTACTTCACCGAACGGTACGCCGACGGTGTGGAGTACTCGGTCGTGGCGCACCGGACCGGCGGGCGCACCATCACCCTCCCGCCGGTCTGGAAGGGACCCACCTCGCCGATGCTGGTCCCACCGTGGCGCCGGCTGCGGCTGTGCCCCGCCCCCGGTCTGACCCCGGCCCTCGACACCTGGCTGCGCGACACCACCGAAACGATCGCGCAGGCCGCCGACGTCGACGGCTACCTGGAAGTGGAGTTCCTGGTCCAGGCCGACGGCACCGGTCTGGTCCTGGAGATCAACCCGCGGATCTGCGGCACGCTGCGCATCGCCGCGCTGGCCGCCGAGGTTCCCGTCTTCTCGCTACACCACCTGACGTCGTCGGCGGCGCTGCCGGCCCTCCGGTACGCCGCCGAGGTCCCGTACACCGGCGCGTCGTTCAACGACCCGGCACAGCAGGTGTACGCCACCTCGCGGCTCACCGTCGCCGCGCCGGACCCGACGACCGTCATCACCGCGCTTCGCCGGCACGCCGGTGACCGCGCACTGCTCTACGACCCCTGGACCACCGGCAACGCGCCGACCCTGCTCGGAGCCCGAGAGGAAACCCCGTTATGAGCACCGAAACCGTCCGCGATGGAGCACCGTCGGATGACGGAGCTCCACCACCCTCGCTGAACCGGCACCGCGACTTCAACAAGCTCTGGCTCGGGCAGGGGATCTCCGCCTTCGGCACCGAGATCACCACCCTGGCGTTGCCGCTCACCGCGATCCTCATTCTCGATGCGAGCGCCACCCAGATCGGCGTCATGTCGGCGTTGCGGGAGCTGGCCTTCCTGGGCCCTCTCCTGTTCTTCGGCGTCCTCGTCGACCGGATGCGCCGACGTCCGTTGATGATCGGTACCGACCTGGCCCGTGCCTTCGTGATCGGTCTCGTGCCGGTGCTGGCCTTCCTCGACTCGCTGACCATGATGGTGATGTACCTCGTCGCCTTCACCGTCGGTTGCCTCTCGGTCATCTTCGACCTGGCCTACCGCTCCTACCTGCCCAGCATCGTCTCCCGCGAGCAGTTGATGGCCGGCAACAGCCGGCTGCAGGCCACCGACTCGCTGTCCCAGATCGCCGGTCCCGGCCTGGCCGGTCTGCTCGTGCAGGCGCTGCGAGCGCCGTTCGCGCTGGTCATCGACGCGATCTCATTCGTCGCCTCGGCGATCGCCATCGCGCTGGTGAAGACCCCGGAGCCGCCGGTCGAGCGGTCCGCCGAGGACATCGGTCGCGGCTGGCGGGGAGTCTTCAGCGACATCGGCAACGGCATGCGGATCACCGTCCGGCACCCGGTGGTCCGGGCCCTGGCCGGCAACAGCGCCACCTTCAACTTCTTCTCGATGCTGATGCTCACCCTCTTCGTGCTGTACGCGACCCGCGAGTTCGGCATCACCCCGGCCGCGCTCGGCTTCATCTTCGCCGCCTTCGGCGTCGGCGGTCTGCTCGGCGCGGTGACCATGGGACGGCTGCTGAAGGTGTTGGGCTACGGACGGCTGCTGATCGTCGCCTACCTGCTGGCGGTCGTGCCGATCGTGGCCATACCGTTCGTCGACGGTTCGCCGACCACCGCCGCGATCCTCTTCGGGATCATCCACTTCGTGGTCGGTTACGGCATCGTCTCGTCGAACATCGCCGAGATGACCATGCGTCAGATGGTGATCCCCCAGCACATCCTGGGTCGGGTCAACGCCAGCTTCCGGTTCCTCATCGGTGGCCTGGTGCCGATCTCCGCGCTGGTGGCGGGCCTGCTCGGTGACTCCATCGGGTTGCGGGCAACGCTGTTCATCACCGCCGTGGGCATCCCGCTGTCGCTGCTGTGGCTGATCTTCTCGCCGATTCCGAAGTTGCGCACCGTTCAGGACGTGGAGGCGACGGCATGAGTGGTCCGACGCTCGACGGTGGCTGCGACCGCGGTTACGCGATGAGCCCCTGCCTGTGGGGACGTGAGCCGGAACCGGTCGTCGAGAGCCTGGCCCAGCGCACCTCGCTGGAGGGCCTCCGGGTGCTGGACGCCGGCTGCGGCGAAGGGCGCAATGCCGCGTTCCTGGCCCGACACGGTGCGCTCGTCGACGCGACCGACGTGTCCGAGTTGGCGTTGCGCAACGCTCGGGGGGCGTGGCCGGACGAGGTGGGGATCACCTGGTCGGTGCGGGACGTCCTCACCCAACCGTTGCCGCCCGCCAGCTACGACGTGGTGGTCTTCGACAGTGTGGCGCACTGGCTCGCCGACGAGGCGTCCGTCGCCGCCGCGGTCACCGCCCTGCAACAGGCCACCCGGGTCGGCGGCTGGCACGTCCTGTGCGCCTTCAACGACCGTGCCCAGGAACTGGACAACCACGTCAACCCGCCCCGCTGCATCCTGCCGCACGGCACTCTCGTCGGCTACTACCTCAAGCCGGACTGGGAACTTGTCGAGGTACACGACGACGACGTCATCTCCTCCCACGCCGACCAGCCCATCCCGCACCGGCACTCGGCCACCCGGCTCCTGGCGCGGCGGTGGGGGACAGGGTGACCGGCATCGAGATCCCGCGTGGCCGACTGGCGCCGTTGTCGTTCCCGCAGGAGCAACTGTGGCTGATGGAGAGCCTCGCTCCCGGCACCTACAACGAGGTCTGGGTGCTGCGGATCGAGGGCGAGCTGCGGGTGCCGCTGCTGCAACGGAGCCTCGACCTGATCCTGAGCCGGCACGAGGTGCTGCGCTCCACCTTCGACACCGTCGACGGTACGCCGGTCTGCCGCATCCTGCCCGAACTCACCATCGACCTGGGGCAGCCGACGGATCTGGCGTACGTGCCGGTGGCGCTACGCGACCAGATGGTCGCCGATCTCGCCGCCCTGGTCGCGGACCCTCCGTACGACCTGCGTAGCGGTCCACTGGTCCGCGCCGCGCTGCTGCGGCTCGACGACGCCGAGCACATCCTCGTCCTCGCCACCCACCACATCGTGGCCGACGGCTGGTCGCTGCGCGTGGTGCTGCACGAGATGCTTGCCGCCTACGAGGCGTTCGCTGCCGGGCGGGCACCTGAGCTGCCACCTCTGCCGTGCCAGTACCGGCACTTCGCCGAGGAACAGCGTCGGCTGCTCGACGGTCGGGAACTCGCCGAGGAACAGCGGTACTGGCGTGCCCAACTCGACGGGGCCGTGCCCGTGCTCCCGCTGCGTACCGGCGGTCTGCGTCCACCGGTCAAGTCGCCGCACGGGCGACGCATCCAGGTGACCTTTCCGGCGAGCCTGGCCCGGTCGCTCTACCGGCACGCCACGGGCTGCCGCAGCACCCCTGCGGCCGTGCTGCTCGCCGCCTTCACCGCGGTCGTGCACCGCTACACCGGTCGGCAGGACCTGCTCATCGGCACCGCCAGTGCGGCCCGTCCGGACGAGCAGTGGGAGCCACTCGTGGGCTTCTTCGCCACGACGGTGCCGCTGCGCCTGCGGCCCCGCCCCGATCAGTCGTTCCACGAGCTCGTACGGCATGTGATGGAGGTCAGCCTCGACGCGCTGGATCACGACCGGCTGCCCTTCTCCCAACTTGTCGATCTGGTCCGACCCGACCGGGATCCGAGCTACCATCCGCTGATCCAGGTGGTCTTCTCGCATGCCGACGTCCGCGACGCGGAGCTGACCGGCGAGACCCTGCGCCTGCGGTACGAGCACGTTCCCCGGTCCCGGTCCCGCTTCGATCTGATCGTGGAGGCCCAGACCAGCCCGAGCAGCATCGGTTTCTGGCTGGAGTTCGACGAGGGGCTGCTTCCCGAGCCGTTCGTGCGGGCCCTCTTCGACCACCTGCGGTCCCTGCTGGCCGCGGCGATCGAGGCGCCCGGGATGGCGCTGACCGACCTGCCGATGCTCTCCGCCGCGGAGCGGGCCGTGGCCATCGCCGAGGTGCCACCTGTCGGTGTCCCGGTCCCCGCTGCGGAGCAGGTGGTGCAGGGCCTGGACACGCTCGCACCGCAGGGCGTGGTCGGCCGGATCGTCGCGGTCGACCCACAGCACGTCCGACTTGTCGGCGACCGCCTCCTGGCGGTGCACGGGCAGACCCTCACCGACACCGGCGACCTCGGATACGTCGACGGGCGGGGCGAGATCGTGCGGCTCGGCCCCCGCAACCAGCATCCGGTGATCAACGGATTGACCGTGCCGTTGGACGAGGTGGCCGCCACGATCTCGGTGCATCCCGGCGTCCGTGCCGCCGAGGTCGGCTACGACGGCACTCCGCCGGTGCTGCGTGCCCGGGTGACGTGCGCCGGCGACCCGGTCCCGACTGCTCGGCAGTTGGCCGAGTTTCTCGCCACCCGGCTGCCCCGGTACGCGATTCCCGCGGTGATCGACGTGGACCGCCCGGCGGCCGAGAGCACCGGCGACAGCGCGATCCTCGGCCAGGTACGCCGGAGCTGGCGGCAGGTGATGGGCCGGGACGACCTCGACGACGACGATGACTTCTTCGCCCTCGGCGGACACTCGATCCTGGCGGCGGAACTGGTGTCGCGGCTGCGTACCGAGCTCGGTCGGTCGGTGCCGATCCGGTGGATCTTCGAGGCCCCGACGGTGCGCTCCCTGGCCCGTCGGATCGAGCGGGAGGACACCGCCGGCCCGGCGCGGGCGCGCGTCGCCGCCCCGACCGGCGCCCCGGCCCTCGGTTCGGGCAGTGGGGCAGCGCCCGGGCCGGGGGCCGCGCCGGCCGGTACCGCGCCACTGACGGCGGCGCAGACCCAGATCTGGGTGCTGGACCGGCTCGCTCCCGGTCGGGCCACCTATCACAGCCCGCTGCGGGTCGACATCGGCGGCACACTCGACGTGGCCGCGCTACGGCAGGCGTTCGCGCAGGTGGTCGAGCGGCACGAGATGCTGCGCAGCGTGATCCGGTTCGTCGTCGACCGGCCGGTGCAGGTGCCGCAGCCGCAGGGTCCGCAGCTGTCGGTCACCGACCTGAGCGCGCTGCCACCGCAGGCGCAGGCGGCCGAGATCGACCGGCTCGCGCAGGCGCAGGCGCTGCGACCGTTCGACCTCGCCCGGGAGCCGGGCATCCGGGCAACCCTGGTCGTGGGTGCCGACGCACGGCACGTGCTGCTGCTCACCGTGCATCACATCGCCATGGACGGGGTGGGCTTCCAGGTGTTCTGTCGGGACCTGAGCGCCTGCTACAACGCCCTCGTCGGCGGAGCGAACCCGCCACCGACGGCGGCAGCCGGGCTGACCTGGCAGCAGTACGCCCGCTGGGAGGACGAGTGGCTGGGCGGCCCCGAGCCGGCCAGGCTGTGGGCGTACTGGGAGCAGGCCCTGGCGGGGTTGCCCGTGCTGGCGTTGCCGACGCCGCTGCCCCGGCCGCCGCTGCCCACCTTCGACGGTGACCAGCTCACGATCCTGCTCGACCCGGAGCAGACCGCAGCGGTGCTGCGGTTGGCCACCACCCAGCGGGTCAGCCCGTTCATCCTGGTCACCGCCGCGCAGGCGGCCTTGCTGCACCACCTTTCCGGCAGCCACGACGTGCCGATCGGCACGGTGGGGGAGAACCGCCGCCTGCCGGGGGCCCAGGAACTGCTCGGCTGCACCATCGCGACGCTGGTGCTGCGGGTGGACTGCGCCGGTGATCCGTCCTTCGCGCAGCTGCTGACCCGGGTACGGGACACGGTGCTGGGCGCGTACGACCATCAGGGCCTGCCGTTTCCTCAGCTGGTGCGGGCCGCCGCGATGCCACGGCAACTGGACCGGCTGCCCCTGTTCCAGGTGGCGGTGGAGTGGCAGGAGCCCGACCGTAGCGGATGGAACCTGGCCGGCTGCACGGTCGACTGGCACTTCACCCGGCTCGACACGGCCCGCAACGACCTGTACTTCACCGCCGCCCTCCGGGCCGACCGGTTGGAACTCAGTGTCGAGTTCAACACCAACCTGTGGGACGCGCCGTCCGCGCGCGGACTGCTGACCCGTTGGCGTGACCTTCTGCTGGCGGCGACGCACCGACCCGACCAGCGGTTGTCCGAGCTGGCCGGGTCGTGAGCAGGCAGTCGGGATGTCGGTGCCCTCGATGCGGCGGGGCATCGACATCCCGACCTGTCTAGCGGTGTCGCGCGATCTCCTCGTGCCACCACCGGATCCCGGCGCGCAGCGCCGTCGGCGTGGGACCGTGCCGCAGCACCCCGGTCGTCACCGTGAGCATCGCCCGGTCGGCGGCGTCCCGGACCGGGGCGAGGACCTCCTCGGTACGGCGGTCGGCCCGGCCCAGTCCGGGGATCTCCAGGACACTGTGCGGCAGGCGGCGGACCAGTTGCGCCGACTCGGGCAGCCGAGCACCCACCACCGCCGCCGCCGGTCCGGGCCCGGCGGTGCCGCAATGCTCGGTGTGCCATCCGGTCAGCGCGTCCGCGATCGCCTCGGCCGTGCTGGTGCCGCCGTCGGTACGGCTGCCCTGGACCTCTCCGGCACCGTGGTTCGAGGTACGGACCAACGTGAAGACCGCGGTGCCGCTGTCCTGTGCGATCCGCAGCAAGGGGTGCAGTGTCGCGGTGCCCATGAATGCGCAGGTGGTGACCGCGTCCCCGCCGAGTTGGCTGTCCGGCCCGAGGTACAGATCCGCGTAGGCGGCCATCGTGTCGTCGGCGTCGCCGACCTTGGCGTCGAGGAGCACCAGCGCGTCCCGCTCGTGGGCGCCGTCGACGAAACGGCGCAACGCCTCAAGCCCGGCGGTGCCGTGGCGCAGATAGAACGGAACCTGCACCTTGTAACCGGCCACACCGTCGCCGGCCGCCTCCAGGATGATGTCGCCGTAGCGGTCCAGCGACTCGCTGGTGTCGTCCAGGTCCCACCGGCGCAGCCAGGCCGCCGACGGAGCGACCCCGAGGCAGAGGCTGCCCCGCTGGGCGCTCAGCCTCGACCACGTCCCGGCAAAGCTGGTCCCTTCTCGGGTCAGCGGCATCAGGATCCCTTCCGCACCGTCCGGGCAGCCAACAGCCGGACGAGCTGATCGAGTGTGGTGATGGTGGGTACGTCGGCCTGCCCGTCACCGGTACGGTCCAGCCATACCCCGGTCAGCCCGGCCGCGGTGGCGGCGCGGGCGTCGGAGTCGAGTCGGTCCCCCACGTAGACCGTCTCGGCGGGTGCGAGGCCGAGCCGGTCGCACACGGCGTGGAAGATCCGCGGGTCCGGCTTGGCCACCCCGTCGACGTCGTCACAGCAGACCAGCGCCTCCAGCCGGTCCCGGATGCCCAGTGCGGTCAGCTTGCGGTGCTGGTACGCCCGGTCGCTGTTGCTCATCGCCGCGAGGCGCACCTGCGCGTGCCGCAGGGTGTCGAGCGCGGGTAGCACGTCGGGGAAGAGCGCGAACGCCTCGTCGCAGTGTTCCAGGTACCGGGCCACCCAGGCGTCGATCTCGCTCTCCTCGGGACCCAGTGGGAACCCGGCCGTCGCACAGAACTCCCGTGCCCGGCGTCGACGTTGTTCGGTGAAGGTGCACTCACCGCGTAGGTACGCGGTGAAGTGGATCTGCTCCAGGTGTCGCCAGAGGGCGAGGTACCGTTCGGCGTCGGTGGGGCTCACCGTCCTCGTCGTGGCCAGGTGGGCCAGCAGACCGCGGCCGGTCGCCCCGGAGAAGTCGACAAGGGTGTCGTCGATGTCGAAGACGACGGCGCGGATCACCGCGTCGACGACCGGGCCGCGAACTCGCGCAGGCTGCGCGGTCGCATGTCGGTCCAGACTTCTTCGATGTACGCGAGGCACTCCTCGCGGCTGCCCCGCTTGCCCGCCTCGCGCCAGCCGTTGGGCAGGCTACGTCCGGTCAACCAGAGAGAGAACTGCTCCTCGTCGTTGGAGACCACCACGTATTCGGCGTCGTCGTCCGCCACGCTCATAAGTCCTCCTCGGTCATGCGCTTCCGGAAGCATAACTGGAGACAACTACAGTCTCAAATCTACCGACAAGGCGCTGACTCTAGTTATGCTTGGCGATCCGAGGGTTGTCGTGACGTGCGCGAGGAGGCAGCTGTGACGGCATCTGCGCCGCAGTCCAGATCGACGATATCCGCAATGGACCGGGTATCGACAGAGCTCACCGCGCCGACGACAGCGCGAGACGCCGTCGCGCCGCACTGGTCGACCTACGCCTCCGCCCTGCTCGTGCTGCTGCGTCACTGCGGCCCACACGCACCACGCCGGGTCGCCCTGCGTGTCGAAGGGGCATCGGCGACGGTGCCCGTACCGTCCGGTCGCACGACGATGGCGCAACTCGTCGACACCATCGCCGCCACCCCCCTGAGCAGCGGCGAGGTCTCGGCGCCGGCGGCGTTCCACTGGCACCATCCGCACTCCGACACCGACGCCCAACTCGTCCTCACCTGCGACGAGACGGGGATCTCCTGGCAACTCGCCCAGGGCTGGTCCGCCCCGATGCTCGCCACCGAACTGGACCGCAACCTCGCCTCCCTGCTGGCCCAGGTGGCCGACGACCCGCACCGGCCGATCGGGACGCTCGCCGTACCGGACCGCAGCGCCCAGGACTGGTTGGCGCGCCACGGGCGGCCCGCCGACACCGCGCTCGTCGGCGGACTCGTACCCGACCTGGTGGCCCACCAGGCGCAGCAGCACCCGAGGCGTCTCGCCTTCGGATCCGGTCCCGCGAGCCTCACCTACGGCGAGCTGGACTCCCGGGCCAACCAGTTGGCACGGGTGCTGCGGGAACTCGGCGCCCAGCGGGACGGCTGCGTGGGGCTGATGATGGATCGTGGCAGCGAGATGCTCGTCTCCTTCCTCGCCATCCTCAGAAGCGGTGCGGCGGCGATCCTGCTGGACCCGGCCCATCCGGCCCAGCGGATCGCCGAGGTGCTCGACGTGGCCCGCCCACGCGCGGTGCTCACCCTGGCGCGGCTCGGCGCCGTCCTGCCGCCCGTCGCGGGCACCGTGGTGGCCGTCGACACCGAGTGGCCGCGCATCCACCGGCTCCCCACCGACGACCCGGGCATCGCCGTACATCCCGAGGACATCGCCTACGTGGTGCACACGTCCGGATCGACAGGTACGCCCAAACGGGTCGCGGTCCTGCACCGGTCGGTGGCCCACTCGGTCGCCACCCATCAGGAGGGTCACCGCATCACTGCGCAGGACCGGGCCGCCTGGCTGGCACCACCCGGTTCCTCGGTGTCGGTCGGCGAGCTGTGGCCGTACCTGTGTGCCGGGGCCAGTGTGCACACCGCACCACCGGAGATCGTCGGCGCCGCGCCCCTGCTGCGCGACTGGCTGGTGGCCGAGAAGATCACCAAGGCGTACGTCAGCATGCCTCTCGCCGAGCAGCTGTACCAACTGCCCTGGCCCGCGCAGACGGCCCTGCGACTGTTGACCGTCGGCAGCGACAAGGTGCGGCGGTGGGCGGCACCGGACCTGCCCTTCGAGGTCGCCGTCGCCTGTGGCTCGTCCGAGGCCAACGGCATCAGCAGTTGTCTCGTGCCGTGGCAGGACCGCCTCACCAGTGCGACCGCCACCACCACCGACCGGACCGCGCCGCCGCCGATCGGCAGGCCGTGGCCGGGCGTACGGGTCGAACTCCTCGACACCGCGATGCGCCGTCTGCTGCCCGGCGCGGTCGGCGAGATGTACCTCGGCGGGCCCGAACTCGCCCGGGGATATCTCGGCGACCCGGCGCAGACCGCCGACCGGTTCCGACCGGATCCCTACGGGCCACCCGGTGCCCGCCTCTACCGCACCGGCGACCTCGCCTGCTTCGACGAACGGGGACGGCTGCACCACCGGGGTCGCGTCGACCGGGAAGTGAAGATCCGGGGCTTCCGGGTCGACCCCGCGGAGGTGGAGCGGGCGCTGCTCGCCCAGCCCGGTGTGCAGGACGCGGTCGTGGTGGCCCTCGCCGACGAGGCCGGCGAAAGCCAGCTCTGCGCCTATCTGGTGGCCCCGCAGGCCGAACCGCACCGGGTCCGGGCCGCGCTTGTCGACCTGCTGCCCGGGCACGCCGTGCCGGCCTCGTTCACCCTGTTGGACCGGCTGCCGGTGACCGCCAACGGCAAGGTGGACCGCAACGCGCTGCCGGCCCCCGACTGGACCACCCTCCGCAAGCCCTACCGGGCACCCCGCGACGAGGTGGAGCGTGACCTGGCGCAGCTCTGGGCGGACCTGCTGCCGGTGGCGCAGATCGGCCTGGACGACCACTTCTTCCACCTGGGCGGCGACTCGATGTCGGCCAACCGGCTCGCCGCACGCCTGAGTCGCCGGCTGCGGGTACGGATCACCGTGCGCGCGGTGCTGGAGCACCCCACCCTGGTCGAGCTCGCGGAGTTCGTCCGGTACCAGGTACGTATCGCCACCCGGAGCTGACCCGTGCTCGTCGAGCTCGCTCCGCACAGCAGCGACGCCGAGCTGGCCTCGTTGGCCACCCGGATCGCACGACACGAGGACGTCACCGCCTGGCCGCTGCGTCTGGCCGGCAGGTGCTTCCTCGTCGTCGCCGGAGACGAACGGTTGGTGCACCGGGTGCCCTCGGCCGCGATCCGCGCCTGGCACAGCACCGCCGAGCAGGGCTACTGGCTGGTGGACCGGGCGAACGCGGTGCTGCCACGGCGGGTGCCGCTCGGGACCGGTCACGTCGGCGGCGGTGACCTGTGGTGCGGGGCCGGACCGTGCGCGCTGGAGTCGGTGTCGGACACGGTGCAGACCGCTGCGATGGTGCGTCGCGCCGGGGCCGACGCGCTGCGGGCCAGCCTGTTCAAGGTCAGGAGTGGTCCCTACCATTTCCCCGGCAAGGGACGCGGCGGCCTGTCGGCGCTGGCCGAGGTCCGCGCCCAAGGCGGGCTGCCGGTCATCACCGAGGTGGTCGACCCACGTGACGTCGGACCGGTCGCGCAGGTCGCCGACTGCCTACAGGTCGATCCGCGCAACATGACCAACCGGGCCCTGCTGGCCGAGCTCGGCGGCAGCGGTCGGCCGGTGCTGCTGATGCGGGGCGTACGCGCCACCGTCGTGGAGTGGCTCAAGGCCGCGGAGTACGTCGTCAGCCACGGCAACCCGCACGTCATCATGTGCGCCCGGGGCGTCGTGTCGTTCGACCGGTCGCTGGCGTACCAACTGGACTACGGTGCTGTCGCGGCGGTACGGCGACACACCGACCTGCCCGTCATCTTCGACCCGAGCCACAGCACCGGCAGCGCCGCGGCGGTCGCGCCGGCCGCGTTGGCGGCCGCCGTCTTCGGCGTGGACGGGCTGCTCGTCGAGACGCATCCCGCGCCGGAACGGATGTACCGGCCCGGCGACGCGGCACAGATGTATCCGGTGGATCGGCTCGCCGCGCTGCTGACCGCCTGCCGGCAGGTCCGGAACCTCGCCGCGGGCCTCGACGCCTTCGCGTGAGGCCCGCGGCGGGCGTGCTGTCCGCAGCCGGCGGTGCCGATCAGGGCTGCCCGTCGAGCAACTGCTCCCGCTCGTCCGGCGACAACTGTGCCGCCCGCTCCAGCAGCAGGCGCTCGACGTACTCGGCCTGGGCGGCCACCGTCTGATACTCGAACAGCTCGGCGACCCCGACGTGGGCGCGGAACGTGTCACTCAACCGGAACGAGAGCTGCGCGACGGTGAGCGAGTGCCCGCCCAGGTCGAACAGGGCGTCGTGGGCGCCGGGGGAGACGCCGAGCAGCGACTGCCAGGCGGCGGCGATGGTCTCCTGGAGATAGCCCTGCGGCTCGACCCGGTCCGCGGTGCCGGCCCACGCCAGGACCTCGACGGTGCCCTGGTCGTCCTGGCTCGGGTCCGGTGGCACGTCGCCGAGTCCCGGGATGTCGCGTACCCGGCGGCCGGGGTCGCTGGTCACCGCGTCGACGAGCGCCCAGAACTGCCGCGCCCACTCGGTGATCCGGGTCGCGTCGATGATCGCGTCGTCGAAGTCCCACCGGGCGGTCAGCTCCACGTCGCGGACCACCTTCACCATCAGGTCGTACTGTGCCCGGCCGCCGGTCAGCACGATCTCCTCGCAGCTCGCCCCGAGGTAACTGCCGCTCATTCCGGGCTGTCCCTCGACGGAGAAGACGCTCTGCACCAGCGGGGTGGAGCCCATCTCCCGTGGCGGGCGCAGCTGCGTGACCAACTGCTCGAACGGCAGATCCTGGTGCGCGTACGCGGACATCGCCGAGGCGTGTTCGGCGGCGATGACCTCGCGCAGCGATGCCTCGGGGTCGGCGGTACCGCGCAGCACCACCATGTTCAGGAAGTAGCCGACCATGTTCTCGGTCTCCGCCAGTGGCCGGGCGCTGACCGGGGTGCCGACCAGCGTGTCGCGCTGCGCGGTGAGGCGCCACAGGAGCAGCCGGAATGCGGTCAGCAGTACGACGAAGGGGGTCGTGGCGTGCTGGCGGGCCGCGGTAGCCACCCGGTCGGCCAGCCCGGCGGGGGCGGTGAAGTCCAGGTAGGCGCCGCCGCGTCGGGCCGAGCGGGGATTGTCCAGCGGCAGGAGCAGCCGACCGGACGTGTGGGCCAGCCGATCCGTCCAGTACCGGGTCAGCGTGGTCAGCCGCTCACCGGCCAGGAAGCCGCGCTGCCACTGGGCGAAGTCGGCGTACTGGACCCGCAGCGGTGCGAGCGCGGCGGGCCGGCCTTCGCGTCGGGCCTGGTAGAGCACCTCCAGATCGACCAGGAGTACGCCCTGGGACACCCCGTCGGTCACCATGTGGTGTGAGGCGAGCACCAGGACGTGGTCGTCGGGTGCGAGGCGGTACAGCCTCAGCCGTGCCAACGGACCCTGTTCCAGATCGAACGGCACCGCGAGGTCGCTTGTGGCGGCCGCGGTCGCTGCGGCGATTCCCTGACCGGTCAGGTCGGTGACGCTCACGTCCACCGGGGCGGATCCGGACACGAGCATCGGGATCTCGCCCTGACGGATCAGTCGGCTGCGGAGCGGCTCGTGCCGCGCGACGAGATCGCCGAACGCGGCGTGCAGCGCGGCGAGATCGAGGGGACCGTGGAGCCGGAACGCGACATGGTCGACGAGACTTCCCGGTTCCCCGGTCATCAGGTCGGTCAGCCAGACCTGTTCCTGTCCGCTGGACAGGCGTACCGGTGTGCTCGGATCGACGCGCGGCCGCAACGTGCCGGCCTCGGTGTCGCGCCCCAGCAGCCGAAGCGCCGCCTCCCGCCGGTTCGCCGGCAGGCTCGCCAGCCGTTCTAGCAGATCAGTCGTCTCGTCGGCCATCGCGTCTCCTATGGTTGGTCGTCGGCCAGCATCGTGTCGCGTTCCCGGGTCAGTTCGTCGATCTGTCGCCACACCTGGGCGGCGAGTTGATACGAGCCGCCCTTCTCGCACAGTTCGACCGCGGAGCGCAGCATCGCTATCGCCTTGTCGAGTTCGCGGGTCTGGTGCAGCGCGTTGGCGTGGCTGAGGTAGCTGTAGATCAGATCCAGCCCGGCGAGCGGGGTGTCCGGGCCGGTCAGCGGCTCGTACAGGCGCAGCGCTTCCTGGGGGTTGCCGGTGCTGAGCTCGTAGCGGGCCCGCAGTGCGGAGACGATGGCCTGCTCCTGGGCGAGGCCGAGCATCCGTGACGTGGTCTCCGCGTCACGGATCCACTGCCGCGCGCTGTCCAGGTCGTCGCCGATGTCGAGCAGCACCGAGGCCGCCGACCGGCAGAACCGCAGCCAGTCGATGAGCGACATGCTGGGGAAGGCCAGCGCGTCCCGGGCCAGCCCGAAGTGCTCACGCGCCTCCTCCGGGCGGCCCAACTGCGCGTACGCCATGCTTGCCACCCAGTGGGCCCGCCCGACGAAGCCCGGCCAGTCGAGCTTGCCCGCGACCTCCAACATCTCGGTGATCAGCGGTTCCACCTGGTCGAGCTCACCGGCCTCGCAGAGCACCGAGATCAGTACGCCCAGCAGCCGTACGTGCACGCTCGTGCCGCCGATTCCGGGCTGCCGCAGGTGGGTCAGTGCGCCGTACGCCGTACGCCGGGCCTCGCGCAGTTGCCCGAGGTCGCGGAGTACCGACGCGAGGTGGGTCTTGACGACCAACAGCAGTTCCGGGGCGGACTGGACGAGGGGAATCTCGGCCAGTTCCTCCAGCAGTCGGAGTCGGGCCTGGTGCTCGCTGAGCATTCGCAGGGTGTCCTGGAGTTCCAGGCTGACGTCGACCACGCGCTCGGGCAGTCCGTCGGATCTCGCGCTGGCTAGCGCGTTCTCCAGGAACCGGCGGGCCTGGGCGTGGTCACCGACCTCGCTCGCGCTGCGCGCCAGGACCTGTTCGAAGACGATGGGGCGACGGCTGGCTTCGCTCGGCAGCAGGGGTGCCACGTCGACGTCGAGCAGTTCCTCCAGGCTGCAGTCGAGCATGCGGCCCAGGTACACCACCACGTCCAGGGTCGGGACCCGACTGCCCGCTTCCAGCAGGGAGATGTAGCTCGGGGTGACGAAGTCACCGGCGAGTTCGCGCTGCGACATGCGCAGTGCCGTGCGCCGCGCCTTCAGTCGCTGACCGAACTCCGGCTGGGTCACGGCGATCTCGCCCTGCGGAAGCCAACCCAGTTGCCCTTTCGCCATCGTTCCACGACTCCTGTTATTGTCTCTGATATGACTCTAGTTGAATAGCGCCGCAGAGCCTACCCCATCAACAGGGTCGTGTTTAAGCACCGGGGGTACGAAAAGTCCGTGTCTCTGGTCGAGAGCGCACGTTGGAAGTCGGATCAGGTCACTGCCGGAATGGCCAGCGCATGCCCCGCTGCCTGCTCGTTCACGTCAGGCAGCGGCACTGACTGAAGTTACGCACCCGGCTTTGCGGGAGCTAGGCGTGACCGCCGACGGTGACAGGACCAATTCGCATCGAGACTTTCGCCCCGAAGAACGCGGCCAACCGATCCGCCTCCTCGTCGAGGGCGCGGCGCTGCGCGGCGGACAACTCGTCAAGCGGTTCCACCGTCACGTCGATCCGGCGTCCGGATTTGCGTTGATGCCACACGCCGGCGACCCGCCCGTCGACGAGGAGCACGGGGAACGTGCCCGCCTGACCGTTGGCGAGGGCGCGCTGGGCCGCTCGGCCGGCGAACAGCCGGTCCCGGGGATGACAGCCGATGACGTACGCGTCGAAGTAGGGCAGCAGACGAAGCCCGGACGGCGGCTCCTGGTCGAACGCGCGGTCCTCCGCGATCACCCAGGCCCGCTCACCTTCCAGATCGACCGGCTCCAATCGGTCCGCCGCCAGCTCGAACATTTCGGTCGCGAATGGACGCGGAATCGACAACCACTGCGCCACGTGTGCGGGTGTTGCGGGTCCGTACGCCCAGAGATAGTGCGCAAGCAGGTCGGTCAGCGCGACGTCACTCGCGGCCGGCGTGAAACCTGGCAGCAGCCGCGCCGGACTCGTATAGGTCACCTTCCGGCCGCGTAACGGACCGAAACACATCACACCTCGGTTGGTCACCTGGTGTTCGATCTGCCGCCACCGCGGCCAACGATCACCGAACGCCTCCATCACCCGGTCGGCCGACCAGTCGCCGACCCGCGCGGCGATGGCCTCGGTCAACTCGTCGACGGTCAGGTCGGCGTCCCGCAGCGCGTCATCGATCGCCTCGATCACCGCCTCGATCTGGGGTTTCGTCATTCGTACCGCAGCGGGCTGGTGGTCCTGGCCGGTGGGGAGCGCGCCCAGCGCACCCGCCCACATCGGCAGCTCGTCGGTGGCGAGCAGATGCACCGTGCCACGTGGTCCACGGGTCTTCACCAGGCGGTGATCCCGCCAGAGCGCATCCTGCACAGACTGCCGGGACACCCCGTCGAGCCGCGCTCCGAGCGACCACTCGGCGGCCGACATCACCTGCGCGTGTACGCCGCACTGCGCCCTCGCGACCTCAGCGAGGGCCGCCTCGCCGCTGCTGCGGGGGCCGGTCAGACCCGCGCGCGCCAGACGTCGCGCATTGGCCTGATCCCATGTGCACCGACCCGCGACCGTCATGCAGGAGAGTGTGCCGCAGCCGGCCACGATGTGCAGCCGCCCGCGTCCTGGACCGGACCGTCAGTCATCCCGTTACCGACGGGCTGGTCCAGGACGCGGGAGTCACCCGCCGACGTGTGGCACCGGGTCGCCGGGCAGGTGCACCGCCGGCGATGGCACCGGGGCGGGCGGGGACGGCAGGTGCCGCAGCAACCCGGAGGCGGCCGGGCTCGCCTGCTCGTACCGGCCGTCGGCGGCGCCGTTCGGGCCGCAGTCGGGGCAGTCGCGGCGTCGGGGGAGAGGTCGGACGGTGGCGGTCGGCACCCCGTCGGGACAGCGGATCTCCAGGCAGGTGTCCGCAATGGTGGGGTCCACGCCCCGACTCAGGGTGTCGACGACCTTTCCGGCCGTCAGCGCCGCGATCACGTCGACGACCGTCGCGGTCGGGCCGGCCGTGGCCGGCCGGGGCAGTGGTAGCTGGCACCCGCAGGAGCCGGGCCGCAGCAGCGGTCCCACCCACCCGCCGCTCGCGTCGACCCGCGCGCCGAGCCACCACTGACCCGCCCGCAGGGTCGCGGCCAGGGTGGAGGGTGGGCCGTCGGCGAGCACCTCCACCACCACGACCGAGTTCCGTCCGTCGGCGGTGACCGGCGGCAGTCCGACCAGCAGATCAGGGTCGTACGGCCACATGGTGACCCCGCTGCGGTCCAGCTCGGCGGTGATCGTCGCGGCCAGCCATCCGCGCCCCGCCACCAGTGCCCGGCCATGACGCAGGTCGGCCAGCATCCGGGCGGCGTCGGTCGGGTGATCGAGTTGGCCGGCGGTACGGGACAGGAAGTCGGCCGCCGGTGTCGGCGGATCGGTTCCCGACCAGGCTGCGTCGTCCGTGGTGACGGTGTGCGCGAGCCCGTGTCGCACGAGCAGGGCTATCCGGTCGGTGACCTCCGACATCGGTACGCCCAGCAACCGCGCGATCTGCGATACACAGTGATTGCCGTCGAGCAGTTCGCAGAGCTGCGGCAGGACATCCGTCGCGCCGGGCCCGGTCACGACGGCACGTGCCGGCCCGCCCTCCAGGACGTACGAGTCGCCGAAGGCGAAGCGAACCAGCCCGGTGCTGAGGCGGTACACCGGCCCGGTCACGCCACAACCCCCGTTCTCCCGGGCTGGCCCGCTCGGTCTCCGGACCCGCCGGGTAACTGCTGCGCCGCCGCCGCGCGCTCGCCCCGGGGACAGCCGTCGACCGGCACGAATGCGTCGGTGCGTACGGTGCCGTCGAGCAGGTCGTAGCTGAGAATGCGCTGGCTGCATGGATCCTGCTGCCTGATCAGCATCGTGGCGAGGGCCGCCGCGACACTGACGTGATGCTCCAGGTAGCCGAGCGGACCAGACCACCGGTCCTGGTCGTACAGGTCCCACAGCGCCCTGGTGACGTGCGGCTGCTCGTCAGTGGCGAGCACCTGCCCCAGCAGACAGTCGTAGCAGCCGGGCAGTTGCCCGCCGAGGACGGGGCCCACACGAATCTGCGGATGTGTCAGGATGACTGGCAGCCACCACGGCACCGCATCGTCGGCGTCGATGCTCCGGGCGATGGTGCGGGCCTCCCGCCAGGACGCCAGGACGATCGGTCGCAGGGGAGGGGTTGCCGCCGGGACGCTCTCCGTCACCTGCGTTCCGGCGATTCTGGACACCAGGCGACCGGCCACCGCGCGACCGAAGTCGCCGACAGCAACGACGGTGATCGGGGGCTGCTGCATGGCGGACCTCCAGGACAGCCACAGCTGAAAGATGATCGCTTCGGTGGCCGATGGTACGGTGGCCGGCGTACAACCCGCGCACAATCGAGGTACATCTGGTCAGCCTCAGGCTGAGGTGAACGATGCCGATCCACTTCGACCTGCTCGGCCCGTTGTCGGTGGTCCGGGACGGCCGGCCGGTCGATCTCGGCTCGGTGAAGCAACGGCTGCTGCTGGCCTGTCTGCTGTTCCGGCCTGGTGAGGCGGTCTCCAGGGAGAGACTGGTCACCGCCCTCTGGAACGACCAGCCACCGGCGTCCGCGAACGCCAACATCCGCACCTACGTCCGCGGGCTGCGGCAGGCCCTCCACGATGCCGCCGACGACGAGCCGCGGATCGTGACCACCCACGGTGGATACCTGCTGCGGGTCGAGCCGGACGAACGCGACCTCGATCGCTTCGACGCCGCGACCGCGCGGGGACGGGAAGCCCTGACCAGCGGTGACGCCGAGCGGGCCGAGGCCGAGCTGGCCGCAGCACTGGGCCTGTGGCGCGGCCGGGCGCTGGCCGAGCTGCCACTTCCCCCGCAGCTGTCCCGCTGGGTCGAGCAGTTGATGGAACGGCGGCTGCTGGCCGAGGAGGACCACGCCGAGGCGAAGCTCGCCCTCGGTGCGCCGGCAGAGGTGATCCCCCGGTTGCGCGCCCTGCTCGACCGGCATCCGTTACGGCAGCGTGCCTGGGTGCACCTCATGTCGGCGCTCTACGCCAGCGGTGACGTGGCCGGCGCGCTGGCGGCCTTCCGGCAGGTCCGACGGGTGTTGGCCGACGAGACCGGAATGGATCCCGGGCCCGAGCTGACCCGCCTGCACGACGACATCCTGCACCACCGGCGGCAACCGGACGGACCGTCGGCGACAGCCGAACGTGTCGCCACGGCCTCGCTCCGGGTACGCCCGGAGCAGCTACCGCTCGTCCCACCCGGGTTCGTCGGTCGGGAGCTGCCCCTGAGCCGCCTCGACGCGGCGGTCGGCGACCGGGCCGGCGGGCCGACCACGGTGGTCATCTCCGCGGTCTGCGGCATGGCCGGCATCGGCAAGACCGCGCTGGCGCTGCACTGGGCGCACCGGGTGGCCGACCGCTTTCCCGACGGACAACTCCACGTCAACCTTCGCGGGTACGACGACGGGGAGCGGGTCGCGCCCGCCGACGCGCTGCTCGGCTTCCTCGAGGCGCTCGGCGTACCCCTGGCCCGCATACCGAGCAGTCTGGACGCTCGGATCGGTCTGTACCGCAGCCTGCTGGCCTCCCGCGAGATGCTCATCGTGCTCGACAACGCCCGCGACGCCGAGCAGGTACGGCCTCTGCTGCCCGGTGCCGGCCGGTGCGTCGTCGTGGTGACCAGTCGGGACCAGCTGCACAGCCTGGTCGCCGCGGAGGGCGCTCGACTGCTGGCCCTCGACCTGCTGACCGCCACCGAGTCGAGGAACCTGTTGCGCAGCCGGATCGGTGGCGACCGGCTCGACGACGAACCGGACGCGGTGGCCGACATGATCGAGGCATCCGGGCGCCTGCCGCTCGCCCTGTCGATCGTGGCGGCGCGGGTGGCAACCCGGCCCACCTTCCCGCTGGAGGCGATCGCTGCGGAGCTGCGCCCACCCGAGGCACGGTTGGAGGTCCTGGCGGACGGCGACGTACGTCGGGTGTTCTCCTGGTCGTACCGGGCCCTGAGCCCTGTCGCGGCCCGCCTGTTCCGCCTGATCGGGCTGCATCCGGGACCGGAACTGACAAGTGCCGCCGCCGCCGCGCTGCTGGGCTGTTCCGCCGCCGTGGTCGGCCCGGTGCTCAAGGAACTGACCCGGCTGCACCTGTTGACCGAGCACCGGCCGGACCGGTACGCCTGCCACGACCTGCTGCGCTCGTACGCCGCCGAGTTGACGCAGGGCGCTGAGCAGAGCGCCGAGCGGCACGACGCCCGGCACCGGCTGTACGACCACTACCTGCACAGCGCCTATCCGGCGGCCCGGCTGGTCCAGCCGCAGTGGACACCCATCACCCCCGTGCCGGCACTGGGCGACGTCATCCACGTGCCGATGGCCGACCAGGACGCCGCCCTGGCCTGGTTCTCGACGGAACGCCGGGTGCTCCTGCGGGTGATCCGGCAGGCCGCCACGACCGGGTTCGAGGCGTACGCCTGGCAGCTCGCCTGGGCGTTGACCACCTTTCTGGCGCCCCGTGGGCTCTGGCACGACCAGCTCGCCGCCCAGCAGGTCGCGCTCCAGGCGGCGGAGTGCCTTGGCGACCTGAATGCGCAGGCCACGGCCAGCCGACTGCTGGGCCGGGCCGCCGCGCGACTCGGCCAGCACGACACCGCCGGTGACCGCCTGGAATGGGCGATCAAGCTGTACGAGCAGCTCGACGACGAGGATGGTCTGGCGCAGACCCTGCACAACTACACCGAGCACTGTTTCGTGCTCGGCCGCGTGGACGAGGCGCTGACCCACGGCCACGAGGCCCTGCGCCTGTACCGGCGGACCGGCAACCGGGCCGGCGAAGGGCGGGCCCTCAACGCGGTCGGGTACATGCACGCCGTTCGCGGCGACTACCGGCAGGCGATCGTCGACTGTACGGCGGCGCTGACCCAGCAGCGCCTGATCGACGACCACAACGGCCAAGCGGCGACGCTGGACAGCCTCGGGTTCGCCTACCACGCACTCGGTCATCATGCCCGCGCGGTGTCCTGCTACGAGCAGTCCGTCGAACTCTTCCGCGCCTCCGCCGACCGGTATCACCAGGCGGAGACGCTCGTTCGTCTCGGCGAGACCCACGCCGCGATGGGCAACGCCGAGGCAGCCGCGCAAGCCTGGCGGCTGGCCTCTGCCATCTACGACGACCTGGGTGATCCCACCGTCGATGACGCGCGCCGCCGACTCGCGGGGCTCGGCCAGGCCGTTGGCGGCCCACCGTGCTGACCTAGCGTCGACCCGGTGGGTGCCGGTCCTTGGTGATCTTCGTGGGTCGGGCCGGGGGCGTCGTGGGGGAGGTGTCGATCGCCTGCAGCAGTGCGGTGGCCGACCCGGTGAGCCGCCGACCGCGTGGCCACACCGCGCGCAGGTCCCGCCGGAGCGGCAGGTCGTCCACCGGCACGGTGACCAGGTGACCGGTGGCGAGTTCCGTCTCGACGGCGTGCCTGCTGAGCACCGCGGGCGCGGTGCCGGTCATCGCCGCGCCCTTGACGGCGGCGTTCGAGCCGAGGGACAGGTGCGGCGGCGCGGGGTCGAGGTCGCGCAGGGCCAGTTCCAGGGTCTCCCGGGTGCCTGATCCCTGCTCTCGCACCACGAGCCGGGTGGCCGCCAGTTCCGCCGGACGCAGCGGGCGACGACGACGGGCCCAGTCATGCTGTGGCGCCACGACGACGACCAGGTGATCGTGCCCGACGATCATGTGGTCGAGTCCGTCGGGCACGTTCGGCCCTTCGATGAACCCGATGTCGACGCTGTCGTCGGTCACCAGCATCCGCGCGACTTCGGTGGAGTTGACGACGGTCAGGCCGACCTGCACATCGGGTTCGCGCTGCGCGAGGCGGTGCAACCACCGGGGGAGCAGGGCCTCGGCGACGGTCATGCTCGCCGCCACGCGCAGGCGTGCCGCCCGTGCGTGGCGCATGGCGGTGAGGCTGTTGTCGAACTCGTCGGCGACGGTCAGCAGACGCAGCGCCCACGTCACCACGACCTGCCCGTCGTCGGTGAGCATCGAACCGCGTGGGGTCCGGGTCAGCAGCGGGAGTCGTACCTGCCGTTCCAGCGCGGCGAGGCGCTTGCTGGCCGACGGCTGGGACATCCCCATCGCGCGTGCGGCCCGGCCGACACTGCCCAGCTCCGCCACCCCGACCAGCAGCCGCAACGACATCAGGTCGGGAAGCACACTCATAACCCCAGGCTATGACCTGCATCCCGGTGGACGGCTACTGGAGGGGGCCAGATCACGTGAAGCTGTCCCTATGACGATCAAGGAGGCGACCAGCGTCGTTCCCGCCACCGGTCGGGGAGGCTCCCGCCTGCTGCCGGGACTGCTCGTCGCCGCCGGTGCCGCCGCCGTCGGACATCTGGTGAATCTCCGGTTCGGTGCCGCCAGCCCGCTGGTGGTGGCGATCGTGCTGGGTATCGTGCTGACCGCCTGCGGCGGCAACCGCCCGTGGTTGCGGCCTGGCCTGCGGTTCGCCGCCACCACCCTGCTGCGGATCGGCATCGTGCTGCTCGGCCTGCAACTGGTGCTGGCCGATGTCGTCGGGTTGGGTGTCGGGCCGATACTCGTCGTGACGCTGGGGGTGGCCGCCAGCTTCCTCGCCACCCGCCGGGTGGGCCGACGCCTCGGTCTCACCGCCGACCGGTCGTTGCTCGTCGCGACCGGAGTGGCCATCTGCGGCGCGTCGGCCGTGGCCGCGATGAACCAGGTCGGTGACGGCGAGGAGGAGGACGTCGTCACCGCGGTCGCGGTCGTCACCGTACTCGGTACGGTGTCCATGATCGTCCTGCCCGCCCTCGGTGTGCTGTTCGGCCTGGACGAGGCGCTGCTCGGCCTGTGGGTGGGGGCGAGCGTGCACGAGGTGGGCCAGGTCGTCGCGGTCGGCGGCGCGGTCGGTGCCACGGCCCTGTCGGCGGCCGTCGTCGTCAAGCTGTTCCGGGTGCTGCTGCTGGCCCCGCTCGTCGCCCTGATGGCCCTGCAACGCCGGACCTCCGGACACGTACGCAAGCCTCCGATGCTGCCGTGGTTCGTCGTCGGCTTCGTCGCGGCGGCGATGCTACGCGCGACCGGCTGGCTGCCGACAGGTGTCCTCGACCTCGGGTCGGTGGCAGGCACGCTTCTGCTGGCGGCTGCCATGTTCGCCCTCGGTGCCGCGGTCGACCTGCGGTCGGTCGCCCACGGCAGCCGCACCGCGTTGACTGCCGGGACGGTCGGCACCGTCGTGCTGTCCACCGTCACGCTGGCCGGCCTGGCCCTGACCACCTGAGACCGGATGGGCGATTTCTACGCATGGTTCGTCTTCAACCCGGCTGCGCGGTTGCGTCTTCGGGCGTTCACCGAAACGGAGGGTGACGATCGATGAAGGTCAGCCGTCTTCCGGCGCCAACGCTGCCGAGTGGGGCCAACTGATCTGTGTTCTCGATGGCGAGTAGTTCCCTGTCACGCGGTGGGCGGGCGGGCAGCGGTGCCGCGTTGCCGTCGTCGGCCGGAGGCGGTGCGCAGCCCGGCGACCACCAGCAGGGGTGCGAGCGCCTCCGCGCCGGCCGCCACCCGTTCGGCCAGGCCGATCCGCTCGCCGCCGGAAGCCAACTCGGCCACGAACCAGGCCACCGGCAGCGCCAAGGCGACCGTCAGTGCCGCCCAGGGTGCGCGCCGTCGGGCGGGTCCCCTCGTGGTCGTGGTGCGCGGCGCGGCGAGGGCGGGCCAGAGCGCCAGGGCGCCGAAGGCCACGGCGGCGGCGAGTGTGTGGGGCACCGAGTCCTCACCGCCGGCCGGCAGCGGGAACGCGGCCACCGCCAGGGTTCCCACCCCGCCGAGGGCGAGCAGGGCCCGTCCGGCAGGTGCGAGAGGACGTAGCCCGGCGGCGGTCACGCAGTGACACAGTCCGAGTCCGGCCAGACCGAGCGTCATGATCCACCGGTCGGTCGCGTCGACTGCGGCGAGCGCGCTGATCGTCTCGGTGACCTGGTCGAATCCGCCGGGCTGGCGGGCCGCACCGAGGGTCCAGCCACCGATCAGGAGGATGGGCGCTGCCACGGCGGAGGCCAGCGCCCATCGGGGTACGACTCGCATTCCCGCACCGTACGTGTTGACCGGCCGAGCTGTCGATGATCAACAGGGCAGGCGGGCTGCCCGATCAGACCGAGCGAGCGTTCGATCTGGTGACGAGTACGGCGGCGGTATGGTCCCGTGTGCGCCGAGGCAACGGCACCGGCGGGGAGTATCCGCCGACGCGTATCGCGGATGGCCGGCCTACGTCGACGGGGAGCAGGGGCATACCGATGCTGCGGCGTGGCGAATGCGGTGCCCCGAGACGAGGTCGGGGTTGGCGTCGAACTGTCGTAACGATCGCCGCTGCCTCTGTCGTCATGCTCAGCGGCTGCGGGACCGACGCCGAGATCGCCCCAGAGCGGCTGGCGGCGGCGCAGGATGGCCACATCGTGGATGTCGCGTGGCTACCGAGCGGCCAGCTCTACGTTCTCCGCTATGTCGACTCTGCCAGTCCCACGGCGTTTTCCATGATCACAAGTAGCGGTCGAGGCGAAACGGTGGCCGTTCCGTCCACGGGGTTCTGCGGTGCTCCCGAAATCGTCGCCATCTCCACCCTGCCGGACGGCAGGCTGGGCGCTGTGGTCGACTGCGAAGCCACTACGACGCATGTCAGTTCACGAATTGCCGCCGCCCTTGACGACGGGAAGATGGTCAAGCTGGCGACGTTGGGTGCTCAGTGGCTGGTGTCGTGGGATGACGACCTGTCGAACGGATGGGTGGAGTACGCCGACGGCGACTGTTCGAGTATCGCCCGGCACGTGAAGGGTCACGTCGTCCCCTTTCCGAAGCACCGACCGGCTCAACTCGTACCCTTCGGCCTGGATCAGGATTTCTTCGACCCATCCGGTTGTTCGACACCGGGACGAGCGGGATTTCTCGCCGTGGCACGGTCCGGCGAGATCTTCTTCCTTGTCTCCGACGAGGCCGAGAGCCTTTTCGACGAGAGCGCACGATGGCGTGCGATGACCTTCGACCCCGCCTCAGGTCTCATCCGGCAGACAGGGCCAGAACTCACTGATCCCTCCGACGTAGCGGTGTCGCCGGACGGAGCTGCCCTGTTGGTGTCCGGTCGTCACGACAACAGGTCAGGTGTCTGGCGAATCGACACCGCCAGTGGAGAGTTCTCGCGGGTGTTGTCCGGGCGATTCGGCGCGATAGGCGTAAGCGCCGACAGTCGACGGGCCGCCATCGCCCGTTGGACGGAGAGGGGAGACGACCTGGTGCAGCTGGACCTTGTCCAGACGACACCGGGCCCTTAGCCGATCATGAGCTGATCAGTTGCCCGGCTCGTGCCAACCCCACCGTCCGCGCCGCCGGACCGTTTGGTCATCGAACCGCAGAGTCAGTCGGGGTCGCGAGGCTGCCGGCGCGCCGCAGCCGCGTAGTCCTCGTCCTTCAGCCGCGCGGCAGCCTCGCCGAGCGGCACGTCGTGCCCCTTGGCGCACCTGACGTGGGCGGAGAGCGGGGCTTCGCAGCCACGGTGAACGAGTTCGACGCCGGTGCGGTGGTCGTCGCCGAGCAGCTCACCCCACTGCACGAGGGCGACGATGATCGGGAAGAGGGCGCGCCCGCGATCGGTGAGCAGGTACTCGTCGCGGGTGCGCTTGCCGGGCTCCTGGTAGGGACGCCTGTCGACGATGCCGTCGGCGTGCAGCTGCTTGAGCCGCCCGGCGACGACGGCCTCGCTCAAGCCCGTACGTCGAGCCAACTCGTCGAACCTGGTGCCCCCGTAGAAGAGTTCACGGACTATCAGCATCGCCGAGCGCGTGCCGATCAGATCGAGCGAGCGCTCGATGCGGCACCAACCCGTCGCCGTCCAGTCGTCGCGCGCGGCGAACACGCCCAGACGCTCGAGGGCGTCGGTGGACTCGACAGGTCCCTCGTCGTGATTCATGACACCCATCTTACCCTGACTTTGCTTAACCCAAGCCAGGCGGGCTAGGTTGCTGGCTATGGCAGACATTAGTCAGCCGGATCGCGAAGGCGGCAGCCACGCCGTCACCCATCACGGGAGGATCTGACATGCCCAGCCTCGACGGAGCCGTCGTACTCGTCACCGGAGCCAACGGTGGCCTCGGCACCCACTTCGTTCACCAGGCCCTCGACCGGGGAGCGGTAAAGGTGTACGCCGCCGCCCGCAACCCACGGGACTGGAACGACGACCGCATCGTCCCCCTCGTCCTGGACGTGACGTCGCCGGAGTCCATCGCGGCCGCAGCCGACGTCGCCGACGACGTGACCATCGTGATCAACAACGCCGGGGCGTTGAACGGCGCCAGCGTGCTCGGCGACCTGGCGGCGGCACGGGAGCTGTTCGAGACCAACTTCTGGGGCGCGCTCGCGGTGACCAACGCGTTCACTCCGGCGCTGAAGACGTCGCGGGGCACGGTGCTCAACGTGCTGTCCGTCCTGAGCTGGCTCGGCATCGGCGACGCCTACAGCGCCACCAAGGCGGCACTCTGGCAGGCGACGAACACGCAGCGCATCACGCTCGCCCTCGAGGGCGTGCACGTCGCTTCGTTGCACCTCGGCTACGCCGACACCCCGATGACCAGGGACGTCGAGGCCCCCAAGCTCGACCCGGCCGACGTCGTCCGCTCGGCGTACGACGGGATCGAAGCAGGCAGCTACGAGATCCTCGCCGATGAGCTCAGCGGCCGGGTGAAGGCCGGACTCGCGGGGCCGGTCGAAGGGCTCTACCCGCAGCTCGCCGCAGCCCGCCCCTGACCCGGGCGCGCCCGGCTACCGGGCTGTCAGGACTCCGCGCAGGTCGTGGACGCTGTCGAAGGCCCGATTGCGGGGTCCCGCGGCGTCCTGCCACAGAAAATGCCACTCCGAGTCGGCGGCCATGATCCGGTCGAGCGCCCGCGCCGCGAGCGGGACCAGGTCGTCGGGCAGATCGAGCCGACCACCGTCGAGCAGGAAATCCGGTGCGTACGAGGAGGTGATCTCCGGTCCACCGGGTTGCTGCGCGGCCACTATCGCGGCTGCGGCGATCGCCACGCAGGCGACATCGGCCTCGAGGTAGCCGGCCTCACCGGCGGTCCGGCTCAGCGCCTCGCGGACCAGCATCGGGCGCTTGCCCACGTCGGCGTCGTTGAGATCACCACACCAGTCGGCGGCGGTGTCGTTGTCGAACGGCCCGCTGTCCCACGTCCCCATGCCATCTCCCAGGATCGGTTGTCCGGCATTCTCACATCGACCACCGACAGGAAGGCGGCGGCCGTCGTGCAGGGCGGAGGTGCACCCGGCCGGATGCCGTGCGTCAGGCGGAGGCGGTGGGCTGGCGGGGCAGCGGTGACGTGGCCGGGGTGGTGCGGTAGCCGGCGGCCTGGAGGGTGAACAGCTCGGCGTACCGGCCGCCTGCGGCCATGAGTTGGTCGTGGGTGCCGGTCTCGACGAGCCGGCCGTGGTGCAGGACGTAGATGCGGTCGGCGTGCCGGACGTTGGCGAGCCGGTGGGTGATCAGGATGGTGATGCCACGTCCTTTCCGGTCGCGGATGGCCTGGAACAGGGCGTCCTCGGCGCGCGGATCGAGGGCGGAGGAGGGTTCGTCCATGATGAGCAGGTCGGCGTCGCGCAGGAAGCCGCGGGCGGCGGTGATGCGTTGCCACTGTCCACCGGAGAGGTCCTGACCACCGGCGAAGGTACGGTCGAGCAGCGTCTCGTAGCCGTACGGCAGATCGGTGATCATGTCGTGGGCGACGGCGCGGGCGGCGGCGGTCTCGATGCGGGCCTGTTCCGGGACGGTGGTGATGTCGCCGATGGCGATGTTCGTGGCGGCCGTGAACGGCCAGTTGTGGTACTCCTGCGTGACGACGGCGATCCGGGCGTGCAGCGCCTCGTTGTCCCAGTCGGCCGCCGGGCGGCCGTTGAAGCGGATGGTGCCGCCGGTCGGGGTGCGCAGGAGGGCGATCATGGTGGCGAGGGTCGACTTGCCGGAGCCGTTCTCGCCGACGAAGGCCACCGTCTGCCCGGCCTGGATGCGCAGGCTCACCCCGTCGACGGCGGCGCTCCCGCGGTCGGGATAGCGCAGCCGGACGTCGTCCACCACGATCTCCCGCAGTTGGTCAGGTGCGTCCGCCGCGGGGGCGGCGGGCGGGGGCAGGTAGTCGGCGGCGCGGGTCATGAAGCCTGTGTAGTCGCGGAAGTGTTGGCCCTCGGTGTAGATCCGGTCGGTCTGGAAGGTGACCACGGCCAGCGACCGCTGCGCGGACTGGACGGCGATCACGCAGGTTGCGGCGGCCGCGAGGGGGATCTGTCCGTCGATGAGCAGCAGACCAAGCAGGACGTACACCACCCCTGTCGCGATGCCACCGATCATCGCCCCGACGGTGGTGGTCGTGGTCACCCGGCGGGCCAGAGCGAGTTGGATGTCGGTCTCGACGCCCATGACCCGGTCGTACTGGTCGAGCAGGAAGCCACGCAGGCCGTAGGAGCGTAGTTCGGGAGCGGAGTCACGTTCGGCCATCAGGCGGTGCAGCAGCCACATCCGTCGTCGCCGCACCGACCCGGCGGCGTAGGTCCGGTAGCGCAGATGCCCGGCCCGCAGCGACGCCCACCCGTTCGGCACGGTGGCCACCAGCAGGGCGAGCAGCAGCAGCGGGTGGATCACCACGACGGCGATCGCGACGGCGAGCACCCCGGCCAGGCCGGCGAGCAGATTCATCGACGCCTGCACCAGGTCGGTGGTGGAGGTCGAGCCGCGGGTGGCCCGCTCCATGTCGTCGGCGAACGCGTCGGCGTCGAACGCCTCCAGCCGTACCGCCGTGGTCATCTCGAACAGCCGTCGCTCGACCTCCCGATCGACCTTCGGGGTGAGGCCGTTCTGCGCGTATCCCATCCCGGCTGTCATGCTCGCTCGCAGCGCGGTCACCGCCGCCAGCGCGATCAGGGCGGGTAGCGCCGCGATCACCTTGTCGGCGGTCGGCCCGCCGGCGAACAGTTCCACGAGCACCCGCTGTGCCGCGAGCAGCCCGAACGCCGACATCACCCCGGCGCCGACGGTGGTCACCGCCACGACCGAGGTACGCAGCCGGTCGGCCCGCCAGCTGACGACGATGGCGGCCCAGACCAGGCGGGGCAACTCGGAGAAGACCGCGAACAGGCTGGCCTGCGCCCGCGCCCGTACCCCGGTCTCCCACCACAGCTCCCGCAACTCCGGCAGTACGGAATCCTGCCGTGACGACGTGCGGGCGCCATGCTCTGACGTGGACATGGAAGTACCTCCCGGAAACGAGCAGGATCGGCTGCGGTGGCGGCGCGGACTGGCGTTGGCGGAGGTGCCCCGACGATGACGTCGGCGGATGTCGTGGACTGCACTCATCAGCAGCTCGTGCGTGCCACGCCGAGATCCGGGACGACGTCAGATCGCAGCGTGTAGCAGTCCACTCCCGCAGAGTAGTGGGCCGCGGTTTCGGGAGGATGCCACGCGGCGCAGTTCCGACACACGCCTACCGGGGTGGCCCCGATCGGGTGGCGTGGTCAGCGGAGGTCGACCTCGACCTGCTGTGCCGCGAGGATGTCCAGCAGATCGTCCAGAGTGGTCGCCGGTGCCAGCCGTCGTCCGTCATAGCCGGCGACGAGGTGCGCGCGGGCGACTGCCGAGTCGTGCCACACCAGCCTGAACGGTGTCCGTGCGCCGAAGCCTCCGCGCAGACAATCGTGGAGCGCGTCGAGGTTCCATCCGAAATACCCGCCGGGGCCGTTTATCGCCTCGCCGATCGCGCAGTAGAACCCTTCGATGTCGCTGACGTACCGTCCGTCGAGGTCATAGCTGGTGCCGGGTGGCCGGTCGGCGACATCGATCCGGTGGGCGAGCGCCACCCCGGCCCAATGGTCGCGCAACTCGCGGTGGTAGCCCGCCCACTCGTTCCTTGCTGCGGGCCGTCGGATGCGCCAACGCTCCAGGATGTCGAGGACCCCCAGCGGCAGGGGTTCCCGTGGATCGCTGTCGACGGTCACGTCGAAGAGTCCGGCGCCGAGACGCGACGGCTCACCCGCGACGACCGTTCCGGACACCAGGCCGTCGAACACCGGGCGGATCGAGCCGTCGGCGGCTGTCATGTGCACCTCGGCGTGGATCCGACGGCGACGCCGGGAAGCCTTGCTCGCGTTGCTGACCGCACCGAGCGCGGTGAGCAGTGGCGTTTCCGGTCGGCAACCGAGCAGTCTGACCCGCGGCGCCGGCGGTGCGGCCTGCTCGCGGAACACGCCAGTCACATCCCGACAGGTGCCGTAGGGCGCCTCGTCCCGGCCCAGCAGGGCGAACTCGGCGACGTCGGGACGGACCACCGCGTCCGTGCGGTCGTAGACGTGGACGAACCCGTCGAGGTCGACGTCCACGGTCTGCGGCGTCGTGGGGCTCGGTCGTCGACCGAGTACGACGACATCGCCGAGATGTTCGCCGAACCAGGACGGCGACGTGTCCGGTGACCCGGTTGGTGCCGCCAGCGAGATGTCACCCAGCCAGGCTCGTTCGGTGCCGAGCGCCTCGACAGGCAGCCGATCCAACAGATCGGCAAGCGCTCCTTCCGGGGCGCAGCCCACGAGTGTGAACCGCTCCCGCGGCCGGGACGGCAGGTCGACGAACAATCCCTCGATCTCGGCGCACAACGCCAGCGGGATGTCGTCCTCGTCGGAGTCGTAGACGCCGACACCGCCGAGGAGCAGCCAGCGGGGCGCGACCGGATGCTCCCAGTCCCACCGCCGCTGCACCGGCGTACGCCCAGCCTCGGAATCGGCATCCGTCGTCACCTCGCGACCCTATCCCCAGATCAACTGCTGTAGGTCACGCGAGGATCGACGCCAGTTCGAGCTGCCGAAGGACCGTTCATGCTGACCGCGCCGCGTCCGCCCGCACGCCCGTTGCCGGGCGGCGGGCGGACACTGTGGGCGCTCAGAGGTCGTAGCCGCCGGAGACCTCGATGTTCTGCGCGGTGATCCAGGCGCCCGTGTCGTCGAGCAGGGCGGCGATGACCTTGCCGATGTCGTCGGGCTCGCCGAGGCGGCCGAGCGCGGTCTTGGCGGCGAGCAGCGGGATCACCTCCGGGTACGCCTCGAAGCCCACGACGCCCGAGGCGTCGGAGAGCCGGGTACGCGTCGGTCCCGGTGAGACGGCGTTGACCCGGATGCCACGAGCGGCGAACTCCTTGGCCATGTAGCGGGTCAGCACGTTCAGGCCACCCTTCATGGTGGCGTACGCGGAGTAGCCGGCGTCCACGAGGCCGGTGGGCAACGCCGAGTTGCTGCTGACGTTGACGATGGCGCCACCGTCGGCGAGCAGTGGCAGCAGCGCCTGGGTGAGGAAGTAGGGCCCCTTGAGCAGCACCCGCATGAACCGGTCGAACAGTTCCTCGGTGGTGTCCTCGAACATCGCCATCCCACCGAAGCCGGCGTTGTTGACCAGGTGGTCGAAGGTGTCCCGCTGCCAGGTGTCGCGCAGCGCGGTGACGACGTCGTCGCGGAAGGCCGGGAAGGTGTCGCTGCGGCCGATGTCCAGGCGGAGCGCGACGGCGGTGCCGCCCTCCTTCTCCACGGCCGTCACCGTGTCCTGCGCGCCGGCCGGGTTGCCGCTGTAGGTCAGGATGACGCCCGTGTCGCGCTTGGCGAGTTGGATTGCCGTGCTCTGGCCGATGCCGGAACTGGCACCGATGACGAGTGCGACCCGCATGCTGTCCACCTGTTCATTCGTGGAGCTGCTGTCAGCTCCCGGCGATTCAGATGAGTCCATCTGATCAGCCTGAACAGGTGATCTGTTAGAAGGATGCTCCCGACCTCTTGCCTGATTCTCTCACCCATCGGAGGCAGGGTTCGTGCTTGAATTGTCCGGTGCCGCTTGACGAACTGAGGGAGTTGCTGGCCCGTCACGCCCGCCCCGACGGCACCACCGCCATCGACGGGGTGCTGATCGGCCGGGCCGAGCAGGCGCACCTGCCCTCGGCGTCGATGTCCGGCACGGTGCTGGCGCTCATCGCCCAGGGCGCGAAGACCCTCGCCCTCGGCGACCGGGTGTACGAGTACCGCGCCGGCCAGTACCTGGTCGCCTCGGTCGACCTGCCGGTCACCGGCCACTACACCGAGGCCAGCCGCGAGCGCCCGGCCCTCGGGTTCGGCCTCGTCCTGGCGCCGGCGGCGATCGCCGAACTGCTGCTCGACACACCACCGGGAAGCCTGCCCCGGGCGCACGGCGCGCCGTCCGCGCTCGCCGTCAGCGACGCCCCGGTCGAGCTTGTCGACGCCGCGGTACGGATGCTGCGGTTGCTGGAGACACCCCGCGACATCCCGGTGCTCGCCCCCATGATCAAGCGGGAGATCCTGTGGCGTCTCGTCACGGGGGAGCAGGGCGAGACGGTCCGCCAGATCGGCCTGGCCGACAGCAACATCGCGCACGTCAGCCGCGCGGTGCGTTGGATCCGCGACAACTACCGGGAAGCGTTCCGGGTGGAGGAGGTCGCCCAACTGTCGGGCATGAGCCTGTCCGCGTTCTACCGCAACTTCCAGGCCGTCACCGCGATGAGTCCCATCCAGTTCCAGAAGCAGATCCGTCTGCAGCAGGCCCGGCTGCTGCTGGCCACCCACCCCGACGACGTCACCGGTGTCGGACACGCGGTGGGGTACGACAGTCCGTCACAGTTCAGCCGCGAGTACCGCCGCCACTTCGGCGCCCCACCGAGCCAGGACGCCACCCGTCTGCGGCGTACCGCGCTCACCCCCGCGCCCGCCATGCCGTAGCGGTCGATCCGGTCGGCGCTGCGGGCCCGGGGCAGGCGTCACTGTCGACTGAGTAGGGATGCTCAGCCCGGATACCGTTCGCGGTCTCAGGTGCCGGCCCGTCGGCATCGCGAGGATCATGGCATGGCTGATCTGCCGCACCGACACCTCGCTCTGCGTACCACTTCTTCACCGCTGCCGGCCCTGGCCGCGCGTAGCCGGCAGGCCGTGCTGGCCCCCCTCGGACGCGCGGTCGCCGCGCTGAGCCGGCTCGTCGGCCGCCACCCGGCCGGATGGCGGTGGGTGGCGCGGCGACACCACCCGGTCCTGGACACGCTGGCCGTGGCGCACGCGCAGGCCGTCTGCGTACGGGCCGCCCGGCAGGTGCCCGCCTACCGGGCCTTCCTGCGCGCCCGTCCGGCCGGTGTGCGTCGTCGGCTGACGGATTTCCCGGAAACCGACAAGCTCGGGTACGTGGTGGCCCACGACGCGGCCGCGCGCTGCTGGCGCGGGCGGTTGCCCACCCGAGGGGTGGTGGTCGACGAGTCGGCCGGCTCGTCGGGGCGGCCGTTCAACTGGCCGCGTGGGGACCGGGAACTGCGGGCGGTGCACCGGGACATCGTCGGCTACACCGGGCTGGTCTTCCCGATGCGCCGACCGTTCGTGATCAACGCGTACTCGATGGGGGCCTGGGCGACCGGGACGACGACAGGTGCCGCGATGGCCCGGATCGCCGTGGTCAAGAACACCGGGCCGGACCTCGGGAAGATCGTCGACACGCTGCGCGAGTTCGGCCCCGACTTCGACTACCTGGTGACCGCGTACCCGCCGTTTCTCAAGCATCTGCGCGACCGGCTCGACGCCGAGGAGTTCCCCTGGTCGCGGTACCGCATCCACGCCAGTTGCGGCGGCGAGGGGATGACCGAGGCGCTGCGCGACTACCTGGAGCAGCGGTTCGCGCTGGTGCGCTCGGCGTACGGCGCGTCGGACCTGACCATCGGCATCGGCGCGGAGACCCGGTTCACGGTGTGGCTGCGGCGGCGGCTGCAGAACGACCGCGCGCTGCGGGCCGAGCTGCTCGGCACCGACGAGCAGCGGCTGCCCATGGTGTTCCAGTACAACCCGTTCGCCACCTACCTGGAGACCAACGAGCACCGGGAGTTGATCTGCACGGTCACCGGTGACGTGCTCCAGCCCCGGCTGCGCTACAACATCGGCGACGAGGCGCTGCTCGTGCCGTACCGGCGGATCGTCGAGCTGGCGCACGCCGACCCGGTGCGCCGAGCCGAGTTCCGTACCGCCGTATCCGCGGAACGGATGACCCTGCCGGTGCTGCTGCTGTTCGGTCGGCGCGACTCCACGGTGTCCTACCTGGGGGCCAACCTCTACCCCCAGGACGTCGAGTACGGCCTCTACACCGGCAACCCGTACGCCGCCGAGATCAGCCGCTTCTGTCTGGCGCTGGTCGAGGACGCGGCGCTGGAGACCCGGCCGGTGATCCACATCGAACTGCGCCGCTCGCTGCCGGCGTCGCAACGCGAGGCCCTCGCCGCCGCCTGCCGCAGCGGGGTACGCCGGCACCTCACCTCGGTCTCCCGGGACTTCGCCCAGTCGCTGTTGGAGGACCCGACCGCCGGTGACCTGCGGGTGGAACTGCACGAACCCGGCAGCGGCCCGTTCGTCGGCGATCAGAAGATCAAAAACGTCTACCTGGTGAGGTGACCATGCGTACCCGTGACTTCTCCCGCGCTCCCGCGCAGGCCCGCGCCGGGGCCATGTTCATCGGCGCGACCCGCTACACCAACCCGCTGGTCCTGCTGCGGCTGGCACCGGCCTGGATCCGGATGGTCCGCGACATGCGACGGATGTCCGGCTACTGCTGGCACACCGTCTACTGGCAGTTCCCGTTGACCCTCGGCACGATCGCCTTCTTCACCGACCGCGAGGCGATGCTGCGCTTCGCTCGCACTCGCGAGCACCGCCGGTTGATGGTCTGGCTGACCGACGGCACCCGCAACGCGACCGCCGGCTTCATCCGGCTCTACACCGCCGCCCCCGACGGATACTCCAACGGCACATGGCGCGCCGAAGGCCCGGAGATGGGACACATCGCCACCTTCACCCCCATCGGCGCGGAGCGCACCGGGCCGGAGGTCGTGCGGTGAGAACCCGGTTCGAACGGGTCACCGGCCGCCGGGACCTGCGGGACTTCCTCACCCTCACCGACCGGCTGTACGCGGGCGAACCGCGGCACGTGCCCACCCCACGGCAGCAGATCCGGCGGTGGTGGCGCGACGGCGTGCCGATGTACCTGCTGCGCGACCCAGCCGGCACGGTGATCGGACGCACCACCCTGCACACCGACGCGGCCTTCGACGCCAAACTCGGCCGCCGCTGCCAACTCTTCGGGCTCACCGAGTTCACCGAGCCGGCCGCCGGGCCGCTGTTCGACGCGATCACCGCGCACACCGCCGCCGACCGGGACCTGCTCTTCGGCCCGGTGGCGCTGCTACCCAACCAGGCCGGTGGGGTGATCACCTCCGGGTACGCCGACCGGGGTTTCGTCGACAGCGCCTGGAACCCGCCGCACTACCCGATCGCCTACGAGGCGTACGGGTTCCACCGCCGCTTCGAAGCCGACACCTGGATCTGCCCCGTGCCCGCCCCGCCGCAGCCGAAGCCGTCGACATACATAAAATCCGATGGCGTACGCCTCGAAGTGCACCGAGGTGACCTGCGCCGCCTCGACGAGCAGCTCGACCTGCTGCGCGGGATGCTCAACGACTCCTTCGCCCAGCTCGGCTACTACACCCCGATCTCCGCCGAGCAGCTGCGGCGGCAGACCGACGGGCTGGCGTACCTGCTGGACGAGTCGCTGCTGCTCTACCTGACCCGCGACGGCGCGGCGGTGGCGTTCGTGCTCTGCGTACCGGACATCAGCGAGTTCCTGACCGGCGTGCGCGGCAACCTGCACCCGCTCAACCAGCTGCGGTTGCTGGCCACCCGCCGCCGCTACCGGCGGGAGGCGGTGCTGATCATCAAGGGTGTCGTGCCGCGGTACCAGGGACACGGCTACCAGCGGCTGCTCTCCGCCCACCTGCACCACAACCTGTACGCCGCCGGCTACACCACCCTGCGCAGCACCTACGTCGAGCGGGACAATCCGGCCTCGGCCGCCCAGTACCGACGCCTCGGCGGTCGCCCGCTGCACGGGTACACCTTCTACGCCAAGGAGCGATAGGTGGACTTCGCCGCGTTCCGCGCTCTCGCACCGCTGTGCTGGCGGGCCCCGAGCGCCCACAACACCCAGCCGTGGCGGCTACGGTACGAGCCCGCAGCGATCCGCGTCGGATGGGACGCCGCCCACACGCTGCCGGCGGCCGACCCCACCGGCCGCGACCTGCGGCTGTCCCTCGGCGCGTTCGTCGAGACCTGCCTGATCGTCGCGGCCGACGCCGACCTGCACCTGAAGTACGTCGCCGAGCACGACGACCGCTGGGTGGGTTGGCTGCGGCCCACCGCACACCGCTACTCGACCCCCTTCCGCGCCATCGACGTGTGGGAACGTCGTACCGACCGGGGTCACTTCGCTGCCGGTCCGGGACCGGACGTGCTCGCGGCGGTGGACCGGGTCGCCCGACGGGCCGGCGGCAGCGTACGGGTCGTGCCGCACGCCGGCCGGCTCGGTGCCCTCCTGCGCACCGCCGACCGGCACCTGTACGCGGACCCGGCGATCACCGCCGAGCTGCGCCGCTGGCTACGGCTCGACCCGGCGCACCCGAACTACCACGTCGACGGGCTCACCGACCGCTGCCTCGCCCTGTCCCGGCCCGCCGCGGTGGGGCTACGCGCGGCGCTGGACGCGTACCCGGTGCTGCGCCCGCTCGGCCTGCCCCGGCTGCTCGCCGCTGCCGACAACCCGCTCGCCCGAGGCGGCACCGTGCTGGCCCTGGTCGCCCCCGACAGCCTCGACCCGGCCGGACAGATCGAGTTCGGACGGGTGCTGATGCGGTGCTGGTTGACGCTGCACACGGCGGGGCTGGCAGCCCACCCGCTCAGCCAACTGATCGACGTCGCCGCCACCCGTACGGCCCTCGCCGCACTGCTGGACGTGGCACCCGACCGGCTGTTGCACGTCGTACGGGTGGGCCTGCCCACCCGGCCGGCACCTCGCTCGGCCCGCCGGGTCGCCGGCGGCGGCCCTCCCGCCACCTCCTGATCACGACAGCCCGGTCCCAGCTCCACGGCCTCGGTCAGCGGGCGCCTTGCTGTCCGGTCAGGATCTCGCGGGCCTGCATGAGTGCGAAGCCGAGCAGGTTCAGCCCGCGCCAACGTGCCGGGTCGGTGGCGCGCGGATGGTCGGCGGCCAGGCCGATGCCCCAGATCCGGTCGAGCGGGCTGGCCTCCACGAGGATCCGCTTACCGGTGCCGATCAGGTACGTGCGCAGCGCAGGATGCTCGTCGAACTTCGCGACGGTGCCGGTCAGCACGATGTCGTAGCGGTGCTGCTCCCACACGTGCTGGTCGAAACCGGTGACCTGCCGGCCCAGCATCTTCGCCGCGTGCGGGTGCGCCGCCGTCAGGACCCGGGCGGCGGTGGCGTGGTCGTCGAAGAGGGTGGCCTTGCGCCACATCATGTAGTGCTCGGCGGTGGCGAAACGCAGCCCGTCGATGGTGAACGGCGCCGACCACCACTGGCTCAGGCAGCCCGCCCCGACGCTGCCGTCGCGCTGCGGCTGGTGGCCCCAGAAGAACAGGAACTTCACCCGGGCACCCGAGCGCATCGCCGCGGTCAGGTCGGCGACACTGTGTACTGACGTGACCATGTGAGCGAGTCTCCGGCAGCAGGCGTTGCGCCGCACCGCCATTATCGCGGCGCGCCCGCCCCGAGTTGTCCCTGCGTCCGGCTCGACGAATCGATGAGTCCCTGCAGGGCGGTACGAGTGCTCAGCAGAGCCGCGATGCGTTTGTCGTACGCCTGCAGATGCTCGATGAGGGTGGGCACCGCGCAGGGCTCGAGTCGGCCGGGTTCGTGGATGCACTCCAACAGTTCGGCGATCACACGAGTCGGCAGGCCGGCGTCCAGCAGGAGCCGGATGGAGCGGACCTGCTCCACCGCCGAGACCTCGAAGAGCCGCTGCCCGGTGGCGGACCGCTCGGCGGGCAGCAGGCCCTGGTTGTCGTAGTGGCGCAGCATCCGCGGGCTGACCCCCGTACGCAGGGCCAACTCACCGATGCGCAGCAACCGCCTCCGCTGGCCATTTGCCTGTGACACTGATGTCAGCTCCTACCGTCCTGGCATGGCTGTCTCGCTCGCTCATCTCAACGGTAAGCCCGCCACCGCCGCCGACCTCGCGCCGTTGGCGTTCGCCGGCTACGCCCACTTCACCGCGATGCAGGTCCGCGACCGGGCCGTCCGTGGCCTGGACCTGCACCTGGAACGGCTGCGTCGGGCCAGCGAAGTGCTGTTCGGCCAACAGCTGTCCACCAGCCGGGTTCGCGAGTATCTGCGTTTGGCCGTCGACAAGGGCGGGCCGGACGCGTCGCTGGCCTGCTTCGTCACCTCCCGGCCGGGGGAGTTCGTCGTCGACGACACCGACCCGGGCCTGGACGTGCTGATCAGGCTCACCGACCCGGCTCAGCCGCCGACCGGGCCGATGGCCCTGGACGTCGTGAGCCACCAGCGGCACCTGGCGGGCATCAAGCACGTCGGGGAGGTCGCCAAGACCTGGTACCTCCGGCAGGCCCAAGCCCGCGGCTTCGACGACGCCGTCTTCGAGGACGGCACGGGCCGACTCAGCGAAGCGACCATCTGGAATCTGGCCTTCTGGGACGGCGAGACGGTGATCTGGCCGCAGGCCGACCTCCTGCCCGGAGTCACCATGCAGATCCTCACCCGTCAGCTTGCCTACCTCGGCGTCGCTCAGCAGACCCGCGACATCCGCCGGGCCGACCTGACCGAGAACCTGGCATGCGTCCTCATGAACTCCTGGACCCCCGCCATTGCCGTCTCCCACCTGGGCGACCGGCCGCTCGCCGACGGCACCACCTTCGCGCACCTCCTGCACGAGGCGTACGGGAACGAACCCCTGACCTGGCCCTGACATCTCGCGTGTGGAAGGGACGCCGCGCTCTCCACGTGCCGAGGCACGTGCATGCAGGGCGTACGCGGTGATCGAGGTTCGAGCCGGGTATGGTGCGGGGAGGGCGACTGGCGGCACGGGGATGGGTCGGACCATCGGGGAGCCTGTCACGGGAGTCGACCGCCTGGGCTGCCGTTCGGAGGAACCATGACCCAGACCGCTCGACTCCTCCCCGGCGTACCGGTGGCCGAGGCCGTGTTCGCCGACATCACCCGGCGGGTCGCCGCTCTACGCGAACGAGGCGTCACGCCCAGCCTCGCCACGATCCTGGTCGGTGACGACGATGCGAGCGCCGGATACATCAGGATCAAGCAGCGGCAGGCCCGCCAGTTGGGCTTCGACTCACCCCACCGGCACCTGCCCGCGTACGCCACCCAGCACGACCTGCTCGACGTGATCGCCGGTTTCAACGCCGACCCCGACGTGCACGGGGTTCTGCTTCAGTACCCGATCCCGGACCACCTGGACTACGACGCCGCCTTGCAGGCACTGCACCCGGACAAGGACGTCGACGGTTTGCACCCGCTGAACATGGGCCGGCTGGCCCTCGGCCTGCCCGGCGCGCTGCCGTGCACCCCCGCCGGAATCGAGGCACTGCTGGCACACCATCAGATCCCCGTCGCCGGCCGCGAGGTGGTGATCCTCGGCCGCGGCGCGACGATCGGACGACCACTGGCGATCCTGCTGGCCCAGAAACGCCCCACCGCCAACGCCGCGGTCACCGTCGTCCATACCGGCGTCCCGGACTGGTCGCGCCACACCCGGCGCGCCGACATCCTCGTCGCCGCGGCCGGCGTCCCCGGCATCATCCAACCCGAGCACGTCCGCCCGGGCGCGGTGGTGGTCGGCGCCGGAGTCCGGTATGCCGGCCGCCGCCTCCTGCCCGACGTCGACGAGGCCTGCGCCACGGTCGCCTCCGCGATCACTCCGCGCGTCGGGGGAGTCGGCCCCACCACCGTCGCCACGCTGTTCCGCAACGCCGTCACCGCTGCCGAACACGCCACCACCTGACGCACCACCCACCGGACGTTACGGATGGGGCTGACTCGCGACAGCTCCAGCCACGTCGTCGAACTTGTCGAGCAGGGAACTGCGCCTCACGAAGTGCGGCGAACGGTTCCGCCGTAGAGGTGTACGCGGTGGTCGACATCGCGGTCCGGCTGTCGGTGTACGAAGTGTCCGCAAGCCACCGGGCCGTGGCTGACGTGCACCAGCCAGTCCTCGTAGTACCAGCTCGGGCTGCAGGCGCAGCCGGTGAACCGGAAGTTTGCCCGGTAACGGCCGACCTGACCTGGGGTCAGCGTGAACAGGCGGGTGGAGGCGTACGGTCGCGGATAGGCTGCCGCACCGGGTAGCCGGTCGACGGTGAGCCTCTGTCCGGTGCGGCCCAGCCAGAGGTCGATGGCACGGGCCTGCTCGACACCGCCGCTCAGCACCTCTTCCTGGCGTGCGTAGTCGACCGCCTGGTCAGCCAGGACCTCGTGGACGACCACATCGCCGTCCGGCAGCGACCGGGGCAAGGCCACCGCCCGGTCGAGGCCACGGCGCGCGTTCGCGGCCGACACACCGCGTGCATCAGCCGTCCACCGCACCCGAACCCGCTGAACAACGATCACACCTGAGCTTCGCTCAGCCCGCGCCCGACCCGCCAGCCGGTATCCGGCGACCCGCTCGATTGCAGTGCAGCGACCGGTTCGGGCCAGGTCACCGCAGGTCGAGCCGCATGAGCACCCGGGGGAACCCGGCGAGTACGGAGGTGGTGTCGGCTGCCTTCACGAAACCGGCCTGCTCGAAGACGGCGCGGGTGCCGACGTAGGCCATGGTGAGGTCCACCTTCTCGCCACGGTTGTCGACGGGGTAACCCTCGACGGCCGGCGCGCCGCGCTCGCGGGCGAAGGCGACGGCACCGGCCAGCAGGTGGTGCACGATGCCCCGCTTGCGGTGACCGGGCCGTACCCGGAAGCACCACACGCTCCACACATCGAGATCGTCGAGGTGCGGGATCCGCCTGTTGCGGGCGAAGCTCGTGTCGGCGCGCGGGTGCACCGCCGCCCAGCCGACGACCTCGTCGCCGTCGTAGGCGAGCACGCCGGGAGGGGGATCCGTCCCGACGAGTTCGCGTACCCGGTCGCCGCGCATCGTCCCGCGCAACTCCTGGTTCTCCTTCGCGCCGATGCGGTAGCTCAGGCACCAGCACACGTTCGCGTCCGGCCGTCTCGGGCCGACCAGAGTCGCGACATCTTCGAACACTGTCGCGGGGCGTACGTCGATCGCCATGACGCCCACCCTGCCACCGCTCACCGACAACACACTCCCGATCCCGGCAGGACCATCGGCAGGGATACCTGGGCCGAGAGCGATGGCATCGGCCCGCACCCGAGCAGGAGCGCCGGCTGCTCGGCAAAGCCGGAGCCGGGTACGGGTCGAGGGGCATTCGCTGCAGTCGCTAGTCTGCCGGCGTGAGTGATGATCAATGTGACGTGTGGTCGCTGCACCGGCGGGACGACGGCGGCCTGCTTGCTGATCTCGTGGTGACCGGTGGTGACTTCCCGTGGCTCAACGCCCATGTCCGCCCGACGGAAGGCTTCCTGGAGGTCCGGCCGCTCTTCGCCGAGGAACTGCGGTTGCTCGACCGCATCGACCAGGACGGTGAATCCTGGGAGCGCGCGTACGACGCGGTCCGCAATGCCGTGACGCTGCGCTACCCGCAGGGCCAGGAGGTGCCCGAGTTCCTGCTGCACATCGAGGGCGACGAGGCCTGGTGGCGGTGGAGCGACGAACCGTTCGACAAGGAAGACAGCTAGTCCCTGAGACAAGTGTGCGGGTGCGTCGGCCCCTCTTGACCAGCGATTCACTGCTTTACTATGGTCCTAGTAAAGCAGTGAGGAGTCACCGTGTTCGTCTTCCGGCTCGACACCCGCTCCGGGGTGCCGCCGTACCTGCAACTCGTCCAGCAGGTCCGCCAGGCGGTGCTGCTCGGTTTTCTCCAACCCGGTGACCGCCTCCCGCTCATCCGTGAGGTGGTCGAGGACCTGGCGATCAATCCGAACACCGTCGCCAAGGCGTACCGCCAGATGGAGCAGGAGAACCTGGTCACCGGTCGACCCGGCCAGGGCACGTTCGTCAACGCACAGCAGTCGGCCGCGATGTCGGCATCGACGTACACCTCGCTGCGTCGCGGCCTGGAGACCTGGCTGCGCCGCGCCTACGCGGCCGGCCTCGACGAACAGTCGGTCAACGCGCTCTTCACTTCCGTCCACCAGCAGACGAGGAACGAGGACGTGGCGTGACAGGGACCGAGCTCGCGCTGCGCACGGACGGTGTGGGCAAGCGGTATCGGAAGGGTTGGGCGCTGCGTGACTGCACCCTGGCCCTGCCGGCGGGCGGCGTGATCGCCCTGGTCGGGCCGAACGGCGCGGGCAAGACCACGCTGCTGCGCCTGGTCGTCGGGTTGCTGGCCCCGAGCACCGGCACGGTGGAGGTCCTCGGCCACGACGTCACCGCCAGCACCCCGCAAACCTTGTCCCGTGTCGGGTTCCTGGCCCAGGACCACCCGCTGTACAAGCGCTTCACCGTCGCCGAGATGCTCCGCTTCGGCCGGGCCTGCAACCTGCGGTTCGACCAGGGGCTGGCCGAGCGCCGGCTGGCGAAGCTGGGCATCCCGCTCGACCGCCGGGCCGGCACGCTCTCCGGCGGGCAGCAGGCCCAGGTCGCGCTGGCTCTGGCGCTGGCGAAGCGGCCGGACCTGCTCGTCCTCGACGAGCCGGTGGCCAGCCTCGATCCGCTGGCTCGGCACGAGTTTCTCCAGGTCCTCATGGGTGCGGTGGCCGAAGGCGGGGTGACCGTCCTGTTCTCCTCGCACGTCGTGCACGAGCTGGAACGTGTCTGCGACCACCTGGTCGTGCTCAACCGCGGCCGAGTCACGCTCACCGGTGACATCGACACCCTCCTCGCCGAGCACCGGCTGCTCGTCGGCCCGCGTACGGCCACCGACCTCGACCGGGCCGGCACCGTCGTGCAGGCCGTCCACAGCGACCGGCAGACGACCCTGCTGGTACGCGACGGTGGGCTTCCGGCCGCGCCCGGCTGGCAGGCCCAGCCGGTCGCGCTGGAGGAGCTGGTGCTGGCGTATCTGCGCCGGTCGTCCGAGCCGAGCGGCACGGTCTGGTCGGAGGTGGCGGTATGAGGTGGTTGAACTGGCGTCAGCACCGCACCGAGGTCTGCGTCCTGGGTCTGCTCGTCGGCCTGTTCGGCGTCGCCCTGCTCGTGCTCGGGACACAGGCCCACGACCTGTTCCCCGGTGGTCCCGCCCGCTGTGCGGGCGAGGCGGGTGTCGACGAGGCCTGCACGGCCGCGTTCCGCCGGCTCGACGAGGAGTACGGGTACCTGGAGAACCTCCTGGCGGCCTTCTACCTGGTCCCCGTCGTCATCGGTGCGTTCCTCGGTGCGCCGCTGCTCGCGCGCGAACTGGAGGACGGCACCTGGCAGCTCGCCTGGACGCAGGCCGTGCCGCGGATGCGCTGGCTGGCGGCCAAGCTCGTGGCACTGGCCGGCGTCACCGTCGCGCTCACCGGGATGTTCACCGTGGTGCTCACCTGGTTCCGTCAGCCGTTCGACGCGTGGGAAGGACGGTTCCAGTACGACGCCTTCGACCTGGAGGGACTCGTTCCGATGGCGTACGCGCTGTTCGCGTTCGGCGTCGCCACCGCCGCAGGGGCGATCCTGCGACGCAGCCTGCCCGCGTTCGGCGTCGCGTTCGGGGCGTTTCTCGCCGCCCGGATGTCGGTGGCGCTGCTGGCCCGTCCCGCGTACGCCACGCCGCTCACCACCATGGCCCCGGTCCCCGTCGGCGGCACGAAGGACCAGGCGGGGTACCGGCCTGTGCACAGCGTCGCCGACTGGACGATCGAACGTGGCTACGCGGACGCCACCGGGCGCAGGCTGAGCTCGACCGAGTACTACGAGTTGGAGGAGGCCGCCAACCAGGCCGGCACCAACCTCAACCAGTTCCTGCACGCCCGGGGCATCCAGCAGTTCGGGGTATACCACCCGGCCGACCGGTTCTGGACGTTCCAGCTCATCGAGGCAGCACTGTTCGTCGCCGTCGCGGCGATCCTGATCGGCGTGGTGGTGTGGCGGGTACGGCGTCGTCTGGTCTAGGGCCTGTGCTGACGCTGACGGGTCAACGACGCACTTGTTGCTGGACCCAGGTGGGCATCGTGTTGTGGTGGTCGGAGCTGATCGATTCGAGCGTTTCGGCCCCGCCTGCGGTCGGCAGGTGGGTGCAGCCGGCGAGCCGGTGCACGGTCAGGTCGTCGGTGGCGGCGGCGCGCCGCCATACGGCGATGCTGTCGTCGGCGGGAGTCCACTCGTCGGCCTCGCCGTAGAACAGCAACGTCGGGCAGCGCACCTGCGCGATGACAGGCTCCGGGTCGTGGTCCATGTCCTCCCAGGTGCCGGGATGGTCGTCCAGGTCGCGTGGGACGTGGGCGAGGGGAAACCACGGCCGGTCGGCGTACCCGTCGATGACCGCCTGCGCGGTCGTGCGGTCGATGTGCCCGCGTACGGCGTTCTCCAGGGTGTCTCGCAGGCGGGCCAGGTCGGCGAGTTCCGCGCTTGCGTAGCCGTTCAGGAGCAACTGCTGCGCGGTCCCGTACCGCATCTGGGCGGCCGGGCTCACCCCGCTACCGGCGACCAGCACGAGGAACGAGATCAGCTCGGGCCGACGGGCCGCGACCGCGGACGCGGGCCAGGCGCCCTGGCTCCACGCCCACAACCCCACGGGAACGTCGCCGACGTGACGACGCATCTGGGCGACGGCCGCCAGGGCGTCGTCGGCCTGGACGGTGTACGGCACGTCGCCCCGTTCACGCGGACGACGGTCGAAGCGCAGCACCGCCACGCCGGCCGCCGGGAACACCCGCGCCAGGTGTTCGTAGAGGAAGTACGAGCGTCGCGGCTCGCCGGAGCCGTGCAGGACGACGATCGCGCCGCGCGCCGGCCCGTCCAGCGTGGCCGGCAGGGACACGTCGCCGGCATCGACAACCAGCTCCATGGGGTGAGTCAATCAGGAACCGGCGGCACCGCTGCCAGCCGGGGCACCAGGCGTACGGAGGACGGCATGGCGAAGGTCGTGATCATTGGTGATGTCGGCGGATGTGCCGATCAGCTGTCTCAGGCGGTGGCGTCCGCGCAGGTCGACCCGGATGCCGTGGTGATCCAGGTCGGCGACCTGATCGACCGTGGGCCGGACAGCCCCGGCGTGCTGGCCTTCGTTCGGCGACGGCTGGAGGATCCGCGGCGGTGGATCCAGCTCGTCGGTAACCACGAATCGCAGTACCTGGGTGCGGAGATGTTCTGGCCGCAGCGGCTGCCCGACGAGGACGCCGCACTGCTGAAAAGCTGGTGGCTACGGGATCGCCTGCGGGGCGCCGCCGCAGTGCGCACCGCCGACGGAGAAGAACTCCTGGTCACGCACGCCGGTCTGGCCGTCGACGCGTGGCGGAAGCTGGGTGAGCCGGTGGCCGCTGCCACCACCGCGGAGCTGCTCAACACCCGGCCCGAGGACATCCTGTGGCACGAACGCGGACCGCTGTGGGCCGAGGCGGGCCCGGATCTGTACGACTCCTGGCTGCACGCGGCCGAGCCCCCGCCCTTCGGCGTCGACCCCCAACACGGACGCGATGGCGCACCGCAGTGGTCACCGTTGGTGTTCGACGACGCCACCGTACTTACCTGACCGCAGCGGACCATCTGTCGTGCGTTGCACAGTCGGCAGCATGTGGAGTGTTCACCGGCCGGTGGCGGGAAGGTCCTCACCGCTGATCACGAAGCACCCGAACATCTCGCTGAGGACGCTCTGCTGGTGTGTCGTCAGCGGGTTCACGAAGACCGCGACGCCGACCTGCGCAGCCCGGCATGCTGTCGCGATCTCGCGTGCCTTGCCAGGGCTGAGCAGCGTCCGCCGGGAGAACGGCAGGCTCATCTTCGCCGCACCGCCGTGTGAGACACCGCGCCGCTGGACGTGCCGACTCACGACCCGCCCACCGTACGCCTGCACCGACGTCGCCAGTAGATCGAGCTTCGCGCCGATCCCGGTGTCCTTCGCCGAGAACAGGCCCACGAGCACCACGTCGGCGTCCGCCAGCACGGAGGTCGGTGGCCTGGGGGGATCTCGCCGCACGTTGCCATGGTGCCAGATGACGCTCGACATGCGCCGGCCGACACCGACGCGGCACCCGGTCCAGGGCGATCCGGTTGACATGTTCGCCATGCTGATTCCGCACGCCCATCTCCGGATCAGGCGAGGAGAAGCTATGCGCAAGCCGGTCAAGACTGCCGCCGTCCTTGTCGGGCTCGGTGTCGGCGTCGCAATCGGTCCCGCCCTCGGCCCGGTCGCTGTCTGGTCGGGTGCCGTGATCGTTGTGCTCGGTCTCGCGCTCGGCATGGTCGGTACGGGCGAATCCGACCTCGTCGGGGACGGCCTGGTGGACCACGACGGGGACGCCGGGGGGCCCGGCGACACGACGAACGCAGGCGCTGCCCCACAACGGCAGAACCGCCAACGACCCACCCTCAGCGGCCTGGGCACCCGGGTGGAACAGATCCTCAAACTCGCCGAGGAGCAGGCCAATGACCACCGTGCCGAGGCGCAGCGCGAGAGCGAGGCGATCGTGACTTCCGCCCGACAGGAGGCCGAAGCGATCCTGAACCGAGCACACGAGCAGGCAGCCGGAATTGCCGGCACCCGCCCGGATCTGTCTGCGGTTCGGCCGGCCGAGGCGGCGTCATCGAGCGAGAATCCGCACCGCTCCGCCTGACGGAGGCGGAGGCACCGTACGATCCGGTTTCGCAGGCGGATTCCCGAAAGCCGACCGGTTGTGGTGGCCCCGGGCGGTCAAAGGCCCGGGGCCACGCTTGCCGATTCGCGTCGGGTCACGATCCCCCCTGATGCGCTGCGGCCGTACCGGCTCTCAACCCCCCATTGCCGGTGCCAGAGTTCTGTGGTGCGGACTCTGGGCTGGCTTGCGCATCCCCCGTTTCGTCCCCTCCGCGATCGGCGTCACCGCCCGACTATGCGGTATGTGGCGTCGACATACCTGATGTCGGGTTCACCTGTTGCTTCACTATGGTTGTCCGCTACGGTGTCACTGCCACAACAGTGGTCGGGTGCGGCCAGTCAAGCACGTGAGCGGCGCCAATCGCAACCATTGTGGATAGAGCGCCCGCACTCGACCACAATGGTGGTGCGCGGGGTTTGATCAGGAGGGGGCCATGGCCGACTGTGCCAACGGGTCGTTCGCGGCCCGGCTACGGCACCTGTTCGACACCTGTCGCAAGCCCGGCACAGGCAAGCCGTACACACCGGACGAGGTGGCAAAGGCAACGGGGTTGTCGACCAGCTATGTCAACTACCTCCTCAATGGGCAGAGAGACAATCCCACGCGGTCGGCTATCCAGCAGTTAGCGAACTTCTTCCGAGTGCAGCCGAACTATTTCTTCGACTCGGTCGCACCGGACGCCGTCAGCGCGAACGTCGAGATGGAGGCCGATCCTGACCTTGAGACCATCACGGTGCTCGCCCGACGGATGCCTGCCGGGCCGTCTCGGGCGAGCCTGCGCGCGATAGTCGAACAGGTCGCCGCACTGGAGGCGCAGAGCAAGGCATCGGGTCGGCGAAACCAGCCAGAGTAGGCCGGGCCTCAGCGCAGCAGAATGAACGTCGGCACTGCGACGAGCAGACCGACGATGGTGCCGGCGAGGACCTGACCGGTGGTGTGCTCGCCCAACTGGACCCGTGACCAGCCGACGAGCGCCACCACGGGCACCGACACCAGGAGCGTCGGACCGAACTCGATCACAAGTACCGCGGCGGAGCTCGCGGCCACCGCCGCGTGGATGCTGAGTTTCCAGAAGAGGTTGACGACGGTGACTGCCACGCCGATGGCGAGCATCACGACAACCATGGCGAGGAGTCGTCGGGGAGCGTCGAAGCTGACCATCAGGGCAATGCCGGTGATGACCGACAACAATCCGTAGACCAGCGGAGTTCGCCGCTGCTCACGGACCCGAATGTGATGGTCCGTCAGCCGACCACGACGTACGCCCCACCAGATCAGACTGTTCGGGATGACGGCGCAGAAAAGCGCTCCGGTCAGCGCCCATGGCAGGCCTTCACGGATCGACGGAGCGCTGGCCGTTCCGACCACAACGGGCATGACAGCGGCCAGGAGGGCAGGCGCGAGCACTTCGGTCGCGATGCGAGCCACACGGTGGGCCGGTCGTCGAGCCTGACTGCTGATAGCTACGGTCACATCTGCATTCTGCTCCCAGCGGTCGAACCTCCACGAACTATCGCTCGATGGAACTCCCCGGAACCGGCTTCGTCTAGCTAAGCTGCCAGCTTGCGTCTGCCACCGTTGTGGTTGTCCGCTCGGCTGAACAATCGAGCGCCCTACCAGGACACCTGAACAAGCGGCAAGACGGTGTTCCGATGCGGGGCTCTCTACGCGGGGGGAGTGACAGTAGGCGATGTGGCACCAACAACGTCGAATACATCGCCTCCTGCGCCAGCTTGAGTTCGACCTGCCGATGCCGCTGACGGTACAGGCACTGGTGGCGACCCTGGAGACGGTACGACATCGTCGCATTCAGTTCGTCGCCATGAACGTCGAGCAGACGGGGCCATGTGGACTGTGGGTGGCTACGGCCGAAGCCGACTATGTCCTCTACGGCCGCGACTCGCCGCCGATTCTCCGGCTCCAGACGATCCTGCACGAGCTGATGCACATCGCACTGCGGCATGCCGGCTATGCAGCTCTCTCGCGGGGGACGGGCCAGGTCGGCGGCTTTGGTGACACGCCGACGGAAGTCGTGCTCGCGCGTTCGACTTCGGCCTTCGGCGAGCAGCAGGAGCACGACGCAGAGCTGTTGGCAACCTACCTGGGTGCCCGGCTCGACGGCGGGGATCAGGTAGGCGCCTTTGAGGATCTGGCGGACGCAACGGCAGCGGTGATGTACCGCATAGCTGCCGTTCTGGCGGAGTAGACGGGGAGAAGGCTCGTGGTGGTAGCAGCCGGACATGTAGTGGCGGCTGTGGTCGCCGCGGTGGCTCTGATCGTGAAGCTCTGGGCATTGCATCGAGATCCAGGTAACCGGAGGATCCTGGCGAAGGCGGGTATCTGTCTGGGATGCGGGATCGCGGTGACGGCCGGCTGGGCTCCTGTCCACAGCCTGATCGACAGGGTCTCGGGTGTGGCGAACCTGGCGAAGCCGATTGAGCACGGGTCGGCGCTGATCGCGGCCACCGCGATCCAGTTCCTGTTCCTTCATCTGGGTGACCCGGAGAAGGCGCGCAGGTTGATGCCACGGCGGCTGGTGTTCCTGGGCGTCGTGCTGGCTGTCATGATCGCGATGTTCCACGCCGCAGGCTTTCCTGAGTCGGAGCCGCTGCATTTCGCCGAACGCTACGGGGACATGCCGCAGGTCTCGATCTACATGCTCGCGTTCCTGCTCTACCTCGGGGTGACCGTTGTGGACATCCTGCGGATGTCGGTCGGATACGCGCGCTATGCCGGTACCCGGCTGAAGATCATCATGGGGTTGCTCAGCGCTGGTGCGGCGTTCGGCGCGGCGTTCGTCTCGCACAAGGCGCTGTTCCTCGGACTGAAGTTGGCCGACCTCGCACCTCCGTGGCCAGAGCCGGTGGTCACCCAGACACTTGTCACGTTCTCGGTGGTGTTGATCTGTTCGAGCTTCGTTCTGGCGACGTTGTGGAAGGCGGTGGACGGCGTTCGAGCCTGGCCTCGTCGAAGCGCGATGTACCGGGACCTGCACGCGTTGTGGTATCTGCTGTACCAGGCGGTTCCGGACATCGTGCTGGTGACGCCGCGGCGGCCCAAGCGGGATCCGTGGTGGGTGTTCGGCGTGGAGCAGCGGCTGTACCGGCGATGTGTGGAGATCGGTGATGGCATCCAGGCCCTGGGGCCGCAGGATGCCCAGGTGAGGACCGCCGCTTCAGGCCGGGCGGCTGAACTCGGCTGGGACGAGGCCCGGGCGGCAGCGGCTGGTGAGGCGGCGGCGATTCTGGTTGCCGTACGGCGTCTCGAACAAGGTCGTGTCGTTCGACGTGAGGTTGAACCTGACCTTGAGCCGCAGCCGGCGAAGGTTGCGCATGTCGACGTCGAGGCCGACGCCCGTAGGCTGGCGTTGATATCGATCTCGCTGTCTGAGCCATTGGTACGTGAAACCGTCGCCCGGTTCTCCGGTGAGCCCGCCTCCGGGGAGAGGGCGCGGCCCTGATGTTGTGGGGAGGGTGGGGTCCACAGGGGCTTCGACCTGCGGCCCGGGTGGAAGTTCAGCATTGCCGGCGGTACGGGCTGCCGTCGCGAGCCAGAGCTGACGCCCTGGGTTATCATTGCCGCTCAGGCGCTGCCCGTTCCCCCGTGCGGGCAGCGCCTGCTTTGCCTCCAAGGCGTTGACCGCGGCGGGGCTGGTGCTGGCCGGCCGGCGCGGTGTTGCTCACCGCGAAGTGGACGGTCAATCTTGCCGGGCTGCTCTGGGCGGCCGCCACCGCGGTCAGCGCGGTCGGCGTCGACCTACCGGACCGGCTCCGCCTCGCCGGAGTGCTGGCCGCACTGGCTGGCCTCGCCGCCGTCGCCGTTGTGTGGACCACCGGGACCAACGGCATGTCACCAACCCTGGAACAACTCGGCTACGCCCTCCAGCTACCCGTCATGATCTGGTACGGGTTGCTGGGCTGGCGGCTCGTACGGCGCCGGTGACCAGCCATCCTCGTCCTGCGCCCCGGTGAACCCGTCGGTGCGTAGGACGAGGATGGCTCGGCAGTCGTGGGATTTCAGCTTCCGGTGCAGGTGGCGGTGGTTCCGCTGCCGTTACCGGCGCCCTGGAATCCGAAACTGGTGGTCTGACCTGCGGTCAGTCGTCCGTTGTACTGCTCGTTCGTGACGGTGACGGTGCCGCTCGTACCGCTGCGGACGCCGTTCCAGACATTGACCACCGACGCGCCGCTCGGCAGGGTGAGGGTGACTCGCCAGCCGTTGAGCGCGGTGGTTCCCGCAGTGACGGTCACGTTGGCGACGAATCCGCCGTTCCACTGGTCCTGGACTATGTAGACCGCGGTGCAGGACGCGCCCGGCGGTGGGGTGGTCGGGGGTGGGGTGGTCGGAGGTGGTGTGGTGGGCGGCGGGGTGGTCGGGGGAGGCGTGGTGGGCGGAGGCGTGGTCGGGGGAGGCGTGGTGGGCGGCGGGGTGGTGGCCGGCGGACCGCCGTCGAGCGTCAGCTTCCAGCCGTCAAGCATGCCTGCGTACGGGGCGACATTCTCGACCCGTAGCTTCCAGGTGCCGGGTGTCGGCTTGCTCGACAGATCGAGGATGAAGGCTTCGCGGGAGTGTGCCCGATACGACCCGACGAGGCTTTCCTTGAGCAGGAAGGCCTGTCCGTCCGGCGCGATGAGGGAGAGTCGGAGGTCCCGGTTGTACTGGTGAGTGATGTTGGTTTCGACGTAGCTGGTGGTGGACGGTGCCCGGCCGCAGTCGGTCACGCTGATCGGCGATTCGATCGTGCCGTTCTCCGGGATCCGTACGTCGGCGGTGGCGATACCGCCGCAGGCCGGCGGCGGGAGGTCGACGCCCGCCAGGTTGAGTGTCCACGAGTCGAGGAACCCGGTGCCCTGGTTCATGTTGTCGCTGACGTAGAGCTGCCAGGTGCCGTTCGCCGTCTCCGACGACAGGTCGTTGGTGAACGTGTAGTCGACGCGCGTGGCGTCTCCGCCGGTGTGATCCAACAGGTAGTACCAGTCGCCGCTGGGTGAGATCAGCCGCACGTCGAGTTGACTGACGTTGGCGTGGGCGATGTGCACCTCGATCGTGCTGTTGCGGGCGGCGGCACCGGGACAGCCGGTGATGGTGATGGGGGCGCGCAGGTTGTAGCTCTCGCTGATCACGCGGTCGGTGCCGTCCGATGCGACGCAGCCGGGCGTATTGTCGATGCGCAACTGGTAGGCCAGCGGCCGGATCGCGCTGGTTCCGGTGCCGATCACCGAGATGGTGTAGCTGCCGGCCAGCATGGTCGCTGCGGTGCTGATCGTGAGTGTGGTGCTTCCGTTCGACGAGATGTTCGGTGGGTTGAAGGTGGCCGTCACACCGTCGGGCAGGCCGCTGACCGCCAGTGAGACCGGTTGGGCGGCGCCCCGGGTGACAGTGCCGGTGATCGTGGTCGAGACGGTGCCACCGGGCGTGACGGCGCCCTCGGCCGGGGTGGCGGTCAGGGTGAAGTCGTCAGCCGGGACTGTGGCGCTGACGTGGAGCAGCCGGTTCGGTGAGCCGATGCCCGCGTCGGTCACCACGCCGGGGGTGGCGTCGTCCAGGAGCGCCTGGGTCACCTGCGCCGGGGTGTAGGTGGGGTTGTTGGCCAGGACGAGCGCGGCGGCCCCGGCGACGTGCGGGGCAGCCATCGACGTACCGGAGGCGGTTCGGGTGGCGGTGTTGCTGTCGATGAACGCCGAGGGGATGTCGACGCCGGGTGCGAACAGGTCCACACACGTACCGATGTTGGAGAAGGCTGCGCGTGCATCGTTGGGGCCGGTGGCGGCCACGGTGATCGCCTCGGGGACGGAGGCCGGGGTGGTTGTGCACGCGTCGGCGCCGTCCTCGTTGCCCGCCGACACCACGTAGGTCACGCCGTCGGCGATCGACCGTTGCACGGCGTCGACCATGGGCTGGTACGCCACGCCGCCGAGGCTCATGTTCGCCACCGCCAGTTCGCCCGGGTCGTGGTCGCCGGTCACCCAGTCGACCCCGGCGATCACCTGTGCGGAGGTGCCCCGGCCGATGCAGTTGAACACCCGTACGGCCACCAGTTGCACGTCCTTGGCCACCCCGTAGGTGGTGCCGCCGAGTGTGCCGGCCACGTGGGTGCCGTGGCCGTAGCAGTCGTTGGCCTCGGCATCGTTGTCGACGAAGTCCCAGCCGGACACGGCCCGCCCACCGAAGTCGGTGTGGGTCGCGTTGATGCCGGAGTCGATGACGTACGCCCGTACGGCCGGTGTGACCCGGGGGTAGGTGAACGAGTTGTCCAGCGGCAACGCGCGCTGGTCGATGCGGTCCAGACCCCAGGACGGGGTGGGGCTCTGCACGTCCGCCACGGAGACCGTGTGGTTCTGCGTCACCGAGGCCACCGCCGGGTTGGCGGCGAGCCGGCGTGCACCGCGTTCGGAGAGTCGGGCCTCGAAGCCCCGCAGGGCGTGCCGGTAGACCTGGCCGACGTTGCCGCCCTGCCGTTCGGCGAGGGTACGGGCGGTGGTGTCCACGGCCTTGGCTCCGACGGCGGCATCCCGCAACACGACGATGTAGGAGCCGGTCACGGCGCTCGGGCCGCCCGCGGCGAGGATCTGCCCCTCGGCCGGGGCGGTCACCGCGGGCGCGGCGGCTGCGGTGAGGGCCAGCACGATCGCTGCGGCCACGATGCCTGAGCGGAGCAGGGAGCGACTACGTTGTCCAGCCGGTGTCATGTCTACCTTCCCTGGCGAGGGCCACGCGCCCAGAACCGACCGCGTGGGGATCGCCCGGCGCTCGTCGGCGAACGACCACCGGAGACGTTGGTCGGTGGGCCCCGGTGTGAGAGGGGGTGCCCCTTCGGTCGACTGTGGCTCAGCACGGTCGCGAAGTGACCTGCGTCGATATCACAATCGTTCATGATTGTTTCGCTGTCAACGAAAGATTCTGTGGGTGAGACCAACGACGAAGCGGTCAGAGGCGACGAGCGCGAACCTGATCGACAGGCCCCACCGAGGGCGGGCCGGTGGCCGTCCTGGCGAAGCGGCGGGCCAGGTGGCCGAAGGCATCGGTGAGCTCGGCGGGGCCGACGACCTCGATCTCGGTGTCGAAGCGGGCGAGGGCGGCGGCGAGGCTGGGCCAGGACCAGGAGCCGAGCGTGAGCCGGCAGCGGTTCGGGCCGACCTCCTCGACGATCCCCTCGCGGGAGTAGCGGGCCACTGCGGCCGCGGGCAGGTCGAGGATCGCGGTGCCCTGGCAGGGCCAACCGGTGACGCCGTCGGCTGCGCCGCGGAACCTGCCGGTGACGAAGGTGCCCACATCACCTCCGGGTAGCTGCCTGGGCGTGAAGCGGGGCCCGTTGGGGGTGCGCAGGCTGATCCCGTCGACGCGAAAGGTGCGCCAATCCGACCGGCCGAGGTCCCACGCGACGAGGTACCACCGCCCGTCCCAGGTGACGACGTGATGTGGCTCGACGCGGCGCGGTGGCTGCTCGGCGGCCTCGGGGCCGTAGTCGAAGCGGAGGATCTCGCGCGCGTGCACGGCGGAACTGACCGCCAGGAGCACGCCGGTGTCGATCCGGGCTGCTGGTCGGGTGGCAGGCCGGTCGACGGCGGTGATCTGAAGAGCTTTGACGCGGTGCCGCAGCCGCGACGGCATGACCTGCCGGACGGTGGTCAACGCCCGGACTGCCGCTTCCCCGGTGCGGTCGCCCAGCGTCGTGGCGGCGACCTGCAACGCGACGATGACGGCGACGGCCTGCTCGTCGTCGAAGAGCAGCGGCGGGAGTTCGGTGCCGGCGCTGAGTCGGTAGCCGCCGTCGGGGCCCCTGACCGCGGCGATGGGGTAGCCGAGCTCACGCAGCCGATCGATGTCACGGCGCACCGTTCGCAGGCTGACGTCGAGCCGCTCGGCCAGCAGCGCACCCGGCCACTCTCGGCGCGTCTGCAGCAGCGACAGCAGCGCCAGCAGTCGCGCGGAGGTCTTCGGCATGGGTGCGAAACTAACCGCAGTAGGTGACACAACCTGTCACCACAGTTGTCGAGTCTTGGGGCGACGCCGGCCGGACGCTCCGGCCGGGATTCTCACCAGGAGTCTCATGAGCATCACCACTACCGCCCACCTCAACTTCCGGGGCAACGCCCGGGAGGCGTTGGAGTTCTACCAGTCGGTGTTCGGCGGCGAGATCATGGTCATCACGTACGGCGATTTCGGGATGCCGAAGGGACTGCCCGACGCCGGCAAGGTCGTGTGGGGTCAGATCGCGGCCGCCGACGGCTTCCGCGTCATGGCCTACGACGTGCCCGGCCAGACTGTCGCCGGCGGCGCGTCGCAGCACTCGACCCGGCGCGAGAACGGTATGACGCTGACCGGCGAGCCATTCTTCCTGTCCGTTCGCGGGGAGACCGTCGAGGAGGTCGGCGCGCTGTGGGAGAAGTTGGCGGACGGCGCCACGGTCGTCGAGGCCTACGGCCCGGCGCAGTGGGCGCCGGCGTTCGGGATGCTGACCGACCGCTTCGGCATCACCTGGATCCTCGACGTCGCCACCGCGTACGCCGGCGCCTGATCCTCATCCTGGCAACGGGACGAAACGACGCCCAGCCCGACACCCTCGTCCCGTTGCCAGCAGCGGCGCAGGCTCGGCACGCCGACACCTCGGAGATCATCGCCACCAGGCTCCGCCGGTAGCACCCTGACGAGGGAGTGGGTGATCCAGGAACTCTCGGCGAGGGCCGGCATCACCGGCCACCCATAGCCGTCCCGGCTATCCCAGCCGGACGCACGGGCTGGTGATCGGGGAGCTCGAGCTCTGCGCCGTGCGGGAGTGCCCGCCCGCCGCGTTATAGGTGGATGATAGTCCGCAGGAAGCGTCAGGAGGAGAAGCGGATAGGACGACTCCGGCTCGGCGGCATCCTGCTCGGCACGGCCGACGCGGAACGGTTGCGCGCCTGGTACGTCGCCGCCTTCGCCCCGGTGGAGACACCGTCAGGATCTCCCGACTTCGGCGGGTTTGAGATGCTGGTGGATGGCCGCGGCGAGGCGTCTCTCGCGGCGAGGCAGGGCGACCGGCAGTGAGGTGCTCGTGTATCCCAGGGAGGATCACCAACCAGCCACATACGCGGTGCTCAACTTCCCTGTCGACGACATCGAGCAGTGATCGGGCGCGGTTTTCGGCAGGCGTGCGGTGGCGCTGGTCAGTCGTAGTCCACCAGACCGGCCCGGATGGCGTTGATCGCAGCGGTCGTGCGGTTGGGTGAGTCCAACTTGAGCATGATGCTCGCGACCAGGCGCTTCGCGCCGTGGCTGGAGATAGCGAGTCGCCGTGCGATCTGCTTGTTGCTCAACCCCTTCACCAGCAGGTTGAGCGCCTCGGTCTCACGAGCAGTCAGGTTCACCGTGCGCGTACGGGTGCTCGGCCCCGGCTCGTCGGCGCGGGCGAGCAGGGCACGGGTCAGCGTGGGTGGCATCGGCAGCTCGCCGCGACGAATCCGTTGCAAGGTGTCGCTGAGCAGGTTGGCGGTGAGGCGCTGCTGGGACACGAAGCCGTCCACCGGCATCGAGGCCAGCTGAGTGACGTCGGTGATAGCCGCCTCATCGACGAGCAGGATGACGTGGGTGCTGCCGCGTACCGCCCGACCATCCTTCTCGAGCCAGTGCGCCTCGGGTAGCGCCACGATGAGGAAGTCGACGCCGCCGAACTGCGACAGCATCTCGTACTCCTCTCGCGAGCCGCAGCGGTGCACGGTCGAGACCTCCGGCACGCTACCGAGCACCGCCTCGATGCCCCGGCCGAACACTTCGTTGTCCACCAGGACCGCAACGGTAAGTGTGCCGCGGTCAATCTCGAGCATGCTGTGCATGTCACTACCTCCGCTGTGTTGCTGGGTTGTGCGGTGTCAGCTCGTGGACGTCGTACCCTCGTCGATCGGCTAGGCCCGATGGATGAGGCGGCGCCGCGCAGGTGCCTGGGCTAGGGTGGTAACCGCGTCGCCGCGGAGAGTCCGCCTTCGGCCTCGGTGGCCGTTGTCGTGAGACGAGGCGTCGTCCGGATCGTCTGTCACGTCGACCGCTTGACGGCGTGTGCCGTCTCCGCCGACCTCCATCGGCTACAGGCTCATGGTGCTATTGGTGACCGCGACGGTCCATCTCCTGACGTGCGCAGTGGCTGAACAGCCTCTTTCTCCGCAATAGCCGGTGGGCCGCCATCGCTCGAGAATGGCGGCCCACCGGCTGGTGACGGTATGGGTCAGACGGGGTCGATCAGCCCGTACGCCCGGATCGGGAAGGTGCCCATGCCCGCGACGGCGACCGGCGCGGCGTGGAAGCGGAAGCCTGCGGCCGGCAGCCCGTCGAGTCTGCACAGATGCTCGACGATCGGGATGCCCGCGGCCAGCAGTCCGGTGTGCGCCGGCCGGTGCAGGTCGGCCATGTCGTCGATGTTTACCGAGTCGATGCCGACCACCGCCGGGGCCTGTGACACCAGCCAGGAGACTGCCTCGGCGGTGAGGAACGGATGGCCCGCCGCGCCGTAGTCCGCGGTGCCCCAGTGCCGGTCCCAGCCGGTGCGGATGAGCACCGCCCTGCCGCTGACGGCCAGGCCGTCGAAGACATCCGCGCCGATAGCCGGCGTCGACGAGGCGCTGACGTCGACGAGCACACCCGGGACGTCCACCAGCCGCGACAGCGGCACCTGGGACAGGTCGTCACCGTCGGCGAAACGATGGAACGGCGCGTCCAGATAGGTGCCGGTGTTGGCGACCAGGGTCACCCGGCCAATCTGGAACTCGGTGCCCGGCGCGTACCGGGCGCGGGACTCCTCCCGCGACAGGTGATCCTCGATGTACGGGCCGGGTAGACCCGGGTACGTCGTCATGCCGTGCTGTACGACGTGCGACAAGTCGACCAGACGGGCACCTGACCCGGATCCGGTGGGGTGGGGCTGCGGTGCCACCGCTCTGTTCATCGAGGTTACCTCCGATGTGGTGGGTCGCCGTCGACCGCAGTGCGGACGGTGTCGGCGAGGGTCATCAGGTGGTGCCAAGAGGCGTACCCGTAGTCGTCCATCCAGTCGTGGAAGTCGACGCCGAGCCGGGCGTAATGCAGCCCGTGTGGCGTGTCCAGCCTCAGCACCGACACCGAACCCCGGTAAAGCCGCAGTTCGACAGTGCCGGTCAACGGCTCGTCCAGCTCGGCCAGGCACCGCTGAAGCGTACGTCCGAGGTGGCTGAACCAGCCGCCCTGCACCGCCGTGGTGGTCCACTCAGTCGAGAGCAGCGTCCGTACGGTGTGTTCGCGCGGGTCGAGGACGGCGTTGGCCAGCGCGCGGTGGGCGGTCGTGATGACCGCTGCCGCCGGCGACTCCCGGACCTCGTGGTTCTTCACCCCGAACGCGGTGTCCTCCAGCCCGGCGTAGCGGCCGACGCCGTGTCGGCCGGCCAACTCGTTCAGCCCGGTCACCATCTCGTGCAGCGGCAGCGCGGTGCCGTCCAGAGCAACGGGCAACCCTGCCGCGAAGGTCAGGCTCAGCTCGGCCGGTTCGGCGGGGCAGTCGACCGGGTGCCGGGTGAGGGTGAAGACCGACTCGTCCAGGCGGTTTTCCGGACTCTCCAGGCTGCCGTTCTCGATGACCCGCGCCCACGGGTTGACGTCGATGCTGTGCACCGCATCGGGCAGGTCGACGCCGACCTCCGCCAGCCTGGCCTGCTTCTCCTCCCGGGTCACGTTGGAGCCCAGGAACGGCGCGACGACGTGCAGTGTCGGTTCCAGCGCGACGACGGAGCGACCCAGCCGGGCCGTGCTGTTCTGCATGTACGTCGCGGTGTGCCCGACGGCGTCGCCGCCGACGTCCCGGGCCACGCGGACCGCCGCCCGGGCCATCAACGGCCGGCTCAGCGTGGACCCGACCGGGAACTGTCCCTGGTAGTAGGCGTCGGCGTGGATCGCGGCGGGCACCGCCTCGGTGAAGAACTCTTCGGTCACGTCGACCACCTGGTACGACGCGCCGAACCGGACGGCCAGGTCCCCGGCCCTGCCGTCGTCCGGCGCCCCGATGCGGACGTTCAGCGCCGTCGTCCGGACCGGCGCGTCCTTGAGCAGGTGGAGCAGGTAGGTGCCGTCCAGACCGCCCGAGTACAACAGCACCAGGTGCCGGGGCGGCCGGGCGATCAACTCGTCCAGCGTGGTGATGAAACGGCGCATCGGGAGCCCTTACCGTGGGGAGACCGAGTGGGTGACGTCGGGCAGCGGCATCGACGCCGGTGCGGTAGGCCGGTCGGCCAGGATGGTGGTCAGCGGCGCGAGCACCCGTGAGCCGGCCAGCCGGACCCCCCGAGAGCGCCGCAGGTCTGCCACGGCGAAGCATCGGCGCAGCCAGCGGTCGGTGCCGTCGTGGCGGGCGGTGAAGCTGGAACGTCCGTGCACGGCGCGCCAGTTGTCGACCACCAGCAGATTGCCGGTGTCCAGCACGACCGAGTCCAGCGACGGGGTGAGCACGGCCTCCAACTCATCGAGGGCCTGGCGCGCCTGGTCGGTCATCGGCTCCATCGCGTGGAAGTCCGCAGTCAGTTCCGGATCGTCCACGGGACCGGCCAGCACCGCGACCGGCTCGGAGTAGCCGCTTGAGCCGAGCTGGGCGAACGAACTGCTGAACTGGATCCGGAACAGCGGTTGGCGCAGGGTGGCCACACAGGACTTGGACAGCCGCGGGTGCACGCGCTTCACCGTGCCGGTCAACGTGCGCCCGCTGCGATCGTGGTCGGGGCGTAGGCAGAGCAGGCTCAGGAAATCCGGCTTGTACGGGTGGAACCCGTTCTCGGTGTGCAACTCGAGGTAGGCGGATCCGCTGTTCTCCTGCTGGTTCTCGGCACCGGCGATAGGGGCCACGTCCTGGACGACCCGACCGTGCTTTTCGTCGGCGTACCCGATGATGTCGCCCAGGTGGGACATGGCCATCAACTGGGCGGCCGTCGCGATGCCGACCGAACGCCAGTCGGGCAGGTAGCCGTCTGCGGGCGTGGCGGGTAGCCGTTCGTCGACCGGCACGTTGCGCACCAGCAGAGATCCAGACGAGCTGCTGTTGCAGCGGAAGGACACCAGGGCCGCGACCAGGCGCTCGGGCAGCCGGCAGCCGATCAGTTCGACAGTGGTCATCGCCGCCTGGGTGCTCAGGTCTGCCTCGCCGAGGGCTTCGACGACCTCGGCGCACAGGCTGCGCATCAGCACGGCCTCGTCATGGGTCAGGGTGACCTCATCGAGGTCGCCGGCATCGAGCTCCATCCTGCTCATCTGACTCACTCTCCGGGCGAGATTGCTCAGGCATCAGCGGACCAGCAGGCCCTGACGCGTCACGTTCCACCTTCGGCGGGTGAGCCGGCCGACGGAAGCGCAGGAGGCGCGGGCGGTCGACCTGGCCAGCTGACCAGGTCGCAATGAGGAGCAGACCCAGGCGTGGCAGTCGAGTTTGACTAGCGGGTATCCCGGGGTGGTGTCGCGTTGTGACGCTGGCCCCGACCGCTGGACCACCGTCGGACACCGGCGGGGTCCGTTCGCACACGAGAAGGGAGCGCAGATGGCCGGGATCGATGCTGCGCGAACCACCGCAGGGCCCGCGCCGCTGACCGCCGGGATGGTGGCGGACTACCACCGCGACGGGTTCCTGCTGTTGCCCGGGGACCACCTGCCCGCCGACGTACTGGCTGAACTGATCGAGGCCGCCCCGCTGATCCTGGCCCAGGAGGGGCCGCAGCGGGTACTGGAACGCGACGGGGTGACAGTGCGATCGGTGTATGGACCGCACCGTACCGATCCGGTGGTGGCCCGGGTCAGCCGGTCGCCGGAGCTTGCTGGGGCGGCCCGGCAACTGCTCGACGACGAGGTGTACGTGCACCAGTCAAAGGTCAACCTCAAGGCCGCCTTCGCGGGAGACCAGTGGGAGTGGCATCAGGACTACATCAACTGGCGGGATCGGGACGGGATTCCGCGGCCGGACCTGGTCAACGTCACGGTGTTCCTCAACGAGGTCAACGAGTTCAACGGCCCGCTGACGTTCATCCCCGGCTCCCACCGGCACGGGCTGCTCGACGGCACGGACACCGACAGCATGCCGGCCGGCTACGAGGACGAGCCGAACTGGATGGCGACCCTCACCGCCACCGAGAAGTTTCAGGTCGACCGGACCGTCATCCGTCGGCTGGCCGAGGCGGGCGGGCTGGTCAGTCCCAAGGGGCCGGCCGGATCCGTGCTGATGTTCCACCCGAACGTGCTGCATGCCTCGTCGCCCAATCTGTCGCCGTTCGACAGGGGCATGCTGTTGATGGTCTACAACGGCGTCCGCAACGCGCCCCGGCCGGTGGAGAATCCGCGCCCGGACTTTCTCGCCGAGCGTGCGGTCGTACCCATTCCGCTGGCTGTCTGAGGGCGGGTCGGCTGGTGCCCACCGCCCGCGCCCGGTAGGGCGCGGGCGGTGGGCCGACCGTGTCCGCTCGGGCGGCGCGGCGGCCCGGGCCGCCCGACGGCGGGCGGTCAGGCCGTCGGGGTGGCGCCGTCGACGCTGAGGACAACCTTGAACGCGTCCTGCCGGTCGAAGAGTCTGTACGCCGCAGCGGCCTCGCCCAGCGGCATCCGGTGCGTGACGATCCGGCTCGGATCCAGCCGGCCGGACCGGATCAGCGCCAGCACCGGGTCCCGCATCCGGATCGGGTCACCGACAGCGAACCGCACCGTCAGCTCGCGGGCGAACGCGAGCCCGGTGGGGAAGGGCATCGCGGCGGAATGGTGTGCGCCCACCGCGCAGACTGTGGCGTGTGCGGCTGCTGCCCGGATCGCACAGGCCAACGCCGCGTCGCTGCCCACCGCCTCGATGACCGCGTCTGCGCCGCGGCCACCGTCGTCGCGTACCACCTCGTCGAGCTGTTCCGGGGTGACAGCGGTGAACCCGAGGTCGGCCGCCCGCGTCCGCCGCGCCGGCGTCGGGTCGGCGATCACCACCCGCGCGGCGCCGGCCGTCACCGCGCACAGCCCGGCGAGCAGACCGAGCGGGCCCGCGCCAACCACCGCGACGAGGGCACCGGGAGCCACCTGCGCCCCGTGCACCGCGGCCAGCCCGGTCGTCAGCACGTCGCCCGCGAAGAGCGCCTGTTCGTCGGTGACATCGTCCGGGGTGGCGGCCAGCACCACGTCGGCGAAGGGCACCCGGACGAACTCGGCCTGCCCACCGGGCAGCGGCGCCCCCACCACGTCGGCGTACCCGAAGAGGGTGACCTTCGGACACTGGTAGTGCCAGCCACGCGCACACGCGTCGCAGCGCCCGCAGGCGACCACGTCGGAGGCGAAGACCCTGGTGCCGACGGCAAAGGGGGCCTGTGACCCCGCCTCGTGGACGGTGCCGGCGAACTCGTGCCCCAGCACCGTGCCGGGCGTGAATTTCGGCAGCTCTCCCCGGTACGGGTGCAGGTCGGTACCGCACACGGCGGTGCGGGTGACCCGCACGATCACGTCACGCGGATGCTGTATCCGGGGCAGTTCCACCTCGTCGACGCGTACCGAACCCGGGCCGTGATAGACGACCGCCCGCATGGTCGGGTTCCCACGGCGTCCGGGCTCCGTGGCCCGTGTTCCTGGCATGGTCATCAGCGCACCTTCCCGACTGGGCTGGCACGGGGCACCGTACCGGCAGTTGGTGGGGGTCGCTGCGATCCTGGGCCAGGCGGCCCGCCGCCGACCAACCGCCGACGGCCGCCGATCCGCCCTGCTCCGACGGGCGGTCGATCGGCCCTGCTCCGACGGTCACCCGTGGCGCCCTGGCGCGATGGTCGGCCGGTCGGCTGCCGCCCGGGGCCCGCCTGGCCATGGCCGATCGAGGGCTGAAGAGAGGGGTACGCGGGCCGGTCTGCGACGCGAAGACTGGGCAGGCGGCGATCTGCCGACGACGACGGAATGAGGTGGCGTACGGTGCCCGATGCTGGACAGCCCGGCCCGGATCCGTGCTGGTGGTCGGCGCGGCAGGTGGCCGACGCGATCGCCGCCCGGCGGATTTCGGCCCGGGAGTACCTCGACCTCCAGCTCGCTCGGATCGAGCAGTTCAACGCCGGGTTGGGGCTGGTCGTCACTATCGACGAGCGGGCTCGGGAGTACGCCCGGCAGGCCGACGAGGCGACCGTCCGGGGGGAACGGCGAGGGCCGCTGCACGGCGTCGCCATGACCATCAAGGACTGTCTCGCCACCGCTGGCCTGCGGACCACCGGTGGCCTGGCCGACCTGCGGACGTACCAGCCCCGGGAGGACGCCACGGCGGTGGCCGCGCTGCGCGACGCCGGAGTTATCGTGTTCGGCAAGACCAACGTACCGTCGGGCTCGGGCGACCTACAGTCCTACAACGAGCTGTTCGGCGTGGCCCGCAACCCATGGCATCCGGAGTACACCACCAGCGGATCCTCCGGCGGTGCGGCCGGTGCGGTCGCCGCCGGGTTCACCCCTCTCGAACTCGGCACCGACGTGGCCGGCTCGATCCGGGTACCCGCCGGTGCCTGCGGCGTGTTCGGCCATAAACCCAGCTACCGCGCGGTGCCGATGGTCGGCCACGTGCCGCCGTACCCGTTCAAGCCCCGGGAGGCGGACATCGCGGTGGTCGGCCCGATCTCCCGTACTGTCGAGGATCTGGAGACCGCCCTGACGGCGATCGCCGTACCGCACCCGTGGGACGCGCCGGCCTGGCGGCTGTCGCTGCCGCCGCCGCGTCCGGTGCGCCGTGTGGCGACCTGGTTCGACGACCCGTACTGCCCGGTGGACGCCGAGGTCCGGGCCGCGCTGCGCGAGGCTGCGGACCGGCTCGCCGACAGCGGCGTTCAGGTCGAGGAGGCCCGCCCCTCTGGGGTACGGCTCGCCGCCAGCGACCACGTCTTCCGCCGGTTGCTGGCGTCGGTGGCGATGCCCGAACACACCGCCGACGATATCGATGACATCGCCGCCGGACGACGTCCACCCCGGGCGGTACTGGGCGGCGAGTACGTCGCCCAGCGCTACCGTGACTGGACGGAGGCCGACGACCAGCGGACCCGCCTGCGGACCCGGTGGCGGCAGTTCTTCGGCGGCTACGACGCGATCCTGCTGCCGGTGGCCCCCAACCTGGCCGCCCGGCACGACCACCGCTCCTTCGAAGACCGCACCGTCACGGTCGACGGGGTGCCGCGCCCGTACTGGGACCAGATCGTCTGGGCGGGCCTGACCGGGGTCAGTTACCTGCCGTCCACGGTGGTGCCGGTCCGCGTCGACTCGCGGGGCCTGCCGATCGGTATCGCGGTGGCCGGCGACTACCTCCAGGATCGCACGACGCTGGCGGTGGCCCGCCGACTCGCCACGGTCCTGCCACCCATCGGCCACCCCGAGCTGACCGTGGTGACCGCCGACGAGCTGCCGGCAGGGCAGCACTGACTGGGAAGGTCCGCATGACAGAGCCGATCGACGTCGTCGTGCCCAATGTGGCCGAGTTCAACACCCGCAACCCGGCCGTCTCCCTGGGCCCAGCCGTCACCGACGTCGTCACCCGCCTGGCCGGGCATCTCGGCGACTACGCGGTCTACTGGAGCAGCCGGCGACGGGTGCTGGTGCTGCCCGAGGGGTATGACCGGCACTGGTACGCCGACGTACACCGGCTGCTGGACGAGCCGGCGCCGCCGGTCGTCTCGCCGGCCCCCGTCAGCGGAATGGTGGCCCGGGACCTGCTCGCCGACGGCGCCGCGCTGGCCCGTCTCCGCTCGCTGTTGACCGGCCACGACGAGGCGCGGCTGGTCACCTGGGGGGCGACCGCGGAGGTCTACCTGCTCGCGGCGACCCTGCGGGGGTGGGGGCTGGCGGTACGCCTCGACGGGGTGCCGGAACGCGACTACTGGGTCAGCCGGTACCTGGATTCGAAGCTGAGCTGCCTCGACCTGGCCCGTGAGGTGTCCGAGGTGCGGGTGCCGCCCGGCCTGTTGGTGGTCGACAACACGGAGCTGCGGGGCGCGGTTGAGCACCTGTTGACCCGGCACGAGCGGGTCATCGTGCGCAGCCCGTACGGCGTCGGCGGCGACGGCTCGGTGGTGTTGCAGCACGACGCCCGAGGCGTCGGGGCGCTGTGGAGCGCCGTGGAGCGGGACCCTTTCCTGCGGACCTTCCCGCTGCTGGTGCAGCAGTTCGTGGCGCACCGGCCCGGCGTCGGCTGCCCCGCGGTGGACCTGCGGATCGACGACGACGGGGTCCGGGAGATCGTGCCCACCGCGATGGCGGTGGACGTCTCCCGGGTCCGGGGCGTACACGTCGGAACCGCCTCGGTGCCCGCGGCCGAGGCGGACCGGATGACCCGGATCGGCCGCGACATCGGGGCCGCCGCGCACGCCCGGGGCTTCCGCGGCTGGATGTGCGTGGACTTCGTCCTCGCCGACGACGGCACCTACTACGTGACCGAGATCAACGCCCGGCGCAGCGGTGCCATGGCGGCGATCGCCATGCTGCGGCGGTGGGGCGCCACCGACCAGGTGGTCTTCTCCCACGACGCGGTCACGCTCGGCACCCGCGGGCCACTGTCCTATCTCGGCGACGTGCGGCCGGTGCTCGCCCGGCTCTGGGATGCCGGAGTGCGGATCCATCCGACGTCGGTGCGCGGGCTGGGCTTTCGGCAGCCGGCGCTGTCCCTGATGGCTCCGGGAACCGATGCGGCGCAGGCGCGGCAGGTCGTCGAGGACGCCGCGCGGGAGTTGACCGCCGCGGTCGGCGGCGGGGAGCGGGTCCGCCGGCCGACCGCCGCCGCGGTGCCATCGGCCGGGTGACCGCAGCGGGCCGCGGGAGTGGTGTCCCCCGGCCCGCTGCGGTGTGCGGGATCAGCGGCCGATCACGCCGCCGTCGCGGCGCCGGATCGCCACGGTCGCCGAGCGGGGACGCCCCTTCGGGTCACGGTCGGGCCAGCTGCTCACCGACTGGGGGTTCGCCGGCGAGGGCCGTTCCAGGGTGGGCACCGCCTCACCCGGGTGCTGCACATTGATGAACATGGTCCGGTGGTCCGGGGTGAAGGCGATGCCGGACAGCTCGCAGCCGCGCGGACCGACCGCGAAGCGGCGGACCTCGCCGGTGACCGGGTCGGCCGCCAACAGCGCGTTGTTGCCCAGGTAGACGTAGTACGTCTGGGGATTGCTCAGCGACGAGTTGGAGATGTCGCTCTGGATCCACATCCGTCCGTCGCGGTCGATGGCCAGGCCGTCCGGCGAGCCGAACTTGCTCGTCGCGTCGAGCGGCACGCTCGGGTCGAATTCGGGATCGCCCGCCAGGAGGAAGATGTCCCACTCGAAGGAGGTGGCGGTGGCGTCCGCGTGCCGCTCCCGCCACCGGACGATGTGACCGAACGGGTTGGGCCGCCGGGGATTGGCCGCGTTCGGGAACCCGGTGCCGTTGCTCAGCGTGACGTACACGTCGTTGGTGTTCGGGTGTACCGCGATCCACTCCGGCCGGTCCATTGGCGTGGCACCGACCGCGTCGGCGGCCTGCCGGGTTCGCAGCAGCACGTCGGCCTGGTCGCGCCAGCCGTTGGCCGTGGTCAGCGGGCCGGTGCCGTGCTTGAGCGGCAACCAGCGACCGGTGCCGTCGTCGTCGAAGCGGGCCACGTAGAGGGTGCCGTGGTCCAGCGGGTGCCGGCCGGTCGCCCGCATGGTCCGCCACCGGCCGGAGCTGACGAACTTGTAGATGTACTCGCCGACCTGGTCGTCGCCGGTGTAGACCACCACCCGGCCCCGGGACTCCGTCACCGTGGCTGTCTCGTGCTTGATCCGTCCCAGCGCGGTGCGCTTCACCGGCTTGCTGTTCGGGTCGCGCGGGTCGATCTCTACCACCCAGCCAAATCGGTTCGGCTCGTTGGGGGTCGCCGCGAGGTCGAAGCGCGGATTCCCGTGGTGCCACCGGTACCCGTAGCCCCACCGGGTCACGCCGTACCGGGCCTGCTCCGGCGTGGGCTCCCAGGTCGGGTCCTCGGTGGCGAAGTACTCGTTGAAGTTCTCCTCGCAGGTCAGGTAGGTGCCCCACGGGGTGGCGCCGCACGAGCAGTTGTTCAGCGTGCCGCGCGGCTCGGCCCCGGTCTGCAAGGCGGGGTGATTGCCCGAGAGCGGGCCGGAGAAACGTACCGGGGTGTCCGTGGTGATCCGCCGGTTGTACCGGGAGTCCACCAGTTGCCACCGTCCCCGGCGCAGCGCGATCTCCACCACGCTGACGCCGTGCGCCGCCAGCGACTTGGCCACCTTCTCCGGGGTCATGACCGCGTCGCCGTCGGGGAAGAGCAGCACCTGGTCGGCGTACTCGTGGTTGAGGACCAGCAGGCCACGGTCGGGGCCCAACGGGAAGTACTGCATGCCGTCGTGGCCCATGCCGATCTGCCTGGCCTGGTCGGCCGCGGAGTTCGAGGCGTCTCGGCGCCAGGCCGGCCCGTTCGCCCGGATCGGGGTGCCCCAGGGGATGAGGACCTCCGCGGTGTATCCGTCGGCGACGGTGAGGGTGTCCGCGGAGCTGATCGGGACCGCCGGGAAGTTCAGCAGCCGTCGGCGGTGCCGCGCCCCGGCGGCGGCCGCCGTACCGGGGCCGGCTACGCCCGCGCCCAGGAAGCCGGCGGCCGCCACGACGCCGCCGGTCAGCGCGGTACGGCGGGACAGCCGGGTGGCGACCACGTCCTGGAAGAGCCGGTTACTGGACGGGTTGGAGCTGATGTCGTCCGACTCCGGATACGGCTGGGGATCTGACGAGGTGACTGCGCTGGACAAGGTTGACCTCCAGGAGGGATGGGCCGGCGGCGGGTTCCCGCTGTTCAGGGCCGTCGCACGGCATGGGTGATCTTGATGTTGGTGTACTCCAACAGCCCCCAGAGGCCGTACTCCACGCCGCTGCCGGATTCCCGGAGACCGCCGAAGGGGACGTCGTGGCGCAGGTCACCGTGGGTGTTGACCCAGGCGGTGCCGCACTCGAGGCGGGCGGCCAGGGCCCGGGCCACGGCCGGCTCGCCCCAGACCGAACCACCCAGGGCGAAACGGGTGCCGTTGGCCCGGGCCAACGCCTCGTCGAGGTCGTGGTAGCCGATGACCGGCACCACCGGCCCGAACTGCTCGTCCTGCTCCAGGTCGGTGCCCGGGGGCAGGTCGCTCACCACGGTCGGCGGATAGAAGTGTCCGGCACGGGGCAGTGCCCCGCCGCCGGTCACCACCCGGGCGCCGGCTCCCGCCGCCGACTCCACCAACCGGTGTACGTGCGCGAGCTGGGCCTGGCTGACCAGCGGACCGAGGTCGGTGCGCGGATCACGACCGTCGCCGACCACCGCCGCCTTCGCCTCGGCGTGCAGCGCCTCGGTCAGCTCGGCCGCCTGCCCGGCCGACACGTACACCCGCTTGATCGCTGCGCAGAACTGACCACTGTTGACGGTGGCGCGCCGAAAGATTTCCCCGGCGACCCGGTCGATCCGAGTGCCGGGCAGCACGATGCACGGGTCGTTCCCGCCCAGCTCCAGGACCACCCGCTTGAATGAGTCGGCGGCGCGGCGCGCGATGGCCCGCCCGGAGCGGACCGAACCGGTGAAGGAGATCATCCGGATCGCCGGGTGCTCCACCAACGCCGGTCCGAGGGCACCGTCTCCGCTGATCGTGTTCAGTACGCCCGGCGGCAGCGCCTCGGCCAGCAACTGTCCCATCCGCAGGCTGGACAGCGGGGTGACCGGTGACGGTTTGAGTACCACCGTGTTGCCGGCCAACAGCGCCGGTGCGATCTTGGTGACGGCCAGGATGATCGGATAGTTGCTGGGGGCGATCGCCGCGACTGGTCCCACCGGCGTCCGGTCCATCGTGGCCTCGACGGTCTCCTCGGCGACCAGCTCCTGCCGGGGTAACGACAGCTCGGCGGTGTGGCCGAACCAGTCGGCGGCGAGCGTGACCTCCGCCCGGGCCTGCCGTAACGGCTTGCCCTGTTCGGCGGTGAGCAGCTCGGCCACCTCGTCGCCCGCCCGCGCCAACGCCGCGCCGCAGGCCAGCAGCGCCGCCCGCCGCGAGTCGGCGTCGGTACGGGACCAGTGGCCAAAGGCGGCGGTGGCACCCAGGACCGCGTCGTCGAGCTGTGTGGCCGTGCACCGTGGCGCCTCGGTGAAAAGCTCGGTGGTGGCTGGGTTCTCCACCGGCATCCGATCGGGGGAGTGCGCCGAACGTCCCGCGATGGTCATCGGAATGATCACGGACACTCTCCCCACTGGCCTGGCCGGCCCGGTCGGCGGACCAGGCCAGTCTTCGCGTCGATCACCGCGCCCAGGAACCCCGCTTGCGGGCATGCTCGTCCGGCTAGGGGTTTGGAGCGCCCGTCGGCGGCTTTCCGGTGCACCCGGTGCGCGGGAGGGTCAGTGGCGTACGGCGGTCCCGGCCCGGCGCCGCCGCTACCTCGAACGGGCCGGCATCGGCGGAAGGGGGCCAGGTGACGTCCATCGAGGCAGTGCACACGTACCTGCCACCGAATCGGGTGCCGGTGGGCGACTGCCTGGCCGACTACGGGTTCTCGGCGGCGCAGATCCGGATGCACGAGCGGTTCTACGGCTTCCGCGAGGTGCGACTCGACCCGCAGGGCAGCCTGGCCGACCTGCTGGTCGGCGGGGGCGCCGGGATGGCCGAGCTGGCCGGCCGGGAGCACCTGGTCCGCTACGTACTGCACGCCCGGACCATGCCGGTGGTGGCGCCGTACCCGGTCAACCCGGTACGGGAGGCCGCCCGCCGGCTGGGCCTGGCCCACGCCACCACGTTCACCGTCAGCCAGCATGCCTGCGCGTCCGGCCTGCTCGCCGTCGACCTCGCCGGCACGCTGCTGGCCGACGACCCCGACCCCGCGGCACTGGCGCTGGTGCTCACCGGAGAGAAGGCCTTCACCGCCTCCGCCCAGGTCATCTCCGGCACCGGCGTGATGGGGGAGGGCTGTTCGGCGGTGCTGGTCAGCGCGCACGGCCGGCGGGACCGGGTGCTCTCCTACGCGGCCGGCACCTACGGCCGGTTTTCCGCCGGACCGTGGATGTCGGAGCCGGACGCGGCGGCCTTCCGGGACGACTACCCGGTCATGGTCGCCGAGGTGGTGCGGGCCGCGGTCGAGGAGTCCGGTCTGGACCTCGACCAGATCGGGACGATCCTGCCGCACAACGTCAACCGGCTGTCCTGGCTGCGGGTGCTCCGGCTGCTGAACATCCGCAGCGCCGAGCGGCTGGTTCTGGACAACCTCCCGAGCACCGGGCACTGCTTCGCCGCGGACTCCTTCGCCGCCTACCAGCTGGCCTGCGAACAGGGCCGGCTCGCGCCCGGCGACCCGTACCTGATGACGTCGGTGGGGCTCGGCGCCACCGTCTCCGCCATGGTCCTCGTCCACTGAACCCCCCGAGCCTGGAGAGCGACACGTGCATACGCACACACTCAGCGGTGATGTCCTCGCGCTGTTGCGTACCGCGCTGACCGGCGCCGCCGACCGTCCCCTCGTGCTGCTCGGTAACTTCGAGGTCGAGGACCACTGGGCGAAGGGCGAAGCGGGCCTGCCCGGGATCGTGATGCCCGCCAGCCGGGTCATCGTGAACCGGATGGACGAATGCGCGCTGTTGCTCGCCGGCCCGGACGACCACGTCGTGCTCAAGGCCGCGCCCGACGAGGAGTACCTGCGCTACCTCGGCGGCCTGGGACTGGCGCTGCCCCGGATCCTGACCGTCGCCACCGGGCAGCCGCAGCGCACGGTGAGCGAGGACGCAGTGGCCGATCCGCGGCTGGTGGCCACGCTCGGCGGGTTGGTCGCTACCGGTGCGCACCTGTGGCCGCACGGCGTGTCGGTGGTCGAGGAACGCCTGGCGGAACTCGCCGGGCTGCCGCTGGCGGCACCGACGGCCGCCGTCTGCAAGCGGGTCAACAGCAAGATCTATAGCCGGTTGCTCGCCGACGAGGTGGGGCTGCCGCAGCCGGAGGGCACGGTCTGCCGCGACCTCGACGAGCTGGACCGTGCGATCCGACGCGCCGGCAGCTGGTTGGACGCCGGACGGCCGGTCGTCCTCAAGGACGCCTTCGGTGTCTCCGGCCGGGGCATCATGGTGGTCCGCGACACCCGGCGACTCGCGCAACTGCACGCGCTGATCGCCCGCCGGGCCCGCCGCGACGCCGGCCGGGTCGGCCTGGTCATGGAGGAATGGCTGCCCAAGCGCCACGACCTCAACTACCAGCTGACCGTCGACCGCGCCGGTGACGTGCACTTCGACGTGATCAAGGAGGCGATCACCAGCGACGGCGTGCACCAGGGGCATCGCATGCCGGCGCCCCTGACGGAACCGCAGCACCGGCAGGTACGTTCCGCCGCCGCGGCGATCGGCCGCCGCCTGGCCGCCGACGGGTACTTCGGGGTGGTCGGGGTGGACGCCCTGACCACCACCGACGGCCGGCTCTACCCGATGATCGAGATCAACGCGCGCAACAACATGTCCACCTACCAGGAGCGGCTGCGGCGGACCTGGTTCGGCCCGGACACGGTCGCGTTGGCCCGGCAGTACCCCCTGCGGCTGACCAGAGCGCTGCCCTTCGGCGAGCTGCGGGCACTGCTGGACGGCGTACTCGCCGACCGGCCGGACCGGCCCGGCCTGGTGATCAACAATTTCGCCACCGTGAACGCCGCCAGCGGTGCGGGTACCGACTTCGGCGGTCGGCTCTACGGCGTGGTGGCCGCCGACTCCGCCCAGCAGGTCGCCGCCCTCGACCGGGAGGTCACCGAACGGTTGCGGAACTGCTCCGCGACCGTCGCGCAATCCTAGCCACCAGCCGATCGGCGTCGGCCGATCAGCTCCGCCGTACCCCGGGCCGATGCGCCCCGCATCGGCCCACCCCACCGGTCCCGTCCGCTCGGCGGGGACCGCGACCAGACAGGGAGACGACATGAGCGACGCGACCATCGGTGCTGCTCCGCAGGCTGTCGCCGGTGACATCACTAACGTGGTGGTCGGTGCCCTCGGGCAGATGTTGAGCCGCGACCCGGCGAGCATCTCCACCCAGCTACGGCTCTTCGAAGACCTCTCCTTCGACTCCACCAGCGTGCTGGAACTGCTCATCCAACTGGAGGCGGAGCTGGACGTCGAGTTCGACACCGACACCCTGGAACCGGCCGACTTCGAGACCGTCGGCGCGCTCGTCGCCTACGTCGCCGGCCAGGTTGAGGAGAACGCCTGATGTACGTCACCGCGCCGGGGCGTCGGTCGCAGACCGGCACCCCGCTGGGGCATGCCGCACCACTCGGCCTCGCCCGGGCGGTGCACCAGGTGTTCGGTCCCGGTGGGCCGTTCGGCAACGACGACCACATCTACTACCCGGACCTGATGCGTTCCTACGGCACGACCTGCCCGCCCGACGCGTTCGAGGGGCGACGCAACTCCTTCACCGACATGCTCACCGCGGTCCTGCCCCGGCTGCGTCCGTACGCCGACGGGTTCGACCTGGCCGTCCTCGCCGCCGCCACCCCCGACTCGCAGCCGGGCTTCCCGATGTGCCACCTGAGCAACCTGGTGCCCGACGCCGGGCTCGCCTTCGCCGTACTCGACCAGGGCCTGGTCACCGCGTTCACGGCGCTACAGGTGCTGGCCAACCGGTCCCGCCGCGACGGTGCTGGCCGGCTGCTACTCGTCGTGGTCGATCAGTCTGTGTTGCTGCACGACCTGCCGGTGCCGCAGCGGCTGCGCGTCGCGCGCGACGCGGTGGTCGTGCTGGCGTTCGACCCCGTGGCCGACGGCGGCCGGCTGTACCCGCCGAGCAGTGCGCCGACGGTGTCCCGGACGCCGCAGGCGGCCCTCGCCGAGGCTCTGGCCGAACAGAAACCGCAGGTACTCGTAACGGGGGCGGGCCTGGCCGGGCGACTGCCCACGGTGCCGGACGACACCCTGGTGCTGCCGGCGCCGCTCGGGCAACCGGTCACCGGAGTCTGGCAGGAGGTGGCCGCCCGGCTGCCACAGTGGCAGGTCGACGGGGCGCGCGTCCTGATCGCCGACCACGACGCCGACCAGGAGCGGCTCGCCACCTGCCTGCTTGACGTCCCGGCCGGGGGAAAGGGATGACTGTCGATGCCGTGGCCCAGTGGACCCGACCGTACGACCGGGCCCGGTCGTACGGTGTCGAGGCCGCTCTCGCCGACCTCTACGACCGGATCGCCGGGGGTTCGCTGGTCGCCGGACCCACCGGTCAGGCACTGGCACCAGGTCCGGTCGGCCGCGCCGCCGAGCGGGTGTGGCCCGGCGGGACACCGCTGCGCGGGCTCGCCGGTGTCACCACCGTCGCCCTGCCCGCGCCGGTGCGCGACGCCGACCTGACGGCCTTGCGCGGACTGCCCGGCCCGGACCGGTCCGGGTGGGCGTCGTACCGGATCTGGCTGCTCGGCCTGGCTTGGCTGCGGCTGGGCAGCTCGGCGGGGCTGCTGGACAGGATCCGCGCCCACCTGGCCGGCCGGCGGGCCGCCGACGGTCCCCTGCTGCGCCAGCAGCTCGTGCAGGCCGCCCTCGCCGAGGCGGTCACCGACCAGCTCACCGTCCAGGCGCTGCTGACCGACGCGGACCGGCCCGCCGAATCCGACCCGGACCCGTCCGCCGAATCGGTCGCCGACCTGGTGCAGGCGCACCACCAGCTGACCGCCGCGGACCACGCGCTGCTGCCGGTACTCGGCGCCGCCGGGTTCACCCAGGACGGCCCCGGACGGGCCGTGTACCTGTCCCACCTGCTCGCCGACGTGTACCTGCCGGCCCACCACGACGTGCGGCCGCCGACGTGAGGAGGTGACCACCCGTGCCCCAGCTCGACGACCGGCTGCGGCTGCTGCGCCGGCACGCCCGTGGTTGGGCCGCCGAGTTGCGCCCGTACGCCCTGGACCTGGACGGCGATCCCGACGTGGTGCTGCGGCTGCTCGACGCGCCCGCGTTCCACCACGCGGCCCACCTGCAGATCCCGGCCGCGTTCAACCCGGCGCCGCTGGTCCTGGCGGGTGAACGCTTCCTGCTCACCTCGGCGCTGGAGCGGGTGGTGTTCTGCGAGGAGATCGCCCGCGGCGACCTGGGCATGATGCTGGCGCTACCCGGCGCGTCGATGTCCGGCGTACTCGTCGCCGCCATCGGCGACCGCAGCCAGCAGGAATGGTTCTACGGCCGGCTCCTGGCCCGACCCACCTGGACCTTCTTCGCCCTCACCGAGCCTGACGGCGGCACCGACGCCGCCGGTCTGCGTACCCGTGCCACCGAGTCTACCGACGGTTCCGGTTGGCGCCTGACCGGGCGCAAGCGCTACATCAGCAACGCCCTGCGCGCGTCCATGGGAGTGGTGTTCCACCGCACCGGCGATGGGCCCCTCGGCCTCGGCGCGGCGCTGGTCGACACCACCGCCGCCGGCTTCACCGCCACCGCCGTGCCCACCCTCGGGGTGCGTGGCGCCCAGCTCGGCGCGCTGCACCTCGACGCGGTGCCGATCGCCGCCGAGCAGTTGCTCGGGCGGCACCTCTCACCGATGCGCCGGGGCAGTTGGGGCTGGCAGCGGACGTTCAACCTGCTGCGTCCCACGGTGGCGGCGATGGCCGTGGGACTGGCACAGGCCGCCTGCGACTACGTCCGCGAACACCGCCGCGTGCTGCGCCCGGACGAACGCGACGTGCTGGCGCGGGTCGCGGGGGAGATCGAGGGGGTACGCCGGCTGACCCGCCGGGCGGCCGTGGCGGTCGACGCCGACAGCGGCAGCGGGCACCTCGCCTCGGCCGCGAAGCTGCGGGCCACCCGGTTGGCCATCGGTGTGACCAGGTGGGCGCTGGGCAGCTTTGGGCCGGGCGCCCGACTCGACCAGCCGCTGCTGGACAAGTTCGCGCGGGACGCCGGGGCGCTGGAGTACATGGAGGGCACCGGCAACGTGCAACGGCTGGCGGTGGCGGCCGCACTGGACCGTGGCGCCTTCGACGGGTACCCGTCCGCCGGCGCCGCCGCCACGACGGGTGGCCGGTGACCGCACCCGGCGTGGTACACGTCTGGCGGCTCGGGCTGGAACTGCCCGCGTCGCAGGCCCGGGTCTTCGATGAACTGCTGAGCCCGGCCGAACGGGCCCGCCGGGACGGCTACGCCGACCGGGCCTTACGGCGCCGCTTCCTGGCCGTGTACGGGTCGCTGCGGGTCATCCTCGGCGCCTACCGGACAGAACCGGCCGCGCGGGTGCCGCTGCGTACCGGGCGATGGGGCAAGCCGTTGCTTGACGACGACGGGCCGCGCTTCAACATTTCGCACTCCGGACGGTGCGCGCTGCTGGCGGTGAGCGCCGAACGCGACGTCGGCGTCGACGTCGAACAGGCCCGTCCCGGCCGACTGGTCGAGCCGTTCGCCCGCCGCTACTTTCCGCCGGCCGAGGCGCGGTTGGTCGCCACGGCCGCACCGGCCGAGCGGACCGCGCTGCACCTGACGCTCTGGACCCGCAAGGAGGCGTGCGTCAAGGCCGCTGGGGACCGCCTGTTGAACGGGCTCGACCTACCGGTGGCGGGCCCCGACGGGCTGCTCGTGCAGCAGCCCGGCGGACGGCTCCCGGGCCCGTGGCGGGTACGCGACCTGCGGGTGCCACCCGGCTACCGGGGCAGCGTCGCGCTGGCCGGCACCGAGCCGTTCGACATCGAGTACCGGCACTGCCGCCCGGTGGACCTCGCCCGGGTGTCGACCGGCGCGGTGCTCGCGTCGCCAAACAACGACGCGTTCGGCGGGTGACCCCAGGTCACCCGCCGATGTCCGCCGTGACCGGCCGCCCGCTGGCGAGGCCGATCACCGGCCGACCCCGCCGTCAGCGCACCGGCACGGCCGGTCGGGCCCGCAGCGCGCCCGGCAGGTGCTGGCGGCGCATCATGTCCTCGGGGCGGTCGCGCTCGCGCACCAGGTAGGGCCGTCCATCGTGGACCAGGACCTCCGCGGGGTAGCCGTGGCTGAGGAACTGCACTGGTGAGGCGGTCGGCCCGTACGCTCCGGACCGGAGCACACCGAGCAGATCGCCGGTACGCAGCGGCGGAAGCATGACGTTCTTGCCGAGCGTGTCGTTGGGCGTACACAGCGGCCCGGTCACCTGCCACGGCTCCGCCGCTCCGGTGGCCGTGCCCAGCAACCGGATCGGGAAGTTGCGCTTGACGTAGGAGCCGATGCCGACCGCCGCCATGTGGTGGTGGGTGCCGCCGTCGGTGACCGCGAACCGTTGACCGAGCGAACTCTTGAGGTAGCGGACCCGGACCACGTAGATGCCGCTCGGTGCGGTCAGGTAGCGCCCCAGTTCCATCACCAACCGGGTACCGGGGTGCCGGGCCCGGAACTCGCCGAGCACCGGGTTGAGCAGACCGGCGAGGGTGTCGACGTCGAGGTCCTGTTCGTTGTCGAAGTACGCGACCCCCAGACCGCCGCCGACGTCGACCAGTTCCAGCGGGAAGTCGAGCCGCGCGGAGAGCCGCTCGGCCAGCTCGAAGATGCGCCGGCTGTTGTCCGCGACCACCCCTGGGTCGAGGATGCGGGTCCCCATGTAGACGTGTACGCCCATCAGCCGGACACCGGGGTAGCGGCTGCTCAGCCCGTTCTGCCGCATCAGCTCGTCCTCGTCGATGCCGAACTGCCGTGGCCGTCCGCCCATGGTCAGGCCCGAACCCTTGACGCTGAAGTTCGGATTGACCCGTAGCGCCACCGGAGCGATCGTGCCCGCCGCCCGGGCCAGGCTGTCGATGAGCCGCAGCTCACCGAGGGACTCGCAGACGATCGCGTGGATCCGCTGGGCCAGGCAGGCCTGCAACTCCTCGGCGCTCTTACCCGGGCCGAGGAAGATGATGTTCTCCGGGCGCACCCCGGCCCGGCGGGCGGTGAGCAGTTCGGTGAGGGACGAGACCTCGGCGTGCGCGCCGAGGCCGGCGAGCCGGGCGCAGATCGCCACATTGGGGTTTGCCTTCAGGGAGAAGAAGAAGTCTAGTCGGGGATCCAGCGCCGCCCGCAGCTGGCTGAACTGGGCATCCAGCACCGCCGAGTCGTATACATACAGCGGGGTGCCGTACCGCGCCGCGAGTTCCTCGTACCGCACTCCCTGCACGTCGACATCGTCTGCCATGCCACCGCCTCCCGGGTTCTGCCGTCCCTGGCCATTCTTGGCGCTGTACCGCCCAGGACAAGCCGCCAACGGGCGCTCGGACGGTCAGGGCGGGCAGCTACCGGAACACCGGTCGACGCCCCTGCGCCATACCCGTTCGCGCAGGGCAGTGGCGCGCTCAGTCGCGTCTTCTGCCCTAGCCCGGCGCGGGCGAACCTTGGTGGCACGGCGCCCGGGGAGGCCGGGCACGCATACGGCGTCGGGGCGCGCCCACCCGGCCACCGGCGCCGAGTGCACCCACCACCACGAACTGATCGGGGACGATATGCGCAACGGACAACCCGATGTCAGCGCCACGATTGGTGAGCTGATGGGCGAGGCGCTGCTGCGCGACCCGCTCGCCCCCGACGAGGACTTCTTCGACTGCGGCGGCGACTCCGTCCGAGCCGTCGACGTGCTGCAACGACTCGTCGACGTCTGCCGGCCGGCCGGGCCGGAGGCCGCCGAGGCGCTGCGATCCACTCTGTTGGAGACCATCTTCGAGGACGCGACCCCGGCCGGGTTGGCGGCGGTCTGCGCCGCCCACGCGACAGTGCCGGGGCCGGTCGGCGGAGGGCAGCGTCATTGACGGCACCGGTGCGGCCCCGGGCGAGCTGCTGACCGAGCTGCGCCGACGCAGCGACGAGCGCGCCGATGCGGCGGCCCTGCGGACCGCGACGGCGACCGGCGGCCACCTCGCCACCTGGGCGCAGCTGCACGACGCCGCGTCCGCCGTGCGGGGCTTCGCCGCGACGCTGGAGCCGGCCGCCCCGGTGCTGCTGATCGTGGACAACACCCCGGCCAGCGCGGCGACCCTGATCGGGCTGACCGCCGCCGGTGTGGACGTACTGCCGGTCGAGGAGGTCAGCTCCCACCTGGCCGACCTGCTCGCGCCCAGCCGCAACCCGGGCGTACGGACCGTGGTCGGCCCGGCCCGCGCCGCCGGCACCCAGCCCGCGGGGATCGCCTTCCTGCGCTACGAGCGCTGCCGGGCCCAGCCCGACGAAGCCAGCGCACCCCGGGCCCGCCGCCTCGGCGAGGTGCTCCAGCTGACCTCCGGTTCGGCCGGCGAACCCAAGATCGTTCGTCATTCGCTGGCCAACGTGTGGCAGGGCGGGCACACCTACCGCCAGATCCTCGACCTGACCCCGGCCGACGTGGTCGTCGCCGCGGTGCCGTTGGCGCACTCGTTCGGCCTGGTCGGCGCGCTCACCGCGGCGATCGTCTCCGGCGCCGAACTGCGTACCACGCAGCGGTTCCAGCCGGGTCGGCTCGCCGACATGCTCGCCGCCGAGGCGACCGTGCTGTTCGGCACCCCGCAGGTGTACCGGCTGCTCACCCCGGTCATGCACCGCCGCCCCACGCCGGCCCGGCTGCGGGCCGCGGTGTCGTCGGGCGGACCACTTTCCGCCGACCTCGGCGTCCGGGCGCGCGCGGTGCTCGGTGTACCGGTGCGCCAGTTCTACGGCAGCACCGAAACCGGCCTGATCAGCTACCAGCCGGACCTCGACGGCGAGCTGCCCGACCCGTCGGTCGGCGTACCGGTGCCCGGGGTACGGCTGCGGCTGACCCGCGCGGAGCCGGACGACCCGACCGGCGCCGGCCAGCTGTCGGTGTACACGCCGACGCTGTTCCACGGCTATCTCGGCGGGTCCGGTCCGGTGTGCACACCGGACGGGTTCTACGACACCGGTGACCTGGCCCGCCTCGACGCCGACGGCCGGCTGCACCTGCTCGGCCGCAAGGACACCTTCGTCAACGTCGGCGGCCGCAAGGTCAACCCGACGCGGGTGGCGCGGATCCTCGGCGAGCACCCCGAGGTGCGGGAGGCCTTCGTCTTCGGCCTGACCGACGCCGACGGGGAGCAGCGGGTGCACGCGGCGGTGGTGCTCGGACCCGGCACCGACCGGGCGGACCTCGCCGAACACTGCCGGGCGCGTGGTCTGGCCCCGTACGAGGTGCCGCACGAACTCCATCCGCTGGACCGGCTGCCCCGGACCGCGATGGGCAAGGTCGACCGGCAGGCCGTCATCGCGGCCGTGACCGCCGTACCGATCGGAAGCGAGGTTTGAGATGACCCACCCCACGTTCCCACGACCGTGGACTCCCGCCGACGGGCCGGACGGCCCCGTCGCCGTCATCGGCCTCGGGTACGTCGGCCTGACCCTGGCGGTGAGCCTGGCCCGGGCGGGCGTGTCCGTCGTCGGCGTGGAGGCCGACCCGAGGACCCGGGCGGCGTTGCGGGCCGGAACACCGGCACTGTTCGAGCCCGGTGTCGACGAACTGCTGCGCAGCCTGCCGGCGGACCGGCTGACCGTCACCGACACGTTGGCCGGCGTCACGCCGTCCGCGATCGTCATCTGTGTCGGCACCCCGCTCGACACCGGCACCGGCCGGCCGGACCTGCGCCACTTCACCGCCGCCGCTGAGACCGCCGCCGCCGCCACCACCGCGGACACCCTCGTCGTGGTGCGCAGCACCGTCCCGGTCGGGACGACCCGGCGCGTCCTGCTGCCGCTGCTGCGCGCCCGGGTCGACGAGCCGCTGCTCGCCTTCTGCCCCGAACGCACCATTCAGGGCCGCGCGCTGGCCGAACTGGCCAGCCTTCCGCAGGTCGTCGGCGGTTTGGACGACCGCTCCGCCGACCGTGCCCGGCGGCTGTTCGCCCGGCTCACTCCCGAACAGGTCGGCACCGCCGATCTGGAGACGGCCGAGCTGGTCAAGCTGGCCTGCAACGCCCACACCGACCTGCTGTACGGCTTCGGCAACGAGCTGGCGATGATCGCCGAGGCGCTCGGCGTGGACGCCACCGAGGTCATCGCCGCCGCGAACCTGAACTATCCCCGGCCCGACCTGGCCCGGCCCGGGTTCGTCGGTGGCAGCTGCCTGACCAAGGACCCGTACCTGCTGATGTACTCGGCCGGAACCGCCGGATACCACCCGACGCTGGTGGCCGCCGCCCGCGCCGTCAACGAGCAGGTGCCGCACCTGGTGACCGAACGGGTTCTCAAGGCCCTGGCCGCCACCGGCCGGGTGCCGGCCGACGCGAAGGTCCTGGTCTGCGGGATGGCCTACAAGGGCCGGCCGGAGACCGACGACGTGCGGGGCTCGGCCGCCACGGTCGTCGCGGACGGCCTGCGCGAGCGGGTGCGGCTGCTGGCCGGCCACGACTACCTGGTCTCCGACACCGTCACCGCCGGGCTCGGGTACATCCCGATGTCCCTCGCCGACGGTTTGGCCGGCGCAGACGCCCTGGTGCTCCTGGTGGACCACCCGCGCTACCGCGCCGAGATCGACGCCGCGCTGCTGCGTCGCACCATGAACCGTCCCGCGCTGGTGGTCGACGTCTGGGGCGACCTGGCGTCGTCGCTGTCCGGGGTGGCCGAGGTGGACTACCGGGGGCTGGGCCGTGGCTGACCGGATCCTGATCACCGGCGGAGCCGGTTTCGTCGGCCTGCACCTCGCCCGCCGTCTGCTGCGCGACGGAGCGGACGTGACCCTACTCGACGACCTGTCCCGTGGCCGGGCCGACCGGGACCTCGACCAGGTCCGCGCCGACGCCCGCCTGGTCCGGCACGACCTGACCACCCCGATCCCCGCGGACCTGCTGATCGACGACTTCGACGAGGTCTACCACCTGGCCGCGGTCGTCGGGGTACGGCAGAACAGCGAGAACCCGTCGCTGGCACTCAACGTGAACCTGCGGGCCGTGCTGAACCTGATCGACTGGTGCCGGCGTCGCCCACCCGGGCGGGTCTACCTCAGCTCCACGAGCGAGGTCGCCGACGGCGCCGCCCGCCTCGGCTTGGCGCCGTTCCCGGTGCCGGAGGACGTGCCCTTCGTACTGCCCGACCCGTCGCTGCCCCGGGCCTCCTACGGGCTCAGCAAGATCGTCGCCGAGACGCTGCTGCGCCAGTGCGCCGACCTGTTTCCGGTAAGGATCGGCCGCTACCACAACATCTACGGTCCCCGGATGGGGCACGACCACGTGATACCCCACTTCGTGGCCCGGGCACTGGCCCGCAAGGATCCCTTCCCCATCTACGGGGCGACCCAGACCCGCGCCTTCTGTCACATCGACGACGCCGTCGACGCGACTATCGGCCTGACCCGCCTGCCCGGCTCCGAACCGGTCGTGGCCAACATCGGCAACGACACCGAGGAGATCGTGATCCGGGAACTGGCCGAGCGTGTCAGCCGACTGGCCGGCTATACCCCCACCTTCGAGGTCTTCGACCCCCCGCCCGGCTCCCCGGACCGGCGGCTACCCGACCTCGGCCGGCTGCGAGGCACCCTCGGGTACGCACCTCGCGTCAACCTGGACCGAGGGCTGCGGCAGACCTTCGACTGGTACGCGGCCACCCTCACCGCCGACCCGACCCCCGCCGCGCCGGCGCTCGTCAGGGACCACTCATGAGCTTCGAGATCCGCGACGGTGAGCTGTGGCGCGACGGCGCACCGTTCTCCGTCGCCGGGGTCGACTACCACCCGTCGGCGGCCGGCTGCCGGATCTGGACCGACTGGGATCCATCGGCCCTGCGCCGCGACTTCCGGGCGATGGTCGACGCGGGACTGAACACCGTACGGCTCTTCCTGTTCTGGCGGGACTTCGAACCGGCGCCCGGCCGGCACGACCCGGTCGTCCTCGACCGGCTGCGTACCGCCGTCGACCTGGCCGCCGAAGCCGGGTTGGCCTGTGTGCTCTCCCTGTTGACGATCTGGATGAATGGGCAGCGCCTGGAGTTGTCCTGGCGGCCGGGCCGTGGCTTTTTCGACGACGCGCAACTGCTGGAGCGGCAACGGGCCTACGCCCGGCGGGTAGCCCTCGCGTTACGCGGGGCCGGCAACGTGCTGGCCGTGGACCTCGGTGACGAGATCGCCAACGTCGACCCCGGTGCCGCCCGGCTGCCCCGGGAAACCGTCGCCGCATGGCAGACCGGGCTGGCCGAGACGTTGCGCGCGGAGCTTCCCGGGTTGCTGGTGACACAGGCCAACGACGCCTCCGGGGTGCTCGGCGCCGCGCCGTTCGGTCCGGACAACGCCACCGGGCTGGACCTGATCGCGCTGCACGGCTTCCCCACCTGGGCGCCGGTGTCGATCGAGTCGACCAGCTGCTACAAGGCGACCAGCCTGGTGCCGTTCCTGGTCCGCTACGCGCGGGCGTTCGGGGTGCCGCTCGTCGACGAGCTGACCAGCTACGGCACCGACGAGGCCACCACGGCGGCCTACCTGCGTGCCGCCACGGCCTCCGCCCTGGGCAACGGCGCTGCCGGCGTGCTGGCCTGGTGCTGGCAGGACATCGCCTCCACTGCGGAGCCCTACCAGCAGCGACCCGGTGAGCGCTTCGTGGGTCTGCACCGGCTCGACGGGACACCCCGGCCGGCGATGGCCGGGCTACGCCGGGCGCTGCGGGCGGCTTCCCGGCTGCGACCCGGCCCGCGCCGGGCTCCGGTCGCGCTCTACCTGCCGGAACGGGCCCGCGTCGACGGCGGGTCGTACCTGGACACGGGGGTCGGCACGGTGGCCACCTTCTACGCCTACCTCCTGCTCAAACGGGCACACCTGGACGTCGACATCGTCGCCGGTGACCTGACCGGCTACCGGCTGGTGGTCTGCCCGTCGGTCGGTCACGTCACCCTGACCGACCTGGACCGGCTGGCCGGCGCGGCCCGCCACGGCGCGACCGTGTACTACTCGATGGCCGACCACCTGCACGGGTTTCCGGGGTCCGACCTGGCCGGTGCCGAACCGGTCGACTACACCCTGCTCGCGGCCGGACGCGAGTACGTCGAGTGGGACGCCGATCGGTGGGCGATCGACTGGGCCGGTGCCGGAGTCCGGCCGTCGGTGCTTTCGGTGACCACCGGGCAGGTGCTCGGTCGCTACCCGGACGGCACCCCGGCCCTGGTACGCAACGCGGTCGGCGCCGGTCAGGTGGTGTTCTGCGCGGCTCCGTTCGAGCGCCAGCTCGACGTGCCCGGTCGGCTCACCGCCGCCGCCTGGGAGGGCCTGTACCGGCAGGTCGCCACGCTGGCGGGGCTGGCGCCCGAGGTCGACTGCGCCGATCCGGACGTGGAAATCCTGCCCGGGCGGGCCGGCGACCCGCACGAGGTGCTGTTGGTCAACCACGCGCCGACCGTGCGCCGCGTCCAACTGCGTTGGCAGCCGCCCGCCGGCCGACCGGTGTGCCAGGAGGTGGTCCTCGACGGCAAGGACTGGCGGCTGCTCGCCGGGCCGCGCGAGCTGCGACCCGACGACGTTGCGTCCGTCCACGAACAGCCAGCCCCGCACTGACCCGCGTCCGCCGCCGAGCGGGGATGCTTCATCGATTGGAGACCACCATGCCCATCACTGTCCCCGGCGAGCGGTCCCTGGCCGGAGCCGAGAACGCGGTGCCCGCCTTCATGTTCGACATGCTCTCGGCCTGGGGTTTCCGGGCCGTCACCCTGGCCTTCCGCACCGGTGTGCTGGCGGCGCTCGCCGACGAGGAGCTGACCGCCGAGCAGGTGGCCGACCGGGCGGGCCTCGATCCCCGCGGCACGGCGTTCCTGCTCGACTGTCTCGACTGCCTGGGCTACGTCTCCCAGGTCGGTGACCGGTACGCGGCCACCGACACGACCAACGAGTTACTGCCGATGATCAGCATGGGCATCCCGTACTTCGAGAAGATCGTCTTCACTGACTGGGCGAACCTTGAGAGCCGCCTGCGCGGCGACCTGACCCTTGCGTTCGAGCCGGAGCAGCCGCGTACGCCGCGCTGGCTGGCCAAGGAGTGGCGGGTGTTCCAGGACGGCATGGTGGCCCTCACCAACATGAACATCGACGAGGTGCTGGAGCGGATACCGGTGCCGGATCCGGCGGGGCACCTGCTGGATCTCGGTGGCGGCTACGGGCTCTACAGCATCGCGATCTGCCGCCGGCACCCACAGCTGCGCGCGACCATCTTCGAGATCCCGGAGATGCAACGGCTCGCCAACCGGGCCATCGTCGAGAACGACATGGCCGACCGGATCGACTTCCGGGCCGGCGACTTCTTCACCGACGACCTGGGCAGCACCTCCATGGCGCTGCTGTTCAACGTCATCCACTCCAAGAGCCACCGCCAGAATCGGGAACTGGTCGCCCGCACCGCCGCCGCCCTGCAGCCCGGCGGCCTGCTGGTGCTTCTCGACCAGTTCCCCGCCCCGGAACTGGGTCCGATCGGACGTAGCTTCGGCGCCATGATGGCGCTGAGCATGTTCAACAGCGTCGGCCAGCAGACGTACCCGCTCGACGAGGTACGCGACTGGCTCACCGCCGCCGGGCTGGTCGACGTGGAGTTCCACGCGGTGCGCAGCGCACCCGGCAACGGACTGTTCCTCGCCCGCAAGCCCGCCCGGTAGGACGCCGATGTCCACCCCCGAACAGGCCGTTACCTCGACGACGCTCGAGTCCGTGGTGCGACAGGCCAGCCGGGTACCCGACGAGCATCGGGCCTTTGAGACGTCGCTGGAGCACGCGGCCCAGTTCCACCGGCTGCCCCGGGCCTGCCTGGAGCAGCTGGTCGAGCTGGGTTTCCCGCACTCGTCGAACGCCGACGGCCTGCTCTTCGACCGGTACGACTTGCGTAACGCGGCACTTCAGCTGGGTGTGCGGTCACCACAGCGGTCCACGTACGAGGCGATGGCGGCGGCTCTGCGGGCCAACGGGGCCGCGGCCACCACGCGCCGTACGGTGATCGTGCGCGCGTACTGCCCGGCACGGGAGCACTGCACCGGCTGTTCTTTCCACCTGGACCCGGCGGTGACGTCCGCGCCGCAGGTCGTCGCGACCCGGCGACCCGAGGCGGCCCGGTTCGAGGTCGACCTCGACCTCGCCCCGGCCGCCGCACCCACGGCGCCCACTCCCGGGCAACGGCGCCTCTTCGCCGAGGCGGCGCAGCTGCGGTTCCACCTGCTGCCACCGGGACTCACCACCGATCTCGGATTCGTGCGGGAGACCGGCCTGGCCGACTGCACCCTCGCAGTGCGCCACCTGGTTTCCCGGGGCGGCGAACTCGGCGTGCCGGTCCGGGCGGCCACCGGACTGTGCCTGTCGCGCCCTTTCGCCAACCGGCACCACTGGCTGGAGCTGCGGGACGCCGAGGGCCGCTGGTGGCCGGCGGACCCGTTCTTCCTCCACACGCTGGTGGGCTGGGGACTGCTCGGCGACGACTGGCCCGCCCACCGCAGCCCCGGCGACGCGTACTGGCGGGTGGACCTGGGCCTGGATGTCCCGTTCCTGCGCCATGTGGGCGCGACCGGCGGTGCGTCGGCGCCTGAGCGGCTGGGGCCGGCCTACTTCCTCGTCCAGTGACCCGGTGACCCCTGGCCGTCCGATCACCCGACCCGAGGAGAGGGCAACATGATCATTGTCGGTAGCGAGGCCGAGCCCCTGCGCGATCTGGTGGGGCAGCATCTCGGCTTCAGCGAGTGGATGTCGATCGACCAGGAACAGGTGGACCGCTTCGCCGAGGCGATCGGCGACCACCAGTGGATTCACGTCGATCCGAAGCGGGCCGCCGACGGCCCGTTCGGCGGCACCGTCGTCCACGGGTTCCTCATCCTCGCCCTGACCTCCCGGGTACTGGAGCAGGTACTCGTCCCCGAGGGCGTACGCATGAAGGTGAACTACGGCTGTGACCGGGTCCGCTTCCTGTCGCCCGTGCTCGTCGGCTCCCGGATCCGGGCGGGGGTCCGGCTGCGTGAGGTCCGGCCGCTGCGCAGCGGCGTCCGGCTGGCCCTGAGCCTGACCTTCGAGACGGATCGGCGCCGGGTACCGGTCTGCGTCGCGCAGGTGCTGGTGCACAACTACGCCTGAGGATCCGCGGTGGTGCCGGCCCCGACAGCCGGAGCTGGCACCACCCGGTTCAGGACCGGGACGCGCCGTCGTCCTGCCGTCCGGCGACGAACCCCGCCAGGTCGGCGACGGTCTCCATGTGCAACCAGTCCACCTGGCCGACCATCGGCCGGCCGAGGTCTTCCTCCAGCCGCATCAACAGTTCGAGGATCATGGCCGAGTTCAGGCCGAGCTCCATGAAGATCCTGGTGTCGCCGGTCAGCCTCGCCGCATCGATCCGTGTCATCTCGATCAGCAGCCGGATGATGGTCGCCTCGACCGAGGCGGCAGTGGGTGGGGAGATCATGATGTGCTCCGTCCAGTCGATGGGGGTTCGGTTGGTCGGGCTGGGACCGGCAGCGCGGAGGTGTCCCGGGTGCGGGCGGCGCCATTCAGCGCTCCCGCAGACAACTCAGCAGCGCCCGCCCGGCCAGTACGGCGTCGTCGTCGGACATCCGGCTGTGCAGCGGCAGCGACAGCAGCCGCGGCGCCACCGCGTCGGTCACGGTCAGCGCCGAACGACCCGCGCCCGCGCTGTCCCGGTAGGCCGACAGGTGGTGCACCGGGGGATAGTGCACCGAGGTCTGGATGCCGGCGGCGGCGAGTACCTCGCGTACCGCGCCCCGGTCGGTCCCCTCGGGCAGCACGACCGGCATCAGGTGCAGCGCGGAGTCGCCGGTCCTCCCGGCGAACGGCAGCACCAGCTCGGGTGCCGCCGCGAGCACCTCCCGGTACGTCGCGACCAGTTCCCGGCGCCGCTGCCGGTCCCGGTCGAGCCGGCCCAACTGGACTCGCCCCAACGCGGCCGAGACCTCCGTCGGCCGGTAGTTCAGCCCGATCCCGGCGACGTCGTAGCTGGCGTCGCCCGTGCTGAGCCGGTCCCAGGTGGAGGTGGTCAGGTGGTGTGAGCGGGCCAGCCGGATCCGGTCCCGGACCGCCTGGTCGCGGGCGAGCACCATGCCACCCTCGCCGCTGGTGACGTTCTTGGTGGCGAAGAAGCTGAAGCAGCCGATGTCACCGTGCGTCCCGAGCATCCGCCCGTCGTACTCGACGACCGGGGCGTGTGCGGCGTCCTCGATCAGGACCGCGCCGTGCCGGTCGCAGACCATCCGCAGCGCGGCCAGGTCCGCCGGGTAGCCGGCGTAGTGCATCGCGACGACGGCTCGGGTCCGTGCGGTGATTAGCCGCGCCACGTCCACCGGATCCACGGTGAGGTCGTCCGGGGCGCACACGTCGGCGAGAACCGGGGTGGCGCCGGCCAGCGCCACCACCGCGGCGGAGGCCACGAACGTCAACGCCGGCATGATCACCTCATCGGCCGGTCCCAGGTCGAGGGCCATCACCGCCAGGTGCAGCGCGGCCGTACCACTGCTGACCGCGACCGCGTCGTCGGCGCCGATCCGGTCGGCGAACTCCCGCTCGAAGGCAGCGGTCTGCGCGCCGGCCGAGAGCCAGCGCGAGCGCAGAACCTCGGTGACCGCGGCGATCTCCTGCTCGTCGACGGTGTTGTCGGCCAGGGTGACCCGCCAACGCGGGGCGGTCGGTGCGCTCATCGGTGCGTCCTTTCAGGCGGTGGGCAGGTGGTTGGTGCCGCTCACCGTGGTAGCGCAGTCGGTGCGGCCGGGCTGGGCGGGGGCGCGTAGCTCGACTCGTATGCGTCGATGACCCGATCCCAGCCGAACGACCGCTCGGCGCGCCGCCGGCCCGCGGCCCCGAGCCGCCTGCGTCGAACGTCGTTGGCGAGCAGCTCGATCAGCGCGGCGGCCACGCTCTCTGGACCTGGCGGTACGACGAGCCCGTCCACACCCTCACGCACCACCTGGTGCGCGCCGGCGAACGCTCCGCTGACCACCGGCCGGCCGCAGGTCCAGGCCTCGACGAAGACCAGCGGAAACACGTCCGCGACGCTGGGCAGGCAGAGTAGTTCGCAGGCCGCGATCGCGTCGTGTTTGGTCTGCTCGTCGACCGTTCCCAGGTCGTGCAGGCGCGGATCGGCGTGGGCGGCGAAGTGGGCGGACGCGTCGGGATCGACGTCCGGACCGATGAAGACGAACCGGGTAGCGGGCAACCGGTGCCACACCGTGGCCATCGCCTCCAGCAGTGTCCGGTACCCCTTGCTGACCATCCGCCGCCCGACGAAGAGTACGAACGGCCCGTCGATGCCGTGGCGGCGTCGAAACTCTGCGGTGTCGACCGGCCCGGTGAGATCCGAGGCGGACGGCAGCCGGCGGAGCTGATCGCCCCGCACACCCAGATCGCTCAGCGCGGTCATCTCCGTGACCGTCAGGGCGAAGACCACGTCGGCGGCCCGACAGACCTCGCCGGCCAGGACAGGGTCGGGCCACACCTGTGGTGCCGAACAGGGGGTCAGGACCAGTCGGGCGCCGTACCGGCGCGCCAGCCGCACCGCCTCGGCCGGTGCGTCGGGGCGGGCCAGGTCGAAGGCGTGCACCACCGACGGGGCGAAGTCTGGACGGTCCTGGAGCAGTTGGGCGGCGTCGTTGTAAAGCGGCACACCGGCCGTGCGCAGACTGGCCACGCTCTCCGAATGGGCGGTGGACGCCAGCGCCGTCACCCGCCGCGATCGTGCGGCCAGGCCCGCCGCCGCGCGCACCGCCATCCGCTCCGCTCCTGCCCGTGCTTGCCCGTAGCCGTCGAAGACCACGAGGACCTCGCCGGTGCCGCCGCTCACGTCCACGTCTCGATCGTGGCGCCGCCTGTCACCGGCTCGTCAAGAAAGACGACATCGAGTTCGGGGCGAGACCGGTCCGCCGTTGGCGCGGACGGCGTCAACCGCAGGTAGCGGTCGGGATCCGCCAGGAAGTCCGCTCGCGCCTGCTCATAGCGGGCGGGCGTGCCCACATCGTGCCAGGACTCGTTGAAGGCATAGCCGTTTACCGGTCTGCCGGCGCCGGTCAGCGCGTTGATGAGGGCGGGCATGTCGGTCGGCTCGCCGGCACGGATGTACGACCGGACGTCCGGGTCGGCCACGTAGATTCCGCAGCAGACGCTCCACTCGAAGGTCGGCTTCTCGTGCACCCGTCGGATCCGGTCACCGTCGGTGCGCAGCAGCCCGACCCCGGTGGAGACCCAGTAGCGTTGGTACGCCACAGTGAATCCGGCGCCGCTGGCCACGTGTCGCCGATGCAGGTCCCCGAAGTCGAGTGAGGTCAGCAGGTCGCCGTTCATCACCACGGCGGGCTCGGTCCAGTCCGGCACGAGCAGCAGCGGTGCTGCGGTCCCCAACGGTCGTTCGTCGGTGCAGTAGTCCACCCGCAGGCCGAGCTGGGATCCGTCGCCGATCGCGGACCGGATCATCGAGCCCAGGTGCGAGACGCACAGCGTCGCCCGGGTGAACCCGCAGGCGTGCAGCCGGCGCAGGCTGATCTCCAGCAGGGAGTGCTGTCCCATCGGCATCAGTGCCTTGGGGCGGTTGCTGGTGTGTGGCATGAGGCGGGTGCCTCGGCCCCCCACGAGCAGGATCGCGTGCATCGTCAGCCTCCCGTTCCTCGGACGAGGGTCCCGTCCGGGTGCGGACGTGCCCCTGCCGCTGTGCCGTGCCTCACGCCCGGACCGCCGCCCGCAGTTCGGTCTCCAATGCGATGAATGTGGGCGCGAGCTCGCGCATCGTCTTCGCGGCGACGGCGTAGTCCCCGGCCACCAGTGGGTACTCCATCGAACCGATGAGCCGGGCCTGCTGGTCCAACACCTCCGCGACTCGGGTGTAGCCGTGCCGGCCGAACATCACGGCCGCGTCGTTGCGTCGTCGTGCGCCAGCGCACACCATGAAGTCGGCCAGATGGAAGAAGAGTGGGGTGCTCAGGCCGCCGTCGAGCACCTTCGCCGCGCCCTCGGCCGCCTCCGCGGAGGCATCCGGTGCGACCAGGTCGGCGGCGATCGGCAGCAGTCGGCGCAACGCCTCGGCAGTGTCGACCTCGCGTACCCGCCGGAATGCGGTGCGCAGATTGAAGTCCGGGACGGTGTAGGACAGCGTCTTGGTGCGCCAAGCGTCGAGCAGCTTCTGCACCGGCAGCACGGTGTACGGGTGAGCGCGCGGGTCGTGGATCACGACGTTCTCCCCGTCGAAGCCGACGACCACCAGATAGTGGTCGACCCCGATGGGCTGACCCAGCCCCGGATGGTGCGGAAGCAGTCCCATCTCCACCGGGCCGGCCATCGCCCGGTGCTGGTCGTCCACCTTCTCCAGCGCCCGGAGCACCTCGTCCGGAGAGCCTACGATCCGCTCGCACGTCCAACCGAGCAGGTCCAGCACGTTGGCGATGCCCTTCTCCGGGTTCCAGCCGCCCGGGGCGAAGAAGGGACGTCCGTCGTGGTGTAGGTACATGCCGAAGGCCGACCCGGTCAGCACCTCGATCACGGCCTCGCCGGGACCCTCGTCGCCGAGGGCCATCTGGAGCGAGTCGGAGTAACAGCCATGCGTCTCTCCGGAGAACTGGACGGGCATCGGGACCAACTCCTGTCTCAGCGATGGACGTCCGACGGCGCAGCGGCACCGGCGGATGTGGGGCCAGGACCGTCGGGGCGACGGCTGGCGGTGACGAGATAGCTGCGCGGCAGGTTCGGGAAGTCCACCGGCGGTGCGCCCTGCGGCCAGCGTCCGTAGTCGGTTCCAGCCGTGCCGGGCTCGGTAACCTGTTCAACGTTCCAACCGGCCTGCCGGAGGAACTCGGCTGGGGCGTCCGTGCCGAATAGCCACGGGCTGCCGGAGTCGGCCAGCTTGTCGAGGAACGGTCGCATGTAGCGCATCCGGAAGATCCCCGTACCGATGAGGTCCACCGCGATTCGGCTGCCACCAGTGGAGAGGTCGGCAGCCTGGGTCGCCACCGCGGCGGCCACCGGCGCCGGCAGGTAGAACAACAGCCCCTCGGCGAACCACACGGTCGGCGCCGTCGGGTCGAAACCGGCGTCGAGCAGCGCCGACCCCCACTCACCCGTGAAGTCGGCCGCGACGGTCCGGCGCTCGCACCGCGGCACGTCGACGGCCTGGGAGAGCCGCTGTCGCTTGTACCTCAGTACCGTTCCCTGGTCCACCTCGAACACCACGACACCCGGTGGCCAGTTCAGCCGGTATGCGCGGGTGTCCAGGCCGGCGCCCAGACCGACCACCTGGCACTGGGGGGTGACGCTGGCGCGCAGGAAGTCGTCGAACCACCGGGTACGGATCGGCAGCACCGGGTTGCCATCGGGAGCGGATCGCTCGGTGTGGAAGTGTCGCAGCAGGGTGTCCCCGTCGGTGCCGGCGAGCAGAGCGGCGAACGGGTCGTCGAAGAGTCGGTCCGGGCGCGCCGATTCCCGCGCCCGCGCTGCCGCGGTCCAACGGGCGGTCCGGGCGACGCCGAACAGCTCCGTGTCTGGAGCCGCCTCGATACTCATGCCTCTCAGTGTTTCCATCGATGCGGGCAAGTGACATCTGCCCGTGCGGGCGTACCCATGCGGGCAGCACGAGGGTTGCCCCAACCGGCGGGGTCGCGGCCCGGCCCCGTCCGATCCTGCTCGGCTAGCGTGGGCCGTCATGACTGACGACGAGGGAGGCAATGTGGACGACTCTGCGCCCGGCGAGGGATGGAGCGGGCTTGCGGCGTGGGCAGGCGTTGAGCTTCTCCGCCCACTGCCCGGCGGGCACCGCAACGTGGTGATGCTCGCCGAGCGGGCCGGGGTTCCGCTGGTGGTCCGCCGCTCGATCCGGTCCCGCGCCGCCCTGGATTGGGAGCTGGACCTGCTGGAGCATCTGCGTGACCGCGGGGTGGCGGCACCGGAGCTGGTACCCACCGACGACGGCCGTCGGCACGTCGACGGGATGCTGGTCAGCGAATTCGTCCCCGGCCGGCATCCGGCCGGACCCGCCGACTGGCGGCGGGTCGTCGACCAGCTCGCGGTGCTGCACACGGCGACGACCGGCTGGCCGCAGCGCCCCGGGTTCGCCGCCAGCGGGATGCTGCTCGACGCGGGACGGGGTGGAGACGTGCGGCTGGACGCGATGCCTGCTTCGGTGGCCCGGCTGGTGCGGTCAGCCTGGCTGCCGGTGCAGCAGGGACCGCGTTGCGTGGTGCACGGCGACGTCGGCCCCACCAACGTGCTGGTCGACGGCGCCCGGGTTACGCTGCTGGATTGGGACGAGGCACGGGTGGACGTGCCCTGGTTCGACTACGCCCTCCTGCCCGACGAGGTGACGACGCCGTGGCCGGGCGACCGGGCGCAGTTGCGTGCCGCCGGCCTCGCGTGGGAGACGGCGACGTGCTGGCGGGCCGAGCCGGTGTACGCCCGCCGCCGGCTGGCCGAGCTGCACCGCCACCGTCGGCACTCCGGCGCCTGACCGCTGGCCCAAACGCATGTTGAAAGATGCGGGCTCTGTCCCCTGCCCTCCAGCATGGACGCTAGGCCCGTCCTACCCGCTCCGTACGCCGTTCGCCGTCGGTCAGGGTCGCCGGGCTGGAGGTGATGTCGGCCCCGGCGACGACGGCTGAACGGACTCGCGTCCGGTCGGCGGGTTCGCTGCCCGTCCGGCGCACCACCGCACCCGCGCCTCCGGAGCGTGGGCGGACCAGGGCGAGCTGGAGGTGTGGTGCGCGATCACAGGCTGGATCTCCCGGTCGAGGTGCCCTTGCATGAGAGCCCCGACACGATGGCCAGCAATCCAGCGAACCTGCTGCGTGCCCGTTGGCAGACCGTGCGCCTGCTGCGTCGGGGTGGTGCCGTCCTGGTTACCGTCCTGGTCCTGACCAACCTGCTGCTGGGTGTGCTGCCCGTGCTGTTCATCGTGGCGACCAGCATCCTGCTCGGGCAGGTTCCGGCGGCCGTCAGCGGCGGCCTGAACTCCGCGGCCTGGGACTCGCTGGTGACGGTCTTCCTCGGAGCGGCCCTGGCCTTCGTCGCGCAGCAGGTGATCACCCCCCTGCGGACCTCGCTCGGGGATCTGTTGAGCCGCCGGGTCGATCAGCAGGTGCACGACGAGTTGATGGCGGCGGCGCTGTCCCCGGTGGGCATCGCGCCTCTGGAGGACGAGCAGAACCAGGACCGGCTGCGGGTGGCGGCGCTGAAACTGCAGTTCGCCGTGCAGACGCCGGGCGATGCGTGCGCGGGTCTGCTCGCCCTGCTGGCCCGGTACACACAGTTGCTTGCGTACGCCGTGGTGATCGGTGTGGCGTTCTCCTGGCTCGCGGCGGCGGGTCTGATCCTGTCGGTGCTGCTGGTGCGACACAGCACCCGGGGCGGGCTGAGTCGCTATGCCGAGGCGCGGCAGCGGTTGAGCCGCGCCGAGCGCCGGGTGCACTACCTGCGAGGGCTTGCTGTCGAACCCCTCGCAGGCAAGGAAATCCGGGTGTTCGGCCTCGTCGGCTGGCTGACCGCGACGTACCGCCGGGTGTACCTGATGTGGCTGCGACCGCTGTGGGCCTACCGTCGGCGGATCCTGCTTTGGCGGTACCTGATCTTCGCCGGGCCGAGCCTCGCGGTAGGCGTCGCGGTGTTTGCGGCGGTGGGCGTGGCCGCCCCCGCGACGCTGACGCTCACGCAGTTCGCCCTCGTGGTGCAGGCGACGCTGGGCGCGATCGCGCTCGGCAGCTACTACGCCGAGGCCGACGTGCAGACCGCCGTCGGTATCTCCGCCTACGACGACGTACGCCGCTTCGTGGGTCGTCTGGCGGCGACCGGGCCCGCCACCCCGCCGGTGCCAACGCGTCCGCTGCCGTCGCTACGCGGGGAACTGCACTTCGACCGGGTGAGCTTCCGCTACCCCGGCCAGGACCGCGCGGTCCTTGATGAACTGGACCTGCGGATCCCGGTCGGGAAGTGTACGGCGATCGTCGGCGTCAACGGTGCCGGCAAGACCACGCTGGTCAAGCTTCTGGCCCGGCTCTACGAGCCGACCGGTGGCGTGATCCGGGCCGATGGGGTGGACATCCGCTCGTTTCCCGTCTCCGAGTGGCGTGCCGCGATCGGCGTCATCTTCCAGGACTTCCTGCGATACGAGACCTCGGTCGCCGACAACATCGCCTTCGGCGCGGTCCATCACCGTGACGACCGGGCCGGGGTGCGTAGGGCCGTCGCGTCCGTGGGACTGACCGACGATCTGGACCGGCTTCCCGCCGGCCTGGACACCCCGCTGGCGCGACACATCGCCGACGGAGCGGAGCTCTCCGGCGGTCAATGGCAGCGGGTGGCGTTGGCCCGGGCGATCTTCGCCGTCCAGCACGGCGCGCCGATCGTGGTCCTTGACGAACCCACCGCGAACCTCGACGTGCGCGCCGAGGCACGCTTCTTCGACCAGTTCGCCGAGTTGACCCGAGGCGTCACCAGCCTGCTGATCTCCCATCGGTTCTCCACCGTCCGACATGCCGACGTGATCGTCGTCCTCGAACACGGGCGGGTGGTCGAGCGGGGCAGCCACGAGGAGTTGATGGCAACCGGCGGCCGGTACGCGCGGCTGTTCCGGATGCAGTCCGACCGGGTGCTGGGTCCGGAGGAGGCTCCCTCGGACGACGTCGATGCCCGGGAGGTGCTCAGGTGAGCGCGACGTTCGCCGGTAGCTGGCGGATGCTCGCCACGGCGTGGCGGATGCACCGCGGCAAGACGGTTACCGCGATCTTCTTCGTCGTGGCGGGCGCGTCGGCGGCGCCACTGCTCGCGCTGGTGCTGGGCTCGATGACCGACGCGGTGGTCGCCGGGAACACACGTGTGGTGCTGCTGGCCGGGCTGCTTGCCGGCGTCCTGGCGTTTGCCACCGTCACCTTCGGCCACTTCGCCCACCTTGCCTACGTCGAACTGGCCGAACAGGCCGAACTCGACTTCGACGAGCAGCTCATCACCCTTTCCAACGGCTCGGTCGGGATCGCCCATCACGAGCATGCGGCGACCAGCGACACGGTGACCGTGCTGCAACGTGAGATCCGGCAGTTCGGCCGAGGGCTGGAAGCGCTGCTCAACGGCCTCGGCCTGGCGATCGCCGTGGGCATCACCGTGGTGCTGCTGGTACGGATGCACCCGCTTCTTCTGCTGCTGCCGCTGGCGGCGGTTCCGTCGCTCTACCTGAGTCGGCGGGCTGAGTACCTGGTGGACAAGGCGAAGACGGACACGGCGGAGACCACCCGCACGGCGCTGCACCTGTTCAACCTGACCACTCAACTGCCCTCGGCCAGCGAGCTGCGGGTGTTCGGGCTCGCCGACGAGTTGCGCCGCCGGCACGCCGGCCATTGGTCGGACGTGACCGCCCGGCTGTTTCGGGCCGACCTGCGAGCGGTCGTGCTACGTACCGCCGGTCAGGTGACGTTCGCGCTGGCCTACGTCGGCTCCGTACTGCTGCTCGTCCGGGCCGCCGTTGACGGCCGGCGCGGCGTCGGCGACGTCATCCTGGTCGTGGTCCTCGCCGCCCAGATCAACCAGCAGGTGACCGCCACCGTCACCCTCCTACGCGATCTGCAACGGATGGCGGCGCTCTACGGTCGGATGGCGCAGCTGCGCGCCGCCGTGCGCGACGCTGACCCCGGCGACCTGCCTGCGCCGGACCGGCTGCGGCACGGCATCGCCCTGCAGGACGTCTCGTTCAGTTACCCCGGAACCGGCAGGACGGTGCTGCGCGACGTCACGGTGACGCTGCCGGCCGGCAGCACGGTGGCGGTGGTGGGGGAGAACGGCGCCGGCAAGTCGACCCTGGTGAAGCTGCTCTGCGGGTTGTACCGCCCGAGTGGCGGCCGCATCCTCCTCGACCATGAGGACCTGCACCGGCTCCGGCCCGACGGGTGGCGCGAGCGCATCTCCGTCGCCTTCCAGGACGCGGTGCGCTACGAGTTTCGGACCCGCCACGCCGTCGGTATAGGCGATCTGGACAGCGGTTTCGCCGATCAGCCGGTACGCGACGCGCTGCGGCTGGCCCGGGCCGACGACGTGCTGCGCCAACTACCCGACGGCCTCGACACGGTGCTCGGCAAGGGTGGCAGCGGCGCAGAACTGTCCGGCGGCCAGTGGCAGAAGGTGGCCCTGGCCCGCGCGCTGGCCCGTCCGGCGCCGTTGCTGCTGGTGCTCGACGAGCCCACCACGGCAATGGACCCGGAAGCCGAGCTAGCCATGTTCGAGCACTACGCCGAGCAGGCAAGCCGGGTCAGCCAGGAAACCGGGGCGATCACCCTGTTGGTCTCCCATCGGTTCTCCACCGTCCGGACGGCAGACCTCATCATCGTGGTGCGGGACGGACGGGTCGTCGAGACCGGCGACCACGCGACTCTCAGCGCCGGGTCCGGTCCTTACGCCGAACTCGTCGCCATCAACGCTTGGGCCTACCGGTGACCGGTAGCCGGATGTCCGGCCCAGATGACTCCGTGAGGTCGCGGCGCCGCCGCTGACTGATGGATCCAGACAGGAGGAACCAAATGACCCGTTGGAGATCCGTGCTCGGCGCCGCGTTGGCCGCGGTGCTGTTGGGCGCATCCCTGATCGCACCGGCATCGGCCGCGCCGGGTGCTGCCCAGCCGCCGGCGCAGCGACTGAAGTGGGGCGCCTGCGCCGGCAGCAGCACCACCGAGCTGCGCTGCGCTCGTGTGAAGGTACCGCTGGACCACCGCAACCCGCGGGGACGCAAGATCGAGGTGATGGTCTCGCGGCTGCCTGCCACCGACCCGGCCAAGCGGCGCGGCGTGCTGCTCAGTGCCCGTGGCGGACCAGGCCAGGGCGGCGGGATTTACCTGCCCGAGGACTATGCGGTCCTCATGGCGCCCGAGGTGCGGGCGCGCTACGACCTCATCGGGTTCGACGTGCGCTTCCTGGAGCAGAGCACCCCGATCACCTGTGGGTATCCGAGCGAGGAGCCGGAGGGGTTCTGGAATCGGGGCGCCCAGTCCCGGTCCGAGTTCGAGCTGCATGTGGTCGAGGCACGCCAGTACGCCCGGGACTGCCAGAAGCACGCCGGCTGGGCGCTGCCGCACGCCACCCTGGAGAACATCGCCCGAGACATGGACGTCATCCGGACCGCCCTTGGCGAACGGCGGATCAGCTTCCTCGGTGCGGATGCCCTGGGCACTGTCGGTGCCATCTACGCCACCCTCTTCCCGCGCCAGACCGACCGGTTCGTGCTGGACAATCCGCTCGACCCGACCAAGCTGTGGCAGTCGTCGAGGCTTGAGCGAATCGCGTTGATGGAGGACGGTCTCGATGAGTTCTCCGCCTGGATTGCCGACCGTGACGACGAGTTCGGTCTGGGCGACACGGCGGCGCAGGTCGAGCGGAATGTGGCGGAGATGTGGGAAAACGCTCCATGGTACGCCGGTGGCCGTTGGTGGACGGGTGATGAACTGGTCTACTACACGATCCTCGGCGTCTTCTTCGAGGCGTTCGAGTGGCGGATGGCGGCCAATCTGTCCGCGATCCGCCGCGGCGATGCGCCACCCGTGCAGTGGGGGCTCTACCCCACCGTCCGCCCCGGCGTGTTGGGTGTGCCAATCGACAACCACACTGCCGTGAGCACCGCGTACATGTGCGCCGAGAGCCCCTGGCGGAGCAATGTCGAGTCGTACTGGCGGGACCTGCAGAGGTACGTGCCGCCGTTCCCGAACTTCGGCGTCGCCGCCGCCAACATCTTCCCCTGCGCGTTCTGGTCGTCGCGCAAGGACAACCGGGTGACGCTGGGCAGTCGGCACACTCCGCCTGTACTGGTTCTCGGTGCGACCCGCAACTCGATCGTCCCACTGTCGAACGTCCGTGCGGTCGCCACCGCGCTGCGCGGATCCCGCCTCGTTGTCGAGGACTCCCGCGGTCACGAGCTGTATCCGTTCTTCGGCGGCGACTGTCTCAAGGACCGGGCAAACCGCTACCTGACCAGCGGTGATCTGCCGCGCGCCGACGTAAGGTGCCCGGCGCCGGCGCAGACCGGCTGACGGTGGACCGCGCAGGGCCAGGCACCGTCGGGACTGTGTCTGGCATGCGCGATCGGCAGTAGCAGCGTCGCTGCCGGTGGCGGCACGACGGGCATGACCCGCTCGGACGGTCAGCTTGGTTGCCATCCCAGGCTGGCCGTCCGATGTGGCTTTATGCCTCTGCCGCCTGCCACCGCTGCTGTGCCGCGATCGCCGCGTGGGGGCGTCGGGAAGGGTGGCCGCCGATTGCGCTGTGTCTCGTTCGTCGCCACGCTTGCCGGGATGGCCGGGCGCATCGCCTTGCGCCTCGGTCGACCGACACCACACGAGACGGATGAGGGCGGCGTTGTGGCGTTTGCCTTCGGCGCGTTTGCAGTCGTAGTAGGCGCGGATGAACGCGGCGAGGAAGAGGGCGCGACCGCACGCCCGGGCAACTGCGACCGGCAGGGCACCGATCGAGGACGGCTGGTCGACCACCACCGGAATCCCGGCCGTGGCGGCCGAGCTCGTCGAGCAGCTGCTCAGCCTGACCTCAGTGTTCGGCGACGCCGCGTCGTGCAGCCGTCTGCCGTCCGAGGTTAACCCGACCGCGTGGTGACCGTCCTTGCCGACGTCCGACCCGAGGAACACGCCGTAGTCGCCGTGCACCCCACGCCTCCCACACCCTGTCACCTGCATCGGCCGCCGGGGCCTGAGCGTCGGACTGCCGGCACCCACGTTACGAAGAGACCGACCCCAACAGCACCGGTGGCCGTGTCCCTGACTGTTGACTCGGGGGCAGACGCGAGGGCCTGCAGCCATAGCGTCCAGTGCGCCGGTCGGCTCAGATCCGCATGTTCCTTGGCGCTGATCGGGGCATCCCAGTCGATTGCCGCCCCTCTTGGGTTGGGGTTGGCCGCCGCCGGCGCGAACGTCGTCGACGTCCCCGCAACCCTCGCCGCCCGGGCACGGCTACTGACCACCGGCGGCGGCCGCAAGACCGACGCCACCGACGCTGCCAGCGTCGCCCGAGTCGCCCTGCACCACCACCGGCTCAATCCCGTGCAACCCGAGGATCAGAGCACCATCTTGCGGCTGCTGACCGAGCACCGCGACGACCTCACCCACGAACGCACCCGCATCCTCAACCGCCTGCACGGGCTCCTGCGGGACCTGGTCCCTGGCGGCGCGCCCACCGGCCTGTCCGCCGACAAAGCCGCCACAGCCCTACGAGGCGTGCGTCCGGCAAACGCAACCGACGCCTGCCGACGTGACATCGCCCGGCACCTTTTGGCCGCGCTCCGACGAATCGACGCCCAGCTCAAGAACAGCGAGACCGAGCTGAGCCAGGCGGTAACCGCAACCGGAAGCAGCCTGACCGAACTACCGGGCGTCGGCGTGATCATGGCGGCGAAGATCCTCGGCTACGTCGGCGACGTGGCCCGATTCCCCAACGCCGACCATGTCGCCAGCTACACCGGCGCCGCGCCCACTGATGCCTCCAGCGGACCCCGTAAACGCCACCGCCTCAACACCGGTGGCAACCGCCAACTCAACTCAGCCCTGCACATCATCGCCGTCGTCCAAGCCCACCACTCACACCTCGGACGCGCCTACTACCAGCGCATACTCGGCGAAGGCAAGACACCAGCCGAAGCCCGACGCGCCCTGAAACGCCGTCTCGCCAACATCATCTACCGACGGATCCTCAAGATCAGAAACAACGACTTCTCAGCGACCTCTTGACAGACAGAGGCGCTATCAGCGGTCCACCGACGCCACCCGACCCGGCGACAACAGCCCCCGGATCATCCAAACGACAGGGGCAGGAAGTCATACCGGGCCGAGCGACCGAGAGGGCCCGACCAACTCCATCTCAAACACGCTTTGAGCGTCGGGAAGCTCGCGTACTCATGGCGGACATGCGTCGCGCGAAGATCGAACTGACGGTCATGCCGTCGGCCGGCGACATCGTCACAGCCTGTCTGGACGCGATCCCCATCAGTCTGAACGAGGTGACCACGCTCGTCGAGCAGGGCTGTCCAGGTGGTCTCGAACTCACGCAGATGCGCCAGTGCCGGCTGGCGAAGAACCTGTTCACCGCAGTCCTGGGGCACCTGGACGACGTCCGCGACACGCGCCTCGCCGCTCACCTACGCGACTGGATCGACACCAAGCCGCGTCTCGGGTAGGGCGAGGCGGTGCCGGGGGTGGGACGGAAGCGACTGTATATTAACGACTGCTCATATCGTCGCAGCGACCAGATCGTTGAAGTCGAGGAACTGCCGCGGCTTCAGCTCAGCGAGGATCCGCATCACTGGCGAGTCGTACTTCTCGGCCATGTATCGGTAGTTGAGCGTGGCGGAGTGCATCAACTTCTCGAAGGGCCGCTCGTGCGGTATGTGGATTGCTTTGGCCTGTCGGTTGAAGATGAACTGGGCGCCGTCGCGGTGGAGTCGGTAGCCGAGGTCGAGGTCTTCGCCGCCCCAGGTGCGGAATTGTTCGTCGAATCCGCCGACGGCGCGTAGTTGGGCGGTGTCGGCGGAGATGTTGCAGGTCCAGAAGATCTGCCAGGGTGCGGGGATGCGGGTGAGGTCTTCGCCGTAGCGGTCGTAGAAGAGTTCGCGGATGTCGCGGCACTCTCGTTTGGCCTGCAGCCGTTCGATGCTGCCGTCGAGGTCGTTCACGTCGAGACGCTCCCCGACTACCTTGAAGTTGGAGTCATCGCCGGAGAAGCCGTAGATGTAGGGCAGCACGACGGTCGGGCCGGGGGTGGCCTCGTGGCTGGCGACGTGCTGGTTGAGGTTGTCGGCCTGCAGCATGACGCCGTCGTCGGTGAAGACGCAGATGGGGGAGCGGGCGTCGGCGATGCCGACGTTGCGGGCTGTGCCGGCGCGGAATCCTTCGTCGGGTTGGTAGTGGTAGCGCAGGTCCAGGCGGTCCTGGAAGCTTGCGGCGATCTTTGCGGTGTTGTCGGTGGAGCCGTCGTCGACGACGATGACCTCGAACTCGTCGGCGGGCATGTGCTGCCGGGTCAGGGAGTCCAGGGTGTGCCACAGCAGCGCCGAACGGTTATAGGTCGGAATGACGACGGTGCATTTCAGCCCACTGGACACGGCCTCTCCCTGTGGACTCGGGGCATCGTGCGCGGCTCACGTCACGACGTTCGACGCATGGAACAGGCCGCGGGGATACCGGGCGTGCGACGGCCGGTCGTCCGACCGTGCTGTAGGCATCCTGGCACCGGATCAATCAGCCGGGCATCTCGTTGATTGCGCTCTAGGGCCTGCCTCTTGGCCAGCTATTTTCCACATCGAAGGCGTTGATCCCGAGGCTGGGAAGACGCCTTCTGACCTTCGTGGTGCTGGCGGCGAGGTTCACCTGCTGCTTGGCGCGGAGGCGGCTGGTGCAGCCACCAACGGCAGGGGCCTACCTCCGGTCGCATGCTCTATAGTTGTCGATGGCCCGTTATGCTCTGCGCGGGAATCTCGTACCAACCCACCGGAGGTTCGGATGTTTCTGATTCAACGGCGTGAGGTGGCGGAACAACTGGTTCTCTGCGAACTTCACGAGCGGTTGAGTCAGCGGGAGTTGGCCGACCAGCTGCGCGCGACGATGGATCGGTTGACCGACCTCGCCGAACAGCACGGTGGGGTGGCGGGCCCGATTTTCACGATTTACCGGGATGAGGAGTTCGACCCGGAGAACATCGCGGTGGAGACCTGCGTGCCGATCCGGCAGGAGCCGACCGGACCGGTGGCCGCGACGGTACGCCGGGAGCCGGCACACCAGGAGGTGTTCGTACGGCTGACGAAGTCGCAGGCAGTGCCGCCGCAGGTCGGTGAGGCCTTCGCAGCGGTGGCGGATTACGTCGAACAGCAGGGCCTGGTGGAGGTGGACGCGGCCCGCGAGGTGTACTTCACCGACTTCATCGCGGCCGACCCGGACGACCTGGTGATGGATGTCGCGTTCGTCGTCAAGTAGGTGTCGGGGCGCTACGCAGGGGCGTCCTGCGCTTGCTGCGTCGGCAGGTCGGCGACGAGCTGGTTGAAGTCGAAGTATCGCTCCATCGGCAGTTCGGCGAGCAGGTCGGTGACCGGCGTCCGGTACTTCTCGGCCATGTAGCGCTGGCTGCGTTCCCCACGATCGATCAGGACGTGCAGCGCCCGCTCGTGCGGTATGTGGATTGCTTTGGCCTGTCGGTTGAAGATGAAGTGGGCGCCGTCGCGGTGGAGTCGGTAGCCGAGGTCGAGGTCTTCGCCGCCCCAGGTGCGGAATTGTTCGTCGAATCCGCCGACGGCGCGTAGTTGGGCGGTGTCGGCGGAGATGTTGCAGGTCCAGAAGAGACGAAGGACCTCACGATCGGCCGGGCGCTGCACGGGCCCGGCCGATCGCGACCAGCCGGGGCGTGCTGCTACCGCTGCACCGTCAGGGGCGGTAGCGGTAGCCCATGCCGGGTTCGGTGATGAGGTGTCGTGGTCGGGCGGGGTCGGTTTCCAGTTTGTGGCGGAGTTGGGCCATGTACTGACGCAGGTAGCCGGTCTCGTTCTGGTACTCCGGTCCCCACACGTCCTGCAGCAGCTGACGTTGGGTGATCAGCTTGCCGGGATGGCGCAGCAGTCGTTCGAGGACACCCCACTGGGTGGGGGTGAGCCGGACCTCGGTGCCGTCGTCGTGGGTCACGATCCGCTCGGCGAGGTCGATCGTGTGCCGCCCCACGCGTGCCTGGCTGCCCGCTCGCCCGTCGGCGGCGGTGTGGCGGCGGGTGACGGCGCGGATGCGGGCGAGCAGCTCGTCGACGCCGAACGGCTTGGTCACGTAGTCGTCCGCGCCGGCGTCGAGGGCGGTGACCTTGTCGTCGCTGCCGGCCCGGCCGGAGAGCACGATGATCGGTACGCTGGTCCAGCCGCGCAGCCCTCGGATGACCTCGACACCGTCGAGATCGGGCAGGCCGAGGTCGAGGACGACCAGGTCGGGCGGATGCCGGGCGGCGGCCTTGAGGGCGTCGGTGCCGGTGGCGGCGACCTGCACGTCGTAGCCACGGGCGCGCAGGTTGATGCCGAGGGCGCGCAGGATCTGCGGTTCGTCGTCGACGACGAGAATCCGGTTCATGCCGGCGGTTCCTCCATGGCGGTCACCGATGCGGCGGCGGGCAGCCGTAGCACCATGGTCAGTCCACCACCCGGGGTGGTCTCGGGGGTGATGCTGCCGCCCATGGCTTCGGCGAGGCCGCGGGACAGGGCGAGGCCGAGGCCGACTCCGGCGGTGTTGTCCCGGTCGCCGAGGCGCTGGAACGGTTGGAAGACGTGTTCCCACTGGTCGACGGGAATGCCGGGGCCGTGATCGATGATCCGCAGCTCGACCTGGCCGGCGTGGGCGCTGGCGGTGACCAGTGGCGGCCGGTGCGGTGGACTGTGTCGCAGGGCGTTGGCGACGATGTTGACCAGGACCCGTTCCAGCAGGCCGGGATCGGCGGTCGCGGCCGGCAGGTCGGCAGGGATGTCGGTGCGGACACCGGCGGCGGGTGGCCCGAGTTCGTCCAACGCCCGGGGTACGACGTCCTCCACACCGATGGCGACGGCGTGTACGCCGAGGGCCCCGGCCTGCAGGCGGCTCATGTCGAGCAGGTTGGCGACGAGGCGGCCGAGCCGATCGAGGGATTCGTCTGCGGTGGCGAGCAGTTCGTCCCGGTCGGCGGTGTCGAACTCGACGTCGTGACTGCGCAGGCTGGACACGGCCGCCTTGGCCGAGGCGAGCGGCGTACGCAGGTCGTGGCTGACCGCGGCGAGCAGCGCGGTGCGCATCCGGTCCGCCTCTGCCAGCGGCCGGGCGGCGGCGGCCTGCGCGGCCAGGCGTTGCTGACGCAGCGCGACGGCGGCCTGGGCGGCGAAGGCCTCGACGACACGTCGATCGGAGGCCGCCAGCCGGCGGCCGCAGAGCACGACGGTGAGTCGGTCGTCCACCGGCACGGCGGTCTCGCCCGCACCGGGGCTGGTCGCCGGCGCATCGCCGACGCTGGCGACCAACCGCCAGGCCGCCTCCTCACGAGCCCGGTCGGGCCGGCCGTCGGCCGTATCCACCAACTCCAGCACGCTTACCGCACGCAGCGCGAACGTCTCGCGGAGCCGGTCCAGCAGGGCGGTCAGGGGACGCTGGCCGCGCAGCACGTTCCCGGCCACGGTAGCCAGGGTCTGCGCCTCGGCGGAGGCCCGGGCCGCGTCCCGGGTCCGGCGGGCGGCCATGTCGACGACCCCGCTGACGGCGACGGCGACGCCGACGAAAACCGCCAACGCGAGCAGGTTGTCGGCCCCGGCGATGGTCAACGTGGCGAAGGGCGGCGTGAAGAACCAGATCAACAGCAGCGAGCCACCGAGCGCGGCGAGCAGCGCCGGCCACAGTCCGCCGACGAGCGCGACACCGACGACGGCGGCGAGGAAGAGCAGGATGTCGCTGGTGAGGGTGAGATCCGGCAGCGCTTTGAGCACCGCGGTCAGCACCGGCATGCCGAGCACGGCGAGTGCGAAGCCGAGCAGCCGACGGCGCCGGGACAACGCCGCCGGCACCCCGGCCGTACGCCGACCCCGTCCGGCCTCGGGGTGGGTGACCAGGTGGACGTCGATGGGCCCGGACAGCGCGGTGGTGGTGACCCCGACCCCGCGGGAGAGCACCTGGGCGAAGCGGCCCCGCCGGCTGGCGCCGATGACGAGTTGGGTGGCGTTGACGCCGCGGGCGAAATCGAGCAGCGCGGCGGGGATGTCACTGCCGAGGACCTGGTGGTAGGTGCCGCCGAGGCTCTCGACCAGCACCCGCTGCCGGGCCAGGTGGGCGGGGTCGGCTCCGGCGAGGCCGTCGTTGCGGGCCACGTGTACGGCGAGCAGATCGGCGCCCTTGCTGCGGGCGGCGATCCGTGCGGCCCGACGGATCAACGTGGCGCCCTCCGGGCCGCCGGTGAGCGCGACGACGACCCGTTCACGGGCTTCCCAGGTGGCCGAGATGCCCTGCTGGGAGCGGTACGCGTCGAGTTGCTCGTCGACGGTGCCGGCCAGCCAGAGCAGGGCCAGCTCCCGCAGTGCGGTGAGGTTGCCGACCCGGAAGTAGTTCCCGAGCGCCGCGTTGATCTTGTCGGGTGGGTAGACGTTGCCGTGCGCCATCCGACGTCGCAGCGCCTCGGGCGTCATGTCGACCAGTTCGACCTGCGCGGCGGCCCGCACGATCTGGTCGGGCACGGTCTCGCGTTGGGTGGTGCCGGTGATCTGGGCGACGACGTCGTTGAGCGACTCCAGGTGCTGGATGTTGACCGTGGACAGCACGCTGATCCCGGCGTCGAGCAGTTCCTGGATGTCCTGCCACCGCTTCGCGTGGCGCGACCCGGGCACGTTGGTGTGGGCCAACTCGTCGACGACGGCGACCGCGGGGTGCCGGGCGAGGACCGCGTCGAGATCCATCTCCTGGAAGGTGCCGCCCCGGTAGGTGGCGGTGCGGCGAGCGATCACCTCCAGGTCACCGATCATGGCGGCGGTGTGCGGGCGGCCGTGGGTCTCGACCAGGGCGATCACCACGTCGGTGCCACGCTCGGCGCGCCGCTGGGCCTCTTCGAGCATGGCGTACGTCTTCCCGACGCCGGGTGCGGCACCGAGGTAGATGCGCAGTTCCCCTCGCGGCACAGCAGTGGTCCTCTCCACACGGTCGGCGGCCGGGGTGCGGGTGCCGGGGCCGGGACACTGCGCTTCCGGCCCGCTGGCGTCAGCGTGGCGGGAACGTCTCGTCGAGGGCGAGGTTGAGTTCCACCACGTTCACCCCGGGCGCGCCCATGAAGCCGAGCGTACGGCCGGTGGTGTGCTCGTCGACGAGACGTTCGACCGCGGCCGGGTCCACGCCGCGCTCGCGGGCCACCCGCGGGACCTGGAGCCGCGCGTACGCCGCACTGATGTGCGGGTCGAGGCCGCTGCCGCTGGCGGTGACCGCGTCGGCCGGTACGGCGGGCACGGCGGGAGCGTCACCTCGGACGGGAACGATTGTCGCCCCCGCCGCCCGGTAGTCCTGCCCCGGCTGGGCCAACTCCACCGGGACGCCCGCGTAGCCGGTGAGGAACGGGGTGGCCGGCGCGGTCTGGTTGACGCTGACCACCCGGACGACCGGGCCGGTCAGCCCGCCGGCACGGAAGACGGCAAGCACCGCCCCCACCCCGTCGGCGGTGCAGTACGGCCGGCGACCGTCGACACGGTCGAGTTCGCCGACTGCCCTGCTGCGGGCGCAGACCTGGGTGAGCAGACTCTGCCTGCTCTCGTCGGGGTCGGTGGCGATGACGTCGACGACGTCCTCCGGGCCGAGGTTTGTGGCGCCGGTGGAGGTGGGGTCGTAGCCGTCGCCGGCCGCCGACGGACGGGACTGGAAGTAGCGCGGTACGGCCCTGCCGTCCGCGTCGGTGAAGGACTGCCCGATCAGGGCGCTGCCGGCGGCGCGGCCGTCGACCTCGATGATCGAGCCGTCGGCGCGGTCGGCGAGGCCGGGGAGGCGCCCGACGGCGACCAGGGTGAGGGGGTAGGCGATTCCGGCGAGCGCGGTGAAGACCAGCAGCGCACGCAGGGCGGCGAGATGGTGGGCGAGCCAGGTGGGTAGGCGCATCAGGAGATCCCCGGGACGAACTGGATGAGCAGGTCGATGAGCTTGATGCCGAGGAACGGCACGATGATGCCGCCGAGACCGTAGATCAGCAGGTTGCGGCGCAACAGGCGCGACGCGGCGGCGGGCCGGTAGCGCACGCCGCGCAGCGCGAGCGGGATCAGCGCGACGATGACGATCGCGTTGAAGATGACCGCCGACAGGATCGCCGACTCCGGACCCGACAGGCGCATGATGTTGAGTACGTCCAGACTCGGGTAGAGACCGGCGAACATCGCCGGGATGATCGCGAAGTACTTCGCGATGTCGTTGGCGATGGAGAAGGTGGTCAACGCCCCTCGGGTGATCAGCAGTTGTTTGCCGATCTCCACGATCTCGATCAGCTTGGTCGGGTCGGAATCGAGGTCGATCATGTTGCCGGCCTCCTTCGCGGCGGAGGTGCCGGTGTTCATGGCGACGCCCACGTCGGCCTGGGCGAGCGCGGGGGCGTCGTTGGTGCCGTCACCGGTCATCGCGACCAGCCGGCCGCCCGCCTGCTCCGTGCGGATCAGGGCGAGCTTGTCCTCCGGTGTGGCCTCAGCGAGGAAGTCGTCCACCCCGGCCTCGTCGGCGATCGCCTGCGCGGTACGCGGATTGTCGCCGGTGATCATGACGGTGCGGATGCCCATCCGGCGCATCTCGTCGAAGCGTTCCCGCATGCCGGCCTTGACCACGTCCTTGAGGTGGATGACGCCCAGGGCGCGGGCCGGCTGACCGTCGACGTGCTCGGCCACCACGAGGGGCGTGCCGCCCACGCCGCTGATCTCATCCACCACCTGGCCGACCTGTTCGGTGGGGTGGCCGCCGTGCTGGCGTACCCATTGCATCACCGCAGCGGCGGCCCCCTTGCGGATGCGCCGGGCCGGTGCGCCGTCGCCGGATGTCAGGTCCACACCACTCATCCGCGTCTGCGCGGTGAACGGCACGAACGTGGCGTGCGGCATCAGACCCGGTTCACGCTCGCGCAGCCCGAATTCGTTCTTCGCGAGCACCACGACCGACCGGCCCTCCGGGGTCTCGTCGGCGAGGCTGGACAACTGGGCCGCGTCGGCCACCTGACCCGCGGTGACGCCCTCGACCGCAAGGAACTCGGCGGCCTGCCGGTTGCCGAGCGTGATCGTGCCGGTCTTGTCCAACAGCAGTGTGTTGACGTCGCCGGCGGCCTCCACGGCCCGCCCGCTCATGGCGAGCACGTTGCGCTGCACCAGGCGGTCCATGCCGGCGATGCCGATCGCCGACAGCAGCGCGCCGATGGTGGTCGGGATGAGGCAGACCAGCAGCGCGACCAGCACGATGCCGGTCACGCCATCGTCGGTGATCGCCGCGCTGTCCGCGGCGGCGGCCTGGAAGTCGTTGGAGAAGATGGCGAGGGGCTGGAGGGTGACGACCGCCAGCAGGAAGATGATCGTGAGCGCGGCGAGCATGATGTTCAGCGCGATCTCGTTCGGTGTCTTCTGCCGGTTGGCGCCCTCCACCAGGGCGATCATGCGATCGATGAAGCTCTCGCCCGGCTTCTGGGTGATCCTGACGATGATCCGGTCGGACAGGACCTTCGTGCCGCCGGTGACGGCGCTGCGGTCGCCGCCGGACTCCCGGATCACCGGCGCGGACTCACCGGTGATCGCGGACTCGTCGACGCTGGCAATGCCGTCGACCACGTCACCGTCACCGGGGATGGTCTCGCCGGCCTCGACCACCACGATGTCACCCTGCCTCAGGTGCGGGGCCAGGACGCTCTCGGTGCGGTAGGAGCCGGGGGCGGCACCCGCGGTCCAGTCGAGCAGGCGGGTGGCGACGGTGTCGGCCCGCGCCGTACGCAGCGCTGCGGCCTGCGCCCTGCCCCGGCCCTCGGCGACGGCCTCGGCGAGGTTGGCGAAGACGACGGTCAGCCACAGCCACGCCGTGATCGCCCAGGCGAACACCGACGGTTGCGCCACCGCGAGGACGGTGGTGAAGGCCGCGCCGATCTCGACGATCAGCATGACCGGGTTGCGCCACAGCGAACGAGGGTCGAGTTTGCCCAGCGCGTCGGGCAGCGAACGGAGGAGTTGCCTCGGGTCGAGCAGGCCGCCGCCCCGGTTGCCGTGGGTGGCCGGTGAGCCGGGGGTGCGGGCGTGGGGCGTGGCGACGGTCATGTCCTTCTCTCTCATGCTGATCACAGCCCCTCGGCCAGGGGGCCGAGCGCCAGCGCGGGCAGGAACGTCAGCGCGACCAGGACCACCGTGACGCCGACGACCATCCCGACGAACAACGGGCGATGGGTGGGGAGGGTGCCGGGGGAGGCGGGCGTGGGTTGCTGCCGTGCGAGGGCACCGGCCAACGCCAGCACCAGGATGATCGGCGCGAATCGACCGACCAGCATGCACAGCCCGAGTGCCGTGTTCCACCACGGCGTGTTCACCGTCAGACCGGCGAACGCCGAACCGTTGTTGTTGCTCGCCGAGGTGAACGCGTAGAGCACCTCGGAGAGCCCGTGCGGGCCGGCGTTCAGCGCGGTGCGGTGGTTGCCGGTGGCGAACGCCGCCGCGGTGCCGATCAACACCAGCGCCGGGGGGATCAGGAAGTACAGCGAGGCCAGTTTGATCTCACGTGATCCGATCTTCTTACCCACGTACTCCGGCGTTCGGCCGACCATCAGCCCGGCGACGAAGACCGTGATCACGGCGAGGATGAGCAGCCCGTACAGGCCCGCGCCGACACCGCCGGGCGCGACCTCGCCGAGCATCATGTTGACCAGCAGCACCCCACCACCGAGCGCGGTGTACGAGTCGTGGAACGAGTTCACCGAACCGGTGGAGGTCAGCGTGGTCGCGGCGGCGAAGGTCGCCGAGTTCGACACGTCGAATCGCACCTCCTTGCCTTCCAGGGCCGCCCCGACCGCCTGCGGCACCGTGCCGTGGCCGGACACCTCGAACGCGGTGGTCAACGCGACGCTGGCCAGCGCCAGGGTCGCCATCACCGCGACGATCGCGTGGCCCTGCCGGACCTGACCGACCATCCGGCCGAACACCCGCGGCAGACTGAACGGGATCACCAGCAGCAGGAAGATCTCCCACCAGTTCGTCCAGGCGGTCGGGTTCTCGAACGGATGGGCGCTGTTGACGTTGTAGAAGCCACCACCGTTGGTGCCGAGATTCTTGATCGCCTCCTGGCTGGCCACCGGTCCACCCGTGATGCTCTGGTCGCCCCCGGTCAACGTGGTGATCTCCGTACCGGCGGAGAGGTTCTGCACCACGCCACCGATCATCAGGACCAGCGCCGCGAGCACGGAGAGTGGCAGCAGCACCCGCACCGTGATCCGGGTCAGGTCGACCCAGAAGTTGCCCACCGCCCCGGCGCGGCTGCGGGCGAAGCCGCGTACCAGTGCGACCGCGACCGCGATGCCCACCGCGGCGGAGACGAAGTTCTGCACCGCCAGTCCGGCCATCTGCACCAGATGGCCCAGCGTCGACTCGCCCGAATACCACTGCCAGTTCGTGTTCGTCACGAACGACACCGCGGTGTTCCAGGCCCCGTGCGCGACCACCGGGTCGAAGCCGAGCGACAACCACAGGTGGTTCTGCAGCCGCAGGAAGGCGTAGAGGAACAACACCGAAACGGCGGAGAACGCCAGGACGGCCCGGGCGTACACACCCCAGGACTGTTCGGCGGCCGGGTTCACCCCGATCAGCCGGTAGATCCCACGCTCGACCCGAGAATGCCGCTCGGCGCACACCACCCGATACAGATAGTCGCCCAAAGGCCTGTGTACGGCGGCCAGGGCCACCACCAACGAGACAATGAACAACACGGTCATCAGAACCGCTCCGGAAACAGCAGGGCGATCACCAGGAAAACTGCCAGGCCGACCGCCAGCACCACACCGGCGACGTTCACGACGCTCACAGCTTCTCCACACCCCTCACCATCAGGGCGAGCAGCGCGAACAGCGCCACCGTCAACACGACGAACACCACGTCAGACACGACCGACTCCTCAATCCCGACCGGGCGTCGCGGCCCGCTTCTGTCGGCCGCCGGGCAATCACAGCGCCGACCAGACGGGAATGACAGGTGCTATAACGCGATCATCACGACGAACGCGCAATTCTTCACGCCTTTTTCACGCGAAGTGGCCTGCTGCCTGCGGCGAGGCGGACCGACGCAGCCTGTCGACGACGACAACTGGCGAGCGGTGGCGGACGTCGTACCTCGCGACGACCAACGGGACTTCATCGCCCCGTCCGCCGCGCGATATCTGCTGCTCAGTCTGCGTGAAGGAGTGTGGCACTCGCTGGCGGTCTGCGCCGACGAAGAAGTCGTCGGTCACGTCATGTGGTGATGGTGCCGCGCCGATGCCACTCGATCATGTATCGAGCGTGATCTTGGCCGTCTTCGGGACCGTGGCGGAGCGTGGCCGGGCCTACGATGGGCTGGCTCCCTGGCCCTGAGGTGCATCGTCCCTCCGTTCGATCTTGGAGATGTCGTGAAGCTGTTGCTGACGTCCGGCGGTGTGACGAACCCGAGCATCCATACCGCGCTCCGGGAGCTTCTCGGCAAGCCGGTCTCCGAGTCCCGCGCCCTCTGCATCCCGACGGCACAGTGGGGCCACCCGATGTGCGGGCCGGCGTCGGTGCGGGGTCTGGTGGCCGCCGACCCGGCCTCCGATTGGCGGTACCTGTCCGGCCTGGGCTGGGGTTCGCTCGGTGTCCTGGAGTTGACCGCGTTGCCCAGCATCGGCGCGCAGCGGTGGGTGCCCTGGGTTCGGGAGGCCGATGTGCTGCTGGTCGACGGTGGCGATGCGACGTACCTGTGTCACTGGATGCGGGAGTCCGGGCTGGCCGATCTGCTGCCCTCGCTGCCCGACCTCGTCTGGGTGGGGGTGAGTGCGGGAAGCATGGTGATGGCGCCGCGGATCGGGGCGTACTTCGTCGAATGGGCGGCAGCGCCGGATGACCGTACTCTGGGCGTCGTCGATTTCTCGATCTTCCCGCACCTGAACCTCTTCCCCACGAACACGCCGGCCGACGCGCAGCGGTGGGCGGCTGACATCGGCGGCCCGGCCTACGCCATCGACGAACAGACGGCCATCAAGGTCGTCGACGGCACCGTCGAAGTGGTGTCCGAGGGGCAGTGGACGAGGTTCGGCTGAATCGCCACCCATGGCGTCGATGCGCAGGCTCGCTGCGAGGGCCGATCAGCGCCGATGCTCAGGCGCGTTGCGAGAGCCGACCGGCGCCGAGCAGGGCGGCGGTTCCGCTTGCGGCCTCACTCCTGCTTGCCCGCCGCCCGGCGTACGGCGCGTTCGTGGCGGTCGACCGCTCGGGCGTGCGCGACGGCGAGGAGCTGGTCGACCTCGGGCAGCAGGTGCGGGCCGGGCATGACGACGCTGGCGAAGCCGTACAGGGCGTAGCCCGGGTGCGGCACGACGGTGTCCAGCCGGGCGAAGTCGAACTCGTGCCGGTGTTCCTCGAAGTCCTTGGGTGGGAAGCCGAACCGGCGCTCGAATTCGGTGCGGCCGAGGTCGAGGTTGAGGCGGAGGACGCCGGGGCGGTCGAGTTGGGAGGCTTCGTCGAAGCCGGGCACGTCGTGTTCGACGATGGTGGCGAACGGTTGGCGGCGGTCCGGGCCGACGTGGAAGAACCGGTCGCCCCAGGCGCCCTCGGGTGATCCGTTCTCCTCGCTGGCCACGACCTGCTCGACGCCGGGCAGCGCGAGGATCCGCTCGGCGAGCGTGGCAGCGTCGACACCGGTCGGGATGTGCAGCACCGCGTCGGCGTGGTCGATGGTGGCCTGATCCAGGGGGAAGTAGCGATAGTCGTGGGTTCGCCGCTCGGCCGCCGCTATCTCGGATGCCCGAACGAAGCGGGGAAGAGTGCCCTCCTGCTGGAGCCTGCCCTCGTAGGTCGACGGGGCGGGCGTGTCGATGCCGAGGGCGGGGCTCGCGCCGAGGCTACCGACGATCACCGCGTACCGGTCGCCCAGCAGCGAGGAGACGATCGCGCCGGCGCCGGCCCACGACAGGTCCGTTCCGGCCATCGTCATGGTGCTCAGATGGCGCTGAAGGTGCGTGTTGTGCGCGAAGACCACTGTGGGTCCGCGGTGTGCCTCCACCGACCGGATCGCGAGCAGGTTCTCGGCCATCAGCGCATCCCGGACCCCCGCCAGGCGGGCGAAGCGTGCCTCCTGCGTCAGGGGTGCGGCAGCCGCGGCGTGGTAGCGCAGCACCGCGACGGCGGACATGGCGTGGACGAACGCCGCCTGCCAGCCCTCGGGTCGACGGGGTGCCTGCAGGTACAACTCGGTCAGCAGGTCGTCGGCGATGACCCGTAGGCGCTGGGCGTCGGCCGAACACCCGACCGATCTGCCCGGCTCCCAGATCGCTGCCGGATCACTCCATCGCGTCTCGTCGCCGACCAGATCGTCGATTTCCGCCGATCGGTCCAGGCCGAGGAACTCACACACCCGGCCCAGGTGACGCCGTGGACTGGGGGCACCCTCCAGTTCCAGCGGGGCGTCGAAGCCGTGGAGCGTCAGGCGCTCGGCAGCCGGCCGGCCGGCGTTCCACTCGCGCATCCGCAGCAGCAGGTCACGGTTGGCCGGGGCGGCACCGAACCCGTGACTGAACCCCTCGGTGAGCGCACGCTCGAGCGGGACGGTGGCGGAGCCTTGCACGAACTCGTCGGCGAGCAGCCCGGCAGCTCGGTCGCTCTCCAACGCGATCGACCGGTAGCCGTGCTCGGCCAGCGAGAGGAAGACCTCGTTGCGGATCTGGAGGAAGGCGGATTCGCCGTGCGTCGGCTCACCGAGCGCGAGCAGGGAAGGCGGTACGGCAAACAGGTCGAGAAGCGGCGTCATTGCATCAACCGTATCGTTGAACCATCGATTGAGGCTTTCAAGCGATGGAGCACGGTGACCGCCACGAAACCCTCCAACCCAGGGGTACGCCGACCGGTCGACCTCGCCCGCCGTCACGGCCTCTCCGCGCAGGCGGTACGCAACTACGAACGAGACGGCGTCCTGCCGCCGGCCGAGCGCAGCCCGACCGGCTACCGGCGGTTCACCGAGGTGCACGCCACCGCGCTGAGCGCCTACCTCGCGCTGATTGCGGGCCACGGCTACGCGGCCAGCGGCGACATCATGCGTGCCGTCAACCGTGGCGACATCGACGCGGCACTGCGCACCATCGACCACAGCCATGCGCTGCTGCAACGCGACCGGGAAACCCTCGACGCGGTCGAGGCGGCCGTCGCCACGCTCACCGGCTCGCCGCCGCAACCGCAGCGCCGCACCGCCGTACCGATCAGTGTGCTGGCCCACCGGCTCGGCGTACGACCGGCGACCCTGCGTAAGTGGGAGCGGGCCGGCATTCTGCGGCCGGTACGCGACGCGGCCACCGGCTACCGCGTCTATTCCCCGGACGATGTCCGTGACGCCGAACTCGCGCACCTGCTGCGTCGCGGCGGATACCGGCTCGACCACATCGCCGGGGTGCTGCGTCGGGTACGCGAAGCCGGTGGTGCCGAACCGCTCGCCGCGTCGCTGCGCCAGTGGCGGGACCAGCTCACCGCGCGGGGCCGTGCCCTGCTCACCGGGGCCGCCCGGCTCGCCGATCACATCGAGACGCTGGACTCTCCCGCACGGGGAGCGTTCAGAATCGGGTGAAGGCACGAGTTCACGCAGGCACTCGGACGCCAGCCAATGGGCGTCCGGTGCCGTCAACGGGGGAGTGGAATGAGCATGAAGACGTGGTTTGTCACCGGAGGCACCCCGGGCGGGTTCGGCATCGCGTACGCAGAGGCCGCCCTCGACAACGGCGATCAGGTGGCGGTGACGACGCGGCGGCCCGACGAGCTGCACCCGTGGGCCCGGCGATACGGCGACCGCGTCCTGATCCTGCCCATGGACGTCACCGACACCAAGGCCGTCGAGCAGGCCGTGCGTGCTGCCGACGACCGTTTCGGCGGCATCGATGTGCTTGTCAACAATGCCGGACGCGGCTGGTTCGGATCGATCGAGGGCATGGCGGACGCCGACGTCCGACGCATGTTCGAGCTGAACTTCTTTGCCGTACTCTCGGTCATTCGGGCGGTCCTGCCCGGAATGCGTGCCCGAGGCAGTGGGTGGATCATCAACATGTCATCGGTGGCCGGGCTGCGCGGTATCGAGGGATTCGGGTACTACAGCGCCTCCAAGTTCGCGCTCGAAGCCGTCACCGAGGTGCTGCGCGCGGAGGTCGCGCCGCTGGGCATCCAGGTGCTGGCGGTGGAGCCGGGCGCCTTCCGTACCCGCGCCTACGCCGGCTTCGCCGACGAAGCCGTCGCGGAGACCATCCCGGCGTACCTGCCGATGTTGGAGCAGGTACGCGCTGCCATGATCGATCAGGACGGTAAGCAGCCCGGTGACCCGCAACGCGGAGTGCAGGCGGTGATCGCCGCGATGGCCCAGGCCACGCCCCCGCACCGACTCGTGCTCGGCAGCGACGGATTCGACACGGCCGTCGCCACGCTCGAACGCAATCTCGACGACATCCGCGCCTGCGAAGCGCTGTCCCGGGGAGCCGACTTCCCGGCCGCCTGACCGGCCGTCGGGGTACGGCATCTGCTGCCCGGTCGGCGACCGCGCGGGAGACCGTCGAAACGCCGAATGTCGACCCTCTCCCCGGGGGAGGCGCGAGGATGACACCGTGACGTTGCGCAAGGGCTTGACCATCGGCGAGTTCGCCACCGTGACGCGGCTGAGCGTACGGACCCTGCGGCGCTATCACGAGTCCGGGCTGCTGGTGCCGGCGACTGTGGATCCGCACACGAACTATCGGTACTACCTGCCCGACCAGATCGCGACGGCGCAGGTCATCCATCGGCTCCGTGAGCTCGACGTGCCGCTTGCCGAAGTCAGGTCGATCATCACGACCGGCGATCCGCACCAGCGCGCCGAGCTCATCGCGGGTCACCTGCGCCGGCTCGAGGCCGAGCTCGACCGTACGCGCGCGGCGGTGGTGTCCCTGCGCCAGCTGCTGCAACCGGACGCCGCGACACTCGACGTCGAGCTGCGTTCCGTGCCTGCGCGGACGGTGGTCGCCATCAGCGCGACGGTCCGGATCGAGGACTCACTCGCCTGGTTCGACACGGCCATGGACGAGCTGGATGCCGCCTTCCCGCCGGCCGAACGCGCCGGGCCGCCCGGTGGCCGGTACGCCAACGAACTGTTCACCGACGGCGTCGGCGTCATGACCGTCTTCCGACCGGTCCGCAGCCCGCACGGCGGCGGCCGGATGGAGGTTGTCGAGTTCCCGGCGACCGACCTGGCCGTGACCGTCCACGCGGGCCCGCACGACGACATCGACGTCACCTACGGCCGGCTGGGGGACTGGGTCGTCTCACACGCCCTGGGCATCGACGGGCCCGTCCACGAAACATACCTGGCGGGTCCCCGTGACACCGGGGACGCCCGGCGGTGGCGTACCGAGATCGGGTGGCCGGTCTTCCGACTCACTCCCGACTGACGCAGGCCGAGGCGCCGCAGCGGCGCACTTGACCTTCTCGCCGGGGGAGACCTGACCATGGGGGGTATGAACATGACACCAGATCGAGAAGCTGCCGTCACCTGGGCCGAGTTGCCGACCGTGATCACGGAGTACCTTCGCGCTCACGAAGCCCGGGACACCGAGACCGCCGTACGCGCGTTCGCCGCGGACGCGGTGGTGACGGACGAGGGCCACACCTACCGGGGCCGGGACGACATCCGGAGCTGGCTGAGCAACGCCGGCAGCCAGTACACGTACACCACGGAATTCGTCGGCGCTCACCGGACCGGTGAGGCCCAGTTCGATGTGCTGCAACACCTGGAGGGGAACTTCCCGGGCGGCGCGGCGGACCTGCACTACCGGTTCACCCTGGAGGGTGACTCGATCACCCGGCTCACGATCGCACCGTAGGCGACACCGTCCCGACAGGAGAGCGGGGGTGTGCGGCGGGCGGGTCGGGCGGCAGTGCCCGGATCGACATCGGGTCTTGGCGTAGCCCGCGGCGGACGTTATGCTCCGCCGCGATGAAACCTTCTCTCAGATTGGGGGCCCGGTTCGCACAAGGTGAGTGCTGATGCTCTCCTCGACCGCGAACGCGGATTCCCGTCTCTCCCTCTGGCGGCGCGTACGTGAGTACGCCGTACCGCCGTCCATGATCGAAGCCGCGACTGCGCGTCGTCACGTCGGTGACTGGGCCGGGGCGTGCGCCGCCGCCCGCGTCGACGTCGACCTGGACCTGCGCGCCGTTGCCCGTACTCACGGCCGGGAACTGGCCACCCGGTTGCGGACCGATCTCCGTCACCTCGCGCCGGATCTGCTGCGCTGGCACATGCCGAGGATCGCTCCGGACGGACTGCTGCGCCCGGGCCTGACCATCTCGCTGACCCGGTACGGCCCGGCGGAACACGACGGTGCCGAACCGGTGCACCTGGTCGCCCGGACTCCACCGGCCTGGGCGGATGCGGGCCAGCGGATCAGCCTGGCGTTGTGGGCCGCCGAATTCTCCGACAGGACCGACAGCTCGCATCCGCATCCGCGCCCGGACCGTCGCTTCCGTCTGGACCTGCATCGCCATCTGTGGGATGCGCGGAGAACCGACGAGTTGCGGACCCGTTCGGGTCTGCCGTCGTGGGCCCCCGACAACGCGGCAACGGTGCGCCCCGACCTGCCGTGGGACGCGTTGCGGGAACGTGGTTACGCGGTGGACCAGTGGGTGGCCGAGGCGACGTTGCTGCTCCGGCAGGAGGGCCGCGCCAACGGTTCGGTGGTGGTGCGGCTCGGCCCTCGGCGTCGTCTGGTCGTGGACGTCGCTGCGGCGGGCACGGACGTACACCCGCCTGCGGCGCGCCTCGGCGAGGCCGCACGGGCCGGTGGTGTCCCCGGCGTGCCGGTGCTGCCCGACGCGGCTACCTGGACGCCACCGGATGTGGAACTGCTGCGTCATGGGTTGATCGAGGTCGACCGGCTGCACCCGCTGGTGGCCGCCGCGCTCGTGCCCGGTCACCGACCGTCCGCCACCCCGACCTCCCCGGGCCCGGAAGCAGCGCCCCGTCCCGTGGCCTGCCGGGGCGTTTGGCACCGCATCGGCCTGGTGGACGGTGTGCTCACACCCCTCGACCACGACCCGGCGGAGATCCGCCGGGAGGAGTTGCTGGCCGCGCTGACCGGCCACCCGCTGGCCTGCCTGCGGGCAATCGACGAGGCGCACCGCAGCCCGCAGTGTCTTCCCGACATCCGTGCCCGACTGGACCACGGGGACACGGCCGGCGCGCTGGCCGCCGTCGAGGCCCTCCTCGGACCCGATGCGCTGCTGCGCCACGGGGAGCTGCGGGAGGAACTGGAGAACGCCGCGTCGCGGCGGATCACGTACGGGCTGTTCCGCGCCGGATTGATCGGGTCGGGACCTGCCACCTGCTCCCGGGACTGGCAGCCCAAGCGGGCCAGCCGCTCACACCCACGTCACGCGATCGCCCGCTGACCTGCGGGACCGCCTTTCCCCTTCACTCGGCCCAGGGCCGAGCCACGACGACCTCACAAGGTGATCACACATGTCTTCCACCCGTACCTCGATCGACCCCACCCCGATGCCGCAACTCGACGTCGCCGCCGACCTGCTCGCGCTGCTGGCCGACACCAGCACCGAGATCCGCTGCGACCCGCAGCTGGAGGCGCTGACCCTGGCCGTGGCCGCCGACCTGCCGGTGCTGCTGTGGGGTGAGCCGGGAATCGGCAAGACCGCCGCGCTGACGCAGCTCGCCACATCCCTCGACCTGCCACTCACGACGGTGATCGCCAGTGTCCACGAGCCGTCCGACTTCGCGGGGCTGCCCGTCGTCGGCGACGACCCGGCGAACCAGGGCGTGCCGATGGCACCGCCGGATTGGGCGGTGCGCCTGGTTTGCGCCGGTCGCGGACTGTTGTTCCTGGACGAACTGTCGACCGCCCCGCCGGCGGTGCAGGCCGCTCTGCTCCGTCTGGTGCTGGAGCGGCGGATCGGCAGCTTGCGCCTGCCGGCCGGAGTCCGCATCGTGGCGGCGGCCAATCCGCGATCCTCGGCAGCCGACGGCTGGGAGCTGAGCCCGCCGCTGGCGAACCGCTTCGTCCATCTGCAGTGGACCCACGACCACGAGATCGTCGTACGAGGGCTGGGCGGCACCTGGCCCCGGGCGGTGCTGCCGCGGCTCGATCCGCAGCGGCTGCCGGAGGCCGTCACCTTCGCACGCCGTGCCGTGTGCGGGTTGCTGTCGGCACGCCCGGCGCTCGTGCACCGGCTGCCCGCCGGTGAGGCCGGTCGGGGCGGCCCGTGGCCGTCACCGCGCAGCTGGGAGATGACGCTGCGCCTGATCGCCTTCGCGACCGCAGCCGATTGCTCACGGGAGGTGTTGTCGTTGCTGGTCCGAGGTGCCGTCGGTGACGGTCCCGGACTGGAGTTGCTGGCCAGCCTGGATCGGATGGACCTTCCCGACCCCGAGGTGCTGCTCGCCGACCCGGACGCCGCCCTGCTGCCCGAGCGCGGCGATCTGCGTCAGGCCGTCCTCGACGCCGTGGTGGAGGCGGTACGCCGACGTCCGGAGCGGGCCCGTTGGGACGCGGCCTGGGACGTGCTGGTTCGCGCGCTGCGGACAGGTGCCCCGGATCTGGTGGTGGTGCCCGCGTCCACTCTCGCCCGGTTGCGTCAGGAAGGCTGGGACGTGCCCGCGTCGATCGAGCAGCTCGCCGGGGCGGTCTCGGTGTCCCGGCGGGCCGACCGGACGGCGGCCCGGGTCGCGGCGGTCGCGGGGACCGGCCGATGAGCACCGGCCAGGCCGACACGCTGGACCGGGACAAGCTCTTCACCGCCCGGCTGCACGCCGCCCGGGTCCGGCCGTACCTGGCGACGGCATTGTTCGCCCTGCACGTGGTCGAGTCCCGGTGGGTGCCGACGATGGCGGTGGATCCGCACTGGCGGTGCTACGTCTCGCCGAGGTTCGTGGACCGGACACCCGTGGAGGAACTCGCCGGAGTGTGGGTGCACGAGGTCTCGCATCTGCTGCGTGATCACCACGGGCGCAGCGATCGGGTGGCACGGGAACAGGGGCTGACCGGGCCGGGGGAGCGGCTGAGGATGAACATCGCTGCGGACTGCGAGATCAACGACGACATCTTCGGCGACGGGCTCGCCCGCCCGGAAGGCGCTGTCGAGCCCGGTGACCTGCTGCTGCCCGCGGGCCAGCTGATGGAGGACTATCTGCGGCAGTTCCGGCTCGGGCCGCGGCTGCAGCATCTGGCCTGGTTGGACTGTGGCAGCGGCGCCGACGGACGGCAACGGCAGTGGGACCTCGGGCCGGACGGCGCGCACGCCCTCAGCCCGCAGGAACGGGACGCGGTGCGGTTCCGGGTGGCCGAGGGCATCACCGGTCGACCTGGTGACGTCCCCCAGGGCTGGCGACGGTGGGCGGAACGGGCGTTCCATCCACCGCAGCCGTGGCGGGAACTCCTGGGAGCCGCGGTCCGCTCGGCAGTATCCGCGCCCGGTGTGGGGGAGGACTACACCTACGGGCGGCCGTCGCGGCGCTCCGCCGGCACACCGGGCGTGGTCCTGCCGGCGCTGCGACGCCGGCCGCCACGGGTATGCGTCGTCATCGACACCTCCGGCTCGGTCAGCGACGCCGAGCTCGGCAGCGCCCTGCTCGAGGTCGCCGCGATCTCCCGGGCCGTGGGTGGCCGCCGCGACCTGGTCAGCGTGCTGCCCTGTGACGCGGCACCCCAGGTCGTACGCGCAACGTGTCAAGCCGAGGACATCCCCCTGATCGGTGGTGGCGGTACCGACCTGCGCGCCGGTTTCGCCAGGGCACTTCGAGACAGGCCGGGCCCGGATGTCATCGTCGTACTGACCGACGGGCAGACACCCTGGCCGACCTCACGCCCGCCTTGTCGAACCGTGGTGGGGCTGTTTCCGCGGACCAGGCGGTGGGACGAGGACGACCCCGACTACGTGCCGGACTCACCGCCGCAGTGGGCGCGCGTGGTCACCATCGGATCCGCTCCCACCGCCCGGTGAGCCAGCCCGCCACGCTCACTACATCGATGCACGTCAGCGGCACTAAGTGTGCGTCGGCGGGTGGGTGGCGCAAATCACGGTGAGTCGATTGGTGTGAAACTCATTGCGACCAAGGGCTGGCGCATTGCTGTCCGTCGTTGGATGATGACCGCCGGTACACGACGTTGATCTCGGCGCCAGCGCCCAGACGGAGGGCTATTCCGTGAAGCACGACCATTCGCCTGTCCTGCCAGGTCAGGGCGCTACGGACTATGCGCGCTACATGCGTATCGATGCGCTGCTCGGTTTACAGCGGTCGCCGGACGAGGTCATACACCGCGACGAACTGCTTTTCCAGGTGGTGCATCAGTCGACCGAGTTGTGGCTCAAACTGGCGGCAGCGGAGTTGGCGGAGGCGACCGCACAGGTGGCTGCAGGGCGGTTGGCGGCGGCGGAGGCGTTCCTGGTCCGGGCGACGCTCGCCGTCCGCTTGATCACCGACCAGTTGGAGATGTTGCGATACCTGTCACCAGTGGATTTCCAGGCGATGCAGCCGGCGCTGGGCAACGGCTCCGGTGCGGAATCGCCTGGTTGGCGCGAGGTCCAGGGCGCCAGCCGAAAGCTCGGCCGGGCGTTCGACGAGCAACTCGCCACCCGCGGCATCGCAGCCACCGCGCTGTGCCCGACCGATGCGTCGGATCCGCTGCACCGGCTCGCCGAGGCGATGGTGGAGTGGGACGAGCGGGTGTCGGTGTGGCGGGTCCGCCATTACCAGGTGGCCCTGCGAATTGGCGGTCATCGGCCGGCCGGCAGCCCCGGTAGCGCGGCGAACATGCTGGCGAAACTCGCCGGGCACCGATTCTTTCCCGAGTTGTGGCAGGCACGGACGAGCCTCACCGCCGACGAATAACCCTGCTCAAACCCAGGATCTGCGGTCGGCAGCAGTGTGGTTCGTCTTTTCCACGTTTTGAGGGGTGGCATGTGCGTGCGTTGACTTCCTGGTTGTCCGGCCCGAGTGAACCGCACAGCTTTCCCTACTCGCCGGTGCTTGCCGAATTTCACCGGCTCGGTAAACACTTTGTCGAGAAGGATTTCCTCGCCCTGCTCGACAGCGCCCGGCAGGCAGTGGCCGGCCGGGCCACCACCAGCGGCGACGCCGCGACCCGGCAGCTGACCGACTTCCTGGACGTCGCACTCGACAAGTGGGACGGCCGCTACGACTATCGCAGTTACCTGGCGCTGCGGCTGCTTCGACTAACGGATGATGCCGACGATCCGCCCACAGTGGAGGCCGGTGACGGGCGGCGGACCCGTGACCGGCTCCTCGTCCGCCTCGTCGCCGACACGCTGGCGTTCGAGTTGGCCGCCGCCGCGCACACCACCGGGCTGCTTCCGCAGGGCAGGCCCGGGCCGGTGCTGGTGGCCAAACGGTGCCGGCTGGGGGTGCGAGCCGTCGCCCCTGCGATGGCTCGTCTCGGGGTGATCGAGGCGGTCGGCGCGGGCACCCCGGCCACTACCACCGCCGGCCTGCTCGCCGTCGCCCGTGAGCTGGTCTGTCCGGGGGATCCGTCGTTGCGGCTGAGCATGCTGCCGGTGCATGTGACACACGACGAGTACCTGTTCATCCGGGTGCTCCAGGCGTACGAGTGCATCTTCGCCGGCGTCGCCGAGGAACTTCGCGCGGCGGTGGCGGCCCTGGCGGGGGACACGCCGGCCCTCGCCGCCGACCGGCTCGGCTACGCGGGTGACCTGCTGCGCACCGCAGGTCCCCTCTTCTCCCTGCTCGCCACCATGCAGCCGGAGTCGTTCCGCACCTTCCGGCAGTACACGGAGGGAGCCAGCGCGATCCAGTCCCGCTCCTACAAGCTGGTCGAGTCGCTGTGTCGTACGCCCGAGGTGGGCCGGCTGGACTCGGTCGCCTACCAGTCGGTGCCGGAGGTGCAGGCCCGGGTACGCGACGGCCAGCCGACGGTGGACCAGACGTACCGGCGGGCGGTTGCCGACGGCCGACTCACCGGAGCGGACGCGGTCCTGGTGGCACGGCGGATGGCCACGTTCGCCGGTGCCCTGACGCAGTGGCGTCGTACCCATCTGCGGGTTGCGGTGCGGATGCTGGGTGCCCGGTCCGGCACGGGCTACACCGAGGGCACGCCCTACCTGGCGGCGGTCAGCACCGCACCGGTCTTCGCCGCCGTCACCACAGATGCCGCCACGCCCGAGACGGACGAAAGGCGTTGCGCGTGAGCCAACCTGAGCAGAGCCCCCGGTGCCTCGACGCCGCCGCACACGCCGCCCTGCGCGCGGAGTTCCCCCTGCTGGAAAGCTGCGTCTACCTGAACAGCAACTCCACCGGCGCCGCGCCGAGGGGCGTCGAGCGGGTGCTGCACGACTACTGGGAGACGCTGCGCACCTGGCGCGACGACGTCTGGCAGGACTGGCACGTCGGCCTCGACCGGTACGCCGACTCGGTGGCGGCGCTGCTGGGCGCGCCGCCGGGCAGCGTGCTCACCGATGCGAACCTGAGCACGTTCCTGGCCCGGGTGGCGTCCTGTTTCGACTACCGTCCGCCCCGCAACCGGGTGGTCATCACGGATCTCGACTATCCGACGGTGCCGTTCATCTTCCGCGCGTACGGCCGATATGGCGCGCAGCTCGACGTGGTCGGCACCGGCGGCCCCCACCTGGACCAGGATGCTCTGGAAGCCCGGATCGACGAGCGGACCCTGCTGGTGTGTGTGCCGCACGCCAGCTTCACCTCCGGTGCGACCGTCGACCTGTCCCGGCTGGTGACCCGAGCCCGTCAGGTGGGTGCGCTGGTGGTGGTGGATGCCTTCCAGACCGTCGGGGTGGTGCCGTTCGACGTCACCGCGCTCGACGTCGACGTCGTGCTGGGCGGATCCCACAAGTGGCTGTGCGGCGCCGGCACCGCGTTCCTCTACGTCCGGCCGGACCTGGTGCCACTGCTGACTCCGGCGGCCACCGGCTGGCAGGCCGGCGACCGCGCGCTGACATTCCGACCCTCGCCCGGCTGGGCGCCCGGCATCCGTCGCTTCGCCGGCGGCACACCGTACCCACTCACCTCGCTGATCTCCCAGGTCGGCCTGGACCTGCTGCTCGACGTCGGCGCCGACGCCATCCGGCGGCATTCACTGGCGCTCACCCGGCGGCTGCTGGACCGGGCCGAAGCCGCCGACATCACGGCGGTCAGCCCCACCGACAGCGCCCGAGGGGGCGTGGTGTGCCTGGATGTCCCCGACGGTGAGGCCGTCAAGCAGCGGCTGGCCGCCCGGGACGTGATCTGCAGCTGGCGCGGCTACCTGCGGGTCGGCCCGCATGTCTACAACACCCTCGACGAGATCGACCTGTTCATGGATGCGCTGGAAGAGGAGCTGCACCGGTGACCGTCACCCTCTCGCCCCGGGCGTTGATGAGCCTGCTCGTCAACGGCCCCAAGGCCACGGACGTGCTGCACACGGCACTCGACCTGGGACTGCTCGACGCGCTGGAGGCCGGACCGGTCCGCCTCGACGCGTTGGCCACCCGGTTCGAAGTGCTTCCACTACGGCTGTACAAGTTCCTCGACTGCATCGAGAGCCTCGGCCTGCTGACCCGCGACGAGCCCGACGACGACATCGGTGCGACCAGCTACCGCGCCGTGGCGGGGCTGCGCGACGCGGTCAACGCGGTGGTCGGTCCCGACGCCACCGAGCGGGACAGAGACCGCTACCCGTGGCGGCAGTTGCACGGCCGGCTGGCCGAGAGCCTGCGGGGTGAGGTCAGCATCGACGACGGGTTCGCCTGGCCGCCGAAGACTGCCGAACAGACCGCCGAGTTCGAGCGCAGCATGGCCCTCGGCCTGGGACCGGCGATCGAGACGGTACGCCGGCACTCGGATCGACTCTGGTCGGACCGGCACCGGCTGCTGGACGTCGGCGGTGGAGACGGAACCCTCGCCGCACACATCCTCGACACCGCGCCGAACCTGCGTGCCGACGTGTACAACCTGCCAGCGGTGGCACCACTGGTGGCCGCCACCCGCGACGCCCGCGGCCACGCCGACCGGCTCGGTTTCGTCGGTGGCGACTTCTTCGTCGAACCCCTACCGGGCGGCTACGACGCGCTGTCCTTCGTCCGGGTCCTGCACGACTGGCCGAACGCGGTGGCCCGCGAACTGGTCCAGCAGGCGTACGCGGCGCTGGAGCCGGGCGGGCTGATCCTGATCTGCGAGGAGTTCCGCACCCCGGACCGGCTGGCCATGCAGTTCTTCTGGAGCTACTTCCTGATCGGCGTCGACAGCAGCGTCAGCCGACTCCGCGAGGCGGACTTCTACACCAAGCTGCTCACCGAGGTCGGCTTCCAGGACGTGGCAGTGCTGCCGGGCACATGGGAACTCGTCATCGCGTACAAGCCCTTGCAGCCCGGCCGGGTGTGAATCCGAGCGATCTGACGCATCAGAGCTGAGTTCCTCGTTCAGGGTCGGGAAATCCGGACTTCCGATATAACGGACGCAGGAAATGTTCTTGATGCGAGGGCTTTGTCAACAATGGACGAGAAAACAACAGCCGGCCCGCTGTTGCGCACGCGAGAAGCCCCGAAGCAGCCCGCGTTCATCGAACTCTTCTTCGACCTGGTGTACGTCTTCGCGCTGACCCAGCTCACCCACCTGATGATCGACAACCTCACCCTGGAGGGTGGGTTCGAAGCGCTCGTGCTGTTCTTGGCGCTGTGGTGGGTCTGGGTACTGACGGCGTGGATGACGGATCAGTTCGACCCACAGCGCGCGTCCGTCCAGTGGTACGTGATCCTGGTCATGTTCGGCATTCTGCTGATGGCTATCCAGGTGCCGAAGGGTTTCGATGGAAATGGTCTGTTCTTCGCCATCACGTTCAGCGCGATCAACCTTGGACGCTTTCTGTTTTGTGCAGGAGCCGCGCGCGGGACCACTCTGCTGCGCCATGTGTTGCGCGCCCGATTCTGGTCCGTCATCTCGACGCTGTTCTGGATTCCCGGGGCATTCGTCGAAGGCTGGGCCAGGGGTGGCCTGTGGTTGGCGGCCCTGGCCGTGGACTATGTCTCGGCGTTGCTGCGCTGGCCAACCCCGTGGCGATCGCGCCGGGCGTTAGGGCCGGCGCTGGAACTCGCCGCGACTCACCTCGCCGAGCGCTACCGACAGGTCTTCCTCATCGCCCTGGGGGAGATCGTCCTGATCATGGGTCTGACCTTCACCAACACGGGTTATGACGCGTTCACGCCCAGGCGTACGGTGGTGCTCGCGCTGTCGTTCGCCAGCGCCGCCCTCATGTGGCGGCTCTACATATACCAAGCCGGATCCCAACTTGCCCCGGCGATCGCGGTCTCCGGCAACCCGCACCGCCTCAGCCAATGGTCTGCCTATGCCCATATGGCGATGGTCGCCGGGATTCTTTTGACGGCTGTCGGGTTCACTCTGGCCATCGAGCATCCGTTCGAGCGGACGCCGACATCCTGGGTCGCCGCCATAACCGGCGGCCCAGCACTGTTCCTGGCGGGGCGCTCCGCCTTCGAGTACGTGATCTTCGGGAGAGCGACCTGGCCCCGACTGATGGGAATCCTCGGCCTCGCCGGTCTCTCCGTCATAGCGCCACACCTGCTGCCGGAGGTCACGTTGGCGGCGACGACTTTCGTCCTCATCGCACTCGTCGCGTACGAGACGGCGCGTGGCCATCGAAGACCACCAAAGAAGCCCGCACCATCCATCTGAGTCAGCGTATGTCAGTGAAGGGTGGAGCGGTGGGTGGGGCTGAGGCGGAGGTGTTCGGTCGTGACCACCGCTGCGGGAGGCTCTGCCGGTAGGGGTGACCGGGTGAGCCAGACCAGGGCGTGCTCCTGTTCGCGGACCGGCAGCCGAGGGAAGTTGTTCGCGCTGTACTCGGTCTTCAACACGGCCAGGGTTTCCGTCGAGCTGTGCGTGGGATCGAGGAAAGGGCCGTTGCCGTACCAGATCGTCGCGTGCAGGACCGAGTCGGGATTAACGGGTGCCGCGGTCCAGTACCGGCACCGCGACGATCTCGCGGAGCAGCAGTACGTTGTCGAAGTCGAGCATCGTGTCGTTCGCCGCTGGTCCGTGTTTCGCCCACACCGGTCCTGTGTAGAAGGCCGTCAGGGCGGTCCGGCGCGATGGCATGTCGGCGAATCCGCGCAGCCACACGAACTGGTCGGGCCGGTCGAGGTCGCGGAACTGGCCCAGCACTGCCATCCCCAGTTCTTCCTGGGTTTCGACGAACTCGCGGTCGAAGAGGTCGATCAGTTCGTCGCGGCGTCCCGCCCGCAGGGTGTACCGGCGTAATTCGACGATCATGCCAGGATCCTTTCCAGGACGTCGGCGACGGTCCAGCGCGCCAGCGTCGCCCGGAACGTGTCGGTCGCTTCGTCGTACAGGTCGGTGAGCACCGGGCGGATGCCGCGTCCGACCGGGCACTCCAGGTTCGGTTCGGAGTGGTGCAGGGCGAGTAGTGGCTCCGGCGAGACGGCGAGCCAGATGTCCAGCAACGTGATCTCTGCTGCCGGCCGTCCGAGGGAGAAGCCGGCGCCGTTGCCGCGGCGTGCCGTCACCAGGCCGGCCCGCTGCAGGTCACCGAGGCTGCGTCGGATGATGACCGCGTTCGTGTTGATGCTGGCCGCCACCTCGTCAGAGGTGAGCACCTCACGACCGCGCTGCCTGGCCAGTTCCAACCACGCCAACGCGTGGGCCGCGATCGTCACCCTGCTGTTGGCCGCCACCCCGACAGTCTCGCCTGTCGGCGACACCAAAAGCAACCATATTTGTTACGTCCGGCGTTGGTTTCTGCCGCCGGGGTTATCGCGTCGCTGATCTCGCGCTGCTCTGTAGACCCGGGTGGACGCCTGCCGGGTGTCCGGTGCGCTCGGCGAGCCGTTGCAGGGCGGCGATGAGATGTCCGCGTTCGTCGGCGTCGAGCGGAGTGAGGATCTCGTCCTCGTGCTGGTCGGCGATCCTGCGGGCGCGGGGGAGCAGGGCGCGTGCTGCGTCGGTCAGGTGGATGGCGTGGGCGCGGCGGTCGGTGGGGTGTCGCCGACGTTCGACCAGCCCGCGATGCTGAAGGTCGTCGAGAAGTCCGACCATGACCTTGCGGTGGATGCCGAGCACGTCGGCGAGCTGTTGCTGGGTGCTTCCTTCGCCGCGCTCAAGGTGCATGAGCAGCCCGAAGTGATTCGGTGCGATGCCCAGCGGCGCCAGTCGCGTTGCGAAGGTCTGCGCGGTGTGGAACCCGAGCTGGGAGAGCAGGAAGTTGGCTCGGCCGGCCAGCGGCCGGTCCGTGCCGGGTGCGAGATCATCAGCCACCCCATTATTGTACGCCTTCCTGACTGTCGGGTACGGTAACAGTTACCACTGCTCCGCAGTTGGTGTTCGGGTGAGGCTGACCGCACTGTCCCGTCTACGCCAGAGGATGCCGAATGTCCTACCCGCTGCCCCAGTTCGTCGAGCCGGAACCACACGGATTCATCTATCTGGGCTTCCAGGCCGAGCCCCCGCGACAGGCACCCGTCTACACCCGTACCGCGCGCCGGCAACAGGCGGCGGCGCGGCTCGTCCAGGCCGTCCCCGTACTCCTGCGCCGCCCGGACGTGGCGTCCGTACGCGTCTTCCGTGCGGTGTTCATCCCGCCACTGCCCGGTGCGCCCCGCTACGACCTCGCGATGCTCATCCGGACGAAGCACGTGGAAGACCTGGAAGCGGTGCGCGCCTGCGGCGAGGTCTCGGCCGTCGACGGCGAGCAGCTCCTGGCCGGCGTCAACGTGGCCCGGATAGGCGACACCGAGGCCCGCACCGACGGGGTGTTCCTGTTCAACCACTTCACCGCCGCGCCCGGCACCGACGCCGAAGCCGTCTGGCGATCAGTCACCGGCTGGTACACCACGAAGACCGCAGTGGACAACTCCACCGCCCTACGGCCCACCGAGCCTTCGCCGTTCGCCCTGGTGAACTATGTGCGACTGCCGGCCGGGCCGATCCGTTTCCTGGTCGGGCAACTCACGCGTCCGAGCTTCCACCGTTTCGTGCGGGCCCGCCTCGACGCCCACGGGATGCGGGCGCTACCCGCCTTCCACCGGCTCGTGCACACGTCGGCGTAACGTCGAACGGAGGTCGACCCTCATGAGCTTCCCTCGTCTTGCCGGGGTTGCGGGGACAGGTTTCGTCGTCATCCTGGTCGCGGCCAACGTCCTGCTGGCCGCAGCGGGTCTTCCCACCCCGTCCGAAGCGGCATCCGTCGACGAGATCACCACGGTCCTCGCTGCCGGTGCCGGGTCGCTGCGACTGGCGTCGGCGCTCCTGCCGGCCGCCTGGTTGCTGGCCACGTTCTTCGCCGTCGGGGTGTGCGTCTGCCTCGGACGCGACGAGCGAGGCCGCACGGACCCGTGGTCCCTGGTCGGTCTGGCCGGCGTTCTCATGCAATCGGTGGTGTTCACAAGTGTCGAGGCCACCCGCCTCGCCCTGATGTCCGCCGCCCGGCACGAGCCCAGCGGCGTTGCTGGCCTGTGGGGTCTGCACACCGCCCTGTTCGGTTTCAACCAGGTCTTCCTCGCCACCGCACTTGTCGGGTTCTCGGTCTCCGGCATTCGTACCGCAGTCATCGCCCGGTGGCACGCCGGCATCGGGTTCGTCGCCGCCGCGCTGCTGTTCGTCACCGCGACGAGTACAGCATCATCCTGATCCGACGTGCGCCGCAGCCGTCCGCTGTCACCTGACGTTGCCTCCGCCGGCCTCGTGCGTAAGGCCTCGACACCGCCAGGTTGCGGCGAGTGCGGGTGGGGTGATGGTGCGTAGGAATATCCGTCGGGGGTTTGCGTGACTGTCCGATGCGGAATAGCCTCGGTCGCCCATCTAAATACCGGGTATTCAGATGAAACCGGGCGATGCGTTCGGGCTTGTGTAGTGCTGGCAGGGCTGGTCCAGCGTGACCGACCTGCGCCGCGAACGGGAAGTCACCCACTCGAAGGAGTCCGTCGATGGTAACCAGACGAAATGCCCTGGCGGCCGGAGCGTTCGCCGCTGCCGCGCTTCCGCTGGCCGCAGTGATGATGCGTGGTTCGGCCTCGGCCGAGTCGACGCCGACCGGCGGGCAGACCGCCCCGCGTACGTTGTCGCGACAGGCAGGCCGGATGCGTGCGGGCAGCCGGGTGAGCGGCACCTCGTTCCCGGTCAGCCATCTGGGAGTGCGCTGGGCGGGTGACAACCCTCTGCGGATCCGCTTCCGGACGACTTCCGGATGGGCGCCCTGGCAGATGGTGAACGGCTGCGACGGCGGTCATGACGATGCCGAGGTGGGCGGCCACGCAGCCCTGATCACCGCCCCACTGGCGACCGGTTACGAACTCGACGCGGGTGGTGCCGACGCGGTGCAGATCATCGAGGTGAACACCGTTGACGGGCTGCGGGAACTGCGACTCGCCGGTGCGGGCCGAGGAATGCCGATCGGTGACCGGGTCGTGCCGGTGCGATACCTCAGCCGGGCAGCCTGGGGGGCCGACGAGTCGTTGCGGTTCAACCCGGACGGTACTCCGAAGTTCGGCGCCGACCAGTTCTTCCCCGTACAGACCGTGACGGTGCACCACACCGCAGGCCAGAACGACGACCCGGACCCGGCCGGGTTCGTCCGAGGGCTGTACCAGTTCGACCTCGACCGCTACGGGGACCTCGGCTATCACCTGATGATCGACGAGGCGGGCACCGTCTACGAGGGCCGCGCGTCCGGCAGTGACTCGCAGCCGATGTTCGGACCGGCCGGTGCCGACGGCCGTCCGCTGATGATCAGCGCCGCCCATGTCGGCGGCATGAATAGCGGCAACCTCGGCATCGCACTGCTCGGCGACTTCACCAGCCAGCAGCCGACCGCAGCGGCCCGGTCGGCGTTGACCAAGGTCCTCGCCGGCATCTGTGCCGTACAGCGGCTCGACCCACGGGCCGCGACAACTTTCGTCAACCCGGTCAGCGGCATCCAGTTGGCGGTCGACACCATCTCCGGTCACCGGGACTGGCTGGCCACCGAATGCCCCGGCAACGCCTTCTACCCGGCGCTGCCCGCGCTCCGGAAGAGGGTGGCAAGCCTCCTGCGCTGACCCTTCTCACGTACTCCGAGACGGGGTCGGTGGCCGGCAACAGCGGCAACGATGAGGCGGCGCTGATGAGCAACTCGCATCCGCCGCCTCACTGCCTCGCCCGGTAATCGAGTTCTGCTGCCTGCGGGCCCTGCCATAGACTCCGCCGATGCCTGAGGTGTCGGGGGACTTCGAAATCCACATCACGGTTCACGCTCATCAGGCCGAGGAACTGTGCACGTTCGCCGGCGAGCATGGCGTGAAGTTCATCCATATCGTGCTCGACCGTGGCACCTACGCCTCTCAACCGATGCTCACCCTGAGCGGGCGAGGCACCCTGGCTGAGCAGCAGGACGCGGTGCAGCGTTGGGTACGCGAACTGCGCGCAGTGGGGATACACCCATGCCGCTCGAAGATCGAGGCGGCACCGTGGTGCGCCGGCGTACCGCAGTCGGACAAGCAGGCGGCAGCCGAGCCGGGTGGCCGGTACTTCGAGCATCACGTCAAACTGCTGCTACCCAGCACGGCGGTCGCGGATCTGGTGGCTCTCACCGAACTTGTCGCGCCACACGGGGCGCGGCTGTCCCGCAACGCCCGCCGGGAGTTTGCGGACGGCGCGCAGGAGCGGTTCGTCAACCAGCGCTGTCACGGTGTCGGGCTCGCCACGGCCCGGCATCGGCTGGACCAGCTCGTCGAGACCCTCCGAGCCGCGGGCCACGAGCCGACCACAGTGGAGCAGGAATACGTCGTCTTCGACAGCGCCCTGCACCACGACCATGGCTGGTTGGACTCACCGAAGCCGGGCGCGAACGGTTGGGTACTGAAGCGCGAGCACAGGATGAGGTACGCGCCAGCCGGATCCCCGGACTACCCACCGACCTACCGGCCACTACCCGCCGGCCCGACCGTACGCCAGCGGGCGGCCTTCGACCCCGCCCTCAGGCAGTACCCGAACGCCTACCGTGCCGGCGAACCCGACTTCCTGGATGCGGCCACCGGCCAGCTGTGGACCGACGCCCGACGTACCGCCATGAATCACCTCCTGGCGGCCATCGCCGCAACCACCTGGGCTCAGCATCTGGTCCTGCGCGGCAGCGTCACCATGGCGGCCTGGGTCGGCGACGCCGCCCGCGACCCGGGCGACCTCGACTTCGTCGTAACCCCGCACACCATCACCAGCGACAGCACCGACGCCCGCACGCTGCTCGACGACATCAAGACCGCCGTCCGCACCGCACCCGGCGGCGGCCTGCAACCGGACCACATCACCGAATCCGCCATCTGGACGTACGAACGTGCTGACGGACGCCGCCTGCTCGTGCCGTTTCGCACCCCGGAGGCGCCGGACGGTCACGTACAGATCGACATCGTCTTCGGTGAGCGACTGCCTCTCCCACCAGAGGTGCTGATCCTGCCCGGCGTCGACGAGCCGTTGCTGGCCGCGCCGGCCCCGCTGGCGCTGGCGTGGAAGCTGCTGTGGCTGGCCACCGACTCATACCCGCAGGGCAAGGACCTCTACGACGCGGTCCTGCTCGCCGAACACACAAGCGCCGATCAGGCCCTCGTCCGCGAACTCATTCGACCGGAACTCGGCGCCGAAGCCGACACCTTCACCGCCGAGACCGTGCTGTCCTGGGAGGTCGACTGGTCCAACTTCACCGACGAGTACCCCGGTATCTCGGGCACCGTCGAGCAGTGGACCAAGCGGCTGGCCCTGGCCCTCGAACAGGCCTGGACCTGACCGAACCGGAACGGCTCGGCGGCAGGCACGGCCCGGCACGGCTCAGCGTGGTCCCAGCCCGGTGCGCCCGTCGAGCAGCTCGCGCACGACATCCAGGTGACCGGCATGCCGAGCGGTCTCCTCGATGACGTGCAGCACGATCCGTCGCAGATCGGTGGTCTGCGACGCCAGCGGCTCCTCCGGATGTCGGCCGACCGGTGTCGCCGTCAACGGAGCCGCCGCGATGATCGCGTCGGAGATCTCGCACTGGTCGCGATAGAAACCGAAGACCTGGGACGGCGTTCGAGTCGTGACGAGCGGGGTGTGCTCGTCGGGCCAGGGCAACGGCTCCGCCGCGCCACGGAAGACCTCCTGGAACCAGTGGCGCTCGGCGTGCCCGAGATGCTCCACCAGGCCGAGCGGCGACCATCCGGAGGGCAGGACGGGCGTTCGCAGCGAGGTCTCGTCCAGATCGGCCAGGATGGCTCGGATGACGGCACGCTGATACGTGAGGAACTCACACAGCGCCGCCTTCTCCATATCGATGGTCACCACGCCGGCAGGCTAGCGTCCGACACCGACACTCTTCGGGAAGCCACCGACCTGGGCGCTCCCAACGGCACGCGTTGTCACCGTGCGTCTGGTCGTGGAGGCGCAGGGCCACTGGTCGGCAAGGCCGGGCTCACAGTTGGACGACGTGGCCCACCCGTGGCGGCGTGCGGCCCGCGAGGACGTCGAGCCAGGCGTGCCGCAGCGCCTCGGGACCGTTGCCGATCTGCACGTCGAGCCACTTGTTCAGCACCGGCACGAATCGCTGCCAGGCAGCGGTGAACCGTTCGTCGAGGCCGTCGCGGCCCCAGTCGCGGCTGCGCTTGCGCATCTGCACCGGTGCGAAGAAGACCTGCCCGGCGGCGTCGGCGTTGGGGGTCTGTTGGGTGAGCCCGACGGCGATGTCCCGGACGAGTCGGTCGCCGAGATGCTCGCGCAGCGCACGTCGGGTGGCGGGTGCTCCCGCCAGGTCGAGGTAGACGGTCGGGACCGGGTCGAGGGCGCTGATGTCGTCGTAGGTGAGGACCGTGTCGTAGCAGCCGAGTGACCGGGTGAACGCCAGATTGCCGGGGGAGGTGAGCCCGATCAGGCGCGGTCCGCGGCCGTGCAGTTCAAAGGCGGCAGCGTACGCCGTCTTGCTCGACGCCGACGACAGCACCAGCGACTGCGCGCCATAGTGGTCGTTGTCGATGATCTGGTCGGCGAGCATGAACGAGGTGAAGAACAACGGCCGGAACAGGATCAGCAGGTCCTCCTGTTCCGCCCGGTAGGCGGGGTCGCCGGTGGTCGACCGGTACGCGTTGTACGGCGAGGGCAGATCGACCCGGTGCGCGCTGGCGTCGCGGAACCCGGTGGCGTCCACCCGTTCGGGGCGTACCACCAGATGGCCGGCGGGCGGCAGGTAGCCGTAGACCCGCTGACCCGGCTCGACGCCGGCCACGGTGGACGCGATCACCTCGGCGAAGCCCCACAGCGGCGGAAGACCCCACTGCCGGTCGAGCCCTCGGGCCTCGGGTGGGAAGAACTCCCAGTAGCGCATCGCGTCGCCGAGCACCGCGTACGTCACGTTGTTGGCGGTCAGACCGACGCGGTCCACCCGCAGCAGCGCCTGTCCGTCGGCGATGGCAGGCATCGGGCTGTCGACGAGTGTGGTGCGGGCGCGGTCGTCACGGGCCACGGCGAAGGTCCACGAGTCAGCCATGCTGTGACGTTAGGCAGCCGCCGACCCGGAGACAAGTGCACTGGGAGTGCAAAATCCCACTCACCCGCCTTTCGCCGGCCCGGTCCCGGTCACCCGGGACAGTCGTCCCTGGTGCCTGGGTCTGTGGCCCGCACAGACTCGCCAGCCGGAGCCGACAGGAGGAACCGGTGGAGAGCGCACGTCACGAACCCGTCGCAGGCACGCTGCTGGAGGACGAGGACCCGGAAAGTCATGTCGGGGAGGCGGTCGACTTCGATCTCTTCGACCACGAGGACCAGGCGGAGCCGGAGCCCGCTGCGGAGGACCCGGCAGGGTTGCGGGCGGCGTACCACCTCGCGCCGACGCTCAAGGTACTGCGCGACGAGGTGGACCGGCGCTGGCCGAAGCGGGACCGGACCTCGGACGGCTGGATCGGTGACGCCGCGCATCAGGGCACCCGGTCCGACCACAACCCCGACGCGGACAACGGGTCGGTCAACGCCCTGGACATCGACCGGGACGGCATCGACCCGATGCTGGTGGTTCGCCGGTGCATCGTCCACCCCTCGACCCAGTACGTCATCTTCGACCGGACCATCTGGAGCCGGACCCGCAACTTCGCCGCCGCCCGGTACACCGGCAGCAACCCCCACGACCGGCATCTGCACGTCAGTGTCAGCCACGACCGGGCGTTGGAGGCCAGCACCCGGAGCTGGGGGATCGCCGACGCGGTCGTCCCGAAACTCGGCGACCGGGTGCTGCGCCGCGGCAGTACCGGCAGCGACGTGCGGGAACTACAGACCCTCGCGGGCCGGCTCGGCGGTGACCTCGTCGTCGACGGTGACTTCGGGCCCCGGACCGAATCCTGGGTCCGCGACTTCCAGAAGGCGCAGCGGCTCACCGTCGACGGTGTGGTCGGTGCCCAGACCCTCGCCGCACTGCGGGCGGCGACCGCACCCGCCCCGCCCTCGGCCGGTCGCCAGCCCGGTTCGCGGACCGTACGTCGGGGCAGCACCGGCGAGGACGTGGCCTTCGTGCAGCGATTCGTCGGCGAGCGGCGGTGTGGGCCGGCGACCGGCTCGTTCGACGCGAAGACCGAATCGGGCGTGCGGTGGTACCAGGGAATGCGTGGGATCACCGTGGACGGTGTGGTCGGCCCCGTGACGTGGCGACAGATGGGTGTGCGAGTGACCTACTGACCCTCGCCCCCGGCCGAGCCGACGGTGACCGGACGCTGCAGGGCGGCGGTGGGACCGAATGGGCGCGATGGTGTCGCAACGGTGGATCGTCGGTGCCGGGGAGGTCGGACGGTGAGGCATGATGCGTGCGGCGTGACCGACCCGACCGGATCCGGACCGGACCCGGCCGGCGGCCCGGCTGTGGAGGACGCGATGGCGATGGCCGACCCCGAACGGGGCCGTCCGGTCGTGGCGTGGCTGGTACTCGCCGTCACCGGCGGGCTCACCCTTGGCGCGGCGGTAGCCGGGACGATCGCCGCACCCCCCTGGAGATCGGGCCTGCTCTGGTGGCTGGTCGACCTGACCGCCGGCGCCGGCTTCGGGCTGGTCGCCTGGCTGACCCTGCTGCGCCGGTCGCACCCGGCGGCTGGGCTCGCCGCGCTGATCGGGGTGGGCGCAGCGGCTTCGGCGGCGGCCGCCGCGTGGGCGGCCTCGGCCCAGCACTGGCCGTCCCTCTGGGCACCGGAGATACCCCCCGCCGGGGCCGGGGTCGTACCGGCCTGGTCGGCCCTGGTCGTGGTGCTGCCGTGGCTGCTCCCGGTGCGGCCGGTGGGTCGGTCGGTCCGGATCGCCGTGGGAGTCGCCGTCGCGGCGCAGGTGTTCCTGTCGACCGTGCGGTACGGGTGGGTACCGGACCAACTCGTCGGGCCGGTCCGCGACACGCTGGCAGTGGTGCTCGGACCCGGGCTGCCGGCCGTTCTCGCGGTGCTCGGGTTCGCCGCCACCGCCGGGGTGCTGGCCCGCCGCCGTGCCCTTCTCCCGTGGCAGCGGTACGGCCTGGGGTGGCTCGCCGTCGGCACCCTGCTGCACGCGCTGGCCCTGCTGGGGTCCACCCTCGACCCGGTCCTGCCGCGCGGGGTTCCGGTCGCGCCGCTGCTGATGCTCGCCGCGCTGGCGTTCCTCCCCGCGTCGGTGTTGGTGCTGGTGCTGCGCCAGCGGCTGTGGGGGCTTGCGCACACCGTCCGGCGGACCCTGGTGTGGGCGCTGACCACCGGCCTGCTGATCGGCGGGTACGCCCTCGGGGTGGTGACGCTCGGCAGCCTGCTGCCGGCCACCTCGGTGCTGCCCGAGGTGCTGACGACCGCAGCGTTGGCGGCGGTGTTCCACCCGGTTCGCCAGTGGGTGCAGCGCCGGGTTGACCGGCTGGTGCACGGTGACGGCGGGCAACCGTTGATCCGTCAGGTCGCCGAGCGGCTGCGTGACGTCGAGGCGGGGATGCAGATGCTCGACGCGGTTGCCGATGGGATCGCGGACTCGTTGGGGCTGGCGACCGTGACGATCACGGTGACCGGGAACCCGGGTGGGTGGGTTCCTGCGCAGTGGCTGAGCGGTGCGTCCTCGTCCCCGCCGTCCACCGGACCCGGATCGGCCGTGCCGGCCACCGGGTCGATCGCGTCGGCCTCGGTCACCGGGCCGGGCCGGGCCCACGGGTCGACGACGTCGGGCACGGTGTCGCCGCTGACGATGCGCCTGGTCGCCGGCGACCGGTCGGTGGGGGTGCTGCGGGCGTGGCCACGTACCGGTGAGCGGGTGGCCGGCCGGGCGGCTTCGGTCCTGGCCGACCTGGCCCCGGTGCTGGCCGCGCTCGCCGAACTGGCGGTCGCCCAGCAGGCCCTGGAACGGTCGCGGCTGCAACTGGCCCGGGGGCGCGACGAGGAGCGCCGCAAGCTGCGTCGGGACCTGCACGACGACCTGGGTCCGGTGCTGAGCGGGGTGTCCCTGGGGCTCGCCGCCGGACGCAACATGCTGCGTCCGCACCGGCACCTGCCGGCGGTCGCGGCGGCCGACGACCTGCTGGAACAACTGGTCGCCGAGGTCGACCGGCAGACGGTGGCGGTGCGCGACAACGCCCGGGACCTGCTGCCTCCGTTGCTCGACGACGGCGCGTTGCAGCCGGCGCTGGAGCGGTTACGGCAGCGCTACGCCGACGCGGGGCTGTTGCTGCGGGTCCGCGCACCGGAGGTGAACCTTCCCGAGCCGGTGGCGACGGCGGTGTACGGCATCGTGGCCGAGGCGGTCCGCAACGTACACCGGCACGCCGATGTGGACTCCTGCACGGTCGAGGTGACGAACGGGCCGGAGGGGTTGGAGGTGTCTGTGGTGGACGAGGGCAGGGGCATTGCGCCCGGGACGGCGGTGGGGGTCGGCACCCGCTCCATGCGGGAGCGGGCGGAGGGGATCAACGCCGAGCTGAGCATCGGTCCCCTGCACACCCGGCCGGTCCGTCCGGGTACCCGTGTGCGGCTGCTGCTGCCCGGGAGGATCCGGTGAGCCGGGAGCAGCCGGAGCGACCGATCCGGGTCGTCGTCGTGGACGACCATCCGGTGTTCCGGCTCGGCATGACCGCGCTGCTCGGCACCCTGACCGGCATCGAGTGTGTCGGTGAGGCGGTCGACGTGGACTCGGCGCTGGACCTCGTCGGCGGTCGCCTCCCGGACGTCGTCCTGATGGACCTGCATTTGGGGGATCGCTCCGGGGTGGAGGCCACCCGGTTGATCCGGGCCCGGCATCCCGAGGTCGCCGTGCTGGTGGTCACGATGTTCGACGACGACGACTCGCTGTTCGGGGCGCTGCGGGCCGGCGCGTCGGGGTACCTGCTCAAGGGCGCGGCCCCGCAGCAGGTGGAGCGGGGTGTCCGGGCGGTGGCCAACGGCGAGTTGCTGCTCGGTCCGGAGATCGGCGCCCGGGCGGTCGGCTTCTTCGTCCGGGGCGCCGACCCGGTGCCCTTCCCGCAGCTCACCGACCGGGAACGGGAGATCCTCGACCACGTGGCGCAGGGGCTGGACAACGCCGCCATCGCGCACCGGCTCGCGCTCAGCCCGAAGACTGTGCGCAACCACCTGTCCAACATCCTGGTCAAGCTCGGTGTCGGCGACCGGGCGCAGGCCATCGTGCGGGCCCGGGAACAGGGCCTCGGCCGGCGCTGAGACGGACGGCTCCGGCGTGGCGTGGGCGGCCCGCCCGGCCGCTCTCCGGATCACGGACGGCACCGCCCCGACCGCCCGTCCGGATGCCGGACGGGCGGCCAGGTCCGGGTCAGTGCCGGGTCGCCCCGCCCGCAGCGGCGTCGGGCGTGTACTCGTCGGTGTCCGGAGGCCAGAGGAGCGCGAGCTGAAAGGAGCCGGCGACCGGCGAGAGACCGGCGTAGCCCGCCGCCACGGCCACGCTGGCACCGAACCCGGGTGGGTCCGCCGGAGCGAGGTCCACCAGGGCGGCCGTGAGGGCCGCCTGGGCCCAGTCCGCCTCGGGGCCGGTGCGTGGGTCCAGCAGGCGCGGCCCGGGGCCGTACACCGTGTGGAAGACCGCCCGGAGCCCGTCTGCGGCCCCGTGCTCGCCCAGCACCTGCTGCGGTAGCACGGTGTGCCACCGCAGCAGCGCCGCCACGGCCTGCTCGCTGGTGAAGACCTCGCCGAGGGTGGCGTCCCGGGACGAGTCCGTCCCGTGGCGCACCAACGGGCCGGTCGGTGTGCTGCTGCCCGGGTAGCGCCAGCTCCGCTGCCGCAGCCGGTTGATCCGTCGGACGGCGAACCGCCACATCGCCCGACGCAGCCCGTCGGTGGTGCGCAGCGTCATCACCAGGCGGTGCACCGCGTGCCACCCCTGCAGGTGGTCGAAGCCCTCGCCGTCGGTGGGCCCCAGCGGCAGCAGGTCGTGCGGGTGCACCCGGCCCTCGGCGTCCCGCAGCCCGTACAGGGCGAGTCGGCCCGCCTCGCGGGCGCGGTGGCCGGCCGCACCGTCCGACCAGACATCGCGCGCCCACCACGGCTGCGCCGGCAATATTCCGTACCGGCCGAAGTCGCGTCGGTAGCTCGTGGGGTCGATGAACTGGTAGTAGGCCAGCAGGGCGGCCAGGTCGCCGAAGCCGTCGGCACCGAGCGACCAGCGCAGCGGTCCCAGCCGTAACCGGTCGGCGCCGCTGGCGTCGACTGCGTCGAAGTGTGTCCCCCCGCCGGCCTCGGCCACCGCCCGGATCACCCGGTACGTGCTCAGATCGGCCCGCGGCAGCGGCGGTGTGTCGTTGTCCTCCGGCGGGATCAGTGATTCCGGGGTGAGCGCCGCCTCCGGCCAGAGCGCGGCGCCGGCCACCACGGGACCGCCGGGTGTGTCGGTGCCCGGATCTGGTGCGGCGTACCGCCCGAGCGCGACCCGGCCGGGCCCGCCCGGCAGCCGCCGGGCCGCTGGGATCGGATGACGTTCCAGGTGGTCGGTGGCGTACACGCCGAGGGTCGGGTCGGTCTCGTCGGCCGGGTGCCACAGGTTCGCCGTGACGACCTCGCCGGGCACAGTTCCCTGCATCCGGCACGCGTCGACGGTGGCGGCATTGCGGGTCTGGAGGCCCTTCGCGTCGGCGGTAAGCCAGGTCCTCAGCAGGGTGGCGGTGTCCGGGTTCAAACATCCGTTGATCCGACCGTGGTAGCGGCGGACCGCCGCTACCACGGTGGGGTCCACCGGGTTGCCGGCCTCGTCGAGCCGGAGCTTGTGGACCTGTGCGAACCGGGCCGAGATCTGGAACTCGCGCAGCGCCGACGCGGTGCGCGGATCGAAGCTGCCGACCGGGTCCGGCGAGGTCGGGAAGCCGAGCTGGGTGAGGTGCTGCTGGAGGAGACGCACGTGGGTCCCGGGTTCGCCGTGGGCGACGCCGCCGTATCGGCCGTCTGCGTCGCTGTCGCCGAGCCGCAGCGGATGCGCGCCGTAGGTGTCGAGCGCTCGGGGGGCCACCGGCCACGAGCCGATGGTCCAGCCGTCGGCGGCGAGCCCGCTGCGCAGGAACTGGGTGAAACGGCTGGCGATCCAGTACGTCATCGCCTCGCCCCATGGGCTGTCGAGGCCGTCGTCGAAAAACTGCTTGCTGGCCCGCTGCAGGACCTTGGCAGCACTGCGTACGTGCGCGGCGATCGTGCTCTCGGCCTGCACCGCCAGGGTGACCACGCCGGTGGTCTCGTCGTAGGTGTGCGGGATCGCTGGGCGGGCCCGCCGGACGAAGAGGTGGAAGCGGTTGTCGGAGTGCAGCACCCGCCGGTCGGGTGCGGTGCCGGTGGCGGCCGGGCTGGGGCCGTAGTAGCCGCGCAGCAGGTCGGTCAGTGGGGTGGAAAGGCTCGGGTCGAGCGCCTCGAACTCGGGCATGAGCAGGATGCCGTCCATGTCGCCGAGCAGGTCGTCGGCGGCGCAGTTGCCGGCGGCGGCGTCCAGCCAGCCCATCGGTACCGCCAGGGAGGCCGGATCCATCGGTTCGGTCCACTCCCGCCCCGCCCTCGTGGCCTCGTCCTTCGCCTTCTTCCGGGCCCGGTTGTACCCCTGCCACCAGGAGGCGAGGTCGCCGGTCCAGCTCATCGCGCCGTACGGATCGGTCTGGACGGAGAGGGCCATTGCGGCTGTCGCCAGCTCGTTGAGGGCCGCGTCGGCGCAGACCCAGACGTGGGACAACTCCACCGCGGGGCGGGGTCGGGTGCCGAGTTCGCCGTGCCAGGTACTCACCGAGCCGGCGCCGACCAGACCGTCGAGGGTCTCCTGCGACGCGTGCTCCCAGGACAGTGGTGCGTGCATCCGCAGCGGGTCGGAGTTGAGGACTTTGTCGAACGCCGGGAAGCTGCCGTGCCGACCGTAGTGCAGCATGCGGATGCGCTGCGCCGTCTCACCGCTGTCGCCGATCCTCGACTCGACCTCGGCCACCCAGTCCAGGTACTGCTCCAGGTCGGGGCTGAAGGCCTTGTACTCGCCGCCGAGGGTGACCGGGCCACCCGGCCAGCGGCGGCCCTGCTCCGGCAGCGTCCGCACCGCCGTGGCGAGGACGACGGCGACCGGGTCGGCCGTTTCGGTGCTCATGGTGCTCCCTCGGCCGGTACCGGCCCTGATGGTGGACGTCGGGGAAAGGGTTGGCGGCTCACGGCGCGCCCGGTCCGGCGGGGCGTTCGTCCGGGCGGACCAGCCACAGCCGGGCGGCGATCTTGTTCTCCCACTCGGCTGCGGAGAGATGCGGCGGCGGGGTCACCGGGTTGGTGCTGCTGCGCGTCCACAGGGCCCGGGATTCCGCGCGTCCGAGTGGGGTCAGGTCGGCCAGCGGCGGGTCAGGGGCCAGCCCCAGCAGGGCCCGCTCCTGCTGGTGCAGCCCGATCAGGGTCCCTCGGAATTCGAAGTAGGCGGGAGAGACGAGGCACCCCGCCGACCCGGTGCTGCTGGCCGCGTCGTCCCCGGTGTTGGTGTGCCCGTCGTGGAACCGGATGTAGACCTTGCCGTCGAGGTCGTCGGCCACGTGCAGCAGCGGCGGAAACGGCTGCCAGGTCTGGGGGGCGCCGGGCAACGGCCGGGGGTTGCTGATGTCGTCCAGGTAGTAGCGGCCGTGGGCGACGTGGTCGCCCTCCCCGGCGGTGACCACCTTCAACGAGTAGTTCTTGAAGGCGTCACCGGACCGGAAGGACCGGCACTCGTAGTGGGTGTTGCCCCGGATCGCCGACCGGTTGCCGCCCTGGTACCGCCACGCCGAGAAGCTGGTGAACGAGTACGCCGCGTGCTGTCGGCCGGCGTGCACGACGATGGCCACCCCACCGTAGTGGTCGGTGCCCCGGCGGTCGGGCCGGAACCCGGTCGGAATCGGGTCGAACCGTCCGCCGACGCCGGCCGGGATCTGCCAGGACGAGGACTCGCCGTCGAGGGCCGGCTCGCCGTCGAGGGTCAGGGTCCGGGTCGCCAGGTCACACCCGACGATCCGGTACGTCCCCGAGGGGCGGGCCACGTCGGCGGGCAGGTGGATGGTGTCGAAGTTGAGCACGAGCAGGGTGAGCCCGGCGTCGCCGTCGAGGACCACCTGGTTCGCCGCCGCACCGGGCCGGGCGCCGGTGCCGACCAGGTGCGGTCGTTCGCCGACCGGGTCCACCACCACGATCTGCGGGCGGCGGCGCAGCAGCCAGGACTGGTCCGGGCCGACCAGCTGCGGGCTGCCGTGGACGGTGACGGTCCGGGTGGCCGCCTCGACGGCCGCGACCCGGAACCACCGCTGCGCGGCCGGCGCGGTGCCGGCCAGGAAGAGCAGGTCCCGGTGGGAGGTGGCGGGGGTGTGGCCGTCCGTCCGCCACACCTCGGTCAGATCGGCGTCGCCGTCGAGGCGCAGCCGGAACTGGTTCGGCGGATGCGGCGGCAGGGGGGTCGCGGCGACCCCGCTCGGGTCGAGCAGGTCCACCCGGTGGTACCCCGGGTCCTCCGGCGGGCGGGGCACGTTGCGTCCCACCTGATCCCCGGTGGTGCGGGGCAGCCAGGGGTCGTTCAGGTTCAGGTAGAACTCGGTGACCGCTTCCAGGTGGAACAGGTTCCCGTCGGCCACGTCCAGCACGTACGGGGGGTCACCCCCCTCGTCGACGGCGAACCCGGCCCGCACCATCAGCCGCCGCCGCCACAGGTCCTTCTGCGCGTCGCCGACCTGCCGCCACTGCGCCGGCGTCAGCGGGGTGGTGTCCCGGGCCGCCGTCAGGGTGGCCCACGGGTACAGCTCCCTGGTGGTCCGGGACAGCACGGTGGCGGCCGGCAGCCCGGCCAGCGCGGGCCGGACGATCCGCGTCGCGTCGGGCATCCCGTGGTGGCCGGGTCGCCGCCACAGGTCGATGGTGCCCGCGGTCTCCTCGTCCAGCCGGCCGTGCGGCAGGCCCAGGTGCCGCCGGTGCGCGGGACGCCGGGATTGGCCGGCGACCCCGGCGCGGGTCGCCGTGACCTCCCGGTGGGAGGCGACGAGTTGCAGCTCCCGCAGGGCACTTTCGGTGGACGCGTCGAACCGTCCGGTATCGGCGACGGTGAACCCGAGTTCGGTGAGGTCCCGTTGGAGCAGGGCCACCGGGGTGTGCGGTGGGCCGGCGGCCCGCACCTGCCCGCCGAAGCGGCGTTCGGCGTCGCTGTCGCCGTGGCGCAGGTGCCAGCCGCCGTACCGGCCCAGGGCGGTCGGTGCGGCCGGCCAGTCACCGGCGCTCCAGCCGTCGCCGGCGGCGCCGGCCAGCAGCGCCCCGGCGAACCTGTCGACGAGTTCGGTGAGCATGGACATGCCCCAGGTCCCGTGCAGCGCCTCAAGGGCGTCCGGCACCGTCCAGGCGTGCCGGTGCCGCCCCAGGTGCTGCCGGATCACCAGGAACATCGCCGCGCTCGTCACCGCCGGGCGCAGGGCGGCGGCGAGCCGGGCCGGATCGGACTCGCGGGGGACCGGTGGGGTGGCCGCGTCGTACAGCAGACGGAACCGGTTGTGTGCGTGCTGCTCGGTCGGGTCCGTGGTGGCCGGACCCGCCGGGTCGTAGTAGCGGGCCAGCATCGCGCTGACCGGGGTAGCCGGATCCCAGGCCGCAGCGAGGTTCAGCCCGTCGACCACCGCGAGGAGCCGCTCGATCCCGGCCCGTTCGGCGATCGCCTCGGCCAACCACTGCCGGGGACGGGCCAGATCGGCCGGGTCCTCGACCCACACGTCACCGGCCTCGCGGACCGCCTGCTCGGCGGCGCGGCGGCGCAGCTCGTAGCCGAGCCACGCCTCGGCCAGCAGCCCCGGCCAGCCGAGCAGTGCAGCCCCGTCGTACAGGGCCCCCAGCGGGGTCGGCTCGCCGAGACGCTGGTCCAGCAGACACCAGATCGGGTACGTGTCGACCAGCCGGGGCGCGCCGGTCGGCCCGACTCCGATCTGGAGCCGCCCGGTGCGGTACAGCCCGTCCAGGGCCGCCCGGGGGGCGTCGGCGACGGTCAGCGGGGTGCGTGCCCACGGGTGCGGGTGGGCGATCAGCTCGTCCGGCTGCCAGGTCTCCGGTGGTTCTGCGCCGCAGATGAGCAGCCGGATCCGGCGGACCACCTCCCGCGGCTGCCACGGCGGCTGGTGCGGGCCCGCCTCGACGGCGGCCAGCCAGGACCGGTAGCTGCGCCAGCCGGCCAGGTGGGCGCGTTGCTCGCCGGCCAGGGCGGTGGGGCCGAAGGGCCAGCGTTCGTCGGGGCGCGCGCGCAGCGCCTCGACCGCCTCGACGACGGGGGCGGTCATGACTGCTCCGCCGGGGGTCGCTTCGGCGGGAGGCCGGGCCCTGCGGGTCGCGGTGCGGCCGGCGGCCCGCCCGGCTCGGGCGGGCCGGGCAGACCCGGCGCGGTGACCGGTCCGGGCCAGAGCACGTCGTGGTACCGGCCGCTGGCACCGCCGCCGCGGCCGACCCGGGTGCGTCGGCCCAGCCACAGGTGTTGGCGGCCGTCGGTCCAGCGGGCGTACTGCCAGGCGCGGGTGAGGTGGGTGCCGGCCCGGGTCACCTCCTCCCGGTGCAGCCGGTGCTGGCGGAGCTCGGCCAGCAACCGGCCCCAGGGCAGCGGGGCGGGCGTGCCGTCCAGCGGTGGGACCGCCCCGAGGTCGAGCATCTGCGCGGCCTGCGGCGACGGGTCCAGCGGGAACCAGTGGCCGGGGGTGTCGGTCCGCAGCCGGTAGCTTAGCGGCAGGTCCGGGTCGGCGGAGGGGGTGACAGTGCCGGCGGCGCGGCCGGCGGCGTGGTGTTCCGCCCGGTCCACCGGTCGCCCGTCGGGGCCGCAGGCGGTCGCCTCCACCGCCCACACCTGGTTGGCGCTCTCGTCGCGCAGCAGCCAGACCTCCTCGACGGGGGCCGAGTCGTGGCTGTCGTCCAGAGTGGGCAGCAGGGTGAAGGTGCTGTCCCGCAGCGAGAGGGGTCCGGTGCCGCCACTGAGCGGGTCGTACGCGCTGTGCTCGTAGATGGCGAACTCGGCGCCCCGCACCGCCGACCGGGTGGGCGGCACCAGCATCCGCTGCCCGAAGGTGTCGTGTACGACGAGCGAGGAGACCCGGCACACCGAGCCGACCTCCATCGCCACCGGGAACAGGAAGAAGTCGTTGCTGTAGACGGTGGCGTACTCGACGAGCAGCATGGTGGCGATGCTGTCCCCGGCGGCCCGGACGCTGCCGAAGTCGACCGCCGCGTTTTCGAACTCCCACCACCGGGCGGCGGGCATGCCCCGGAAGGTGACAGGGGTCGGGATGCCCGAGGCGAGGAACGGGCGGCCCGTCCCACCGGGGTCGCTGGCGACGGCCCCCAGCGACCCGCCGGGCACGTGGTCGAAGGCGTACCAGTCCAGGCTGCCGGAGGCGTACTCGTCGGTGGTGAGGACGAACTCCGGTTCGCCGCCGACGGCGGGGGCGGCCAGCGACACCTGGTACTCCAGCCGCTGCGGCGACCAGGTGGGCAGTTCCGGCAGGGCCCGCCCGGTCACCCCGTCGTACCAAGCGAGGAAGCGCAACGCCGCGGCCCGGACGGGCCGCGCGGCCGCGCTGGTCAGGGGCGGCAGCGCGGGCAGCGTCGGACGCCCCCCGTCGGGCGGGCGCAGCCCCGAGTCGAGGGCGGCGAAGAGCGCCACCCCGTCCGGCACCCGGGCTGCGAGCAGCCGGTCCCCGGCCGGCAGGCCCTCGGTGGGGACGGGATGCGTGGCCAGCAGCCCGGCGACGTAGCCAACCTGGCTCTCGGCGGGCAGCATGGTGCCCTCCCATTCCTCGGCCAGCAGGGTCAGGAAGTACCCACCGGCCCGCAGGGCCAGGTCCCGGGTGCCCTCGGTGCCGACCACCGCCGGTTCCGACTCGACCAGGGCCTCCAGGGGCACGGTACCGACGTCGTACCGCAGCCCTGTGGCACCGCCCGGGCCGGTGGGGGGTGGCCCGGGATGTAGCCGGGTCAGCCCGGTGACCGTGCCGCGCAACCGGGCCCAGACCGGGGTACCGGCGTCCGTAGCGGCGAACTCACCGAGCTGCCACTGCCGGGTCAGCAGCCACAGGGGATCGGCGATGCCCGCCTGGAGGCCCTCCTCCCCGGTCCGTTCCCGGACCGTCGGCTCCAGCCGGGCCCAACCGTTCTGCATGCTCATGACTTCTCCCCGCTCACAGGTCGGCGTTGGTCCAGGACATGACCTCGTACGTGAAGGCCCCGACGAGCTCGTGGTACGCCTCGGTCGACGGCTCGTCGTGCTCCCACGCCCCCTGCACGGCCAGGGTCGCGGGCACCGGCGTCCAGTGCTTGGTCTTGATGATCGGTTTGCCGCGGTCGTTGTATTCGACCGGCGGTTTCGGGCGACCGGGCACCCGCAGGGTCACCGCCGCCCTGCCCGGCACGGCGGCCGGTACCAACCCGGTCACGGGCAGGTCGAGTCCGAGCACCCGGAAGGTGATCGGTGGATCCCTGTGCGGGATCGGCACTGTCGGCAGCAGGTGGCCGTCGACCTCGAGCACCACGGTGGCGTCGTACTGGTCCTGGCGCACGACGGCGGGGGTGACGGCGGTGATGGTGACCCGGGGGGTGACGCGGACCAGCCAGGTGGCGATGCCACCCCGGGTGACCAGCCGCAGTTCGTACGTGTCGACCGCGGGGTAGTCGGTGCCGGTGCGGGCCGCGCTCAGTTCCAGTTCGGTCTGGTCCGGCGACTGGGCGAGCACCCGGAGCCGCAGCCCGGGCTTGTCGACGCTCCACGTGCTGGTCTCCTGCGGGATGTGCAGGTTCTCGCCGGTGACGATGACCTGCACGGTGCGCCCCTGCCGGATTCCGGCGAGCGCTGTCTGCGTTCCCTTCAGGACGACGGAGCCGATCCGGGGCTGCCCGGCGACCTTCGGCACCCCGAAGGTCGCCGGCACCGATGCCAGCCGGCTCACCTCCACCGCGCCGGGGGCGGTCGTCGGCCACAGCGGCAGGTACGCCAGCGAGCTGAGAAGGTGCTCGGGGATGAGGTCGGTGCGGTCCACGGATCGGAGCTTGACCAGGTCGATGGTCTCGTTGACGGTCGCGGCCAGGTCGTCGAGGGTCCAGCTGCTGCCGGCCGGCCGGGGCGAGACGGCCAGCAGCACGGCCTGCGGTGCCTGCGCCCCGGGCGCGTCGTAGTGGTACGCGACCGCCGTCGTCTCCCGGCGGGCCGGCACCACCTCGCCCCACTCGTCGAGCAGCAGCCCGGCCAGCGAGCCGGTGGCGGCCGGGCCGGCACCGACCGCGACGAGCGAGGTCACCCCGGTCGGCACGGTGTCGGCCGGGTCCAGCGGCGGCAGACCGACCCAGCGCCGGGCCGGTTCCCCGGCGGCCGGCGCGGGCACCTGACCGATACTCAGGTCCAGACCCCACCCGGTCGCCAGCGCCTGACCGAACCGGCAGACGGTCTCGACCGCCGCGACCGCCGGCCGGATCCGGGCCGTCCGGGCGAACCAGGCCAGCGGCTCCTGACCGGCCGGCGCGCCGCTGACCGAGGTGCCGGCGAACGCGCGGGCGACCTGGCCCGCATCGGCCGGGGTGAACCGGGGTACCACCAGGAAACCCGGCCCGAAGACGGCCCGGAGCAGGTCGACCCAGTCCGGTGCCCGGCTGGCCCGCGCCGCGATCTCGTCCGCCGCCATGCTGCGGCGCCGCACCTCGGCGTAGCCGGCGAGGACCTGGGTGGTGAGGGTGGCCACGGCGGCGGCGGTCACCTCGGCCGCGGGCCCACCGTCCGCTGCGGTGGCGTCGAGGATGTGCCGGGCCACCGGCACCACGTTCGGCACCCCGAAGGCGGTGGCGGTGAGCAGGTGCGCCGCCGCCGCGCTCAGGTCGGCGACGGCCTCAGGATGCCCGTCGTCCTCGGTGTCCCCGACGGCGTCGCGCAGCGCCGCCCGCAGGGTGGTCAGGCCCAGGTGGGCCACCGTCGCCCGCTGCCGCAACTCGTCCAGGAGCACCCCGTCCGGCTCGTCCTCGTCGCCCGCCGTGCCACCGGCGGCCAGGTCGGTGCGGGTCAGCGGACGGGCGGTGGAGAGCACCGCCGCGATCGAGCGCAGCACCTCCAGCAGGTCGGTGAGGTAGACCTGGCCGACGCTGAGCGGACCGGCCGGGTCCGGCAGGAGCCGCACGGTGGCATCCGGTCCGACGCCGCTCGGGCGGCGCGCCGGGTCCAGGTGGTGCCAGGCGAGCCGGCTCTCGATCCCGGCCGGGTCGTCGGCGTACCCGAGCAGGTCCAGCGGGTACGGCAGCGCGTCGTCGAGGGTGACCCGGCGGGTCGGGGCCAGGGCCGCGCCGGTCGCCGGGTCGACGAAGGTGAGGTCGGCGACCACCCGATCGGCGGGGCCCAGCACCGCCGCCACCCAGGCGGCGAGGGCGGGCTCGGCGGTCTCCCGGGGGCCGGCCTGCCACCCGCCCGACCCGGCGCCGGGCGGGGGCGCGTCCAGCATCAGCAGGAGCCGGTGGGTGATCCCGGCGCCGGTGCGGGGGGTACGGACCACCTCCAGCTCCGGCGGGGCGACCCCGTCGACCTTGCCGATCGCCAGCGCCGCGCTGGCCCGCGGGTAGTTGCCCTGCAACGTGTGGTGCAGCCCTTCGGCGACAGAGAGGTCACCGACCGCGTCGAGGGCTTCCCGGGCCACCTCGATCGCCGGTCCGACGGCGGCCAGCGGGGGCAGCCCGCCGACCCCCCAGCGCAGCTGCCCGGCGGTGTGTGCGGTGAGCAGCGCGACCCCGTCGACCACCTCCTGCTCACCGGTCTGACCGGCCAGCGCGGCGACCGCCCGACGTAGCGCGGGGATGCCCGCCGCCTGCCCGGTGTCGTGCAGGGCCCGCTCGATGCGGTACCCGATCAGCGCCGCCAGGGTCTGCCCCTGGCGCAGCCCCTCGATGACGGCGGTGCCGAGCCGGACCCGGCGGGAGGAGAGGTCGAGGGCGAAGGGGCTGGTGCCGGTGGCGCCGGCCTCCTCGGCGTGGTTGAGGTGACCGGCGCGCAGCACGGCGGCGGTCGCCGCCTGGGCCACGCTCGGCGCGTGCAGGTAGCCGGCGTCGCTGGCGCGGCGCAGCAGGCCGGGCGCCTCACCCGGCGGGATCTGGTCGGCCGGTACGGCGAGGTCCTGGCTGCCGGGGGTCAGGTTCTCGACGAAGCCGTACCCGCCGAGGGCGAGCCCGGCGTGCGGGTCGGCGCGCAGCCGGGCGAGCCGCCGGGTGGCCACCGAGGTGGCCCAGGCGTCGAACCGGAACCCGGCCAGGTCCAGCGACTCCCGGGTGGCCAGATCGACCACCCGGGCGGGCCGGGTGGCCAGGTCGTCGAGGGCGGCCAGCAGTTCCTCGTACCGGTTCAGCGGCGGCGGTTCGGCGGCGGGGTCGCCGAAGTGGCCCCGGGCCGGGTAGCCCCGCACGTCCGGTGCCGGACCGGTGGCGACCAGCCGGGCCGCGTGCCGCAGCAGCAGGTACAGCACCGAGTCGGCCGGCTTGCCCGGCCAGCCACCGGCCTCGACGTCGGCGGGCAGGGTGGCCAGCAGCCGGGCCCGCAGGGCGGCGAGCCACGGCACGGTCGGCGCCGTCAGGTCGGCCGCGACCGTCGGCAGGTGCCCGTCGTGGAGGGTCGCGCCGGTGAACGCCTTCACGGCGTCGAACGCCGTGAACGGCGGCACCCCCAACGCCGCGCTGATCCGCTGGTGCATGAGCTGGGCCCCGACGACCCGCCCGGCCAGTTGGGACCGGTCGAGCCCTTCCGGTCCCCCCTCGAAGCCGAGGGCCCGGTCGAACCACTCGTGCGCGCCGAAGACACCCCGCATGGCGTAGCCGTCGGAGACCGGGCGGCGCTTGAGCATCTCCAGCACCGGTTTCGTCTCCGGTCGGCTGGTGGTGAGGGCGGTCAGCCAGGTCGGGCGCAGGCGGCGGACGAGGTCGGCCACCCGGGCGCCGGTCGGGTCGGTCGGGTCGGCCTGGTAGCGGTCCAGGGAGACGACCGGGAGCACGCCGTACGGCTGGTTGCCGATCCGCAGTGTGGCCAGGGGGCCCCGGGCCCGGACCCAGTCCACGAAGTGCCGCCGGTACGGCTCCAGCCGGGTGGGACCGACGGTGGTCAGGAACCGTTCCAGCAGGTACCCCCAGGTGGCGGGCCAGAGGGCGGCGTTCATCGCCTGGGCGTCGCGCGACTCCCGTCCCTCGGCCCCCTCGACCCGGCCGAACACCTTGCGGGGTACGCCGAGCGCGGCGGCCAGCCGGGCCGCGTCGGAGCCGTCGTCGGCGGCATCGGGGAGGAGTTCCCGGCGGCTGGTGTGGGCGGCGAGGCCCGCCTCGTTGAGGCCGGAGGGGCCGCGTTCGGTGTTGTTCGTCGGGGTGCCCTGGGCGACCAGGGCGAGTCCGTCGGTGTAGCGGTGCGAGGTGAGCAGCGCGGCGAGGTCGGCGGCGCCACGCACCCCGGCGGTGCCGTCGGGGTCACCCGGGCGGGCCTCGACCCGGACCCCGAGGACGACGAGCCGGTCCAGGACCAGTTGGGTGGGGCTGAGCGGGACCCGCAGCAGCATGCCCGCCGCCTCGCCCTCGGCGGGGTCGATCATCCAGGCCATGCCCGGCGGCACGTCGAGGGGGTCCGGCCGGTGCCCGGAGGCATCCGGTGCCGACGGCGGCGCGGGCGTGACGGCCTCGCCCGGCGGCGGGCTGACCGCGAGGTCGCGGGGGATCGGTGCGGTCTCCCGCTGGAACACCACCTGGCCGGCGCGGTACCCGAGCACCACGAAGCGGTCCGGCAGGGCGCGGGCGCGTACCGGCTGCGACCACATGGCCGGACGGTCGCCCAAAGGCTCCCCGTCGGTGGGTCGCCGGGCGAGCCAGGCGGCGCGGGTCTCGCCGAACTGTTCGACGAGCCGGGCCCACGCGGAGACCACGTCGGGCGCGTCCGGGTCGGGATCGCGCCCACCGGCGGCGAGGAATTCCTTGCGGGCCTGCGTCTCGACCGGGGTCAGCCCCGGCTCGTGGGAGTCGAAGTGGATCTGGTCGGGGTAGACCCGGACCAGCAGGTCGGCGCCGGGCTGGCCGCCGGACCGGGGTAGGTACCGGGTCTCGATCCGGTACGGCAGCAGGGCGATCGGCGTGCCGGTGGGCACGGCGGTGATGTCGGGCATGGTGTCTCGTTCTCCGGCCTCAGTCGGCGGTGAGCAGGTCGGCGGCGTGGATCAGCACCCGCAGTGGCAGCCGCAGGGTGCGGCGGGCGACCTCGGCGGCGGTCACCCCGGCGCCGGCGAGGGGGTCGCCGGTGGGGGGCGGGCCGAACCGGGTCTCGGTGGGTTGTTCGGCGAAGACGAAGAACCAACCCGGGGCGTCGGCCTGCCCGGTCGCCTGCTCCTCGGTCAGGTCGAAGCCGAAGTAGCGCAGGTCCGCGCCGAGGGTGCCGCCGAAGATCGGGTACGCCACGTTGCCGGGGACGGCCTCGTCCGCCGGGGCGGTCCGTGAGGCGGCGCGGACCGCGTAGACGGCCGTGCGCGGGTGGCGGCGCAGCAGTTCACCACGGACCGCCAGGACCAGGCGCGCGGTGTCGCCGGTGACCACCTGGTCGAGCCGTCGGTCGGTCGGCCAACTGTCGATCGGCGGCACGTCGGCGGCGCCGTCGCCGCCCTGGCCGCGCTGGTCCCAGAAATGCCGGAACAGGGTGGCCCGTTCGGCCAGGGGAAAGTCCCGCCACCGCAGCTCGCTGGCGAGTTCGGTGGTCAGCCCGGCGAGGAAGGCGGCGACGAAGCGGGGGTTGGTCTCCAACGCGACCACGCTGTCCGGCGGGATCCGGTCCGCGCCGGGCAGCAGGAACTGCGGTGCGAGCCGGGCCAGTTCGCCGACCATCGGGGTCGGGAAGGTCGGTGCCACCCGGATCCGGTCCGGCTGGTCGGCGCCGGTGGCCCCGTTGAGGCGGCTGTCCACCCGCTGCTTGACGGTCCGGGCCGGTTCGAGGGCGCGGGTCAGGGCCGCCACGTCGGCCGGCGCGACGGTGACCGGGGCCGGTGCGGCGACCCGTCGGGCGATGGGGCCGCGCCGCCGGCTGACCCGCCGGTACGCGGTCGTGGTCACCAGCGGTGCCCCGGCGGTGCGTCCCAGCGGCGCCGCCAGTTGGGTCAGGGTCAGCCCGTCGGCCGGCAGGCCGGTGAGCCGGCGGGCGTGCAGGCTGCCGTTGACGGTTTTCGCGACGTCGCTGGTGGCCAGCAGTTGGTTGACCGGTCGGACGTCGCCGGCCTGCTGCCAGGCCGCCGCGACCAGGTCCTCCTGACGGTCCCGGACGACCGCGGCGGCCAGCCCCGCGACGCCCCGGTACCGGGGGTCGAGGTTCAGCTCGGCCAGCCAGCCGGTGTCGCCGGCCGATACCGTCCGCCGGTCGACGTGCTCGCCGCCGTACAGGGGAGCGGCGCTGCCCGAGCCGGTGCCGACGAGCGGGGCGAGGGCCTGCCGTACCCAGTCCGGTGGGGCGGTGTGGCCGCTGCCGGGGCGTACCAGCGCGCCGTCGAACGGGGGCAGCGGCGCCGCCCCGGTCGGGGCGGTGAGCCCGCTGCCGGCCAGGTCGAAGGGGCGCCGGCCGGCACCGTCGGGAGCCGACCGGAACCGCAGCGCCCGGACCAGGTCGGCGAAGCTGTGGCCGACGCCGGTGCTGAACTCCCAGTGGTGGTAGACCGGCAGGGTCACCTCCTGGTCGGTGTCGTGCCAGGCCGGTCCGGTCCCCTCGGGCAGCGGCAGGTTCAGCCCGGCCGCCCGGCCGATGGCGAAGGTCGGTACGAGGCAGGCGTGGTAGCGGGCGTCGGGTCGTAGCGGGGTGGGGCAGATCAGCCGGGAGACGGTCCGCTCCGGCGCCTGGCGCAGCACCTGGGCAGCGGACTCGCCGGTGGCGAGGGCACCGACCAGTTGCACGTGCGCCCAGGCCCAGGAGTGGGTGAGGTCGGGTAGTTCCCGCCGGGCGTCGGCGGGCGTACGGATCTCCAGCACGGTGGTGTTGCGCACCCCGTCCGTGCGCAGCCGGACTCCGGGCTGTTGGCGGACCGCCACCAGGCAGAGCCACGGCGGGAGCCGGTCGCCGGTCGGGGGCAGCGGGGTGAACAGCCAGGGCAGGGTCGGCGAGTCGAGGTCCAGGGTGGGGTAGTGGTCCGGCTCGAAGCCGAGGGTGTCGGGCGGCGGGTCGGTGCGGAGAACCTGGTGCGGGGCGAGCCCCGTCACGTCGCCGGGGCCGAGGGTGGCGACGGCGATGTCGCCGAGGGACTCCTCGTTCAGGGTCGCGGTGACGGTGACGGTGACGTGGCCGCGGCGCGGGTCCTCACCGGGGCCCGGCGCGCGGAGCCGGTTGGCCAGGCCCTCCCTGGCCCAGGGCAGGAAATGGTAGGTCGAGGACACGGTCACTCCCGGGGGACGTCGTCGTTTTCGATGAGCTTGCGGACCCCGCCGGCCCCCTGGGCGGCGAGCGCCTCCCGGGCCTGGGCGAACCGGGCCGGTGGTCGGGCCGGGGTGAGCACCGCCAGCGCGCCGTCGGTGGGCGGGGTGGCGGTGACCACCGCGTACAGCGGCTCGGCCAGGCTTATGTCGAAGGCGGGTCCGGCGAACGCTCGGGCACCCTGCGCGCCGGCCCCGTTGACCGCCGCCGCGCCGGCTCCGGCCTGCACCTTCATCCGGTCGTCCGGGATCGGCCGGGTCACGGGCTGCCCGGTGCTGCCGCCGTCGGGGGTACGGGTCACCACCTCGTCCTCGGTCCGGGCGGCGACCAGGCGCCAGGCCGGCTCCGGGGGCAGGGTCAGCGCCGAGTCGTCGACGCGGAAGCCGGACGGCCACCGCTCGAACGAGGGCGCGGAGAGCTTCTCCATGTCGTCCAGGTCGAGGTACTCCGCCGGGGGGAACAGGTCGTCGACCGGCGTCGACCGGGCCGGGACACCGTCGAGGGTGACGGCGCCGACAGTGAACCGCCGTACGTCTCCGGTGAGGGCCGCTGTGCCGTACCGGTCGACGGTCACCTCCAGCGGGGCCACCTTCTGCCGGACCGTCAGCGACCCGAGCGGGTGCACCAGGACCTCGGTGGCGGCGGTGGCCGACTCGGCGAGGGTGACAAGCGGCCCGGTCCCGGTGGGGGGCTCGGCCGTCCAGTTCGCCGGATCGGCCAGGGCCGCGCGGACCCGGTCCGCGAGGTTCACCCGCAGCGGCGGGGGGTTGACGGCGCGTCTGCCGACCGTGACGTCGAAGCGGATGGAATGCCGGCCGAGGAAGGTGAAACTGGCCCGTCCCACCGCCCGCCAGGGGCGGGGCCCGGTGAGGCTGCCGGCGAGTTCCACCGCGAGGACCGGGTCACCGTTCCAGGTGAGGGCGACCATCGCGTAGATGTCGATGGCGAAGGAGAGCGGTTCGAGCACGATCAGCGCGTCGATGCTGAGCACCGCGGCGATGGCGAAGGTCCCGATGAGCGGGACCGAGATCCCGGCGTACAGGTCGAGGCGGGCCCCGAACTGGACGGTGTTCGAGGTGATCGCCAGGTACGCCGCCAGCCGTAGCCGGGGGTTGCCGTCGCCCAGCGACAGGGTCAGCCGGGGCAGCACCGGCACGGTGTCCGGCTGCGGGTAACGCGGGTGGAACCCGCCGATAGAGACCAGGAAGGACGGTCGGTCTCCCCAGTTGGCGCGGACGGCCATCCGCCCGGTGAGGGTGAACCCGGCCAGCCGGGAGTCGCGCAGCACCCCGTCGATCGCCAACGTCCGCTGGCCGAAGTCGAGCGTACCCACCAGATCCACCTGGATCAGCGCCACCGGTTCGGTGCGCCCGGGCGGCAGCGCGATCCGTAGTTGGCCGGCGAGCACCACCCGCACCGGCGTCGGGAACTGCACGAAGAGGCCCAGCCGGGCGGTGAGCAGGCCCTGCGCGCCCCAGGTGAGTTCGACGGTCGGCCCGACCACGTGCTGGCCGACGGTGGTGGGGAAGAACCGGTCGAGGTCCCGGATCAGGCGGGGGGCGTTGCCGATCGGGTCGGCGGGGAAGAGCAGGCCGTCCAGCCCGCCGTCGGCGAGCCCGTCACGCATCGCCTGCGCCCGGACCGCCCGGTTGACCCCGATCAGACCGCCGACCCCGGTGAGCGTGAAACCGAACCCGAGCTGGACCGGGGGAAACCGCACCGAGATGAGGACGAGCAGGGAGAAGCCGGGGGAGCCGTCCGGCATCCGGGTGTCGAGCAGACCGACCGCGGACAGCGCCTGGTCGAGGAAGTTGAGCTGGACGACGCCGCCGTACCGGCCGTCGTCCTGGGCGAGCAGGAACCCGCCGCCGGTGACGATTCCGGCGTCGACCGCGACCCCGATCCCGGACGGCCGCAGGAACGCCAGGTCCACGTCGATCGGGCCGAGGCTGCCGGCACCGTCGGCGGGGGTCAGCGCAGCCCGCACCCCGAGACCGGTGGCCGAGGCAGTGACCGGTCCGAGCCGTACCGTGAGGTCGGTGGTCACCCGCACCTCGGCCCCGGCGGTGGAGACGGGGCCGGTGGCGCCGCCGCCGGGCAGCCCGGTGCTGCCGGCCCGCACCGCGGCGGTGAGGTGCTCCACGTGCAGCGGGCCGAAGCTGGTACCGACCGGCAGGGTCAGCTCCAGCCCACCGCCGGCGGTGAGGGTCAGGCCGTGCTCCGGTGACCAGCGCAGCCCGGCGTCCAGGTCGATCCGGATCGGGTAGGGCGGCAGGACCGCGGCGAGGAACCCGTCGTCGCCTGGTGCGATCAGCAGGCGGGCGCCGTCCAGGCTGAGGACGAGGTCACCGGTGGGTCCGTCGGCGGTGAGCCGGCCCTGCGCGGTGAACCGAAGCTGGTCGATCTCCAGTCGGGTCGCGTCCGGGGCACCGAGGCGCAGGGCCGGCTCGCCGGGGGTGGCGCTGGCGTACCGCAGCTCGACCGAGCCGGTCAGCTCGGCCCCGGCGGGCGGGGTGGACCCGTCGGCGGGCCGGAACCGCGCGCCGTCCCGGGTGACCACGACCGGGGTGACCAGGCCGGTGAGTCGACTCTGCAGGGTCCACTGGCCGTACTCGACCGTGGCGTCGAGGGTTCCCTGGGGTGCGAGCACGAGGGCCAGCGGTGGGTCGAGCGGGTCCTGCGCGGTGTCCCGGGCCAGTCCGGCGGCCAGGTGCAGGGTGGCCTGTCCCAGCGGGTCACCGACCGGGTCGGTGCCCGTCTCGTCGGGTGCGCCGACCGGCGCCGACCAGGACAGGTGCAGCAGGCGCCGGGCGGCGTCGCGCTGCGCCGGGCTGAGCCCGGACTCGGCCGCGTCGACGCCCGGGGTGCCATACGAGGCAGGCACGCCGACGCCGGTCAGCCACCGCCCCAGCGGTTCGCCGAGGGCGTCGGCGATCTCGGCGGGCAGCGTGGGCGGACCCTCGGGTCCGAACAGCCGGTCCCGGAGCACACCCACCGGGTCGACCAGCAGCCGGCCCACCGGATCGACGGTGAAGAAGGGACGTTCCCGTCGGTCCCGGACCTGCCTGCCGCCGATAGTGACGGGCGCCGTGGCGGTGACCAGCCGGCGCACACCGAGCACGTCGAGCGCGACCCGCAGGTTCGGCGCGTAGAGCGCCAGGTGCGCGTCGAGCAGATAACCGAACAGGTCGGTGAGGAAGAGCCGGTACGGGTCGGCGTCCTGATGTGGGGGAGCGGGTCGGCCCGGCGCACCCGGGACGGGTGGGGGCCGCCAGCCGTCGAGCAGGTCCACGACGGCCGTGACGGCGGTGCGGATCTCGGTGAGACACCACGCCGCGTCGCCGAGGTCGTCGAGGCCCCCGTCGATCCGGGCGGCGACCCGGGCCACGGTGTCCCGGCAGCGGACCAGGGCGTCGACGAACGCGGAAAGGTCGAAGCCGGTGAGGGCGGAGAGATCCCAGCCCATACCGCGCAACAGCCGGTCGCGGGCCTGGGGGTCGCCGGCCGCGTCGGTGAGGGGACGCAGCAGTGCGACCGCGTGCTGGACGAGGATCGCCTGTACCGGTCGGGTCATGGGTGGCACCGACCGGCACAGTGCGGTCGAACGTCCATGATGGACCCTGTGGCTGCGGCGGGACACCGGCCCGGTGGGCGGGTGCTGTCGGGCATGACGACGGCACACCTCTGCGGCATGGTGGAACTCCTGTCGGTGGCTGGCCGGACGGCGCTGGGCGAGTCTGTTCGTGCAGCGGACCCAGACACCAGGGACCGTTGTCCCGTCTACTCGGGACACGACCGGGCCATCCGAAGGGATGGAGGGATCCGACCTGTCGGACGACAACCACCCGGGAGCTTCGGCGCATCGTCAGATCCGGCGGCCGTCGACACGGGTGACGTATGTGATCGGCTTGATCTGGTACTCGGACGTGCTTATCTGCACCAGTGCGGGACGGGAAGTGCGGGGGAAGTTCCTTCTTTCGCGATCGATTTCTGCCCTCATGATCAAGTTGAAGAAGTGGGAGTGCGCGGCGTCGTGAGCGGACGGGTGTTCGACGCTTCGCCGAATGTCGGCGGGGAGGGGGTAACCGTGTGCCTGGTGCTGCTGGCGAGGCACGGACGGTCGGCGCGGTAGCCGTCGTGACCTGGGCCGACACCGTTGGGGGCCAGGCGGTTTCTGGTAGGCGGCGTCGTGAACCCGCTCGCGCTCTGCGGGCATAAGCAGGTGTGAGCGCAACGTACGAAGCAAGGAACGTTTCTTTGAGTGAGCCGGCCGGCCCCCGATCGGAGCGGCCTCCCCCTGCGCAGTTCGTGGCACCGTCGCAGTTGGTGGGCGATGACGTGTTGTTGCGCGAGTCGGTCGAGTGTCCGGAGCGGTTCGCGACGCTGTTCGATCGGCATGCTGTGGCCGTTCACCGGTACCTGGCGCGCCGGGTCGGTAACGCGGCTGACGACCTGCTGGCTGAGACGTTTCTGATTGCGTTTAGGCGGAGGTCGACTTATCGATCGCAGGGCGTTGATCCGCGGGCCTGGCTGTACGGCATCGCCACGAACGTGTTGCGCCGACAGGCGCGGCAGGAGGAGCGCCGCTACCGCATGTTGGCCCGGTTGGCCACCAGCACGAGCGATGTGATGTCGAGCGACGATGATGCCGTCGAGCGGGCGGACGCGCAGGCCCTGCGCCAGCAGTTGGCTGTGGCTCTGGCGCGGTTGAAGCGCGGGGACCGGGACGTGTTGTTGCTGACGGCGTGGGCCGGGTTGTCCTACGCCGAGATCGCTGCGGTGCTCGCCATACCTGTTGGCACGGTCCGGTCCCGGCTGAACCGAGCCCGACGCCTGACTCGTGAATCCCTCAGCTCGGCGATGATCAACGAGGAATTGATATGAACGATCTTGAATTGCTGCGCGAGCACGGCCCGGACGCGCCGCCGGTGTCTCTTGCGGCCCTATCCAGTGCTCGTCAACGACTGATGGCCGAGATGGCCCCGGCTGCGCCGGCTCGCCGCAGGTGGGGCTGGAGTCGCGTGAGCTGGGCGCCTCAACATCGGCGGGTGGGCCTCGGCTTCGCCGTTGCTGTCGTGGTCGCCGCGGCGGCTGGCGGTACATTCATGTTGTCGGAGCATCGTGCGTCGACGGGCCGATCGACGGGCGTGCAGCTCGTGGCGTTCGACTCGCCGGTGTATCCCATCGGGTTGCGTCCTCGTCCCGCTGGCCTGGCGGCACCGACTTTCAGTGGCGGTGTTGCCCGCGACGAGCAGGGCAACGACCGGCCGGTGATGACGGCGGTCTTCCGGGCTGCTGATGGCGTCAGCGATGTCTACCTCGGTGTCAGCGATCGGTATGTGCCCCAGGACGCGCCTGAGCGGGTCCGGTCCGTCTCGTTGCAGGGCGTGCCCGGCTTCGTGGTCGAACATGATGCGCAGTCCGGCACGTCGGTGGTGCTGAGTTGGCAGCGCCGGCCTGGCCAGTGGGTCACGCTCACCGGCCATGGGCGCTTCGGCAATGAAGCGGCGGTGCGGGCGCTGGCCGCGACCGTGGCAGACGATGCCCAGCCGGTGCCGTTGCAGGTACGTCTCGCTCCAGCGGGCTGGCGGTTGGTGGCCTTCAAGGACAACAAGATCGTGACCCTGCGCGCCCCCGACTCCGTCGAGGAGCTCAGTGTCAATCTCGTCAAGGCACCCGAGAGAGATTTGATGGGCTGGGTAAGTGGCGCGAAGCGGGTTAGCACGGTGCAGGTCAACGGCAGGGAAAGCGACCTAGTGCAGACGATCGACGGGTGGTTTCTGCAGGTTCCGCTGCCCGATGGGACCGCCTTCCACCTTCAGGCACCGGCGATGTTGACTGGCGAACAGGTCGTGGCCGTTGGCGCCCAAGTTGTCGTCACATCGCACGCTCGTTGAAGCGGCGGGGCCGTGGCCGAGGCCACGCCCCCGCCTTTCTGCACCTGACCTGATCGCCGCTGAGCCGCGGGTTGGTGCCGCTCGGACTGGGCAAGGGCAGGCCGGGCAGCCCGACCCATCGTCGATAGCATGCCGCCGTGATTCGTGAGATGCGCTTCGTCGTGTCGGTGCCGGATGAGGTTTCGGCCTATGCCGTCGCCGAGAAGCTGGCCGAGCGCGGCCACCTGCTGGTTGCGGTACGGGAGGTGCCGACCGACCCGCTGGAGGGTCGCTTCGCCGGCTGGTGGCGAGCCCACTCGCTGGTGGTGGACCCGCCCTACGAGGGTCCGCTGGAGGTCTCACCGGCCGAGAAGAAGGCCGTCGCGGCCATTGCCCGGAAGTATGGCGGGCAGGTCAACTCGGCCTGCGGCCAGTTTCCGGACAAGGCGATCGAGCGCTTCTCCCGGGAGGGCCTCGCGCACGAGCTCGACCGGGCCGAGGCCGACCGGATCCGCGCAGAGGTCGTCGGCGGGCAGACGGCCGCTGCGCCGTCTCTGCCCGCGCCTGCTGGACTCAAGTGTGGTGGTTTCCGTCGTCCTGCCGCCGATCTTCGTGCGGCGGCCCAGGTGGTGCCCTTCGGGGGCCGGACCTTCGACGGTGTGGGTGATCTGATCGAGGCGATCGCGGACGATGCGTTCCCGCAGGGCTCGGTGGTGCCCGCCACCCCGGGCGCTGTGCCGCTGCTGGCGGCGCTGGCGGGTGCCGGCGGGGTGAGCGACTTCTATCGGGCGATGACGCTCATGGTGCTGTTCCAGATGAGTACCGCGGGTCGGCGGCGGTTGGCCTACCAGGCGGACGCCCCGGAAGACGGCGGCGCCGAGACGTCTGCGGAGACAGCGACCCGGGCTGCGGTCGCGGCGGTGCTGCCCGGTCTCGCCGTGGGCCGCAGCGAGCTGGTCGAGTTCCTCCTCGCCGGGCTGTCCGCGGCCACGCGGGAGGCGGGGGCCGCAATGCCGGCCGGGCTGGAGCGGATCGCCGGGCGGTACGCGGGCACCGCCCGCAGCGCGGTGGTGGACCTGATCCGGGCCGTGGCCGACGGGGCCGACGAGCCCATCCGGGCCGCCACCGCAGCGGTGGTGGCGGCCCTGCCCGAGGTGGTCGACGGCGTGCAGAGCATGAAGGCCACGGTCGAGGGGCGGGCACTCGACACGCTCGATACCGTGCTGCAGTGGGAGCTGGACAACGCTCGGCTGTCCAAGCTGGGCTCGGTCTTCGGTCCCCGCTGATGACCGCCGGCCCACCGCCGTCGGGGCGACTGAACAATGCTGGCGACCGCGAGGCCGCCCGCTCAGCCGCCTAGGACGCGTCCGCCGTGGACGATGCGGTCGCGGTCACCCCCGTTACCTTGGCTGTAACCTGCGGATCGCCGCTCGTGGGGGAGCCATCAGGACCGTTGCTATGCCAACCCGGACGGGTCCTGGCGGCTTCATCGGGTGACGCGCGGCGAACTCCCAGACGATCTCGCTGGCGTCGGGGCCCGCCTGATCGGTGTACCAGCCGTCGCCGTCGGGGCCCGGCCAGGCGTGCCCCATGTCCTGGACGCGGTACGCCTCGACGATCGACCTGCCGTCCGATGCCTTGATCGTCGTGTGCGTGTAGGGGTGCCGGCCGGTGGCGGCTGGCACGGACACGGTCTCCTCGGTCAGGTCGAGGCTGTCGTTGGGCAGCCCGTCGTCGACGAGGTCGCCGACCGTGGTCCATTGTTCGACGAGTCGGGTGGCGACCAGAGGCGGCACCACCTCGTCGCGCTCACCCTGGATGACCAGCAGGGGCACCTGCCGGGCGCGGTCGCCCATCGTGGCCCAGGCCTGACGTGCCGTGTACAGCGGTGGCGTCGCGGCCGGGTCGTCCGGGTCGACCTGGTCGAGTCCGTACTCGCCGCCGGTGACCGAGGTGGCCGTGGCGAAGATGTCGGGGTAGGTCGCGGCGAGGATGACGGCGGTTCCCGCGCCCGACGAGGCGCCGGCCACGTGCACCTGGTCGGGATCCGCGTGGTACGTCTCGACCACCTGGCGGGCGACGCCGGCGAGCCGCGCGGGTTCTCCGGCGTCTCGTTGCTGATGCCGCGGGTCGACGGAGTTCCAGCAGGCGATCATGTTGCGGGAGATCAGCTGCGTGGGGTAGACGACGATGAAGCCTTCCCGGTCGGCCAGGTTGTTGAACCGGGTGGTGGACTTCATGGGCTCGTCGCCCGGTCGTTCCGTCCCGCAGGGCCGTGGTGGGGAACAGGCCGAGCACTTGCGCCGCTCCTGGTCGACGTCGCCGCGTCCGATGAGTGCAGGAGGCTGTCCGTCGGTGGATGATCCGCCACGCTTCTCACCCGGCCCTGGCCTGCCGTGCTCAGGTGTTCGCCGAGGGTGAGGTCGGCGAGGGTCGGGGTGTCCGGACGGCTGTGCGATGCGGTGGTCATCGGCGGGGCTCCCAGCGGAAGAGTCGGGTGGCCAGGGCGACGGCGATGGCGACCCAGCCCAGGGTGGGTGCGAGCAGGAGCAGGGAGTCGGCCACGGCGGTACCGCCGTTCCAGGCGTTCATTGTCAGTTCGGTGGCCGCGCCGCCGGGGAGCAGCCGCTTGAGCAGGGTGAGTTCCTCGGTGCCGGTGATGCCGACCCAGCTGGCCACGGCGATGACGCCGAGGGTGACGGGCAGGGTGGTGACCTGGGCGTGCTCGGGTGAGTTGGTCAGTCCGGCCGTGGCCAGGGCCAGACCGATCATCATCGCCAGGGTGGCGACGGTCGCCAGCACGAGCAGGGCGATGTTCGTCGGTTCACCGGCGACCATGGCCAGTGCGGTCATGATCGCGGACACCTGCACCACCGCGATCGCGGTGGGGGGCAGCAGCAGACCGGCGAGGATGGTGGAGTCGGCGGCGGCGGTGGACCGCAGTCGTTTCAGGAAGAGGTTCTGCCGCCGCGACGCGAGGGTGGTGACGGCGGTGGCGTAGAGCCCGAACGCGGCCACGGTGAACATCACGATCGCCGCGATGTAGCCGAGACTGCCGAGGTCGGCGAAGGTCTCGTGCTGGCGGACGAACAGGGCGGAGACGGCCACCGGGACGATGAGGCTGGTGACCAGCACCAACCGGTTACGGAAGATCTGGACCAGTTCGCTGGAGGCGATGGAGAACACGGGGTTCCTTTCGAGGACGGGTCAGTTGCCGCGGTGGGATGCGGTGCCGAGGGTGCGGAACACGTCGTCGAGCCGGGTCGGTCCGGCTTCCAGGTCCGGCAGTTCCACCGCGTGCTCCTGTGCCCAGCCGAGCAGGAGATGCAGGTCCTTCTGCAGGTGGAACGTCTCGACCAGGGCCTTGCCGTCGCCGTCGACGACGGCCTGCAACGGCGGTCGCGGCGCTGATGGCGCAAGGGAGAAGCGGATGACGGCCGGCAGGGCGCGGGTCAGTTCAGACACCGTACCTTCCCGGTGCAGCGTGCCCTGGTGCATCAGCCCGATCCGGTCCGCGCGCTGCTGGGCCTCCTCCAGGTAATGCGTGGTGAGCACGATGGTGGTGCCGTCCTCGCGGATCCGGTCCACGGTGGCCCAGAGGGCGTCGCGGGACTGGATGTCCAGGCCGGTGGTCGGCTCGTCGAGGAAGAGCACCTGCGGTGTGCCGTAGACGGCGGTCGCGAAGTCCAGTCGACGCTTCTCCCCGCCGGACAGCTGGGACACGCGTCGTCCGGCCCGGCTGGTGAGGTCGACGAGGTCGAGGACCCGGTCGACGTCGTCGGTGCGTCGGGTCAGCCGGCCGATCAGGCGGACGGACTCACGGACCGTGAGGTCCGGGGAGAATCCGCTCTCCTGGAGCATGACGCCCATCCGGGGGCGAACCGCCCGCCGGTCGCGAGGGCTGCGCCCGAGGACGCGTACGGTGCCGGAGGTCGGCGCCCGATGCCCCTCGATGATCTCCAACGTCGAGGTCTTCCCCGCTCCGTTGGTGCCCAGCAGTGCGTAGAGCTCCCCGTGCCGTACCTGGAAGGAGAGGTCCTTCACGGCGTGGAAGTCGCCGTAGGTGAGGTTCAGTCGGTCGACGTCGATGACAGGTGTGGTGGACATGCATCCATGACAGCGCGGACCCGGCCGACCCGTCAGTGGCGTCATGTCATGAAGGGATATGACGCAGTGTCACTGGTCGTGGCCGATGATCGCGGAATACTGGGGCGGTGACCCCACGACCGCTGCGCTTGACGCAGTCGACGCAGGGGCGGCTGCGTCGACTCAACCTGGCGACGTCCCTACCGCTGATCGTCATCGCCGCGGTGGTCCTGCTGTACGTCGACGCGCACACCTGGTGGCACGCCGTCGTCCTGGCGCCCGGCGTGGTGGCAGCCGTGGTGGCCTTCGAACGGTGGACGGCCAACGACCTGGCCCGGGTCGTGCTTCCCTGCGTGCTCGTCGCGGGCGCGGTGTGGCCACTGGGTGTCCTGGTGACCGGCGGCAGCAACGCGTACTGGGGGATCTGCGCCGTGGGCTCTCTTGCGCTGCGTGAGGTCCGGCCGGGGCGGCGGGCGCTGGCGATGGCCGCGCTGTTCGGCTACGTCGCCGTCGTCGGCGCGGCGCGACTGCTGGTGCAGCGCGACGACGTCCGCGATGTCCTGATCGCCTACGTGCTCACCCCCACCGTCATCACCGTCCTGGTGACCGTCACGACGGTGCTGGGTGAGCGGTTCTACGACCTCATCCGGGAACTCGAACAGACCCGGGAACGCGAGGCGGAGCTGGCGGTCGTCCGGGAACGCGTCCGGTTCGCCAGCGACCTGCACGACATCCAGGGCCACACCCTGCACGTGGTCAAGTTGAAGATCGCACTGGCCCAGCGGCTGCTGCTGCGCGACAGCGACCGGGCGGCCAAGGAGTTGCGGGAGACGTACGCGCTGGTCAGCGACACCATCGCGCAGACCAAGGAACTCGCGTACGCGCAACGGCGGCTCAACCTGACCGCGGAGATCGAGAACGCGAAGAACCTGTTCGAAGCCGCCGGTATCCGGGTCCGGGTGACCCGGGAGGCCGAAGAAGACGCCCGGATCAGCGAACTGCTCGGCCAGGTGCTGCGGGAGACGACCACGAACATCCTGCGGCACGCCCAGGCCAGCCAGGTGCAGATCACCCTCTCCGAGGCAGGCATCACCATCGTCAACGACGGGGTGACCGCCACCACGAGCCCGGAGCTCAGAGGGCTGTCGGCGCTGAGGCAACGGTTGGCAGCCGACGGCGGAGAACTCACCGTGGAACAGCAGGACGAGCAGTTCCGGACGGCCGCGGTCTTCCCGCCCTCCCGCGCCGACCCGGCCCCGGCGACCGCGCAGACGGAGCGCCGATGACGACGATCGTGCTCGCCGACGACGAGGTGCTGCTCCGTACGGCCCTGGCCGCGCTGCTGCCCATCGAAGGCGACATCACCGTCCTCGCCGAGGCGTCCGACGGTCGCAGCGCCGTCGCCGCCACCCTGCAGCACCGCCCCGACGTGCTGGTCATCGACCTGGAGATGCCCGGCGTGGACGGGCTCGGCGCGGTCGCCGAGATCCGCCAAACGCTGCCGGAGCAGGTGATCCTCATGCTGACCCGGCACGCCCGACCGGGCGTGCTGCGCAAGGCGTTGAAGCTCGGCGTCCAGGGCTTCGTCAGCAAGTCCGCCGAACCGGCCCACATCACCTCGGTCATCGCCGCCCTGCACACGGGCAGACGTTGGATCGACCCGGACGTGTCCGCGCGCGCCGTCACCGAGGACAACCCGCTCACCGACCGCGAAGCCGACGTGCTGCGGGTCACCGGCGAGGGCTACTCGGTCACCGACATCGCCGCGCGGCTGCACCTCGCCCCCGGCACCGTACGCAACTATCTCTCCAACGCCATGCGCAAGACCCAGACCCGGACCCGCCACGAAGCGGCGCGCTACGCCCGCGAACACGACTGGCTGTGAACATGGCGATCAGGGGTCGCGACCACCATCATGGACATTCGCGCCGAGGCCCGCTCGGGTGGACAACTCGCCCGGAAGACAACAGGAGGACACGTGATGGTCGTAGTGACGGACGTTCCCGAGGCCAAGCGGTACGAGGCCCGGGTCGATGGGGAGTCCGAGGTCGCGGGCGTCGCGGAGTACATCCGTACCGCGGAACTCGTCGCGTTCGTCCACACCGAGGTGTCGCCGAAGTACGAGGGCAAAGGAGTCGGGGCGGCTCTGGCCCGAGCGGCCCTGGACGAGGCGCGTGCCGCGAACCTGCGGGTTCTGGCCACCTGCCCGTTCATCGCGGGGTGGATCGACCGTCACCCCGAGTACCAGGACCTGCTGTACCAGGCCCGCAGCAGAGTCAGCGACTGAGCAGATCTCGGGTGCGTGCGCGGGGGTGAACTCCGTAGAGTCTCGCGGCATCAGCGTGTAGCTCAGTAGCAGAGCACCGGGCTTGCATCCCGGAGGGCGCGGGGGCGGAGCCCGCCACGCTGGCGTGAGCGACAACGACATCAGCGTCGGCGTGGGCTTTCCCCTGGGCCAGCTCGCGCGTGCCCTGACCACCGCCGGGACGCATGAGGATCCGACCACCCGGCAGCGGGCGGAGCTGCGGGTACGCCGCTGGCAGCAGGTCGTGGACGGAATGGCCGCAGGAACGCTGGACATCGGTTCGCGTACCCCGGTGCGGGGCCTGCCGGCGTGGGTGACGCCGGAGGTGGCCCACGGCGGCTTCGCGACCGGAACGCCGGCCGCCGGCGGTGCGCTGCGCCCGGACGAGACCGACCGGGCACGGCGCCTCGGCCTGCCGGCCGAGCGTCGGGCCCTGTTCTGGTCCTGGCTGACCGACGCGGGCCTGGTGGAACTGGGGGAGCTGCGCGACAGCGGCCGCTACCGGGTCCAGTACGCGGAGGAGGCGGCGCTGCCGGTGGTGGCGTGGTTGCTGCGCGCCGGCGAGCGCGACGCCGCCGTGAACCTGCTGGAGGAGATCGCACCGTACGCCGACCGGCTGCGCTTCACCCCGGGCCCGAACGATGAGCCTGCCGTCGACCCGGACGTCGTCTACCGGCAGACGGCCGGTGAGGTGCGCCGGGTGCTGGAGCAGCGGCAACCGAACGCGCAGATCGAAACGATGCGCGAGGCGCTGACGGTGTGGAACCCGTTCGCCGACGAGTTGCTGACGCTGTGGTGCGAGACCGTCGTCGACGGCCGGGTCGACGCGGTGACGCCTGACGACTGGCTGCCGCGCGCCGCTGAGCTGCTGGCCCGCTACCGGCACCTCGCCGCCGCGCATCCGCGCTGCGGTAGGCATCGCCACCGCAAGGGCAGCATCGGTGTGCTGCGCACCGGGGTGGAGCGACGGGTGGCCGGAGCCCAGCTGACGCCGCGCGAGCGTGGCCTGGTCCAGAGCGTGGTGGAGGCGATGCTGCGCAAGCGCGGCCGTCCGGGCAGCCCGGAGCACACGGCGTTGCGGGAGCAGCAGGCCCGCGAGGCGGCGCTGCCCCGCCACCATCAGCTCGCGCAGCTGGTGGCCGCCCGACTGGCCGCCCTGCCGCAGGACGTCGGGATCCACGACGTCGACCACGTGCTGCGCCCGGTCGACGCCGACGAAACCCACCAGGCGGGTGTGGTGGCGGGCTGGCCGGCACCGGAGCCGGTCGCGCGGGTGGTGGCCCGCGCTACCGCCGCAACCCTGGAGCAGTTGATCGACCGTGGTGTGATCGCCTCGGCGGAGGAGTTGGCCCGGCTCACCCCGCGGTTGGCGGCGGCGACCGCGGCTTCGGCGTACCCCGATCCGGCCCTGCGCATCCTGATGGACGCCACCTACCGTGCCTTCCGCGCTCGCCGTTCGCTGCTGCTGCTGAACCTGGAGCATCAGGTACGCCTGGCCGAGCTGCCCTGGGTGCGGGCGGTGGCGTCGGCCCGGACCGACACCAGCGACACCCGCGATCAGGCCCGTCGCACCCTGGCCCGAGTGGCGTCGGCGGCGGTGACCGGATTCCCGGCCACAGTGCTGCCCAACCCGCTCGTCAAGGAGCTGTCGACGCTGTCGACGCAGGCGGGCCTGCCGCTGCCGTGGGTCGAGGAACTCGCTGCCGACATCTTCATGGGCACGTTCTCGGCCAAGTTCCTCCAGGCCGCCACGCTCGCCGGTCGGCGGCTCGCGGGCAGCCTGTACGCGCGGTACTACGACATCGACTACCAGGCGATCGCCGCGGTCGACGACACCCGTCGACGGCTGATCCGGCGGACCCGGACCTCGAACACATTCGACGAACTCTGCCGCGATCGGGCCGGTGCGACCGGCAAGCGGTCGTGGTTCCCGGTGGCGGCCAACGGGACGATCATCGAACAGGCGCAGATCCTGACCACGCACAACCTGGCCACGATCGTCGAACTCGGCATCGACCTGCCCGCGATCGACCTGGCGAAGCAGTGCCTGGACGCCGTGCTGCGGCTGACCGCACGCCTGCACCACAACCCTCGTCCGCTGGGCACCGTCAAGAACACCGCGTACGCCTGGCGGCAGATGGTGTTCTTCCTGGCGCTGTCCACCGGTGAGGAGCAGACGGCCTTCCTGTCCCACGCCGCGCAGCGACTGGCCGCCCAGCCCGACCACGTGCGGACCCGGCTCGCGCCGGCCGTGACCGGGCTCGGGCACATCGTCGGCGGCGGGACCTTCGATTCGGACGGTCGGGCCGGTACGGGCCGACGACTGCTCGGCTGGACCACAGGGGAGCACTGGATCCTCGACCCGTCTCCCGAGGTCGGCTAGCCGCGGCCACCGCCTGATCGTGTCCGTGGCCATTGGCCTGATCCGTCGCATTTGCCTACCACCACCGGCCGCGCCGCCAAGTTTTACCAGGTCAGCCCCTTGACCATCGCCAGACCGCCCGCCTATGTTCAGTGATGTCTACAGACCAACGAAGACATCACTGGACAAGCGAGGAGTGGGCGGTGGCCACGGCTCAGGAACTCACCCCTGCCGCGATCAGGGCGCTCACCCGAGAGGTCTCCGCGGCCGAGGCCGAGGCCCTGCACGAGCAGATCTCGCAGCTGATGCGGCAGCGCATCGAGTCGGGCGAGTGGCCGGAGCACCTGAAGTTGCCGGCGGAGCCGGAGCTGGCGGGCGCGCTGAACGTCTCGCGGGGCACCGTCCGGCGGGCGATCCGGACCCTGATCGAGGCCGGCCTGCTCAAGCAGACCCGCGGCAAGGGCACCTTCGTACGCGGACAGATGCTGGAGCAGGAGTTCGCCCAGGAACTGATTTCCACGGCGCAGAGCCTGGACCGGGAGGGCGTGGAGTACCAGACCCAGGTGCTGTCCGCCCGGGTCATCCAGGCGCCGAGCCACATCGCCGCCCACCTCGGCCTGCCCGCTGACGACCTCAGCGTGCTGGCCATCCGGCGGACCCGATCGGTCGCCGGTGAGGTGGTCTACCTGCTGGACAACTACCTGCCCACCGTCCTGTGCCCGGACCTGTCCCCGCAGGTCCTGCAGGACCGGTCGCTGTTCGGCGTGCTCGAACACGACTACGGCGTGACCGTCGAATCCGTCCGGCGGACCTTCTCCGCCATCCTCCCCGACGACGACGTCAGTGCCGCGATGTCACTGCGCCCGGGCGTGCCCCTGCTCTACCTCGAACAGATCTCGTACCAGGCCAACGGGAACTCCGTCGAATACTCCGACGTGTGGGTACGCGGAGACCGCGTACGAATCTCCTCCTGGATCAAGCGGTAGGCCCCCGCCTGCCACCTTCCCCCTCCCGCTCCACACCCCCCACCCCCACGCGTACCGACGGTGGCCGACCACCGCCGTCGATACGTGCTGTCAACAGGAGACATCATGCGACACGAGGCTTCATTCAGGCTGTCCCGCCGTGGCTTGTTGACCAGCGCCCTCGGCGTCGGCGGCGCACTGGCCCTCGGCGCCTGCGCCTCCCGCGAGGGCGACACAGGCACCCCGAGCGCCACCACAGGCACCCAGACACTCGGCGCGTCCGACATGCAATGGGACCGCTTCAAGGGCGAGACCCTCAACCTCCTGCTCTGCGAGCACTGGTGGACCTCCGCGGTCAGCAAGCGATTCCCGGAATTCGAGGCCCTGACCGGGATGAAGATCAAGGCCAACACCCTGTCCGAGGACAGCTACTACCAGCAGGCCCTGGTGGCCCTCTCCTCCGGCGCCACCACGTACGACGCGCTGATGGTCGGCAACCTGCAGGCCGGGCAGTACATGAACGCCGGATGGTTGGAACCGCTGGACAGCTACTTCGGCGGCAGTGGCCTGGTCAACGCCGACTGGTTCGACACCGACGACTTCTTCGCGCCGGCCCGCAAGGCCAGCAGCCTCAACGGTGAGTTGATGGCGCTGCCGCTGTCCGCGGAGGCCGGCGTCGTCATCTACCGCAAGGACCTCGCGGCCCAGGCCGGCGTCACCGCGTTCCCCACCCAGGAGAGCCTGGTCGACGCCAGCGCCAAACTCTCCGCCGCCATGGAACGCCCCTTCGCCGGCCGGGGCCGCCGCGGACTCGACATCGTGTGGACCTGGACGAACTACTTCCTTACCCAGGGCGGCGAGTTCTACAACGGCAACACCCCGACGGTGGACAGCCCCGAGGCGGTCGCCGCCACCGAGCTGTACGTGCAGCAGCTGCTCACCAAGTACGGCCCCAAGGGCGCGTCCAACATGAGCTGGCTGGAGGCCACCGGCAGCGTCAACGAGGGCCGGGCGGCCCTCTACACCGACGCCAGCGGCCTGCTGTCGGTCGTGCTGGACAAGAACAGCAGCAAGCACACCGACCAGATCGCCGTGTCCCGGTGGCCCGACAGCGCCGCCGCCAAGGCCGCCCCGAACTACTGGTACTGGATGGCCGGCATCCCCAAGGCGTCCCGCAAGAAGGAGCAGGCCGCCCTCTTCTACGCCTGGGCGATGAGCAAGGAGACCGCCACCTCGGTCAGCGCCGAGTCGGGCAGCCCGTCGGCCCGCGAGTCGGTGTGGTCGAACGAGGACTTCCTCTCCTTCTACCCCGGAGACATGTCGACCGAGATCGTCGCCAACCTCCAGGCCGTACAGCCGGACCGGGTCCCGTACGCCCGGCCCACCTTCCCGAGCGAGGCCGACGCCCTCTCCCTCGAACTGATCAAGGTGCTGGTGGACGGCAAGGACCCGAAGCGTGCCATGGCCGACGCGGCTGCCGCGATGGCCCGAGCGGGCCGATGAGTCCCCGTCCCGCCGGCCCGACCGGCCGGCGTCGTCCACGCCGAACGAGGTTGTGATGTCCGCAGACCGAACAGCTGTGCTGTCGCGGCAGGCCGCCGGCTCCCCGCCGGCGGCACCGCCGGGCACCACCGGGCGTACGCCCCGACCGGACGACAGGCGCAGCAGAAGACTGTTCCTCATCGGCATGCTCGCCCCGATGACCGTGCTGCTGCTGGCGTTCACGGTCTATCCGTTCGTGTCGGTGCTGGTCAACTCGCTGCGGCACAACAACCTGACCCGGCCCGACGAGCAGGGCTTCGCCGGGCTGACCAACTTCGCCAACACTGTTGGGGAACCGGGCCTGCTCCGGGCGCTGCTGCTCACCGTCGGCATGGTCCTGGTCGCCGTGGTCGCCGAGTTCGCCCTGGGCACGCTCGCCGCCTCGCTGCTGTGGCGACCGCTGCGCGGCAGCCGCCTCTACCTGGCCCTGCTCGTGTTGCCGTTCGGCGCCACCCCGGTCGCGGCGTACCTGTCCTGGCGGCTGATGCTCAACCCGGACGGCGGACAGATCAACGCCGCCCTGGCCGCCGTCGGACTCCCCACACCGGGCTGGACGTCGGAACCCATGCTGGCCGTGGTCGCCCTCGTGGTGGTCGACATCTGGCAGTGGGCGCCGTTCATCACCCTGGTCATGCTCGCCGGCCTGAAATCGCTGCCGGACGAGACGTTCGAAGCGGCCGCACTCGACGGCGCGAGCGCCCTGCAACGGCTGGTCCGCATCGCGCTGCCGATGCTCAAGCCACTTGTGGCCTTCGTCGTCACGATCCGCGCGATCGACGCGGTCCGCACCTTCGACTCCATCTGGATCATCACCGGGGGAGGACCGGGCGCGGCGACCGAGACGCTTGTCGTACGCATCTACCGGACCGCCTTCAACGACCTGCACATCGGTGAGGCGTCCGCGCTGGGCCTGCTGCTGCTCGTCGTCCTGTTCATCGTCGGGAAACGGTTCGCCGCACCCGCGCTGCAACGGTTGGAGCACTAGTGCACGAGACTCGAAAAGGCCGGGTGCTGCGGACCGCGGCGATCTGGGCCCTCATCTGCTGGTCGATCCTGCCGTTCGCCTTCATGCTCCGCGTCGGCTTCGCCGCTCCCAGCGACATCCGCGGCGGTGCCCCGGACTGGCTCGCCCCGCTGTACGTGTTCAACTTCGTCGACCTGTTCGGCGACACCGAGTTCATGGGGGCGATCGGGCGGTCGGTTCTCGTCGCGGTGGTCTCCTCCGCGATCGCCATCGCCGCCGCCACACCCGCCGCGTACGCCTGCGCCCGGATGCAGTTCAAGGGCCGGTCGGACTTCGAGTTCTGGGTGCTGTCCACCCGGATGCTCCCGGCGGTCGTCGTGGTCATCCCGTACTTCGTCCTGTTCCGCCAGATCGGCGGCATCGACACGGTGTGGGCGCTGACCGTGATGCACACGGTGGTCAACCTCGCGGTGACCTTCTTCCTGCTCCGCAGCTTCTTCGCGGACCTGCCGGCCGCGGTCTTCGAGGCCGCCGACCTCGACGGCTGCTCGGAGACGAAGAAGTTCATGAGCGTGGCGTGGCCGATGGTCCGCAACGGCGTGGCCGCCGCCGCCGTGCTGAACTTCATCTTCTCCTGGAACGAGTTCGTCTTCGCCCTCACGCTGGCCAGCGGCGAAGCGAAGACCGTCTCGGTGGCGATGCTGGGGTTCATGCAGTTCCAGTCGGTGGCGGTCGGCCCGATGATGGCCGCCGGAACCCTGGCCGTGCTCCCCGTCGCCGTCGTGCTCTTCCTCGCGCAGAAGCAACTTGTCACCGGCATGAGCTTCGGGGCGGTGAAGGGATGACCGACGTCGTGTGCGTCGTGGACGCCGGCACCACCGGCATCCGCTGCGCCCTGGTCGACGACCAGGGCGAGGTGCACGCGCAGCGCAGCCACGAACTGGTCATCGACCACCCCCACCCGGGCCACGCCGAGCAGTCGCTGCCGGCGATGTGGGACGTGACCGTTCTACTGCTGCGGGACATCCAGGCCCTCGCCGCACAGGCCGGGCACTGCATCGTCGCGCTCACCCTGGCTACCCAGCGGGCCTCCGTCGCCGGACTCGACAAGGACCTGCGACCGGTCACCCCGCTGGTGCTCTGGATGGACCAGCGCGGTGACAGCGAACTGGCGGCCATGGGCCGGTCGGTGCACGCGCAGACCTACAGCCGGATCTCCGGCATGCCGTTGAGCACCATGCCGGCCCTGGCCACCCTGGTCTGGCTGCGCCACCACACCCCGCAGGCGTACGCCGACTGCGCGTACTTCGTCGGGGTCCAGGAGTGGCTGCTGCACAAGTTGGCCGGCGGCCCGCCGCAGGTCGACCGCAGCTGTGCGTCCTGGTTCGGATTGCTCGACCTGCACGCCGGGCGCTGGAGCACCGACCTGCTCGACGCGTTCGACATCGGCGAGGACCGGCTGCCCACGCTGCGTGCCTGCACCGACGTCGCCGGTCGACTTCTCGACGAGGTGGCCCACGCCACGGGCCTGCCCGGTGGGCTGCCCGTGCACGTCGGCGGCGGCGACCAGCAGTGCTCGGCGGCCGGGGGCGGTGGTGTGCGGGCCGGTGCCGCCACCGTCAACCTGGGCACCTCGGCGACGATGGTCTTCCCGGCCGCCGTCGGCGACGCCCCCGACGTCGCGGGCTTCGTCCGCGCCGCACACGTCGTCGAGGACCACGTATCGGTCGAGGGGACCATCCCCGCCTGCGGATCGGTGCTCCGCTGGCTGCGAGCCCTGCTGCGCTACGGCGACGACGACGCCGCGTACGAGCGCATGTCCGCCGACGCCGAGGAGGTCGAACCCGGCGCCCGGGGTCTGCTGTTCGCACCGACGATGGCGGGCGTCGGAACCCCGCACTGGACGGCCGCGAACGGTCGGATGAACGGCCTCGACTTCGCCCACGGACCCGCATTTCTCGTCCGCGCCGCGATGGAAGGCATCGCCCTTCAGGTCCGAGACGTGCTGCAGCACCTGCCGCCGGCACTGGCCGGGCCGACGCTGACCGCGATCGGCGGCGGCGCCCGATCCGCGGTGTTCTGCCAGATCCTGGCCGACGTCACCGGCACCGCCGTCGAGGTGCCGGCGGGTGACCCGCAGGCGGCACCGCTGCGCGGCGCGGCCATGTCGGCCTGGGTGGGCCTCGGCCGCTACGACGACCTCGCCCACGCCGCCGGCCCGCTCGGCGCTGCCCGACGCCACCGGCCCGACCCCACCACCGCCCCTGTTTACGACGCGCTGTACGACCGGTACCTCGACCTGTCGAGCCTGGCCGCGGCGTGACGCGCACGAGCAAGGAGAACACGAGAATGCAAGCCCACCCTGCCGACGAAGAGTCGATGCGGGCGTTGATGCTGACCGGTGACCGCCACTCGGAGGTGCGCCCGGTGCCGCGCCCGGTGCCGGCCCACGACGAGGTGCTGGTCCGGGTGACCGTGTCCGCGGTGTGCGGCAGCGACCTGCCGCACTACCGCAAGTCGGCGCAGGAACTCGGCCACCGGCTGCACACGGTTCCCGGCCACGAGGCGGTGGGAGTGATCGCCCGGGCCGCCGCCAGCGGCGACGGACCGGCCGAAGGCACCCGGGTCATCGTCTACCAGCACTCGGGCTGCGGCGACTGCACCTTCTGCCTCAGCGGCGAGCCGATGTTCTGCGCCGACCGGCGCACCCTGGGCAACCACCGCAGCGGAGCGGACGGTGAATACCTCACCGCGCCGGCCACCGGAGTCCTGCCCGTACCCGCCGACGTCAGCGACGCCATGGCGGCCCTGATCGCCTGCAACTTCGGCACCGCGTACTCGGCATTCCGCAAGTCCAGGGTCGCGGTGGGTGACCGGGTGGCGGTGTTCGGCCTCGGGCCGGTGGGTTGCTGCGTGGTGGCCCTCGCGGCGGCCGCCGGAGCAGAGGTCTTCGCCGTCGACCCGATCGAGGGGCGGCGAGACCTGGCCAAGACCCTCGGCGCCGGCACGGTCATCGACCCGATCGCGCAGGACCCGGTGGCCGCCGTCGCGGCCGTGACCGAGGGGCGCGGACCCGAGGTCATCTTCGAATGCTCCGCCAACCCGGCCGCACAGACCCAGGTGATGAAGCTGGCCCGGCCGCACGGCACCGTCGTGCTGCTGGGCGCCAACAACAGCATGGAGATCGACCCCGGCGTCGACGTCATTCGCAAGGAACTGCGGGTCATCGGCAGTTGGGTCTTCACGCAGCCCGAGTTCCCGGCGGTCCTGCGGGCGGCCCGCAGCCTCCCCGCGCTGCAACACCTGATCACCGACCCCTTCCCCGCGCAGCGGGCCCCCGAAGCGTTGGCCGCGGCTGACGCCGGGCACATCGGCAAGGTGCTGATCGACTGGTCCTGACCCGATCAGGCGCACCTCCCGCTCCGGCAATTCCCTTTCCCTCACCCTCCCGGTTCGACCCACCCGTGCGGTTGCCGACGTACCACGCCGACCGCAGGGTGCCGCACGCCCGCAGAAGGAGATCCCGCAATGACTTCCGCCACCACGGCCCTGCCCGCCGACCTGACTCCGGCCGCCCTCGCGCCGTACATCCAGCACACACTCATCGAGGTCGGCACCACCCGGGACCGCATGATCAAGCACGCCGAGGAAGCCCTGAAGTACGGCTTCAACGCTGCGATGGTGCCCGGTTCCTGGGTGCAGGTCGTCGCCGACGTGCTGCGCGGCAGCGGCGTCCAGGTCGCCTCCGCGCTCGACTTCCCGACCGTCGGGGTCACCACCAGCGCCGGCAAGGCGTACGAGGCGGAGAGCCTGGTGCGCGCCGGTGCCCAGCAGATCGACATCGGTGTCCAGATCGGCTGGCTGAAGAGCGGCATGTACGACGAGTTCCGCGAGGACATCGCCGGTGTGGTCCGCGCGTCCGGCGTCCCGATCAAGGTGATGCTCGAACTACCGCTGCTCACCGAGGCGGAGCGCGAGACCGCCGTCGAACTGTCCATCGAGGCCGGTGCCGCGTATCTGAAGAACGCCAGCAGCGGTGCGATCGAGGTCGCCAACCCGGCCAGCATCGGCTACCTGGTGGCACGTGCCGCCGGCCGGACCAGGGTCAAGGCGTCGGGCAGCATCAAGTCCTACCCCCAGGCCGTCGGACTCCTGCGTGCCGGTGCCGAACTGCTCGGCACCAGCGCCGGCATCGCGATCGTGACCGACTCGGCCAACGAGGAGACGATCAGCTACTGATCGGGTGGACCCCACCCCCGGGGATGTCGGCTGTCGTCGGCATCGTCAGTCGACACCCTGGGGGCCTGTCTCCCGCCTCCCGCCTCCCGGCTTCCGCTGACCGGCTGAACCGATTCCGGTCGGGGACCGTGTGGATGCCGAACGGCTTCCGGACGAACCGGGGCCGGATAGGAACTGGGAGACCCCGAGATGATGCGCAAGCGCCTAGTGCCCGTTGTTGCCCTCATGGCTGCAGGCGTCGGGTTGGCGGCGTGTAGTACCACCCCCGAGGCGCCCGCGCCGGCGAGGGCCTCCGCGCCGGCCGGCGGCGAGGCCGCCGCACCCGAGGACGGGGCTGCCGGCGGCGATCCCGCGCTGCTCTCCGGCACCGCGAAGTCGAACAACTCGGCCGCCAACACCGGTGACTGGGCGGTGCCGAACGGTGGCCTCCCAGTGGGCGCGGCCCGTCAGTCGGCGCAACGGTGGGTGCAGTTGACCGCCAGTCGGGCCGGCGACCTCAACCCGGTGGTCGTCAACGGTGCGGGGCTGACGCTCTACCGCTTCGACAACGACAGCAACAACCCGCCCACCTCTACCTGCAACGGCGAGTGCGCGCAGACCTGGCCACCGGTCACGGTCTCGCCGAGCGGCAAGATCTTCGTCGCCGGAATCAAGCCGTCGGCGGTCGGAACGGTCAAGCGTGCCGACGGCACCCTCCAGGTCACCATCGGCGGCTGGCCGGTGTACCGGTTCGCCCAGGACACCAAGCGCGGCGACACCCTCGGCCAGGGCGTCGGCGGCACCTGGTTCGGCGTGACCCCGGCCGGCGGCAAGGCCGGCGTACCGGCGGGCGGTCAGCAGACCCCGGACACCGGTGAGACGAACGTCCCGCCGGCCACCAGCGCCGTCTTCTTCGACGACGCCAACTTCAGCGACATTGGCGCCTCTCAGGGCGTGGCCGGCAACGGGTGCCAGAACCTGGCACGTCCGGGTGTCGCCTCCTCCATCGCGGCCCCGGGCTCGTTCAAGGTCTGGGCGGGCCCGGACTGCACCGGCCGATCGCAGGTCATCAACGGTGACGTCGCCGACCTGGCGACGATCGGCTTCGACAACGCCATCGCCTCGGTCCGCTTCAACTGATCGTCAACGGGTGTGCCGGTCCGGCTCTTTCGCCGGGCCGGCACACCCGTCTTCGGGTCGGCCGCGACAGGGCTGTCCCACCGTGGGTCTGCTGTCAACCACCCGTGCCGGCCCTGCTGCCGTCCGGGCCCACCACGAACCACAGTCCGTCGACACCGTGACCCGTGGTGCGCCCCGGCACCGTGTCGTCGGCGAAGCGGTAGACCGGCCAACCGCCCACCGTCACCTGCTGCGTGCCATCCGCACGGGCCACTGCGCCCAGCCGGGCCGGGTCGAGGTTCTCGAATCTGATCCGCTCGCTGGTCAACACCGGCAGCCACCGCGTCAGGCAGTCGTCCGTACAGGTGGATCGGGACGGCGAGGCGTTGTCCCGATCGAACCGGTAGAGCGTGAAACCCTTCCCGTCGAGGACCACGGGGCCGAGCTGCGGATGTTCGCCGAGCTGCACCGACGCCGGCCAGTAACCCCCGTCCGGGCTGCGCCGGCCGAGGTCGTCCGGCTGGGGTACGGCAACCGGGTCGGTGACCGTCGTGGTGCATCCGGAGGCGAGGAGCGCGGCGGTCAGCGCGAGGGCGCCGAGCAGGGTACGGGAGGGGAGTGCCTTCATCGCCACACCAATCGATCGACGGGGTCGGACAGGGAAGCCGGTCAGCGGCGCGAGTTCGAGACGACTCGACCGCGTGGCGGCCGACGGTCGAGGTCGAGGTCGAGCACACCGACGTCGAGCGTCCCGTCGGCGTCGACCGTGAACCGCCAGGCGGCGTTCGGTGCGTCGCCGACGACCAGGACCGCTGCGGTGCTGCCCGACGCGGCCGCCAGCGCGCCGAGGCGTTCCAGCTCGGCCGCAGGGAGCACGGTGGTGACCAGCACCAGGTGGTCGTGCAGTACGTCGGGTCGGTGGCTTGCGCCGATGCCGCCGGCCGCAGGTGTCAGGACCGTCCGCGCGTCGGGGACGATCCGGACCTGCTCCGATGCCGGCCAGATGGGCGACGGCGGACCGACCACGCTGACCGTGAGGGATGCCGCGGCCGCGTGCCGACCGATCTCGTCGAGGAAGGTACGGGCGACGCTGATGGCGGCCTGGGAGTCCCCGGTGAGCGCGACGATTCCCGGCGCGCGTGCCAGGTTGACGACGGCCAACTCACCCTGGACCGTCCCGACGGTGGCGAGCAGCGGCAACCCGTCGCCGCTGTCGGCACTCTCGTCGAGCTGCCAGGTCGGCGTCTCCCAGATCGCACCCTGCTGCCGCGCCTGCCAGGGAGGCGGGGCGTCCGACAGCGCCGGTGCGAGCCGCAGCGAGACCCGTTCCGCTCCGACCAGTGCCGCGTACACCTGGGCCTGGGTGGACTGCGCGGCGAGTTGCCGCAGGGCGCGGTCCAGGACCTGCCGTGAGTCCGGCGTCGGGGCCGGGTGCGTCGACCTGGCCGCGCGGCGGCGAGCCAGCAGGAGCAGTACGGGCCCGACGACCGCCAGCAGCACCGCGCCGCCACCGAGCAGCGTCGCCGTGACCGGTGTGAACCCCAGGATCTCGCCGCCGTCTGCCGCCGGGGCACCAGGCACCGGAGCATTCGCCTGCGGTCGGTCAGCGGGCTGCTGGCCCTCGTTCGGCGTGGCCGACGGCGGCGGACCGATCCGGATCTCACCGGAGGTGGCGCCTGCGGGAAGGACGAAGACCCAGCCAGCCATGATCGGCTGATCCGGATCGGTCAACGCGAGCCCGTCCGGCTGGGTGCGCCCCTCGTTGAGGTCGAACAGTTCCGGTGCGCGCCGGGCATCGCCGAGCACCCGGTCGGCCACCCCGGCCAGGGTGAGATCACTCGCCGTGCCGGGTTCGCCCGGCACCACCCAGTACGGCACCGAGGGCGGCACCGCGCCAGCGGTGCCGGCAGCCATCGGCAACAGCAGGAGCAGCAGCGCAGCGGCGACGGCGGCCAACAGCCGATACCCCGCCGCCCGCGACGGACCAGGCCGGGTCATCCGGTGACAGCCGCACGTAGCGCGCCGGCGAACAGCCGCATCGACGCGGAACCGCCCGGATTGAGCAGCACGTCGACCTCCTCGGGCAGCAGCTGCACCAACTCGACGGCGCTGACCTGCCGCCAGCCTGCTGCTTGCACCCGACGTCGGTCCGCCGCCCCGGTGGCGACGAGGACACACGGCACCCCGTCGGGTGCGGGCGCCACGATGACGCGACCCTCGTCGTCGACGGCGATCTCGGTCAGGCTGTCCCGCAGCGCGAGCAGCACCAGGTCCGGGTCGGCCTGCCCGTCCGCCACCAGCTTTGCCGCGGCGTCGACCGGTCCGGTCGGCGCGTCCTGGTCTGCGGGCAGGTAGAGCGGGTTGGGCTCGAACGCGCCGACGGTCCCGTCGTCGTCGACGAGCCAGCCACCGACGATCGACGCCACGGGCGGTACCGCCCGCGCCTGCTCGTCGGTCTCCGACGGTGGCGACCAGTCACTGTCCAGCAGCAGCATCCAGTTCCGGTCGACGCTCGTGTCGTCCGATCCGCTCACGTGCGCACTCCCTTGCTGATAACCGCTCGGCATCAATCGTCGATCCTGATCGTGGTCTTGCCGTCCGCCGCTGTCCGGTGCAGGGCATCCGCCGGGCGCTGCACCTACGTCGAGGGCTGCCAGGTGTTGAAATCGGGCAACGGGTCGCTGTTTGACCGCATGGGAGGATGCTGAGGAGGAACGTCCCGAACGTCCTGCAGCGGGCGAAACTGTCCCTTGTTTGCGACGGCGACTGTGGTGAAGTCGGTGCTTGGGTTGACGAAGTTGCCGCGGTAGTCGTTCGCTCGGGTTGTCCACACGGTGCTGGTTGCTGCAAAGATCTGTCGATCGTTGCCCAGGCGCTTCATCGTCCGACCGAAATCGGGCGCGACCTTGCCGTTGTCCGCGCCGAAGCTGCAGGCGATCATGACGATCGAGCTGTCGGGTTTGGCGTTCAGAACCTTCCTGAAGTTCGCGTCGTGGTGCAGAATCTTGGCGAATTCACCGCCTGGAACGTGGACCACTTTGCCGTTCGTGAGTGAGAGCGCGACGATTTCGGGGTTGCTGTGCGTCATCACCAGCAGCGGGTCCTTCTGCCACGGCGTGGGTTCCAGTGTGCTGAAATCGAAGCTTTTCCGTGTCTGGCCAAGCGGCACACCTTTTGCTTCCTCCGGCATCTCCGCCGATACTCGCTGGTACCGAGGGCCATCGGTGAAAAGCTTTCCGTCGTGGTCGCCGGTGGAGAGATTGTGCCGGGCGTCCGCCCACATCTGGCGGCTCCTGTTGTCGGCCTCGCTCCTCGGAAAACTCACGCCGATCTGCTGACCTTTGTGGTTGACAATTGGTCGGGCCTGAACGTCCCCCACGTTGAAACGCGTTTCGACGCCCCAGGTGTTTCGACCGACGATGGTGTTCTTGTCCACTGGTTTCCGTGACCTGAGCCCCGCCGTCACGACGGCCCGCACGTCGCTCAGGTTTTGCCCGGCGGTCCGAAATGCGCCCTTGATGACCTTGCCGGGACCGTAGCTCGTGGCGGTGGGGCTTTTCACCCTGCTGAGTTGCGTGGTGCTCGCCTTGACTCCACCCTTGATCGCGCCTTTCCCGGCAACCTTGGCCACCCGGCCGACGAGCCGCCCGCCCGGCACCAGCCCGAGGAGCAGACCGCCGGCGGCCAGACCGATCGCGGCGGGGTCTCCGGAGGCCGCCGTGGTGCCCAGGTCGATCAGCGCGGAGAGCATTCCGATGGCTGCACCGAGCGGCGGAAAGATGAACGACGCGATGGTCGCGATCACGTCCAGAATGGTGGTGATCCACTCGATGACGGTGCTGCGCAGGAACTCGATGAAGGCTTGGAAAGCCTCGACGATCTTCTCCCACAGCGACCGCTGTGGGGCGTCCTTCGCCAGCTGCCGCAGCGTCTCGGCCGCAGTCCGTGCCGCCTGGTCGCGCAGCGCGGTCGCCTGACCCAGCAGCGCCTTCGCCTGGTCGATGGCCTGCTGGGCGTCGTCGGCGCGGTGCTGCGCAACGGTGACCTCGTCGGTCACCTGCTCCTTCGCGGCCTGCTCGGCTTCCGGGTCCAGACCGAGCGCGGTGAGCGTCGCCTGCGCCGAGAAGAGCGCTGCCTGCGCCGCGCCCTGGTCGCCGGCGGCCTGCCGTGCCTGGTCGAGAGCCCGCAGCGACATCGTCTGCGCCTCCTCCAGCGAGGGCAGGTAACGCAGATACGCCTCCGCGGCGGCTGAGTAGGAATGCGCCATCCGGTCCAGGCGCCCCGGCAGCTTTCCGATCAGGTCGCGGAAGGCCTCCATCGCCTTGCCCTGGCCGACGTCGATCCGGCCGCCGGAGGCGAGCAGATCATGCGCCTCCCGGGTGGCCCTGGACAGTTCCTGGTAGGCCCGAGTGATCTCCGCAAAGGATTCGGGATCACCCGGCACCGGGTCGGAGTCGAGTTGCAACACCGACCACTCGGCGTCCCCTGGACGCGGCATGCCCAACCTCCCCGTTGCGTAGACCGGCTTCGCACTCCGGTCGATGCCGGAGGCCGACTCGCACACGTAGCGGACGCCGGATCGGTTCAGCCGGGCTGAACCGATCCGGCCGGCCGTGCGTGTAAGGCGCGGAGTGGTTGACCGGCCGGGAGGACATGAGGACAGCACGTCCATCAGGTCGATGGGCGCGGTCGTCGACACGCTGGGACAGCGCGAGTTGGAGGATGCCGCCCGCGAGTTCGAGAAGCGGTGGGGTGACAGCCGATACGTCATCGGCCGCGACGAGCCGACGGCGAGTTGTCCGCCGGGGG
>NZ_BOPA01000015.1 GCF_016863515.1 Micromonospora gifhornensis
CGATCCAGGATCGAGTGGCTATTCGCCAATTCAATACCACTCGATCCTGGATCGAGCGTGACCTTGGTGCCCGAGGGTGGGCGTGGGTCGCACCGTGTTCGCTGACCGTCGGAGCAGCAGCGTTGTGGGGGTCTGACATGCTTCGGGGCGTGACGACCGGCCGACCTCGAGGACACCGGCGACGCCGTCGGCGTCTGCCCTGGCTGCTGCTGGTGGTCGGGCTGGTGGGGGTGCTCGGCGCGGTCGCGTACGTCGTGGTGCCGCAGGTGTTGCCGCCGGGGCCACGACCGTTGTTCCAGATGCCGGTGGGCTGCGGGGAGACCTGGCAGTTGGGCACCTATCCCGGTCACGGCGACAACGACGTGGACTTCTTCCCCCTCGACGGTGATCCGTGGGGGCAGCCGGTGCTCGCCTCGTACGCGGGCACGGTGACCGTGGCGGGCATCAACGGGTCGCTCGGTGGGCGTACGCCGGAGGATCCGGACGGGCCTCGGGGTCGCGGTGGCGGCTACTGGGTGAAGATCGACCACGGCGGGCGGTGGGAGACCCAGTACCTGCACCTGCTGGAACCGCCGATGGTGCAGGTCGGGCAGCGGGTCGCCCAGGGGCAGCAGATCGGGCGGATCGGCAGCACCGGCAATTCCGGTGCCCCGCACCTGCACTACGAGCAGCGTGCGGGCTGGCGCAAGGTGGAGACCTGGTTCGACGGTCAGCCGTCGGGCATCACCCACGACGACGCCGAGTACACCGTTCGATTGACAAGTAACAACTGCGCTGCCGGCGACCCGGGCTGAGACGGGCCGGCGCGCACAAGGTCACATCTCGATGGCGATGCTCGTCGACTGCAGGTCTCCAACCTGCCGGTCGGATGGTTTGCGGTTAGCGTGGGGGCCGGCAGCAGGCAGCAGAATCCAGGGGGAGGACCATGTCCAGCACCAGATTCCGGTTGGCCGGGGCCACACTCGCGCTGACGCTCCTCGCGGCGGCCGGGTGCAGCGCGGGGGAGGGCGTCGATGTCGACGGCGGGAACGGGACCGCCGCGGGCGGTGTCCTCAACGCCGCCATCGGCGGTGAACCCGACCAGCTCGACCCGCACAAGACCTCGGCCTACTACAGCTTCCAGGTGCTGGAGAACGTCTTCGACACCCTGGTGGAGCCGGACGCGAACCTGGAGATGCAGCCGTCGCTGGCCACCGAGTGGACCACCAGCGACGACCAGCTGACCTGGACGTTCACCCTGCGCGAGGGGGTCAAGTTCTCCGACGGTACGCCGTTGACCGCCGAGGACGTCGTCTACTCGTACAACCGGATCATCGACGAGAAGCTGAACACGGCGTACAAGTTCGGCACCGTCAAGTCGGTGGCCGCGTCGAACCCGACCACCGTGGTCATCACCCTGTCCGCGCCCACCCCGAATCTGCTGGCCAACCTGGGCGGCTTCAAGGGCGTGGCGATCGTGCAGAAGGCCAACGTGGAGTCCGGCGAGATCACCACCAAGCCGATCGGCAGTGGACCCTTCGCCATCGGCGGCTACACCTCCGGCGACAACATCCAGTTGGTCCGCAACGACAACTACTGGGGTGAGCGGCCCAAGCTCGACGGGGTGCGGTTCACCTTCGTCAGCGACCCCACGGTGGCGTTGCAGAACCTGCGCGGCAACGAGGTGCAGTGGACCGACAACCTGCCGCCGCAGCAGGTGCCCGCGCTGCTCGACGGCGACGAGCCGACCGTCGAGTCGGTGCCGTCGACCGACTACTGGTACCTGGCCCTCAACCAGGCGCGTAAGCCGTACGACGACGTCAACGTGCGCCGGGCGATCGCGTTCGCGCTGGACCGCGAGGCGATCACCAAGGCCGCCAAGTTCGGGTTGGCCACGGTCAACCAGACGGCGATTCCGCAGAACAGCGCCTTCTACTACGAGTACGCCCCGTACTCGCACGATGTGAACCAGGCCCGGCAGCTGCTCGACCAGGCCGGGGTCAGTGACCTGACCATGGACCTGATGGTGACGAGCGAGTACCCGGAGACGGTCACCGCCGCCCAGGTCATCGCCTCACAGCTGGAAGCGATCGGCGTCAACGTCAAGATCCGTACGCTGGACTTCGCGCAGTGGCTCGACGAGCAGGGCAACGGCAACTTCGACTCGTTCATGCTCGGCTGGCTGGGCAACATCGACCCGGACGAGTTCTACTACGCCCAGCACCACAGCGGCGGCACGTTCAACTTCCACAAGTACAACAACCCCGCCGTCGACCAACTGCTGGACCGGGCCCGCACGCAGACCGACCAGGGCGCCCGCAAGCAGCAGTACGAGCAGGTGGCCAAGCAGATCGTCGACGACGCCAGCTACATCTACCTCTACAACCCCGACGTGGCGCAGGGCTGGTCGAAACAGGTCACCGGCTATCAGGTACGCACCGACCGGGCGATCCGGTTCCGCGACGTGGCGTTGACACGGTGAGCGGGCAGGGGACCGCAGGTGGCCCGCTTCGTCATCCGCCGACTGCTCCAGTCCTGTGTGGTGCTGCTCGGCGTCACCCTCGTGGTGTTCCTGCTGCTGCAACTGGTGCCGGGTGACCCGGTCCGGGTGGCGCTGGGCACCCGGTTCGACCCGCAGACCTACGAGGCGCTGCGGGCTCGGGCCGGGCTGGACCAGCCCCTGGTGGTGCAGTACTTCGACTATCTGCGGCGGGCGCTGACCGGCGATCTGGGGGTCAGCTTCCGCAGCGGCCGGCCGGTCACCGCCATCGTGTTGGAGCGGCTGCCCGCGACGCTGTCGCTGGCCGTGACCGCTGTGCTGTTCGCGTTGGTGATCGCCCTGCCGCTGGGCATCGTGTCGGCCATGCGCAGCGGATCGTTCGTCGACCACGCGGCGCGGGTGTTCAGCCAGTTCGGCGTCTCGGTGCCGGATTTCTGGATGGGCATCATGGGCATCCTGCTCTTCGCCGGGGTGCTCGGCTGGCTGCCGCCGTCGGGGTACGTGGCGTTGACCGAGGACCCGGCCCGGTGGGCGTCGCACGTCGCCCTGCCGGCGGCGACCGTGGGCCTGGTGACCGCGTCGATCCTGACCCGGTTCATCCGCTCGTCGATGCTTGAGGTGCTGTCGGAGGACTACGTCCGTACCGCCGAGGCGAAGGGGCTGCGGACCCGGGTGGTGGTGTTGCGGCATGTGCTGCGCAACGCCCTGATCCCGGTGGTCACCGTGGTGGCGGTGCAGTTGGCGAGCCTGCTCGGCGGGGTGATCGTGATCGAGGTGCTGTTCGCCTGGCCGGGCATCGGCCGGCTCACCTTCGACGCGGTCCAGGCCCGCGACTATCCCGTACTCCAGGGCGCGGTGTTGCTGGTCGCGGCGCTGTTCCTACTGGTCAACCTGTTGGTGGACATTCTCTATGCCCGCCTCGACCCGAGGATCACTGTCAAATGAGCGCGCCGACGGTCAGCCCGAGCGAGGGGCAGTTGCGGCGTGCCGCGTCGGCGTTGCGCCACGACCCGCTGGCCCTGACCGGCGCCGCGGTCCTGGTGCTGCTGGTCGTGGTCGGGGTGGCCGGGCCGTGGCTGGCACCGTCCGGCATCAACGACGTGGACGTCGACCGGATGCTGCAGGCGCCCAGTTGGGCGCATCCGTTCGGCACCGACGAACTCGGCCGCGACGTGCTCAGCCGGGTCATGGTCGCCGCCCGGGTGTCCCTTCAGGTCGGCGCGGTCAGCGTCGGCATCGCCCTGCTCGCCGGGGTCACCCTCGGCCTGTTCGCCGGCTACTACCGGGGCTGGGTGGACAACCTGCTGATGCGCTGCATGGACGTGCTGTTCGCGTTCCCGGTGCTGCTGCTCGCGGTGGCCATCGTGGCGGTGCTCGGGCCGGGCCTGCTCACCGCGATGATCGCCATCGGGGTGGTCTACACGCCGATTTTCGCCCGGGTCACCCGGGCCGGTGTGCTCTCGGTGCGGGAGCAGGTCTTCGTCCGGGCTGCGGTTTCCATCGGCGCGTCCGACCTGCGGATCATGCGTCGGCACGTGTTGCCGAACATCGCCGCGCCGCTGATCGTGCAGACGTCGTTGTCGCTGGCCTTCGCGATCCTGTCCGAGGCGGCGCTGTCCTTCCTCGGTCTCGGGGTGCAGCCGCCGGCCCCCGCCTGGGGTCGGATGCTCTACGACGGTCGGGGTTTCGTCACCGACGCCTGGTGGCTGGGTGTCTTTCCGGGTGCCGCCATCTTCTGCACCGTGCTGGCGTTCAACCTGGTCGGTGACGCGTTGCGTGACGTGCTCGACCCCCGTCAGTTGACTGTCAACGAGGCCAGGAGGAGCACCGGATGAGCGATGCCGTACTGGCCGTGTCGGGGCTCACCGTCACCATCGGCACCCGGCGTGGTCCGGCCCGCGCCGTGGCCGGGGTCGACTGGTCGGTCCAGGCGGGGCAGACCCTCGCCCTGGTCGGCGAGTCGGGCAGCGGCAAGAGCATGAGCGTGCTCGCCGCCACCGGCCTGGCGCCGCGCGCCGCCCGGGTGACCGGCAGCGTACGGCTGCTCGGGTCGGACTTCACCGCGTTACCGGCGGACCGGCGGCGGCGGATGCGGGGTCGGCACGTCGGGTTCGTCTTCCAGGATCCGATGACCTCACTCAATCCGGTGTTGAGCGTGGGTCGGCAGGTCGCCGAGGCCGGCGAGGAACACCTCGGGTTGACCCGGCGGGCCGCCCGTACCCGCGCCATCGAGCTGCTCGACCTGGTCGGCATCCCGTCGGCCGCGCAACGGGTGGACGCCTACCCGCACCAGTTCTCCGGCGGCATGCGCCAACGGGTGGTCATCGCCATGGCGTTGGCCTGCGAACCGGATCTGCTGATCGCCGACGAGCCGACCACCGCGCTGGACGTCACCACCCAGGCCCAGATCGTCGAGCTGGTCGCCGACCTGCAACAGCGCCTCGGCACCGCGGTCGTCTGGATCACCCACGACCTGGGCGTGGTCGCCGGCATCGCGGACACGGTGGCGGTGATGTACGCCGGGCGGATCGTCGAACAGGGGCCGGTCGAGGCGGTGTTCGACCGGCCGGGGCACCCGTACACCTCGGCTCTGCTCGCCGCCCGACCTGAGCCGGGGGCCGGCGGTGGCGACCTGGTCACCATCGCCGGCGCGCCACCCAGCCCGCACGACCTACCTGCCGGCTGTGCCTTCTGGCCCCGCTGCCCGGTGCGCGGCGACGCCCGATGCGAGCACGAGCTGCCGCCGCTGGTCCCGGTTGCCGGCGCACATCACGTCCGCACCTTCTACCCGCAGCGACCCGACGGGGAGGGCCGATGAAGCGCGGTGAGGTGCAGGTGCCGATGCAGCGGGGATCGGCCGACGTGGTCGCCGAACTCGACGACCTGCGGGTCTGGTTCCCGACCTCGGCCGGTGTGGTCCGGGCGGTCGACGGGGTGTCCTTGCAGGTACGCCGGGGCGAGACGCTGGGGCTGGTGGGGGAGTCGGGCAGCGGCAAGTCGACAACCGGTCTGGCGCTGCTGCGCCTGGTCGATCCCACCACGGGCAGTGTCCGGGTGGCCGGGCAGGACGTGACCGGCTGGTCACGTCGGCAGCTGCGGGCGTTGCGGCGTCGGGTCGCCATGGTGTTCCAGGATCCGCAGGCGTCGCTCGACCCGCGCCGTACCGTCGGGTCCAGCATCGCCGAACCGTTGATCGTGCACCGGCTCGTCGACAGCTCCGCCGCTCGTCGTCGCCGCGTCGAGGAACTGCTCGACGCGGTGGGTCTGCGACGGGACCTGGCCGACCGGCACCCGCACGAGCTCTCCGGCGGCCAGCGGCAGCGGGTGGGTATCGCCCGCGCGCTCGCCGGCGAGCCGGACCTGATCGTCCTCGACGAGCCGATAGCCTCGCTCGATCTCAGCGTGCAGGCGCAGATCATGAATCTGCTGCGCGGGCTGCAACGGGACCTGGGACTGACCTACCTGTTCATCGCCCACGACCTGGCCGCCGTCGAGCACATGAGCGACCGGATGGCGGTGATGTATCTGGGTCGCATCGTGGAGAGCGGCACACCGGCGCAGATCTGGCGGGAGCCCGCGCATCCGTACACCGCCGCGCTGCTGTCGGCGATTCCGGTGGCGGATCCGCAGGTCGAGCGGGAACGTCGGCGGGTCATCCTCAGCGGGGACATTCCCAGCCCGGTCGACCCGCCCAGTGGCTGCCGGTTCCGGACCCGCTGCCCGCAGGCCCGACCCGACTGCGCCGAGACCGACCCGGCGCTCGTCGAGGTCGCCGCCGGGCACCGGGCCGCCTGCCTGTACGCGGGAGAGGCCGTACGGGCGATGCGCGTCTCCTGACGCCTCCGCCGGCACCATGGCACTTGACGCGCCGTACGACCTTGTCCAGTATCCCTATATGTTCGATGGAGTATGTAGGGCACCGGGGACGTAGGCGTGTACGTGTCAGCGCGATCGGACTACGCCGTACGAGCCATGTTGGCGATGGCGCAGCAGCACCCGGCCCTGGTGAAGGCGGCGGCGCTCGCGGCCAGCCAGGACATCCCGTACTCCTTCCTGCAGGGCATCCTGCTGGATCTGCGCCGTGCCGGTCTGCTGCACAGCGCACGCGGTTCCGACGGTGGATACGCGCTGACCAGGGCACCGGAGGAGATCACCGTCGGTGACGTGCTGCGGGCCACCGGCGGGCCGCTGACCACGGTTCGGGGGGCCCCGGCCGAGGTGGCGACGTATCACGGGGTGGCCGCCGGGCTGGGTGAGGTGTGGCAGTCGGTGCACCGCGCGATCGAGCGGGTGGTCGACCGGTCCAGCCTCGCCGACCTGCTCGTGACCGTCGACCGCTCGGCGGATGCCCACGCCGGTCGGGTCCGCACCCGGTCCGTCCCGGACTAAGGCTTGAAATCCTGTCGAGTTAGTGGGATATTCGGTGCGCGGTCGGGCAGGCGATCGATGCTGCCGCGCCGGCGTGAGCCGGGCGCGTCGGGATCGCGTCGTCGCACCGTTGTCGGCCGGGCACCGAGGCCCGGTCCGTGACCGCGATCCAACGCTGCATTTCCTGCTGGTAGCCCAAAACGGGCATATTCCCTATCTAGTCGGTCGGATATATAGAGTGCGGGCGCGCACTGGAGGAGGACACCTGCGATGAGGCTCCGGATCAGAACGGCCATCGCTGCAGCCATGGTCACCGGCCTGGCCCTGTCGGGCTGCGGCGGCGGCACCTCGGCGGGTGACTCCAGCACGTTGAACATCGTCGGATTCGCGGTGCCCGAGGCGGCCAACAAGGCCATCGCCGCGGAATGGAACAAGACCGAGGCGGGCAAGGGCGTACGGTTCAAGTCCTCCTACGGCGCCTCCGGCGACCAGAGTCGCGCGGTGGTATCCGGCCTCAAGGCCGACTACGTGCACTTCTCCGTCAGCAGCGACGTGACCCGCCTGGTCGACGCCGGTCTGGTCGACGAGAGCTGGGACGACGGCCCGAACAAGGGCATCGTCTCCTCGTCGGTCGTGGTCCTGGCCGTCCGCAAGGGCAACCCCAAGAACATCCAGGGCTGGGACGACCTGATCAAGCCCGGCATCGGCATCGTCACGCCCAACCCGGCCTCCTCCGGCGCCGCCCGCTGGAACGCCCTCGCCGCCTGGGGCCACATCGCCGCCAACGGTGGCACCGACGCCCAGGCCGAGGAGTTCCTCACCAAGCTGTTCGCCAACGTGGTGTCGCTGCCGGGCAGCGGCCGGGACGCCACCACCACCTTCCTCGGTGGCACCGGTGACGTGCTGCTGGCCTACGAGAACGAGACGATCCTGGCCCGGCAGAACGGCGAGGATCTCGACTGGATCCTGCCTCCCACCACCATCCTGATCCAGAACCCGGGCGCCGTTCTCTCCGACGCGGACCCGAAGGCGAAGGAGTGGCTGGACTTCGTACTCGGCCCGCAGGGCCAGCGGCAGTTCGCCCTGACCGGCTTCCGCCCGATCATCGACGGCGTCGACACCAGCGACATCGAGGGCGCGCTCGACCCGGCCAACCCGTTCCCGGCCCCGCAGAAGCTGCTCACCGTCGACACGGACTTCGAGAGCTGGTCGGCGCTGTCCAAGAAGTTCTTCGACGAGAACGAGGGCATCATCACCAAGGTCATCGCGGCCTCCGGGAAGGCGAAGTGACCTCGGCAACCCTCGCTCCGGACCGACCGGCGGCCCCCCGCCGGTCGGTCCGCAGCGGCCTGCCGCTGACCCGGGTGTCCGGGCTGGGCCTCGGCGTGGCCATGGTGTGGTTCAGCCTGCTCGTGCTGATCCCGCTGGCCGCCGTCGCGGTGACCGCCGCCGAGGGCGGCTGGGCCGGCTTCTGGCGGTCGGTGACCAACGAGCAGACCGCCGCCACCATCCGGCTGACCGTCGGCACCGCCCTGCTCGTCACCCTGGTCAACATCGTGATGGGCACCCTGATCGCCTGGGTGCTGGTCCGCGACAGGTTCTTCGGCAAGCGGGCGCTGGAGATCCTCATCGACGTGCCGTTCGCGTTGCCGACGATCGTCGCCGGCCTGGTGCTGCTCTCGCTGTACGGGCCGACCAGCCCGCTCGGGGTCAACATCGCCAACACCCGGATCGCGGTCTTCCTCGCCTTCCTCTTCGTCACCCTGCCGTTCATCGTCCGGACCGTGCAGCCGGTGCTGGCCGAACTCGACCCGGAGGTGGAGGAGGCCGCCGCGTCGCTGGGAGCCAGCCGGTACACCACCTTCCGGCGCATCGTGCTGCCGAGCCTCACCCCGGCCATCGCCGCGGGCGCGGCGTTGTCGTTCGCCCGCGCCGTCGGCGAGTACGGCTCACTGGTGCTGCTCACCGGCAACCTGCCGATGCGCACCGAGGTGGCCTCCGTACGCATCCTCAGCAGCATCGAGAACGACAACATCGACAGCGCGGCGGCGGTCGCGGTGGTGCTGCTGGCCATCTCGTTGGCCGTCATCGTCGTGCTCGACGTCATCCAGCGGAGGGTGGTACGCCGTGGCTGAACACTCGATCACCCGTACCCCGGTCGGTCGCCGGCCCGGCCGGTACGTGCTGCGCGCGGTGGTCACCGCGTACCTGTTCCTCCTGGTGGCCTGGCCGTTGTACCTGGTCGGCCGCAACGCCCTCGCCGACGGCTTCACCAGCCTGGGCGACATTCTCACCGATCCCGACGTCACTCACGCCCTGCGGCTGACCGTGGTCATCGCGGTGACCGCCGTCGTGATCAACACGGTGTTCGGCGTCGGCATCTCGATCCTGCTGGTCCGCTACGACTTCCCCGGCAAGCGGACGCTGAACGCCCTGCTCGACATGCCGCTGTCGGTTTCGCCCATCGTCGTCGGTCTGGCCTTGGTGCTTGTCTACGGCGGTCGGGAGGGCTGGTTCGGCCCGACGCTCGAAGCGGCCGGCTTCCAGATCATCTTCGCCACTCCGGGCATGGTGCTGGCCACCGTGTTCGTGGCGTTGCCGCTTGTCATCCGGGAGGTCGTACCGGTCCTTCAGGAGATCGGCGACGAGCAGGAACAGGCCGCCCGCAGCCTCGGCGCCAACGCCGTGCAGACGTTCCGCCGGATCACCCTGCCGGCGATCAAGTGGGGCGTGATCTACGGCGTCGTGCTCAGCCTGGCCCGTTCCCTGGGTGAGTTCGGCGCGGTGAAGGTCGTCTCCGGCAACGTGCTCGGCGAGACCCGTACGGCCACCCTCGTCGTCGAGGAGAAGTACCTGAACTTCGACAAGGGCGGCTCGTACGCGACGGCGTTCCTGCTGGCTCTCGTCGCTGTCGCCTGCATCATCGTCGTGTCCGTCCTGAGGCCGAAGGAAGACCGTTGAGCATCGAGATTGTCAACGTCGGCAAGCGTTTCGGCGACTTCGTCGCACTGGACGACGTGTCGGTGAGCATCCCGTCCGGCCGACTGACCGCCCTGCTCGGTCCGTCCGGTGGCGGCAAGTCCACCCTGTTGCGGATCATCGCGGGCCTGGAGCGTGCCGATGTCGGCAAGGTGGAGATCGAGGGCGTGGACGCCACCGGTCTGCCGCCGCAGAAACGCAACGTCGGCTTCGTGTTCCAGCACTACGCCGCGTTCAAGCACCTGACCGTACGCCGCAACGTGGCCTTCGGTCTGGAGATCCGTAAGCGGCCCAAGGACGAGATCCGTCGGCGGGTCGACGAGCTGCTCGCCCTGGTCCACCTGGAACAGTTCGCCGAGCGCCTGCCCGCGCAGCTCTCCGGCGGGCAGCGTCAGCGGATGGCGTTGGCCCGGGCGTTGGCCGTCGAGCCGACCGTGCTGCTGCTCGACGAGCCGTTCGGCGCCCTGGACGCCAAGGTCCGCAAGGAGTTGCGGGACTGGCTGCGCCGGCTGCACGACGAGGTGCACGTCACCACCGTCTTCGTCACCCACGACCAGGAGGAGGCCCTGGAGGTCGCCGACGAGATCGTGGTGATCAACGAGGGGCGGGTGGAGCAGATCGGCTCGCCCGACGACCTGTACGACCGTCCGGCCAACGAGTTCGTCATGCGCTTCCTCGGCCCGGTCACCCAGCTCGGCGACCAGTTGGTGCGCCCGCACGACCTGCAACTGTTCTCCGGCGGCACCACCGGCGTGGCCGCCCGGGTGACCCGGGTGACCCGGATCGGTTTCGAGATCCGCGTCGACGTGGCCACGACCGGCGGTCAGCCGGTGACGGTGACGCTCACCCGCAACGAGTTCCTCGCCCTGGGCATCGCGGTCGACTCCGAGGTGCGGGTGCAGCTCGCGCCGGGCAGCCCCAGTACGACGGTGAGCACCCCGGAACAGCGCACCGCCGAACCCAGCCTCGCCACGACCACCTCGTGACCCGGGGCGCGCACCCTGCGCGCGGCGTCCGCTGAACACTGTGGGTGCGTTTCTTGTCGCTGGAGCAGCAGGAAACGCACCCACAGCGTCGTGCTGTTGCGGCCGAAACGGGGAGAGCCGTCCGGGATCTGGACGCCACTTGTCATGGTCCGGTAGACCGGCTCAGAATATCGACATAACCAACCGGATCAGTAGGTTATTGACCGGAGGCCGTTCCCGGAGCGTAGGGAGTACCCCATGGCGCCGCCCACCGACGATCTCGAGCCCGTCGATGCCGACGTGGCGGAGCTCCGCAACCTCCTGCGTCACCAGGCGAGCACGGTCACCGTGGTCACCGCGCCCGGCCCCCCGCTGGCCGGATTCACCGCCACCTCCTTCTCCGCCGTCTCGCTCCGACCGCCGGTCGTGTCGTTCTGCGTGGACACCGGCTCGTCGAGCTGGCCCACCATGGCGGCGGCACGGCATGTCGGGGTGCACCTGCTCGCCCACGACCAGCACCAACTCGCGCGGACCTTCGCCACCAGCGGGATCAACCGGTTCGCGGCGCCGACCCGTTGGCAGCCCGGCCCGGAGGGCGTACCCGTCCTGGCCGATGCGCTGGCCTGGCTGCTGTGCCGGGTGATCGACCGGGTCAGGGTCGGCAGTCACGCCATCGTGCTGGCCGAACCGGAACTGCTCCGCAGCGCCGGCACCGGCTCACCACTGCTCTACCACCGAGGCCGCTACACCGGCCTACCGGCAGCCCACGTACCCGGCTGAAGCGCCCCTTCCGCCGAACCGTCCCGACGCCGTGCCGTGCCTGTCTAACATCGGGAAAGCCGCAGGTCGCGGTGAGGGAGGGGCGTCGGAGGATGGCGTACGGCAGCGGGCAGGGTGCAGCGCAGCGGACCTGCCGCCCGGCATCCGGCGGCAGTGACACCGGCCGAGGCCCGCTCGCCTTCCCGCGCAGCTGACCCGGCCTGGCTGTGGGCCGGCGCTGGCGGATCCCCCGACCGGCCCCCGGCCGGGGCGTGCCCACCGTCACCCCCTTCGAGATCTTCTTCGACCTGGTCTTCGTCTTCGCCCTCACCCGCATCGTCGCCTTCATGGGCAAGCCACCGGACCCGGTGGCGATGGGACGCGGACTGCTGCTGCTGATGCTGCTCTGGTTCGCCTGGTCCGGATACCTCTGGCTGGGCAACGAGACGCGCGTCGACCTGCCACCGGTACGCCTGGCGGTACTGGCGGCGATGGCGGGGCTTTTCGTCGCGGCCCTGGTCATGCCGGCAGCCTGGACCAGCGGACCGGGTCTGGATGGGCCACTGCTGCTGGCCCTGTCGTACATGCTGATGCGCGCCGTGCACGTGTCGCTCTACTACTGGGTGAGCGGGCCGATGCAGCGGTTGCGGCTCCGGCGCTTCGCCATGGCGAGCGTGCTGGCCTGGGTGCCCCTGTTGATCGGTGCGGTGTACGGCGGCTGGGCGCAGACCGGGCTGTGGGCGCTCGCGTTCGTGATCGAGGTCGGCGGGGATCGCGGGGTGGTGCAGAACCGGTTCGGTGGATGGCCGCTGCGCAGTCCCGACTACTTCGCCGAACGGCATGGCCTGATTCTGATCATCGCGCTGGGGGAGTCGTTCCTCGCGGCCGGTGTGGGCGTCGGCGTCGGCGTCATGGTCACCAGGCCTACGGTGCTGGCTGCGGCAGTGATCGGGTTCGTACTGATCTCCTGTCTGTGGGCGGTCCACTTCGACCGGGTCAGCCCGGTCGCCGAAACGGCGCTGCTGCGCGCGCGTGGCGCGCAGCGGGACCGGGTCGGCGCGGACGTCTACTCCCTGGGGCACCTGCCGCTGCTCGCCGGCGTCATTTACACGGCGCTCGGCTTCGAGGACGTGCTCGCCGTGGTCTCCGCCGGTGACGAGCCGGGTGGTCAGCCGCTGGGTTGGCCGGGCGCCGTCGCGCTCTACGGCGGGACCTCGCTCTACCTGATGAGTACGCTGCTGGTGCGGAGACTGTCGGGCTGTGACGGCGGGTTGGCGCACCTGCTCGTCAGCGTGGTGCCGCTACTGCTGCTGCCGGTCGGCCGGTCCCTGCCCGCCCTGGCGGCCATCGGCCTGCTCGCCGCCTACACGGTGGGCGTGGCGTTGTTGCCCCGGATCGAGTCCGCGCTGGCCGACCGACGGCAGGGCCCGACGAGTGCCGGCGAGCCGTGAACCCGGGCAGCTCCGATGGCGGGCACCGGACGCGGCGTGGTCAGGACGAGGTGCCCGGCTGAAAAGGGTTCGACAGCTCGTGTCGGTACGGCGGGTCGGCGCCCGGGCGGGTGCAGGTGACGGCGGCGACCTCGACCGCGTACCGCAGGGCCGCGGCGATGTCCGCGTCAGGCCATCCGGGTGCGGCGCGGGACAGCTGCGCCAGCAGCCCGGCGGTGAACGCGTCACCGGCACCGATGGTGTCGGCCACCTCGACGACCGGAGCCGGCTGCCGGAAGTGGTGGGGGCCGGACACGGCGAGCGCACCGCCGGCGCCCAGGGTCACCACCGCGAGGGTGACCCCGAGGTCCTGCCAGTGCCGCAGCACGTCCTCGACCGGTCGACCCGGGTAGAGCCAGGCCAGGTCCTCCTCGCTGGCCTTGACCAGGTGGGCCAGTCGCGCCAGGTGCTCGACGCGGGCGCGGGCCGGTGCGGGGCCACCGAGCAGGCCGGCGCGGATGTTCGGGTCGATGCTGATCAGGGTGCCTCGGGCCCGCGCGGTACGCAGGGCGTCGGCCACCCGGTCGGCGCCGGGGGAGAGGAACACCGCCAGCGAACCGGTGTGCAGGATGCCTCGGCCGGTCAGCGCGGGGGACAACTCCGCGTCGCGCCACTGCCAGTCGGCGGTGCCGTCGACGTAGAAGTCGTACGTGGCGACTCCGTCGTCGTCGAGCGAGGCGATCGCCAGGGTGGCCGGATCGTCGGTGTCGACGGCGTGACGCAGGTCGACACCGTTGGCGTCGGCGTGGGCGCGCAGGAGGCGACCGAACCGGCTGGTGGAGAAGCGGGCGAGCAGTGTCGCCGGTACGCCGAGCCGGGCCAGGCCGACCGCCACGTTGAGCGGGCTGCCGCCCGGGTGGGCGGTGAACCGGCCGTCCGGGTCCTGCACCAGGTCGACGACAGCCTCGCCGAGCACGGTGACCGTCGGGGAAGGGTCGCTGGTGTGCACCTCAGCCTCCGCTGGTCCTGGCGGCGGGTAGTCGGGGGAGCAGGCCGGTGCCCGGCTGGTAGTGCACGGGCACCGGGTCGCTGATCGCACCGACGAACTCACCGTCGACGTGGTCGACGAAGCCGATCAGGGACCAGCCGTCGTCGTCGGGCACCAGTCGTGGCGCGTACAGGTTCGGCAGCGCGATCGGCTGCGCGGCGGCCACGTCCCAGGGGCCCCCGACGGTGGGGGCGGGCACCACCCAGAGTTGGTGCTCGGGGCCGTCGGCGACGGCGTTGGTGCAGAACAGCAGCAGCGGCTGGCCGTCCACGACGGCGACCTGGGGCACCTCGAGGTGACCGAAGCCGGCCGGTGCGGACAGTGGCGGCTTGACGGTCCAGGTCAGCAGGTCCGGGGAGGTGGCGTGGCCGATGACGCCGCGTTCGGCGGCGGGCCCCTGGTTGGCCCGGGCGGTGATGAGCATGTGCCAGCCGTCGCCGGCCGGGTCCGGGAACACCCACGGGTCACGCCAGGCCTGCTCGTACCACATCTGGGGGTCGAGCAGCTCGTACCAGGTCGGGTCGGCCTCCACGAGCGGGCCGTCGCCGTGCCGGTGCCAGGTGATCAGGTCGTCGGAGACGGCGAGGCCGACGCGCTGGACGAGACCGTCCTCCGCCCGTCCGACACCCGTGTAGAACAGGTACCACCGCCCGTCCGGGCCACGGACCGTGCAGCCGGTCCAGGTCGCCAGGTCGTCCCAGGCGGGGGAGTCGGCGGGCACCAGCGCGTCGGGGACGAGCTGCCAGGAGCGGAGGTCCGCCGATACGGCGTGACCGATCGAGGCGCGCCGGTGGCGGCGGTGCGGGTCGAGCAGGGCCCGGGAGGCACGCAGGAAGAACGCGTGCCACGAACCGTCGTCGTCCTGGGCGTACCAGCTGTCCCACACCCAGTGGTCGGGCAGACGTAGCATGGCGGGGAACGTACCACTAAATCGGTTTAGCGGCTAGCACCGCACTGCCGTCAGTCGTGCTCCGCAGCAGGTGAGCCGGCCGGCGCGGCGACCGACCGGCGCCGCCGCAGCGGCATCGGCACGAGCGACTGCGCCGGGGCCTCGCCGTCGAGCAGCAACTCCACCGCCCGTCGCCCCATCTGCTCGTGCGGCAGGGCGGCCGTGGACAGCCGCGGGCGCAACCACGAGGCGGTGGGGTCGTCGTCGAAGGAGATCACCGAGATGTCGTCGGGGATGGTCAACCCCGCCTCGCCGAGCGCCTGGTACGCGCCGAAGGCGAGCCGGTCGTTCATGCAGATGATCGCGGTCGGCCGGTCCGGCCGGGCCAGCAGCGCCCGGGTCGCGGTGTAGCCGTGTTCCGGCAGCCACTCGGGACAGAAGCTCTCGACGAGCAGCGAGACCCCGGCGGCGGCGAGGGTGGCTCGGATGCCGCGTAACCGGGCCTCGGCGGCCAGCGAGATCTCCGGATCACGTTCCTTCTGCCGGTTGCGCCCGATCAGTGCGATCCGGTCCCGGTGGCCGCACCCGAGCAGGGTCTCGGCGATCGCGGCGGCCGCCCCCTCGTCGTCGGGCAGCACGCAGGGCAGGTCCTCGGCGCTCGTCGCGTTGAGCAGCACGACCGGCCCACTGAGGATCGCCGGCGGCACGGACAGGCGGCGGGTGGCCATGGCGGCGTAGATGACGCCGTCGACCTGGCGGTCCAGGATCGCCTCGATGGCGTACCGCTCGAACGTCGCGTCGCCCTGGGTCTCGGTGATGAGCAGGACGTGGTCGCGCTCGCGGGCGGCGTCCAGCGCGCCGCGGATCAGGCCACCGGCGAAGCGGGTGGTGGCCACGATGTCGGAGACGAACGCGATGGTGGCGGTCTTGCGGGTACGCAGACTGCGCGCGGCCACGTTGGGCCGGTAACCGAGTTCCTCGGCCGCGGCGAAGACCCGCTGGTGCGCCTCGGCGGACAGTCGGGTGCCCTCCCGCCCGTTGAGCACCATCGAGGCGGCGGTCTTGGACAGCCCTGCCCGCTTGGCGACATCGGCCAGGGTTGCTCGGTCGCGGCCCATCAGTCCTCCGATCGCGGCGGTCCGTCGCGCGCCGCCGTCCCATCATGATGCGTTGCGGCAAAGGACCGATCACCGGCGGGCGGCCCGGCCGGCGTCGGACCCGCCAGGTGAACCGGTTGTTTCCGGACCGTTGCCAACTGCTTCTTGACAGTGCCCGGCATCACGCGCATGCTCTGCTAAATCAGTTTAGCGACGTAGTTGAGCCGCTGGCGGAGGACGTAATCCGCCATTTTGTCATTGGATACCGCGAGCCGGAGTCCCGGTGCGTCGTCCCACCCGGCCGAAGGTCGATCCGTGGGGCGCGCGGACCGTCGGACGGCGAGGCACGCGGACGAGTCAAGGAGCATTGAGGTGCCGGAGTTCTCGACCAGGTTCACTCGACGCCGGCTGGCACTACTCGTGCCGCTGCTAACCGCCGGCCTGACCATCACCGCCTGTAGCGCTCCGGGCACGGAGCAGACCCCGTCGGGCGATGCCGACGCCGCGGTCAGCACCGAGCTCGGCACCGACCCGATCACCTTGGAGATGTACGCCGAGACCGGCTTCCCGCTGGCCAAGGCGCTCGCCGACGAGTTCACCAAGCAGCACCCGAACGTCACGTTCAACGTCCGCGAAGACCAGTTCACCGTCATCGTGGAGAACGCCCCGCGCGTCCTGGCCTCGGACAACGCGCCCGACATCATCCGGCTGCCGACCATGGTCGACCTGGTCAAGGACGGCCTGCTGAAGAACCTGGACCCGTACTTCGACGCCCACGGGTGGGACAAGTTCCCCGCCTCCCAGCTGGTGCAGCTGCGGCTCAGCGACGGTGGCGCCCAGCGTGGCAGCGGCTCCCTCTACGGCATGGGGCTGGGCTACAGCGTCACCGGCGTGTTCTACAACAAGAAGCAGGCCGAGCAGATCGGCATGACCCAGCCGCCGGCCACCATCGCCGAGTTCGAGGACCTGCTGGCCAAGGCCAAGGCCGCGAACCTTCAGCCGATCATGCAGTTCAACAAGAACACCGCAGGCATCAACTTCCCGCACCAGGCGCTGCAGAACCAGTTCGGCGACCCGCAGCAGATCGCCGACTGGATCTTCCAGAAGCCGGGTGCCACCTTCGACACCCCGGCCGCGCTCAAGGCCACCGAGAGCATCCAGAAGTGGGCCCAGGCCGGCTACTTCCCGAAGGACGCGAACGCCATCGACTACACCGCGATGATGGGCGAGTTCATGAAGGGCAACGGCGTGTTCATGTTCAACGGCGACTGGGAGTCGGCGAACCTGGACAAGAACATGGCCGGCAACGTCGGCTTCTTCCTCTTCCCGGGTGAGACCCCCGACGCCAAGCGGGTCGCGATGTCCGCGCCGAACACCTTCGGCGTCGGGGCCAAGGCCAAGAACGCCGACGCCGCCGCGTACTTCCTGAACTGGGCGCACACCAACGACAAGGCCCGGGAGATCTCGGTGAACGTCGGCGGCTCGCACCCGGGCGGCCCGAGCACGTCGGCGCTGCCGGCCGTGGGCGAGGGCACCGTGCTGGCCGAGACCCTCAAGGCCTCGCAGCAGCTCGGCGCCGACAACGGTGCCGTCGACTTCACCGCCAACGCCACCGGCGGCATCTTCGCCTCGGCGATCACCCCGGAGATGCAGAAGCTGATCGCCGGCCAGCAGAACCCGCAGGGCTACGTCAAGGCGGTGCAGGCCGAGTACGAGAAGGAACTGTCCCGCTGACCTCTTCCCCGGCCCGTGGGCCGGGGAAGCCACGGAAGGAATCCGATGACGTCTGCCCTCGGCAGCGTCCCCGCCGGGCCGGGCACCGCGACCCGGCCCGGCGGGGCGGACCCGGCGCGACCCGCGCGCCGAAACCGTAGGGGTCGCCCGACCAGGTGGATCGGGTGGCTCTGGGTCCTGCCCGCTCTGCTCATGTACGGCTTCTTCGTGCTGCGCCCGCTCGCGCTGACCGTGCAGTACTCGCTGTACCGCTGGAACGGCATCGGGCCGGCCCAGTGGGTCGGGTTCGACAACTACCTGACCGTCTTCACCGACCGGGACCTGCTGAAGATCATCACGAACGCGTTCGTCCTGATCATCTTCTTCAGCTTCATCCCGGTCGTGCTCGGTCTGCTGGTGGCCAGCCTGGTACGGCGGATCACCACCGGACCGGGCGGCACCCTGGTCCGTACCGTGCTGTTCCTGCCGCAGGTGATCCCACTTGTCGCGGCCGGCATCGCCTGGAGCTGGGTGCTGTCCAGCAACGGCCTGGTCAACCAGTTGCTGCGGGCCGTCGGCCTGGACCGCGTCACCCGTCCCTGGCTCGGTGAGTTCAGCACCGCGCTGCCGGCGGTCGGGGTGATCGGGACCTGGATCATGCTCGGCCTCTGCACCATCCTGCTGGTCACCGGCATGAGCAAGATCGACCCGTCGCTCTACGAGGCGGCCCGGATGGACGGTGCCGGCCCGATCCGCGAGTTCTTCGCCGTGACCCTGCCCAGCCTGCGCCAGGAGATCGGCGTCTGCCTCACGGTGACCGTCATCGCGGCACTGGCCAGCTTCGACATCGTCTACATCTCCACAAGCGGCGGTCCGGGCATCCAGACCACCGTGCCGGGCCTGGAGATCTACCGGCTCGCCTTCTCCCAGCGGCAGGTCGGGCTCGCCTCCGCCCTGGGCGTGGTGCTGATGCTGCTGGTGCTGGTCTGCGTGCTGCCGATCCAGCGGCTGACCCGAGGGGAGAAGCCATGAACCTGACAAGTCGCAGCGAGCGGGTGAGCGGGCGGATCTTCCTGATCGCCCTCGTCGTGGTCACCCTGCTGCCGTTCCTGAGCATGCTGTCGGCGGCGCTGCAACCGCGCGGCACCGTACCCACCGGTCTGGCCTGGCCGTCGGACCCACAGTGGAGCAACTTCGCCGACGCCTTCACCGCCGCGAACATGGGCGCCCTGCTCAAGTCCAGCATGCTGATCGTGGCCGGGGTGGTGCCGATCGGCGTGCTCATCGCGACAATGGCCGGCTTCGGCCTCGGTCACCTGCGGGTACCCGGCGGTCACATCGCCTTCGGGCTGCTGCTGCTCGGGCTGACCCTGCCCTTCGAGGCGGTGGTCACGCCGCTGTACTACCAGATGCGTGACCTGGGCCTGCTCAACACCCGCTGGGCGATCATCCTGCCGCTGATCGGCCTCTACATGCCGTTCGCGGTGTTCTGGATGCGGGCGCACTTCACAAACGTGCCGGCCGAACTGTCCGAGGCGGCGCGGGTCGACGGCAGCAACACCTGGCAGTTGTTCTGGCGGATCCACGTGCCGCTGGCCCGCCCGGCGATCGCCTCGCTGACGATCCTGCTGTTCCTCTGGACCTGGAACCAGTTCCTGCTCGCCATCGTGATGGTCGATGATGCCACCAAGCGGACCATGGCTGGTGCGCTCGGCGCTTTCCAGGGACAGTGGGGGACGGACCTGGTGCTGCTGTGCGCCGGGTCGTTGTTGATCCTCACCCCCACACTCATCGTGTTCCTGATCTTCCAGCGGCAGTTCATCAAGGCCCTGCTTCAGGGCTCAGTGAAGGGATAGCGGGTTGACCGACACCCAGATCCACGGTGACGTCGAGGACGGCTTCGGCCGGGTCGCCGACGTGTTCCGTGACAACTTCACCCACCGGCAGGAGGTCGGCGCCGCGGTCGCCGTCTACCGGCGCGGACGCAAGGTCGTCGACCTGCACGGCGGGTCGGCCGACCCCCGCTCGGGGCGACCGTGGACCGCCGGGACACCGGCCGTCGTCTTCTCCTGCACCAAGGGGATCATGACGATCTGCGCGTACCTGCTGGTCCAGCAGGGCCGGCTGGACCTGGACGCCCCGGTCACCCGCTACTGGCCCGAGTTCGGCCAGAACGGCAAGGCGGAGATCCCGGTCCGCTGGCTGCTCACCCACCAGTCCGGCCTGTCGGCGCTGGACAAGCCCTTCACCAGGGAGGAAGTGCTCGCCTGGGATCCGGTGATCCAGGCGATCGAGGCGCAGGCGCCACTGTGGAAGCCGGGCACCGCGCACAGCTACCACCCGATCACCTTCGGCTGGCTGATCGGTGAGGTGATCCGCCGGATCACCGGTGAGCTGCCCGGCGTCTGGTTCGCCCGCGCCCTCGCCGAGCCGCTCGGCCTGCGTACCTGGATCGGACTGCCGGCCGCCGAACGCGACGCGGTCGCCTGGATGCTGGGGCCGATCGGGGACCCCGGCCCGGAGATCGACCCGGTCTCCGAACGCGCCATCACCATGGGAGGTGCCTTCCCCTTCCCGGCCGACGAGAACAACGAGGTCAGCTTCAACGACCCGGCCATCCAGGCGGCGCAGGTCCCCGGCGCGGGCGCGGTCAGCACCGCCGAGAGCCTCGCCCGCCTCTACGCCGCCTGCGTATCGGAGATCGACGGACCCCCGCTGCTCACCACCGCATCCGTCGACGACGCGATCGCCGTCCGCGCCGCCGGCCAGCAGGTGTACGGCCACCCCGACGCCGGACACCAGTGGGGCACCGGGTTCCTCGTGCACTCGCTGCCCCGGCCGATGCTCGGGCCACGCAGCTTCGGCCACGACGGTGCCGGCGGGCACCTGGCCTTCGGTGACGACGCCCACCAGGTCGGCTTCGCTTACGTGGTCAACCAGATGGGCGGCGTCGACGACGAACGAGCCAACCTGCTCAGCGCCGCGGTGCGCGACTGCCTGGGGGAGTAGGACACCCGACGCCACGGCCGCACCCCCCGGCCGTGGCGTCGGTGTCACCCCCTCGTGGCCGGTTCAGTCCAGGCAGAACTCGTTGCCCTCCGGATCGGCCATCACGATGAAGCCGCTCTCGAACGGCGGCGCGGGTTCGACCCGGCGTAGCCGGCTCGCGCCCAGCGCCACCAGCCGATCACACTCGGCCTCCAGCGCGGCCATCCGCTCGTCGCCCTGCAACTCGGGCGCGACCCGCACGTCGAGGTGGACCCGGTTCTTGGTGACCTTGTCCTCCGGTACCTGCTGGAAGAACAGCCGGGGACCGTGCCCGTCCGGGTCCTCGATGGCCGATCGCGTGTTGCGCTGCTCCGGCGGCACCCCGAGTCGGGCGAGAAAGTCGTCCCACGCAGCCAGCGGGTCAGCGCCGTCGGGCAGGTCGACCCCGGGCGGACCCGGATGTACGTAGCCCAGCACGTTCCGCCAGAACGACGACAGTGCCGTCGGGTCATGGGCGTCGAAGGTGACTTGGATGTGGCGACTCATGCCCCCAGCCTGCCAGTGACGTCGGTCTTCGGTGGGCCGTCCCGGGGACGATTCGGGACGAGGGCTGACAATCACCGGGCGTCGATGTTAGCGTTCCCGGAGCGCCTCTGCGACGGAAAACAGTGATCGATCGGCGACCGGTTGTGACCGCCAACATCGGCGGGTGAACCGTTCGCCCCGCTGAGTCGTCACCGCGCACAATCATCAGACCTATCGGCGTGTCTTCGTCGCGGATCCACGTGTCGAGTGCCGCTCCGCCTCGGGATCGGGGCGTTGACGTTACGCGGCGGAAACGTATAACGTCCGATGTCTAGGCCGCCATTGATGTCTGATCCTTCGCCATCCCCGTCCGACCCGCGTCGCCGCCACCCCCGGGCGCGACCGTGTCGATGACTTCCCGATATGGAGGAACGGCAATGAACCGTAGGGCTCTGCTCGGTATGGGGGTGGCCACGATGCTCGCCGCGTCGGCCACCTTCGCCGCCGGCTGCGGCAACGACGCCACCGGCGGGTCCGGCTCGGGCGGCTCCGAGCTGCTCGTCGGGGTGGACTACCCGCGCTCCGACACCGACTTCTGGAACTCGTACATCACCTACGTGCCGCAGTTCGCCTCCGAGCTGGGGGTCGACCTGAAGACCACCAACTCGCAGAACGACATCGCGAACCTGATCTCGAACACCCAGACCTTCATGAGTCAGGGCGTCAAGGGCGTGGTGATGGCACCGCAGGACACCGCGGCCATCGCGCCCACGCTGGCCCAGCTCGACGACAAGAAGATCCCGGTGGTCACCATCGACACCCGGCCGGACACCGGCAACGTGTTCATGGTGGTCCGCGCCGACAACCGCGCGTACGGGACGAAGGCCTGCCAGTTCCTCGGCACCAAGCTCGGCGGCAAGGGCAAGGTGGTGATGCTCCAGGGTGGCCTCGACTCGATCAACGGCCGGGACCGCACCGAGGCGTTCAACGAGTGCATGCAACGGGACTTCCCCGGCATCACCGTCTTCGGCGAGGCCACCGACTGGAAGGCGGACGTGGCGGCGTCGAAGCTGCAGACCCGGTTCGCCTCCGACCCGGACGTCAAGGGCATCTACATGCAGTCGTCGTTCGCCCTCTCCGGCACGCTGCAGATCCTCAAGCAACGCGGTCTCCAGGTGCCCCCGACCGACCCCAGGCACGTCTTCGTGGTCTCCAACGACGGCATCCCCGAGGAGCTGAAGAACATCGGCGAGGGTCTCATCGACGCCACTGTCAGCCAGCCCGCCGACCTCTACGCCAAGTACGGGCTGGAGTACGTCAAGGCGGCGATCGAGGGCAAGACGTTCCAGCCCGGCCCGACCGAGCACGGCAGCACCATCATTCAGGTGCGTGACGGGCTGCTGGAGGACCAGTTGCCCGCGCCGCTGGTGACCCTGGACGGCGCGCCGATCGGCGGCGAGCCCACCACGAAGTTCGACGACGCCTCGCTGTGGGGCAACAACGGATGAGCGCCACCCGGCAAGCCCCGACCGACGGGCCGGTCGGCGACGACCAGCCCGTCGTCGAGGCGGTGAACGTCACCAAACGCTTCGGATCGACACTGGCCCTGTCCGAGGCCGGCATCGTGGTCCGGCGCGGGGAGACGCACGCCCTGGTCGGGCGCAACGGTGCCGGCAAGTCCACGCTTGTCGGCATCCTCACCGGCCTGCAGGCGGCCGACGAGGGCCGGGTGCTCTTCGGCGGCGCTGCGGCACCGCCGCTCGGCGACCGCGACGCATGGCGACGGCAGGTCGCCTGCGTCTACCAGAAGTCGACGATCATCCCGGCCCTGACGGTGGCGGAGAACCTGTTCCTCAACCGGCACGCCCGCGGGCCGGGCCGGCTGATCCGCTGGAACACCCTGCGCCGGCAGGCCCAGGAGCTGCTCGCCGAATGGTCGGTCGACGTCGACGTACGCCAGCCCGCCGCGACGCTCACCGTCGAGCAGCGGCAGTTCGTGGAGATCGCCCGGGCACTGTCCTTCGGGGCCCGGTTCATCATCCTCGACGAGCCGACCGCCCAACTGGACGGCGCGGGCATCGGGCGGTTGTTCGCCCGCATCCGCGACCTGCGCGCCCAGGGCGTGACGTTTCTGTTCATCAGCCACCACCTGCAGGAGATCTACGAGATCTGCGACCAGGTGACGGTGTTCCGCGACGCCCGGCACATCGTGACCGCCCCGGTGGCGCAGCTGAGCCGGCCGGCGCTGGTGGCGGCCATGACGGGCGAGGACGTGAGCATGCCCGAGGCGGCACCTCGGCCGCCGTCGCGCGAGGTGCCGGTGCTGGTGTCGGTACGCGACCTGGTCACCGCCTCCGGCGCGCAACTGTCGCTGGAGGCGAGGGCCGGCGAGGTCGTCGGGATCGCCGGTGGCGGCGGCAGCGGCAAGGTCGAGGTGGCCGAGGCGATCGTCGGACTGGCCCGCCCGGCGGGCGGGACGATCACCCTCGACGGCCGGCGGTTGCGTCCCGGCAGCGTGCCCGACGCGCTGGCCGCCGGCGTGGGTCTGGTCCCGCAGGACCGGCACCGGGAGGGACTGGTGCCGCTGCTGTCCATCGCGGAGAACGTCACGATGACCGTGCCGCACCGGGTCGGCCGGCGGGGTCTCATCTCCCCGGCGCGCCGCGACGCCCTCGCCCGGCAGAGCATCGCCGACCTCGCGATCAAGGCGGCCGGCCCGCAGGTGCCCGTCGCGGAGCTGTCCGGCGGCAACCAGCAGAAGGTGGTGATGGGCCGGGCGCTGGCCAGTGACCCGAAGCTGCTGGTGCTCATCACGCCGACCGCCGGTGTCGACGTGCGGTCCAAGCAGACCCTGCTCGGCGTCGTCGAGCAGGTACGACGCCGCGGCACCACCGTGCTCGTCGTCTCCGACGAGGTCGACGACCTGCGGATCTGCGACCGCGTGCTGGTGATGTTCCAGGGACGGGTCGTCCGCGAGATGGCCCACGGCTGGAGCGACAACGATCTGGTAGCCGCCATGGAAGGGGTGGATCTCCACCATGTCTGAGACGCTGTCCACCGCCGCGTCACCGGCTGCCGCGCCACCACCGTCGGCCGGGCCGCCGTCGCGGACGCTGGCCATCGCCCGACTGCGGGACCTGGCCCTGGTGCCGGCGATCATCGCGGTCGCGGTCGTCGGCTTCGTCGTCAACCCGGTCTTCCTCAGCTCCGACAACATCATCAACGTGCTGCAGAGCATGTCGGAGATCGCGATAGTGGTGCTCGCCCAGACGATCGTGCTGATCACCGGGAAGATGGACCTGTCCCTGGAATCCACCTTCGGACTCGCCCCCGGCATCGCCGCCTGGCTGGTCATCGACCCGGCCCTGACCCGCGGCCTCGGGCTCGACGTGCTGCCGTCGGCCTGGGCGGTCCCGGTCGTGCTTGCCGTCGGCGCCCTCGTCGGCGCCTTCAACGGCCTGCTCATCGTCCGGTTCGGCCTCAACGGGTTCATCGTCACGCTGGGCATGCTCATCGTGCTGCGCGGACTGCTTACCGGCATCTCTGGGGGCAAGACCTTCTTCGCCCTGCCCGAGTCGATGACCTACCTGGGCTCGGCGAGCTGGTTCGGCGTACCGGTGTCGATCTGGGTGTCGTTGCTGCTGTTCGCCGTCGGCATCGTGGTGCTGGGCTACACCCGGGCCGGTCGGGCGCTCTACGCCATCGGCGGCAACGTCGACGCGGCCCGCGCCGCCGGCATCCGTACCGACCGGGTGCTGTGGATCGCGCTGATCGTCGCCAGCATGCTCGCCGCCCTGGCCGGGCTGCTGATCAGCGGTCGGCTCGCCTCGGTGCCCGCGGCGCAGGGCAGCGGCGCCATCTTCCAGGTGTTCGCCGCCGCCGTCATCGGTGGGGTCAGCCTCAACGGCGGCAAGGGCACAGTGTTCGGCGCCTTCACCGGCGTCCTGCTCCTGTTCATGATCATCAACGTGTTGACGCTGGCCGGTGTGCCCGCACAGTGGACCAACTTCCTCAACGGCACGGTCATCCTGGTGGCCCTGGTGGTCTCCCGCATCACCGGAGGCAAGGCCCAGACATGAGGTGCACCGCTGCGGCGCCCCGACCGGCGAGCACCCGGCACAGGCAGGTCAGATGTCCGATCCCACAGGAGCCCCGGTGACTGAACTCATCTCGTCCGTAGAGACCATCGACGTACGATTCCCCACCTCCCGGCACCGGGACGGGTCGGACGCGATGAACCCGTTCCCGGACTACTCCGCCGCGTACGTGCTGCTGCGTACCACCGCCGGGGCCGAGGGGCACGGTCTGGTCTTCACGGTGGGGCGCGGCACCGAGATCCAGGTGGCGGCGGTGCAGTCGTTGGCCGCCATGGTGATCGGCCAGTCGGTCGACGAGCTCGTCGCCGACCCCGGCGCGTTGGCCCGGCGACTCGTCGGCGACAGCCAGATCCGCTGGCTGGGCCCGGAGAAGGGCGTGGTGCACATGGCCGCCGGCGGCCTGGTCAACGCGGTATGGGACCTGGCCGCCCGGCGGGCCGGTCAGCCGCTCTGGAAGCTGCTGGCCGACCTCACCCCGGAACAACTCGTGGCCCAGGTGGACTTCCGCTACCTGCGCGACGCCCTCACCGAGCAGGAGGCGGTGGCGCTGCTGCGTGCCGCCGCCGACGGCCGCGCCGAGCGCGAGCGGATCCTGCGGACCGAGGGCTACCCGGCATACACCACCACACCCGGCTGGCTCGGCTACGACGACGAGAAGCTGGCCCGGCTGTGCCGGGAGGCAGTCGACGCGGGGTACCGCCTGATCAAGCTCAAGGTCGGCGGCAACCTGGCCGACGACATCCGCCGGATGGGCATCGCCCGGCAGGCGGTCGGGCCGCACGTGCGCATCGCGGTGGACGCCAACCAGGTCTGGGGCGTACCCGAGGCGATCGAGTGGATGCGTGAGCTGGCCGTGTTCGACCCGTACTGGATCGAGGAGCCGACCTCGCCCGACGACGTGCTGGGCCACGCCGCCGTACGCGCCGCCCTGGCACCGGTGAAGGTGGCCACCGGCGAGCACGTGCACAACGCGGTGATGTTCAAGCAGTTGCTCCAGGCCGACGCGGTCGACGTGGTGCAGATCGACGCGTGCCGGGTCGCCGGCGTCAACGAGAACCTGGCGATCCTGCTGCTCGCCGCCAAGTTCGGGGTGCCGGTCTGCCCGCACGCCGGTGGCGTGGGCCTGTGCGAGTTGGTGCAGCACCTGGCCATGTTCGACTTCGTCGCGCTCAGCGGCAGCACCGACGAGCGGGCCATCGAGTACGTCGACCACCTGCACGAACACTTCGTCGATCCGGTACGCATCAGCGACGGCCGTTACCTGGCCCCCACCGCGCCGGGCATGAGCGCCCAACTCGTGCCCGCCGCGCTTGCCGACTACCGCTACCCCGACGGCCCGGAGTGGGCCGCCCCGACCATGGCGGGAGCGCCGGCATGATCATCGACGCGCATCACCACCTGTGGCGGCCGGAACGCGGCTACACCTGGCTCGACGAGCCCGAGCTGGCGGTGATCCGCCGGCCGTTCACACCGGAGGACCTGACCGCCGAGCTGAGCGCGACCGGGGTGTACGGCACGGTGCTCGTCGAGGGTGGTCGCTGCCATCGCGACGAGGCGGCCGAGTTCCTCGGCTACGCCGCCGAGACCGCGCCGATCCTGGGAGTGGTGGCCTGGCTCGACGTTGCCGCCGGTGACGTCGCCGAGACCATCGCCGGCTACCGGCGGCTGCGCGGTGGCGAGTTGCTGGTCGGGCTCCGCTCGCAGGTGCAGGGGGAGACCGACCCCGACTACCTCGATCGGCCCGAGGTACGCCGGGGACTGGCCGAGATCGCCGCCGCCGGCCTGGTGTTCGACCTGGTGATCCGGGCCGATCAGCTGCCCGCCGCGGCCCGGGCGGCACAGGCGCTGCCCGAACTCCGGTTCGTCCTGGACCACCTCGGCAAGCCCCGCATCGACGAGGGTGCGGCGGGACTGCGCCGGTGGCGTACGCCCTTCGCCGACCTGGCGGCCCACCCGAACGTGACCGCCAAGCTGTCCGGCCTGGTGACCGAGGCGGCGCCGCACTGGTCGCCGGACGACCTGCGGCCGTTCGTCGAGGAGGCGGTGAAACAGTTCGGCGCCGATCGTCTGATGTTTGGTTCGGACTGGCCGGTGTGCCTGCTCAGGTCGGACTATCCGGGCGTGCGGCGGGCCCTGGAGGCGGCCCTGCCGACGCTCACCGACCGGCAGCGCAACGAGATCTTCGCCGGCACCGCGGTACGCACCTACGGACTGTCCGTACCGTCGATCCGCCCCGCCGGAGCGCCCGGATGAGCGCGTCGCTGGGCCTTCGCCGCGTTGGCCGCGAGCACCGTACGCAACCACGCCTCGGAGGTGTTCACGTGGATCAGCGCGCTGGCCTGGGCGAGCAGCTGGTCCCGCGAACGCAGGGCGAGATAGATGGCGTGGTGTTCGTCGATCGTCTTGTGTGCCGCGTTGCCCTCGATCAGGCCACGCCACACCCGGGCCCGCAGCGTACGGCTGGAGAGCCCGTCCAGCAGCGAGGTGAGGGTCTCGTTGCCGGTGGTGGCGATGACGGTGTGGTGGAAGGCGGTGTCGAACTGGATCAGCTTCTCGGCGTCGTCGGCCGCGGCCCGCATGTCCTCCAGGATCTGGGCCAGTTCGTCGAGTTGGGCGTCGGTCATCCGCAGCGCCGCCAGGCCGGTGGCCACCGGCTCCAGCATCCGGCGCACCTCCATGACCTCCAGCAGGGTGTCGTCGCGCAGCAGTTCGACCGCCAGGCCCAGCCCTTCCAGCAGCAGTCGCGGAGCGAGACTTGTGACGTAGGTGCCGTCACCGCGCCGTACGTCGAGCACCCGGGCCGACTCCAGCACCTTCACCGCCTCCCGGACGCCGCTGCGGGAGAGCCCCATCTGGGCGGCCAGTTGTGGTTCCGGTGGCAGCCGGGCCCCCGGTGGCAGTTCACCGCTCTGGATCATGCTCCGGATCTTCGCGATCGCGTCGTCGGTAAGTGCCATCCACGCCCCCTTCGGACCGGCCCGCCTCGCGCCCTCGGCTCGGATCCACCGGCGGTGACCGGTACCAGCATCCACCACTATAGAGACATCGGACGTTTGTCGCGGCCGCGGTCCGCCGTGCCACCCCGGCAGCGGGACCGGCGTCCGGTCACGTCCGTCGACAAGCACCTGACCGAGGAGGCGGCGTGAACCGCAGCGCGTACTACGTCGGCGACCAGACCTTCGTCGTCAAGGAGGCCGACCCGGTGCCGCCCGGCCCCGGGCAGGTCCGCATCGAGGTCGCCTACACCGGGATCTGCGGCACCGACCTGCACATCGCCCACGGCGCGATGGACCAGCGGGTCCAGCGGCCGGCGGTGATCGGACACGAGATGTCGGGCCGTATCGCGGAGTTGGGCGCCGGTGTCGAGGGCCACCGGGTGGGGGACCCGGTGACGGTGATGCCGCTGGACTGGTGCGGCGACTGTCCCGCCTGCCGTGCCGGGCACACCCACATCTGTCACCGGCTCAACTTCGTCGGCATCGACTCGCCCGGCGCGATGCAGCGGTCCTGGACGGTGCCGGCGCGGATCCTGGTGCCGCTGCCCGAAGGGCTGTCCCTGGCCCACGCCGCGCTGGTGGAGCCGACCGCGGTCGCCGTGCACGACGTACGGCGGTCCCGCCTGGTCGCCGGTGAACACGCGGTGGTCATCGGCGCCGGCCCGGTCGGGCTGCTCATCGGCACCGTCGCGCGGACGACCGGTGCCCAGGTGACCGTGCTCGAACTCGACCCGCGGCGGCGTCAACTCGCCGCCGACCTCGGCCTGCCCGCGGTGGATCCCGCGACTGTCGACGTCGCCGGCTACGTCCGCGAGGTGACCGGGGGAGCCGGTGCCGAGGTGGTCTACGAGGTGTCCGGATCAGCCGCCGGTGTCCGTACGGCGACGGACCTGCTCGCCGTACGCGGGCGGTTGGTCGTGGTGGCGATCCACCCTGCCCCCCGCGAGGTGGACCTGCACCGGATCTTCTGGCGCGAGCTGGAGGTGATCGGCGTACGCGTCTACGAGCGCGCGGACTACGTCGAGGCGGTCCGTCTGGTGCACGGTGGTCAGGTGCCGGCCGACCGGCTGATCTCCCGCATCGTGCCGTTGACCGAGGTGGCGCAGGCGTTCGAGGCACTGGCCACCGGTGGCGACGTCAAGGTGCTCGTGGACTGTGGAGGAGACGCGTGACGATGTTCGACCTCAGCGGCCGGCTGGCCGTGGTGACCGGCTGCCGCCGCGGCATCGGCCTGGCGATGGCCGAAGCGCTCGCCGCGGCCGGCGCCGACGTGATCGGCGTGAGCGCCGCCCTGGAGGAGACCGGTAGCGAGGTCGAGGCCCGGGTCGGCGCGCAGGGGCGTTCGTTCGTGCCGTACCGCGCGGACCTGTCCGACCGCGAGGCCGTCCGGGCGCTCGCGCGGTGGCTCGGCCAGCGGGACCGGCCGGTGGACATCCTGGTCAACAACGCCGGCACCATCCGCCGCGCGCCGGCCGTCGAGCACTCCGACACCGACTGGGACCACGTGCTGGAGGTCGACCTGTCCGCGCCGTTCCTGCTCGCCCGCGAGGTCGGTCGGGACATGGTGGCCCGGGGCAGCGGGAAGATCATCTTCACCGCGTCGATGTTGAGCTTCCAGGGGGGCATCACCGTGCCCGGCTACGCCGCGGCGAAGTCGGGGATCGCCGGGCTGACCCGTGCGTTGGCAAACGAGTGGGCGCGGCACGGCGTCAACGTCAACGCCATCGCACCGGGCTACATCAGTACGGACAACACCCAGGCGTTGCGCGAGCAGCCGGAACGCAACCAGGCGATCCTGGAACGGATCCCGGCCGGGCGCTGGGGGCGGCCCGAGGACCTCGCGGGGATCACCGTGTTCCTGGCCTCCGACGCCGCGGCCTACCTGCACGGGGCGATCATCCCGGTCGATGGCGGCTGGCTGGCCCGCTGAACTGCCGTGCCATTGACTCCTGCAGTGTTATCGATAACATTTTATCTCTCGACACAGGAGAAGGACACCTTGGTCGCCGGTGCGGCCACCGTCGAAGTCGGAGGTCACTCCCCGGATTCGGCTGGTAGGAGGGGGTTTCATGCGGCTGACAGGCCGGGTGAGGTACGCGGGGCGGCTGCCGGGCGGTACCACCACCGCCACGTTCGTCGCGCTTGACCGCGTACGCCGTCAGCCGGTCGACGCCGCTGCGGAGCAGCGGGCCGCGACGGCCGCCTTCGACCTGGCCTACCGCACCCTGCCCGCCAGCCGGCGGCGGCTGTTCCGCTGTCTGGGTCTGCATCCGGGCCCGGATTTCGACGTGTGCGCGGCGGCGGCGCTTGGCAACCTGACTCTCGTGCACGCCCGGCGCACCCTGGCCGACCTGGTGGAGCGCCGGCTGGTCGTCGAGTGCGGGGCCCGCTACCGGATACCGGACCTGTTCGTCGAGCATGCGCGCCGGCTGGCCCTCGACGAGCCCGCCGTGCTGCGCACCGCCGCACTCGTCCGGCTGGCCAACGTGGACCGGATTCCGCACGCCCGTCGCGGCCCGACCGCATAGCCGCCACCACACAGCCCCGACGCAGCAAGGCGTACCCATGAACATCTGATGTAAGCGACCGGCGAACGCTCCGCCGGTCGCACTCTTCGGCATGTCCGGGTGTCGGGCCTTCCTTCCCCCAGAATCACCACTGGCAGCGGTTTTCGCGGGTCCATCCGGCAGGTCCGAGACAGGTATCGACCATTGCCTATTGTTCGAGGCGGTAGTAACATTTCCGAAACACATCATATGTCTGCCTGTTTCGCAGGCTACCGGCGACCTGACGCATCGCGGCCGCGGCTGGCTTCAACGGGCTGATTCCTCATTCAGTGTTTCCGCGCGCTTCGGGTGGCCGGGATCGGTCACCGCCTTGGAGGATCGATGTCAGACCTGACCCGACGGCAGGCCCTCAAGATCGGCGCGGCGGGCGCCGGGGGTGCCCTGCTGCCGCTGCCCTGGACCGCAGTCGCCCGCGCCGACTCGGTGGCACCCCCACAGGTGCTGGCGGCCGGCGACCTCGCGCTCTGGTACGACCGCTCTGCCGGCACCGACTGGCTGCGGGCCTTGCCGATCGGCAACGGCCGACTGGGCGCCATGGTGTTCGGCAACAGCGACACGGAACGGCTCCAGCTCAACGAGGACACCGTCTGGGCCGGTGGGCCGCACGACTCCAGCAACCCCAGAGGTCAGGGCTCGCTCGCGGAGATCCGGCGGCTGGTCTTCGCCAACCAGTGGACCCAGGCCCAGAACCTGATCAACCAGACCATGCTCGGCAACCCGGTCGGACAACTGGCCTACCAGACGGTCGGCAACCTCCGGCTGGCCTTCGCCAACGCCAGCGGCACCTCGCAGTACAACCGGCAGCTGGATCTCACCACCGCGACCACCTCCGTCAGCTACGTGATGAACGGGGTGCGCTTCCAGCGGGAGGTCTTCGCCAGCGCGCCGGACCAGGTCATCGCGATGCGGTTGACCGCCGACCGGTCCGCCTCGATCACCTTCACCGCGACGTTCGACAGCCCGCAGCGGACCACCGTGTCCAGTCCGGACGGGGCCACGATCGCTCTCGACGGCGTCTCCGGCAACCAGGAAGGCGTGACCGGGGCGGTCCGGTTCCTCGCGCTGGCGCACGCCACCGTCAGCGGCGGCACCGTGAGCAGTTCCGGTGGGACGCTGCGGGTCAGCGGCGCCACAAGCGTGACCCTGCTCATCTCGATCGGCTCCAGCTATGTCAACTTCCGCAACGTCGGCGGCGACTACCAGGGCATCGCGTGGCGGCACCTCACCGCGGCCCGGGCCAGCAGCTACGACCAGCTGCGCGCCCGACACGTCGCCGACTACCAGGCGCTGTTCGGTCGGGTCAGTCTCGACCTGGGGCGTACCTCGGCGGCGGACCAGCCGACGGACGTACGGATCGCCCAGCACAACTCGGTGAACGACCCGCAGTTCTCGGCCCTGCTCTTCCAGTACGGCCGGTACCTGCTGATCTCCTCGTCGCGGCCGGGCACCCAACCGGCGAACCTCCAGGGCATCTGGAACGACTCGCTGACCCCGGCCTGGGATTCGAAGTACACGATCAACGCGAACCTGCCGATGAACTACTGGCCGGCGGACACCACGAACCTGTCCGAGTGCTACCAACCGGTCTTCTCGATGATCCAGGACCTGACCGTCAGCGGCGCGCGTACCGCCCAGGTGCAGTACGGGGCCGGGGGATGGGTCACCCACCACAACACCGACGCCTGGCGTGGATCGTCGGTGATCGACGGCGCGTTCTGGGGGATGTGGCAGACCGGCGGCGCGTGGCTGGCCACCATGATCTGGGACCACTACCTGTTCACCGGCGACCTGGACTTCCTGCGCGCCAACTACCCCGCCATGAAGGGCGCCGCGCAGTTCTTCCTCGACACCCTGGTCACCGAGCCGAGCCTCGGCTACCTGGTCACCAACCCGTCGAACTCACCCGAGATCGGCCACCATGCCGACGCGAGCGTCTGCGCCGGCCCGACCATGGACAACCAGATCCTGCGGGACCTCTTCGACGGCTGTGCCCGGGCCAGCGAGATCCTCAACACCGATGCCACCTTCCGGGCCCAGGTCCGGGCCACCCGCGACCGGCTCGCCCCGACCCGGATCGGCTCGCGTGGCAACATCATGGAGTGGCTCTACGACTGGGTGGAGACCGAACGCAACCACCGGCACGTCTCGCACCTCTACGGCCTCGCCCCCAGCAACCAGATCACCCGGCGCGGCACCCCGCAACTGTTCGAGGCCGCCCGCCGGACCCTGGAGATCCGCGGCGACGACGGCACCGGCTGGTCGCTGGCCTGGAAAATCAACTTCTGGGCCCGCCTCGAGGAAGGCAACCGCGCCCACGACCTCATCCGCTACCTGGCCACCACCGCCCGGCTCGCCCCCAACATGTTCGACCTGCACCCACCGTTCCAGATCGACGGGAACTTCGGCGCCACCGCCGGCATCGCCGAGATGCTGCTGCACAGCCACGCCGGTGAACTGCACCTGCTGCCCGCCCTGCCGGCCGCCTGGCCCAGCGGCTCGGTCAGCGGCCTGCGCGGGCGTGGCGGGCACACCGTCGGCATCACCTGGAGCAACGGCCAGGCCACCGAGATCCTCGTGCGGCCGGACCGGCCCGGCACCGTACGCCTGCGCGGTCGGATGTTCACCGGCACCTTCACCGTCGTCGACACCACCGACGGCACGCCGGCCCTCATCACCCGCGTCGAGACCGACCTGATCGAGGTCACCGTGCAGGGTGGACGCACCTACCGGGCCACCGGCTCGGCGGCGGCCGCACCGACGCTGGAGCAGAGCTTCAGCAACGCCAGCACCACGAACGACTCCAACACCGGGGCGGCCAACTTCGACGGCAACGGCGCCAGCCTCTCCGCGCAGGCACTGGCCCAGGCCGGCGTCACCCCGGGCAGCACCGTGAGCCGCAACGGCGTGAACTTCCGTTGGCCGAACGTGGCCCCCGGCGGCGCGGACAACGCCATCGCCTCAGGGCAGTCGATAAGCGTGACCGGCACGGGTCGTACGCTCGGGTTCCTCGCCACCGGCACCTACGGTGCCGTGTCCGGCACCGCCACGGTGGTCTACGCCGACGGCAGCCGGCAGAGCTTCACGTTGAGCACCCCCGACTGGTACGGCGGACCGCACTCCGGCGCCACCGCCGCCATCGTGACGGCGTACCAGAACCGGCCCGGCAACCAGCGGCACAACGTCGCCGCCTGCGTCTACTACGTCGGGGTGGGATTGCAGAACAAGCCGGTGAGCCGGGTCGAACTGCCGAACATCAGCGCGCGACCGGCAGCCAACGTGCCGACCATGCACATCTTCGCCGTCGCGATCGGCGGCTGAGCAACGTTCGGGTCGGCCCCCAGGAACGTTCGGGTCGGCCCCAGGAGCGTCCGTGCCCGCTCCGCCGGGCGGGCACGGACCATCGAAAGCGGCGCGCCGGCCGCGCACCACGGGGGTGCCGCGGCCGGCGCGCTGCGTCAGGAGCCGATCCTCACCGACGCGTCACCGCTGGGCCAGCAGCCACCGCAGGATGCTGCTGTCCTCGTACGTCGGGCCGTAGGCGGCGTGGTGGTCCGGCAGCGAGAACGCCTCGTCGCCGTACTCGGTGTAGCGCAGCAGCTCGGCGGTCCGCTCGGGCGAGGTGCCCTGCGCCTCGTACGCCGCCCGCAGCGCGGCGTGCGTGTTGCGGGCCAGCGAGATGTTGAGCAGGTGGTCGTTGACCCCGTGGGTGATCCAGAGCGGCACCTCACCGGCGGCGATCGCGGTCGCCTGGGCGGCGCTGATCTGGAAGCCACCGGTGACCAGGCCGGCGGTGAACAGGTCGGGCCGCTTGGCGAACGCCTCCCACAGCAGACGCGAGCCGTACGACACGGTGGTGGCGTAGACCCGGCCGGTGTCCACCGGGTGGTCCTTGACGAACTGCTCGACCAGCCGGATCAGCAGGTCCCCCTCGGCGGGCAGACCGACCCGCTGGTTCTGCGGGGCCAGCACGATGACGTCCTCGGTGCTGCCGGTCCAGCTCGACTGCAACCAGGCCGTCGCCGGGATGTCGGCGGCGATCTGCACGCCCAGGTTGTCGCCGTCCCAGCCCATGCCGTGGCCGGGCAGCACCACCATCAGCGGGTACGTCCTGCCGGGCTGGTAGTTCTTCGGCAGGTGGTAGTGGTACGGCAGCACCATGCCGCCGTTGAGGTACGAGCCGTACCGGAAGTCGTCGACGAGCAGGTTGACGGCCTTCTCGGTGACCCGGTGCGCGGTGCTCGGCGCCGCCTTGGCCAGCACCGGGCCCTTGCCCTTGCCGTTGCCCGGCTGGGCGTGGACGTCCTTGCGCTGGACCACCCGGGTGGGCAGGTCATCGTTGACCTTGACGTGGCACAGGAAGGTCGGGCACTTGGAGAGCACGACGGTCCAGCCGAGGTTCTCGTCCGGGTCCAACTCCACGATGACGTACCGCCCCGGCACCGACCGGCGGTCGGCGCGGACGGTCGGGGCGTCGTTGGTGTAGGTGTGGGTGACCGTCCGCTCCGCCAGCTTCGGCAGGTCTTCGATCGGGTTGAAGCGGAAGTTGTACGTGGTGTCGGACACCGCGAAGGTCGAGGTGTCCAGGGTGCGCGGGTTGACAGTGGCCGGGTACTCGACGGCGACGGCCGAGACCTTCTGACCGTAGGTGTAGACGGTGGTGATGGGGGTGATGCCGGCGATGCCGCCGGCACCGCCCCGGTCGCCGGCTGCGGCGTAGGCCGTACCGGACATGCCGATCGCCAGCGCCGCGGCGACGGCGATCAGCGCCCTGCGCAGTCTCATCGATCCTCCCTGGTGGGGTGCGACTGGCCCGCGCGTGCTGACAACTGCTCAGGGGAGCCGGGGATACAGTCGCTAAACTGATTTAGCAGAGCATCTTCCGGGAGTCGGTGTGCTGTCAAGGGCAGGCGGCTGTCGAGGCCCGAGGCTGCCTGCGCGGGTTCACCGTGTCCGGCCGTCCCTTGTGGTCGCCGATGTCACCCTTTGTGGTCATCGATGTCGCACCCGGTGCGCGACGGGGCGCAGGGCGACGTTCGGGCGCTGCGCGGCGGTCGTCGGCGAGTCGCGTTCGACGCCGCAGGGGCATCCTCAGGTGTCGATGAGATGCTGCTTCGCCCGTCGCCTTCACCCGCCCTGACCTGCGGCTACCTGGCTGATCGGAGGAGTCGTGGGAACGTTACGAGACCGTGACCGCTGGATTTCCGGGCAGGTGTTGACCTGCTACATGTGAGCGCTAACACTTGGCCTCCAAGTGCGACCCACGCAGCCGGCTGACGGCGCGGGTTCAGATTGGGGAAGCCAGTGAGCAGAAAAATCCTGGCCGCTCTCGGTAGCGTCGTCCTGGCGCTGAGCATGGCGGCCTGCAGTGGTGACGGCGCCGGTGGTGGCGGCAACGACAGCGACAAGCCCGGCGATCTGACCATCGGCGTCTCGATGCCCACCCAGACCTCCGAGCGGTGGATCGCCGACGGCAACTCCGTCAAGGAGAAGCTGGAGGCCAAGGGCTACAAGGTGGACCTTCAGTACGCCGGCGACGACATCCCCACCCAGTCGCAGCAGGTCGACCAGATGATCACCCGTGGTGCCGATGTGCTGATCATCGCGGCGATCGACGGCACGGCGCTCAGCGGACAGTTGCAGGCGGCGGCCGACGCCAAGATCCCGGTCATCGCCTACGACCGCCTCATCCGGGACAGCCCGAACGTCGACTTCTACGTCAGCTTCGACAACTTCAAGGTCGGCGTGGCACAGGCCACCGCGCTTCTCGTCGGTCTGGGCCTGCAGACCAAGGACGGCGGGAAGGGCGAGGCGACCGGGCCGTTCAACATCGAACTGTTCGCCGGGTCACTCGACGACAACAACGCGCACTTCTTCTTCAACGGCGCCATGGAAACCCTCAAGCCGTTCATCGACGCCGGCACGCTGAAGGTGAAGTCCGGTCAGACCAAGATCGATCAGGTGGCGATCCTGCGCTGGCAGCAGGAGGGCGCGCAGAAGCGGATGGAGGACCTGCTGACGTCGAGCTACAACGACGGCAGCAAGGTCGCCGGGGTGCTCTCGCCGTACGACGGCCTGTCGCGCGGCATCATCACCGCCCTGCAGAACGCCGGCTACAGCGGCGACATGCCGGTGGTGACCGGACAGGACGCCGAGATCGCCTCGGTCAAGCTGATCAACGACGGCGTGCAGAGTTCCACGATCTTCAAGGACACCCGGCTGCTGGCCGAGCAGGCCGTGGTCGCCGGTGAGTCGTTCCTCCAGGACAAGACGCCGCAGGCCAACGACACCGAGACCTACAACAACGGGGTCAAGGTCGTCCCGTCGTACCTGCTGCCGGTGCAGACCGTGTTCAAGGACGACATCAAGCCGGTCCTGATCGACTCCGGATACTTCACCGCCGAGGAGGTCGCCGCCGGCCAGGCCAAGGGCTGACGGCACTCCCCGGGCTCGGCGGCGGGTGCCCGCCGCCGAGCCCGGACCACCCCATTTTCGCCCCGCACCACGATCGAGACCGCAGGACGGTGATCATGGACGACCACATCCTCGAGATGCGTCGCATCACCAAGACCTTCCCGGGGGTGGCGGCGCTCCAGGACGTCACCCTCGCCGTACGACGTGGCGAGATCCACGCCATCTGCGGTGAGAACGGCGCCGGCAAGTCCACCCTGATGAAGGTGCTGTCGGGCGTCTACCCGACGGGCAGCTATTCCGGTGAGATCCTGCTCGACGGCAAGCCGGTGGACTTCCGCGGCATCCGCGACAGCGAGGCCCACGGCATCGTCATCATCCACCAGGAACTCGCCCTGGTGCCGTACCTCTCCATCGCCGAGAACATCTTCCTCGGCAACGAACGCCGGGGCCGCAGCGGCCTGATCGACTGGAACCGCACAAACGCCGAGGCGGCGCGGTTGCTCGCCTCGGTCGGCCTGCACGAGAACCCGGTCACCCCCGTGGTGCAGCTCGGCGTCGGCAAACAGCAACTTGTCGAGATCGCCAAGGCGCTGTCCAAAGAGGTCAAGCTGCTGATCCTGGACGAGCCGACGGCCGCGCTCAACGACGTCGACTCCGCGCACCTGCTGAACCTGATGCGCCGGCTGCGCGACCAGGGCATCACCTGCATCATGATCTCGCACAAGCTCAACGAGATCACCTCCATCGCCGACTCGACCACCGTGCTGCGCGACGGCCGCACGGTGGAGCGGCTGGAGATGGGCTCGGGCGAGGTGACCCAGGAGCGGATCATCCGCGGCATGGTCGGCCGTGACCTGGACAGCTTCTACCCCGACCGGGTCTCCTCCCCGGGGGCGGAGGTGCTGCGCATCGAGGACTGGACCGTGCGGCATCCCACTCAGGACCGGCTGGTCGTCGACGGCGCGAGCCTCGACGTACGGGCCGGCGAGGTGGTCGGCATCGCCGGGTTGATGGGGGCGGGCCGTACCGAGTTGGCGATGAGCGTCTTCGGGCGCTCGTACGGGCGGGACATCTCCGGTCGGCTGTACATGCACGGCAAGGAGATCAGGGCACGGTCGGTGTCCGAGGCGATCGGCAACGGCATCGCGTACGCGACCGAGGACCGCAAGCGCTTCGGCCTCAACCTCATCGACGACATCCGGCACAACGTGTCATCGGCCGGGCTGCACAGGCTGGCCCGCGCCGGATGGGTGCACGACAACGAGGAGACCCGGGTCGCCGAGACCAGCCGGCGCGACATGAACATCAAGGCGCCGAGCGTGCTGTCCGTGGTGGGCAAGCTCTCCGGCGGCAACCAGCAGAAGGTCGTCCTGTCGAAGTGGCTGTTCACGGATCCGGACGTGTTGATCCTGGACGAGCCGACCCGGGGCATCGACGTCGGGGCGAAGTTCGAGATCTACACGATCATCAACCAACTGGTGGCCGACGGTAAGGCGGTCATCATGATCTCGTCCGAACTGCCGGAACTGCTGGGCATGTGCGACCGCATCTACACCCTGTCGGCGGGCCGGATCACCGGCGTGCTGCCGGCAGCCGAGGCGACCCAGGAGAAGCTCATGGAACTCATGGCGAAGGACAAGGAATCCGTCAGATGACCAGCACCAAGCCCTCCTCGGTGCACAAGAGCGGGTCGGCCGAGAGTACGCCCGCCGACGCACTGCACGTCGGTAGCAGCGACCCGCGTACGCTGATCATGAACAATCTGCGGCAGAGCGGCATCTTCGTGGCGCTCGTCGTCATCGTCGCGCTCTTCGCCTTCCTCACCGACGGTCTCTCGCTGAGCCCCGGCAACATCACCAACATCGTCCTTCAGTACTCGTACATCCTGGTGCTCGCCATCGGCATGGTCATCGTGATCATCGGCGGGCACATCGACCTGTCGGTCGGCTCGGTGGTGGCGCTGACCGGCGCGGTCTCCGCCGTGGTCGTCATCCGGCAGGGGCAACCCTGGTGGCTCGGGGTGCTCGCGGCGGTGGCCGTCGGGCTCGCGGTCGGTGCGTGGCACGGCTTCTGGGTCGCGTACGTGGGCATCCCGGCCTTCATCGTGACGCTCGCCGGGATGCTGCTGTTCCGTGGTCTGACACTGCGGGTGCTCGAGAACGTCTCGCTGTCGCCGTTCCCGGCGGAGTACAACCAGATCGCGGCCGGCTTCCTCAACGGGCTGATCGGCGGCGACGGCTACGACGCCTTCACCCTGCTCATCGGTGGCATCGCGGTGGCCGGATACGTGGTGAGCTGCTTCCGCACCCGGGTGGCGCGGATCCGCTACCAGCAGCCGGTGGAGTCGTTCGCGTTGTTCGTCGCGCGAATGGTCCTGGTCGGCGCCGTGGTCATGTGGTTCGCCTGGCAGCTGGCCAACGCCCGGGGCCTGCCCATCGTGCTGATCATCCTGGCCGTGCTGGTGCTGGTCTACGGGCTGCTCACCCGGCGTACGGTGTTCGGTCGGCAGGTCTACGCGATCGGCGGCAACCTGCCGGCGGCGATGCTGTCGGGCGTGAAGGTCCGTACGGTCAACTTCTGGATCTTCGTCAACATGGGCTTCCTGTCCGCGGTGGCCGGCGTCATCTTCTCCTCCCGCTCCAACGGCGCGCAGCCGGCGGCTGGCAACATGTTCGAGCTGGACGCGATCGCCGCGGCGTTCATCGGCGGCGCGGCCGTCACCGGTGGCGTGGGCACCGTGGTCGGTGCCATGGTGGGTGGCCTCATCATGGCGGTGATGAGCAACGGCATGCAGTTGATGGGCGTCGAGCAGTCGATGCAGTCGGTGGTGAAGGGACTGGTGCTGCTCGTAGCCGTCGCGTTCGACGTCTACAACAAGCGTCGCGCCGGGACGAGCCGTTGACGGTTCGGTGTGGGTGGGTCGCCCGGCCCTCGCCTTGACGCCACGGCAGCTGTTGACCACACTGCCTCGCGTCAGGGTGTCCGCATCGACGCTGATGCCGGAGGATCGGTGGTCCAGGAGGAGATCCGTCGGCGCAACGCCAGCACACTGCTGCGCCATGTGCATCTGGACGGTCCGCTCTGCCGTGCCGACCTGGCCGCGCGGATGGGGCTCAACCGCAGCACCATCCGCGCGCTGACCACCGAGCTGGCCCGGGTCGGCCTGGTCGAGGAGGAGTCCCCGTCGGACACCGGTCGTGCCGGCCGACCGTCCCTGCTGGTACGTCCCGCCTCCGACCGGATCTACGTACTCGCCTTCGACGTGGCGGTGGACCGGCTGGTCGCCGCCCGGGTCGGGCTGGGCGGCGTCATCCTGGACCGTCGTGAGGCGGTACGCCCCCGCGCCGGGCCCGACCTGCCGCAGGTGGTGGAGGTGCTGGCCCGCTTCGGTCGCCAGTTGCATCGCGCCGCGCCGCCGTCGGCCACCTGCGTGGGCGTGGGCGCGTCGTACTGCGGGATGATCCGCCCCGGCGACGGGATGGTGCGCTTCGGTCCCGACCTGGGCTGGGTCGACCAGGCATTCGGCGCCGAACTGGGTCGCCGGCTCGGGCTCGGCCTGCCGGTGCTGGTGGGCAACGAGGCGCACCTGGGCGCGCAGGCCGAACACCAGCGTGGCGCGGGCGTCGGCCTGCACAACCTCATCTACCTGCACGGGGACGTCGGGGTCGGCGGCGGGATCATCGTCGGTGGTCGGTTGCTGGGCGGCGACGGCGGCTACGGCTGCGAAGTCGGGCACATGGTGGTCAACCCGTACGACGGGCGGGCCTGTGGGTGCGGCTCGTACGGCTGCCTGGAGGCCGAGGTCGGCGAGCGCGCCCTGCTCGACGCCGCCGGTCGGCCCGCCGAACTGTTCGGCCGCGACGCGATCCGCGCGGTGACCGACGACGCCGACCGGGGAGATCCGGCGGCCCGCGAGGCGCTGCGGCGCGTCGGTGACTGGCTCGGCATCGGGGTGGCGAACCTGATCAATCTGTTCAATCCCGGGATGGTGGTGTTCGGCGGGATGCTGTGCGACCTGTACCCGGGCGCGGCCGACCAGGTCCGTGCCCGCATCGCCCGCAACGTCCTGCCGGTCGCCCGCGAACACGTCAAGCTGCGCATCGCCGCCCTCGGCGACGACGCCACCCTCACCGGCGCCGCCGAACTGGCCTTCACCCCCCTCCTCACCAACCCCCTGACCCCCCTCCCTTGACCCCCCGCCCTCCCACTCCCCGCCCTCGCGCTCCCTCGCCCTCCGCGCCCGCCCCGCTCTACCCCGTCGATCTTGCACTTCTGGTCGCCCATATGCCTGGATCGACAGCTTTCGTCGAGGCGGAAAGTGCAAGATCGACGGGGCGGGTAGGCGGGGCGGCGGGGCGGGGTGGGCGTGAGGGCGTGGGGTGTGGAGGGGCGGGGCGAGGGAGGGAGGGAGGCGAGGGAGGGGACGGGGGTGGGGCTGTTAGGTGCGGGTCCAGCGTTGGTTGGGGGCGGTGTGGCAGGTCCAGACGATCACGGGGGTGCCGTTGGCGGTGCCGTTGTTGTTGACGTCCAGGCAGAGGTTGGGGGAGCGGACGTTGCTGATGGTGCCGTTGCTGTTGAACGTCCACTGTTGGTTGGTGCCACCGTTGCAGTCCCAGATCTGTACGGGGGTGCCGGTGGTGGCGGTCGGGGAGATGTCCAGGCACTTGCCGAGCACCTGAAGCGCCTGACCGTTCTGAGTGAAGCTCTGGTTGCTGGCGGTGTGGCAGTCCCAGATCAGCGTGGCGGTGCCGTTGGCGGTGCCGCTGTTGTTGACGTCCAGGCAGCGGCCGGACGATTCGCTGCGCAGCCGGAAGGTGGGCGGCGGGGGCGGGGGAGTGGTGGTGCCGCCACCGCTGACCCGGTAGACCACGGTGCCGTGCGCCGGCACGCTGGCCGAGATCGTTCCGGTGCTCGTCGAGGTGGTGTTGGTCCAGGCGTCGCGCAGGGTGAACGAGTTGCCGGACTTGCCGATCGCCGCCGCCGTGGTGGAGACGGTGGTGGTGGAGTTGCCCTGGTTGAACAGGGCGACCGCGACGTCGCCGTTGGCCAGCCGCTTGGCCAGCACCCGGCGGATGCCGTCGTTGGAGACCTGCACTGCCTGCAGCGCCAGGGAATCCTGGTTGATGGCGACGAGGTTCTGGTTGCGCAGGATGTCAAGCGTGGCGGCGTTGGCGTTACGGATGTCGTTGCCGGCGATCAGCGGCGCCGCCATGATCGCCCAGAGGGCGAAGTGGCTGCGCATCTCGGTGTCGGTCATGCCGCCGTTGCCGACCACGAGCATGTCCGGGTCGTTGAACGAGCCCGGTGAGGCGTACGAGGCGATGGGCACGTTGACGTTGACGATGTTCTGGATGCCCATCGGGTAGCCGTTGGTCTGACCGGTGTTCCACGCGTTGGTGATGTCCTCGGTGGTCCGCCACATGTTGGCGATGTCGCCCCAGTTGCGCTGGGGGCCGGTCTTCTCGTGGATGCTGTTCGGGTTGATGCTGTAGACGATGGGCCGACCGGTGGCCGCGAGGGCGTCGCGCATCAGCGAGAACCCGGCGATCTGGTCGTTGATGGTGCCCCACGGTGAGCACCAGTCGTACTTGAGGAAGTCCACGCCCCAGGCGGCGAACTGCCGGGCGTCCTGGTATTCGTGTCCGAGGCTGCCGGTGGAACCGGGCCAGGCGCCGAAGTACTGGGCGCAGGTCTTCTCCCGGGGCACCTGGTAGAGGCCGAAGAGCAGACCTCGGGAGTGCAGGTAGTCGCCGAGGGCCTTCATGCCGCTGGGGAAGCGACCGGCGTGGGCCTGGAGGTTGCCCTGCGCGTCGCGGTTCGGGTCGAACCAGCAGTCGTCGACGACGACGTACTTGTAGCCGAGGTCGCGCATGCCGGTGTTGACGATCGCGTCGGCCATCTGCCGGATCAGCGTCTCGTTGATGTTGCAGCCGAAGGTGTTCCAGGTGTTCCACCCCATCGGTGGGGTGCGGGCCACGCCGTTGTTCAGCGCCTGTGCGGGTTTCGGTGAGTGGAGTCCGTCGACGATGACCGTGGTGAGCGTCAGTACCAGAACGCTCAGGACGGCCAACCATCGTGGTCGTGCACGCATTCGATCCTCCTCGGGACAGGGACGGTGAGTGGTAGTCATCGATGACCGACCGGTGAGTTGTCGGGCAGCCCAGGTGGTTCGTCGAGCGGGCGCGGGCAGCGTCGTCTGCTCGCGGTCAGATGGACGGAGTACCGCCGGCCGTGGCAGGGACGCCGTCGCCCACGGCCCGCCCGAGGATCGCGTCGGCCGTCACGTGGTCGCGTTACGACGTGGGCGGTGTGACGGTGGCGGTTCTCCCGGACACGGGCGCTCCGATGTCAGGGATGTTATCGCTGCCATCTGGTTCTGTAAATCGGCGTCGATGGATGCCAAGCGGACTTCTCGACCTGATCGGGAGCAGTTGCCCAGTCCTGCTGGTGCTGATTTCGCACGTGGAAACGATTCAGTTGGCGATCGGCTCCAGTACGGCCTCGCGTCGGCACGGATGTCGACGAGGGCGGTGGAGTCGCCCCTGTGGAATCGACGGATGTTAACGCTCATGTGTCGAATCGAGGCGCCTTCGCGGGTGGCCCGGAGGCCTTTGTGGATGGCATCGGTCGATCACCCGGCAAGCCCGGGCCGACGGCTGTAGTCGTTACAGTGGCCGGCGGGCTCCGGTGCTGACGCGGCCGCTGCGGGCGGAGCCGCCGGAGCGGTCGCGGGCAGCCGACGGCCGTGCGTCGCCCGCGCCGACCGGGTGCGACATCGGATACCGCTTGCGCATCCCGGCATCTGGCGCAGGATGGGCCGGGTATGCGGTGTCGCGCCGATCGTTGCGGGTGGTCGGGCGGGTCGCCGCACTCCGTTACGGAGCTGTTGCCGGCCGGTGTCTTGACGACGCCGGATGTGAGCGTTAACACTGAGGTCCGTCATCGGCCGGAGGTGAGCATGAGCGGTGTGGGCGAAGTCGGCGACCGGTATGTCGTCGGAGTCGACTACGGGACCCTGTCCGGGCGGGCCCTGGTGGTCCGCGTACGCGACGGTGCCGAACTGGGTACGGCGGTGCACGAGTACCGCAACGCCGTCATCGAGTCCGCACTGCCCGACGGCGGCCCGTCCCTGCCACCGGACTGGGCGTTGCAGGACCCGCAGGACTACCGCGACGTGCTGCGTCACGCCGTGCCGGCGGCCGTCGCCGCCGCCGGAGTGGACCCGCGTGACGTCGTCGGCATCGGCATCGACTTCACCGCCTGCACGATCCTGCCGACGCTCGCCGACGGCACTCCACTGTGCGAGGTGCCGGAGCTGCGGCAGCGGCCGCACGCCTGGGTGAAGCTCTGGAAGCACCACGCGGCCCAGCCGCACGCCGACCGGATCAACGCCCTTGCCCACGAACGCGGCGAGCCGTGGATCGGCCGCTACGGCGGCAAGATCTCCGCCGAGTGGCAGTTCGCCAAGGGGCTGCAACTGCTGGAGGAGGACCCGGAGGTCTACCAGCGGGCCGACCGGTTCATCGAGGCCGCCGACTGGATCGTCTGGCAGTTGTGCGGCGTCGAGACCCGCAACGTCTGCACGGCCGGTTACAAGGGCATCATGCAGGACGGCAAGTACCCGTCGACGGATTACCTGACCGCCCTCAACCCCGACTTCGGCGACTTCGTGACCAAGCTCGACGGTCCGCTGCTGCCGCTGGCCGACAAGGCCGGCGAGCTGACCGCGCAGGCCGCCGCCTGGACCGGCCTGCCGCAGGGCATCGCGGTGGCCGTCGGCAACGTCGACGCGCACGTCACCGCCGCCTCCGCGCAGGCCCTCGCACCGGGCCGACTTGTCGCGATCATGGGCACCTCCACCTGCCACGTGGTCAATGGCGCCCAGCCGGCCGAGGTGGCCGGGATGTGCGGCGTCGTCGAGGGCGGCATCAGCGCCGGGGCCTGGGGCTACGAGGCCGGTCAGAGCGGGGTCGGCGACATCTTCGGCTGGTTCGTCAAGCACGCCGCCCCGGCGGAGGTGGCCTCGCACGAGCGGCTCACCGAGCTCGCCGCCGCCCAGCCGGTCGGCGCCCACGGTCTGGTCGCGCTGGACTGGTGGAACGGCAACCGGTCGTTGCTTGTCAACCACGACCTCAGTGGAATGATCGTCGGCCTGACCCTGGCCACCCGTCCGGAGGACGTCTACCGGGCGTTGCTGGAGGCGACGGCGTACGGCACCCGCATGATCATCGAGGCGTTCGTCGAGGCGGGAGTGCCGGTCAACGACCTGGTGATCGCCGGCGGGCTCACCTCGAACAAGCTGCTGATGCAGATCTACGCCGACGTCACCAACCGGCCGTTGAGCATCATCGGCTCGGCGCAGGGCCCGGCGCTCGGCTCGGCCATCCACGCCGCGGTGGCCGCCGGCGAGTACTCCTCGATCCACGAGGCGTCGCAGGCGATGGGCCGGATCAGCGAGGCGGTCTACCGCCCCGATCCGGACCGGGTACGCGCCTACGACGCGCTCTACGCCGAGTACCGCACGCTGCACGACCACTTCGGTCGCGGCGCCAACGACGTGATGCTGCGCCTGCGGGCGATCCGGAACGCGGCCGCGGGATCGGGCGCGTCGACGAACGAGACCGCGTTGGAGGAGGTGGCATGATCGAGCGTGAGTTGCGCGAGACCGTCGCTCGGCTGCACGGCGAACTGACCCGCTACGGACTGGTGGCCTGGACGGCTGGCAACGTCTCCGCGCGGGTACCCGGCCGGGATCTGATGATCATCAAGCCGAGTGGTGTCGACTACGACGACCTGTCCGCCGACAACATGGTGCTCTGCGACCTCGACGGCGTACCGGTCGAGGGCGACCTGTCGCCGTCGAGTGACACCGCCGCGCACGCCTACGTCTACCGGGCCATGCCCGAGGTCGGCGGCGTGGTGCACACCCACAGCACGTACGCGACCGCCTGGGCGGCCCGCGGCGAGTCGATCCCCTGCTGGCTGACCGCCCAGGCCGACGAGTTCGGCGGGGAGATCCCGGTGGGTCCGTTCGCGCTGATCGGCGGGGACGACATCGGCAAGGGGATCGTCAGCACGCTGACCGGGCACCGCTCGCCGGCCGTACTGATGCGCAACCACGGCGTCTTCACCATCGGGCGTACCGCCCGGGCCGCGGTCAAGGCCGCGGTGATGTGCGAGGACGTCGCCCGGACCGCGCACCTGGCACGGGCGCTCGGGCAGCCGGTGCCGATGGCGCAGGCGGACATCGACGCCCTCTACGACCGCTACCAGAACGTCTACGGCCAACGTCCCGCGCCGGCGACCACCTGACCCCGGATGCGACCCGACCGGGCCGCGACCGACCTCGTACCACCTTGCACAGGATCCACACCACCAGTACGCCACGACGCCGGTCTCGGCCGACGGCGTGGAACCCGCACCCCCACCCGAGGAGATCCGATGAGAAACATGCGAATGTCCCTCGCGCCTCGGCGCGCCGTCGCGGCGCTCGCCGCCGTGCTTCTGGCCGGCGGTATGGCAGCCTGCGGCAACAGTGACACCGGAACCGACGGCGGAGGAGCCGGCGACGACAAGATCGTCATGGGCTTCTCCCAGGTCGGCGCGGAGAGCGGCTGGCGGACGGCCAACACCAACTCCATCAAGGAGGCGGCTGCCGAGGCGGGCATCGAGCTGAAGTTCGACGACGCCCAGCAGAAGCAGGAGAACCAGATCAAGGCCATCCGCAACTACATCCAGCAGAAGGTCGACGTGATCGCCTTCTCGCCGGTCGTGGAGTCGGGCTGGGACACCGTGCTCAAGGAGGCCAAGGACGCCGGCATCCCGGTCATCCTGACCGACCGCGCGGTGGACTCGGCCGACAAGTCGCTGTACAAGACCTTCCTCGGCTCGGACTTCGTCAAGGAAGGCCGGCTGTCCGGCGAGTGGCTGGTCGAGAACTCCAAGGACGCGACCGGCGACGTGAACATCGTCGAGCTGCAGGGCACCACCGGCTCGGCCCCGGCCAACGACCGGAAGAAGGGCTTCGCCGAGGCGATCGCCGCCGACCCCAAGCTGAAGGTCATCGCCTCGCAGTCGGGTGACTTCACCCGCGCCGGTGGCAAGCAGGTCATGGAGCAGTTCCTCAAGGCCCACCCGAAGATCGACGTGCTCTTCGCGCACAACGACGACATGGGTCTGGGTGCGCTCGAGGCGATCACCGCGGCGGGCAAGGAGCCCGGCAAGGACATCACCATCATCACCATCGACGCGGTCAAGGACGGCATGCAGGCCCTGGCCGACGGCAAGTTCAACTTCATCGCGGAGTGCAGCCCGCTGCTCGGCCCACAGCTGATGGACCTGGCCAAGAAGATCCACGCGGGTGAAGAGGTGCCGCCGCGGATCGAGACCGAGGAGACCACCTTCACCCAGGAGCAGGCCAAGGAGGCTCTGCCCAACCGCAAGTACTGATCGATGCCCGGGGTCGCCACAGTGAGCGTGGCGGCCCCGCCGCGTCGCCCACTTCCCCGACGGACCGGGCGGCCCGACACCTCCGGTGCCCACGTCCGCCCGATCGACCCTGAGGGTCGGTCGGGCGGACGTCACGGGACGGCCGTAGCCCCCGAACAGAATCGAACCCAGAAGAAGGCCTGATGGGATGACGGATAGCCGTCCGGTCCTGACGATGACCGGGATCAGTAAGTCCTTTCCTGGAGTGCGCGCACTCCACAACGTCGACTTCCGGCTCTTTCCCGGCGAGGTGCACGCCCTCATGGGCGAGAACGGCGCCGGCAAGTCGACCCTGATCAAGGTGTTGACCGGGGTCTACGGCATCGACGAGGGCACCATCACGCTGGGCGACGAGCAGGTGGCCTTCTCCGGCCCGATGCAGGCGTCCGCCGCCGGCGTGAGCACGGTCTACCAGGAGGTCAACCTCTGCCCGAACCTCTCCGTGGCGGAGAACATCTTCATCGGCCGGGAGCCCCGACTTCTCGGGGCCGTCCGCTGGGGTGAGGTACGCCGGCGGGCGCGGCAACTGCTGACCCGCCTCGACCTCGACATCGACGTCACCGCGCCGGTGGCCAGCTACTCCCTGGCGGTGCAGCAGATGGTCGCCATCGCCCGCGCGATCGACGTGCAGGCGCGGGTGCTGATCCTCGACGAGCCGACCTCCAGCCTGGACGCCACTGAGGTGGCGCAGCTGTTCCGCGTCATGCGCCAGTTGCGCGACGAGGGAATCGCGATCCTCTTCGTGACCCACTTCCTCGACCAGGTCTACGGCATCGCCGACCGGATCACCGTGCTGCGCAACGGCACCCTGGTCGGTGAGTACCCGATCGCGGAGCTGCCGCAGCTCGCCCTGGTCGAGAAGATGATCGGCAAGGAACTCGACGTGCTGGAACGGCTGGAGGAGCAGCCCCGGCGGGAGCTCGCGGCCGTGGAGGGCGGCACCCCGTTCGTGGCGGTCTCGGAGTTGGGTCGCAAGGGCGCGGTCGCCCCGTTCAGCCTGACCATCCACGCCGGCGAGGTGGTCGGCCTGGCCGGCCTGCTCGGCTCGGGGCGTACCGAGGCGGCGCGGTTGTTCTTCGGCGCGGACCGCGCCGACCGGGGCGAGGTCACGGTGAACGGCAAACCGACGAGCCTGCGCAACCCGGTTCAGGCCATCGAGTACGGCATCGGGTTCTGTTCGGAGAACCGCCGCGCGGAGGGGATCATCCCCGACCTGTCCGTCCGGGAGAACATGATCCTGGCGATGCAGGCGGCCCGGGGCTGGCTCCGCCCGATCCCACGTCGACGCCAGGACGAACTGGTCGAGCAGTACATCAAGGCGTTGAGCATCCGACCCGCCAACCCGGACGTGCCGGTGCGTAACCTCTCCGGCGGCAACCAGCAGAAGGTGCTGCTGGCCCGCTGGCTGATCACCGAGCCTCGCCTGCTCATCCTGGACGAGCCGACCCGCGGCATCGACATCGGCGCCAAGGCCGAGATCCAGAAGCTCGTCGTGCAGTTGTCCGACGGCGGCATGGCCGTGCTGTTCATCTCGGCCGAGCTGGAGGAGGTGCTGCGGCTGAGCCACAAGGTCGCGGTGATGCGGGACCGGGAGATGGTGGCGCAGCTCGACAACGACGACACTGTGGACGCCGAGCGCGTCATGCAGACCATCGCCAGCGGATCGACGAGGAAGGAGGCGAGCCAGTGAACGAGCGTCTCAGGTCGATGGCGAGCCACCGGCTGTTCTGGCCGGTGGCGGTCCTCGTGGTGATGCTGGCGGTGAACACGATCTACCGGCCCGGCTTCCTGGCCGTCGAGGTGAACAACGGGCACCTCTACGGCACCCCGATCGACATCCTCCGGTTGAGTGCCCCGCTGATCCTGGTCGGGCTGGGCATGACCCTGGTCATCTCCACCGGCGGTATCGACCTGTCGGTCGGCTCGATCTGCGCCATCAGCGGCGCCATCGCCTGTCTGCACATCAGTCAGGCACCGGACCAGAACAGCCTGGTCACCGTCTTCACCGCGCTCGCCATGGCGCTCGGCGCCGCACTCGTGCTCGGCGCGTGGAACGGTGTGCTCGTCTCCGTGATCGGCATCCAGCCGATCATCGCGACGCTGATCCTCATGGTGGCGGGCCGGGGCCTGGCCCAGCTGGTCACCGAGGGGCAGATCATCACCATCAACTCGGGGCCGTACCGGGCGCTCGGGCTGGGGCACCTGCTGACCCTGCCGCTGGCGATCTTCATCGCGCTGGGCGCGGCCCTGCTCATCGCGGCGCTGACCCGCCGTACCGCCCTGGGCATGATCATCGAGTCGGTGGGTGGCAACCGGGAGGCCAGCCGGCTGGCCGGCATCCGGTCAGCCCGGATGGTCTTCCTCGTCTACGTGGTCAGCGCGGCATGTGCGGCCGTCGCCGGCTTCATGATGACCGCCAACGTCTCCAGCGCCGACGGCAACAACGCCGGTCTCTGGGTCGAGCTGGACGCGATCCTCGCGGTCGTCATCGGCGGCACGTCGCTGGCCGGTGGCCGGTTCTACCTCAGCGGCACCATCCTCGGCGCGCTGATCATCCAGACCCTCACCACGACGGTGTACGCCATGAACATCTCCCCCCAGACGGCCCTGCTGTTCAAGGCGGTGGTCGTCATCGCGGTCTGCCTCATCCAGGCACCGGAGTTCCGGGCCAAGCTCGGTCGGCGCAGGCGCGGTGGACCGCCCTCTCCGTCCTCGGCCCCGCAGCCGCAGAAGGAAGAGGTGACGGCGTGAGCACGACCTCGCTGACCACCGGCCCGCGGTGGGCCCGGCTGCCCCGGCGTCACGTGCCGGTGCTTGTCACCCTCGCCCTGCTGCTGGTCATGTACGGCATCGGCGTGTCCCAGTACCGCGCCTTCTCCAACGTCCAGGTCATCTTCAACGTCTTCATCGACAACGGTTTCCTGCTCGTGGTCGCGGTCGGGATGACCTTCGTGATCCTCACCGGCGGCATCGACCTGTCGGTCGGCTCGGTGGTCGCGATGACGGCGATGGTCTCGGCCTGGTTGCTCGAATCCGGCCTGCCGGCGTTGCCGGTGCTGATCATCGCGTTGCTCATCGGGCCGACCCTCGGGTTCCTGATGGGCTGTGCGATCCACTTCTTCGACATCCAACCGTTCATCGTGACACTTGCCGGGATGTTCTTCGCCCGGGGAATGTGCACGTTCATCAGTGACTCGTCGATCCGGATCACCGACGGCTTCTGGACCACGATGGCGCAGTACCGGATCGGCGATCCCCGCGGCAACTTCGTCTCGGTCAGCGTCCTGATCGCCTTCGCCGTCGTGCTGATCGCCGCGTACGTGCTGGCGTACACCCGGTTGGGGCGCAACGTGTACGCCATCGGCGGCAACCCGCAGTCGGCGCTGTTGATGGGCCTGCCGGTGGGCCGTACCCGGATCGCGGTCTACACGATCAGCGGGCTCTGCTCGGCGATCGGCGGGATCCTGCTGTCGTTCTACACCCTGTCCGGAGCGCCGCTGATCGCGGTCGGCATGGAACTCGACGTGATCGCGGCGGTGGTGATCGGCGGCACCGTGCTGACCGGTGGATCGGGCTACGTCTTCGGCACGGTGCTCGGTGTGCTGGTGCTCGGCGTGATCCAGACTCTGATCACCTTCGACGGCAGCCTCAACTCCTGGTGGACCAAGATCGTGATCGGAGGCCTGCTCTTCGCGTTCATCCTGTTCCAGCGCCTCATCGGCATCCGCTACAAGTGACCGCCCCTCTCGCGGAAGGCAACTCCCATGGCAGCACAACCTGAACCCGAGGTCTGGTTCCTCACCGGAAGCCAGGCGATGTACGGCGAGGACACCCTCCGGCAGGTGGCCGAGCAGTCCCGTCAGATCGCCGCCCTGCTCGACGATTCGCCGCACATCCCCGCCCGGGTGGTCTGGAAGCCGGTCCTGACCACAAGCGCCGACATCCTGAAGGTCTGTCAGGACGCCAGCGTGCAGGGGGCGGTCGGGGTCATCGCCTGGATGCACACCTTCTCGCCGGCGAAAATGTGGATCACCGGCCTGGACGCGCTGCGTACGCCGCTGCTGCACCTGCACACGCAGGCCAACGTCCAGCTGCCGTGGCACGAGATCGACATGGACTTCATGAACCTCAACCAGGCCGCCCACGGCGACCGGGAGTTCGGGTTCATCCAGACCCGCCTGGGGGTGGCCCGCAAGACGGTCGCCGGGCACGTCACCGACCCGCGGGTGCTCTCCCGCGTCGGTGCCTGGACCCGGGCCGCGATCGGCTGGTCGGCGATGCGTTCGCTGCGCCTGGCCCGCTTCGGCGACAACATGCGCGACGTCGCGGTGACCGAGGGCGACAAGGTGGAGGCGGAGCTGCGCTTCGGCGTCTCGGTCAACACCTACGGCGTCAACGACCTGGTCACCGCCGTGGACGAGGTCGCCGAGGCGCAGATCGACGACCTGGTCAAGGAGTACGACGACACGTTCCGGGTCGCCGCCGAACTGCGCCCCGGCGGTGACCGACACGACTCGCTGCGGTACGCCGCCCGCATCGAACTCGGCCTGCGTACCTTCCTGGACGCCGGTGGCTTCCGCGCCTTCACCACGAACTTCGAGGACCTCGGCGGACTGCGGCAACTGCCCGGCATCGCGGTGCAGCGGCTGATGGCCGACGGGTACGGCTTCGGCGGCGAGGGGGACTGGAAGACCTCGGTGCTTGTGCACACCGTCAAGGCGATGGCGGTCGGGGCCGAGGGTGGCACCTCCTTCATGGAGGACTACACCTATGACCTCACGCCGGGCCAGGAGCTGATCCTCGGCGCGCACATGCTGGAGGTGTGCCCGACGATCGCCTCAGGCGTGCCGAACGTCGAGATCCACCCGCTGAGCATCGGCGGCCGGGAGGACCCGGTCCGGCTGGTCTTCGACGCCGAACCCGGCCCGGCGGTGGTGCTCGGTCTGGCCGACATGGGGGAGCGGTTCCGGCTGGTCGCCAATGAGGTCGACGTGGTGGCGCCGCCGCAGCCGCTGCCCAAGCTCCCGGTGGCCCGGGCCGTCTGGCAGCCCCGTCCGAGCCTGGCCGGCTCGGCCGAGGCGTGGATCACCGCGGGCGCGCCGCACCACACCGTCCTGTCCCAGGGCGTCGGGGTGGAGGAGCTGCACGACCTGGCCGAGATGGCCCGTACCGAACTGGTCGTCATCGACGCGGACACCGAGCCGCGCCGCTTCGCCAACGAACTGCGCTGGAACCAGGCGTACTACCGGCTCGCCCGGGGCTTCTGAGCACGACCCTGCCGGCGTGACGGGTGGCACGCCCGTCACGCCGAGGCGGCAGCGCGCGTTTTCGCGGCTGCCTCGCCCCGGCCGGCCCGCCACCCACCGGCCGGGGCACCGCCCCGCCGGTGGCGGGTCCTCACCTTCCCCTCCGCCGCCCGTTCGCGCGGCGGATGTTACGTCTTGACTAACGTCGTGTTATCGCTCACAGTCGATAGTGAAGACGGACGATATCTGTGGCTGTCCGGGCCGCTTCGCGTCTCTCCCAGCAAATGATCTCTTGTCATCCCTTGGGCACCGGGTGGCATGTTAGCGATCACATGACTGGCCTGAGATCACCACGAGCTCGCCGCAGTGGAGACCGTCCCGCTCAGATGGCTCGTCATTGCTGAAGGAGGATCATGGTTGCCATTGGCGAGGTCTCAGGACCCGCGCCGCGTAGGCGTGGGTGGTGGTCGCGGATGTGGGCCGCGGTGGCCGCGGCGGTGATGGTCGGCGGCACGCTGGTGGCGGTGGCCGCCACGCCGGCCTCGGCCGCGACGGTCGACACCAACGCGTGGTACGTGCTGGTCAACCGCAACAGCGGCAAGGCGCTCGACGTCTACAACCTGGCGACCAACGACGGGGCGCGGATCACCCAGTGGTCGCGTAACGACGGAAACCAGCAGCAGTGGCAGTTCGTCGACTCCGGCGGTGGCTACTACCGGCTCAAGTCGCGGCTGTCGGGCAAGGTGCTCGACGTCTACAACTTCTCCACCGCCAACGGTGCCTCGATCGTGCAGTGGTCCGACCACAACGGGACCAACCAGCAGTTCCGGCTGGCCGACTCGGCCGGTGGCTACGTACGGCTGATCAACCGGAACTCGAACCGGGTGATGGAGGTGCAGAACGCCTCGACCGCCGACGGCGGCAACATCGTCCAGTACGACGACTGGAACGGCGCCAACCAGCAGTGGCAGCTGGTCCGCATGGGCGACGGACCCACTCCGGGGCCGACGACCCCGCCGCCCACCGGTGGCAACTTCACAAACCCGGTGGTCTGGCAGGACTTCGCGGACGTCGAGGTGATCCGGGTCGGCGACGTCTACTACATGACCGCCTCGACGATGCACTACTCGCCCGGCGCGCCGATCCTGCGCTCCTGGGACCTGGTGAACTGGGAGTTCGCCGGGCACTCGGTGCCCCGGCTGGACTTCGGCACCAAGTACGACCTGCCCCCCGGGCAACAGGCGTACGTGGAGGGCATCTGGGCGTCGACCCTGAGCTACCGGCCGAGCAACCAGACGTACTACTGGGCCGGGTGCATCAACTTCGCCCAGACCCACATCTACACCGCCAAGGCCGTCGACGGCGATTGGACCCGGCACGCCACCCTGCCCTGCTACTACGACGCCGGCATGCTCATCGACGACAACGACACGATGTACGTCGCGTACGGCAACGGCACCATCAGCGTCGCGCAGCTCTCCGCCGACGGGCGCAGCCAGGTGCGCGCCCAGCAGGTCTACCAGACCCCGTCGAGCATCGGCACCCTGGAAGGCGCCCGGTTCTACAAGCGCAACGGGGCCTACTACATCTGGTTGACCCGCCCCGCCAACGGCCAGTACGTGCTGAAGTCCACGAACGGACCCTTCGGCCCGTACGAGCAGCGGCAGGTGCTGCTCAACATGCAGGGCCCGATCTCCGGCGGTGGCGTACCCCACCAGGGCGGCCTGGTGCAGACCCCGAACGGCGCCTGGTACTACATGGCCTTCACCGACGCGTACCCGGGCGGGCGGGTGCCGACTCTGGCCCCGATCAACTGGACCGCCGACGGCTGGCCGCAGGTGCAGACGGTCAACGGCGCCTGGGGCGTGAACTACCCCAACCCGTTGCCGCTGCGTCCGGTCAAGCCGCTCACCGGGGTGGACACCTTCGCCGGCACCACCCTCGGCCCACAGTGGGAGTGGAACCACAACCCGGACAACAGCCGGTGGTCGGTGAACAACGGCCTGCGGCTGCAGACCGCCTCGGTCACCAACGACCTCTACCAGGCCCGCAACACGGTCACCCACCGCATCCAGGGGCCGACCTCGACGGCGACCGTCGAGCTCGACTACTCCACGATGCGCGACGGCGACCGTACCGGTCTGGCCATGCTGCGCGACGTCTCGGCCTGGATCGGGGTACGGCGTGACAACGGGCAGACCCGGGTGGTCATGACCAACGGGCTGAACATGAACAGCAACTGGGACACCACAAGCACCGGCAGCGAGATCGCCAGCGCGGCGGTGTCCGGCGGGCGGATCTGGCTGCGGGCCAACGCCGACATCAGGCCCGGCTCCGGCCGGCAGGCCCGCTTCTCGTACAGCACCGACGGGGTCAACTTCGTCTCGTTGGGCAACGCCCTGACCCTCAACAACAACTGGACATTCTTCATGGGGTACCGGTTCGCCATCTTCAACCACGCCACCCAGGCACTGGGCGGCGCGGTGACCGTGCGACGCTTCGAGCTGGCGACGCCCTGACCTCGATCGTCAGGCGGCTCTCGAAGTGGGTCCGGCGTTCTCCTCCGGCAACGCCGACCACCGGGAACGAGGTCACCAGCCACCGGTGACCGGCGGGTGGCGCCCAGGCATGGGCGCCACCCGCACCACGCGCCGGTCCGGGCCGCAATTTCGCGGAATCGTGGCCCGGATCGCCGCGCGGCGAAAGGCGTGGAGCAGCGACGCGAAAAGCGTGGAGCAGCGACTTCGAATCACCCTTTAGCCGATCGGTGCTGATCGGAAAGACGGACATCCGTCAATCCGCGTCTGGCCTGTCGGCGTATGACGTCGTCGCTGTCGTAGACTGTGCGTGATCTAGCGAAAAGCCACCCCGGCTGGCACGGGCCGGCGTGGGCGTCGCGAGAGGGATCGTGAATCTGAGCCGCTCCGGTCAGTGTCGACGGGTCGCGGCGACCCACGGGCATGCGGGAGTGTGAGATGGCCGTACGCGATCCTGCGATGACGGACGTGGCTCGCCTCGCTGGCGTCTCCCACCAGACGGTTTCGCGAGTGCTCAACGGCCACCCGAACGTGCGGGAACAGACCCGGCTGCGGGTCCAGGCGGCAATAGCCGAGCTGGGCTACCGGCCGAACCGGGCGGCGCGTGCGCTGGTCACCGGTCGCTCTCAGGTGATCGGCGTGGTCGCGCAGAACACCACCCTCTACGGGCCGGCGTCACTGCTGGCCGCCTTGGAACAGACCGCCGCGGAGTCCGGCTTCGCGGTCAGTGTGGGCAGCGTCCGCGACCTCGATCACCGGTCCATCTCGGCGGTCGTCGAACGGCACCTGGCCCACCGGGTCGCCGGCATCGTGGTGATCGCACCGGTGGAGTCGGCCGGTGAGGCGCTGGAGCGGCTGCCCAACGACGTACCGTTGGTCACCGTCGACGGTGATCCGCGCCGACCGATGCCGCTGGTGACTGTCGACCAGGCAGCCGGTGCCCGAGCCGCGACCCAGCATCTGCTCGATGCCGGGCACCGTACGGTCTGGCACGTCTCCGGGCCGTCCGACTGGTTCGACAGCGCGGGCCGCATCGAGGGCTGGCGGAGCGCCCTGCTCTCGGCGGGCGTCGAGGTCCCGCCGCTGGTGCCGGCGGACTGGTCGGCGGCGGCCGGCTACCGGTGCGGGCAGATGCTCGCCCGGATGCCCGACGTGACAGCGGTCTTCACCGCCAACGACCATCTCGCGCTCGGGGTGCTGCGCGCCCTGCACGAGCACGGCCGACGGGTGCCGGACGACATAAGCGTGGTCGGCTTCGACGACGTGCCGGAAGCGGCCTACTTCATCCCACCGCTGACCACCGTCCGACCGGACTTCGTCGCGGTGGCGCGGGCCAGCCTGGAGATGCTGCTGGCGCAGATCGAAACCGACAGCGGCGGCGCTCTCCGCGAAACCATCGCCCCCTCCCTCGTATCCCGCCAATCCGTAGCCCCCCCACCCCGCCGCTAACCCGGCCCTCGCTCGGAGTGTTGATCAAGAGGTTTCGGTCAGAATCAGCTCGACATCCGACCAAAACCTCTTGATCACCCACCCCCGGCGCGCCCCTGCGGCCTCAACCCGATCCCGGCCGGCTGGCCGGGTCGGTCCGCACCGCCGTCTGGAACGGTGATCAAGAGGTTTTGGTCGGGGAGCGCGTGGGATCAGACCGAAACTTCTTGATCAACGGGGTGGGGCGGGGTGGGAGAGCGTGGGGTTGGCTGAGGTGGTGTCGGCCCGGACAGGTCGTCGGTCGTCGGGTGGCGGGAGTGGCTGACGTCCCGCAGTGCCCTGACAGACGGTGACCTCGAAGAGGAGTGTGCCCTTACTCCTGGCCAGAAGTTAGCATGTTATCGATAACATCATCAAGAGTGTCGATGGATTGACGACTGTGGGGGCGTTGCCTGCTGAGGGAACGGCTGCCGAGAAACGCGTGTGGGGCCCGAGCGGGAGGCCCGGGCCGCACACGCGTCAGGCGATCAGCGTCAGCCGTCAGCCGTCAGCCGTCAGCCGTCAGCCGTCAGCCGTCAGCCGTCAGCCGTCAGCCGTCAGCGATCAGCGTCAGCCGATCAGTGGTGGGGTGGTCAGATGAAGCGCCAGCGGTGGTCGTTGGCGCCGTTGTCGTCCCAGATGACGATCTGGGTGCCCTGGCTCGACGAGGCGCCGAGTACGCCGAGCACCCGGCCGCCGTTGGCGGACTGGATCCGGAAGTAGCCGTTTGCGCCGTACCGTAGCCGCCACCGGTTGGCGGACGAGCCGTTGTCGGCCCACTGGACCACCCGGGCGCCGGCGGCGCTGCTGCCGTTCTCCACGCCCAGCACCTTGCCGCTGTTCGAGTTGCGCAGCCGCAGGTAGCCGCCGCTGTCCACGATCGCGGTCCAGAGGTGGTCGGCGGTGCCGGTGTCACCCCACTGGATGACCAGGCCGCCGTCGGCGGTGGACATGTTCTGCACGCCGAGCACCAGGCCGGTGGCCAGGTTCTGGATCCGGCGGGCACCGTTGGGGACGAACCGCCACTGGTTGTCGAGGGTGCCGTTGTCCGGGTCCTGCACCACGCGGGCGCCTTGCGCGGTCGAGCCGTTCAGGACGGCCAGCAGCTTGCCGCTGTTTCCGTTGCGGATCTTGTGCGAGCCGTCGCCGGCGTCCACGATCGTCCAGCGGTGGTCGGCGGTGCCGGTGTCCGACCATTGCAGGACCTGCGCGTTGTCGGCGGTGGACATGTTCTGTACGCCGAGCACCTTGCCGCTGTTGGCGTTGCGGAACCGCACCGCGCTGCCGTCGACGACCAGCTGCCAGTCGTGGTCGGCGGTGCCGTTGTCGGCCCACTGCAACGCCGGTGCGCCGTCGGCGGTGGACATGTTCTCGATCCCGAGCACCAGGCCGGTGGCGGCGTTCACCAGCCGGAACGTGGCCTGCACCGGGCCGGAGGAGCCGCCGCTGCTCCAGTAGACGGTGTAGTTGTGCCCGTGCGCGTCGTAGAACGGGAGCAGGTTGACCTGCGAGTTGTTGGCGGTGGCGGTGAAGGTGAGCGCCGTGCTGCTGGTGCGGGTGACCGAGGCGGTGGCCAGCGCGGGCAGCGCCGACAGCGCGGTGTTGCCGTAGTTGCCGGAGAGCACCGCCGGGCCGTAGGTGAGGGCGACGACGCTCGGGTTGTCGTTCGTCGGCTCCACGACGACCCGCATCGGCAGCCGTACGGTCACCGTGTCGCCGGAGGTCCAGGTGCGGGTGACCGACGCGTACGTGCCGGGCGTGGTGGCGATGCTCTGCACGGTGCCGTTGACGCTGATGGTGGCGTCCTGCGTCCAGGCGGGGATGCGGATGCGCATCGTCCACGAGCCGCCCACGGTGCCGGTGACGGTGAGCGTGCTGGTGTCGCTGGCCGGGTAGCTGGTCGACTGGGTGACGGTGATGCCGCGCTGCGACCAGTTCAGCACCGACGGCATGAACAGGTTCACCGTCAGCGTGCTGCCGTTGTGGAAGTAGATCGAGTCCATCAGGGTGGTGTTGTTCTCCAGGCCGGTGCCCTGGCAGCACCAGAAGGAGTTGTAGTCCGTACTCCAGGTGCCGCCACCCCAGGCCGGTCCCACGCCGCGCCGTCCGCCCGGTTGCAGCGGGGTGAAGTAGGTGATGTGGCCGTGGTTGTCGGCCGGGTTCTGCGCGCCGATCAGGTGGTTGAGCAGGGCGCGTTCGTAGAAGTCGAAGTACGCGACCCGGTTCGGGTCGAGCAGCCACAGCTCGCGGGTCAGCTTGAGCATGTTGTACGTGTTGCAGTGTTCGCAGGTGTCGTTGCGCAGGTACCCGGAGATGGCGTTCGGGGCCCGGAAGTGTTCGGCCTGGCTATTGCCGCCGATGGCGTACGTGCGGGTGTTGACGGTCAGGTTCCAGGCGTTGCTGGCGATGTCGCGGTAGCGGGTGGTGCCGGTGGCCTTGAACTCGCGGGCCGCGCCGATCCACTTCGGGATCTGGGTGTTGGCGTGCAGCCCGTTGAGTTGGTCCTGGTTCGCCGCGAGGGGGTTGAACACGGCGGCGTGGTCGAAGCGCTGGGCGACGGTCAGCCAACGGGCGTCGCCGGTCTGCTGGTACAGGTCGGTCAGCACCGCGTTCATGCCGCCGAACTCGGTGCCGAGCATGGCCTGCATCTGTGCGGAGCTGAGCCGACCGGTACGCCAGTCGACCCACCCGGCCAACGCCAGCAGCACGTCCCGGGCCTGGTTGTTGCCGATGTGCCGCCACACGTCGAGCAGGCCGACGAGGGTCTTGTGGATGGTGTAGTACGGCACGTTGCCGTTGTTGAGGGTGCGGGCCTCCACGGCGGTGAAGTCCGACTCGGGGTAGCCGCAGAGGTAGCCGGGGTTGAAGCCGGCGGCGGCGTTGTTTGCCTGACACTTCGCCAGCTCGGCCACCATGTAGTTGGCTTTGTCCCGGCAGGTGGTGTCGCCGAGCACGGCCCACATGTGCGACCAGGCGGTCAGGAAGTGCCCCTGGGAGTGGGTGCGGAACGGGAAGCTGGGTGCCTCCCAACCACCGAGCGCCGCAGCACCGGCAGTGGACAGCCGGTGGTTGGCGCGGAAGTTGTAGAGCAGCCGGTTGACGTCGACGAAGCGCAGGTAGTTCAGGGTGCGGTTCTGGTTGTCCAGCCAGCGGCTGGCGGTCAGTCGCACCTGGCCCATGTCGAAGGCGTACGCGGCCACGCCGAGGTCGGGTCGGACCGGCGGGATCGCCGCGCTGGCGGTGCCGCCACGCAGCAGGGGACCGACGGCGGTGGCGAGGGCGGCCGCGCCGGCGGCCTGGAGCACGTGTCGACGGTTGAGGGACGGGTAGGGCATCGCGGCCTCCCTGGTTGCGGGTGAGGGGTGGTGGTAGCGGCCTGATGGAGCGTCACGAGCTGACCCGGAAGGGGACGTCCTGCCGGTCGTTGGCGCTGGAGGAGGAGCTGAGCGGTTCGATGCGCAGCACGTAGCCGGCGTGCCGCAGGCGGGCAGACGGGTGCTCGGGTGCCTGACCGGCGGCCGGAAACGGCGCAGTGGCGGGCGTCGTCGGCGCGCGGGGGCGTGGCATTGTGTGCTGCCGTGTGCGCGTCGGCCCGGCTCGTCCGTGGCACCGGAACGGGATCTGACCTCATCCGTACCGATTGATGTTATCGCTAACATTAGGGCCTCGGTCACACCTCCGCAACCCTCGTCTCTGCCCGGACGTGCCCCGGAAACGCAGGCGACCGCCCCTACCGTCGGAAGGAATAGCTGACTAAAGTCAGACAACATGGAGCGTGAACTCGTGGACGTGGTGCGGGGCTTCAACCGCACGGTGACCCAGCGCGTCGGAGCGCTGGACGACAAGTTCCTGGCCCGTGATCGGCCGCTGGCCCAGTCGCGGCTGCTCTGGGAGATCGGCCCGGCCGGGGCGGAGGTGGCGGCGCTGCGCAACCGGCTGGACCTCGACGCCGGATACCTCAGCCGGCTGCTGCGCACATTGGAGGCCGCGGGACTGGTCGTGGTGACACCGGCCGAGGGCGACGGACGGGTACGCATGGCCCGGCTCACCGAAGCCGGCCGCGCCGAGTGGGCACACCTCGATCGCCGATCCGACGAACTGGCCTGGTCGATGCTCGCCCCGTTGAGCGTGGGCCAACGTGACCGGCTGACCACCGCGATGAACGAGGTGCAACGGCTGCTGATGGCGTCGATGGTCACCGTCGAGGTCTGCCCGCCCACCGATCCGCGCGCCCGTGCCTGCCTGCGGGCGTACGCGGGGGAACTGGCCGAACGGTTCGAGTCCGGGTTCACTCTCGACACCGACGACGACCAGCAGTTCGTCCCGCCCGCCGGGGTGTTCCTGGTCGCCACCCTCGCCTCCGAGGCGGTCGGCTGCGGGTCGGTCCGCTTCGAGCCCGACGGGCCCGCCGAGATCAAGCGGCTCTGGGTCTCCGGGTCGGTACGCGGGCTCGGCGTCGGCCGACGACTGCTCACCGAGTTGGAACGGCACGCCGCGGCGGCCGGTGCCGACTGCGTACGCCTGGACAGCAACCGTGCCCTCACCGAGGCGATCCGGCTCTACCGCAGCGCCGGCTACGAGGAGATCCCGCGGTACAACACGAGCCCGTACCCTGATCACTGGTTCGCCAAGCAACTGCACCGCGCCCCGGGGGTGTAGCCGTGACCACACACGAGGTGTCCAACCAGGTCCCCCCGCTTGTCGACCACGACACCGCCGACGACCCGGCGCTGCTGGAGGGCCTCGCCCGTGAGGGTGCCGGTTGGGCCGTCGGGGAGGTCCGTGACCTCGGCCGGCTCGCCGGCAGTCAGCCCGCCGTCGAGCACGGTCGGCTGGCCAACGAGCATCCGCCGGTGCTGCGTACCCACGACCGCTACGGTCACCGCATCGACGAGGTGGAGTTCCACCCGTCCTGGCACGAGTTGATGCGTACCGCCGTCGAGCACGGCCTGCACGCCGCGCCCTGGGCCGACGACCGGGTCGGCGCGCACGTCGCCCGCGCCGCGAAGTTCTACACCTGGCGTCCGGACGCCGGGCACGGCTGCCCGATCTCGATGACCTACGCGGCGGTGCCCGCGCTGCGGCACGCGCCGGACCTGGCCGCCGACTACGAACCACTGCTGACCACCCGGGCGTACGACTTCGGGCTGCGCCCGCCGCTGGCCAAGCGGGGACTGCTCGCCGGCATGTCGATGACCGAGAAGCAGGGCGGCTCGGACGTACGCGCCAACACCACCACCGCGCGCCCGCAACCTGACGGCAGCTACCGGCTGGTCGGGCACAAGTGGTTCACCTCCGCGCCGATGTGCGACCTGTTCCTCACCCTCGCGCAGGCGCCCGGCGGCCTCACCTGCTTCCTGGTGCCCCGGGTGCTGCCCGACGGCACCCGCAACCCGATGCGACTGATGCGCCTGAAGGACAAGCTCGGCAACCGTTCCAACGCCTCCGCCGAGGTCGAGTACGAGGACGCGGCGGCCTGGCGGGTCGGTGACGAGGGCCGGGGCGTACGCACCATCATCGACATGGTCAACCTGACCCGGCTGGACTGTGTGATCGGCGCGGCGGCCGGCATGCGCCAGGGTGTGATCACCGCCGTGCACCACGCCACGCACCGGCGTGCCTTCGGTCGCGCCCTGATCGACCAGCCGCTGATGCGTAACGTGCTGGCCGACCTGGCCATCGAGTCCGAGGCCGCCACGATCCTGATGATGCGGCTGGCCGGAGCCACCGACCGGGCCGCCCGGGGAGACGCGACCGAGGCGGCGTTCAAACGGATCGCGCTGGCCATCGGCAAGTACTGGGTCTGCAAGCGGTGGCCCGGCCATGCCGCCGAGGCCCTGGAGTGCCTGGGCGGCAACGGCTACGTCGAGGAGTCCGGCATGCCGAGGCTGTTCCGCGAGTCGCCGCTGAACTCCATCTGGGAAGGTTCGGGCAACGTGGCAGCGCTGGACGTGCTGCGCGCGCTCGCCGGTCAGCCCGAGGTGCTGGCGGCGTTCCGCGCCGAGGTGGACGCCGCCGCCGGTGCCGACCCACGCCTGGACGCAGCCGTACGCCAGGTGCAGGCGGCCCTCGCCGACCCGGCCGACCGGGAGGTACGCGCCCGCCGGCTGGTCGAGCAGTTGGCCCTGGTGTTGCAGGGCGCGTTGCTGGTGCGCCACGGCCACCCGGCGGTCGCCGACGCCTTCTGCGCCTCCCGACTCGCCGCAGACCACGGCCACGCCTACGGCACCCTGCCCCCCGGCGTCGACTTCCCCACCCTCCTCGCCCGCGCCACCCCGAAACTGAGCTGACCCGCTGACCCGCTGACCCGCTGACCCGCTGGCGCGACCAGGCCGCGGCGGGCAGCGGGCATGATCGAATCAGCTTCGGAGCGGACTCTGGGTGCAGTTGTTGTCGCCAGGGCAGCAACAGATGCACCCAGAGCGAGATGGCTGTCCCGACCGGACGCGAACCCAGTCGGTGAACCGTCGGTGCAGGTCCGGCAGGGGCGTGCTGGGGTTCAGTTCGGCCAGTTGGGCGGTGGCCTCCTCGCGGAGCGTCACCAGGAAGACCATCAGCCCCGGGGTGTTGCCCCGGTACTCGGCGAGCAGGCGTACCTTCGCCGCACTGCACGGCCACGCGATCCCGCACGCCCGGCAACGCCACGTCGGGCGGGAGGCGACATGATCCCGGGCGTGCGGCGCGCTCACCAGCCGACCTTGGCCCGGTGCCGTTCGGCGTACGGGACCGGTCGGACCTGCACCGGCCGCATCCCGTCCGGGCGGACGAACAACTGCCGCTTTACCGTCGCGTCGCCGTGGCGGTCGAGCACGTAGCAATCCACCCAGGCCCAACCGTCGTACGGCTGCCGCTCGACCAGCTCGCGGATCACCCGGACCACGATCGGCTGGCTGAACTGCGGTGACGCCGCCCGGGTCAGCAGGTACGCCCCGGGAGCGACACGTGGCGTGCCGTCCGGTCGCGTGCCCGTCGGGTTTGCAGCCCGTCTCGGGACGATCCCGTGGGATGCGGCGGCGTTCGCTGGTCTCTGCGCGGGCATGGGCGGCCCTTCCGTCGGTGCGCGTCGTGGAAGGGGGCCGACCCTCGAAGGTGTACGGACAGGTCGACCCCCGTGCAGCGCCCACGGGGGTTGCCGGTCCAGCCCGTGAACACCGCCTACCGCCACCTTGCCAACGGTGATGGGACGGCAACACCGCGTAGATATATGGTGGGCAGAAATCTCCGATGTCCGATGGGGGTCCGATGAACGACGCACTGCGGACGGCGCTCCAGGAGGCAGGCCACACCACAGATTCGTTGGCGGCGCAGATAGGCGTGGATCCCAAGACGACCGACCGGTGGCTCCGGCAGGGCCGCATCCCGCACCCCGGACATCGCGCCACCGCTGCCGCTGTCCTCGGTCGGAGCGCGTCGGACATTTGGCCGGACACTTCACGACGCCGGATCCGTGACCTGGTGTGGTTTCGCCCGTGGCAGGAGATGGAGCGTGAGGCGACGGAACTGCGGTGGTTCGAGTCGACCGTCCTGCCGGGACTGTTGCAGACCGAGGCATACGCGCGGGCGGTCCTCAGCGCGAGCGGGCGGCGCACCTCCGACGAGGTGGATCAGCTGGTGGCGGCGAGGCTCGCTCGGCAGGTCATTCTCAAATGGGAGAACCCGCCATGGCTCACCGCGGTCGTGGACGAATTCGCCCTGCGCCGCCCGGTGGGCGGTCAGGACGTGATGCGCGACCAGATGCAGGCACTGATCGCCTGGTGCGACCTTCCGCACGTGCGCGTGCATGTCGTGCCGCAGGCGGCCGGGGCCTACGCCGGGCTGGACGGTCCGTTCGTCATCGCCACGAGCAGGGACCATCGCACCGCTGTCTACCTGGACACGCAACTACAGGGGCAAGTGGTTAGCGACCCTGACGACGTGGCGGCCATACTGGCGGCATGGGAGAACGTCCGTGGCGAGGCGTTGTCTCATCGGCAGTCCGTCGAGTTGATGAGGGATGTGGCAGCGTCATGGGCCTGACTGGCGCGCGGTGGCGTAAGAGCAGTCGGAGCAGCGGCAACGGCGGGGCGTGCGTCGAGGTTGCGGACAATCTCTCCGGGGTCGTTCTCGTCCGGGACTCCAAGGACCGTGACGGCGGGATGCTGGCCTTCGGGCCGGCGGCCTGGAAGGCGTTCGTCGCCCAGGTGGCCGAGCGTCCCTGACCGAGCGGCCCTGACCGGCGACCGCCGACCGCCGACCGCCGACCGTCGACCGCCGAGTGGGCCTGACCGCCGAGCGGCCCCGACCCGAATGCGCGAAAGCGCCCGTTCCCCGAGCCGGGACGGGCGCTTTTCTCGTCCGTCTCGCATCGGCCTTCTGTGCGCGGGGCGTTGAGTGATCGCCGTACGCTGTGCAATTCTGATCTGTCGATGTGTTGTCGCGCGAGTGACCGTCGCCCGATGGGCAGCCGGGGGCCCGTCCGGGCCTGCGGCGGGTGACGGCAGGTGAGCTGGTCGTTCTCTCTTCTCCGCCGTCGGTCGTGGGCTGTCGACCGGGCGGATCTCGCTCGTGATCGAAAAAGGACAACCATGAGACTTCCGAACAGGCACGGTGTTCGATCCTCGGCCCGATCGTGGCGACTGCCCCGGCACGCGGGCGCGCTGCTCGTGGCCGGCCTGCTGCTCGCCACGGGTGTGGTGACCGGGGTCGACGCCCCGAGCGCCGACGCGGCGACGGCACCGGTGACGGTGACCGTGAACGCGCGGGCCGGGCTGGCCCGGGTGCCCGACACCGCGCTCGGCGTCAACCACGCCATCTGGGACCAGTATCTGGCCACCCCCGAGACGTCGGACCTGCTGCGCGACGCCGGGGTGCAGATGATGCGCTACCCGGGTGGCTCGTACGCCGACATCTATCACTGGCGCGACCACACCGCGCCCGGCGGCTACGTCGCCCCCGGCACCGACTTCGACACCTTCATGGGTGCGGTGCGGCGGGTCGGCGCCGAGCCGATGATCATCGCCAATTACGGCACCGGCACGCCGCAGGAGGCGGCCGACTGGGTGCGGTACGCAAACGTGACGAAGGGTTACGGCGCGCGGTACTGGACGGTCGGCAACGAGAACTACGGCAACGGTCACTACGGGTCCGGTTGGGAAGCCGACCACCACCCCGACAAGAGCGCCACCTACTACGCGAACCTGGTGGTCGACTACGCCGAGGCGATGAAGGCCGTCGACCCGAGCATCAAGGTCGGCGCGGTGCTCACCATGCCGGCCAACTGGCCGGACGGCCTGACCGCCGGCAACGACCCGGGCCCGTGGAACCAGACCGTGCTGTCCATCGCCGGGCCGTCGATCGACTTCGTGGACGTGCACTGGTACCCGGGTGGCAGCGCCGCCGAGTCGCTGCCCCGGACCAGCCACATCACCGACGCGGTGTACCTGCTGCGTCAGCAGATCAGCCGGTACGCCGGGCCGCAGGCCGACCGCATCGGGATCAGCCTCACCGAGGTCAACGTCACCTCCGAGGGCATGACCAGCCAACCGGCCGCGCTGTTCCTGGCCGACGCCTACAGCGGTCTGCTGGCCAACGGGGTCTTCACCGTGCACTGGTGGAACGTGCACAACGGCATCGGCCGGGTGAGCACGGAGGCGGGGCAGACCGACTACGGCGACTTCGGCCTGCTCTCCAACGGCACCTGCACCCCGGACGGCTCGGTCTGCGAACCTGCGGTGAACACCCCGTTCGCCGCGTACCACGGGCTGTCCATGATGAGCATGTTCGCCCGCAGCGGCGGCCAGTTCATCCGCGCCGAGACCGATCAGCCGCTGGTCAGCGCGCACGCGGTGCGGCGGGCCAACGGTGAGGTGGCGGTCCTGCTGATCAACAAGGACCCGGACAACGCCCACCCGGTCACCATCGACTACGCCGGGTTCGCCCCGGCGGCCGGAGCACCGACCGTGCACACCCACACCAACGGTGCCACCGAGGTCACCACCGCCCGCAGCGGCGAGGCGACCAGCCGTACGCTGCCGCCGTACTCGCTGACCACCCTGGTGGTGCGTCCGGCGGCTGCGGTCACCGGCGCACCCGGCGCGCCCGGCCAACCAGCCGCGACCGGCGTCACCGACCGGGACGTGACGATCACCTGGCCGGCCGCCACCGCCGGGGCCGCCCCGATCGCCAAGTACGAGGTGCACCGGCAGAACGGCGCGGTCAGCGAACAGCTCGGCGAGACGCCCGGGACCAGCCTGACCGTCGGCAACCTCGTGCCGGGCCGCAGGTACACGGTCAACGTGCTGGCCCGCGACACCGCCGGACGGGTCTCCTGGGCGTCGGCGCCGCTGACCTTCACCACCGGCAGCCCGGCGAGCAGCGGCTGCACCGTCCGCTTCGCCAGCACCACGGACTGGGGCAACGGGTACGTGGCAAACGTCGACATCGTCAACAACAGTGAGCACACGGTCGACGGGTGGACCCTGACCTGGACCTGGCCCACCTCCTGGCAGCGGGTCGGCAGCGGGTGGAGCGCCACCTGGGAACAGGTCGGCAGCACCGTGCGGGTGACCGGCAACGACGACAACCGTCGGCTTTCCGCCGGGGCCTCGACCACTGTCGGCTTCGTCGGCGAGTACAGCGGGCCGAACGTCGTACCGACGGCGTTCCGGCTCAACGGCACCCTCTGCACCATCGGCTGACCCCGAGCGGTCCGCCGGCGGGGCCATCCCGCCGGCGGACCGCACCGGTCGCCTTGACGAGCAACCTGGTCGCGCCGGCCAGGCCCCGAGTGGACCGAGGAGCAACAGATGCCCCACTGGACGTACGACGACATTCCCGACCAGCGGGGCCGCACGGTGATCGTCACCGGGGCCAACAGCGGGCTCGGCCTGGAGACGGCGCGAGCACTGGCGGGCAAGGGTGCGCGGGTGGTGCTCGCCTGCCGGGATCGCGGCAGAGGTGAGGCCGCGGCCGAGGCGATCCGCGCCCGGCACCCGCACGGCGAGGTGCACTGCCGTCCGCTCGATCTGGCCGACCTCGACTCGGTGGCCGCGTTCGCCACCGCCTACCGGGCCGAGCACGACCGGCTCGACCTGCTGGTCAACAACGCCGGGGTGCTGTATCCGCGGTTGCGGCGTACCCGGCAGGGCTTCGAGCTGCAGTTCGGCACCAACTACCTCGGCCATTTCGCGCTCACCGGCCGGCTGCTGCCCCTGCTGCTCGCCACCGAGCAGGCCCGGATCGTCAACGTGGCGAGCAACGCGCACCGGACCGGGCGGATCGATCTCGACGACCTGAACTGGCAGCGGCGGCGCTACGCCCGGTTCGCCGCCTACGGGCAGAGCAAGCTGGCGATGCTGCTGTTCACCCTGGAGCTGCATCGGCGGCTGACCGGGGCCGGAACGTCGTTGCGGGTCACCGCCGCCCATCCCGGGTGGACGTACACCGGGCCGAGTCAGGGTCGCCACCGTCTGGTCACGATCGTCAACGGCATCGGCCGGTACCTGGCGATGCCGCTGGCCGAGGGGGCGCTGCCGATCCTGCGCGCCGCCACCGACCCGGACGCCGAGGGCGGCAGCTACTGGGGCCCGGCGCACCGGGCGGAGAACGTCGGCCCGCCGGTGCCCGCGACCCGCAGCGCCCGCGCCCTCGACGTCGGGGTGGCACAGCAGCTGTGGGCGCAGAGCGAACGCCTGACCGGCGTCCCGATCGATCTGCCGCCGGTCGACGCGACGACACTCTGAGCGGTACTCCCGCCCTTGCCAGGTCGAGGAGCGCGTGCCCCGCGCGGACCGGTCGTGCCGGTGCCCCGGCCGATGACGGCCGGGGCACCGATCTGGTCGAGGGGTCAGCTGCAGGCTGCCCCGTTCAGGGTGAAGCGGTCAGGCGGGTTGCTGGTGCCGTTGTGGGTGGCCTGGAAACCGAAGGTGATGCTCTGGTTGGCCCCGATGGTGGCGTTGTAACCGACGTTGCGGGCGGTCACCTGGTTGCCGCTCTGGGTGATCGTGGCGTTCCAGGTGTTCGTCACCTGCTGGCCGTTGGCAAAGGTCCACTGCACCGTCCAGCCGTTGACCGCGACCGGGCTGGTGTTGGTGACGGTGAGGTTGGCGACCAGGCCGTTGTTCCAGGTGTCGGCCGTCCACTGCACCCGGCAGGAGGTGGCACCCGGCGGCGGGGTCGTCGGCGGCGGGGTGGTGGGCGGCGGAGTCGTCGGCGGCGGGGTGGTGGGCGGCGGGGTGCTGCTGGTCAGGCCGAAGAAGTCGATGGCGGCCCGAGCCATGCCGGTCGACGGCAGGCTGTGCCCGGCGCCCTGGATGGCGTACGCCTCCACCCGCACCGTGCCGGTGGAGTCGGCGAACTGACGCCGGTTCCAGCTCGCCTGCGGGGTGTCCGTGCGGGTCGGGTTCTGGCTCAGCCCGGCCACGTTGGTCCACTGCTCCACCGACTCCTGCAGGAGCTGGAAGGGAATCAGGTTGTCGTTGGTGCCGTGCCACAGCTGCACCCGCGGGCGAGCACCGGTGTAGCCGGGGTACGCCTGCCGGACCGCGTCACCCCACTGCTGCGGGGTCCGGTCCATCCGGCCGTTGACGCACTGGCTGTTGGTGGGCGGGAAGTCCGCGGCGTTGGCGAAGCAGTTGAACGGCACGCCCATGAACGCCGCACCGGCCTTGTAGACGTCCGGGTAGAGCGCCATCAGGGCCTGGGTCATCATGCCGCCCGACGAGCTGCCGGTGGCGTACACCCGCTGCGGGTCGCCGCCGTACTGGCGCTGGGCGTAGCTGACCATCGACATGATCGACACGGGGTCGCTGCCACCGTTGCGCACCTTCGAGGCGGCGGACCACACGTCGAAGCAGTTGCCGAAGCCGGCCTGCTGGGTGGCGGTGGGGTAGATGACCACGAAGCCGTACTGGTCGGCGAGGCGGCCGAACTCACTGCCGGAGTAGAACCCGGGGCCGTTGCCGCCGCAGCCGTGCATGGCGACCACGACTGCGGGATTGGCGGGCCGGACGTCCGGCACATAGATGTGCATCCGCATGTTGCCCGGGTTGGTGCCGAAGTTGGTCACCTCGACCAGGGACGCGGCGGAGGCCGGTGACGGGGCGAAGAGCACGCCCGTCACGGCGAGAAGGGACGCGGCAGCCAGGGATCCCAGCGCCGCTACGGTTCGTTTCACGTCCACCTCCATGGACTACGACAGCGCGCCGGACCGGGCCACGGCAGGTAAGCGTGGACCGAGGACGAGGACCGGCGTCGCGATGCGCGAGGTGCTGCCCTACGGAGCTGGTGTCCGTCCACCTCGCCGTGCCAACGGTGCAATTCGTGCCAATCCGCTGCTTCGCGTGTAGCCAAAGTATGGGCGTGCACCATGGGTCGGAGCAAGATGCTTGTGAATATCGATAATTCCGGTCATCCATGATCGCGGTTCTCCACGGTCGGTTTTCCGGCCGGTCGACCGCCGTGGGTCGGCGGCCTCGGGTGGGGTCGAGCAGGGGCGCGAGGTCTGCGATGATCTGGCGGTGACGGGGGTGGATGAGCCAGTAGCGACCGCGCAACCGGCCGGCTCAGAGTCGACGGGCGCGGTGTCGGCCGGTCTCGAGCCGACCGCTGCGGAGTCGACGGGCACGGGCGGTCTGGGTGGCCGGTACTGGCGGTTGTGGTCGGCGTCGGCGGTGTCCAACCTCGCCGACGGGATCGTCAAGATCGCCCTGCCGCTGGCCGCCGTCGGCTACACGACCTCGCCGGTGCTCGTCGCCGGGGTGGCCGCCGCGTTCAGCCTGCCGTGGCTGCTGTTCGCCCTGCCGGCCGGCGCGCTCGTCGACCGGCTCGACCGGCGGCGGGTGATGCTGGTCGCCAACAGCCTCCGGGCGGCCCTGCTCGGCGCGCTGGCCCTGGCCGTGGCCCTCGACGCCGGCTCGATCTGGTTGCTCTACGTGGTGGCCTTCGGCGCGGGCACCGCCGAGACCCTGTACGACACCTCGGCCCAGTCGATCCTGCCGCAACTGGTCCCGCGCGCGATGCTGCCCCGCGCCAACGGACGGCTGTACGCCGTCGAACTGGCCGCCAACCAGTTCGTCGGCCCGCCGTTGGCCGGATTCCTCGTCGCCGGCGGAGTCGCGTACGCGATGCTCGGGCCGGCCGGGCTCTGGGCGGCCGCAGTAGTGGCCCTGCTGCTGGTCGGCGGCCGGTTCCGGGTGGCGCGGCAGGGCACGAGCACACTGCGCGCCGACATCGCCGAAGGCGTACGGTTCCTCTGGCGACACCGACTGCTGCGGACCCTGGCGCTGATGGTCGGGGTCAGCAACCTCACCACCACGGCCACGTTCGCGGTGCTGGTGCTGTACGCGGTCGGGCCGAACTCGGCCATCGGGCTCAGCGAGCCGGGCTACGGCCTTCTGCTGACCGCCTTGGCGGCGGGCATCGTGCTCGGGTCACTCGTCGCCGCGAGGATCGAGCGGCTGCTCGGCCGGGCCCGCGCGCTCGGCGTCGCGATGATCGCGATCGCGGTCGTCGTGGGCGCTCCGGCGGTGAGCACCAACCCGTTCGTCCTCGGCGGAATCTTCTTCGTCGGCGGGATCCTGCTCACCTCCTGGAGCGTCATCACGGTCTCGCTGCGCCAGCAGATCACCCCGGACCGCCTGCTCGGACGGGTCAACAGCGGATACCGGCTGCTGGCCTGGGGGAGCATGCCGCTGGGGGCGTTGGTCGGTGGCGGGCTCGCCGAGGTGTTCGGTCTCCAAGCGGTCTTCGTCATCATGGGCGTGCTGGCCCTGATCCTGCTGGTCGGCATGTTCTGGGTCACCGATGCCGCCATCGACGCCGCCGAACGCGCTGCCGCCTGATCGCCGGAGCGTCAACCGGGCAGACATCGGAGGTATCGGTTGCGGCGGCCGGCTCCGCTCATGGCTGCGAGGCCGCTGCGACCGACCCTTCTCGGCGTACGGGATCGTGGATTCTTTTCGGATGAGTTCCGGTCGGGGGCTTGCCGGTGCTCGATGATCCGGATAGAACCAGGGCGATAGATCCGATGTCTGGCCGGAGGGGGCACGGTGAAGCTACTGCGAGTGGGGGCGGTCGGGCAGGAGCGGCCCGCCGCACTGGACCGGGCCGGCCGACTGGTCGACCTGTCCGGCCTGGTGTCCGAGATCGACGGGGCGTTCCTCGGCGGGGACGGCATGGCCGAGGTCCGGGCGGCGGTGCACGGCGGCACGCTTCCCGAGGCCGATCCCACGGCCCGCATCGGCGCCCCGATCGCCCGACCGGGCAAGATCGTCTGTGTCGGGTTGAACTACTCCGACCACGCCGCCGAGACCGGCGCGAAGCCGCCCGCCGAGCCGGTCCTGTTCATGAAGGCGTCGAACACCGTGGTCGGGCCGAACGACCAGGTGCTCGTACCTCGGGGCAGCCGGAAGACCGACTGGGAGGTCGAGCTAGCCGTCGTCGTCGGCCGTACCGCCCGCTATCTGGCGAGCCCGGCCGAGGCGTGGGACTGCGTCGCCGGGTACACGATCTCCAACGACGTCTCGGAGCGCGAGTTCCAGCTGGAACGCGGCGGTCAGTGGGACAAGGGGAAGTCCTGCGAGACGTTCAACCCGCTCGGCCCGTGGCTGGTCACCGCCGACGAGGTGCCCGACCCGCAGCAGTTGGGCCTGCGGTGCAGTGTCAACGGCATCCTGCGCCAGGACGGCAACACCAAGAACATGATCTGTGGGGTGGCCGAGATCGTCCACTACGTCAGCCAGTTCATGGTGTTGGAGCCGGGCGACGTCATCAACACCGGCACCCCGGCCGGGGTGGCGCTCGGGATGCCCGAGCCGAAGCCGTACCTGCGCGGCGGTGACGTGATCGAGTTGGAGATCGACGGGCTCGGTCGGCAACGCCAGCCGGTCGGTACCGCGTGAGCAGGGAGTTCGCCGGGCTGTCGGCCGTGGTGACCGGCGGGGGATCGGGCATCGGCCTGGCGGTGGCCGAGCTGCTCGCCGCGCGGGGGGCCGCGGTGGCCTGCCTCGACCTCGACCCGTCGCACGTGCCCGCGCCGCTGCACGCCATCGCCTGCGACGTGGGTGACGCCGACTCGGTGAACGCGGCGGTGCGTGCCGCCGTGGACCGGCTCGGCGGGCTGGACATCCTGGTCAACAACGCCGGTGCCGGTGCGCAGGGCACCATCGAGGCCCAGTCGGACGACGAGTGGCACCGGGTGTACGACGTAAACGTCGTCGGCATCGTCCGGGTCACCCGGGCGGCCCTGCCGTACCTGCGGGTCTCCGCGTCCGCCGCCGTCGTCAACACCTGCTCGATCGCGGCGACCGCCGGCCTGCCCGGCCGGGCCCTCTACAGCGCCACGAAGGGTGCGGTGCAGGCGTTGACCCTCGCCATGGCCGCCGACCACGTCGGTGAGGGCATCCGGGTCAACTGCGTCAACCCCGGCACCGTCGACACCCCGTGGGTACGCCGCCTGGTCGACGCCGCCGACGACCCCACCGCCGAGTACGCGGCCCTGCGTGCCCGCCAGCCCATCGGACGGCTGGTCACCCCGGCCGAGGTCGCGGCGGCGGTCGCCTACCTGGCCAGCCCACTGGCCGCCGCCACCACCGGGACCGTGCTCGCCGTCGACGGCGGGATGCACGGGCTGCGGCTGCGCCCACCGACCACCACCCCCACCGCAGAATCGAGGCAGCAATGAGACGGCTCGGCCACTCGCAGGTAACCGTCAGTCCGCTCGGCTTCGGCGCGGCCGGCATCGGCAACCTGTACCGGACCGTCGACGAGCAGGGGGCGCACGCCGCCCTCGACGCGGCGTGGGAGGCGGGTATCCGCTACTTCGACACCGCCCCGCACTACGGCCTCGGCCTGTCCGAACGCCGGCTGGGCGCCGCCCTGGCCGACCGGCCTCGCGCCGAGTACACCGTGTCCACGAAGGTCGGACGGCTGCTGGTGCCCTCGCCGCAGACCGCGCACCTGCGTGACGAGGAAGGCGGCTTCGACGTGCCGGCCGACCACGTCCGCGAGTGGGACTTCAGCGCCGACGGGGTCCGCAGGTCGCTGGAGTCCAGCCTCGACCGGCTGGGTCTCGACCGCATCGACGTGGTGCTGCTGCACGACCCCGACGACCACTGGCAGCAGGCGGTCGAGCAGGCGTACCCGGCGTTGCACGACCTGCGGGCGCAGGGCGTGGTGGGTGCCATCGGCGTCGGTATGAACCAGTGGCAGATGTTGCACCGGTTCGTGGTGGAGACCGACGTCGACACCGTGATGCTCGCCGGCCGGTACACGCTGCTCGACCAGTCGGCGCAGGAGCGCCTGCTGCCCGCCTGCCAGGAACGCGGGGTGTCGGTGCTCGCCGCCGGGGTCTTCAACAGCGGCGTGCTGGCCACCGAGGAGCCAGGCAGGATGTACGACTACCGTCCGGTGCCGCAGCCGGTGTACGACCGGGCGGTCCGCATCGCCGCCACGTGTCGGCGGCACGGGGTGACCCTGCCGCAGGCGGCGATGGCCTTCGTGGCCCGGCATCCGGCGGTGGCGACCGTGGTCGTCGGGGTCAAGAGTGTTGAGCAGGTGGTGCGTAACGCCGACCTGCTCGCCAAGCCGGTGCCCGACGCGCTCTGGGACGACCTGGCGGCCGAGGGCCTGCTGACGTCCTGAGACGGTCAGCCGGGTGCCGGCTCGACAAGCACGTCCTGCCCGTCGACCCGGACGGCCACCGGGTCGCGGCGGGGTGTGCGGTCAGCGGTGATCGTGAAGTCGGTGACCCGGCCGGCCCGCCAGACACAGTCGACGCGGTAGCCGCCTCGGGCCCGCAACCCGGCGAAGCTGCCGTCGGGCCAGTGTGGTGGCAGCGCGGGCAGCAGGTGGATGGTGCCGTCGTGGCTCTGCAGCAGCATCTCGGCGATCGCCGCGGTGATGCCGAAGTTGCCGTCCAGTTGCATCGGCGGGTGGGTGCACAGCAGGTTGTCCAGGGTGTTGTGCCGCAGCAGCCCGCGGAGCATCGTCCATGCCTGCGGTGCCTGGCCCAGCCGGGCGAAGATCGCCGCCCGCCAGGGCCAGGTCCACGACCGGCGGCTGTCGCCGGTGACAGTGGTGTCGCTGACCGGGCCGCCGTCGTGCCGACCGCAGCGGGCCGTCAACGACACAAGCGCGGCGGCCGCGAACCCCGGTGACCCCGTCGGGGTGATCTCACGTCCCGGATGGACGGCGAACAGGTGCGAGGTGTGGCGGTGCCGGTCGTCCGGGTCGTCGCGATCCTCCCGCCACTCCTGGAGCTGACCCCACCTGCCGATCCGGTCCGGTGCGAGCCGCGATCGCAGGTCGGCGACGGTGGCCTGGTAGTCGTGGTCGACGTCGAGGGCGACGGCACAGTCGAGGTAGTTCTGGAACAGGTCCCGGATGATCTGGTGGTCGTACGGCACGCCGTCCTCACGTGGGCCGTGCTCCGGTGACCAGCCCTGCGGCGCGATGAGCGTGCCGGTGCCGTCGTCGACCAGCCGGTCGGTCCAGAACTCGCAGATCTCCTTGATCATCGGGTAGGCGGTGTTCCGCAGGTAGCCGACGTCCTGACCGAAGGCCCAGTGTTCGTAGAGGTGCTGGGCGTACCAGGCGCTGGCGACGGTGTTCCACTGCCACGAGTTGCCGCCGAAGATGCTCTGGCTGGTGCGGGCCGTCCACCCTCGGGTGTGCGCGCCGAAGGCGTTGCGGGTGGCGACCCGGCTCGGCACCGCCACCTGCCGGACGAACTCGACGAGTGCCCGGTGGCTGTCGCCCAGGTCGGTGGTCTCGGCGCACCAGTAGGCCATCTGGACGTTGATGTTGGTGTGGTAGTCCGCCGCCCAGGGTGGCTGGTTGCTGTCGTTCCACAGCCCCTGCAGGTTGGCGGGCAGGCCACCGGGCCGCGAGGAACTGTGCAGCAGGTACCGGCCGAGCACGAACATGGTCTGTTCCAGTTCGGGGTCGACACCGCCCGCGCGGTAGCGGGCCAGCCGCTCGTCGGTCGGCAACGCCACGACCTGGTCGGCGCTGGCACCCCAGCTCACCCGTACCCGGTCGGCCACCGTCCTGCTCTGCGCACGATGTGCCGCCCGCAGCGAGGCGTGGGGCTGTCCGGCCGCCGCGTCGAGCGCCGCGCGCACCGCCGGCTCCGGGTCCGCGCCCCGCCACCGCGCGGCGGCGTCGAGCCGGTAGTCGGTACGCGCGTCCAGCAGCAGCGTCAGCCGGGTCGCCGACCGTACCCGCAGGCGGTGGCCGTCGGTGGTGACCTGCCCGTCGGTGGCCGCCACCCGGACGGCCGCGGCGTACCGCAGCCCGTTTCCCAGCATGCCGCGAAAGGCGATGGTCGCGGCGTCCGCGGTCGCGGTCGCGTCCTGCGCGCTGGTCAGGGTGATGTCGCAGTCGAGCGCGTCGGCCCGCTCGGCTACGTAGTGCAGGACGAGCAGATCGGCGGTACGACTGGCGAACGCCTCCCGCCGGAGGACTCGACCGGGCGTACCGAAGCGGGTGGTGTGGATGCCGGTCTCCAGGTCCAGCGTCCGGCGGTAGTCGACGTCCGGCTGCTGGTGGGCGTGGAAGCGCAGGTGCAGGTCACCGAAGGCCAGGTAGCAGCCGAACCCGGTCATGCTCGGGTCGAACACGTCGTCGGGCTGCCCGGCCAGGGCGTTGTCGTAGCCGTCGACCCCACCCCACAGGCTCTGTTCGTTGAACTGGATGCGTTCGTGGTCGGGCTGACCGAAGAGCATGGCACCGAGGCGGCCGTTGCCGATCGGCAGGGCCTGGGACTGCCAGTCCACGGCGGGCCGCCGAAACCAGAGCAGATGCCGGCCGGTCGGGGTGGCGGCGGGTTGATCGGTGGCTATTGCCGGGACAGTACCGGCTGATGTTCGCGGCCGACAAGACGTACCGGTGTTTCCGGTTTGACGGCTCTGAGCTGCCGCACTAGGGTCGTACGCATGATCATCGCTTTCATGCGCCTGCGTTCCGCCTGAGGCGGCGCGCGTCGCACCGGTCGTTGACCGGTGCGACGTCGGCCCGGTGACGCCCTCACCCCCGGTGAGTGGCCCGGGCCCGGTCCGCGTCGCCTCTTCCCTCGGATGACATGTCTCTCCGACTCGACGGGACCTATCTCGAATGCGTAAACCAGCTCATATCGCCATGGTCGGCTGCACCGCGCCGAGCCACATCTACCCCTCGTTGGCGCTGATCCGCGAACTGGTCGACCGGGGACACCGGGTGACCTACGTGGTCGGCGAACCGCTCACCGGCCTGGTCGCGCCGACCGGCGCCGAGCCCATCGCCCACCCGACGATCCTGCCGCAGGGCGACACGCCGTGGCCGGAGGACCCGGCCACGGCCATGCGGGTCTTCCTCGACGAGGGCATCGCGGTGCTGCCGCAGTTGACCGCACGCTACGACGCGGACCGGCCCGACCTCGTGCTCTACGACATCGGCGGCCTGCCGGGCCCGCTGCTGGGTGAGCGGTACGGCGTGCCGGCGGTGCAACTGTCACCGACGATGGTCGCCTGGACCGGCTACCAGCAGGACATGGCCGAGTTCTTCACCGCCCTGACCTCCTCGGCGTCCGGGCGGGACTACTACGCCACCTTCGACGCCTGGCTGGCCGACCACGGCATCCACCAGGATTCGCGCACCTTCCTCACCTTCCCCCGGCGGGTGCTGTCGCTGATCCCACGGGTGATGCAACCCCACGCCGACCGGGTGCCGGAGACGGTCCGGTTCGTCGGCCCGTGCCTGGACCCGGCCCGGCTCACCGAGCCGGGATGGACGCCGCCCACCGACGGGCGGCCGGTCCTGCTGGTCTCCTTCGGTACGGCCTACAACGACCAGCTGCCGGTGTACCGGGCCTGCCTGGAAGGGTTCGCCGACTCGCCGTGGCACGTGGTCATCGCCATCGGTGACAAGGTCGACCCGGCGGACCTGGGACCGCTGCCCGGCAACGTCGAGGTGCATCGCCGGGTGCCGCAGCTGGTGGTGCTGGCCCACGCCTCGGCCTTCGTCACCCACGCCGGCATGGGCGGCTGCACCGAGGCGCTCTGGTTCGGGGTGCCCACGGTCGCGATCCCGCAGGCGGTCGACCAGTTCGCCAACGCGCAACAGTTGGCCGATGCCGGTCTCGGTCGGCTGCTGCCCGCCGAGGAGGTCACCGCCGAGACGCTGCGCGCGGCCGTTGACGCGGTCGCCGCAGACACGGCGCTGCGCGGCCGCCTGACCGAGGCCCAGTCCGAGGTACGGGCCAACGGCGGCACCGCCAAGGCGGCGGACGCGGTCGAGGACTACCTCACCGAACGCTGACCCGACCCGCCCTGCACCATGTCGGCCCGCTGTCGAGAACCCCTCGGCAGCGGGCCGGCGTGCTGCCGATGATGCGGTCCCGGCCTGCTGGCGGCGGTCCCCGTCCCGGCGGGATGCCGACTGGCGGCGGTCCCCGTCCCGGCGGGATGCCGATGATCAAGGCCGGGAGGTGCCGGAGTACGGTGAGGCGAGGGCGCGTCACGGACCCCGGAGACCGCCCCTGAGCAGGTACGGAGCGAACGAGAGCGGGGGCCGATGGCTGAGGTGGTGTTGCGGCCGATGACGGCCGCGGACGCCGACCGGGTGCTGGCGATCTATCAGGCCGGGCTGGACGGTGGGCAGGCCAGCTTCGAGACCGTCGCCCCCACCTGGGCGGCCTTCGACGCCGGGCGGTTGGCGGCGCACCGCCTGGTGGCGGTCGACGACGCCGGGACGCTGCTCGGGTGGATCGCCGTGTCGCCCACCTCGACCCGGCCGGTGTACGCAGGTGTGGTGGAACACTCCGTCTACGTCGACCCGGCGGCACAGGGCCGGGGAGTGGCCCGGCTGCTGCTCGACGGCCTGATCGCCTCGACCGAGGCGGCGGGCATCTGGACCATCCAGTCCGCGGTCTTCCCGGAGAACACCGCCAGCCTGGCGCTGCACAGTCGGGCGGGGTTCCGGGTGGTCGGCGTCCGCGAGCGGGTGGCCCGCCACCACGGCCGCTGGCGCGACGTCACACTGCTGGAACGGCGCAGCCCGGTCGTCGACTGACCCGCAGCTGTGGTGATCGACTCCGTTTCGGCGTGATGGCGGATTCGGGCGCACCCGGTTACCGCCATCGCGCCGAAACGCAGTGCCTCACCCGACGGACGTCAGGCCCGTGCGTCGTCGGGCCGCCAAGCCCAGGGCCACGTCGACGGCCAGGAAGCCGAGCAGTGTCACACCGAACCAGGGCAGGGCCCAGCCCAGCGCGGCGACCAGCGGCACGCCCGGCAGCAGCGCCCACCAGGGCAGTCCGCGCAGGGCACCCCGGGCAGGCGGGGCACCGACCAGGGCCCGCCGGTCGACCCGGGTGGGGCGGCGCTGCCACCACATGCGGTAGCCCCAGACGATGACGCAGAGCAGACCGATCGCGAGGGCGGCCAGCAGGATCTGGTTGACCGGGCCGAACAGCACACCCATGTGCGCCTGGATGCCGAGTGCGCTGAGCTTGGCCAGCAGCGGCCAGTCGGCGAAGTCGCTGCGCGCGGTCACCGTACCGGCTGCGGGGTCCACGGCCACCCGGTCCCAGCCGACCGGCCAGGTGTTGTCGGTCTGGGCGACCACCCAGGCGTCGCCGGCCTCGCCGGGGCTGATCTCGACCGGCCCGTCCAGCCCGGCGTCCCGGGCCACCGCGAGCACCCGGTCGAAGGTCGCCGGTTCGGCCGTCGGCGACGGTGCGCCGCCGTGGTGGTGTTCCCCGCCGCCGTCGGCGGGAGCGGCGGTGAGACTGGTGGACAGGGTCGGGCGGGCGGCGTCGAGCGCGGTCAGGCCGGCGGAGAAGTTGCCGCCGGCGAACCGGGACCAGGTCAGCCCGGTCGCCGAGAGGACGAGCAGGCCCACGGCGAGCCAGACGCCGAGGGTGGCGTGCCAGCCCCGGGTCCGTCGTACTCCGCGCCCGGTCGACAGGTCCGGCACCAGCAGGTGCCGCACCCGTCCCCGCCCGGTGGCGCGGCGACGCCACCACAGGATGATGCCGCCGAGCGCCAGCACCCACAGCCAACTCGCGGCGATCTCCGAGTAGTGCCGGCCGAAGGTACCGAGGTGCAGGTTGCGGTGCAGGTCGTCCAGCCAGGTCGTGACGGGGGTGGAGCCGAACCAGGTGGTCAACTGCCCGGCCACCGTGCCGGTGTACGGGTCGACGTAGACGGTGTGCTGCTTGTCGCCCAGATCCGGCAACGCGAACACCACAGCTGTCGTACGGTCTGCGGTGCCGGGTGACACGGCCACGAGGCTGCCGTCCGGGTGGGCCGCCCGGGCGGCGGTGATCTGCTCGGCCAGTGGCCGGGGCTGCTCGCCGCTCGTGGTCACGATCAACCGATCACCGTGCAGCGCCCGGTCCAGTTGCGGCGTGACGGTGTACGCCAGGCCGGTCAACGCGGCGACCACCAGAAACGGGGCGACCAGGATGCCGGCGTAGAAGTGCAGCCGCACCAGCAGCGCGGCCAGCGGGGACGACCGCCGCTGCGGCCGACCCGACGGTGGCTCGACAGTGGACGGCTCGGGAGCGGTCTCCGGCGGGCCGGAGACGTCGGTTGCAGACATGCACTTTTCCGATCGGAGTAGGAGCCTTCAGTAGCCTGGCCCGTGCCCTTCGGGTCAGTGATGCTGCGTCTCGCCCGGACGCCCGTCGCTACGGGTACCTAGTCGGCCAGCAGACGACTCCGGTTCCCGCCATCTGCGGGTGTTGTTAAGAAGGGCACCTTCCTCTACCCGAGGCGTTAATAAGGTGCCCTTCCTTCAGACGGTCGGTAGGCCGACGTAGTTTTCGGCGAGGCTTGTGGCGTACGCGGGGGAGGTGGTCAGGTAGCGCAGCGCCGACGACTGGAGTTTCGCCTCGTACGGGTCGTCGGCGTTGAGGCGGTGCAGCATCGACGTCATCCACCAGGAGAACTGCTGCGCCCGCCAGACCCGACGCAGGGCGGTACGCGAGTAGTCGTCGAGCAGGTCGGTGCGACCGTCGGCGTACCAGGCGGCGAAGGCGTCACCGAGCAGCGCCACGTCGGCCAGGGCCAGATTCATGCCCTTCGCGCCGGTGGGCGGCACGATGTGCACGGCGTCGCCGGCCAGGTACAGCCGCTGCCACTGCATCGGCTCGACCACGAAGCTGCGCAGCGGGGTGATCGCCTTCTCCAGCACCGGCCCCTCGTTGAGGCTCCAGCCCGGCACGGTCTCCAACCGGGTCCGCAGTTCGGCCCAGATCCGCTCGTCGGGCCAGTCGGCGATGTCCTCGTCCGCCGGGACCTGCAGGTAGAGCCGGGAGATCTCCGGCGAGCGCATGCTGTAGAGGGCGAAACCCCGTTCGTGGTGGGCGTAGATGAGTTCGTCGACCGCCGGCGCGGCGGCGGCCAGGACGCCCAGCCAGGCGAACGGGTAGGTGCGTTCGTAGGTGTGCAGCACCCCGTCGGGGACGGCCGAGCGGCTCACCCCGTGGAAACCGTCGCAGCCGACCACGAAGTCGCAGTGCAGTTCCTCGTCGCGCCCCTCGTACCGGTAGTGCACCACCGGCGACGGCGACTCCAGGCCGGACAGCCGGGTCGCCTCGGCGGAGAACAGGATCGTGCCACCGGCGGCCAGCCGCGCGGCGATCAGGTCCTTGACCACCTCCTGCTGCCCGTACACGGTGATCGCCCGGCCGGTCAGCTCGGTCATCGCCACCCGGTGCGACTCGCCGTCGAAGCGCAGTTCGATGCCCTCGTGGCGCAGGCCCTCCCGGTCCAGCCGGTCGCCCAGGCCGGTGGCGCGCAGCAGGTCGACCGAGCCCTGTTCGAGCACGCCGGCACGCACCCGGTGTTCCACGTAGTCGCGGCTGCGGCTCTCCAGCACCACCGAGGAGATGCCCTGCCGGTGCAGCAGGTGCGACAGCATGAGACCGGCCGGTCCCGCTCCGACGATGCCGACCTGGGTACGCATCCGTGCCTCCTTGATCGTCGGCGACCTCGTCGCCGTCTCCCACCGCCCTCAGCCTGCCCGCTGCCGACCCGGGCCGCCGCTGTCGGTTTCCATCCAGTGGAAGGCCAACCTGCGCCGGTCAGGCGGTGGCGCGCTGTGTCGCGGGCGGCTCGTCGGCCAGCCGGGCCGCCACCTGGTCGGCCGCCGCCCGCAGCGCCGGGACCAGCCGCTGCGGTGCGGCGCCCAGGCTGTGCCCGACGACGCCGATCGCGGCCAGCGCCGCGCCGTCGGGCCCCGGCACCACGACCGCGACCGAGCAGGAACCGAGGGTCATCTCCTCGTGGGTCCGCGCCCAGCCGCGCTCGCGGATCGCCGCCAGCTCGCGAGCCAGTCGACCCGGCTCCGTGATGGTGTACGGGGTGCAGCGGCGCAACGGTCCCCGCAGGTGCGCGGCGATCACCTCCGGTGGGGCGTACGCCAGCAGCGCCTTGCCGACCCCGGTGGCGTGCAGCGGCAGGCGGCCCCCGGCGCGGGAGATGGTCGGCACCGCGCGGTGCCCGGTGACCTTCTCCACGTAGAGCGCCTCGTCGCCGTCGCGGACCGCCAGGTGCACGTTCTCCCGGACCGTGGTGTACAGCTCCTGCAGGTAGGGCAGCGCCACCTCGCGCAGTTGGCCGTGCAGCGGCGAGAGCAGCCCGATCTCCCACAGCCGCACCCCGATGCGGTAGGTGCCGTCGACGCCGCGCGCCAACGCCCGGCCGGTCACCAGTTCGGCGACCAGCCGGTGCGTGGTGGCCAACGGCAGGCCGCTGCGCCGGGCGATGTCGCTGAGCGTCAACGCCGGATGGGCCGCGTCGAACGCGCCGAGCACGGCCAGCACCCGCGAGGTCACCGACGCGCCGGGGGAGCGGCTGCCGCCCGCCACTGTTGCCCCCGACTCAGAACGGGTAACGGGTGATGTCACCCTGCACGGTCAACCACTGCGTCTCGGTGAACGCCTCCACATTGGCCGCCGCGCCGCCGAAGCGGGAGCCGGTGCCGGAGGCGCGGACCCCACCGAACGGGGCCACCGCCTCGTCGCTGACCGTCTGGTCGTTGATGTGCACGATGCCGCTGGGGATCCGATCGGCCAGGGCCAGCGCCTTCGGCACGTCCCGGCTGAGGATGCCGAGCGACAAGCCGTACTCGGTGTCGGCGGCCAGGGCGGCGGCCTCGTCCAGGTCGGTGAAGCTGAGCACCGGCGCGACCGGCCCGAAGACCTCCTGCGCATACGCCGGGGTGGCCGGGGTGACGTCGGCGAGCACGGTCGGGCGGTAGAACAGCCCGTCGTAGCGGCCACCGGCGGCCAACCGCGCGCCCGCGTCGACGCTCGCGGTGACAAGTGAGTGGATCTTGTCGCGTTGGGTCTCGTCGATGATCGGCCCGAGCGCCACCTGTTCCTTGGTCGGGTCGCCGACGGGCAGGTGGTCGGCTTTCTCGGCGAGGGCCTCGACGTAACGCTCGACCAGGCTGGCGTGCACCAGGTGCCGGCCGGTGGTCATGCAGATCTGCCCCTGGTGCAGGAAGGAACCCCAGGCGCCGGCCGAGACGGCGAGGTCCAGATCGGCGTCGTCGAGCACGACCAGGGCAGAGTTGCCGCCGAGTTCCAGGTGGGCCCGCTTGAGGTGCCGGGCGGCGGCCTCGCCGACCTTGCGGCCCGCGGCGGTCGACCCGGTGAAGCTGATCACCCGTACGTGTGGATCGGCGACCAGCGCCGCCCCGGTGTCCGCCCCGCCGGGCAGCACGTGCAGCAGCCCGTCGGGCAGCCCGGCCTCGGCGAAGACGGCGGCCAGCGTCAACCCGCCCGACACCGCCGTACGTAGGTCGGGTTTGAGCACCACGGCGTTGCCCAGCGCCAGGGCCGGCGCGACCGAGCGGATGGCCAGGATCAGCGGGAAGTTGAACGGCGCGATCACCCCGACCACGCCGACGGGCAGGCGTCGGGCCAGGCTCAGACGTGGCTGCGCGCTCGGGATGATCTCGCCCAGCGGATGCGAGGCCAGGGCTGCCGCCTCGTAGCACTCCTGCGCGGCGGTGCTGGTCTCGACGCCGGCCTTCGGCGGGATCGACCCTGCCTCGCGGACGATCCAGTCGCCGACCTCGGCGGCGTGCTGCTCCCACAGCGCACCGGCCCGGCGCAGCACCGCGGCCCGGTCCTGGTAGCTGGTGGCGGCCCAGGCGCGCTGCGCCTGCGCGGCCCGCACGGCGGCCCGGGCGACGTCGGTGGCGTCGGCAACGCCGACCCGACCGATCTCCTCGCCGGTGGCCGGGGAACGGACCGCGGCGGTGCCGCCGGCCGCCTCCACCCAGCCGTCGCTGTAGAGCGTGCCGTGCCAGGCGCCGGTGTCGAGCAGGGACATGGTGATCCTCCTTGCGGGGTGGGGGTGTGGTCCGGAGGAGCGCTCCACAGGCTGTTCGGAAACCGAACGATCGTTCTCGTTCAGAACATGGCACGGCCCGTCGGGCTAGTCAACGCATGCTGTGGACATTCCGCGCACCGGAATCCGACGCGTTGACGGACGTCGGCCCGGGCCACTACGTTCGAGATGTGTACGCGAGTCCGCATGCCGAACACCGGCGGCGGCCCTGGACCCGGGAGGGCGGAAGCTGATGGCGAAGCTCGTCTCGCTGGCCGAAGGCGTCGCGGAGCTGGTCCGCGACGGGGACACGGTGGCGTTGGAAGGCTTCACCCACCTCATCCCGTTCGCTGCCGGCCACGAGATCATCCGACAACGACGGCGCGATCTGACCCTGGTCCGGATGACCCCCGACGTCATCTACGACCAGCTCATCGGTGCCGGCTGTGCCCGTCGGCTGGTCTTCTCCTGGGGCGGCAACCCGGGCGTCGGCTCCCTGCACCGGTTCCGCGACGCCGTGCAGAACTCCTGGCCGGTGCCGCTGGAACTGGAGGAACACAGCCACGCCGGGATGGCCAACCGGTATGTCGCCGGCGCCAGCGGCCTGCCCTTCGCCGTGCTGCGCGGCTACACCGGCACCGACCTGCCCCGGCACACCGCAAACATCCGCCCGATCGAATGCCCCTTCACCGGGGAGACGTTGACCGCCGTCGCCGCCCTGCGACCCGACGTGACAGTGGTGCACGCCCAACGTGCCGACCCCGCCGGCAACGTGCAGATGTGGGGCATCACCGGGGTGCAGAAGGAGGCGGTGCTGGCCGCCCGGCGGTCGCTGGTCACCGTCGAGGAGATCGTCGACGACCTCGATCCGGTACCCGGGCAGGTGATCCTGCCGGGCTGGGCAGTCACCGCCGTGGCGCACGTCCCCGGCGGCGCGCACCCGTCGTACACCCAGGGATACTCGGTGCGGGACAACGACTTCTACCGGGCCTGGGACGCGATCAGCCGGGAACGCGCCAGCTTCGAGGAGTGGATCGCCCGGCACGTGCGCGATGTGGAGGTGCCGGCGTGAGCGCCGACTACAGTTCCGACGAGATGATGACCGTGGCCGCCGCCCGACAGTTGCGCGACGGCACCGCCTGCTTCGTCGGCATCGGGCTACCCAGCACCGCCGCCAACCTGGCCCGGGTCACCCACGCCCCGAACCTGGTGCTCATCTACGAGTCGGGCTGCCTCGGCGCCAAACCCGACCGGCTACCACTGTCCATCGGCGACGGTGTGCTCGCCGACACCGCCGACGCGGTGGTCTCCGTGCCCGAGGTCTTCAACTACTGGCTGCAACCCGGCCGCATCGACGTCGGGTTCCTCGGTGCCGCCCAACTCGACAGGTACGGCAACATCAACACCACGGTCATCGGCGGCGACTACACCGACCCGAAGGTCCGCCTGCCCGGCGCCGGTGGCGCTCCGGAGATCGCCGCCTCCTGCGGCGAGGTGGTCGTCATCGTCCGGCAGAGCCTGCGTACGTTCATCGACCGGGTCGACTTCGTCACCTCGGTCGGGTACGGCGCCGGTCCGGGCTACCGGGCCCGGCTCGGACTGCGCGGCGGCGGCCCGAAGACCGTCATCACCGATCTGGGTGTGCTCACCGCCGACCCGGTGACCTGCGAACTCACCCTCACCCGGCTGCATCCCGGCGTCACCGTCGACCAGGTCCGTGCCGCCACCGGCTGGCCGCTGGCCGTCGCCGACGAGGTGAGCACCGGCGAGCCACCCAGCACCGACGAACTCACCGTGCTGCGCGCCCTGGAAGCCACCAAGAAGGCCGGGGTGTGATGAAGCGTCGTCCGGCAAGCCCGAAGGGGACCTGATGAGCGAGACCACCCGGAAGCTGCTGCTGCCCGGCTACCGGCGCGACGACGTCGAGGCCCACCCGCCGCTGCTCAGCCCCGGCTACAAGTCCACAGTCATCCGCGCGCCGCAGCAGCCGCTGACCTACCTGCCGCAGCGGCTCACCGAGATCACCGGCCCGCTGCTCGGCGAGGGACGCCTCGGCGAACTCGACCACGACCTGACCCGGCAGCACGACGGCGAGCCCCAGGGGCAGCGGATCATCGTGCACGGTCGGGTCCTCGACGGCGACGGCCGGGCCGTGCCGCACAGCCTGGTGGAGATCTGGCAGGCCAACGCCGCCGGCCGGTACCGGCACGCCATCGACAACTGGCCCGCCCCGCTGGACCCCCACTTCACAGGCGTCGGGCGTACCCTCACCGACGACCAGGGGCGCTACGAGTTCGTCACCGTGCAGCCCGGTGCCTACCCGTGGCGTAACCACGACAACGCCTGGCGGCCCGCGCACATCCACTTCTCGCTGTTCGGCCGGGCCTTCACGCAGCGCCTGGTGACCCAGATGTACTTCCCCGGCGACCCGCTGTTCTCCCAGGACCCGATCTTCAACTCGGTCCGCGACCCGCAGGCCCGCGAGCGGATGGTGGCCCGCTACGACCATGCCGCCACCCGGCCGGAGTGGGCGCTGGCCTACCGGTTCGACATCGTGCTGCGGGGCCGGGAGGCCACCCCCTTCGAGGACGAGGACGACGATGAGTGAGCGCCTGGGCGTCACGCCCGCCCAGACCGTCGGGCCGTACCTGCACATCGGTCTGAGCTGGCCGGACGGCCCGTACGTGGTGCCCGAGGGCACCCCGGGGGCGTTCTGGATCCGGGGCCGGATCGTCGACGGCACCGGCGCACCGGTCGGCGACGCGATGGTGGAGAGCTGGCAGGCCGACCCGGACGGGCACTTCGACCACCCCGACGACCCGCGCGGCGCCCGCGCGGCCACCGTGCCCGGCTTCCGGGGCTTCGGCCGCGCCGACACCGACGCCGAGGGTTGGTACGCGCTGCACACCGTCCGACCCGGACCGCTGCCCACCCCCGACGGCGAGACCGAGGCGCCGCACCTGAACCTGTCGGTGTTCGGCCGGGGACTGCTGCACCGCCTGGTCACCCGGATCTACTTCCCGGACGAACCGGCCAACGCCGCCGACCCGGTGTTGCGTACCGTCGACCCCGGCCGCCGCGACACGCTCGTGGCCCGTCCGGCTGCGGACGGCTACCAGTTCGACATCCGCCTGCAGGGAGAGCATGAAACCGTCTTCTTCGCCGTCTGAGTCGCTGCTGCGCGGCCTGTCCGGCGCGGTCGACGTCGACGCCGAACTCGACGACAGCCACCTGTTGCAGGCGCTGCTGGACGCCGAGGCGGCGCTCGCCCGCGCCGGTGCCGACGCCGGTCTGCTGCCCGGGCCGGTCGCCGACGAGATCGCCCGGCACTGCCACGCCGACCGGTACGACCCGGCGGCGCTCGGCACGGCCGCCGACGCCGCCGGCAATCCCGTCGTCCCGCTGGTACGCGAGCTGACCGCCGCCGTCGCCCCACCCGCCCGCCCCTGGGTGCACCACGGCGCGACCAGCCAGGACATCCTCGACAGCGCCCTGGCCCTGGTGGTCACCCGGGCCGCCGGGCCGCTGCTGCGTCACCTCGACGCCGCCACCGATGCCGCTGCCGGGCTCACCCGCGCCCACCGCGACACCGTGATGGTGGCCCGCACCCTCGGTCAGCAGGCCGCCCCCACCACCTTCGGGCTCAAGGCGGCCGGCTGGCTGCTCGGCCTGCACGACGCCCGGACCCGGCTGGCGCAGGCGCGGACCGCGCTGCCCGCACAGCTCGGCGGGGCGGTGGGCACCCTCGCCGGGTACGGGCCGAGCGGTCTGGTCGTGGCGGACCGGTTCGCCGCCCACCTGGGCCTGGCGGCCGGCCCACTGCCCTGGCACACCCGCCGCCAGCCGGTGCTCGACCTGGCCGCCGCGCTCGGCGGGCTGCTCGCCGCCGCCGGCAAGGTCGCCCTCGACGTCGGACTGCTCGCCCAGACCGAGGTCGGCGAGGTCGCCGAGGGCGGTCCGGGGCGCGGCGGCTCGTCGGCCATGCCGCACAAACGCAACCCGGTCGACTCGGTGCTGGTCACCGCCGCCGCCCGACGCGGCCCCGGCCTCGTCGGCACCCTGTTCGCCGCCGCCGGTCAGGAACACGAACGGGCCACCGGCGGCTGGCACGCCGAATGGGAACCCCTGCTCGACCTGCTGCACCTCGCCGGCGGGGCGGCCGCCCGTACCGCCCGGATGCTCGGCAACCTGCGGGTACACCCGCAGCGGATGCGCGCCAACCTCGACGCCACCGGCGGCCTGCTGCTCGCCGAGGCCGTCGCCACCCGGCTGGCACCGGCGCTGGGCCGGGCCGCCGCACACGACCTGGTCGCCCGGGCGGCCACCGCCGCCTCCTTCCGGGACGCCCTGCTCGCCGACCCGGACGTACGGGCTCACCTGTCGGTGGCCGACGTCGACGCGGCACTGGACCCGGCCGGCTGGCTCGGCAGCGCGGCCACGCTTGTCGACCGCGCCCTGGAGACCTACGAGCGGGGGACCGGATGACACTGCACGCCACCGTCGACGGGCCGCCGGATGCGCCGGTGCTGCTGCTGGGCAGTTCCCTGGGCACCACCGGAGCCATGTGGCAACCGCAGGTGGCCGCCCTCGCGGACCGGTTCCGGGTGGTCCGCTACGACCACCTCGGTCACGGCGGCTCACCGGTACCGCCCGGGCCGTACACCATCGACCTGCTCGGCCGGGAGGTGCTGGGGCTGCTCGACCACCTGGGGGTGGGGTCCGCGCACTACGCCGGGCTCTCCCTCGGCGGCATGGTCGGCATGTGGCTGGCCGCGCACGCCCCCGAGCGGATCGACCGGCTCGCCCTGCTCTGCACCTCGGCCTGCCTGGGCCCGGCCGAGGTGTGGCGGGCCCGGGCGGCCGGTGTCCGCGCCGGACAGCTGGGCAGCCTCGCCGACACCGTGGTGTCCCGCTGGTTCACCCCGGGCTTCGCCGCCGCCCGACCCGACACGGTCGCCGGCTACCGGGACATGCTGACCGCAACCCCGCCGGCCGGCTACGCCGCCTGCTGCGAGGCGATCGCCGCCATGGACCTGCGCGCCGACCTGGCGGCCGTGCGCGCACCGACCCTGGTGATCGGCGCGGCCGACGATCCGGCCACCCCACCCGAGCACGCCGCCGACATCGCCGAACGGATCCCGGCCGCGCGGCTGGCCGTCGTCGACGACGCCGCGCACCTGGCAAACGTCGAACAGCCCGCCGCCGTGGCCCGGCTGCTGCGCGCCCACTTCGAGCCGGAGGGCGGGACGAACCCGTGAACGACAAGCAGCGACACGACGCCGGCATGGCCGTACGTCGGCAGGTGCTCGGCGACGCGCACGTCGACCGGGCCGTGGCCAACACCGACGAGTTCACCGCCGACTTCCAGGACCTGATCACCCGCTACGCCTGGGGCGAGATCTGGACCCGCGACGGCCTGGACCGGCGCACCCGCAGCTGCATCACCCTCGCCGTGCTGGCCACCCTGCACCACGACGAGGAACTGGCGATGCACGTACGCGCCGCGCTGCGCAACGGACTGACCCCGCAGGAGGTCCGCGAGGTGCTGCTCCAGGTCGCCGTCTACGCTGGCGTACCGGCCGCGAACCGGGCGTTCAAGGTGGCTCAGGAAACCCTGCGGCAGGAGGACCGGTGACCGACGCGGCGCGATCGGGGGAGTTCGTCCAGTCCCTGGAACGGGGCCTGGCCGTGATCCGCGCGTTCGACGCCGAACACCCGCAACTCACGCTCAGCGAGGTGGCCCGCGCCACCGGACTGACCCGGGCCGCCGCCCGCCGGTTCCTGCTCACCCTCGTCGAGCTGGGCTACGTGCACACCGACGGACGACTGTTCGCCCTGCGACCGCGCATCCTCGACCTCGGCTACGCCTACCTGTCCAGCCTGAGCCTGCCGGAGGTCGCCCAGCCGCACATGGAGGCGCTTGTCGCGCAGGTGCACGAGTCCTGCTCGGTGTCCGTCCTCGACGGCGACGAGGTGGTCTACGTGGCCCGGGTACCCACCAAACGGATCATGACGGTCGGGATCAGCGTCGGCACCCGGTTCCCCGCGTACGCCACCTCGATGGGGCGCGTGCTGCTGGCCGCCCAGCCGACCGACTGGCTGGACGACTACCTCGCCACGGCGCAGCTGCGGGCGTTGACCCGGCGGACCATCACCGACCCGGCGAAGCTGCGTACCACCCTGAACCGGATCGCCGGGCAGGGCTACGCCATCGTCGACCAGGAGTTGGAGGAGGGGCTGCGGTCGCTGGCCGCACCGATCCACGGCGACGACGGCGCGGTGGTCGCCGCGGTCAACGTCTCCGCCCACGCCAGTCGCGGCACCTTCGATGCGATCCGTCGAGAACTGCTGCCACCGTTGCTGGAAACCGCCCGCCGGATCGAGGAGGACCTGGCCGCCGGCTCCCGCCGGTGACCGGCTGCGCCGTCGGCTCCCGCCGGTAGCAGACAGCGCCGCCGGCGTGCGCAGTTAGCTGGCGAATCGACCCGGAGAAGCCGTTCGGCGTACCACCATGTGGTGGGCGACGAACGGGGGGGGCGACGTGCAGGAACTGCTGCTGATCATCGTTCTCGGGATCACCGTGCTGATCGGCACGACGATCGGCGGTCGGTACCGGGTCGCCCCGCCGGTGCTGCTGATCTGTTTCGGTGCGCTGCTGGGACTGCTGCCGCCGTTCTCCCACGTGATGCTCGCGCCAGAGGTGGTGCTGCTGCTGTTCCTGCCGGCCATCCTCTACCGCGAGAGCCTGACCACCAGCCTGCGTGAGATCCGGGCGAACATCGTGGTGATCACCATGCTGGCGGTGGTGCTGGTGGGCCTCACGATGGTGGCGGTCTCCCTGGTCGTGCAGCGCTTCGGCATCGACCCGGCGGTGGCCTGGGTGCTCGGCGCGGTCCTCGCCCCGACCGACGCGGCGGCGGTCGCCGGGCTGGCCAAGAAGATGCCCCGCCGGCTGCTCACCACCCTGCACACCGAGAGCCTGATCAACGACGGTACGGCTCTGGTGCTGTTCGCCGTGGCACTCGGCCTGCTCGGCGGCGGGGCCGCACCGAACGCCTTCGAACTGGTCGAGCGGATCGGCCTGTCCTTCCTCGGCGGCATCGCGGCCGGGCTGCTGGTCGGCATCGTGGTGATCAAAATTCGCAAGCGCCTGGACGATCCGCTGCGGGAGGGTGCGGTAAGCGTCCTCACCCCGTTCGCCGCGTTCTTCCTCGCCGAGGCCGTCCACGAGAGCGGGGTGCTCGCGGTGGTGGTCGCCGGGCTGATCCTCGCCTACGCCAGCCCTCGGGTGATCCGGGCCCGCTCCCGGGTGCTTGCCCTGTCGTTCTGGGACCTGACCACCTTCCTCATCAACGGCGGGCTCTTCGTGCTGGTCGGGCTCCAGATCCCCCGGGCGGTCCGCGGCGTCACCAGCCTGGCGTTGACCCGCGCGCTGCTCATCGCGGTGGTGGTGGCCGTGGTGCTGGTGGCGGTACGGATGCTCTGGGTGAACCTGATGGCCGTCATCCTGCGCCTGGCGGACGTGCGCAAGGCCCACCTCGACCGGCGGGTCAACTGGCGGGTCCGTATGGTGGCCGGCTGGGCTGGTTTCCGCGGTGCGGTCTCCCTGGCGGCGGCCCTCGCGGTCCCGATGAGCATCGACGGCCAGCCGGTGCCGGAGCGCGACCTGATCATCTTCTGTGTCGCCGCGGTGATCCTGTTGACCATGCTCGTGCAGGGCACCACCCTGCCGCTGGTGATGAAATGGGCCCGGCTGACCGGGGACCCGGACCGCACCGACGAGAAACGGCAGGCGCAGAGCCACGCCATCCGGCAGACCCTGCACGCCCTGCCGGACCTCGCCGACCGGGTCGGTGCCGACCCGGACACCGTGCGCCGGATCCAGGACGAGTACGAGAGCCATCTCGACGTACTCCAGTCCGACCCGCAGGACGAGACGACGGCCGCGCGGGAGGTCGAACGCCAGCTGCGCCTGGCGGCCCTCGACCACAAGCGGCGCGAGATCACCCGGCTACGGGACCGCCGGCAGATCGACGACGCCGTCCAGCGCGAGCTGGAGGCGCGACTCGACGTCGAGGAGATCCGCCTGCTCGGGCCCAGGACCCCCGAGTGAGGTAGCGCCCGGTCAGCTCGCGGTGGCGATTTCGCCGGGCAGCGCCAGCGCGACCGTCAGGTCGAGCAGGCTGCGCGGGTCGGTGAGCCGTTCGCCGTAGAGCTGGCGCAGCTGCCCCATCCGGTAGCGCACCGTCTGCGGGTGCACGAACAGGTCGGCGGCGATGTCGTCGCGTCGACCCTGGTGCAGCAGCCAGGAACGCAGCGTCTCGGCGAGCCGTTCCGCGGTGGCCGAGGGCAGGTCGGCGAGCGGTTGCAGGACCCGGGCGCGCAGGTCGGTCAGCGCCTCCATGTCGGCGCTGAGCAGCAGCTCGGCCAGATGCCGGTCGGTGTCCAGCGGCTCACCGTCGGTGGGGTGGGCGATGCCCAGCCCGACGATGCGGACCACCCGCCGGTAGGACGAGCTGACGTGCGCCCACGGGCGGGCCGGGCCGAGCACCGCCCGGCGGCCGTGCAGCACCCGGGCGAGCTGGCGACGCCGGTCGCCGTGCATGTCCGGCACCAGCAGCACGGCCGTCTCCTCGCCGGGCTCACCGGCGGGAAGCTCCTCGCTGCTCTCCAGGGTGTGCTCGTCGAGCAGCGCGAGCGCGCCGCGCAGCTTGGCCTGCGGCAGCAGGGCGACGGTGAGCGTCTCCGGGACCTGCCAGCCGGCCCGCTCGGCGCTGCGCATCAGCACCTCCTCCGGCTCACCGGCGAGCAACTGCTGGGTGAGCCGTTCCAGGTTGCGTCGCTGGGCCCGGCCGGCGCTGGCCAGCTCGTCGGCATGCCCGGCCACGCTGGCGGCGGACAGCTCGTCGATGTAGGCGAACATCAGCTCGGCGAACTCCGCAACGGTGGCCGCGGGCAGCCCGAGCGCCACGCTGGCCGCGGCCATCTCCCGCCAGGAGACCCGGGCGCCGATCCGGTAGGCGGCCAGCAGCGCGTCCACACTGCGACCGGAGCGGGCCTCACCGCTGCCCAGCGCGTACGCCGCCTCCAGCGCGGGCACCAGCGGGGTGCTGGCCGCGCTGGTCTGCGGGCGTTCCAACAGTTGCAGGAACGTGCCCAACGCGATCTGCACCGCGTTTTCGATCTTGTCCCGCATCTGCCCGGTCAGGGTGCCGGAGTAGCTGGGCACCTCGGCCGTGATCGCGCTGACCGTCTGCGCGGCGACCAGCGGTAGCCGGTCGCGTAGCTCGCGGGCCACCCGCTGTTCCAGTTCGAGGCGGGATGCCCGATGAGTGGTGCCGGAAATGTCCGCCACGTTGTTCTCCCCGCACAAAAGGGATGGATCGCTTTACCTTCGCTGGCCAAGATTTTATGCCAGCGGGCCGCGACGATCGTTATATGACCGCCACCGTTCCGCCACCGGGCGCGAAAGGGTCCCTCCGGCGCCGCCTGTGGCGGCTCGCCGAGACGGTGACCACGCCGGTACTGCCCGCGGACTACCTCGACATGGTCGCGCCGCTGCGGGCCGGCGCCGACCTGCGCGGCCGCATCCTCGCCGTACGCCCGGAGACCCCGGACGCGGCGACCGTGGTCATCCAGCCCGGCCGCAGCTGGCGTGGCCACGTGCCCGGACAGTACATCCGACTCGGTGTCGACGTCGACGGCGTACGCCTGTGGCGGGCCTACTCGGTGACGTCCGCGCCGGGTGGACGGACCGACCCGATCACGGTGACGGTCAAGGCGATCCCCGACGGGGTGGTCAGCAACTACCTGGTGCGCCGGGTGCGCCCCGGCACCATCGTGCAGCTCGACCAGGCGATCGGTGACTTCGTCCTGCCCCAGTCGGCACCGTCGCGGGTGTTGTTCCTCACCGCCGGCAGCGGCATCACCCCGGTCGCCGGGATGCTGCGCAGCGGCGCCCTGGCCGGCAGCGACGTGGTGCTGATCCATTCCGCGCCGACCTCGGCCGACGTGGTGTTCGGCGCGGAACTGCGTGACCTGGCCGCGCGCGGTGTCATCCGGCTGGTGGAGCGGCACACCGCCGTCGACGGCCTGCTGGACGTGGCCGAGCTCGACACCCTGGTGCCCGACCACTGCGAACGCGAGACCTGGGCGTGTGGCCCGATCGGTCTGCTGGACGCCGTCGAGCAGCATTGGGCCGCGCGGGGCGCCACCGACCGGCTGCACACCGAACGGTTCCGGCCGACGATCATCACCGCCGGTGACGGCGGCACGGTCACCTTCACCCGCTCGTCGGTCACCATCGAGGCCGACGGCGGCACCCCTCTTCTCGACGCCGGAGAAAACGCCGGAGTGTTGATGCCCTCGGGCTGCCGGATGGGTATCTGTTTCGGCTGTGTGCTGCCGATGCGTCAAGGCGCGGTCCGTGACCTGCGTAACGGGCAGCTCACCACCGCCCTGCCGGGCGACGGCGTACGCGTGCAGACCTGCGTGTCGGCCGCGGCCGGCGCCTGTGAACTCGAAATTTGATCGGAGAACGTCGACGTGACCGTCATCCAGAAGAAAGCCGTCAACCCGATCGCGCACCTCAGCGCCGAGGACATCGAGACCCTCGGCAAGGAACTCGACGCCATCCGGGAACGGGTGATCGCCGACCGGGGTGAGCGGGACGCCGCCTACATCCGCAAGGTCATCTCGACCCAGCGCAAGCTGGAGGTCGGCAGCCGGGTCGTGCTGCTGTTCTCGCTGTTCCCGCCGGCCTGGATCGTCGGCACCGCCGGGCTGTCGCTGGCGAAGATCCTCGAGAACATGGAGATCGGGCACAACATCCTGCACGGCCAGTGGGACTGGATGCGCGACCCGAAGATCCACTCGACGACCTGGGAGTGGGACCACGTCAGCCCCGCCGAGCAGTGGAAGCAGTCGCACAACGAACTGCACCACCGCTACACGAACGTCGTCGGCAAGGACAACGACCTCGGCTACGGCATCATGCGTGTCGACGAGGACCAGCCGTGGCACCCGGCCCACCTGGGTCAGCCGTTCTACAACTTCGTCAACGCCTGCTTCTTCGAGTACGGCATCGCCGCGTACGACCTGGAGCTGCGCGAGAAGCTCAAGGACGGCAGCCTCAAGAACGACCCGCAGTTCCGCGCCAACCTGAAGGCCACCGGCCGCAAGCTGCGCCGCCAGATCCTCAAGGACTACGTGCTCTTCCCGGTGTTGTCCGGTCCGTCGTTCTTCCACACCATGGCCGCCAACTTCACCGCCAACCTGATCCGCAACCTGTGGAGCCACGCCGTCATCATGTGCGGGCACTTCCCGGAGGGGGTGGAGACCTTCGAGAAGACGTCGATCGAGGGCGAGACCCGCGGTGAGTGGTACCTGCGGCAGATGCTCGGCTCGGCCAACATCAGCGGCAGCCGGCTGATGCACATCATGACCGGCAACCTGTCGTACCAGATCGAGCACCACCTCTTCCCCGACCTGCCGAGCAACCGCTACCAGGAGATCGCCCCCGAGGTGCGGGCCCTGTTCGACAAGTACGGCCTCAAGTACGTCACCGGCTCACTGCCGCGGCAGGTCTTCTCGGCCTGGAAGAAGATCTTCCGGCTCTCGCTGCCGAACCGTCGTCGGCCCGGCGTGGTCGAGGAGAACCCGACCCCGGCCCTCGTTCCCGCCGGCACCTGATCCACGTACGGTCCGCGGTGGCGCGGCTCGCGGGCGGTCTGTACCGCCTGGGCGCCGTGGCCACCGCAGGGCCACGTCCCGGCTGACGCGGGGTGCCCGATCGGGTCGACCTGAGCTCAGCGGCGGTTCGGATAGTTGTGGGCCGACTGACGTCCCCGCACGAAGGCCAGGATGATCACTCCGGCGAGCGCGACCAGCCCGATGATCACCAGCCAGCGGACCGCTTCGAGGAGCAGGCCGAGCAGGACGATAATTCCTCCGACGACTCCGACGACCCAGAGCAGCGCGCGCATCTCCCACCTCCCGAACCCGCCGCCTGGTCGATCCGGACGGCCCGCCCGGTCAGCTACCCCGAAACGCCCGGTTCATGCCGATTGGCAGCCGCCGGTGCGGCTGCGGCGTCGTCGCGGACGGTCGGCGAGACATCGACGCACCGCATATTCTGTGCGCCGATCACCTCGCCGGAAGGGAAGCGATGCCGTCGCGGCAGGATCAGCTGCACTCGTATCAGTTCACCCTCCAGCGGGTGGTCGCCGCGCTGGTCATGCGCGAAACCGACCCCGCGCAGTCACCGTTTCGCCGGCTCGCCGGGGCGGGCCTGGCCAGCGTCCTGGTGGCGGTCGTCGGGCTGGGCGGCTTCGCCCTCTACGGCCTGTTCACCGGTGGTGCGGCGAAGTGGCGCGACACTGCGGCGGTGATCGTGGAGAAGGAGTCGGGGGCCCGGTTCGTCTACCGGGACAACCGGCTGCACCCGGTGCCCAACTACACCTCGGCGCTGCTGGTCATCGGCGCCGAACAGCCGAAGACCGTGCTCGTGTCGCGACGCGCCATCGACGGCGTACCCCGCGGGCTGCCCCTGGGCATCGCCGACGCACCCGACTCGTTGCCGGCGGCCAACCGGCTCTCCGCCGCGCCCTGGACGGTCTGCTCGACCGGCCCGCAGGCCGGCCGGCGCGATCCCCGGTCGGTGTTGCTGATCGGCACCGGCGACCCCGGCGGGCGGCCGCTGCGCGACGAGGCGTTGATCCTGCGTGACCCGGGCGGCCGGCTGCACCTGGTACGGCAACAGCGCCGGCACCTGATCCGCGACGCCGACCGGGTGCTGGCCGCGCTGGCCACGACCCGCGCCCGGGCCGTCCCGGTCGCCGCGGCCGTGCTCAACACCGTGCCCGCCGGACTCGACCTCGCCCCACTGCACCTGCCCGACCTCGGCGAGCCCTCCGACCGGGTGGTCGACGCCCGGATCGGCGACGTCCTGCTGGTCAGCAACTCCGGCGGCGGACGACAGTACGCGGTGGTGCTGCGCGACGGCCTCGCCGGCGTCACCGAGTTGCAGGCCGGCCTGCAACTCGCCCGGACCGGCCAGCGCGAACCGGAGCAGATCAGCCTCGGGCGGTTCGCCACCCTGCCGAAGCTGCCCGATCTCGCGCCCACCGGCCCCGACGCGCCACCGAGCGCGCCGCCCCGACTGGCCGCCCCCGGCTCACCGGTGCTCTGCGCCCTCGTCGGCGACGACCTGACCGGCGTCGACCTGCGCCTGGACGCGACCCTGCCCGACCTGTCCGCCGCCACGCCCACCGTCGCGGCGGCGGCCGGCCGGACGGTGGCCGACCACGTGCTGGTCGAGCCCGGCAGCGGCGCCCTGGTCGAGGCGACGGCGACCCCGGGCGCCGCCGGCGGCGCGCTCTGCGTGGTCACCGACCTGGGCCGGCGCTACGTGCTCGCCGACGCCGAGGTTGCCACCATGCTCGGCTACGGGCAGACCCGTCCCGTCCGGCTGCCGGCGGGCCTGGTGAGCCTGGTCCCGGCCGGAGCGAGCCTGGACCCGCAAGCGGCCCGCCGGTCGATCAGCTCCTAGTACTCCCACGTCACTCGGCTCCGGCGTCGGGCTCGAGCGTGGCGGGCATGCCGAAGGCGGCGACGTGGCGGGCACCGATGAAGGCGTTGCTCTCCACGATCTTCCCGTTCTCGATCCGGAGTAGGTCGTCCGCGTCGGTGACGTTGCCGGCGAGGCGGTAGCAGTGGACGTGCAGCTCACGCCGGTGCTCGTCGAAGGCGCGCTGCAGCCAGAGCGCCTGCTCATCAGGCGAGTCGGACATGTGATTTCTCCGGGGCTGATTGGTCCGCACTACCGTACTGACGACCGTGGACCCATTTGTCATCGGTCACCGATGACGATCGCCGACTCGGTCGTCTGTACCTGTGACCGATCCCCACTGCACGAAGGAGACAGCCATGACGGCAACCCCCACCTCCAGCGCCGCCGCGCCCCCGATCGTCGACCGGGAGACCTGGCTGCGCGAGCGTGACGAACTGCTGGCCCGGGAGAAGGCACACACCCGCGAAGGAGACGCGATCGCCGCCGCTCGTCGTCAGCTGCCGATGACCCTGATGCCGACGGTGACGGTGCGGGGACCTGGCGGGGACATCCCGCTGGTGGAGGTGTTCGAGGGCCGTCGGATGCTCATCGCCTACTTCCACATGTGGCACGACGGCAAACCGTACGAGCAGCAGTGTGAGGGGTGCACCTTCTCGACCTGTCACATGCAGATGCTTGACTACCTGCACGCGCGGGACGTCACCTACGCCGTGTTCTGCCAGGGGTCCTACGACGAAAGTGCCCCGTTCGCGGAGTTCATGGGCTACCGGTTCCCCTGGTATTCGGCGAAAGACTCCGACCCGGCCCTGGTCGACGGTCGCGGCTTCGGGCTCATCGCGTGCTACCTGCGCGACGGCGACAAGGTCTACGAGACCTACTGGACCACCGGGCGGGGCGTGGAGGCGTTGACGACCACCTACCACGCCCTGGACCTCACGGTGTACGGCCGGCAGGAGAACTGGGAGAACTCGCCTGAAGGCTGGCCTCGGGTCACCGGGCACCCGTGGCGTCTCAACGGCCGCCCCACCGCGCAATGGTCACGCCCCGGCGTCACACCGCGATGACGTCCCGACGGTCGAGGTGACCATGCGCGGGTCGGCCGTCCTGGTCACCTCCTCGGCGCACGCCAACGCCAGTGCCGTGGCCTGGGCGGTGGCGGGCAGCAGTGGTGGGCGCGGCGTCGGGGTCGGGATGCGTCCCTGGGCATGCAGCACGGCTTTGATCACCGACGGGTTGGGTTCGGCGAACAGCGTCGTCGAGAGGGTGGCGAGCCGGTGTCCGAGCGGCCGGGCGCGGGCGAGGTCCCCGTCGCGCCAGGCCGCGACCAGGGCGGCGTAGTCGGCGGTGGCCAGGTGCGCGGAGGCGAGGATGCCGCCGTGTGCGCCGAGCGCGAGCAGTGGCGAGAGGTACGCGTCCTCGCCGCCGAGTACCGCGAAGTCCGGTGGCAGGTCGGCGAGCAGGGCGATGGTGTCGGCGTCGATGCCGCCGACCGCGTGCTTGACGCCCACCACCTGTGGCAGGTCGGCGAGGCGACGCAGCGCCCCGGCGGAGAGCGCCTGCCCGGTGCGGTACGGCACGTGGTAGACGACCAACGGCACGGGGGAGACCTCCGCCAGCCGGGCGAAGTGCGCGAGCACCGCCTCCTCGCCGGGGCGCAGGAACGGCGGCACCAGGCACAGCGCCGCGGTGATGCCGGGCCGCCCGGCGAGGGCGCGCAGGTCCTCGGCGGTGTGCGCGCCGACCATGAAGCCGGCGCGGTGTCGCCGACAGGCAGCGCCGAGGGTGTCGAGCACCGCGCGTTGCTCGGTGGTGCTCAGCGCGTGCGGTTCGCCTGTGGTGCCGAGGGCCACCAGACCGTCGGCGCCGTCGGCGAGCACCTGGTCGGCGAGGCGGGTCAGCGCGTCCTGGTCGACCTCGCCGCGCGCGTCGAAGGGCGTGATCAGCGGTACGTACAGTCCGGTGGGTGTCATGCCACAAGCCTGCGACCGCACAGCGTGAAGCACCAGTTCCGATTCCTCCACGAATCCGTAAGCTGAGCTGATGCTTGACGTTCGTCGGCTGCGTCTGCTGCGCGACCTGGCCCGCCTCGGCACCATCGCCGCCGTCGCCGAGGCGCACACCTACTCACCGTCCGCCGTCTCCCAGCAGCTGGCCGCGCTGCAACGGGAGACCGGCGTCGTGCTCCTGGAACGCGTCGGTCGAGGGGTACGCCTCACCGCCACCGCGACGGCGCTGGTGCAGCACACCGAGGTGATCCTCGCCGGGCTGGAAGCCGCCGAGGCCACCCTCGCCGCCGCTCGCGGTGGACTGCTCGGCACGGTACGCATCGGGGCGTACCCCAGCGCGGTGCGTCCCCTGCTGCTACCCGCCCTGGTCGACCTGGCCCGCCAGCATCCGGGGTTGGATCTGCTGGTCACCGAGTTGGATCCGGTCGCGGTGCCGGCCGCGCTGCGCGAGCGTCGCCTCGACGTCGCCCTCGTGCACGACTACGACATCGTGCCGGTGCAGCCCGACCCGGCGCTGGACTCGACGCCGCTGCTGGACGAGACGGTGTTCCTCGCGCTGCCCGCCGCCGACCCGGTGCCCGACGACCCGATGCGTGCGGTACGCGACGCCGACTGGATCATCGGCAGCCCGGGAACGCTCTGTCACGCCGTCACCCTGCACGCCTGTGAACTGGCCGGATTCCGCCCCACCGTGCGCCACCACGCCGACGACTTCACCGCCGTGCTCGCCCTGGTCGCCGCCGGTCAGGGTGTCGGGCTGGTGCCACAGTTGGCTGTCGACGGGCCACCGGCCGGCACCCGCCTGATTCCGCTGCCCATCCGCCGACGAACCCGGATCGCGTACCGGCTGGGTGCGGCCGACCATCCCGCGGTGCTGGCCAGCGTCGCCGCCCTCCGTGGTGCCGCCGCCGACCTGCCCGAGGTGGGCTGACCCGTCGTGGGTCAGCGCAGACCCGGCCAGTGGTACGTCATGTCGGGCTCGTTCTCCTCGTTGCGGCTGCCGTCGTCGCTGTCGACCGGGCGGAAACCGTGCCGCTCGTAGAAGACCCGCGCCGCGGTGTTGCGGGTGAAGACGCGGAGGCTGAGCCCACCCGGGCTGGCCTGCTGTGCCCGGGCCAGCAGCGCGGTGCCGATGCCCTGCCGGCGGGCGTCGGGCCGCAGGTACAGGTGTGCCAGCAGGTCGCCGTCGAGGGCGGCGAAGCCGAGGATCTCGGCGGTCGCCGTGGACTCGGCCACCCAGGTGGTGCTGGCCGGCAGCATCACCTGGGTGATCCACGCCCTGGTCTGTTCGTCGTCGTACAGTCGCGGAAGGTAGGGCATGGCGGCTGCTCGGGACGCCAGGAACACCTCGGCGACGGCGTCCGCGTCGCTGTCGCGGGCAGGACGGATCACGGTGGTGGCCGCCCGGATGGCGCTCACGACGACGCGGGGCGGGTGTTCCGGACGGCGTACCTGTGCATCGTCACACCCTCGTCGAAGGACGCCTGTTCGAGCAGGTCCAGTTCCAGCGGCTCGTCGTACGCGTCGAACAGCGGCCGACCGCTGCCGAGCACGACCGGATGGGTGAACAGCAGCACCTCGTCGAGCAGCCGGGCGCGCAGCAGTTGGGTGGCCAGGGTGGCGCCGCCGACGCCGATGACACCGCCGGTCTCGGCGCGCAGCTGCGCCAGTTGCTCGATCGCGTCGTCGCCGCCGATGATCCGGGTGTTGTGCTCGGCGTGCGTGCGGGTGCGCGACACCAGCACCTTGGGCATCGAGGTCCAGATCTCGCCGTACTCGCGCAGGAAGTCGGGCAGCGCGTCGTCGTGCCGGGCGGCCGGCCAGAACGACTCCATCGTCTCGTAGATCGTGCGGCCCTCGACCGCGAGCGACATGGCCCGGGCCCGCTCGTTGAAGACGCGGTGCAGCGGCTCGGTGATGCGCATCCAGTTGCCGCCGCCCGCCTCGCCCGTGGCGTACTCGATCCGCAGATCGACGGAGACGTTCATCCAGTACACGAACCGACCCGGCATCACGGCCCTTCCGGCGACGACCTGCTGCTGTCCACCGATGACCGTAGTGGAGTCGACGATTGCCCGGTGGCCCGAAACACGATCAGCGCAGGACGAGCAGGTCGAGCGCGTCGATCACCGGTCCACTGTCCGCCTGTGCGGCCTGGTGCAGTCGCCGCAGCCCGGCGGCGTACGCGTCGTCGTCGATCAGTTGCAGCAGGGTGTGCGCCTCCCGACGCAGGCTCGCGACCACCTCGCCGAGCGACGTGGCGGTGAGTTCGGGGATCTGCTCGACGGCGGCCAGGGCGAAGCCCGCCGCGCCGAAGGCGGCTTCGACGTCGGCGATGCTCGGAAAGGTGTCGAGCACCGCGATGGCTTCCGGGAAGTAGCGGAACAGGCTGATCCTCTCGGGTCGACCGGCGAACCCCGACCGGATGAGCACCGGGGCGCCGGGGCGCAGCACCCGGCGCAGTTCGTGTGCGGCGGCGGGCAGGTCGGGAACGTGGTGGATGACGGTGGAGAGCCAGACCGCGTCGACGCTGCCGTCGGGCAGCGGGATGTGCGCCGCGTTGCCCGCCAGGACCGGCGCGAACACGCTCTGCTCCCGCATCGCCGCTGATGGTTCGACGGCGACGACCTCGGCGTCGGGCAGCCAGGTGGTGAAGGCCCGCGCCCAACTTCCGGTGCCGGAGCCCAGGTCGAGCACCCGCATCCCCGGTTGCGGGTCGAGATGCCGGATCACGGCGGCCTGCCAGGCGGCGAGGCTGTCCTCGGTGACGTGTCGGGTGGCCTTGAACGCCGCCGCGTCGGCTGCGTTGTATGCGATGCGTGCCATGCCGACCAGCCAACTACCAGGCCAAGCTTACAAACAAGCATAAAATGGCGTAATTCACACAGGCGGCATCATCTGCCGCCCCGGCGACGTCGACGGTCTTCAGCTCTGTTCGAGCTGCCTCTCGTACCAGGCGAGCTTCTCCTCGACCCGGGCCTGCCAGCTTCGAAGCTGGTCCATCTGCTGCTGGACGGCGGCGGCGTGCTCGCGCAGCAGTTCGACGCGTTCGGCGACGGTGTCGGGGTCGCGGCACAGCTCGCCGTAGCGACGCAGCCGTTCGATCGGCATGCCCGCGTCGCGCAGGCAGCGCAGGAAATCCAGTGTGGACAGATCGCTGTCGCGGTAGACCCGACGCCCACCGGGTGTACGCGCCACCGGCGCGAGGATGCCCTCCCGTTCGTAGTAGCGCAAGGTGTCGATGGAGAAACCGCTGCGCCGCGCCGCCTCGGCGGGTGTGTACGTCCTCACCCTCGGGACCGTACCGCTTGACCTGGAGCGCGCTCCAGGTTGAATCGTGGTCGCATGACTTCGGATCACCTCGATGAGGCTCGACGCCCGGCCGTGTCCGCTCTTGTGCTCGGCGCGATGACCTTCGGCACTGTCGTCGACGAGAAGACGTCGTTCGAGTTGCTCGACCGGTTCGTGGAACGCGGGGGCGAATGGATCGACACCGCCGACTGCTACGCGTTCTGGCACAGCCCGGACGGACGGGGCGGGGACAGCGAGCGGATCCTCGGCCGCTGGCTCGCCGCCCGCCCCGGCGTCCGTGAGCGGGTGCGCATCGCCACCAAGGTCGGCGCGGAGCCGCTGTGGAAGGGCTCCTGGCCCGCACACCGGGCAGGGCTGAGCCGCCGGGCGATAAGCGACGCCTTCGCCGGCAGCCTGGACCGGCTGGGAGTCGGACACGTCGACCTGCTCTGGCTGCACCAGGAGGATCGGGCCACGCCCATCGAGGAGAGCGTGGACGCGATCGCCGAGCAGGTCACCGCCGGCACCGTACGCCGGGTCGGTGCCTCCAACCACCCGGCCTGGCGGATCGAACGGGCCCGCGCGTACGCGACCGCCCGAGGCACCATGCCGATCGACGCGTTCCAGTTGAACGCCACCTACCTGCGGGTACGCCCCGGCACCCGACCGGACGGCGTGGTCCACCCGCACGGGGTGCTCAGCGACGAGCAACTCGACTTCGCCCGCGCGCACCGGATGGACCTCTGGGCCTACACGCCGCTGCTGAGCGGGGCGTACGACAATCCGGCCAAGTCGATCCCGCAGGTCTACGACCATCCGGGCAACACCCGCCGGCTGGCGGCGCTGGACGCGGTGGCCCGCGACACCGGCGCGACGCGCGGCCAGGTGGTGCTCGCCTGGCTGGTCAGCCAGGGCATCCGGCCCATCCTCGGCGGCAGCAAACTCCACCAGCTCGACGCGGCCCTGGACGGAGTCGCCCTCACCCTCGACGAGGCGCACCTTGCCCGGCTGAACTCGGCGGACTGACCGCTGACGCCCAGCCGACCCGACCGCGCCCCCGACGCCACTGCGGCACCGAGGCGCGGCCGGGTCGGCTGTCCCCGTAGGAACGTCAGACCGGCAGGGGCCGGTCGCGGCGGGCTTCGGCCAACAGCTCGGCCCACCACCGCAGCTCGGCCAGGCTCGCGGCCAGGCCCTGGCAGACCTCCGGGTCCGGGGCGTACCGGTCCTGATCGTCGAGGAACTGCCACGGTGCGCGCAGACCCATCGCCCGCCGGGTCGCCACCACGCCGAGTTCGGCGAGCACCCCGCGCAGGTGCTCGATCGCCGCGTGCCCGCCCTGCACGCCGTAGGCCACCACGGTCGCCGGCTTGAGACGCCATTCGGCGTAGTGCCAGTCGATCAGCCGTTTCAGCGCGGCGGGGTAGCTGTGGTTGTACTCCGGTGTGACGAAGACGAACCCGTCGGCCGCGGCTATCCGGTCGGCCACCTCGCTTCTCGGGCCACCACCGGGCCACAGCAGACTGTCGTCCGGCAACGTGACGTCGGCGACGTCGATCAGATCGACGGTGGTGTCGTCGAGGGTGGCGACGACCCAGCCGGCGATCGTCGGACCCATCCGCTCCGTGCGGACGCTGCCCGAGATCACGGCGATGCGTACGTCGGTGGGAGGGCTGTGGTGTTCGGTCGGACCGCTCATGACCACCAGCCTGCAACTTCAACATTAGTTGAGGTCAACGGGGCGAGGTGCCTATCCTGCCGTCATGACGGTTCTCGAACATCGCACGTACAGCGTCAGCGAGGTGGCCACCGACAGCGGTGTCGCGCCGTCGGCCGTGCGGTTCTACGAGAACCACGGGGTCGTCACCGCCGTACGCACCGCCGGCAACCAGCGTCGCTTCGACGAGTCCGCCGCCTGTCGGATCCAGGTGGCCAAGCTCGCCCAGCGGGTCGGCCTGAGCGTGCGCGAGATCGCCGACCTGTTCACCGACCTGCCGGTCGATCCGCAGCGCGAGGACTGGGAGCGGGTCGCGGGCCGGCTGGTGACCGAGGTCGAGCAGCGGGTACGCCACCTCAAGGCGCAACTCGCCGCGATGGAGTCCGGTGCCAAGCTGTGCGAGATCGGGCGGCACGACCCGGCCCGCTGACCTCACGACTTGACTTCAACAATGGTTCAAGTCCCATCGTCGGGGAATGGACGAGCACCGCACCGCGCAGAGACTCGCCGCCCTCGTCGGGACGGCCACCGTCGTCGGCCTGGGCACCAGCACCCGCGAGGCGACCGAACCCTTCCGGCTTGTCGAGCAGACCACCCACGCGCTCATCCGGCGCGGCTTCCGGACCATTGCGCTGCTGGACAACCAGCGGGTCGGTGACCGCTACGACCGGTTCGTCCGGGGCGAGGACGTCGACCTGACCTCGACCCTCGCCCAGGCGTGGGGCCCGTGGCGGACGGTGGAGATGCGCGACGCGCTCATCCGGCTCCGACGGCACAACGAGACCCACCCGCACGACCGGGTACGCGTCGTCGCGGTCAACGCCCCGGGCACCCTGCCCGCCGACTACGACCGGGTCACGGAACTGCTCGCCCCGCTGGACCCGGCGGCCGCCACCCGGGTCGGTGAACTCCTCGACATCATCCGGACCGCCCACGACAACGGCGAACACGTCCAACGCCGGCTCGGCACCCACCCCGGCGTACCGTTCGTCCACCTCGCCCGCACCGCCCGCGACCTGGTCGCCGGCGTGACCGACGGCCCGGGGGGCGACGAGGCGCTGCGACTGGTCGACGCGATTGTCGACTTCCACGGCAACGCCATCGGCGTCGGCCGGGACACCGCCCGGGAGGAACGCGACGCCGCCGGGCGACTGCTCGATCACCACCGGCGTACCGGTGACCGCGTCGTCGTCTGGGAGGGCAGCGCTCACGTCGCGGCGCACGGCGACACGATGATGGGCGCCCACCTGCGGGCCGCGCTGGGCGGCGGATACGCCGCCGTGCACATCACCGTCGGCCGGGGCCGGATACCGGGCACCGAGATCCCGCCGCCGGACCCGACATCGGTGGAGGCGCTGCTCGACCGTACCGGTGCACAGGTCGTCGACCTGCGCGGCCAACCTGCCGCCAACCTCGCGCACCAACTCGACCGGCCCTGGCGGACCCGTCTGATCTCCGGCCTCTACGAGGCGGAACGCGACGAGGAGCACTACTACGACCTGCCGTCGCTGACCGAGAGCTTCGACGCGATCGCCTACCTCCCCACGATCACCCCGATCCGCCCGCTGCCGCCGGCCCGCACCTCCCACGGCGGGGCCGCACCCGCTCCGCAGGCCGCACCCGCTGTGGAGGGCGCGGCCGGTCCGGAGGGCGGCGCGGACCGCGACTCGTGACGTGGTCAGGCGGGGCGGCGCAGCACGCTGACGGCGAAGTCCGCGTCGTCGTGCCACGGGCGCAGGTCCCAGGTGGCGAAGCGGTGGTCGCGCCGCAGCCCGGCGGCGGCCACATGGGCGTCGAAGTCGGCAAGCGGATAGCCCCGGTCGGTGCCGAAGCCGATCGCGATCACCCCGTCGGGGCGTACGTGCGCGGCCACCTGACGCAGCACCGCCACCTCGGTGCCGGCGGCCACGAAGGTCATCACGTTGCCGGCCAGCACCGCCGCGTCGAACGGCTCCGGCTCCCCGGCCGTGGCGAGATCCAACGTCGCCAGGTCGGCGACCAGCCAGCGTGGCCCCGGATGGTCGGCGCGGGCGGCCTCGACCAGCACGGGGTCGGCGTCCACGCCGACGACCGTGTGGCCGCGAGCGGCCAGTTCGGCGCCGACCCGGCCGGTGCCGCAGCCGGCGTCGAGAATCCGTGAGCGTGGCGGCACCAGTGCGTCGACCAGCCGTGCCTCACCGGCCAGGTCGGCGCCCTCGGCGGCCAGTTGCCGGAACCGGTCGACGTACCACTGCGAGTGTTCCGGTCCGGTGTCGGTGGCCCAGCGGGTCGGGCTGCCCGGGGCGGTGCTGCGCTCGCTCATCGGACCACCGTAACCAGCGGCGCTCAGGGCAGTCGGGCCACCGTCACGAACTCGTTGTAGGTGAACACCCGCCCGGCGGCGCGGGGGAACGGGAACGAGTACTGCCGCTGCACGTTCAGGCCGAGTGCGTCGCAGTCCTCGGCCGCCTCGGCGAAGCCGACGAACCGGACGTGCGACGAGTCGCTGTGGTAGCCACGCTCCTGCGGGGTGATGAAGACCGCCCGGCCGCCGGGGCGGACGAACGGCAGGTACGAGGCGACCACCGCGCGGGCCTGCTCGGCCGGCATGTGCTCCAGCAGATGCGCGGCGAGCAGCGAGTCGAAGGCACCCGGCCGGGCGTGCTCGGAGGCGAAGAACTCCTCGGTGGTGTACGCCTGCAGGCCGAGTGCGCGGCTGTGCGCCACCGACGTCGGGTTGTGGTCCACCCCGATCGCCCCCTCGCCGAGGTTGATCAGGTTGCGGCCGAGTCCCGAGCCGACGTCGAGGGTCCGGCCCAGGCGCAGCCGGCGCAGGTTCCACCGGTAGGGCGCCTGCACGTCCAGGACCCGCTTCCAGCGGGCGCCGCTGAGCTGCTGCAAGCGTTCGGTGTAGTCCGCGCCCTGGGTGCCCGTGGGACCCTGCCGCGACTGCTTCATCCGGGGCTCCTTCGCCTCGTCATGCCACTGGACCTGCGGCCGCCCCCGTACGCATGGATCGGGTCTGCGCCATCGACCACCTTCGACCCATATGCGCCGGTTCCCAGACTATCTCGTGATCGTTGCCACCGGGAGCCGGCGGCCGGGTCCGGCGAGCGTCGAATTGGCCGGAGCCTATTCTGGAACCCAGCGCTACCGGGAAGTGACACATGGTGGAACAGGTTGTGCCAGCAGTCGGGCCGGGGGACACCCCGCCTGCCGACACCGCAGCACGGGAACGGGCCGCCCTCGCCGCGGTGGCCCGGACCACACTCGACGGCAACTGGGAGCACGACCACACGGTGCCCTCTCGCACCCTCTACCCGCACCAGTGGAGCTGGGATTCGGCGTTCATCGCCATCGGCTGGGCGCACCTGCGCCCCGAGCGCGCCTGGGCGGAGCTGACCAGCCTGTTCGACGCCCAGTGGCGCGACGGGCGGGTCCCGCACATCGTCTTCAACCCGGTGGTCGCCGACGACGCCTACTTCCCCGGACCAGCCTTCTGGGCCACCACCTCGGTGGCCGGCACACCGCGTACGGCCACCTCCGGGCTGGTCCAGCCGCCGGTGCACGCCCTGGCCGCATGGCACGCCTACCGCCGGGCACCGTCCGAGCCGGCCCGTGCCGCGCTGGGCCGGCTCTATCCGCGCCTGGTGGCTCAGCAGCACTACCTGAGCAACCATCGTGACGTCGGTGGTGCCGGGCTGGCCAGCATCGTGCATCCGTGGGAGTCCGGGCTGGACAACAGCCCGGCCTGGGACGAGCCGTTGGCCGCCGTGCCGGCCGAGGCGGCGGTGCTGCGGGCGTACCGTCGGCGCGACATCGTGCACGCCGCCGCCGCGCACCGCCCCACGGACCTGGACTACGCGCGCTACGTCGCGATAGTCACCGCCTACCGGGCGGCCGGCTACCGGGACGAGCAGCTGGCCGACCGGCACCCGTTCCTGGTGGAGTGTCCGCTGTTCAACGCGGCGATGGGCGCGGCCGAGTCGGCGCTGGCGCACATCGCGCAGGAGATCGGCGCGGACCCTGGCCCGCACCGACAGCGCGCCGCGGCGATCACCACCGCGCTTGTGGACCGGCTCTACGACCCGACGACCGGCACCTTCCACGCCCGCGACCTGCGTACCGGCCGGCTCACCCCGGCCCGGACGGTGCTCGGGCTGACCCCGCTGATCCTGCCGGACCTGCCCACCGCGCAGGTCGAGGCGATCCTCGTCGAGGCCGGCTCACCCCGCTTCGGGCTCGCCGCCCGGATGACCCGCCCGCTGCCCAGCCACGACCGCACCGCAGTCGACTTCGAGCCGCTGCGCTACTGGCGCGGCCCCAGCTGGATGAACATCAACTGGCTGGTCCGGTACGGGCTGCTGACACACGGGCACCCCCGACTGGCCGCCGGCCTGGGCGCGTCGATGATCGAGCTGGCGGCCACGGCGGGGTGCCACGAGTACTTCCATCCGGACACCGGCGCGGGCCTCGGCTCCCCGGCCTTCAGCTGGACCGCCGCCCTCCTGCTCGACCTCCTCGCCGAGATGTAAGGAAGGGCACCTTCTTAACGCCTGATGTATAGCAAGGGCCCCCTTTTAACAAAGCCCTGCCGGCGGATTGCGGAGCGGGCGTGGAGCGGGCGTGGGGCGGGTTCGGCAGGTAGGTTGCTGGCCAGGGCGCCGACCAGCCCGGCGGCGCCGTGCCACGGTGTTCAGCCTGACGTTGGGCGGGTACTGCGGCAGGACGGGCCGTGGCCCCGGTGGGACGGAGGGGCGATGGGCCGCGAGAGCTACGACGAGCAACTTGACCGGCTCACCGGAATCCTGGCGACGATGAGCCGCGAGGCCAGTGCGGCGATCCGGCAAGCCAGCGTCGCCCTGCTCGACGTCGACCGACACGCGGCCGAGACGGTGATCGCCGACGACGCGGTCCTGGCCCGCCGCCGCGCCGAGGCCGAGGCCATGATCCCCGAGGTGCTGGTGCGGCACCAGCCCGTCGCCTCCGATCTGCGTCTGGTGGTGTGCGCGCTGCGCATCGCCGGCGCCCTGGACCGGATGGGTGACCTCGCCGTACACATCGCGAAGGTCGTCCTGATGCGCCACCCGGTGGGTGTGGTGCCGGCGCCGGCGGTGCCGGTGCTGACCGAGATGGCGCACGCGGCGGCCCGCATCGCCGACAAGACGACCGTGGTGCTGGCCACCCGGGACCCGCTGGACGCGATGCAGCTCGGCCTCGACGACGACGAGGTCGACGCCGCGCAGGAACGCCTGCTGTCGATGCTGGTCTCCGGCTGGTCGTACGGCGTGGAGTCGGCGATCGACCTGGCGCTTGTCGGCCGCTACTACGAGCGCTACGCCGACCAGGCCGTGAACGTCGCCCGGCAGGTCGTCTACCTGGTGACCGGGACCGTCCGGCTCTGAGCCGGGTGCCCATACCGGGCATCTGAGGCGTCGGTGCGCCAGAGCGTCACATCTCGTTCCCGGTCGGCCATCACCGGTGCCGCCAAGTTCATTTTTCGTTCACCTGGTGCCGGGAGTCCGGCTACCTGGGCCTGACAGCTTGATTCGCGTACGGCCCGGACGGGCTGATGCACCCCGATAGAGAGGCTTACCTGGTGAACCGCAACGTGCTTTCGCGGCGCGTCCTCGCCGGCGTCGCGCTTGCCGCGCTCGCGCTTACCGGCTGCGCAAGCAACGACAACAGCACGGAGCCCGGCAGCAACAGCGGCGGCGACAGCGCCTACGCGAACCTGTCCGGTGAGTTGAAGGCGTCCGGCGCGAGCTTCCCCGACGCGTACTACCAAGAGGTCATCGAGGCCTTCAAGGGTGAGGCCGGCAAGGTCACGGTCACCTACAACGCGACCGGTTCGGGCACCGGCAAGAAGCAGTTCGGTGAGGGTCTGGTCGACTTCGCCGGCACCGACAGCCTGGTCAAGGACACCGACGGCGTGGCCGCCGGCTCGTTCCTCTACGTCCCGACCGTGGCGGCGCCGATCACGATCTCCTACAACCTGCAGGGCGTGGACAAGCTCCAGCTCAGCCCGGAGACGCTCGCCAAGATCTTCCAGACCGACATCAAGACCTGGGACGACGCCGCGATCAAGGCCGACAACCCGGGCGTCACGCTGCCCAGCACCCCGATCGTGGTCGCGCACCGCTCGGACGGCTCGGGCACCACCAGCAACTTCACCAAGTACCTCGACGCCGCTGCGGCGGGCACCTGGAAGCTCGGCAGCGGTGACACCGTGAACTGGCCGGCCAGCACCCAGGGTGGCGAGAAGAACACAGGTGTCGCCCAGATCGTGCAGCAGACCAACGGCGCCGTCGGCTACGTGGACCTCAGCGACGCCAAGGCCACCGGCCTGAAGTTCGCCGCCATCAAGAACAAGGACGGCCAGTTCGTCGAGCCGACGATCGAGGGCACCACCGCCGGCCTGGAGGGCGCCGAGATCGCCGCGGACCTGAGCTACAACCCGCTCAACGCCGCCGGTGCCACCTCGTACCCGATCACCGCTCCGACCTTCATCATCGTGAAGACCTCGTACGGCGACGCCGCCAAGGCCGACCTGGTCAAGGGCTTCCTCACGTACCTGCTCAACGACGGTCAGGACCTGGCCAAGGAGATCGACTTCGCGCCGCTGCCCGCCTCCCTCAAGGAGAAGGCGCTGGCCCAGGTCGACAAGATCCAGGGCTGATCAGGACCAAGATCGCCAGCCGGGGACGGGATCGACGCGATCCCGTCCCCAGCCGGGTACCTGAGCTGGAGTAAAGATGACCTTGACGAACAAGCCCCCCACCGCCCGGTCGACGCTGTCCCAACGCGGCAGCAGCGCACTCGGCGACCGCGTCTTCTCCTGGTGGACGCTCGGCACCGGCCTGCTGGTGCTGGCGATTCTCGGGCTGATCCTGATCACCACCGTCCGCGAGGCATGGCCGGCGTTCGACGCGATGGGCCTGCGGTTCCTCACCGAACGGACCTGGGACCCGAACCCGGCCGCCGGTGACGCGATCTTCGGCGCGCTGTCGTTCGCGTTCGGCACGGCGATCTCGTCACTCATCGCCCTGTTGTTCGCGGTGCCGGTCTCGGTCGGCATCGCCTTGTTCCTCACCGAGTTGGCGCCGCGCCGGCTGCGCGGGCCGGCGGTGACCGTGATCGACCTGCTGGCTGCCGTACCGTCGGTGGTCTTCGGTCTCTGGGGCATCCTGGTCGTCGCGCCCGCCATGGTGCCGGTCTACCAGTGGCTGCACGACGTCTTCGGCGGCATTCCGGTGCTGGGCAGCATCTTCGGCCCGGTCAGCAGCGGGCGGAACTTCATGACCGCCGGTCTCATCCTGGCGATCATGGTCACGCCGATCATCACCTCGATCACCCGCGAGGTGTTCAGCACCGTGCCGCGCGCCGACAAGGACGCTGCCCTCGCGCTCGGCGCCACCCGCTGGGAGATGATCCGCGGCGCGGTGTTCCCGCACAGCTTCGGTGGCGTCGTCGGCGCGGTGATGCTCGGCCTCGGCCGGGCGATGGGCGAGACGATCGCGGTGGCCCTGGTGATCGGCGGCGCCACCAACATCACGGCCAACCTGTTCGCCCCCGGCAACTCGATGGCCGCCGTGATCGTGCAGCAGTTCGGCGAGTCCACCGGCACCTTCACCGCGGCCCTGATCGGCCTCGGCGTCGTGCTCTTCGCGATGACGGTGCTGATCAACGTGCTCGCCCAGACGGTCGTCCGTCGGGCCGAGGCCCGGATGAAGGGAAGCGTCGCGTGAGCGTCACCGCACCACCCGCCACCCGCCCGGCCACCGGCGGACCCGACCTGACCCGGGCCGCCCTGTCGGGCCGTCGCCGGTTCACCAACCACCTCGCCACGGCCGCCATCTGGGGGGCCGTGCTGCTCGCCGTCATCCCGCTGGCCCTGGTGGCCTACACGGTCATCGGCAAGGGCGCCGGGGTGATGAGCCTGTCCTTCCTGACCGAGGACATCCCCAACTCCTACCGCCGGGAAGGCGGCGGCATGGCGCCGGCGATCATCGGCACGCTTGTCATCACCGGCGCCGCCGCGCTGATGGCCATCCCGCTGGGCGTCTTCGGCGCGATCTACCTCAACGAGTACGGCAAGCAGAAGCCGCTGGCCCGGGTGATCCGGCTGATGGCCGACGTGATGACCGGCGTGCCGTCGATCGTGATGGGTCTGTTCGTCTACATCAGCTGGGTGCTGCTCGTCGGTCAGCAGACCGGCTTCGCCGGTGCGCTGGCGCTTGCCTGCCTGATGCTGCCGGTGGTCATCCGCAGCAGCGAGGAGATGCTCCGGCTGGTCCCGGAGGAGTTGCGCCAGGCGAGCATGGCGCTGGGCGCGCGCAAGTGGAAGACCACGCTGACCGTGGTGCTGCCGGCGGCGATCTCCGGCATCACCAGCGGCTCACTGCTCGCCGTGGCCCGCGCGGCCGGCGAGACCGCGCCGATCATCATCGTCACCGGCATCGTCTTCACGCCGAACTGGAACCTCTTCGACGGCTCCAACACCGCCCTGCCGGCACAGATCTTCCGCAACGCCAGCACCTCGTTCCCGGCCGCCCAGGACCGGGCCTGGGGTGCGGCACTGACGCTCATCGTGATCGTGCTCAGCTTCACGGTCATCGCCCGCTTCATCTCCAGCCGGTTCGCCATCAAGGAGCGCTGACATGGCCAGCAACAACCTCACCACCCGCCCCTCCGTCGCGGTGCACGCCCCCGGCGGTACCGCCTCCGGTGTCGAGCCCACCGACACGCCGGTGATGCAACTGCGTGACGTCAGCGTCTACTACGGCAGCTACGAGGCGGTGCGCGGCACCACCATGCCGATCCAGCAGAACCAGGTCACCGCGATGATCGGGCCGTCGGGTTGCGGCAAGTCCACAGTGCTGCGGGCGCTCAACCGGATGAACGACCCGATCCCCGGCGCCCGGGTCAGCGGCGAGGTGTCCTTCCACGGCCAGGACCTGTACGCCCGCGACGTCGACCCGATCCAGGTCCGCCGCCGCATCGGCATGGTGTTCCAGAAGCCCAACCCGTTCCCGAAGTCCATCTTCGACAACGTCGCGTACGGCCTGCGGATCAACGGCATCAAGGGCCGTCTCGACGACCACGTCGAGGAGGCGCTCACCAAGGCCGCCCTGTGGGACGAGGTCAAGGACAAGCTCCGCAAGAGCGCCCTGGCGCTCTCCGGCGGCCAGCAGCAGCGGCTGTGCATCGCCCGGACGATCGCCGTCAAGCCCGAGGTCATCCTCATGGACGAGCCCTGCTCGGCGCTCGACCCGATCGCCACGGCGAAGATCGAGGACCTGATGTTCGAGCTGACCAGCGACTACACGATCGTCATCGTCACGCACAACATGCAGCAGGCCGCCCGGGTCAGCCACTACACCGCCTTCTTCACCGCCGAGGTGGACGACAAGCAGGTGCGTCACGGTCGGCTTGTCGAGTTCAGCCAGACCGGCAAGCTGTTCACCAACCCCGCCGACAAGCGTACGGAGGACTACATCACCGGTCGCTTCGGCTGAGTGACGAAAGCGACGACGACGGTGGGCTCGAACGGGCGTTTCGTGCTGCTCGTGATCGACGACGACGAGAGCGTCGGTGGCGCGCTGGTCGCCGAGTTGGCCGATCATCGGGTACGCGCACACCACTACCCGCGCGCCGCCGAGGCGCTGCTGGACGCCGGCGCCCTGCAGCCGGACGCCGCCGTCGTCGCCTCGGGGCTGACCACCATGAGCAGCACCGAGGTGGTACGGCTGCTCGCCCGCCGGGCCGGCATCCCGACGGTGGTGGGCGTCGGCGACGACGACGGTGGGGTGGCCGCCGCGGCGTTGAAGGCGGGCGCGACAGCCGGGGTCCGCCGCCCCTACCGGGCGACCGAGGTGCTGCCGATCCTGCGGGCGATCCGCCCGGAGACCTCCGGTGCCCTCGACCCGCCGATCGAGCTGGGCGGGCTGCGGGTGGATCCGGCGACGTTCGAGGTGAGCCAGCACGGTCGGCTGGTGGCCCTGCCGATGAAGGAGTTCCGCCTGCTGTACTTCTTCATGAGCAATGCCGAGCGGACTGTCACCCGCGAGCAGTTGCTCGCCGCCGGGTGGGGTGGGATCTCCGACGACACCTCCAACACCCTGACCGTGCACGTCAAGCGGCTCCGTCGGCGGCTCGCCCTCGACGGCGACCAGGCGCCGATGATCGTGACCGTACGCGGCCTCGGTTACCGCTTCGTGCCCACCACGACCACGCCGTCGGCGTCGTGACCGAGGCGAACCGGGAACCGCCCGGGCCGCCGACGCCGTCCGCCCCGCCGGGCATGGTCCTGGTGGCGGTGCCGGTGGCACACCTGCCGCACGTCGCCCGTCTGCTGGCCGACCTCGACGCCCGGCGGCGGACCGCCCCGCTGCCGCGACGCCGGTCCACACCCCGGCCCGACGCGCCGACGCAGGGCTGGACTGTCGACGAACTGCGGCGGCTCAGCCGGGGCGCCAGCGCCACCCACCGTACGGTCGCGGCGCTGCTCGACGCGCTGTCGGCCGAGCCGGGACGGGGGTTCACTGTCGAGGAGTTGAGCCAGCGCACCGGCCGGCCCCGGCAGAAGATCATCGGTGCGATGGCGGGGCTGACCCGGCTGTTGAAGGCCCACCACGACTACGCGGGCCGGGGGCTTCCGTTCGACAGGTCACCCGGTCGCCCGGAGGCGCCCCGGGAGCTGTGCTACAGCGTGGACCAGGATCGTGCCGCCGACTGGTGCGAGGCCCGACTGTCCCTGACCGACGAGGAGAGCTCCGGGGCGAGGTGAACGACGGCCACCGTTTATCCGGCCGGGGCGGGGGTAACCAGCGCGGGCTTGACGACGGGAGGGTGCCGTGCGGTTTCCCCTATTCGTCGACGCGGTGTCGCGTCGGTCCGGGCTGTCACCGGACCAGTCCGCCGGTGTGGCGCGGGCGGTGTTGCGGACCCTGGCGGAACGGATGACCGGTGAACCGACCACCGATCCCACCGGATACCTGCCGGACGAGCTGAGCGACACCGCCGGTGACCCGTTCACCAGCGGGCCGGGGGACTTCCTGCGCCGGGTCGGCGAGCGGGCCGGAGTCGACGAGCAGACCGCGGGCCTCGGCGCGGCGGCGGTCTTCGCGACGTTGCGCGAGGCCGTCACCGTCAACGAGTTCCGGGCCCTGGTGGCCGGGCTACCCACGGCCGCCGACGGCAGCATCGACCCGATCAGTGGGCCGGACGAGACCTGGCCCTGAGCGGCCTCGGTCGCTGGTGAGCTGCGGGTCTGCGCCGATCCTGCCCTTCGGCTGTCGAGCTGACCCGTCCTGGCCGTTCGGCTGTCGAACAGACGCCTCCCTGGCGTAGGGGCGGTCGGCGCCAGCCGATAGGCTGCCGCCGTGGCAGGTCTGTTGAGGAGTATGGCGGCCCGCGTCAGCGCGGTGATTCCGGCCCCGCGGCGTCCCAGGCCGACCCCGGCCAAGGTCGCGCGGCCCCGCCAGGTAAGTGCGCTGCAACGTCGGCAACTGTCGTACGCTCCGGAGCCCGACGGCCACGCCGACCCGGGGGAAATCGTCTGGACCTGGGTGTCCTACGAGGACGACCCCCGCCAGGGTAAGGACCGGCCGGTGCTGGTGGTGGGTCGACACAGCCGGACGCTGTTCGGACTGATGCTCTCCAGCCGGGATCGCGACGGCGAACGGCACTGGCTGGCCCTCGGGCCGGGGGAGTGGGACCGGGACAAGCGACCCAGCTGGGTGCGGCTCGACCGGGTGCTCACCATGCGGGAGGACGGCATCCGGCGCGAAGGCGCGGTGCTGGACCGTCCCCGCTTCGACCGGGTCAGCGCAGCCCTCCGCGCCGGCTACGGCTGGCACTGAGTCGCGCTCTACCGGCTCACATCTGACACTGAGCCGGTCACGCCGGCTCACACCTGGCACTGAGCCCGCCACGCCGGGTTGCGGCTGGGGATCTGAGCCGGCGCACCGCCGTTGCGGCGGACCCGGGGTGGCGTCGGAACAGCGCGGTCAGCACTCGGCGAGATGCGGGGCGTCGCGCAACGCCCGGTGGGCGCGGGCCGATCCGATCGCCTTGGCTTCGTACATCGCCGCGTCGGCGCGGTCGAGCGCCTCGGTGAGCTGGGTGCCGTGCACCGGGGCCAGACCGACCGAGGCGGTCACCCGCACGGTGGCCGCGCCCAGCGGGATCGGTGCGGCGAGCATCTCGTAGAGCCGGCCGGTGGCGTGGTCGAGCCAGCGGTGGTCGACAGTCGGGCTGGCCAGCAGCCCCGCGAACTCGTCACCGCCGAGCCGAGCCACCAGGTTGTCGCCGGCGAAGGTGGCCAGCCGCTCGGCGACACTGATCAGGACCTTGTCTCCGGCGGCGTGGCCGTACCGGTCGTTGATCTCCTTGAAGTTGTCCAGGTCGAGCACCACGGCGACGAGCGGTCGGCCGGCGTTGTCGGTGAGCAGCGCCGCGGCGAGCCGGTAGAAGGCGCGCCGGTTGGGCAGACCGGTCAACGGGTCATGGCTGGCGGCGTGTCGCTCGGCGGTGAGCTCGGCCTGAAGGCGGTCGATCTCGGCCTCGGCGCGTACGGCTCGGCGGCTCAGCTGCCAGGAGGAGAGCAGGGCTCCCACCGCACAGACGCCGGACGCGACGGTCAGCGGATCCGGCACCCCGTCCTCCCCTCGCCGCAACGCGCGCCCATCCCCTGGCTGACGAGTGTCGCCAGATGCCTCGTTTCCCCTGGCGGCAACCAGGTTTGTGTAACTGATTGTGAGCGGATGGGCACCATACTCATGCGCTATCATGCTCGCTGTCCATTGCAGATGCAATAGCAGATGCACGTGCATGTGAACGAGAAAACCCACACCCTCGTGCCGCTACCGCTCCTCCCACGGCGCCGGCGCCTATCGGAGAGAACAGACGCCCCATGCAGCAGCCGCCCAACGGTGTACCGGCCAACCAGTTGCCTCCCCTCGCCTGGCTGAAGAGCCGCCGCAGCAATCCCAGTGGAAACTGCGTCGAGCTGGCGGAGTTGCCCGGCGGAGCGGGCATCGCGATGCGCAACTCACGACACCCCGAGGGGCCGGCGCTGATCTACACAGTGGACGAGATCGCGGCGTTCGTGCTCGGCGCCCGTGACGGCGACTTCGACCACCTGATCGACTGATCCGCTCATCCCATCGGCGGGATTTGCCCCACACGGGGGATGTTCACCTCACTGAAGGTTCATGGCATGCTTACACGTCGGTCGGGCCGGTCCACCGGCGCGACCGACGATGGCATGCGGAGGACGGCAGGTGACCATGGTTTCCGCCGAGGAGGGCCCGGCGGCAGGCCCGACCGTGCTGCGAATGCTGCTGGGTGCGCAGCTGCGTCGGCTGCGGGAGTCGCGCGGGGTGACCCGGGAGAGCGCCGGGTGGGAGATCCGCTCGTCCGAGTCGAAGATCAGTCGGATGGAGCTCGGTCGCGTCGGCTTCAAGGAACGCGACGTCGCCGACCTGCTCACCCTCTACGGCGTCACCGCCGAGCAGGAGCGTGCCGCGCTGCTCAAGCTGGCTCGCGACGCCAACAATCCAGGGTGGTGGCACCGGTACGGCGACGTCCTGCCGTCGTGGTTCCAGTCGTACCTCGGTCTGGAGGCCGCGGCGGTACTGATCCGCAGCTACGAGGTCCAGTTCGTGCCGGGGTTGTTGCAGACCCGCGAGTACGCCCGGGCCGTGGTGCTGCTCGGCCACGGCCAGGCCGACTTCGACGAGATCGAGCGCCGGGTTGACCTGCGGATGCGCCGTCAGGAGTTGTTGCGCCGACCGCGTCCGCCCCGCCTGTGGGCGGTGGTCGACGAGGCGGCGCTGCGCCGGCCGATCGGCGGGCCGGCGGTGATGCGTGGCCAGTTGCAGGCGTTGCTCGAGGCCACCCGTACGCCGAACGTGCGGTTGCAGGTCATTCCGTTCGCCGCCGGTGGGCATGCCGCCGCTGGTGGCGCCTTCACGATCCTGCGCTTCGGTGACCAGGATCTGCCCGACATCGTCTACATCGAACAGTTGACGAGCGCGCTCTACCTGGACAAGCGGGAAGACCTCGACTTCTACGCGGTGGCCATGGAACGACTCTGCGTCGAGGCCGAGCCGCCGGAGCGTACGCCGGAGATCCTGAAGCGCATGATCGCGGAGTTCGACGCCGCCTGATCCGCCACTGACCGTCCGCACCGTCACCTTCGGTCATTCGATTGACACTCGTCGGTCGTGCGACTAATCTCTGGATCGATCTAGTCTGAATCGATCCAGAGAGGGGAGGGGTCGATGAAACCCACACTGCGCGCGGTGGCCGAGGCGGTCGGTGTCTCCCGCAGCACCGTCTCCAACGCCTACAGCCGCCCGGACCAGCTCTCCACCGAGCTGCGCCGACGCATCCTCGACGCGGCGCGGGAGATGGGCTATCCCGGCCCGGACCCGACCGCCCGGTCCCTGCGACGCGGCTACGTCGGGGCGATCGGGGTGCTGTTCACCTCCCGCCTGTCCTACGCCTTCACCGACCCCTTCGCCACGCAGTTCCTCACCGGTGTGGCACAGGCGGCCGAGCGGCACGGCAGCAGCCTGCTGCTGGTGCCGCTGCCCGCCGACGCGGCCGGCGCCCGCAAGGCCGTGGAGAACGCCGCCGTCGACGGATTCTGCGTCTACTGCGGCGGCGACGAGGAGGGGGAGATCGTCGACGCGATCCGGAGCCGCGGACTGCCCTTCGTCACGACCTCGGCCCGCCCGCGCGCCGAGGACCGGTGGGTGGGCATCGACGAGCGGGCCGCCGCCCGCTCGGTGGCCGAGCACCTGACCGGGCTCGGTCACCGGCGGGTCGCCCTGCTCGCCGACCGCGTGCTGCCCGACGCCGCACCCGGGCCGGTCCGGGTCGGCGACCTCGCCGACGTGCCACACCCCACCACCCGGGAACGGCTCGCCGGGTTCGCCGACGCCTTCGCGGCGGTCGGAGTCGACTGGTCGCAGCTGACGATCCTGTCGGCGACCGACAACAGCCGTCCCGCCGGTGCCGCCGCCGTGGGCGCGCCGGACTCCCTCCCTGAGCCGATCACCGCCGTGCTGGCCTGCGCCGACGTGCTCGCCCTCGGCGCGCTCGACACGTTGCGGGAGGCCGACCGACACCTCGCGGTCACCGGCTTCGACGACATCGCCGAGGCGGCGCCCGTCGGCCTGACCACCGTCCGCCAACCCGGTGTGCAGAAGGGGCGTCGCGCGGCGGAACTCCTGCTCGACCCGCCCGTGGACACCGACGCACACCAGATCCTGCTGCCCACCACGCTCGTCGTCCGGACCAGCGCCGGACCCGCCCCGAGGAGTTGACCATGGAACAGCCCACCGGCTTCGTCTTCGCCATCGACGCGGTCACCCGACACGTCAATTCCGCTCGGCCGGACGCGCCCATCCGTCCCGAGCCGCCGCGTACCCCGCGGCTGAGCGGTGCCCGCCACCTCGCCGCCGAGACCCTGCGGCGACTGGCCGACCAGATTCAGCCCGCCCCGCGGACCGCCACGCCGCACTGCACCCGGTAGCGACGGGCAGCATCATCGCCACGAACCGAGGCACGTCGCGCACCGCCTGCACCGTCGGGTGGTGCGCGGGCCGATCGACCAGGCAGACTGGGCGCTGATGTCGCCGTTCACCCCACACCTGCGCCTGCACGACCGCTACGTGGTGCGTGAGCGCATCGGCCTCGGTGGCATGTCCGAGGTGTGGCGGGCCGACGACGAGGTGCTCGGGCGGTCCGTCGCGGTGAAGGTGCTCGCCGCCGGCTTCGCGGCCGACCCCGATCTGCGGGCCGCCATCCGCCGCGAGGCCCGCGCTGCGGCCCGGCTCACCCATCCGAACGTCACCCAGGTGTACGACTACGGCGAGGCCGGCCTCGCCGGGGCGATCGTGCCGTACCTGGTGATGGAACTCGTCGACGGGCGCAACCTCGCCGACCGGCTCGCGGACGGGCCGCTGCCCTGGCCGTCGGCGCTGCGGATGGCCGCCCAGGTCGCCGCCGCGCTGGCCGCCGCCCACCGGATCGGCGTGGTGCACCGCGACATCAAGCCCGGCAACGTCATGCTCACCGAGACCGGCGCCAAGGTGCTGGACTTCGGCATCGCCGCGCTCGCCGGGCCGCTGCCCGCCGGCACCGGACAGGCCGCCGTCGAACCCATGATGGGTACGCCCGCGTACACCGCTCCCGAGCGGTTGCAGGCGGCCGCGCCGAATCCGGCCAGCGACGTGTACGCGCTCGGCGTGCTGCTCTACCGCGCCCTCACCGGCGACGTGCCGCTGCCCGTGGGCGGCTGGGAGGACGCCCTGATCGTGCACGCCGAGCGCCGGCCGGTGCCGCCGCCGAGGGTGAGTGGGCTGCCCACCGACATCGCCGCCCTGGTGCTGGCCTGCCTGGACCCGGACCCGGTGCGGCGTCCCACCGCCGGCCAGCTCGCCGCCCGGTTCCGTGCCGCCGCCACCGGCCCGGCCGGTCCGTCCACCGCCGTGCTGCCGATCGTCACGCCCCCGACCGGGCCTGCCGCGCCGGTCACCACCGTCACCGCAGCGGCCCCGGGGCATCCGCCGACCCTTGTCGACCGCACCGGCGACTGGTCCGCCGCCGTGGCCGGCGACGTGCACCGGACCGTCCGCTCGCCCCACCGCCCGTACGGTTCCGAGGGGCCGCCCGGGTCGCTGCCCCCGGCGGCGTTCCGACCTGCCCAGGGCCGACCCGGCAGGCGTCGTCCCCCGGTCGGTGTGCTGGTCGCCGCCGTCCTGGTGCTGCTCGTGGGGTTCGGTGTGCTGCTGGCCCCGGACGGCGACGACGGGCGGTCCGCGGCCGCACCCGCCAGCACCCCGGCCGCCCCGCCGACATCGGCCACGCCGGCCGCGAAGCGACCCAGCCCTTCGCCGACGCCGCCCGACCCGGTGAACCTGCGGGAGTTCGCCACCGAGTTCATCGCGCTGCTCACCGAGGCGCAGCTGACCGACGGCCTCGACGGCAAGGTGGCCGATCGGCTGCGCAAGGACCTCGCCAAGCTCGCCGCGGGCCGCGCCAAGGATCGGCAGAAGCGGATCGAGGACCTGCGCGAGCGCATCGAGAAGGAGGCCGAGCAGGGGCGGGTTCCCGCCGACTTCGCCGCCCGCATGGACGAGCTGCTCGACCGGGTCGAGGCCACCCTGCCGAAGGACGGCTGACCTCAGGTCAGCGTCGCCTGGGCGTACCCGCCGGGCTCGCTGCCGGCGCGGGCCAGCACCGAGCCGTCCGGTGCCCAGATCGCCGAGCGGCCCGCCGTCTCGTGGAACCCGCCACCGGTCGGGCCGGCGAAGCTGGCCACCGCGACGTGCACGCGGTGCGTGGTCGCGATCCGCAGGGCCCGCTCGTCGGGCACCGCCACGTCGGCCGCGGACTCCACCACCGAGGCGAGGTGGACGTCGACGCCCAGAGCACAGGTGCGGGCCGCGTGTTCCGCCACCCCGGTGTCCTTGCAGATCGCCAACCCGAGCCGCCAACCGTCCACGGTGAGCACGACCGGTTCCGGGCCGGGCGTGAAGCGGCGCGGCTCGTCCCCGCCGAGCCACATCTTGCGGTAGGCCACCCGCACACCGGCCCCGTCGACCGCCAGGGTGGCGATGTGGTCGCCGGCCACCGGTGCGCCGACCAGGGCCAGCGATCCCGCCGCCGCGCAGGCGTCGACAAGCGGGGCCAGCCGGGAATCAGCCGGGTCGACAGGTGCGGCGTCCAACTCGTAGCCGGTCAGGGACAGCTCCGGAAAGACCACCACCCGGGCCGCCGCCGCAGCGACGAGCGCCGCGTGCGCCGCCACGTTCGCGCCGACGTCGTACGCGCGGCACGTCGGCTGGGCCACCGCGATCCGCAACGGGACCCGGTCGAATGCAGTCTCCACCGTGGCAAGCCTAGAAGCACTCGTCGCCAGCGGTCGATACCGACGCAGCGCCATCGGGGTGTAGTTCGTAGGGTGGTAAGGGTGATTCACTTTCCGCGTACCGTCTCCGCTGCCGACGTGCTCAGTCAGTCCGCGCCACCCGAGGACGGGCTGGTCGGCTTCGTCACCGACCTGGTGGAGCGGCTCGGTGGACCGGGCGCGGGCCTCGCCGTGGCGTTGGAGAACCTGTTCCCGCCGATTCCCAGCGAGGTGATCCTGCCGCTGGCGGGGTTCGTCGCGGCCCAGGGCCGGATGAGCGTGGTCGGCGCGATCTTCTGGACCACGCTCGGTTCGCTGCTGGGCGCCCTGGCGCTCTACTGGATCGGCGCCACCCTGGGCCGGGAGCGGGTCCGCGCGATCGCCGCCAAGCTGCCGTTGGTGAAGCTCAGCGACATCGACCGGACCGAGGAATGGTTCCTCCGGCACGGGGTGAAGGCCGTCTTCTTCGGCCGGATGATCCCGATCTTCCGGAGCATGATCTCCATTCCGGCCGGCGTGGAACGGATGCCGCTGCTCACCTTCGCGGTGTACACCACGCTGGGCAGCCTGATCTGGAACACCACATTCGTGCTGGCCGGCTATCTGCTCGGGGACAACTGGCACCTGGTCGAGTCGTACGCGGGCATCCTGCAGAACCTGGTCATCGTCGCCTGCGTACTCGCTCTGGTCTGGTTCGTGGTGACCCGGCTGCGTCGGTCCCGGCGCGCCGGCGGCCTGCGGTCCAACGACACCGGGGCCGGACTGACCGACGTCGAACCGGCCGGCACCCCCGACCCGTACGGCCGCGGCACCATCTACCGCAGCGCCTGGGCCGAGGGCCACCACCCCGATCAGCAGAACCGGCCGCACTGATCCCACCCACCCGAACCGTGGCCGATGGGTCGGGTGCCGACACAGCTCTCCTGCCACGGCCTGCCGCCCGGTTGACGGTCGGCCGTGGGTTGGTGGTGCAGGATGCGGTCATGGGTGATTGGGAGGACGCCGTCGGGGTGGTCGAGCTGCCCGGCGGGGTGCGGGTACGCGGACGACGGGTCGCCGATCCCGCCTCGCCGGCCGACTTCGGGCTGATGCTCGCGCCCGGACCGACACCGGCCTGGGAACATCGGCGGGTGCGGTGGCCGGACTTCTGGGTGCCGACGGACCGGGCCGACGCCCTGGACGCGTTGCGGGAGGCGCTGCGCCGCGGGTACGCCGGCCAACGGGTGGAGGTGGCCTGCCGGGGCGGCACCGGGCGTACCGGCACCGCCCTGGCGGCGTTGGCGATCCTCGACGGGCTTCCCGCCGAGCAGGCCGTGGACTGGGTCCGGGCCGCCTACCGCCCCGGTGCGGTGGAAACCCCGTGGCAGCGCCGCTGGCTACGCCGGCTGCCCTGACGGCACCCGGGGCGTCGAAGCGACCAGGGCCGGACGGGCGGAGAACCGTCCATCCGGCCCGGGCCGGTCACTGCGGCGGGTCAGCGAGACCGGCCCGGGCCGGTCACTGCCGGCGGGTCAGCGAGCCGAGCAGGGACGGGCCAGGTTTACCAGGTTGCCCGGACGGTTGCCATCGACCCGGCCGATCGCGGTGGCGATCCGGTTGATGGCGGCGACGCGCCGGTCCTCCAGCGGGCCGATCACGGCGTTGCGGACGAAGTTGGGGCCGCCCTCGGGCCGGACCGCCAGCTGCGCCAGCCGGGCGTCGGCCTCGGCGATCTGCTTGTCCAGGTTGGCCAGCTCGCGTTGCACCTCGGCGGCGGCCCGCGCCGGTACGGCCGGCAGCCGATCGGCGACACTCGGGCAACTCACCCTCTGCGCAACACCACCACCGGCGTTGTTGCCACCGGCGTTGTTGTTGCCGCCCGCGTTGCCGGCCTTGCCGTTGAGGGCGCTGCGGGTGCCCGGGGGGTTGAGGCCGCAGGTGGCGAAGCTGGCCAGGTCGGGGCGTTGGCCCCCGACTCGGTTGATGTTGATGCCGATGCGGTCGAGGGCGGCGACGCGCTTGCTGGCCAACGGGCCGAGGATGGCGTTGTTTATGAAGTTCGCGCCGCCCTGAGGGTTGGCGGCCTGCTGGGCGAGGCGGGCGTTGGCCTCCTCGATCTGCTTGTCGAGGTTGGCCAGTTCCTGCTCGACACCGGCAAGGGCGGCGGCGGGCACGTTGCCGAGCTTGTCCCGTACCGTCGGGCAGTTCGCCGTCTGCGCCGCGGTGCTGGCGCGGTCATCGGCCGAGGCCAGCGTGAGGCCGGCCCCGAGCAGCGCTACCGCGACCACGCCGACGCCGCCGAGCTTCCAGGCCGCGTGCTTGCGCTGTCCTAGCGTACGCCTGACCATGCATCTCTCCTCATGATTGACCGGCCGGACGGGTCGACGGGGTCGGACACGGCCGGCTGCTGCGCGATGGATGCCCGGACCGGCCGCGGCGGTGGCTGCGCCTGCCTGCCACGCCTTCCGGGTGTGCCCGGACCCGGTGCGGGAGCGCTCCCGCCGCAGGTCCGGGCATGGGGTCTGGTTCGCTCGTGGATACGGGGTGCACGAATGATCGGTTCAACCGCTTCGCCGTGCACCGGCGGTGTCGGGGGCGCGCGGGCGGGGATGCGACGGTCGGGATCTTGCCGTTAGGGTGCGTGTTCATGGATTTCCGGGCGCTGGCCACCGTTGTCGCCGTACTCGCGACAGGCGTCGTTCCGGTCACTGCTGGTGCGTCGGTGAACACCCAGCGTGCCGCTCCGGTCGCGACGCCCTGCCCGAAGGCGAAGGCGCCGAAGGTGCTCCGGTCGCCCCGCCCGACCCCGCCGCCGTCGGTGCCGGAGCACCGCGCCGTCGGTGGGGACGCCCTGGCCACCCCGGGGCTGGTCGTGCCGCCGCAGGCGCCGACGCCACCGAAGGTGACCGCGACCTCCTGGGTGGTGGCCGATCTGGACACCGGGGAGGTGCTGGGCGGTTGCGGGCCGCACGAGTACGCGACCCCGGCCAGCGTGCAGAAGTTGCTGCTGGCCGCGACCATGCTGCCCCGGCTGGATCCCGCCGAGGTCGTCACGGTGACCCGGGAGGACCTGGACATCGCGCCGGGCAGCTCGGCCGTCGGGCTGCTCCCCGACGGCCGGTACCGGGTGAAGACGCTGTGGCTGGGGCTGCTGCTGCAATCCGGCAACGAGGCGGCCAACGCGCTGGCCCGCCTCGGCGGCGGACCCGACGGGGTGGCCGGGGGCGTGCGGGCCATGAACGAGCAGGCGCGTCGGCTCGGCGCCCTCCAGACCCACGCGGTCACGCCGTCCGGGCTGGACGCTCCGGGGCAGTTCACCAGCGCGTACGACCTTGCGCTGATCGCCCGGGCCTGCTTCGCCGACCCCACCTTCCGCAGCTACGTGCGCACCGAACGGACCCGGATACCGGCGCAGAAGGCACTAGGCGCCAAGGGCTTCGAGATCCAGAACAACAACCAGCTGATCTACCGGTATCCGGGCGCGCTCGGCGGCAAGACCGGCTTCACCGACTACGCCCGCCACACCTACGTCGGTGCCGCCGAGCGCGACGGACGACGCCTTGTCGTCACGCTGCTCGGTGCCGAACCTCAGCCGCTGCGGAGCTGGGAACAGGGGGCCGCGCTGCTCGACTGGGGCTTCGGCCTGCCCCGTGACGTCTCGGTGGGCCGCTTGGTCGAGCCGGGGGAGTGGGACGACGCACCGTCACCGACGCCGCAGCTGGACGCCGCACCGCCGGTGAACGTGACCACCTCGGCCACGGTCGGTGACACCCCCGGCGCGGGCATGTACGTGGCGCTGGCGGTGGGCGCGGTGGCGATCACGCTGGCCGTGCTCGTCGCGCGGCGCGGCCGTTGCGGGCAGCGCCGACGCCGGTAACTCGCGGCCGGCGGGTGCTCGGTCGACGGTACGGGAGGACGTCCGCGTTGGTCGATTCGCCGGACTGGCCGGAATTCACCCGATAGTGTCGGTGGCTGTGAGAGTCTCCGGCCTGGCCGTGGCGGTGATCGCGGCGCTTCTGACATCACCGCTGGTGCCCGCCACCGATGCCGGCGCGGCGGCTCCCGTGCCGTGCCCCCGCCCGGCACCACCCGCGCCCGGCCCGACCCCGTCGGCGACCCCGCCTGCGGACCCGGTCGCGCGGGCGGTCGGCGGCGCCCGGCTGGCCACGGCCGGACTGGTCGTGCCGCCCAAGGTGCCGACGCCACCGAAGGTGGCCGCGACCTCCTGGGTGGTGGCCGATCTGGACACCGGGGAGGTGCTGGGCGGTTGCGGGCCGCACGAGTACGCCACCCCGGCCAGCGTGCAGAAGTTGCTGCTGGCCGCGACCATGCTGCCCCGGCTGGACCCCACCGAGGTCGTCACCATCACCGCGGGTGACCTCGACATCGAGCCGGGCAGTTCGGCGGTGGGACTGGTGGCCGGCGGCCGGTACCGGGTCGAGACGCTCTGGTTGGGACTGCTGCTGCGCTCCGGCAACGAGGTGGCGAACGCGCTGGCCCGCCTCGGCGGCGGTGCCGACGGGATGGCCGGCGGGCTGCGCGCGATGAACGAGCAGGCCCAGCTGCTCGGGGCGTACCAGACCCATGCGGCCACACCGTCCGGGTTGGACGGCCCGGGACAGTTCACCAGCGCGTACGACCTGGCCCTGATCGCCCGGGCCTGCTTCGACGACGAGCACTTCCGGCGGTACGTGGCGACCCGGGAGGCGGACATCCCCGCCCAGCCGAAGCAGCGCACCAAGGGCTTCACCATCGACAACGACAACCAGCTGCTCTACCGCTACCCCGGTGCGCTGGGCGGCAAGACCGGCTACACCGACCTGGCCCGGCACACCTACGTCGGAGCCGCCGAACGCAACGGACGTCGGCTCGTGGTCACCCTGCTTGGTGCCGACGTGATCGACAAGCGCGGCTGGCAACAGGGCGCGGCGCTGCTCGACTGGGGCTTCGCCCTGCCCCGCGACGCCTCGGTCGGTGTGCTGGTACGCCCCGGCGCCACCACCGCCTCCGCGCCGCCGAGCACGATGCCACCCCAGGCGCTACCCGGTGGGGCCTCCGGCGGTGAGGCGACCGGCCGGCACCCGTTGGCCCATCCGATCCGGTCGGCCTCGTACGTGCTCCTCGCGGTAGGCCTGGCCGTCGGAGTGGGCGCGCTGATCGGCCGCCGTCGCCGGCTGCGTACCGCGGGCCGCGCCCCGACCTCGCGCGGCTGACCCCGCAGATGGCGCGCTTGTCGTTGGTACGCATGTCGAAGGTGCTGGTGGGGCTGACGGCGGGCATGATCACGGTGACCGGCTGCGGTCGACCCGAGCCGACCCCGCCACCGTCCGCGACCCCGTCGCCCTCCGAGACCTCGTCGTCGGCACCGACCCTGCCGGGCTTCGTCGTCCTCTCCGACGTGGATCCGCGCATCCTGACCGACATCCGGTACTTCGGCCCGCACAACTTCGTCGGTCGACCCGTCACCGGCTACACCGAGCCGCTCTGCCTGCTCACCGCGCAGGCCGCCGAGGCGCTGCGTCGGGTGCAGGAGACGGCCCTGGCCACCGGTCACACCCTCAAGGTGTACGACTGCTACCGCCCGCAGTCGGCCGCCGACGAGTTCGTCGCCTGGGCCCGCCACACCGACGAGGAGCAGATGAAGGCCGAGTTCTATCCCCGGGTGGCCAAGTCGGACCTGTTCGACCAGGGCTACCTCGGCGCACCCACCGCGCACAGCCGGGGCAGCACCGTCGACCTCACCCTGGTCGACCTGCCCGCCCGCCAACAGGCCGGATACGTGCCCGGCCAACCCCTGGTCGCCTGCACCGCCGCCCAGCCGCAGCGCTTCGGCGACAACAGCGTCGACATGGGCACCGGCTTCGACTGCTTCGACCCGCTCGCGCACACCGACACCACCCGGGTCGGCCCGACCGCCCGGGAGAACCGGCGGCTGCTGCACAGGTTGATGACCGACGGCGGGTTCGTCGGCTACGACCGGGAATGGTGGCACTTCCGCTACCGCGACGAACCGTGGCCGGACACCTACTTCGACCTGCCGGTCGCCCGTTCCTCGGTCGGCTGACCGCCCCGGTCGGCCAGGGGCAGCCAGGCGAGCACGTCGGCGATCTTCGCATCCCAGTACGCCCAGTCGTGCTCGCCGGGGGAGAAGTCCACGGTCAGCGGCAGTCCCGCGGACCGGGCCCGCTCGGCGAACCGCACGTTGTCCTCGTACAGGAAATCCTCGGTGCCGCAGGCGACGTAGAGCGGGGGTGTGGCACCGGCCGAGTCCAGCAGGGTGAGGAGGTCGTCGTCGGTGCCACGTACCGGACGGTCACCGAAGGCGGTGTGCCACACCCGAGGGTCGATCGGACGGGTCGGGTGCTCGGCGCGGAAGGCGAGGTCGAGCGCGCCGGAGAGGCTCGCCACTGCGGCGAACCGGTCCGGTTCGCGCAGCGCCCACTTCACCGCGCCGTAGCCACCCATCGAGAGCCCGGCCACGAAGGTGTCCTCCCGCCGGGCGGAGAGGCGGAAGAAGCCGTGGCACAGCTGCGGCAGTTCCTCACGCAGGAACGTCCAGTACCGGTTGCCGTGCTCCTCGTCGGCGTAGAAGCTCCGCCCGACCTGCGGCATCACCACCGCCAGACCGAGCGGTGCGACGTACCGTTCGATGGCGGTACGGCGCAGCCAGATGGTGTCGTCGTCGCTGAGCCCGTGCAACAGGTACAGCACCGGCGGGTCGCCGGGGGCCTCCGCGCCGGTCAGCCCGATCTGCGACGTGGTCTGCTGCGGCAGGATCACGGTCATCGACGTGCTGAGGCCGAGCGTCTCGGCGAAGAAGTCACAGCGGATCAGCGCCATAACGGTCCAATCTAACGATTCCGGGGCCGAGGCATCGACCGACACCACAGTGCGACCCCGCCGGGTGTGTGCCGCGCTCATGTCGCCGGTGACCTGGATCACGCTAGCGTCGTCGTACGCCGACATCACCGCCGGCGCTCACCTCGTCCCAGGGAGAGCGTCATGCTGAAACCTGCCCTACGACTGTTCGCCGCAGCCGTCGCGGCGCTGCTGATCGCCCCCGCCGTGCCCGCGTCCGCCGCGCCCACTGTGCACACCAGGACCCCCGTCTCGGCGAACCTGTCGACGTACCGCGTCTCCGGCGTGTACGTCGCCGGCGTCTCCTCCGGGGCGTATCTGGCGACGCAACTTCAGGTGGCCTACTCGCAGCGGATCAGGGGAGCGGCGCTGTTCGCGGCCGGCCCGTACTACTGCGCCCAGAACAACGTCGCCCAGGCGCTCTACGGCTGCGGCGACAACCTCTACCCGACGTACCTGAGCGCCCTGCAGACCTACACCCGGACCTGGGCCGGCTACGGCTGGATCGACCCGGTGAGCGGGTTGTCCGGCGAACCGGTCTACGTCTTCCACGGTCGATCCGACACCACAGTCAAGCGGTCGGTCAGCGACGACCTGGTCCGCTACCAGCAGCACTTCGGCGCCAACGTGCAGTACGACAACACCTCGCCCGCCGGGCACGGCTGGGTCACTCCGTACGGGACGGTCGGCTGCACCGCCACGGCGGCGCCGTACCTCAACGACTGCGGCACCGACCCGCAGAACGCCTTCCTGCGCAAGCTGTTCGGCTCGGTGCAGCCGCCGAACACCGGCCCGCTCGGCGGCACGCTGGTGCGGTTCAGCCAGCACACCTTCGCCCCCGGCGGCCGGGCCGGCGCCGCGAGCATGGACGCCAACGGGTTCGCCTACGTCCCGGCGTCCTGCGCGGCCGGCACCAGCTGCCGCCTGCTCGTCGCCCTGCACGGCTGCCTCCAGGGCCACAGCCGGGTCGGCACCGCCTTCGTGGACCGGGCAAACCTCAACCAGTACGCCGACACGAACGCGATGATCGTGCTCTACCCGCAGGCCGTCACCGCAGCCGCCAACCCGAACGGTTGCTGGGACTGGTGGGGCTACCTCGGGGCGACGAACTACCCCATCAAGGGCGGCGCCCAGGTGGAAACCGTGATGAACATGATCCGGCGGCTGGGCGGGTGATGTCGGCGGGCGTCGCCCCGTAGGCTGTCGGCCATGACTGCCGTACGTCGATACCTGAGTGACGCACGGTGGCTGGCGCAGCCGGCCCCAGCGCGCAAGCCGAGGTCAAGCGCCCGGTGAGGGACGCGCAGGTGCCGGCCCAGCGACGAGGGCCGGTCGACTCGTCGCGGTCCAGGCTGGCCGAGGCGTGTGCCCGGATCTCCGCCTCCCGTCCGTTCGAGCTTGCCATCGTCGCGGTGATCCTGGCCAACGGCGTGGTCCTCGGCCTGGAGACCTACCCCGACCTGGGTGCGGCGGGCACCGCCCTGCACGCCGTCGAGTGGGTCTTCCGGGTGATATTTGTCATCGAGATCGCCATCCGGCTGCTGGCCTACGGACGCCGACCGCAGGACTTCTTCCGGCAGGGCTGGAACGTCTTCGACTTCCTGGTGATCGTGGCGATATTCGTGCCGGTCCTGCACGGCGACTCGGCGCTGTTGCGCGTCGTACGGGTGCTGCGCATGGTGCGTCTGGTGCGGTTCTCGCCCGGCCTGCGCACGATCGTCGCGGCGCTGTGGCGCAGTCTGCCCGGTATCGGCGGCTTCTTCGCCCTGGCCGTGGTGACCCTCTACGTCTACGGCATGGCCGGCTGGCTGATCTTCGGCAAGGTCTACCCCGAGGAGTACGGGGACATCGGACGGTCCCTGTTGACCCTGTTCGTGCTGCTGTCCCTGGAGACCCTGCCGGACCTCATCGAGCAGGGCATGGAGGTGTCGCCGTGGACCGTGCTCTACTACGCCAGCTTCGTGGTCATCACGGTCAACCTGCTGTTGAACATCCTGATCGCCGTCTTCGTCAACTCCATGGAGGAGGCCCGCCGGTTGGAGATGACCGAAGGGCTCGCTCCGGGCTACGACTCCGACGGCGACGGGGTCCCCGACGAGGTGGACCGCATCGCGATCAGTCAACGCCTCGACGATCTGCGTACCCTCATCGTCGAGTTGGAGCGCGAGTTGCGGATCGACCGCGACGACGGAAGGGGACGCCGGCTGCCGAAGGACTGAACGGACGTTCGTGATCGAACGGGCCCGCTGACCGTCAGCGGGTTTGGGCCGTACTGCCAACGGTGAAGCGGCGGTGAACTCCGCCGTCGTTCTGAGTGCTCTGTCACCGGACACACCTTTGATCCAATTCACGGCAGATGCAGACGGCGGTCCTTACCGGATAAGGTCGTTGCACCGACTGATGATCTCCCGAGGAGGGTGTGTGCTGGTTCTGGTGGCGGTCCATGCGCTGACAGCCGTGATCGCCCCGGCGCTGGTGCGACTCTGGGGACGGCACGCCCTCTACGTGGTCGCGTTGGTCCCTGGAGCGACGCTGGCGTGGGCGCTGACACACACCGGTAAGGTCCGCTCCGGTGAGCCCGTGGTCGAGACGCTGACCTGGGTGCCGCAACTCGATCTGGAACTCGCGTTGCGAATGGGCACGCTGTCCTGGCTGATGGTGGTGCTGGTCGGTGGCGTGGGTGCCCTGGTGCTGGCCTACAGCGCACGCTACTTCCGCTCCGACGACCCCGGCCTGGGCCGCTTCGTCGCGGTGTTCGTGGCCTTCGCCGGTGCGATGCTCGGCCTGGTGGTCTCCGACGACCTGCTGCTGCTGTACGTGTTCTGGGAGCTGACCACCGTCTTCTCCTACCTGCTGATCGGCTACGACCCGGCGAAGCGGGCCAGCCGGCGCGCCGCCATGCAGGCGTTGCTGGTGACCACGCTGGGCGGTCTGGCGATGCTCGCCGGGTTCGTCATGCTCGGTCAGCACGCCGGCAGCTACCGCTGGTCCGTCGTCGCCGAGAACCTGCCCGGCGGCGGCTACCTGGCGGTCGCCCTGGTGCTGATCCTGCTGGGCGCGTTGAGCAAGTCGGCGATCTTCCCGTTCAGCTTCTGGTTGCCGGGCGCCATGGCCGCGCCGACACCCGTCAGCGCGTACCTGCACGCGGCGGCCATGGTCAAAGCGGGCGTCTTCCTGGTCGCCCTGATGGGCCCCGCCGTCGCGGAGGTCACCCCGTGGCGGCCCGTGCTGCTCGTCGGCGGCCTGATCACGATGTTCCTCGGCGGCTGGTCGGCGTTGCGCCAGGTCGACCTCAAGCTGCTGCTGGCGTACGGCACGGTCAGCCAACTCGGTCTGCTCATGGTCGTCCTCGGTGCCGGCACCCGGGACGCCGCCCTGGCCGGCGTGGCGATGGTGCTGGCCCACGCCCTGTTCAAAGCCACCCTGTTCCTCACCGTCGGCATCATCGACCACGCCACCGGCACCCGTGACCTGCGGGAACTCAGCGGCGTCGGGCGTCGCGCCCCCGCCCTGGCCGTGGTGGCGGGGCTCGCCGCGGCCTCGATGGCCGGTCTGCCACCGATGGCCGGTTTCGTCGCCAAAGAGGCCGCGGTCGAGGCGCTGCTGCACGGTGGCACCGCCGACCTGGCGGTACTCGCCGGTGTGATCTTCGGCTCGGTGCTGACCGTGGCGTACACCCTGCGCTACCTGTGGGGTGCCTTCGCCGACAAGCCCGGCGTCGAGCCCACCACGGTCCGGCCGGTGTCCTGGGCGATCCTCACCCCGGCCGCCGTGCTGGCCGTCGCCGGTGTCGCCGTCGGCGTGCTCGCCCCGGCGGTGGATCGCCTGCTGGCCCCGTACGCCGACCTGTACCGCTCCGCCGAACCCGGCTACCACCTGGCGTTGTGGCACGGCCTCACCCCGGCGCTCGGCCTGTCCGTGCTGGCCGTGGCGGGCGGTGCCGGCCTGTTCGACCTGATGCGCCGGGAGCGGGTCCGCGCCACCATGCGGCTGCCGTTCGACGGTGCCGTGGCGTACAAGAAGTGCATCAACGCCATCGACCGGCTCGCGGTCGAACTGACCGGTCGGACCCAGCGTGGTTCGCTGCCGTTCTACCTCGGCGTCATCCTGGTGGTGATGGTCGTGTTGCCGGGTGGTGCGCTGCTGGCCGGCAGCCCCTGGCCACAGCGCTTCCATCTGTGGGACACCCCGTTGCAGGGAGTCGCCGCCGCCATGGTGGTGATCGCCGCCGTGATGGCCGCCCGCGCCCTGCGTCGGCTCACCGCGATGATCCTGGTCGGTGTGGCCGGCTACGGCATCGCGCTGATGTTCGTCCTGCACGGCGCACCCGATCTGGCGTTGACCCAGTTCCTGGTGGAGACCGTCACGATCGTGATGTTCGTGCTGGTGCTGCGCCGGTTGCCGGCGAAGTTCTCCGAACGCCCGATCCGTTCCAGCCGGCGTGGCCGGGTCGCGATCGGGGTGGCCGTCGGCGCCGTCACCGCCGGCATGGCCTACGTGGCGGCCGGTGCCCGCCAGGCCGTCCCGATCTCCGTCGACTTCCCCGACGGGGCGGTCTCCTACGGCGGCGGCAAGAACGTGGTGAACGTGACCCTTGTCGACATCCGGGCCTGGGACACCATGGGTGAGATCGCGGTGCTGGTGGTGGCCGCGACCGGCGTGGCCAGCCTGATCTTCCGCCATGCCCGCGACCTCGGCCGCCGCGGCGACATCCCCGGCGACGGCCCGACCGAGTACAACCGGCCCCGCTGGTTGACCACCGGCGCCACCGCCCGGTCGCAGTCGGTGATCCTTCAGGTGATCACCCGGCTGCTGTTCCACGCCATCGTGCTGTTCTCCATCTACCTGCTGTTCAGCGGCCACAACGCGCCAGGTGGTGGCTTCGCCGCCGGCCTGGTCGCCGGTCTGGCCCTGGCCGTGCGGTACCTGGCCGGTGGTCGTACCGAGCTCAACGGCGCCGCACCCGTCGACGCCGGCGTGGTGCTCGGTGCCGGGCTGTTCGTGGCCGTCGGCACCGGCGTGGCTGCCATGCTGCTCGGCGGGGAGTTCCTGCAGAGCGCCCTGCTCGACTTCCACCTACCGGTGCTGGGTCACATCCACTTCGTCACGTCGGCCTTCTTCGACGTCGGTGTCTACCTGATCGTCGTCGGCCTGGTGCTGGACATCCTGCGCAGCCTCGGCGCCGAGATGGACCGCCAACACGAGACCGAGGGCGACGAGGTACGGGAAAAGGAGCTGGTGTGAGCCCCAACCTCACCTACGTCATCGTGGTCGGCGTGCTCGTCGCCGCCGGCGTGACGCTGCTGCTGGAACGCAGCCTCACCCGGGTGCTGATGGGCGTCATCCTGCTCGGCAACGGCGCGAACCTGCTGCTGCTCACCGGTGGGCGGGCCGGTGCCCCGCCGATCGTCGGCAGCGCCCCGCAGGAGGAGATGAGTGATCCACTGCCGCAGGCGATGATCCTCACCGCCATCGTGATCACCCTGGGCATGACCGCCTTCCTGCTCGCCCTGGCGTACCGCAGTTGGCACCTCAACGGGCACGACGAGGTGCAGGACGACGTCGAGGACCGCCGGATCATGGACCTCGCGGACCGCGACGAGGTACCCGACGACGACGTCGACGGCGACGACGACGAGGAATCACCGACGACGGACGAGCGGCAGCTGTCCACCACGGCGAAGGGAGGGCGGGCCGGATGACGTTCCTCGTACCGCTGCCGGTGGTGATGCCACTGCTCGGCGCGGCCCTGACCCTGCTGCTGCTCGGGCGTCCCCGGGCCCAGCGATGGGTGAGCCTCACCGTCCTCACCGCCACCGTCGCGGTGGCCGCGATGCTGCTGATCCAGTCCAGCCTGCACGGGCCGCTGGTGGTGGAGGTCGGCGGTTGGGTCGCCCCGCTGGGCATCGTGCTGGTGGCCGACCAGCTCGCCGCGTTGATGCTCGTGGTCTCCGCCGCGGTGACCCTGTGCGTGCTGGTGTACTCCATCGGGCAGGGTATGGCCGACGGCGACGAGGAGACGCCGCTGTCGGTCTACCACCCCACCTACCTGGTGTTGACCGCCGGCGTGTGCAACGCCTTCCTCTCCGGCGACCTGTTCAACCTCTACGTCGGCTTCGAGATCCTGCTGGTGGCCAGCTACGTGCTGCTCACCCTGGGCAGCACCGAGACCCGGATCCGGGCGGGCACCACCTACGTCGTGGTCAGCCTGCTCTCGTCGGTGATCTTCCTGGTCGCCATCGGTCTGGTGTACGCCTCGACCGGCACGCTCAACCTGGCCCAGCTCGCCGACCGGCTCGACGCCCTGCCCGACGACATCCGGCTGCTGTTGCAGGGCATGCTGCTGCTCGCCTTCGGCATCAAGGCCGCGGTGTTCCCGCTGTCGGCCTGGTTGCCGGACAGCTATCCCACCGCACCCGCGCCGGTCACCGCGGTCTTCGCCGGCCTGCTGACCAAAGTCGGCGTGTACGCGATCATCCGTACCGAGACGCTACTGTTCCCCGGCGGCCGGGTCGCGACCCTGATGCTGGTGACGGCGGTGCTGACCATGGTGGTCGGCATCCTCGGCGCGGTCGCCCAGTCCGACATCAAGCGATTGTTGTCCTTCACACTGATCAGCCACATCGGTTACATGCTCTTCGGTGTCGGGCTCACCTCGTCACTCGGACTGTCCGCGGCGATCTTCTACGTGGTGCACCACATCACCATCCAGACCACCCTGTTCCTCGCCGCCGGACTTGTCGAACGAAGAGGTGGCACCACCGCCATGGACCGCCTCGGCGGCCTGGCACGGCTGTCGCCGATCCTCGCCGTGCTGTTCTTCGTCCCGGCGTTGAATCTCGCCGGCATCCCACCGTTCTCCGGCTTCCTCGGCAAGCTCGGCCTGGTCCAGGCCGGCATAGACGACGGTGGTGCGCTGGCCTGGATCCTGGTCGCCGGCGGCCTGGTCACCAGCCTGCTCACCCTGTACGCGGTGGCCCGGGTGTGGAACCTGGCCTTCTGGCGGGCGCCGCACCCGGAGATGCCGGCGGCCGACGACGCCGAGCAGGCGGCCCGCACCGAGGGGGCGGTGCAACCGCAGCAGTCCCTCGCCACCGCGCAGACCGGCGCCGTGCTCCCCGGGCTGATGATCGCGCCGACGGTGGCCCTGGTGGTCTTCGGCCTGGTGCTGACGCTGGTGGCCGGCCCGTTGTTCGACCTGAGCAGCGATGCCGCCAACGACCTGCTGCAACGCACACCGTACGTCGACGCCGTCTTCCCGGGAGGTGCGCCGTGAGGCCTGACCCGATGACCCCGGCGGAGCCGACCGAGCCGCCGAGCAACGCCACACTGACCCCGGCTGCCCGACGTCGTAACCGGATCACTGCGGTGATCTTCCTGGTGGTCGTCTGGATGTTGCTCTGGGGCACGCTGTCGTGGGCCAACCTGATAAGTGGGCTGGTGGTGGCCGCCGTCCTGCTGGCGGTCTTCCCGTTGCCGCCGGTGACCTTCGCGGGACGGATCCACCCCCTGGGTACGGCCCGGTTCCTGCTGCGCTTCCTGAGCGACCTCGTCGTCGCCTCCATCCAGATCGCCTGGATGGCGCTGCGTCCGGGGCACGTGCCGCACAGCGCCATCATCGCGGTGCGCCTGCGGGTGAACACCGACCTCAACCTCACCCTCGCGGCGGAGGCGCTGTCGCTGGTGCCGGGCAGCCTGATCCTGGAGGCCGACCGCACCACCGGCACCCTGTTCATCCACGTCATCAACGTCGACAGCCTCGACGAGGTGGAGAAGTTCCGGCGCGGGGTGCTGGAGTTGGAGGAGCGCATCGTCGCCGCCATCGGCTCGCCGGAGGAACAACGTCGCGTCCGTGAACGTCCACCGCCACCGCTAGACCTGGAAGGGGCAGCGGCATGACCATCGTCGCCGTGACCGTCACCGCGCTGCTCGCCGTGGCCGGCGCACTCACCCTCACCCGCATCATCCGTGGTCCGTCGATCCTGGACCGTGCGGTCGCCACCGACGTGCTGCTGGCCATCATCGTCGCGGCCATCGCCACCGAGGCCGCCTACAGCAAGGACGCCACCGCGCTTCCGGTGCTCGTGGTGCTCGCGGTCCTCGGATTCGTCGGCTCGGTCAGCGTCGCCCGCTTCGCCGCCCGGAGAAACGACAAATGAGCCTGGACGCCGTACTCGACATCGTCGCCGCCGTCTGCCTGATCAGCGGTGCCCTGCTGAGCCTCGCCGCCGGCATGGCCCTGGTGCGCTTTCCCGACCTGCTCGCCCGCATGCACGCCGCGGCCAAGCCGCAGGTCCTCGGGCTGCTGCTGGTGTTGCTCGGCTGCGGCCTGCGGCTGCGCACCGGCGTGGACATCACCACCCTGGTGCTGATCGGGGTCTTCCAGCTGGCCACCGCCCCGGTGGCCGCCCACATGGTCGGCCGCGCCGCCTACCCGCACGACGACATCCGCACCGACCTGCTCCTCACCGACGAACTGGCCCCCCACCTAGACCGCCTCTCCGCCGCCACCACCACCCCAACCCCAACCCCCTGACGCCCCAATATCCATTGCCGCCCTCCCCACCCCCTCATACCCTCTCTCCCAGCCCGCCGCTCACCTCACCCGCGCTCACCACGCGCGCCGATCTTGCACTTTCTGTCGGGGCACAAGCCGCAGAAGTGACGTATCGGCGACCAAAGGTGCAAGATCGGCGGTGATTTGAGGGGAGGCGTCGTGGGGTACGAGGTGTTGGCGGGGACGCGGGCGCCGGTGCGGGTGTGGACGGATCCTTATGGGATCGAGGAGCAGGCGGCGCGGCAGCTGCGCAACATCGGGGTGTTGCCGTGGGTGCAGGGGGTTGCCGTCATGCCGGACGTGCACTTCGGCAAGGGGGCCACGGTCGGGTCGGTGATCGCGATGCGGCAGGCCGTGTCGCCGGCCGCCGTCGGCGTGGACATCGGCTGCGGCATGTCGGCGGTACGCACCTCGCTGACCGCCGCCGACCTGCCCGACGACCTCGCCGGGCTGCGCCGCGCCATCGAGGACGCCATCCCGGTCGGCTTCGCCCAGCGCGACGATCCGGTCGATCCGCGTCGGGTCCGGGGTCTGGAGCAGCGCGGCTGGATCGACTTCTGGCAGCGCTTCGCCGACCTGGACCGTCGGGTCGCGCAGTTGGAGACGCGGGCCCGCCGGCAGTTGGGCACCCTCGGTGGCGGCAACCACTTCATCGAGGTCTGCCTGGAGTCCGGCGGTGCCGACGACGGCCGAGTCTGGCTGATGCTGCACTCCGGGTCGCGCAACATCGGCAAGGAGTTGGCCGAGCGGCACATGGCGGTGGCCCGGCGGCTGCCGCACAACGCCGACCTGCCCGACCGGGACCTGGCGGTGTTCCTGTCCGGCACGCCGGAGATGGACGCCTACCGGCGGGACCTGTGGTGGGCGCAGGAGTACGCGCGCCGCAACCGGGCGGTCATGCTCGCCGTGCTGATGAACCTGGTCCGGGACCGGTTCGGGCAGGTCAGCTACGACGAGCCGATCAGCTGCCACCACAACTACGTGGCCGAGGAGCGTTACGACGGGGTGGACGTGCTTGTCACCCGCAAGGGCGCGATCCGGGCCGGTGCCGGTGACCTGGGCATCATCCCCGGATCGATGGGCACCGGGTCGTACATCGTGCGGGGCAGGGGCAACGAGGCGGCGTACTGCTCGGCGTCGCACGGGGCAGGGCGGCGGATGTCGCGCGCCCAGGCCAAGCGGACCTACACCACCGACGACCTGGCCGCGCAGACCTCCGGGGTGGAGTGCCGCAAGGACGCCGGGGTGGTCGACGAGATTCCCGGCGCGTACAAGGACATCACCGAGGTGATGTCCCAGCAGGAGGACCTGGTCGAGGTGGTGGCCCACCTCAAGCAGGTGGTCTGCGTCAAGGGCTGACCGACCACGCGCAAGGTCACCCGGCAGCCGCGTGTTCGCTGAGCGACGATGAACACGTGGCAGTGCAGCCGTACGGCACGCCGAGCCAAACCACCTGCACTGCCACACCCCGCCCCCACCCCCCCACCCCCCCACCCCCCCACCCCCCACCCCCCCCACC